>NZ_CP030771.1:2400000-3600000 GCF_006088715.1 Streptomyces sp. YIM 121038
CGCGGGCAGCCTCGCGGTGGTCCTGATGCAGGCGCGCCAGGACGAGGAGCTCGCCGCGCGCGGCCGGGGCGACTTCCTCACCGACCTGGCCGAGGGCCGCATCACCGCCGACGACGCGCCCGCGCAGGCCCGCGTGCTCGGCTTCAAACCGGGCCGCGGCCCGCTCCTGCCGGTCGTGATGCGCCTGGCCGGAGCCGCCGCAGGGGCGCCGTCCGGCAGCGGCTGGGCGGTGCTCGCGCGCGCGGTCGCGGAGGAGCTGACGGCGGTGGGCGTGCCGGTGCTGCTCGGCGTGCGCCCCGTAGAGGGAAGGGTTCCGCTCCTGCTCGGTCTGCGGGCCGAGGCGGAGCGCGCCACGGTCGCTGACCGGGTCGCCGCCGCCCTGCGGGCCGGGGTGGAGCGGGCGGGCATGCAGCGAGCGGACGCGCCGCCTCCGGTCGTGGTGGTGGGCGTCGCGGGCGGCTGGGCGGCGGCGTCGGCGGGGCTCCGGCACGCGGCCGAGACCGCGACGGCGGCGCAGGGCCTGCCGGAACGCCCCTGGTACGACGCGCGGCGCCTGGACATCGACCTGCTCCTGTGGCGGCTGCGGGCCCACCCCGACCTGGCGGCGTTCGTCGACCGCGCGATCGGCCCGCTGCGCGCCCACGACCAGCGCTCCAAGCCGCCGCTGCTGCCCACCCTCGAGACGTACCTGGCCCACGCGGGCCGCAAGGCGGAGACCGCCCGCGAACTCCATCTGAACCGCCAGACCCTCTACAACCGCCTCGCCCGGATCAGCGAACTCCTGGGCACCGACCTCGACGACCCGCAGACGGTCCTGGCCCTGAGCCTGGCCCTGCGGGCCCGCAGACACGTACCGGGGACGCCGACCGGCACGGCCTGACCACGTCCGGGGGCCCGGTGCCCACGTCCGGGGCTGCGGTGACTACGTCCGGGGCTCCGGCGCTCAGTACGACGTGAGGGGCTGCGTCAGCTCGTCGTAGACGCTGAGGACCTGGGTGACCGTCTCGTCCTCGGTGGGCCAGGAGGCCGCCTGGGCCGCGCCCAGGTCCCTCAGCTCCCGACGGCGCGCGTCGTCGGTGAGCAGCCGTACGACGGCGTCGGCGAGCGCCCGGACGTCGCCGTAGGGGACGAGCTCGGCGGCGTCGCCCACCAGCTCGGGGATGCCGCCCACGGCGGTCGCCACGAGCGGCACGCGCGCGTGGAGGGCCTCCTGGGCGAGCAGCGAGCGCGACTCCCAGCTGCTCGGCAGCAGCGCGAGGTCGGCCGCCGCGAGCAGTTCGGGTACGTCGTCACGCCGCCCGAGCAGGCGCGCGGGCAGCTCCTCGGCGTCGATGCGGGCCTGGAGCGCGGACCGCCGCGCGCCCTCGCCCGCGATCACGAGCAGCGGGACCGGATCGAGCCCGTTCCAGGTCCGGGCGGCGTCCAGGAGCACGTCGTGGCCGCGGTGCGCTTCGAGGGCGCCGACCGCCAGGAGCAACGGCCGGTCCACGGCACCCAGTTCGGCGCGGACCTTGTGCCGGGGCAGCTCCGGCTCGTGCTCCGGGGCCCGCGCGCCCCGGGGCGCCGGAAGCGCGACCGGCGCGAGCCGGGCGTCGCGCGCGCCCCTGCGGCGGGCGCGGTCGACCAGGTCGGACGAGGTGCCGAGGACCACGGCCGCGGCCCTGGCGACGCGCCGCTCAAGGAGGCGCAGGACCTGGGCGCGGGGACCGGACGCGTGGGCGCGGGTGTGCCAGGTGACCACGAGCGGCACCCGGCGCCCCGTCAGGGCGATGGCGGCGCGCAGCCCGGCGTGCAGCCCGTGCGCGTGCACGAGGTCGGCGTCCGCGCAGGCCGCCCTGAGCGCGGCCACCGACGCGGGGTCACTGCGGCGCGGCACCGCCAGGTGCTGGGCTCCGGTGCCCGCGAAGTCGTAGACCTCGTCGGCCTCGGCGGGGGCGCACACCGTGACGCGCACGCCCCTCGCGGCGAGGCCGGTGGCGAGCGACCGGACGTGCGCGCTGCTTCCCGCGCTGCCGCCGCCCAGGACTTGCACGGTGTGCAGCGGCGTCTGGCCCTGCGGTACAGGGGTGCTCACGTGGCTCACGTGGCCGGGACTCCTGGGTCGGGTCGGCGGGCGGCGCGCCGACGGAACGGGTGGGCGCCGGCGGTCCGGGCGGTCGGTCCCCGCCCGTCACCGCGCCAAGGATGCCAGTCCGTACGGCCGTTCCGGCACAGCCGAAAGGCCCCCTTCCGGATCGGGCCGGACAACTCCGCGTAAGGGATCACTCTCACGGATGAGCACGCGCTCGACCCGGCCCCGGCGTCCACCCACCACACGCCCCCTCCCCCGTCGGCCCCCGCATCTTCGCAAGACCGCCCCCTCGACAGGAAGCCTCTGACGAATCCGACGTGCTCGCCGGGCGTGTTGGAGGGCGGCCCCGGCGCGCGCCGGGGGCTAGCCGTCCGCCCGGGCCGCCGCGAGGAGCTCCTCCGCGTGGGCCCGTGCCGTCTCGGAGTCCTCCTGGCCCGCCAGCATCCGCGACAGCTCGCGCACCCGGTCCTCGCCCTCGAGGACCTGCACGCCGGAACGCGTCACGGACCCGTCGTGCGTCTTCTCCACCAGCAGCTGCCGGTCCGCGAACGCCGCCACCTGCGGAAGGTGGGTGACCACCACCACCTGCGCGGACTTCGCGAGCTTCGCCAGGCGCCGGCCGATCTCGACGGCGGCCTTGCCGCCGACGCCCGCGTCGACCTCGTCGAAGAGGTACGTCGGCACGGGGTCCGTCCCGGCGAAGACGACCTCCACGGCGAGCATGACGCGCGACAGCTCACCGCCGGACGCGCCCTTGGCGATGGGCCGGGGCGGCGCCCCGGGGTGGGGCGCGAGCAGCAGCTCGACCTCGTCGACGCCGGAGGGGCCGTAGGCGACGGTCCGCCCGTCGATCTCCACGCCCTCGGGGTCATCGGTCTGCCGTACGTCGATCGTCACGCGCGCGTGCGGCATCGCCAGCGAGGCCAGCTCTTCCGTGACGGCGGCCGCGAACCGCGCGGCGGTCTCGGCGCGCGCCTCGGTCAGCTCCCGCGCGAGCCCGGCGAGTTCGGTGCGCAGCGCGTCCCGCTCGGCGGTGAGGTCCTCGAGCCGGTCGTCGTCGCCCTCCAGCTCCGCGAGCCGCGCCGCCCCGGCCTCGGCCCAGGCGAGCACGGCGCCGACGTCCTCGCCGTACTTGCGCGTCAGCTGGGTGAGCGCCGCCCGCCGCTCCTCGACTGCGGCGAGCCGCAGCGGATCGGCGTCCAGGTCGTCGGCGTACCCGGCGAGCTCGCCCGCCACGTCGGCGAGCAGGATGCCGACCTCGCCGATGCGCTCGGCGAGGGCGGCGAGGGCGGAGTCGTGGGACCGCACGGTCTCCAGGACCCGGTGCGCGCCCGCGACGAGCGTGGAGGCGTCGACGCCCTCGGGGTCCTCGGGGTTGCCCGCGAGCGCCGCGTGGGCGGCGGTGGCGGCGGAGGCGAGCGCCTCGGCGTGGCCGAGCCGCTCGGCCTCGGCGGCGAGTTCGACGTCCTCTCCGGTGCGCGGCTCCACGGCGGCGATCTCGTCGAGGCCGAAGCGGAGCATGTCGGCTTCCTGGGCGCGCTCCCGCGCGCGCGTGGTGATCTCGTCCAGCTCCGCGCTGACGGCCCGCAGCCGCCGGTACGCCGCCGTGTACTTGTCCAGCGGCCCGGCGACGGCGTCCCCCGCGTACCGGTCGAGCGCGCCGCGCTGCCGGGCGGGCTTGAGCAGGCCCTGCTGGTCGCTCTGGCCGTGGACGGCGACGAGGTCGTCGGCGAGCTCGGCCAGCAGCCCGACGGGCACGGACCGGCCGCCGAGGTGGGCCCGGGAGCGCCCCTCGGCGGAGACGGTGCGGCTGATCAGGAGGGCGCCGTCGTCCAGTTCGGCCCCGGCCTCCTCGGCGCGCAGGGCCGCGGCGGCGCCCGCGGGCACGGTGACGCGCCCCTCCACCACCGCCGACTTGGCGCCGATCCGCACCAGCGCGGGGTCGGCGCGCCCGCCGAGCAGCAGCCCGAGGCTCGTGACGACCATCGTCTTGCCCGCTCCGGTCTCGCCGGTCACGGCGGTGAAGCCGGGCGACAGCTCGACCACGGCGTCGTCGATGACTCCGAGCGACCGTATCCGCATCTCCTCCAACACGGACAAGACCATACGAGGTCAGGGCGGCGGTGTGCGACGTGCCCTGGTGTCATCGCGTAGCTGTTCTGTGAAGGCGCAGGTAAGGCGTGCCGTGCCAGAGCCGCCTGTCACCCACGGGAGTGGGGATATCCCCCGGGAAATCCTGAGGCGATCTTCATGGTGGACGGTGGTCCTGACACCCCACCATGATCTGTATGAGTACGGGACTGGCACGGGCGGCGCTGCGGGCGCACCGCCCCGCGTTCATCGGCACGGCCGTGGCGGCGCTGTTCGCCGCGACGGTGGTGAGCGCTTCGACGATGGTGCTGCGCAGCACGAGCACGAGCGGGCTCCCCGCCGCGACCCGCCACCGCCTCACGGAGAGCGGCGTGGGCGAGATCGCCACGGTGCTCCTGATCGGCTCCGTCTATATGTCGATATTCGTGGTGGCGTCGACCATGGGCACGGCCGTCGTCCAGCAGCACCGCGAGCTGGCCCTGGTGCGCTCCATCGGCGCCAGGCCCCGGCAGGTCCGCCGCGCGGTGGCCGGACAGGCCCTGGCGGCCTCGATACCGGCGGCCCTGGCCGGCTTCGTCCTCGGCGGTGTGCTGGCCCGCGTGTGGTTCACGGGGATGGTGGAGCACGGCCTGGTCCCGGCCGAGGTGCCCTTCCGGTTCAGCTGGCTGGCGCTGCCGGTGTGCGTGGGCGTCGCGGTGGTCACCTCCGCGCTCGCCGCCGTGCTGTCGGCGCTGCGGTTCTCCCTGCTGCGCCCCGCCCGCGCGCTGGCCGAGGCGACGGCCGGGAGACGCGGCCTCGGCCGGCTGCGGGCCCCGCTCGGGCTGCTCGCGGTGGCCGGTGCCGTGGCCCTGTCGGTGCTGCTCTCACGGCAGGACGCGGCCGAGGCGAGCGAGGGCGCCTTCCTGGTCCTGATCCTGTTCTGCGTGGGCGCGGGGCTGCTCGGCCCACGGCTCATCGGGCCCGCGGCCTGGCTGGTGTCGGCGGCGGTCGGCCGCCTCGGCGGCGCCTCGGCCCGGCTCGCGATGGTCAACGTCCGCTCCCAGCCCCGGCGCTTCTCGGCCGCGGTGGTGCCGCTGCTGCTCGTCGTCGGCTTCGGCGTCACCAAGATCGCTATGCATACGACCGCCGAGCACCACACGGGCTCCGCGGGCACCACCGGCGAAGTCTGGATGGACTACATGGGCACGGGCCTGTACGCGGGCTTCGCCGCCATAGCCTCGGCGAACACACTGGCCATGATCTCCTTCGAGCGCCGCCGCGACCTGGCGCTGCTGCGCGTGGTCGGCTCCCAGCGCCGCCAGGTGCGGGCGATGGCGGCGTGGGAGGCCGTGGTCGTGGCCGGGACGGCGCTGCTCGTCGGCGGCGCGATAGCCCTCGCGACGCTCGCGCCGATCCTGAGTACGGCGTTCGGCTCGGCGGTGCCGTATCTGCCGGGTGCGGTCGTGGCGGGCATCGCTGCGGGCACGCTCCTGCTGACGCTGGCCGCCACCGGCCTGCCGGTCGCCTCGGTGCTGCGCCGCCGCGCGATAGCGGTGGTGAGCGGCACCTGATCCGCGGGCCCGCAGACGGAGCGCTCTTTCAGGGGCGCGGGGAGCTGCGCGACCCGTGACAACGAACCCGCGGGCGATCCACACGCCGCCCCCCCGCAGCCCCAGCGGCAGCGTCAGTGCGGCGCTCCCCGCCACCCGGACACCGGCAGGGCGAATTTGGCGACGAGCCGGTCCGTGAACGAGGCGTGGTGCAGCCGCGCGAGCCGTACGGGCACGGCCCCCCTGCGCACCTCCACCCGTGCCCCGGCGGGCAGTTCGACGGTCCGCCGCCCGTCGCACCACAGCACTCCGTGCGGCGTGTGCGGCTGCACCTCGACCGCGAGGACCGAGTCCGGCGAGGTCACCAGCGGCTTGGCGAACAGGGCGTGGGCGCTGATCGGCACCATGAGCAGCGCCTCCACCTCGGGCCACACCACGGGCCCGCCCGCCGAGAAGGCGTAGGCCGTCGAGCCGGTCGGGGTCGCGCACACGATGCCGTCGCAGCCGAAGCCGGTGACGGGACGGCCGTCGATCTCCAGGACGACCTCGAGCATCCGCTCGGCCGACATCTTCTGCACGGCGGCCTCGTTGAGGGCCCAGTCGCGGTGGACGACATCGCCGTTGCTGTGCACGACGACGTCGACGGTCATGCGCTCCTCGACCTCGTACGCCTTGGTGACGACGCGGTCGACGACCTTGTCCAGGTCGTCCCGCTCGGCCTCGGCGAGGAAGCCGACGCGGCCGAGGTTCACCCCGAGCATCGGCACACCGGAGGCGCGGGCGAACTCGGCGCCCCGCAGCAGCGTCCCGTCACCGCCGAGGACGATGAGCAGCTCGCACCCGTCGAGGCAGGCGGGCGTCGCCTCCTTGACGGTCTGCACCGAGTCCGGCAGCGGCAGGTCGGCCGCCTCCGCCTCCAGGACCCGTACGCCGAGACCGCTGCGCAGCAGCCCCTGCACGACGAGTTCGGCACTGCGGATGGCCGCGGGACGGCCGGTGTGTGCAAGGAGAAAAACAGTACGAGCTCGGCTCTGACTCAACGGGGCCCCTCCGCCACGGCACGGTCGACGTCCGCCGGGTCGAGTTCCGGCGCCCCGGCGCGCAGCCACAGAAAGTACTCGACGTTCCCGGACGGTCCCGGCAGGGGGCTCGCGGTGACGCCCCGCACCCCGAGGCCGAGTTCCTGCGCCTGCCGCGCCACGGTGCGCACCATCTCGGCCCGCAGCTCGGGCGAGCGGACCACGCCGCCGCTGCCGAGCCGCTCCTTGCCGACCTCGAACTGCGGCTTGACCATCAGGACGAGGTCCGCGTCCGGGGCCGCGCAGCGCACCAGGGCGGGCAGCACGAGCCCCAGCGGAATGAAGGAGAGATCGCCGACCACCAGGTCGACGGGGACGCCGTCGATGAGGTCGAGCGTCAACTCGCGTACGTTCGTACGGTCCTTGACGGTGACCCGGTCGTCACTCTGCAGGGACCAGGCGAGCTGGCCGTAGCCGACGTCGACGGCGACGACGTGCCCGGCGCCGGAGCGCAGCAGCACATCGGTGAAGCCGCCGGTGGAGGCGCCCGCGTCGAGGGCGCGCCGGCCCTTCACCACGAGGCCCTCGGGGACGAAGGCCTTCAGGGCGCCGGCGAGCTTGTGGCCGCCGCGCGAGACGTAGTCGGGGTCGCCGTCGTCCTGGGCGACGACGATCGCGGCGGCCGTCTCCACCTGGGTCGCGGGCTTGGTCGCGACGGTCTTGCCGACGGTCACGCGACCGGCGGCGATCAGCTGGCTCGCGTGCTCGCGCGAGCGCGCGAGCTTCCGGCGCACCAGCTCGGCGTCGAGGCGGCGGCGTGCCACTCCTGCCACGTTCGGTTCAGCTCCTGTTGTCGTTCGTGGTCGGTGCCCCTGAGGGGGCCGGGGGCCCGGGGCGTGCGTCCAGCGCGGTCAGCGCGTCGCGCAGGCCCCGGTGCACATCCTCGTACACCTCGATGTGGCCGTCCGTGGCGAGGTGGTCGGCGTCGCCGAGCCGGTCGAGTCCGGCGTCCACGGCGGCGTTGCCGGTGGGGGTGCGGGGCACGCCGAGGGGGGCGGGTGCGGCCGGGTCGACGGGCTCGGCGAGGGCCTCCCCCGCCGCGTCCGCCAGCTGCGGAACGGACACGTCCGCCTCTGTGACCTCGGGCTCGGGGCCCGGCGTCGAGTCGCTCATGCCCCGACGCTACCTCGAAGCCCTGCGGTACTGTCGATCACGATGGCGACCATGGCGGAGTGCCGCAGCGCACTGGACGAGCTGTCGGCGAGCCTGGCGGCGGCCGACGGCGACGTTCGCGGTGCGGCGGCGCTCGACCGCTCGCTGAGCTGCCACATCAAGGATCTGGACGCCACCTTCACCGGCCGTCTGGAGAACGGCCGGATCGAGGTGTCGGGCCACCACCCGGGTCCGCCGCGCGAGCGGGCCGAGGTCCGGCTCGCCCTGACGGGCGACGACCTGGTGGCGCTGGTGTCCGGTCGCCTGGACTTCGCCAAGGCCTGGGCCGCGGGCCGCGTCCGCCTCGAAGCGGGCTTCCGCGATCTGCTGCGCCTCAGGAAGCTGCTGTAGCCACCGCGGTCCTGCGCGCCCGCCGGGCCGCGGGCACCACCAGCGGCGTCCCGGTCTCGGGGTCGTCGATGACCTGGCAGGACAGCCCGAAGGCCGCCTCGACGAGATCCGCCGTGACGATGTCGCGGGGCGCGCCCTGCGCGATGACCTTGCCGTCGCGCAGCGCGATGAGGTGCGTGGCGTACCGGGCGGCGTGGTTGAGGTCGTGCAGCACGGCGACGAGCGTGCGGCCCTGCTCCTCGTGGAGCTCGGCGCACAGGTCGAGTACGTCGATCTGGTGCTGGATGTCGAGGAAGGTGGTGGGCTCGTCGAGCAGCAGCAGCGGCGTCTGCTGGGCGAGCGCCATCGCGATCCACACGCGCTGGCGCTGGCCGCCGGAGAGCTCGTCGACGTACCGCTCGGCGAGCTCGGCGACGCCGGTGGACTCCATCGACTCCCGCACGATCCGCTCGTCGTCGGCCGACCACTGGCGCAGCAGCCCCTGGTGCGGGTAGCGGCCGCGTGCCACCAGGTCGCCCACGGTGATCCCGTCGGGCGCGATCGAGGACTGCGGGAGCAGCCCCAGGGTGCGCGCGACCTTCTTGGCGGGCATCGAGTGGATGACGTCGCCGTCCAGGAGCACCCGCCCGGCCGACGGCTTGAGCATCCGGGACAGGGCGCGCAGGAGCGTGGACTTGCCGCAGGCGTTCGGGCCGACGATGACCGTGAAGGAGTTGTCGGGGATCTCGACGGAGAGCCCCTCCGCGATGACGCGCTGGTCGTAGCCGAGGGTCACGTCGTCGGCGATGAGCCGGTTCACTGGGCACGCTCCTGGTCGTGTGCTTCTTCGTACGAGGGGGTGGTGCGCGGGCCGGTTCGCGCCCCGTCGCGCGCGGTGCCGCTCTTCCCGGTTCCGTCGCGCGCGGTGCCGCTCTTCCCGGCTTCGCCGCGCGCGGTACGGCTCCGCGCGGGCCCGCCGCGCGTACGGCTCCGCCCGGTTCCGCCGCGCGCCGTGCGGCTCATATGCGCCCCGCCTTGCGCTCGGTGGCGAGGAGCCACAGCAGATAGACGCCGCCGAGGACGCCCGTGACGACGCCGACGGGCAGCTGGTCGGCGCCGAACGCCCGCTGCGAGGCCCAGTCGGCGACGATCAGCAGGGTGGCGCCCATGCACATCGACGGCAGCAGGTTCGGCCCCGGCGAGCGGGTGAGGCGGCGGGCGAGCTGCGGCGCGGTCAGGGCGACGAAGCTGACGGGCCCGGCGGCGGCCGTCGCGGCGGCGGTGAGCAGCACGGCGGAGCCCATCAGGGCGATGCGGGTGCGCTCGACGGGCACGCCGAGCGCGTACGCGACGTCGTCGCCCATCTCCAGCATCCGCAGCGGCCGCGCGTGCGCGACGACGATCGGCAGCAGCACGACGCACAGCCAGAACAGGGGCCACACCTGCTCCCAGTCGCGGCCGTCGAGCGAGCCGGTCATCCACACGACGGCGCGCGCGGCGTCGACGAAGTCGGCCTTGGTGAGCAGATAGCCGTTCACGGCGACGGCGAGGGCGTTCATGCCGATGCCGACGAGGACGAACCGGTAGCCGTGCACGCCCCGCTTCCAGGCGAGCAGATACATCGCGGCGCCGGTGACGATGCCGCCGACGAGCGCTCCGGCCGCGACCTGGGCCGCACCGCCGGAGAAGACGACGATCACCAGGAGCGCGCCCGCGGTCGCGCCCTGCCCGAGGCCGAGCACGTCCGGGCTGCCCAGCGGGTTGCGGGAGATGGACTGGAACAGGGCGCCGCCGAGCCCGAGGGACGCGCCCACCAGCAGGCCGACGAGGACCCGCGGCAGCCGCAGGTCGTTGATGATGAACTCCTGCCCGGCGTCACCGTTGCCGAGCAGCGTGCGGATGACGTCGGCGGCCGGGATGGGGAAGTCGCCGGTGCCGATCAGCACGACGCTCGCGGCGAGCCCGGCGGCCACGAGCGCCGCCACGACCACGGCCGTGCGGACGTCGAGGCGGACGGAGAGCCCGCCCTTGGTGCGTATCGCCTTCACAGCTGGGCCATCCTCTGCCGTCGTACCAGGAAGATGAAGACCGGGGCGCCGATGGCCGCGGTGACGACGCCGACCTGGAGCTCCGCGGGGCGCGACACCACGCGGCCGAGCACGTCCGCGCCGAGCAGCAGCACGGGCGAGAGGAGCGCCGCGTACGGCATGATCCAGCGCATGTCGGGCCCGGTGAAGGAGCGCACGACGTGCGGCACCATCAGGCCGACGAACATGATGGGCCCGCAGGCGGCGGTGGCGGCCCCGCACAGCAGCGTCGCGGCGGCCATGGAGAGCGCGCGGGTCCGGTTCAGCCGGGCGCCGAGGGCACGGGCGGTGTCGTCGCCCATGCCGAGCGCGTTCAGGGGCCGGGCGAGGCCGAGCGCGATGAGGGTGCCGAGGACGAGGAACGGCAGGACCTGCTGGATGGTCTCCGTCTTGGCCGAGGCGAGCGAGCCCACGGTCCAGAAGCGCATCTTGTCGAGCGCGGTGTTGTCGGTGATCATCACGGCCTGCAGATAGCCGGTGAGCGCCGCGGTCAGGGCCGTGCCGGCGAGCGCGAGCCGCACGGGCGTGGCGTTGCGGGTGCCGCCGAGCATGTACACGAGTACACCGACGATCGCGGACCCCGCGAAGGCGAACCACACATAGCCGCTCAGCGAGGTGACGCCGAAGAAGCTGATGGCGGTGACGACGGCGGCCGAGGCGCCCATGTTGATGCCGAGGAGTCCCGGGTCGGCCAGCGGGTTGCGGGTCAGGGCCTGCAGGACGGCGCCGGAGAGGCCGAGGGCGACCCCGACGAGCACCCCGAGCAGCGTCCGCGAGACCCGCTCGCCGACGACCACGTCGGCGTACGTCCCCGAGTCCTGGAAGAGACCGTGCCAGACCTGGCCCATGGACAGCGGTTTGGCTCCGACGGCGATGCTGGCGAACACGACGGCCAGCAGCAGGACGGCGGAGAGGAGCAGCCCGACGCCGCGCAGCGCGCGGCGGTTGGGCGGCGCGGCCGGGGATTCCGCGCGGGGTTCGGGGGGACTGTCGACCAACACGAGGTTAGGTTAGCCTACCCTCCCATTGGCCCCCTGCTGGCTCGATGAGAGAAGAACCACGCATGCCCCGGTCCCCTCGCGCCCTCCGGCCCGCCGCCCCCTCCCGGCGCGCACTGCTGTCCGCGGGCGCCGCCCTCGGCCTCGGGGGCCTGCTCACCGCCTGCGGCAGCGACGACGGCGAGCCGTCGCGGAGCACCGGCGGGGGCTGGAGCTTCACGGACGACCGCTCCGAGGTCGTCAGGACCGACGCCGTGCCCGAGACCATCGTGGCGTTCATCAGCACCGCCGCCGCCCTGCACGACTACGGCGTCGAGTGCACCGGCGTCTTCGGCCCGTCCCGTCCCGTCGACGCAAGCCCGACCCGCAGGCGGGCGACCTCGACGTCAGCAAGCTGACCAGCCTCGGCGAATCCTGGGGCCGGTTCAACGTGGAGAAGTACGCGGCCCTGCGGCCGGACGTGCTGATCAGCAACATGTTCCCGCCGCCCGCCCTGTGGTTCGTCCCCGAGGAGAGCGGCAAGAAGATCGCCTCCCTCGCGCCCACCATCGGCATCAACGGCGCCCGCGTCTCCCTGCTCGAACCGCTCCGGCGCTACGCCGAGCTGGCCGCGGCACTCGGCGGCGACCTGGAGTCGGCGAAGGCGCGGGCCGCCAAGTCCCGCTTCCAGAAGGCCGAACGGACCCTGCGCAAGGCCGCGGCGGCCAACCGCGGCCTGAGGGTCCTCGCCATGACCGGGGACGCCGACCAGATGTACGTCGCCGTCCCCGACTCCTACTGCGACCTGAACTACTTCAAGGACCTCGGCGTGGAGTTCGTCGAGGGCAAGAAGAGCGACGAGTGGGGCTTCTGGGAGTTCCTCAGCTGGGAGAACGCGAACAAGTACCACGCCGACCTCATCATGGTCGACAACCGCTCCACCGCCCTGTCGCCCGGGGAACTCGCGAGGAAGCCCACCTGGACGAAGCTCCCCGCGGTGAAGGCGGGCCAGACCGTCCCGTGGTCCATGGAGGAGCGCTACAGCTACGCGGGCTACGCCCCGGTCCTGGAACGCCTGGCCGAGGCCGTCACCCAGTCCGGGAAGCTCGCGCCCTGAAGACCGGGGCGGCCCCGGGAAGGGCGCCCTTCACAGCCCGAGCCGGGCCAGCGCCTTCTCCCCGTCGAGCCCGCACACCCCGTCCCCCGCTTCGCTCCAGGCCACCGCGCACAGCGCCCGCAGCCCGTCGAGCGCGGCGCCTTCGCCCTCGAGGGCCAGCGCGTCCCCGCGCGCGGAAGCGCTCCAGCCCCCGCACGCGAACCCGCCCTCGACGGCCTCCACTTCGGGCTGCCCGCCCAGCAGCCCCCGCAGATCGGCGTCGACGTACGTCGGCCGGTGCTCGGGCCGCGCACCGAGCAGTGCCGCCCCGTCCGTCACGCCGGTGAGGACGAGCAGCGAGTCCACACCGCCGTTGAACGCCCCCTCGATGTCCGTGTCGAGCCGGTCGCCCACCACCAGCGGCCGCTCCGCCCCGGTCCGCAGGATCGTCTCCCGGTGCATGGGAGGCAGCGGCTTCCCGGCCACCTGCGGCTCCGCTCCCGTGGCGATGCGGACCACCTCCACGGCCGCGCCGTTCCCCGGCGCGATGCCCCGGGCTCCGGGGATCGTCAGGTCCGTGTTGGAGGCGAACCACGGCACCCCGCGCGCGATCGCGTAACAGGCCTCCGCGAACCGCCCCCACGGCAGCTCGGGCCCGCCGAACCCCTGCACCACCGCCGCCGGCGAGTCGTCCGCCGACTCCACCGGCTCCAGGCCGCGCTCACGCAGAGCGACCCTCAGGCCCTCCCCGCCGACCACCAACACCCTTGCCCCGGTGGGCAGTTGGTCACTCATCAGCCGCGCCACGGCCTGCGCCGAGGTGATCACGTCCGTCGGCTCGGCGGGGATGCCGAGCTCGGTCAGGTGCTCCGCCACCGCTTCCGGGGTGCGCAGCGCGTTGTTCGTCACGTACGCGAGATGCATGCCGCCTGAGCGGGCCGTTTCGAGCGACTCCACGGCGTGCGCGATCGCGTGCCCGCCCGCGTACACCACCCCGTCCAGGTCGAGCAGTGCCGTGTCGTACGCCTCGCTCAGCGCACGCGCGCTGCCCGCGGGCCGGGTCCGGACGCTCTGACCGCCGGTCTGGCTCATTACGTATCGCTCCTCGTGAGATCCACTACACCGATCATCGCGCATGCCACTGACACACTTACGATGCACTAATGAACACAGTGGGTCACACGGACGTCCAAGGCCTCGACCTGATTCCGTTCCGCGGCGTGCGCTACGACCCGCAGCAGGTCGGCAGTCTCGCCGCCGTGACCTCACCTCCGTACGACGTGGTGGTACGGCCCGACGGGCTCCTGGAGTTGGAGTCCTCCGACCCGCACAACATCGTCCGTCTCATCCTGCCGCAGGCCACCACCCAGGCCGCACGCGACCAGCAGGCCGCGGACACCCTGCACGACTGGCTGAGCGAGGGCGTCCTCGCCCCGGACGCGCTGCCCAGCCTGTACGTGTACGAGCAGCACGACGGCGACATCCTGCAGCGCGGCATCATCGGCGCCCTGCGCCTGTCCGAGCCCTCGCAAGGCGTCGTCCTGCCGCACGAGGACGTCATGCCGCACGTGATCGACGACCGCGCCGCCCTGATGCGCGCGACGGCGGCGAACCTCGAACCGCTGCTCCTGACCTATCGCGGCGGCGCCACCCCGGGCGGTGCCGCCACCGCCATAGACCGCGCCATACTCCACAAGCCGTTGCTCTCGACGACCACGGAGGACGGTTTCAGCCACCGCCTGTGGGCGGTGACCGACCCGGCCGAGATCGCCGCGATCCAGTCAGATCTGGCCCGCCACCAGGCCCTGATCGCCGACGGCCACCACCGCTGGGCCACCTATCTGCGGCTGCGCGGCGAGCACGGCTCGCCGAGCCCGTGGGACTTCGGTCTGGTCCTGCTCGTGGACACCCTCCGCTATCCGCTGCGGGTCCGCGCCATCCACCGCTACCTCCACCGCCTCCCGGTCGCCGACGCCCTGGCGGCCCTGGACGGCTCGTTCCGGGTACGCACGCTGGAGTGCCCGCTCGGCCAGGCCCTGGACGCCCTCGCGGACGCCGTCTCGGAGGGCAACGCCTTCCTCCTGGCGGGCGACGGCACGTACCACCTGATCGACCGCCCCTCCCCGGACCTGATCGCCCGGACGGTCCCCCTCGGCCGTCCGGAGGCGTGGCGCACCCTCGACGCGACGGTCCTGCACGCCACGCTCCTGGACCACATCTGGCGCATCCCGGACGCGCCCGAGCACATCGCGTACATCCACCACACGGAGGCCACGGTCGAGAAGGCCGAGCGCGAGGGCGGCACGGCCGTCCTCATGCACCCGGTCCGTGAGGAGGTCGTCCGCGACCTGGCCCGGCAGGGCGTCACGATGCCCCGCAAGTCGACGTCGTTCGGCCCGAAGCCCGCGACGGGCGTGGTCCTGCGCGACCTGGCGTTCTAGCCGGGCGTCGGCGGACACTGCGGCGGTCCACCGACGCGTCTGTACGTGTCTTGTACGTCTTGTCATGCGTTACGCCGCAGGGGCGGCCCTCCGTGTGGAGGGCCGCCCCTGTTGCTCACTGCTCTTGCTGCTCTTGCCGCTCTTGCTGTTCTTGGACGTCAGTCCTCGTTCCGCTCCGGGGTCTCGGCGTCGGCCTCGGTGTCGGTGTCGGTGGCGGCCTCGGCGGGGGCCTGCGGCTCGTCGCCGTCCGCCGCCGGCTGCTCGGGGGCTTCGCCTTCCGTCACGAGGGCGTCGACGAACTCGACGCCGTCCAGCTCGGCGAGCCGGTCGGAGGCGTCCGTGCTGCCGTCCTTGTCGGACTCGACGGCCTTGGCGAACCATTCGCGCGCCTCGTCCTCGCGCCCGGCGGCCAGCAGCGCGTCGGCGTACGCGTACCGCAGCCGCGCGGTCCAGGGCTGCACCGAGTTGGAGGCCAGCTCGGGGCTCTGCAGCGTCACGATCGCCGCGTCGAGCTGCCCCATGTCACGCCGGGCTCCGGCGGCCACGAGGCGCATCTCGACCTGCCCGGCCTTGTCCAGCTTGTGCACCTCGGGCGCACCGGCCATCTCCAGGGCCTTCTCCGGCCGGCCGAGGCCGCGCTCGCAGTCGGCCATGACCGGCCACAGCTCCACGTTGCCGGTCATCCGCCGGGCGGTGCGGAACTCCGCCAGCGCCTCGCTGTACTTCTGGTTCGCGTACGCGGCGAAGCCCGCGGCCTCGCGTACGGCCGCGACGCGCGAGGCGAGCCGCAGGGCGACCTTCGCGTAGCCGTAGGCCTGCTCGGGGTCCTCGTCGATGAGCCTGGCGACCATCACCAGGTTCTTGGCGACGTCGTCGGCGAGCCCCTTCGGCATGCTCTGGAGCTCCTGCCGCACGTCCTTGTCGATCTCCTCGCCAGTGACGTCCTCGGGGATCGGCAGCCGCTTGACCGGCTCGCGGTCACCGCGGTCGTCGCGCCGGTCGTCACGGCGGAAGCCGCCGCGGTCGCCCCGGTCGTCGCGGCCACGGAAACCGCCGCCGCCCGGCCGTCCCCGGCCGTCGTCGCGCCGGGGCCCGTTCCCACGGAAGCCGCCGCGGTTGTCGTCGCGGCGGAAACCGCCGCGGTCACCGCGGTCGCGGTCGTCGCGACGGTCGTCGCGCCGGTCATCGCGGCGATCGTCCCTGCGGTCGTCACGCCGGTCGTCACGTCGGAAGGCCGGACGGTCGCCGTCGCGGCGGAAGCCGCCACGGTCGCCACGGTCGCGGTCGTCGCGCCGGTCGTCGCGACGGAAGCCACCGCGATCGTCCTGGCGGAAGCCACCGCGCTCACCGCGCTCGCGGTCGTCACGACGGTCATCGCGACGGAAGCCGCCACGGTCACCGCGGTCGCGGTCGTCACGACGGTCATCCCGGCGGTCGTCGCGCCGGTCGTCGCGGCCACGGAAGCCACCACGGTTGTCATCGCGGCGGAAACCGCCACGGTCGCCACGGTCATCGCGGCGGTCGTCGCGACGGAAGGCCGGACGGTCACCGTCACGACGGAACCCACGGTCCCGGTCGCCACCACGGCTGTCATCACGGCGGAAACCGCCACGGTCGCCACGGTCATCGCGGCGGTCATCTCGGCGGAAGGCCGGACGGTCGCCGTCGCGGCGGAAGCCGCCACGGTCACCGCGGTCGCGGTCGTCGCGCCGGTCGTCGCGACGGAAGCCACCGCGATCGTCCTGGCGGAAGCCACCGCGCTCACCGCGCTCGCGGTCGTCGCGGCCACGGAAGCCACCACGGTTGTCGCCACGGTTGTCGTCACGGCGGAAGCCGCCACGGTCGCCACGGTCATCGCGGCGGTCATCGCGACGGAAGGCCGGACGGTCACCATCACGACGGAACCCACGGTCCCGGTCGCCACCACGGCTGTCATCGCGACGGAAACCGCCACGGTCACCGCGGTCGCGGTCGTCACGGCGGTCATCCCGGCGGTCGTCGCGCCGGTCGTCGCGGCCACGGAAGCCACCACGGTTGTCGTCACGGCGGAAGCCACCGCGGTCGCCACGGTCATCGCGGCGGTCATCGCGACGGAAGGCCGGACGGTCGTTGTCGCGACGCGGTCCGCTTCGGTAGCCGCCCCGGTCGCCACCGTCCCGGCGGCGCTGCTCGCGCTCCGGTCGCTCGTCGGGAGAGTTGGTGGACATCGGTGACTCCTAGTCTTCGGTACCGCAGTCATTCTGACGCAGCCGCGTAGTCTGCGCCCTTCGGCAAAAACAAAAAGGACCCTTGGTCCCAGCGTGAACGCTGGGACCAAGGGTCCTCCAAAAATTGTTCGGCGGCGTCCTACTCTCCCACAGGGTCCCCCCTGCAGTACCATCGGCGCTGTAAGGCTTAGCTTCCGGGTTCGGAATGTAACCGGGCGTTTCCCTCACGCTATGACCACCGAAACCCTATGAATTCCCGCCGCGAAGCGGGACCTCAAACAGGGCAGCGAACAAGCACACTCTTCAATTAAGTGGTGTTGTTCAGCCGACACGGCTGTTCGTGGTTTCAGAACCAACACAGTGAACGCGAGCAACTGAGGACAAGCCCTCGGCCTATTAGTACCAGTCAACTCCACCCGTTACCAGGCTTCCATATCTGGCCTATCAACCCAGTCGTCTACTGGGAGCCTTACCCTCTCAAGGAGGTGGGAATACTCATCTCGAAGCAGGCTTCCCGCTTAGATGCTTTCAGCGGTTATCCCTCCCGAACGTAGCCAACCAGCCATGCCCTTGGCAGAACAACTGGCACACCAGAGGTTCGTCCGTCCCGGTCCTCTCGTACTAGGGACAGCCCTTCTCAATATTCCTACGCGCACAGCGGATAGGGACCGAACTGTCTCACGACGTTCTAAACCCAGCTCGCGTACCGCTTTAATGGGCGAACAGCCCAACCCTTGGGACCGACTCCAGCCCCAGGATGCGACGAGCCGACATCGAGGTGCCAAACCATCCCGTCGATATGGACTCTTGGGGAAGATCAGCCTGTTATCCCCGGGGTACCTTTTATCCGTTGAGCGACGGCGCTTCCACAAGCCACCGCCGGATCACTAGTCCCGACTTTCGTCCCTGCTCGACCCGTCAGTCTCACAGTCAAGCTCCCTTGTGCACTTACACTCAACACCTGATTACCAACCAGGCTGAGGGAACCTTTGGGCGCCTCCGTTACCCTTTGGGAGGCAACCGCCCCAGTTAAACTACCCATCAGACACTGTCCCTGATCCGGATCACGGACCCAGGTTAGACATCCAGCACGACCAGAGTGGTATTTCAACGGCGACTCCCCCGATACTGGCGTACCGGGTTCACAGTCTCCCACCTATCCTACACAAGCCGAACCGAACACCAATATCAAACTGTAGTAAAGGTCCCGGGGTCTTTCCGTCCTGCTGCGCGAAACGAGCATCTTTACTCGTAGTGCAATTTCACCGGGCCTATGGTTGAGACAGTCGAGAAGTCGTTACGCCATTCGTGCAGGTCGGAACTTACCCGACAAGGAATTTCGCTACCTTAGGATGGTTATAGTTACCACCGCCGTTTACTGGCGCTTAAGTTCTCAGCTTCGCCACCCCGAAGAGTGACTAACCGGTCCCCTTAACGTTCCAGCACCGGGCAGGCGTCAGTCCGTATACATCGCCTTACGGCTTCGCACGGACCTGTGTTTTTAGTAAACAGTCGCTTCTCGCTGGTCTCTGCGGCCACCCCCAGCTCAGGATGTAAAACCCATCACCAGGCGTGGCCCCCCTTCTCCCGAAGTTACGGGGGCATTTTGCCGAGTTCCTTAACCATAGTTCACCCGAACGCCTCGGTATTCTCTACCTGACCACCTGAGTCGGTTTAGGGTACGGGCCGCCATGAAACTCGCTAGAGGCTTTTCTCGACAGCATAGGATCATCCACTTCACCACAATCGGCTCGGCATCAGGTCTCAGCCTTAATGTGTGACGGATTTGCCTATCACACGGCCTACACCCTTACCCCGGGACAACCACCGCCCGGGCTGGACTACCTTCCTGCGTCACCCCATCGCTTACCTACTACCACCTTGGATCGGCGGCTCCACCACTCCCCTTTGCCCGAAGGCTCCAGGGCGGCTTCACGGCCTTAGCATTAATGGGCTCGATATTGGGCGTTTCAAAGCGGGTACCGGAATATCAACCGGTTATCCATCGACTACGCCTGTCGGCCTCGCCTTAGGTCCCGACTTACCCTGGGCAGATCAGCTTGACCCAGGAACCCTTAGTCAATCGGCGCACACGTTTCTCACGTATGTATCGCTACTCATGCCTGCATTCTCACTCGTGAACCGTCCACCACTGCCTTCCGGCGCAGCTTCACCCGGCACACGACGCTCCCCTACCCATCACAGTCCCCGTTGGGGGTATGTACTGCAATGACACGACTTCGGCGGTACGCTTGAGCCCCGCTACATTGTCGGCGCGGAATCACTAGACCAGTGAGCTATTACGCACTCTTTCAAGGGTGGCTGCTTCTAAGCCAACCTCCTGGTTGTCTCTGCGACTCCACATCCTTTCCCACTTAGCGTACGCTTAGGGGCCTTAGTCGATGCTCTGGGCTGTTTCCCTCTCGACCATGGAGCTTATCCCCCACAGTCTCACTGCCGCGCTCTCACTTACCGGCATTCGGAGTTTGGCTAAGGTCAGTAACCCGGTAGGGCCCATCGCCTATCCAGTGCTCTACCTCCGGCAAGAAACACACGACGCTGCACCTAAATGCATTTCGGGGAGAACCAGCTATCACGGAGTTTGATTGGCCTTTCACCCCTAACCACAGGTCATCCCCCAGGTTTTCAACCCTGGTGGGTTCGGCCCTCCACGAAGTCTTACCTCCGCTTCAGCCTGCCCATGGCTAGATCACTCCGCTTCGGGTCTTGGGCGCGCTACTCAATCGCCCTATTCGGACTCGCTTTCGCTACGGCTTCCCCACACGGGTTAACCTCGCAACACACCGCAAACTCGCAGGCTCATTCTTCAAAAGGCACGCAGTCACGAGACACCAAGCAAGCTTGATGTCCGACGCTCCCACGGCTTGTAGGCACACGGTTTCAGGTACTATTTCACTCCGCTCCCGCGGTACTTTTCACCATTCCCTCACGGTACTATCCGCTATCGGTCACCAGGGAATATTTAGGCTTAACGGGTGGTCCCGCCAGATTCACACGGGATTTCTCGGGCCCCGTGCTACTTGGGTGTCTCTCAAACGAGCCGCTGACGTTTCGACTACGGGGGTCTTACCCTCTACGCCGGACCTTTCGCATGTCCTTCGCCTACATCAACGGTTTCTGACTCGTCTCACAGCCGGCAGACTGTGAAAGAGAGATCCCACAACCCCCCAAGCGCAACCCCTGCCGGGTCTCACACGCTTGAGGTTTGGCCTCATCCAGTTTCGCTCGCCACTACTCCCGGAATCACGGTTGTTTTCTCTTCCTGCGGGTACTGAGATGTTTCACTTCCCCGCGTTCCCTCCACACCGCCTATATATTCAGCGGTGGGTGACAGCCCATGACGACTGCCGGGTTTCCCCATTCGGAAACCCCCGGATCAAAGCCTGGTTGACGACTCCCCGGGGACTATCGTGGCCTCCCACGTCCTTCATCGGTTCCTGGTGCCAAGGCATCCACCGTGCGCCCTTAAAAACTTGGCCACAGATGCTCGCGTTCACTGTGCAGTTCTCAAACAACGACCAACCACCCGTCACACACCACCAAAATGGCGCTTCACCGGGGTCGGCATTGAGGTCGGAAAGCAAGTTCCGTACCCTCAGATACCCAACAGCGTGCCCGACCCGGTCCCGCCCGGAGATCATGCGTTCCACGCTCTTACGAGCAGTACTAGCAGCCTCCGACCCGTGAACCAGGCCGAGTAGTCAACGTTCCACCCATGAGCAACCAGCATCAGACATTCGCTGATGTACTGGCCTCTGGACTGTCAGCAGAGCCGGCAGCCAAGAAGTGCTCCTTAGAAAGGAGGTGATCCAGCCGCACCTTCCGGTACGGCTACCTTGTTACGACTTCGTCCCAATCGCCAGTCCCACCTTCGACAGCTCCCTCCCACAAGGGGTTGGGCCACCGGCTTCGGGTGTTACCGACTTTCGTGACGTGACGGGCGGTGTGTACAAGGCCCGGGAACGTATTCACCGCAGCAATGCTGATCTGCGATTACTAGCGACTCCGACTTCATGGGGTCGAGTTGCAGACCCCAATCCGAACTGAGACCGGCTTTTTGAGATTCGCTCCACCTCGCGGTATCGCAGCTCATTGTACCGGCCATTGTAGCACGTGTGCAGCCCAAGACATAAGGGGCATGATGACTTGACGTCGTCCCCACCTTCCTCCGAGTTGACCCCGGCGGTCTCCCGTGAGTCCCCAGCACCACAAGGGCCTGCTGGCAACACGGGACAAGGGTTGCGCTCGTTGCGGGACTTAACCCAACATCTCACGACACGAGCTGACGACAGCCATGCACCACCTGTACACCGACCACAAGGGGGCGACCATCTCTGGCCGTTTCCGGTGTATGTCAAGCCTTGGTAAGGTTCTTCGCGTTGCGTCGAATTAAGCCACATGCTCCGCCGCTTGTGCGGGCCCCCGTCAATTCCTTTGAGTTTTAGCCTTGCGGCCGTACTCCCCAGGCGGGGCACTTAATGCGTTAGCTGCGGCACGGACGACGTGGAATGTCGCCCACACCTAGTGCCCACCGTTTACGGCGTGGACTACCAGGGTATCTAATCCTGTTCGCTCCCCACGCTTTCGCTCCTCAGCGTCAGTATCGGCCCAGAGATCCGCCTTCGCCACCGGTGTTCCTCCTGATATCTGCGCATTTCACCGCTACACCAGGAATTCCGATCTCCCCTACCGAACTCTAGCCTGCCCGTATCGACTGCAGACCCGGGGTTAAGCCCCGGGCTTTCACAACCGACGTGACAAGCCGCCTACGAGCTCTTTACGCCCAATAATTCCGGACAACGCTCGCGCCCTACGTATTACCGCGGCTGCTGGCACGTAGTTAGCCGGCGCTTCTTCTGCAGGTACCGTCACTTTCGCTTCTTCCCTGCTGAAAGAGGTTTACAACCCGAAGGCCGTCATCCCTCACGCGGCGTCGCTGCATCAGGCTTTCGCCCATTGTGCAATATTCCCCACTGCTGCCTCCCGTAGGAGTCTGGGCCGTGTCTCAGTCCCAGTGTGGCCGGTCGCCCTCTCAGGCCGGCTACCCGTCGTCGCCTTGGTGAGCCATTACCTCACCAACTAGCTGATAGGCCGCGGGCTCATCCTGCACCGCCGGAGCTTTCCACACGAAGATCATGCGATCCCGTGTCATATCCGGTATTAGACCCCGTTTCCAGGGCTTGTCCCAGAGTGCAGGGCAGATTGCCCACGTGTTACTCACCCGTTCGCCACTAATCCACCCCGAAGGGCTTCATCGTTCGACTTGCATGTGTTAAGCACGCCGCCAGCGTTCGTCCTGAGCCAGGATCAAACTCTCCGTGAATGTGTACCCGTAATCGGGTGCAACACCACGAGAGCGGAACAACCAGGAGGAATAATCCCGGTCGTTCACAGCGTCCTCGCTGTGCGCCTCCCACAGTGTGGAAGGACTTTTTCAAAGGAACCTCGCCGCCGGAACTGATGTCCGGCAGACGGGGTATCAACATATCTGGCGTTGACTTTTGGCACGCTGTTGAGTTCTCAAGGAACGGACGCTTCCTTTGTACTCACCCTCTCGGGCTTTCCTCCGGGCGCTTCCCTTCGGTATTTCGTGTTTCCAACCCTACCAGATCCGTTTTCCGTTCCGTTCCCGGTTCGGATTTCATTTCCGGTGGCCGTTGGAGGGCCTTTGCCTTTCGGCGTGGTCACTACTTTAGCGGATTCTCCCGGCGACTCATAATCGAGTCTGCGGATTCGAATTTCGGCATGCGGACATGCGAAATAGGACCCCGCGAAGGGGAAGTCGTAGGTAGTGGTTGGCCGCTTCCGGCTGCAGGCTGAATGCCGTACCCGGGTCAAGCGGCTCGGGCCACATTACGGACCTGCCAACGCCACGTCAAGTTCGTCGACGCCGGGGCGTATGAGCCCGATAAGGGCTGACCGTGGGGTCGTTGGCCGCCCAGAAGCGCCAGGGGTGGACGCCACCCTCGCCGCCGACTCCGGTTCGGGGTCCGCTCTTGACCTGGTCGGGGTGGGTGGGCGTCCCGGTGAGGAGGCTGAGCGGCGCCCCGGGGCCCGCGCAGAAGTCGGCGCCGTTGAGAGCGCGGTCCACGTCGAGGGCCGTGGCCAGGCGTGCGGGCCCTTTGGCCAGTTCCTTGTCGTTCCGGGCCGAGAGTCGACGTTTGCGAGCCAGCTCGGCGCCTTCGACCACCTCGCCCGCCCGCAGCAGCACTCCGCTCGCGGTGCCCTCCGGGCCGCACACGACGTTGAGGCAGTGCCACATGCCGTAGGTGAAGTACACGTACGCGTGCCCGGGCGGGCCGAACATCACGTCGTTGCGGGCGGTGCGGCCGCGATAGGCGTGCGAGCCGGGGTCCATCTCCCCCGCGTACGCCTCGACCTCCGTGAGGCGCAGCTCGATCGGGCCGTCCGGGGAGGCACGCACGAGGACGCGGCCGAGCAGGTCGGGAGCCACCTCCAGGACGGGCCGGTCGAAGAAGTGTCGGGGCAGGGGCGTACGGTCAGGTCCCGCGATCATGCCGAACGAGCGTAGTGCACCGGATGTGTGCGGGTTCGGCGCGGAGGGCGGGCGGAGCCTGGCCCGAGGGCCTTCTCGCCGCGAGGGTGAGGACGCGAGGGTGAGAGCGCGGAACCACACACGCGCTGGTCGCGTTTGTACGGATCGAAGTCGACGATCCGATCGAATCAAGCCACAGGCAGGGTCCTGGGGAGGAGAGTCATGGGGTTCAAGAAGCTCCTTGCGAGTCTGGGTGCCGGCGGCGCGTCCGTCGAGACGGTGCTGACCGAGGCCAATGTCGTGCCGGGTGGTGTGGTCCAGGGCGAGGTGCGCATCCAGGGCGGCTCCGTCGACCAGCGGATCGAGGGACTCTCCGTGGGTCTGCAGGCCCGGGTCGAGGTCGAGGGCAACGACCAGGAGTTCAAGCAGGACATCGAGTTCACCAAGCAGCGCCTCGGCGGTGCCTTCGAGCTGAAGGCGAACGCGGTGCACGCGGTGCCGTTCGGGCTCGACATCCCCTGGGAGACGCCGATCACCCACTTCGCCGGGCGCGAGCTGCACGGCATGAACATCGGCGTGACGACGGAGCTGGCGATCGCCCGTGCCGTGGACTCCGGTGACCTGGACCCGATCCACGTCCACCCGCTGCCCGCGCAGCAGGCCGTCCTCGACGCCTTCGGGCAGCTGGGCTTCCGCTTCAAGAGCGCCGACATGGAGAAGGGCCACATCCGCGGCACGCGCCAGAAGCTGCCCTTCTACCAGGAGATCGAGTTCTTCCCGCCGGAGCAGTACCGCGGTCTGAACCAGGTCGAGCTGAGCTTCGTCGCCGACGACCGCGAGATGGACGTCATCCTGGAGATGGACAAGAAGCCCGGCCTGTTCAGCGAGGGCAGCGACTCCTACAAGTCGTTCACGGTCGGTCTCCACGACTTCCAGGGCACGGACTGGGCCGCGTATCTGAACGCGTGGCTGTCCGAGGTCGGCAGTCGGCGCAACTGGTTCTAAGGCCTAGGCTCGGCAGCGCGGGCGACCGTCGTGAGGGTGGCCGGTCGCCGCGTCGACGAACCGTTGTCTGTACCGATCAGTCCCTACCGATCAGTCCCTACCGATCAGGAGGTGTCTACGTGGCCGAGGTCAACAGGCCGCCGCTGCCGCACGACTTCCACCCGCCCGTGCCGTCGTTCACGGTCGTGAGCGCGGACTTCGAGGCGGGCGCGACGCTGCCGGACGCTCAGGTGTACGCGGCCGGGAACACGTCGCCGCAGCTGCGGTGGGAGGGGTTCCCGCCGGAGACGAAGAGCTTCGCCGTGACGTGCTTCGACCCGGACGCCCCCACGGGGAGCGGATTCTGGCACTGGGTCGTGTTCGACGTCCCGGCCTCGGTGACCGAGCTGCCGACCGGTGCGGGCACCGGCAAGTTCGACGGCCTGCCCGAGGGCGCGGTCCAGGTGCGCAACGACTACGGGACGAAGGACTTCGGGGGCGCCGCCCCGCCGCCCGGTGACCCGGCGCACCGCTACGTCTTCACCGTGTACGCGGTCGACCAGGAGAAGCTGGGTCCTGACGCGGACGCCACGCCCGCCGTGGTCGGCTTCAACCTGCGGTTCCACACGCTCGCGCGGGCGCACGTGGTCGCCGAGTACGCGGCGCTCGCGGAGGACTAGCACCCGCCGACCGTTCATGGAACGTTTGCCCGCCCCTGGTCTTGGAAGTGATCAGGGGCGGGCATCTTTTATTGCGTTGTCCATCCCGGCGCGCCCGGCCAGAGTTGATCCAAGCCCGCCAGGGGGTGGGCCGGTGCACACGGGAGGTGGGCGAGATGCGAGACACGCTGGTCCTGAACGCAAGCTTCGAGCCGCTGTCGACGGTGACGCTGAACCGCGCCGTCGTGCTGGTCCTCCAGGACAAGGCCGTCGTGGAGCACGCCCACCCCGGGCTGCGGATGCGCGCCGCCGACCTGGATCTTCCGGTGCCCCGGGTGATCCGGCTCTGCCGGTACGTACGCGTGCCGTTCCGAAGACGCGCTCCGTGGTCACGGCGCGGTGTGCTGGTGCGCGACCGGCACCGCTGCGCGTACTGCGGCAGGCGCGCGACGACCGTGGACCACGTGGTGCCGCGGTCCCGGGGCGGCGCGGACAGCTGGCTGAACACGGTGGCGTCGTGTGCGCTCGACAACCACCGCAAGGCGGACCGGACGCCGGAGCAGGCGGGGATGCCGCTGCTTCGGCAGCCGTTCGAGCCGACGCCCGCCGACGCGATGCTGCTCGCGCTCGGGCGTGAGGACCTGGAGGCCCTGCCCGACTGGCTGGGACAACCGGCCGCCTGAGCGCCGGTACGAGGCTGGGGCCGCACTCTTCGAAGAGTGCGGCCCCAGCCTCGTACCGTACGGGTGTCAGTCGATGGGCGGCTGTTCGCGGCGCTCCACGCTGCTCGGGGTCTTGGGGGCGGGACCGCCGCCGCCGATGGGGCCGAAGTTGCCGAGCGCGCCGCCGAGGCCCTTGAGGGCGTCGCCGATCTCGCTGGGCACGATCCAGAGCTTGTTGGCGTCGCCCTCGGCGATCTTCGGGAGCATCTGGAGGTACTGGTAGGACAGCAGCTTCTGGTCGGGGTCGCCCGCGTGGATGGACTCGAAGACCGTGCGGATGGCCTGGGCCTCGCCCTCGGCGCGCAGCGCGGCGGCCCTGGCCTCACCTTCGGCGCGCAGGATCGCGGACTGCTTCTCGCCCTCGGCGCGCAGGATCTCCGACTGCCGGACACCTTCGGCCTGGAGGATCGCGGCGCGC
Source organism: Streptomyces sp. YIM 121038 (assembly GCF_006088715.1). Taxonomy (NCBI): domain Bacteria; kingdom Bacillati; phylum Actinomycetota; class Actinomycetes; order Kitasatosporales; family Streptomycetaceae; genus Streptomyces; species Streptomyces sp. YIM 121038. Next base: position 2,426,361 of record NZ_CP030771.1, read on the forward strand.
TTGTCACGGTCGGCGCGCATCTGCTTCTCCATCGAGTCCTGGATGGAGGTGGGCGGCTCGATGGCCTTGAGCTCGACGCGGTTGACGCGGATGCCCCACTTGCCGGTGGCCTCGTCGAGGACGCCGCGCAGGGCCGCGTTGATCTCCTCGCGGGAGGTCAGGGTCCGCTCCAGGTCCATGCCACCGATGATGTTGCGCAGCGTGGTGACGGTGAGCTGCTCGATCGCCTGGATGTAGCTGGCGACCTCGTACGTCGCGGCGCGGGCGTCGGTGACCTGGTAGTAGATGACCGTGTCGATGTTCACGACCAGGTTGTCCTGGGTGATCACCGGCTGCGGCGGGAAGGGCACGACCTGCTCGCGCAGGTCGATGCGGTTGCGGATGGAGTCGATGAACGGGACGACGATGTTCAGGCCCGCGTTCAGGGTGCGGGTGTAGCGGCCGAAGCGCTCCACGATGGCGGCGCTGGCCTGCGGGATGACCTGGATCGTCTTGATCAGGGCGATGAAGACCAGCACCACCAGAATGATCAGGACGATGATGATTGGTTCCATCGTGGTTCCCCACTACCCTTCGTGCTTCGGCTTGTCCGGAGGATCTTGGCGATCTCGCTGCGAGTCTGTCAGAACGCCGCCTGCCCCGTGAGGGGTTCCGATCACCCGGCGGCGTCGTACGGCGGCCCGGCGGACGGCTTCGCGCCGTCACATGACGACGGCGGTCGCTCCGTCGATCTCGACGACGTCCACCTGCTGGCCGGCCTCGAAGATCTGCTCGGTGTCGAGCGGACGGGCCGACCACACCTCGCCGGCGAGCTTGATGCGCCCCCCGGAGGCGTCGACCCGCTCCAGGACGACCGCGGACCTGCCCCTCAAGGCGTCGATTCCGCTGGCCAGTTCGGGCCGTTGGGAGCGGTGGCGGTTGGCGATGGGCCGTACGACCGCGATCAGGGCGACGGAGACGGCGGCGAAGACGATCGTCTGCGCCGCGACTCCGCCGCCGACGGCCGCGGTCGCCGCGGCCGCCACGGCGCCGACGGCCAGCATGCCGAACTCCGGCATCGCGGTCATTACCAGCGGGATTCCCAGACCGACCGCGCCGATCAGCCACCACACCCATGCGTCGATGTCCACATAATCATGGTAGGGCCGCGGCTCCCGTTACGGACAGGGCGTACCGCGTCAGCCGAGCGGCAGGCCCTGCGCGCTCCAGCGGTCGCCCCGCTGCTCGACGACCAGCGGCAGGCCGAAGCAGAGCGAGAGGTTGCGCGAGGTCAGCTCGAGCTCCAGGGGGCCCGCGGCGAGGACCTCGCCCTGGCGGATCATCAGGACGTGCGTGAAGCCCGGGGCGATCTCCTCGACGTGGTGCGTGACCATGATCATCGAGGGGGCGATGGGGTCGCGGGCGAGGCGGCCGAGGCGGCGCACGAGGTCCTCGCGGCCGCCGAGGTCGAGGCCCGCGGCGGGCTCGTCGAGGAGCAGCAGCTCGGGGTCGGTCATCAGGGCGCGGGCGATCAGGGTGCGCTTGCGCTCGCCCTCGGAGAGGGTGCCGAACCGCCGGTCCAGGTAGTCGCTCATGCCGAGGCGGTCGAGGAAGGCGCGGGCGCGCTGCTCGTCGACGTCCTCGTAGTCCTCGCGCCAGCCCGCGGTCATGCCGTACGCGGCGGTGAGGACGGTCTGCAGAACGGTCTGGCGCTTCGGCAGCTTGTCGGCCATGGCCATGCCGGCCACGCCGATGCGCGGGCGCAGCTCGAACACGTCGACCTTGCCGAGCTGTTCGCCGAGGACGGTGGCGGTGCCCTTGCTCGGGAAGAGGTAGCTGGACGCGACGTTGAGGAGGGTGGTCTTGCCCGCCCCGTTCGGGCCGAGGATGACCCAGCGCTCCCCCTCCTTGACCGACCAGGAGACCTGGTCCACCAGAGCCCGGCCCTCGCGGACCACGGATACGTCCTTAAGCTCCAGTACTTCGCTCATGAGCGCGGTCTCTCCCATTGCAGTCTCGGCTGTCGCGGCGCCCGTGGATTTCGCTGTGGACGCAGCCCCCGGATAAAACCTACGCCACTGGCCGACCGTTCCCGTGCTGAGGCCGGTCCTTAGGCTGTGTGCATGCTCTCGGAACCACGCTCAGGACGCTTGGCCGCATGGGGAAACGCCCTTTTGGCCGGACTTGTTTCACCGGACGACGCGGTGCACGCGATCGTGGATGACGACGCGGTGCACCGCGTCGAGGGGCTGCCCGGGGAGCCGGCGCCCGTCGGTCTGACGCTCGCGCTCGGGCGGCTGCGGGGGCTCGGCGTGACCGGGTTCCGGGTGGCGCTGCCCGTGCCGGGCCATCCGCTGGGGCTGAGCGGGCCGCCCGCCTTCAACGAGCGGGCGCTGGAGGCCGAGGAGGCCGTCGTCGCGTCCGGCGCGGCGTTCGGTCTCGTGCCCGAGGTGTACGAGGCGGGCCCCGAGGAGGCCGCGGACGCCGAGGACGTCCATGTGGAGGTCGTGTGGCACTGCCTGCCGGTGCGGGAGGCGCCGCCCGCCGACGTGCCGTCGCTCGGTGAGGCGGAGCGGGAGCTCGCGGAGGCGATGCGGGAGGCCACGCGGGTGCTCTCGCGGCTCGACGTGGCGGCTTCGGGGCCGCTCGCCGAGGCGGCGCTCGACGCCTACCGGGCGCGGGCGGAGCGGGGGCGCGAGCTCCTCGCGCCGGGGTATCCGCCCCGCGCGGTGCGGGTGTTGGAGCTGGCGCAGCGCGTGGGCCTGCTGGTGTCGATGGCCTACGACCACGGGCACGGCGGGGCCGTGAGCGCCTCGGAGATGGCGGCACGGGCGGGGGCCCTGCAGCCGGTGGAGCGAACGGCTCGGCGGGCACAGGTCGCCGCGTACAACGCGTACGTGGAGGTGTTGGAGGGCGGGCGGGGGTAGCGCGGCCTCTGCTGCCGGGGCGCCGGCGCGGGGCGGGTGCCGGGGCGTCAGCGCGGGCGGACCCGCTGGTGGCCTCGCGCGGGGGCCTCGCGGGCGGGGCGCCAGCGTGGAGCGGATACCGCGGGACTCAGCGCGGGCGGACCCACGGGGCGGGGGCGCGGGGGCGGGCGTGCCGGGGCGGACACGCAGGAGCAGCCACGCACCAGCAGAGACTCAGGAGCGGGCACGCGGGAGCAGACACACAGGAACGCACGCGCAGGAGCGGGCGTGCGGGAGCAGCCACGCCGGAGCGGACAAGCGAGAGTGGGCAAGCGAGAGCAGCTGCGCGGGAGCGGACACGCGGGAGCGGACACGCGGGAGCGGACACGCGGGACCCCGCGGACTGTGGTCCGCGGGGTCCAGGGCCCGTGGGTGTCGCGCGTCAGTGGTTCGCCGACTGGTTGCCGAACGCGGGGTTGAGGATGCCGACCACGTTCACGCTGTTGCCGGTGGCGTTCACCGGGATGTGGATCGGGGCCTGCACGAGGTTGCCGGAGCCGATGCCCGGGGAGTGCTTGGCGTTGCCGTCGGCGTGGGCGTCCGTGGCGGAGGCGGCCCCGGCGGAGGCGCCCGCGGCGATTCCGGCGACGGCTACGGCCAGGGCGGCCTTCTTGGCGATGCTCATGGGTGTGTTCCTTCTGGTGGCGGGGGTGGCGGGGGCCCCGGCCGTGCGGCCGGGGGCTGTGCGGGGCGACGCCGACGCGCGCGGCCGGGGGGGGAGGCCGCGCGCGAGCGGGTCAGACGTTCTCGCAGACGTTCCCGAAGGTGGGGTTCAGGATGCCGACGACGCTGACGCTGTTGCCGCAGGCGTTCACCGGGATGTGCACCGGGGCCTGGACCAGGTTGCCGGAGACGACACCCGGGGAGTTCTTGGCCTCGCCGTTGGCGTCGGCGCCACCGTGGGCGGAAGCCATACCGGCACCGGCGACCAGCAGGCCACCCGCCATCATCGTGATGGCCGCGGCCTTCTTCACGTTCTTCACTGCTGAAACCCTCCTAGCGGAAGCTGCGGCTGAGGCGCCGCAGCACGCACTGGAGAACGGCCGGGCACCCCGGGGGATGCGCCATCCGGGGGACATCCACACGACGGTATGAATCTCAGCCCGGAACGCGACGGTCCGTACTGACCGCGCCCGGTGTGCGCCCGGGGCGCTCGCCGCCCCGGCGCACCAAGGGGAATCAGCCCGCCACGCCGTGGCGCACGGCCCAGAGGGCGGCCTGGGTGCGGTCGGCGAGGTCGAGCTTCATGAGGATGTTCGACACGTGTGTCTTGACGGTCTTCTCGGAGAGCACCAGGGCGCGGGCGATCTCGCGGTTCGAACGGCCGTCCGCGATCAGGCCGAGCACCTCGCGCTCCCGCTCGGTCAGGGAGCCGCCCCTGCCCTGTGAGTTGTTGGCCTCCTCCTGGGACAACAGGGCGCCCGCCACCTCGGGCTGGAGCAGGACGTGTCCGGCGTGCACGGAGCGGATGGCTCCGGCGAGGGCGTCGGGGTCCACGTCCTTGTACACATAGCCGGCGGCGCCCGCGCGCAGGGCGGGCACGACCGTGCGCTGCTCGGTGAAGCTGGTGACGATGAGCACGCGCGCGGGGTTGGCGAGCTCGCGCAGCTTGCGCAGGGCTTCCACGCCGTCCATGCCGGGCATCTTGACGTCCATCAGGACGACGTCCGGCTTCAGCTCCTCGGCGCGCGCGACGCCTTCGGCGCCGTCCGAGGCCTCGCCGACGACCTCGATGTCGTCCTGGATCTCCAGGAACGTACGCAGGCCGCGGCGCACCACCTGGTGGTCGTCGACCAGGAGCACCCGGATCCGCCGTGTGACCGGGGCGGGCACCGCCCCTTCGTTCTCAGCCACCGGGAACCTCCATCTCGATCGTCGTGCCCTTGCCGGGCTCCGATGCCACGGTCAGCCGTCCGCCGACCCCGCCGGCCCGGTCCCGCATGGAGACCAGGCCCAAGTGCCGCCCGGCGCGACGCGTCGCGCGCGGGTCGAATCCCTTGCCGTCGTCCGTGACGCGCAGCACCGCGCCCGTGCCGTGCCGCTCCAGGGCGACGCCCACGCGCTGCGCCTCGGCGTGCCGCAGCGCGTTGTGCAGGGCTTCCTGGGCGACGCGCAGCATGGCCTCCTCCTGGGCCGCGGGCAGGGCCCGCACGCCGGTGTCGGCGAAGGTGACCGTGGCCGAGTGGGCGCGGTCGAGGACCTGGACGTGGGTGCGCAGGGTGGCGACGAGACCGTCCTCGTCGAGGGCGGCGGGGCGCAGCTCCACCACGGCCGCGCGCAGCTCGTCGGCCGCCTCGGCCGCGAGCGCGGCCACCTGCTGGAGCTCGCCCTTGGCGCGGGCCGGGTCCCGGTCGACCAGGGCGGTGGCCGCCTGGGCCGTCAGGCGCAGCGAGAACAGCTTCTGGCTGACGGCGTCGTGCAGCTCGTGGGCGAGCCGGGAGCGCTCCTCGGCGATGGTCAGCTCGCGGCTGCGCTCGTACAGCCGGGCGTTGGTGAGGGCGATCGCCGCGTGCTGGGCGAGGATCGAGAGCAGTTCCTCGTCGTCCTCGTCGAAGCCGCAGCCGCCGGTGGGCTTCGAGCAGTTCTTGTTGGCGAGGAAGAGGGCGCCGAGCGTCTCGTCGCCGTGCCGGATGGGCAGGCCGAGGAAGTCGGACATGTCCGGGTGGGCGGAGGGCCAGCCCTCGAAGCGGGGGTCCTCGCGGACGTCGGCGAGCCGCTCGGGCTCGGCCTTCTGGAGCATCGCGGCGAGGATGCCGTGCTGGCGCGGGAGCGGGCCGATGGCCTTCCACTGCTCTTCGGTGACGCCGTCGACCACGAACTGGGCGAAGCCGCCGTGGTCGTCGGGGACGCCGAGTGCCGCGTACTCCGCGGAGAGCAGCTCGCGGGCCGAGACGACGATCGTCTTGAGGACGTCGCGCACCTCCAGCTGGCTGCTCATGGCGAGCAGGGCCGAGCTGACCGCGTACAGCCCGGACCGGGGACCTTGACTCATGCGCCCACCGTACCGGCGGGGTGTGACAGGCCGTATCCGACCTGTGGCGGCACGGAGGTAGGGCGCTGGGACTAGGTCGTGTGGCCCTCGTTCCCCTCCTCAGGACGGCCCGGCGCCTTGGGCCCGACGGCCGGGGCGCCGCCCGTGCGCGGGCGGGCCCTGAGGGGCCGTCCGCCGACGGTACGGGGAGCGGGGTGATGCCGAGGCGGTACGCCGTCTCTACCCGTGGCAGGAGTCCGGCGTCGTACGCCTCATCCTCGGGGAGGAGTTTGCTCACTGAGAGCATTGCTTCAGCAACGGATGGTGAAACTGTTACGCGTCCGATGTGAGCCCGCGCATAGGACGCACATCACGTACGAAGCATCTTAGTGGAGGGCGGGACGCAGTAAAGGAAGGCTAAGCGCGGGTCTCGGCACGGGCCGCCGACCCCCCGGTCCACTATCGCGGATCGTACGTCGCAGCTTTGCCACCGAATTTTGCGCCCGCTAAGAATTGCTCCCGTCGCTCGGCGCCGCGGTCCTCGCACCGCGGCGTTTTGCCGGTAGCACCACGTCCCCCGCCGGCGCCAGGGCGGCCTCCCGATACGAAGAGGTCCACTCCGCATGTCCAAGCGCACCCCCTCTGGTCATAGTCGCTCGACCCTGACCAAGGCCCAGAAGTTCTCGATCGCCGGTGTCGCCACGCTCGGCGCCGCCGCCCTCGCCTTCTCCATCGCGCCGGGCAGCTCCCAGACCGAGGCGACGCGGACCGAGGCCCTCGGCGCCCACGCCGCCGCCTGGTCCGTGCCCGCCAAGACGCAGCAGGCCGTGCACGAGAACGTCAGCAAGCAGCACGCCAACGCCGACAAGCAGGCCAAGGACGCCGCCGCGAAGAAGAAGGCCGAGGACGAGGCCGCGGCGAAGAAGAAGGTCGAGGAGGACCGCAAGGCGAAGGAGGCCGCGAGCCGCGCGGCCGCGCGCAAGCCGGTCTACACCAACAACCTCGACGGCTGGATCCGCCAGTCCCTCGACATCATGAAGAGCAGGGGCATCCCCGGCTCGTACGAGGGCCTGCACCGCAACATCATGCGCGAGTCCACGGGCAACCCGAACGCCATCAACGGCTGGGACATCAACGCCCAGAAGGGCACCCCGTCGATCGGCCTGCTCCAGGTCATCCAGCCGACGTTCAGCGCGTACCACGTCGAGGGCACCTCGACGAACATCTACGACCCGGTCGCCAACATCACCGCCGCCGCCAACTACGCGGCCCACCGGTACGGCTCGATCGACAACGTCAACGGCGCCTACTGAGCCCCACCTCCAGGACCGGACCTCCCCCGAGGCCGAGCTCACAGACGCCGAAGGGCGGCACCCCGCGTGGGGTGCCGCCCTTCTTCGTGTCCGCTCCGCTCTTCGTGTCCGCTCCGCGTGACTCCGCGCTGGGCGTGTCCGCGCGAGCGGTGCTACTTGCGCATGACCTCCGGCTCGTGGCGGCGCAGGAAGCGGGCCACGAGGAAGCCGCAGAACGCGCCGAGGGCGAGCAGCGCGGCCATGTCCATGACGTAGGCACCGCCCTCGTGGTCCCACAGCGGGTCGGTGCTGCCCGGGTCGTCCGGGTTGGGGCTGATCCGGTTGAAGTCCAGCGTGCTGCCGGCGGCGGCCACCGCCCAGCGCGAGGGCATCAGATACGAGAACTCGTTGACGCCGACCGTGCCGTGCAGGATGAACAGACAGCCGGTGAACACGACCTGGATGATCGCGAACATGACCAGCAGCGGCATGGTCTTCTCGGCGGTCTTCACCAGGGCCGAGATGATCAGGCCGAACATCATCGAGGTGAAGCCGAGGCCCATGATCGGCAGGGAGAGTTCGAGCAGCACCTGGCCGCCGAGGACCAGCCCCTTCTCCGGGATCTCCCGGGTGGAGAAGCCGATCGCGCCGACCAGGGCTCCCTGGAGCACCGTGATCATGCCGAGGACGATGACCTTGGACATCAGATACGCGGAGCGCGACAGGCCGGTCGCGCGCTCGCGTTCGTAGATCACCCGCTCCTTGATCAGCTCGCGTACGGAGTTCGCGGCGCCCGCGAAACAGGCGCCGACCGCGAGGATCAGGAGCACCGTCGTGGCCGTGCCATTCGGGATGATCTTGCCGGTCTTCGGGTTCACGACCGGCAGCAGGCCCTTGTCCGGGTCGATGAGCAGGCTGACCGCGCCGAGCACCGCGGGCAGGATCAGCATCAGCGCCATGAAGCCCTTGTCGGACGCGATGACCGACACATAGCGGCGGATCAGGGTGATCAGCTGTGAGCCCCAGCCCTGCGGCTTGGGCGGCTTGATCGCCTGCGGCGGCGGCATGTGTACGGACTGCGCGGCGACGGCGTCGATGTCCGCGGCGTACATCTGGTAGTGCTGCGAGCCCTTCCAGCGGCCCGCCCAGTCGTAGTCGCGGTAGTTCTCGAAGGCGGAGAAGACGTCGGCCCAGGTGTCGTAGCCGAAGAAGTTCAGGGCCTCCTCGGGCGGACCGAAGTACGCCACCGAGCCGCCCGGCGCCATCACCAGGAGCTTGTCGCACAGGGCCAGCTCGGCCACGGAGTGCGTGACGACGAGGACCGTGCGGCCGTCGTCGGCGAGCCCGCGCAGGAGCTGCATGACGTCGCGGTCCATGCCCGGGTCGAGGCCCGACGTGGGCTCGTCCAGGAAGATCAGCGACGGCTTGGTGAGCAGCTCCAGGGCGACCGAGACGCGCTTGCGCTGGCCGCCGGAGAGGGAGGTGACCTTCTTGTCCTTGTGGATGTCGAGCTTCAGCTCGCGCAGGACCTCGCCTATGCGCTGCTGGCGCTCCTGGTCGCTGGTGTCGGCGGGGAAGCGGAGCTTGGCCGCGTACTTGAGCGCCTTGTTGACGGTCAGCTCCTTGTGCAGGATGTCGTCCTGCGGGACCAGACCGATGCGCTGCCGCAGCTCGGCGAACTGCTTGTACAGGTTCCGGTTGTCGTAGAGGACGTCGCCCTGGTTGGCGGGCCGGTAGCCGGTCAGCGCCTTGAGCAGGGTGGACTTGCCGGAGCCCGACGGGCCGATGACCGCGATCAGGGACTTCTCCGGGACGCCGAAGGAGACGTCCTTGAGGATCTGCTTGCCGCCGTCGACCGTGACGGTCAGATGGCGCGCGGAGAAGGAGACGTCACCGGTGTCGACGAACTCCTCGAGACGGTCCCCGACCAGGCGGAACGTGGAGTGACCGACGCCGACGATGTCGTTCGGCCCGATCAGGACCGTCGACGCCTTGGCGATCGGCATGCCGTTGACGTACGTGCCGTTGTGCGAGCCGAGGTCGCGCAGTTCGAAGCGGCCGTCGGGCGTCGAGGTGAACTCGGCGTGGTGCCGCGAGACCTGGAGGTCGGAGACCACCAGCTCGTTCTCCAGGGCGCGGCCGATGCGCATCTTTCGGCCAAGCGCGAACTGGTGGTACGTGGTCGGGCTGCGGTCGCCGTAGACCGGCGGGGCCCCCGCCGCGCCACCGGGTCCCACGCCCGCGCCCGGGCCCTGCTGAGGTGGCACCTGCGCGTGCTGCGGCTGCGGTGCGTGCTGCTGCGGCGCCTGCTGCCAGGCCTGCTGCTGCGGCATCTGCTGCTGGTGCTGCTGATACTGCGGCGCCTGGTGCTGCGGCTGCGCCGCCCAGCCCGGGGCCTCCTGATGGCCGGGTCCTGCCTGGCCAGGGGCCTGCTGCGGCGACGCGTGCGCCGCCTGCGGCGGGCCGTGCTGCGCCTGCTGCGCGCCCGGCGCGGACACGGCAGCGGCGGCGGCGCCGGGCGCGCCGCCGGAGAGGACGAGCTGCGGCCCGTCCGTCGCGTTGCCCAGATGGACGGCCGACCCGGGGCCGATTTCCCTCTGGTGGATCCGCTGCCCCTGCACGAAGGTGCCGTTGGTGGAGCCGTGGTCCTCGATGACCCAGCTCCGGCCGCTCCAGCTGATCGTCGCGTGCCGCCAGGAGACCCTGGCGTCGTCGAGCGCGATGTCACCCTGCGGATCGCGTCCGAGGGTGTAGGTCCGGGACGCCTCCAGCGTCCAGGACCTGCCATTCAATTCCAGTACGAGTTCCGGCACTCCATGCCCCACTGAGTTGTCCCCCGAGTTGCCCCCATCTATGGGGAGTCTAGGGATGTCGAACATCGGGAGGAACTATTTCAGGCGGAGGCCTCTGACCGAAAGTCGGGCCTTGTGAAGACTGCGTACGGGCCACTATGACTGCCCCGTTGACGGGGCAGATATCGCCTCGGAAAGTGGTAAGGGCTCTCAGCGAGTACGGATCACGAACATGCCGCACATGTCGACCATGTCACTCATGTCGTCGATGTCGCCCCTGTCGTGCGTCCGCGGACCGAGGGCGACGCGCGGCGAGCTCGGGGGGTCTGATGGTGAGCGGCGGGTACGAGGGCGGGCGGCGGAGCGTGCCCTGGGGGGACGTCCTGCTCTCCGCGATCGCGGCGGTCAGCTGGGCGTTGATCGGCATGGCGGGCACGGCGGCCCTTGGTCTGCACCTGCTCGGCGCGGACGCCGCGGCGTCGCTCGGGCCGATGACGGCGGCGGCGATCGCCCTGGGCGTCGGGGGCTCCATCACCCCATCCGGTGATGTGTCGGCCTTCGGCCTCAAGGGTGCCGAGGCGACCACGGCCATTGACGTGGCGCCCCTGGGCGTGGGGCTCGCCGGGGCGGTCCTCCTCTCCTACTTCTTTTTACGTTCCCTGCGCGGCGCGGGAGTTGTGATCTCACCCGCCGAACTCGCGGCGCGCGCCGGTGCGGTGATCGCGCTCTTCGTCGGGATGCTCGGCGGACTCGCCTGGGCCGGTCACGACATCATCACGATCAACGGCGAACAGCTGGGCATCGACAAAGGAATTGACAAGGGAATCGACAAAGGGCTCGGTGACCTTCCCGGGGGCATCGGCGACCGGATTCCCGACGGCCTCAAGGACATCGGCGGCATCGGTGACATCGGCGGGCTCCTGCCCGACCGGCTGCGCGACCTCGTCGAGGCGAAGGCCGCGGTCGGCTTCACCGTCGACACCGGAGCCACCTTGCTCGGTGGCGCGATCTGGTCGGTCGTGGTGCTGCTCATCGCGCTGCTCGCGTCCCGCCGGACACCGCTGCCGCCCGGCTTCGACGTCGTCCACCGGCTGCTGCGGCCCGCGGCGTCCGCCCTCGTCGCGGTCGTTCTGATGGCCGTCGTCGCGGGGCTCGCCGCGGCCGCGTACGCGGCGATCGGCGACGACCACCCCAAGCGGGTCGTGGGCGGCGCGCTCCTCGGCACCCCCAACGGCGTCTTCCTCGGCCTGCCCGTCGGTCTCTTCGTCCCCTACGACGGCGAGGCCTCGGGCGCCCTGACGCGGTTCCTGCCGGACCCGGTGGACGATCTGCTGAGCGGCTCCGACAAGCCCCTGACGCTGGGGCGGCTCGCCGAACTCGACGGCCGGGTGTGGCTGCTCGGGGTCGCGACCGCGGTGATGATGCTGTTCGCGGGGGTGCTCACGGCGGTACGCAGTCCGCTGGCGCGGGAGGCCTCGGGGGCCCCGGCCGGGGACTCGCGGGGCACCGCCGGATTCGTCGCACGCTGTGCCCTGACGCTCGGGGCGGTCACGGCGGTGGCCCTGCCCCTGATGGCATGGCTGACCGGGGTGTCCGCGGACGCCTCCCTCTCCGTCCTCGGCTTCGACGCGTTCGGGGCCGGGCTCGAACTGCACGGGAACCTGGCGCTCGCCGCGGCCCTCGGCGCGGCGTGGGGCGCGGGGGCCGGGGCGGCCGGGGCCCTGCTCGCGCGGGCCACCGGGGCGGCGGGGGGCCGGGTGGCGCCGCCGGCCCGGGCCTCCGCGGAGGCGTCGCCGCCGCAGGTTCCGGGGCCCTATCAGCAGAGCACCCCGTACCGGCCGCCGCGGGCGGAGACCAATCCGTACCTGCGGGTCCAGGACGGGGGGCCTGGCCCTGGCGCGGGCGGGCCGCCCTCGGGCAGCGGGACCCCGACCGCCGCGGGCCCCGGGGCACCGCCGCCGGGCAGTGGGGTGCCTACCGTGGCCACACCTGTACCGCCGCCGGACGGGGCGAAGCGGGGGCGCCGGGGGGCGCGGGAGTGGCCGATGCCCCCGCCCCCGCCTCCTCCCCCACCGCCACCTCCGAAGCGGAGGCCCTGAGCCGGCCGGGGCGGTAACGCCGGGCACCGGAGGGCGCTATCCGCAGCGCTCCGCGCCGGGGCCGGGCCCCGGGAGCACTCCGTGTCGGGGCCCGGTCCGCGAAGCCAGGGAGATACAGGCGGGCGGGTGGGAGAAGTCCCGGCAAGGCCGGGGAGTGACAAGGAAGCAGGGCCAGGGCGAGCCCGGCGGAACCGGGGGATGAACAAGGGGGCGAGGGGGTGTCCGGCAGCCGGACACCCCCGTCACCCGGCCCGCGCCGCCAGCTACCGTGGGGATCACCATGAGTGCCTCCACGCCCCCCGCGCCCCCCGGCGCCACCGCGCCGCCCGGCACCCCCTCGCCGGCGGGCGCCAACGCTGATCTCCCCACGCTGCTCGTCAAGATCTTCGGCAAGGACCGCCCCGGCATCACCGCCGGCCTCTTCGACACGCTCGCGGCGTACTCCGTGGACGTCGTCGACATCGAGCAGGTCGTCACCCGGGGCCGGATAGTGCTGTGCGCGCTGGTCACCGCACCGCCGCACGGCCTCGAAGGGGATCTGCGGGCCACCGTCCACTCGTGGGCGGACTCCGTGAGCCTGCAGGCCGAGATCATCTCGGGCCGGGGCGACAACCGCCCGCGCGGCCTCGGCCGCTCCCACGTGACCGTCCTCGGCCACCCGCTCACCGCCGAGTCCACCGCCGCGATCGCGGCGAGCATCACGGGGACCGGCGGGAACATCGACCGCATCTTCCGGCTCGCCAAGTACCCGGTCACGGCAGTGGAGTTCGCGGTGTCCGGCACGGAGACCGAGCCCCTGCGCACGGCGCTCGCGCTGGAGGCCGCGGCGCTCGGCGTCGACGTCGCGGTCGTCGCCGCGGGGCTGCACCGCCGCGCGCAGCGCCTGGTCGTGATGGACGTCGACTCGACGCTGATCCAGGACGAGGTGATCGAGCTCTTCGCCGCGCACGCGGGCTGCGAGCAGGAGGTCGCGGAGGTGACGGCGGCCGCGATGCGCGGCGAGCTGGACTTCGAGCAGTCGCTGCACGCGCGCGTCGCCCTCCTCGAAGGGCTCGACGCTTCGGTGGTCGACAAGGTCCGCTCGGAGGTGCGGCTCACCCCCGGCGCGCGGACGCTCATCCGCACCCTCAAGCGCCTCGGCTACCAGGTCGGCGTGGTCTCCGGCGGCTTCACCCAGGTCACGGATGATCTGAAGGAACGTCTCGGCCTGGACTTCGCCCACGCCAACACCCTGGAGATCGTCGACGGCAGGCTCACCGGCAAGGTGACCGGCGAGGTCGTGGACCGCGCGGGCAAGGCCCGGCTGCTGCGCCGCTTCGCCGACGAGGCGGGCGTCCCGCTGGAGCAGACCGTCGCGATCGGCGACGGCGCGAACGACCTCGACATGCTGAACGCCGCCGGTCTCGGCGTCGCGTTCAACGCCAAGCCGATGGTCCGCGAGGCCGCCCACACGGCCGTCAACGTGCCGTTCCTCGACACCGTCCTGTATCTGCTCGGCGTCACCCGCGAAGAGGTCGAGGCCGCGGACATGCACCTGGACCACGACTAGGCCGCCGCTCTCCGTACCGGTCGGGCCCGGCACCCCTGGGGTGCCGGGCCCTTCGCATGGGTCGGTGGGTCCTGCCGTGTGCTATTCGGACGGCGCCCAGTAGTCCACCAGCGTCGCCGTGCCGGGCTCCAGGCCCTTCCACGAGCCGGTGTACGTGAGGACGGCGAAGGCCGAGGTGGGGAAGCCGCGACGGTTCATTCGCACCTGGGCGTCGCCCTCGGCCTCTCCGGCGAGGACGTCGGCGAGGCCGTGGACACCGGGGTTGTGGCCGATGAGGATCAGGTCGCGCACGTCGTCCGGTGTCTCGTTGAGCACGGCGATCAGCTCGCCCGGGGAGGCTTCATAGACCCGGTCCTCGTACACCGTCCGGGGACGCTGCGGGAGTTCCTGGACGGCGAGCTTCCAGGTCTCCCGGGTCCTGGCGGCGGTCGAGCACAGGGCCAGGTCGAAGACGATTCCGGTGTCGGCGAGTTTGCGGCCGGCCACGGGGGCGTCCTTGCGGCCGCGCTCGGCGAGCGGACGCTCGTGGTCGGACACCTGGGGCCAGTCGGCCTTCGCATGCCGGAAAAGGACAATCCTGCGGGGTTCTGCGACGCTCATGCGTCCCAGCTTCGCATGAAACACGCCATCGGGCGCAGGGAGTTGGCGGGCTCTCCCGCCAGGGGTGACGGGGCGTTCACCGGGTGTCTCCTGAGGTGGTGAGGGCGCCCGCGACCAGGCACGAACGCCTTACTGGAGGGAGGCGAGGAGCTCCCTGACGCGCTCGAAGAGGTGGGTGACGACGGGCTCGCCGCCGGCCGCGTGGGCGTCCACCGGGTTCAGTATCAGCAGGAGCAGGGCGGCGAAGGCGATCGCGGGCAGGGCGATGGCCCACCACGGGAGCTGGATCTCGACCGCGGCCGGCTCCGCCCGCTCTGCCGGGTCGCGTCGGGTGTGCGCACGGGCCGACATGCCGCCTCCAAGAACCTTCGAGTGCTCCGTGCCGCGTTGTCGCGGCCACATCTCGAAGGTACGGAGTTCCGGTCCCTCGGCCCATCCGGTGATCCACCCAGATAACCCTGACACTGGCCCCCTAGGGGATGGTGGGGCTAGCACCACCATCCCGTGGTGGAGGACTGGTTCGCCGATGGTCCGGCGGGGCCTCAGGGCGAGGCGACGGACGCGATGATCCCGATGATCACGGTGATGGCCAGCATCGCGCCGAGCACGATGAGGAGCTTCTTCTGGCCGTTCTGGGGGTTCGGGTCGAGCACTGGCATGCCGCAAGTCTCCCATCCCGGGCCCGTGGGCCCGCCGTCGGGGTGCCCGCCGTCGGGGTGCGCGGGGCCGGGCAAGGGTGCCGACACCCGTCTTCTGCCCGCGGCGGCCCGCCCCCCGGCCTGCGGCGTCCCACCCTCCGGCCGACGGCGTCCCGCCCTCCGGTTTGCTGCGACCCGCCCATGGTGGCGGGCGGGCCGCCCGGGTCAGGCGGCGGCCTTCGCCGCCACCTCGTCCTCGATCGTGCGGTCGCGGCCCGCCAGGAAGCCGACCGCGATCTGCGGCACCATCAGGCCCGCCATGAGCGCGAGCGGCAGGCCCCAGCCCCCGCTGTGCTGGTAGAGGACGCCCACCAGGAGGGGGCCCGGGATCGAGATCAGATAGCCGGTGCTCTGCGCGAAGGCGGAGAGCTTGGCCACGCCCGCGCTGCTCCTGGCGCGCATGCCGACCATGGTGAGCGCGAGCGGGAAGGCGCAGTTGGAGATGCCGCACAACAGCGCCCACGCCCAGGCGCCGCCCGCCGGGGCGAGGTACAGGCCCGCGTATCCGGCGAGGCCGCAGGCCCCGAGGACGACCACGACGGGGCCCTGGTGGGGCAGCCGGGTCGCCACGCGCGGGATCACGAAGGCGAGCGGCACGCCCATGGCCATCGTGACGGCGAGCAGGACCCCGGCCTCGCTCGCGGGTACGCCCGCGTCCCGGAAGATCTGCGGCAGCCAGCCCATGGTGATGTAGGCGGCGGTGGCCTGGAGCCCGAAGAAGCAGGCGAGGGCCCAGGCCGTGCGGCTGTGGGTGATGCGCAGCGCGTCGTCCTCGCGCCGGACGGCGGCCGGGACCCGCTCGGCGGCGGCCGCCCCGGTGCCGCGCTCGCGCACCAGCGGCAGCCACGGCACGACGGCGACGACCGCGAGCACCGCCCAGACGCCGAGCCCGGTGCGCCAGCTGCCGCCGAGCGCGTCGGTCAGGGGCACGGTGACGGCGGCGGCCAAGGAGGTGCCGAGCGCGAGGGCCATCGAGTACAGGCCGGTCATCGAGCCGACGCGGTCGGGGAACCAGCGCTTGACGATGACCGGCATCAGGACGTTGCTCACGGCGATGCCCATGAGGGCGAACGCGGTGGCGGCCAGGAAGCCCGCGGTGCCGCCGACGAAGGGGCGGATCAGCAGGCCGGTGGCTATCGCGGCCATGCCCGCGCACACCACGGCGCCGGAGCCGAAGCGCCGGGCCAGGCGCGGGGCCTGGCTGCCGAACAGGGCGAAGCACAGCGGCGGCACGGAGGTGAGCAGCCCCGCGAGGGTGCCGCTCATGCCGAGCCCGTCCCGCACCTCTTCGAGGAGTGCGCCGAGGCTGGTGATGGCGGGCCGGAGGTTGAGGGCGGCGAGGACGATGCCGACGACGATCAGTCGCGTCGCCCACGCGCGCGGGGCGGTCGTTCCACCCGGCTCGACCGGCGCGTCCGCGGCGCCGCGCGCCGGTCCGCCGCCGTTCGCACCCGCCGGGCCCTCCGCGGCGGCCGCCTGCCGCACGGCCGCTCCGGCCGGGCCCGGTGGTGTCATCGTCCCGCGTGTCGTATCCGCTTCCTCACTGACCATGAGAGCCATCATAGAATCATGGGATGATTACCTGTCCAATCCCCGCCGGGCACACCGGGCACACCGGGCCGCCAGGCTGACCGGGTCCGCCAGGCCCACCCGGCGCAGTAAGCCCCCCCCCGTGCACGACGACAACACCGCCGACCTCGCCGAAGGAAGCACATGCCGCTGACCACCCCGCGCCGCTCCGCGCTGTCCGAGCAGGTCATCGCCGCCCTGCGCAATCAGATCTCGTCGGGCGAGTGGCCGGTCGGCTCCCGCATCCCCACCGAGCCCGAGCTGGTCGAACAGCTGGGCGTGGCCAGGAACACGGTCCGTGAGGCCGTGCGCGCCCTCGCCCACAACGGCCTGCTCGACATCCGGCAGGGCTCGGGCACGTACGTGGTCGCGACCAGCGAGCTGGCGGGCGTGATGCAGCGCAGGTTCGCCGACGCCGATCCGCGGCACATCGCGGAGCTGCGCGCCACGCTGGAGTCGAGCGCCGCGAAGCTCGCCGCCGAGCGGCGCACGGAGCGGGACCTGAAGCAGCTGGACACCCTGCTCGCGCGCCGCGAGGAGGCGTGGGCGTCGGGCGACGCCGAAGCGTTCGTGGCGGCCGACGCGACCCTGCACATGGCGGTGGTGGCCGCGTCCCACAACGACGTCCTGACCGCCCTGTACGCGGACCTGGGCGAGGTGCTGCGGGACTGGCTGCGCGAGGACATCGGCAAGGAGCTGACGCCGGCGGCGTACATGGACCACGGCCGTCTCGTCGAGGCGATCCGCGCGCGGGACGCGGACGCGGCGGCCGCCGAGGCGGCCAGCTACCCCTACCTGTGCCACCCGGAGCGGCTCAGCGGCTGAGCGCCCCCAAGGTCAGCGCTGGTGGCTGATCCACACCGAGCGGACCTCTTTCCAGCAGCGGCCCGCGAGCCGCACCGTCATGGCGGGCCCGGCCACGACCGGGCGGCTGTCGCTGTCGATGTCCCACCACCGGTCGCACTCGATGTGCAGCCGCAGGCGGTCGGTGTCGGGGTACGGGTTGTGGCAGTACGCGACGACGTGGGAGCCGACGACGTTGCTGCGGCACTCCGCGCCGAACGGCCGGTCCGCCACGGCCGGACGCGGGTCCGGGGCCGCGCTCGCGGGCCGCTCCTGGTGCCCCCGCGCGCGCTGCCCGGCCGCGTGGGACGCCGCGTGGGACACGGCGTCGTACGGCAGGGTGATCAGGAGGGCGAGCGCGGCGAGCGCCGCACCGGGTGACCAGCGCACACTCCAGGGTGCGCGGCCCGGCCCCGGCGCCGCCCGGCCAGCGGGGCCGAACGGGCGACGCCCCGCCCCCGCGCGCTGCGGGAACGGGGCGTCGACGCGTCAGAGGGGGTCAGGCACCCATCATGTGCACGCCGCCGTCGACGTGGATGATCTCGCCCGTGGTCTTCGGGAAGAAGTCCGAGAGCAGCGCGACGATGCCGCGGCCCGCGGGCTCGGGGTCGGCCATGTCCCACTGGAGCGGGGAGCGGCTGTCCCAGACCTTGGCGAGCTCGCCGAAGCCCGGGATGGACTTGGCGGCCATGGAGCCGATGGGGCCCGCGGAGACCAGGTTGCAGCGGATGTTCCGCGGGCCCAGGTCGCGCGCCAGGTAGCGGTTGGTGGCCTCCAGGGCGGCCTTGGCCGGGCCCATCCAGTCGTACTGCGGCCAGGCGAACTGCGCGTCGAAGGTCAGGCCGACGACCGCGCCGCCCTCCTCCTCCGGCATCAGCGGCAGCAGGGCCATGGTCAGCGACTTCAGCGAGAACGCCGAGACGTGCATGGCCGTGGCCACCGACTCGAACGGCGTGTTCAGGAAGTTGCCGCCGAGCGCGTCCTGCGGGGCGAAGCCGATGGAGTGGACGACGCCGTCGAGGCCGCCGAGCTCCTCGCGGACCAGGCCCTCCAGGCGGGCGAGGTGCTCCTCGTTGGTGACGTCGAGCTCGATGACCTTGGCGGGCTTGGGCAGCTTCTTGGCGATGCGCTCGGTGAGCGTGGGCCGCGGGAAGGCGGTCAGGATGACCTCGGCACCCTGCTCCTGCGCGACCTTGGCAGCGTGGAAGGCGATGGAGGACTCCATCAGCACACCCGTGATCAGGATCCGCTTGCCGTCGAGAATTCCGCTCATGGTGATCAGTGACCCATGCCCAATCCGCCGTCAACGGGGATGACGGCTCCAGTGATGTACGAGGCGTCGTCCGAGGTGAGGAACCGCACCGTGGCGGCGATCTCCTCGGGCTGCGCGTAACGGCCGAGCGGCACCTGCGCCACGATGCCCGCGCGCTGCTCGTCCGTGAGCGCCTGGGTCATGTCGGTGTCGACAAAACCGGGCGCGACGACGTTGAAGGTGATGTTGCGCGACCCCAGCTCACGGGCGAGCGAGCGCGCGAAGCCGACCAGGCCCGCCTTGGAGGCGGCGTAGTTCGCCTGGCCCGCCGAGCCGAGCAGCCCGACGACGGAGGAGATGAGGACGACGCGGCCCTT
Source organism: Streptomyces sp. YIM 121038 (assembly GCF_006088715.1). Taxonomy (NCBI): domain Bacteria; kingdom Bacillati; phylum Actinomycetota; class Actinomycetes; order Kitasatosporales; family Streptomycetaceae; genus Streptomyces; species Streptomyces sp. YIM 121038. Next base: position 2,445,348 of record NZ_CP030771.1, read on the forward strand.
CTTGGCGCGCAGCATGCCGCGGTTGGCCCGCTTCACGACGCGGAAGGTGCCGGTGAGGTTGGTGTCGAGGACGGACGTGAAGTCGTCCTCGGACATGCGCATCAGAAGCTGGTCCTTGGTGATGCCCGCGTTCGCGACGAGGACCTCGACCGGGCCGTGCTTCTCCTCGATCTCCTTGTAGGCCTGCTCCACCTGTTCGGCGTCGGTGATGTCGCACTTGACGGCGAGCACACCGACGGCGGTGAGGTCCTTGGGCGGCTCACCCGAGCGGTAGGTGATCGCCACCTTGTCCCCGGCGTCGGCGAACGCGCGCGCGATGGCGAGGCCGATGCCCCGGTTTCCTCCGGTGACGAGAACCGAGCGGCTCAAGGGATCACCCTTCTCCTTGACTGTGTGGTCTCCCGGAAACCTATCGGTCCCGTACGCGATCCGGAGAATCGGCGTCCGACAGTGGCGCAGATGACTCGCTGTTGGATCCCTACAGAAAGGTATGGCCGAGCAGCCGGTTCGCACGCGATGATCGGACCTGACCGGTGCCCGGGGGTGGCCGTGGACCGGAGCAGACGGCGGCGGACCGGAGCCGACCGCAGATGACAGCAGGGAGACGTTCCGTGCCTCATTCCATCGATGAAGCCTTCACGGCGCTGCCGCTGCGGGCGCTGGCCGACGCGGCGCTCGCCCGCGCGCGGGCCCTCGGCGCCGAGCACGCGGACTTCCGCCTGGAGCGGGTGCGCAGCGCCGCCTGGCGGCTGCGGGACGCCAAGCCCGCCGCGTCCCACGACACCACGGACCTGGGGTACGCGGTACGGGTGGTGCACGGCGGCACCTGGGGCTTCGCCTCGGGCGTGGATCTGACCATGGACGCGGCGGCGCGCGTCGCGTCCCAGGCCGTGGCGATGGCCAAGCTGTCGGCCCAGGTCATCAAGGCGGCCGGGTCCGACGAACGCGTAGAGCTCGCGGACGAGCCGGTGCACGAGGACCGGACGTGGGTCTCCGCGTACGAGATCGACCCCTTCTCGGTGCCGGACGAGGAGAAGACGGGGCTGCTCGCGGACTGGAGCGGGCGGCTGCTGGCCGCCGACGGGGTCGCGCACGTGGACGCCTCGCTGCTCACCGTCCACGAGAACAAGTTCTACGCGGACACGGCGGGGACGGTCACCACGCAGCAGCGCGTGCGGCTGCACCCGCAGCTGACGGCGCACGCCGTGGACGAGTCGACCGGGGAGTTCGACTCCATGCGGACCATCGCGCCGCCGGCCGGCCGCGGCTGGGAGTATCTGACCGGCACGGGCTGGGACTGGGACGGCGAGCTGGAGCGGATCCCCGGGCAACTGGCCGAGAAGATGCGCGCCCCGAGCGTCGAGCCCGGCCTGTACGACCTGGTGGTCGACCCCTCCAACCTGTGGCTGACCATCCACGAGTCCATCGGCCACGCCACGGAGCTGGACCGCGCCCTCGGCTACGAGGCGGCGTACGCGGGCACCTCCTTCGCCACCTTCGACCAGCTCGGCAAGCTCAAGTACGGCTCGTCGCTGATGAACGTCACGGGCGACCGGACGGCCGAGCACGGCCTCGCGACCATCGGGTACGACGACGAGGGCGTGGCCGCGCAGTCCTGGGACCTGGTCAAGGACGGCACGCTCGTCGGCTACCAGCTGGACCGGCGCATCGCCAGGCTCACCGGCTTCGAGCGCTCCAACGGCTGCGCGTACGCCGACTCCCCCGCCCACGTGCCGGTCCAGCGCATGGCGAACGTCTCGCTCAAGCCGGATCCGGCGGGCCTGTCCACGGACGACCTGATCAGCGGCGTGGAGCGCGGCATCTACGTGGTCGGCGACCGGTCGTGGTCCATCGACATGCAGCGGTACAACTTCCAGTTCACCGGCCAGCGCTTCTACCGGATCGAGAACGGGCGGCTCGCCGGGCAGCTGCGCGACGTCGCCTACCAGGCGACCACCACCGACTTCTGGGGCTCGATGACGGCCGTCGGCGGCCCGCAGACGTACGTCCTCGGCGGCGCCTTCAACTGCGGCAAGGCCCAGCCGGGCCAGGTCGCCGCCGTCTCCCACGGCTGCCCCTCCGCCCTCTTCCAGGGCGTCAACATCCTCAACACCACCCAGGAGGCCGGGCGATGAGCCCTCGTACGAGCAAGCCGCACGAGATCGTCGAGCGGGCCCTGGAGCTGTCGACCGCCGACGGCTGTGTGGTGATCGCCGACGAGGAGTCGACGGCGAACCTGCGCTGGGCGGGCAACGCCCTGACCACCAACGGCGTCACCCGGGGCCGCACCCTCACCGTCATCGCCACGGTCGACGGGGCCAAGGGCACCGCGTCCGGCGTCGTCTCGCGCTCGGCCGTGACCGGGGACGACCTGGAGCCGCTGGTGCGGGCCGCCGAGGCCGCGGCGCGCGCGGCCGGGCCCGCCGAGGACGCGCAGCCCCTGGTGACCGGCGCCCCGGCGGCCCCGGACTTCACGGACGGGCCCGCCGAGACGTCCTCGGCCGTCTTCGCGGACTTCGCGCCCGCCCTCGGCGAGGCCTTCGCCCGCGCCCGGGCGGGCGGCCGCGAGCTGTACGGCTTCGCCAACCACGAGCTGACCTCCAGCTACCTGGGCACGTCGACGGGTCTGCGGCTGCGCCACGACCAGCCGAGCGGCACCCTGGAGCTGAACGCGAAGTCCCCGGACCGCACCCGTTCGGCCTGGGCGGGCCGGGCCACGCGCGACTTCAAGGACGTCGACCCGGCGGCGCTCGACGAGGAACTGGCCCAGCGCCTGGCCTGGGCGCGGCGGCGCGTGGAGCTGCCCGCGGGGCGGTACGAGACGCTGCTCCCGCCCACGGCGGTCGCCGACCTGCTGATCTACCAGCTGTGGTCGTCGGCGGCCCGGGACGCGGCGGAGGGCCGCACGGTGTTCTCCAAGGCGGGCGGCGGCACCCGCGTCGGCGAGCGGCTCACCCCGCTGCCCCTGACGCTGCGCAGCGACCCGCACGAGCCGGGCCTGGAGGCGGCGCCCTTCGTGCTCGCGCACGCCTCGGGCGACGACGCGTCGGCCTTCGACAACGGCCTGCCGCTCACCCCCACCGACTGGGTGCGCGACGGTGAGCTGCGGCACCTGATCACCACCCGGCACAGCGCCGCCCTGACCGGTCTGCCGGTGGCCCCGGCGATCGACAACCTCATCCTGGAGGGCGGCTCGGACCGCTCCCTGGAGGAGATGGTGGCGGCCACCGAGCGCGGCCTACTGCTGACCTGCCTGTGGTACATCCGCGAGGTCGACCCGGCGACGCTGCTGCTCACGGGCCTGACCCGGGACGGCGTGTACCTGGTGGAGAACGGCGAGGTGGTGGGCGAGGTGAACAACTTCCGGTTCAACGAGTCGCCCGTGGACCTGCTGTCGCGGGCCAGTGAGGCGGGCCGGACGGAGAAGACGCTGCCGCGCGAGTGGGGCGACTACTTCACCCGGGCGGCCATGCCCGCGCTGCGGGTCCCGGATTTCAATATGAGTTCGGTCAGCCAGGGCGTATAACCTCGTAGACCGCACCCTTGAGGTGCACGTACTGATCACTCCCGAGGAGACAAGAGACCTGTGACGGACATCGTCGACGAGCTGAAGTGGCGGGGACTGTTCTCCCAGTCCACCGACGAAGAGGCACTGCGCAAGGCGCTCGCGGACGGTCCCGTCACGTTCTATTGCGGCTTCGACCCGACCGCGGCCAGCCTGCACGTCGGGCATCTGGTGCAGGTCCTGACCGTGCGCCGCCTCCAGCTCGCGGGCCACCGCCCGCTGGCCCTGGTGGGCGGCGCCACGGGCCAGATCGGCGACCCCCGCCCGACGGCCGAGCGCACCCTGAACGACCCGGAGACGGTCGCGGGCTGGGTGAGCCGGCTGCGGGCGCAGATCGAGCCCTTCCTGTCCTTCGAGGGCGAGAACGCCGCGCTGATGGTGAACAACCTGGACTGGACCGCGGGCCTGTCCGCGATCGAGTTCCTGCGGGACATCGGCAAGCACTTCCGCGTGAACAAGATGCTCACCAAGGAGTCCGTGGCCCGCCGCCTGGAGTCGCAGGAGGGCATCAGCTACACCGAATTCAGCTACCAGCTGCTCCAGGGCATGGACTTCCTGGAGCTGTACCGGCGCCACGGCTGTGTGCTCCAGACCGGCGGCTCCGACCAGTGGGGCAACCTCACGGCGGGCATCGACCTGATCCACCGCCTGGCGCCGGAGGCGACGGTGCACGCCATCGCCACGCCGCTGATGACGAAGGCGGACGGCACCAAGTTCGGCAAGACCGAGGGCGGCGCCGTCTGGCTCGACCCGGAGATGACGACGCCGTACGCGTTCTACCAGTTCTGGCTGAACGTGGACGACCGGGACATCTCCCGCTACCTGCGCATCCTGTCCTTCAAGTCCCGCGAGGAACTGGAGGAGCTCGAGCGGCAGACCGAGGAGCGCCCGCAGGCACGCGCCGCGCAGCGGGCGCTCGCCGAGGAGCTGACGACCCTGGTGCACGGCGCCGACCAGTGCGCCGCCGTGATCGCCGCGTCGAAGGCCCTCTTCGGCCAGGGCGACCTCGGTGACCTGGACGCGGCGACGCTGGCCGCGGCGCTCTCCGAGCTGCCGCGCGTCGAGGTCGCCGAGCTGGGCCCGGTCGTGGACCTGCTCGCCGAGGTCGGCCTGGTGGCGAGCAAGTCGGCCGCGCGCCGCACGGTCAAGGAGGGCGGTGCCTACGTGAACAACGTGAAGGTGCCGTCCGAGGACGCCGTCCCGGCCCGCGAGGACCTGCTGCACGGGCGCTGGCTGGTGCTGCGCCGGGGCAAGAAGAACCTGGCGGCGGTGGAGGTCACCGGCTGACCCGGTGAGCGCACGTGGAGGAGGGGCCGGTCCGCGCGGACCGGCCCCTCCTCCACGTGCGCTCCGGGCGCGGCTCAGGTCGTCTGTCTGTTGCCCTTGACGGCCTTGTACAGCATGTCGCCGACCGCCACGACCACGAGCGCCGCGCCGAGCTGGAGCGCGTGCCGCCCCCAGTCGATGCCCTTGGTCTCGTCGATGCCGAATCCCGCGGCCATCCAGTTTCCGAGCACGCCGCCGATGATGCCGAACACGGTCGTCAGCCAGAGCGGACTGTGCTGTTTCCCCGGCAGGATCGCCTTGGCGAGCAGACCGAGCACGAAGCCCACGATGATCGCCCACAACCAGCCCATAGCTGCCTCCTCAGACGGCTCGACATGAGCATTACGCTCAGTGTCGGCCCATCCTCCGTACGGCGCATGTCGGGCTCCGCCATACGTGGCACGACGCACCGGAGACCGTGGGGCGAGGCCGGACCCGGTCTACGCGACGGCGCAGGTGCGGCGTAACGTGGAGGGGTCCAGGCCGGGGAGAGTCTGGCGCGAACGGGCAGGCGGTGGAATGTGATGCGGAAGCAGAACGACGCTCAGGTCTTCCGGATCACAGGGGCCAGGCAGGGCCTCGCGGACGACGTGCGGGGACGGCAGCGGCGCTATGTGATCTCGATGTCCGTCCGCACTGTTTCGGTCATTGCCGCCGCGGTCCTCTGGAACGTCGAACGGCACGTCGCGCTCGTCGCGCTGGTGCTCGGAATACTGCTGCCGTACGTCGCGGTGGTGATCGCCAACGCGGGCCGGGAGAACGCGCCTTCGCTTCCGTCAACCTTCGTACCGGCACCGTCGCGGCCGATGCTGGCCACCGCCGCGCCCGGCGAGCGGAGCGCGGAACCCGTCGCGGAAGAGCCGCCCGGGGCCGCCCGCGAGGAGCCCCGGGCGCCGTCACGGGAACAGGGCTGACCGACGACGTTACGCCAAGCTCAAGAAAAGCTCAGATCAATCATGGAGTTCCGGTGCCAGGCGGCCACGCGGCCGTGACATACTTCGTACGCGCTCCGCATCCCCCGTCGGAGCGACAGACCGACGCCGGGCAGCTCCCCCCGTGGCTGCTCGGCGTCGCCTTGTTTGGGATGAATACGTGACCGACGAAACCCCCGTCTGCTCCGCCAAGGGCTGCCGTGCGGCCGCCGTGTGGGTGCTCGCCTGGAACAACCCGAAGCTGCACACGCCGGAGCGCCGGAAGACGTGGCTGGCCTGCGAGGATCACCGCGAGCACCTGTCCCAGTTCCTCGGTGTGCGGGGCTTCCTCAAGGACGTCGTCACGCTGGCGGAGTGGGATGCCGCGCAGCCGTCCGGGGACGGCCCGGCGGCCTAGGGCCCGTCCGGCGGGCCGGCGCCGGGGTCAGCCGCCGATCGCCGACATGGGGCGCTCGGGCTGGAGGAACGCCGGATCGTCCAGACCTGATCCCGCCTTTTTGCCCCACATCGCGAGCTTCCAGATGCGGGCGATCTCCTCGTCCGTACTGTCCGCCGCGCGCAGGGCGGCCCGCAGATCGGTCTCCTCCGTGGCGAACAGACAGGTGCGGACCTGTCCGTCGGCGGTGAGCCGGGTGCGGTCGCAGGCCGCGCAGAAGGGGCGCGTGACGGAGGCGATCACACCGACGCGGTGCGGGCCGCCGTCGACGAGCCAGCGCTCCGCGGGCGCGGAGCCGCGCTGCTCGGAACCCTCCTCGGTGAGGTCGAAGCGGGTGCGCAGCGAGGCCAGGATGTCACCGGCCGTGATCATGCCCTCGCGCTTCCAGCCGTGCTGGGCGTCCAGGGGCATCTGCTCGATGAAGCGCAGTTCGTAGTCGTGCTCGACGGCCCAGGCCAGCAGGTCGGGGGCCTCGTCGTCATTGAGCCCCGGCATCAGGACCGTGTTGACCTTCACGGGGGTCAGGCCCGCCGCGCGGGCCGCTTCGAGTCCTTCGAGGACGTCGTGGTGGCGGTCGCGCCGGGTGAGGGTCTTGAAGACGTCCGGGCGCAGGGTGTCCAGGGAGACGTTGACCCGGTCGAGACCGGCGGCCTTGAGGGCCGCGGCGGTGCGCTTGAGGCCGATGCCGTTGGTCGTCAGGGACATCCTGGGGCGCGGCTCCAGGGCGGCGCAGCGCTCGACGATGCCGACGAGGCCGGGGCGAAGCAGCGGCTCGCCGCCGGTGAAGCGGATCTCCTCGATGCCGAGGCGGGTGACGGCTATGCGGACCAGACGGACGATCTCGTCGTCGGTGAGGAGGTCGGGTTTGGCCAGCCACTGCAGGCCTTCCTCCGGCATGCAGTACGTGCACCGCAGATTGCACCGGTCGGTCAGTGAAACCCGCAGATCGGTGGCCACTCGGCCGTACGTGTCGATGAGCACGTGGGCCCCCTCCCCGGTCCGGATCGCTGGTGCGTTCGGTAGTACGCCCTTTGACCATGAGCCTACGTGACGTGACCGACATCGACAGAGGCCGTTTCCACAGGACGCGCGCGGCCGCGTCGTAGGGATCTACGACGCGGCCGCGCGACGGCTTTCGGTCAGTGGGCGCCGGTGCCCGTGAGGGAGCGCACCTCCAGCTCCGCGTACTTGTCCTTGTCGGGCTCCTCCTTGGAGAGCATCGTGCCGAGCCAGCCGAGCAGGAAGCCCACCGGGATGGAGATGAGGCCCGGGTTCTCCAGCGGGAACCAGTGGAAGTCGACGCCCTTGAACATGGAGGTCTTCTCGTTGCCCGACACCACGGGCGAGAAGAGCACCAGGACGACGGCGGTGGTCAGACCGCCGTAGATCGACCACAGGGCGCCCTGGGTGGTGAACCGCTTCCAGAACAGGCTGTAGAGGATCGTCGGCAGGTTCGCGGACGCGGCGACGGCGAAGGCGAGGGCCACCAGGCCCGCCACGTTCAGGTCGCGGGCGAGCGCGCCGAGGCCGATGGAGACGATGCCGATGAAGACCGTCGCCCAGCGGGCGGCCCTGACCTCCTCCTTCTCGTCGGCCTTGCCCTTCTTGATCACGTTGGCGTAGATGTCGTGCGCGAACGACGAGGACGAGGCGAGCGTGAGGCCCGCGACGACCGCGAGGATGGTGGCGAACGCGACGGCGGAGATCGTGGCGAGCAGGATCGCGCCCCAGTTGGAGTCGGTGCCTCCCAGATGCAGGGCGAGCAGGGGCGCCGCCGTGTTGCCCGCCGGGTTGGAGTCGGTGATCTCCTTGGGGCTGATCAGGGCCGCGGCGCCGAAGCCGAGGGCGATCGTCATCAGGTAGAAGGCGCCGATGATGCCGATGGCCCAGTTCACGGACTTCCGGGCGGCCTTGGCCGTGGGCACCGTGTAGAAGCGGATGAGGATGTGCGGCAGGCCCGCGGTGCCGAGCACCAGGGCGATGCCGAGCGAGATGAAGTCCAGCTTGGACGTCGACGTGGCGCCGTACTTGAGGCCGGGCTCCAGGAAGGGCGCGCCCTTGCCGCTGTTCTCGGCGGCGGTGCCGAGCAGGTCGGAGATGTTGAAGTCGAACTTCAGCAGGACCAGGAAGGTCAGCAGGAGCGCGCCCGCGATGAGCAGGACGGCCTTGACCATCTGCACCCAGGTGGTGCCCTTCATGCCGCCGATGGTGACGTACACGATCATCAGGACGCCGACGAGCGCGACGATGCCGACCTTGCCGCCGTCGCTGGTGATGCCGAGGAGCAGCGAGACCAGGACGCCCGCGCCCGCCATCTGCGCGAGCAGATAGAAGATCGACACGACGATGGTGGAGGTGCCGGCCGCGGTGCGCACCGGGCGCTGGCGCATGCGGAAGGCGAGGACGTCGCCCATGGTGTAGCGCCCGGAGTTGCGCAGCGGCTCGGCGACGAGCAGGAGCGCCACCAGCCAGGCGACCAGGAAGCCGATGGAGTACAGGAAGCCGTCGTAGCCGAACAGGGCGATGGCGCCCGCGATGCCGAGGAAGGACGCGGCGGACATGTAGTCGCCGGAGACGGCGAGGCCGTTCTGGAAGCCGGTGAACTGCCGTCCGCCGGCGTAGAAGTCCGCGGCGCTCTTGGTCTGGCGGCCCGCCCACACGGTGATGACGAGGGTGGCGACGACGAAGATCGCGAACAGCGTGATGATCAGCGGGCGGTGCTCGCTGGCCTGGCTGGCGGCGAGCACGGTGGAGCGGGCCTCGGGGAAGGCCGTGGCGGTCGAGGCGATCGGGGTGTTCACGCGCCGCCCTCCATCCGGGACTTGATGGCGTCCGCGCGCGGGTCGAGCTTGGTGGCGGCGTGCCGCGAGTACCACCAGGCGATGAGGAAGGTGGTGAGGAACTGGGCGAGCCCGAGCACGAGCGCGATGTTGATGTTGCCGACCACCTTGGTGCCCATGAAGCCACCGGCGTAGTTCGAGAGGAGGACGTACACGAGGTACCAGGTGATGAACGCGATGGTGAGGGGGAACGCGAACGAGCGGTGCGCGGCGCGCAGTTCGGCGAACTCCGCGCTCTGCTGCACCTCGACGTACTCCTCGGTGGAGGGCACCGAGCGGGTGGGTTCTGGGCCGCCCTTCGACGGTGGGGTTGCGTCGGTGGCCACGGAGTCTCCTCGTGGTACGGGGGTGGTGGGGACGGAAACGGAAGCGGTGTGATCCATGTGCTCTGCTCTCGAAGTGACGCGGATCACGTGGGCCGAGGATGGTGATGTTAGGCCCAGGGGACGTGATCCGACAGGGGGTTGATATTGCTTCTCCGCGCTGTTCAACGTCACGACGGCGCGCCCGGAGCGGCTCGAACGGGCGCTTTCCCGGCCTTTTGCAAGAAGTCATTGCTGGCCCGGGAGCACTGGGGTTAGCTTCACCCTGCACCACTAGTCATGCACCTGGCACCACCCGTCAGCATCTGCCCGAGCACCAGCAGTGTTCGGGCAGTTCCGTATCCGGATGATGTGGAGAACCCATGGCTCATCTGCGCTCCTCGCGCCCGTCCCGCTCCAGACGGCTCGCGCTCGCCGTGCCGCTCGGTGTCGCCCTCGCCGCGGCTGTCGGCTTCGGCCCGGGCGCGGCGGCGGCCCCGCTCGACAACCCGGGGCCGGCCGCGGCGCGGGCCGTCGAGGCGCCCGCGGCGGGCAAGCTGGCGTACGTCGTGAACACCCGCACCGACGCCAAGACCATCGCCGCCGTGAAGAAGGCGATCGCCAGGGCCGACGGCACGGTCGTCGTGACGTACCGGAAGATCGGCGTGATCGTCGCGCACTCGGCCAACCCGGACTTCGGCAAGCAGCTGCGGGCGGTGCGCGGCGTGCAGTCCGCGGGCGCCACCCGCACGGCCCCGCTGACGGCGGCCGGGACGACCGAGGAGGGCGCGCCCACCTTCCTGTCCAAGGAGCAGGTGAGGCAGGCCAAGTCGGGCGGGCAGAAGGCCGGTTCCGGCAGGGGTGCCGCCGAGCCGCTGGAAGCCGACCAGTGGGACCTGCGGGCCATCGGCGCCGACAAGGCCGCGCAGATCGACCCGGGCAGCAAGAAGGTCACCGTCGGCGTCATCGACACCGGCGTCGACGACACCCACCCCGACCTGGCGCCCAGCTTCTCCGCCAAGCAGTCGGCGAGCTGTGTCGGCGGCAAGGCCGACACCTCGCCCGGCGCCTGGCGTCCGGCGAAGAAGGAGCACTACCACGGCACGCACGTGGCGGGCGAGATAGCCGCGGCCCGCAACGGCATAGGCGTCGCCGGGGTGGCACCCGGCGTCAAGGTCGCGGGCATCAAGGTGGCCGACCCGGTCAGCGAGCTGTTCTACCCGGAGAGCGTCGTCTGCGCCTTCGTGTTCGCCGCCGACAACGGCATCGAGATCACCAACAACAGCTACTACGTGGACCCGTGGCTGTACAACTGCAAGGACGACCCGGACCAGCGGGCCATCCTCGACGCGGTCAACCGGGCCCAGCTCTACGCCCAGCGCAAGGGCACCCTGAACCTCGCCTCCGCGGGCAACTCCAACCACGACCTGGACGCGGACGAGATCGTCGACGAGTCGAGCCCCGACGACTCCACCCCGGTCAAGCGCACCATCGACCCGCACAAGTGCCTCGACGTGCCCACCCAGCTCCCGGGCGTCGTCACGGTCAGCGCGACCGGCGTGTACAAGGCCAAGTCGTACTACTCGACGTACGGCAACGGCGTCGTCGACATCGCGGCCCCCGGCGGTGACCGCCGCTACCAGAAGCCGACCGACACCCCCTCGAAGGACGGCGGCATCCTCTCCACGATGCCGGGCGGCGAGTACGCCTGGCTGCAGGGCACCTCGATGGCCTCGCCGCACGCCGCGGGCGTCGCCGCCCTGCTGAAGTCCACGCACCCCAAGGCGAGCCCGGCCCAGCTCCAGAAGCTCCTCAAGAAGCAGGCGGACAACCCGGGCTGCCCGGACAAGCCGTACGACCCGGACGGTGACGGCAAGGTCGACGCCGTCTGCAAGGGCGACAAGAACCGCAACGGCTTCTACGGCTACGGAATCGTCGACGCCCTCGACGCCGTGACGAAGAAGTGAAGGGGAGTACCTACGTGACCAGGCACTCCGCATCCTTCGGACGTCGTGCGCTCGCCCTTCCCCTCGGTGTGGCCGTGGTGTCCGCGCTCGCCTTCCTGCCGGGCACGGCGGCGGCGCAGCCCGACGCGCCGTCCGTGCCCGCCGCGCAGCAGCCGAAGGCCGAGGGATCGGCCATGAGCTACGTCGTCAACGTCCGTGAGGGACACGGCGGCTGGACGGCGAAGTACGTCAAGAAGGCCATCGCCGCGGCGGGCGGCGAGGTCGTCATCGCGTACGACCAGATCGGCGTCATCGTCGTGCACTCCTCCGACCCGGACTTCGCGAAGAAGATCCGCCAGGTCAAGGGCGTGCAGTCGGCGGGGGCCACGCGCACGACGCCGCTGTCCGCCCAGTCGAGCGACGACGTCGACGCGGCGCGGCCGCTGTCCGCGAAGGAGGCCCGGGCGGCCGCGGGCACGGCGGCCGACGGCCAGGACGAGCTGGAGCCGCTCCAGTGGGACCTGCCCGCCATCAAGGCGGACCAGGCGCACAAGGAGTCCCTGGGCAGCCCGAAGGTGACGGTCGGCGTCCTCGACTCCGGGGTCGACGACACGCACCCGGACATCGCACCGAACTTCGACAGGAACGCGTCCGCGAGCTGTCTGGGCGGTGTGCCCACGCAGAAGGACAACGCCTGGCGGCCGGTGGCCAAGGAGAGCGACCACGGCATGCACGTGGCGGGCACGATCGCCGCCGCGAAGAACGGCACCGGCGTCACCGGCGTCGCGCCGGGCGTGAAGGTGGCGAGCCTGAAGGTGGCCGAGCCGGCGACCGGCCTGTACTACACGGAGGCCGTCGTCTGCGGCTTCGTGTGGGCGGCCGAGCACGGCGTGGACGTCACGAACAGCAGCTACTACACGGACCCGTGGCTGTTCAACTGCCGTACGGACGACGACCAGCGGGCCCTGGTCGACGCGGTCGGCCGCGCCAGCCGGTACGCGGAGCGCAAGGGCTCCGTGAACGTGGCGGCGGCGGGCAACGCCAAGACGGACCTCGCCCAGGAAGAGATCGTCGACAAGTCGAGCCCGAACGACTCGACGCCGGTCGAGCGCACCATCAAGACCGCGGACTGCTTCGACCTGCCGTCGCAGCTGCCGGGCGTCGTGACGGTGTCCTCCACGGGCGCGAAGGGCCTGAAGTCCTCGTTCTCCAACTACGGCAAGGGCGTCATCGACATCGCGGCCCCCGGCGGCGACTCGACGGCGTTCCAGAAGCCGCAGCCGCCCGCCACCAGCGGGCTGATCCTGTCGACGCTGCCGGGCGGCAAGTTCGGCTACAAGGCGGGGACGTCGATGGCGTCGCCGCACGCCGCGGGCGTGGCCGCGCTGATCAAGTCGGCGCACCCCAAGGCGTCGGCGGCCCGGGTGAAGGCCCTGCTGTACCGGCAGGCCGACGCCGTGCCGTGCACCGACCCCTACGACATCGACGGCGACGGCAAGGTCGACGCGGTGTGCGAGGGCGGCAAGAACAGGAACGGCTTCTACGGCGTGGGCATGATCGACGCGCTGGACGCCGTGCGGAAGTAGCCCCCCACGGGAGCAACGCCGGACCGCTGGGAGGCGGTCGGGGCCGGGCGGTTGCGGACCGCCCGGCCCTTCGCGAGAGGATGCCGCCCATGTACGCCTACCGAGACTCGTCATTCGTCCACGAAGGCCCCGACCAGTGGCGCGCCGAGCCGGTGCGCCCGACGTGGCAGCTGGCCCTGCGGTTCCTGGTCACGGTGGTCGTGCTGCCGGTGTGGTGGCTGCTGCTCCTCGTCCTCGCCGTCGTGGCCCTCGTGATCGCCCTGTTCGCGGAGATCCTCACCGTGATCCCGGGCTTCGAGAGCGGCGCCGAGCGCGTCATGGACCGGGTCCTCGGCCTGATCGCGATCTGGCCGCGCTGGACCGTGACCTGGCCCGAGCTGCGGCACGAGGGCGACGACGGCTTCTACCGGGCCCGGGTCGACGGATACCTGGACACCTGGACGGAGCGGGCGTCGAAGCCCAAGGAGGACAAGAAGCCCAACCCGCCGGTGGAGTGCGAGGTGCCGCTGCGCAAGTACCGGGGCGTGGGCGGCGGTTACGTGGTCGAGGCGGCGGCGGCCCGCGGCTGGGAGCTGCGGCCCTCGGACCCCGCGGAGGAGATCCGGCTGTGGTGGTCGGCGGCCTCCGAGCCCGGGACCACGGGACCCACGCCATAGTGACTGTATGACACAACCACCTTTGCCCGACGGGGAGTCGACCGCCGGGGCCGCGTACGCGTGGGCGGCGCTCGGCGGCGCCCCGGAGGCCCTGGCCCGCCTCTCCCCCGTCGTGCGCGACGACACCCTGGCCGCACGGCTTCCGGTACGCGCCCTCGCACGGGCCTGCGTCGGCGCCTGCGCGCTCGCGGCGGCCGAGCTCGCGGCCCTGCGCACGGGAGGGCCCGTGCCGCACGCGCGCGTGGACGACGGTGCCGTGGCCGCCGCGTTCACCAGTGAGCGGCAGCTGCTCGTGGACGGGCGCGCGCCGGTCACCTTCGCGCCCCTGTCACGGTTCTGGCGCACCGCGGACGGCTGGGTGCGCACGCACGCGAACTATCCCCACCACCGGGAGCGCCTGCTCGCCGGCCTCGGCCTCACCGCGAGCACGGCCGACGCGGACAGCGAGGCGACCGTGCACGCGGTGGCCGCGCGGCTCGCCGCGCTGCCCGCCGTCGAGGCCGAGGCCGCGGTGTACGCCGCCGGGGGTCTCGCCGTCGCGCTGCGCACCCCGCGGGAGTGGGCCGCGCACCCGCAGGCGGCGGCCGTGGCGCGGCTGCCCCTGGTGGCGCGCGAGCGGCTCGGCGACGGCGCGCCGCGCACCCTGCCGCCGTCCGCGGCGGGGCCGCTGCTGCCCGCGGCCGGGGTACGCGTCCTCGACCTCACCCGGGTGATCGCGGGCCCGGTCGCGACCCGCACCCTCGCGCTGCTCGGCGCGGACGTGCTGCGCGTGGACCCGCCGCACCGCTCCGAGCTGCCCGACCAGCACGCGGACACGGGCTTCGGCAAGCGCTCCACGGCCCTCGACCTCGGTGGCCGCGCGGGCCTGCGGACGTTCCGGGACCTGCTCGCCGGGGCGGACGTGGTGGTGACCGGCTACCGGCCCGGCGCCCTCGACCGGTTCGGGCTCTCCCCCGACGCACTGGCCGAGCGCCGCCCGGGTCTTGTGGTGGCGCAGCTGTCGGCGTGGGGCGCGGCGGGTCCCTGGGCGCGCCGGCGCGGCTTCGACAGCCTGGTGCAGGTGGCGACGGGCATCGCCGCCACGGAGGGCTCGCCGGAGCGGCCCGGCGCGCTGCCCGCGCAGGCCCTGGACCACGGCACGGGCTATCTGCTGGCCGCGGCGGTCCTGCGGGCGCTCACCGAACAGCGGACGAACGGCGCGGGCGGCACCCGCCTCGCCCGGCTCGCTCTGGCCCGGACGGCGGCGTGGCTGACCGGGGCGGTGGACGGCGAGGGCGCCCCGGGGCGCGCACCGGGGCTCGCGTCAGGACCCGCGTCGGGGCTCGCGTCAGGCTCTGCGTCGGGGCTCGCGACCGGGCTCGCGGCGGGCGAAGGATCCGCCGCGGACGCCCCCGCGGGCCCGTCCGACCGCACGCACGCGTACGACCCCGCGGACCGGCTCGCTCACACGGACAGCCCTCTCGGGCGGCTGCGGTACGCCCGGTCGCCGGTCGCCTTCACCGGCGGCCCGGTGAACTGGGCGTGCCCGCCGGGCCCTTGGGGCGCGGACGCACCCGTGTGGCGCTGAGCGGACCCCGCCGGGCGGAAGGGCACCGCACCAGTTGTTTGCCCGGACTTGCCCCGAAGTGGGATGACTGGTGAAGATCGTGTAGTGACCATACGACCGTCCGTGGAAACCGGAGACTCCCTGGCGGCAGGAGCCCCCTCGGCGGGAGGCGAGGCCCCGTCGGAGGCGGCCGCCGCCCCGCGCGCGGGGCACCGTGCCGCGCACCGCCGCGCGTCGTCGGGACGCGCCGTGGCCGTGCTCGTGCTCGTGGCCGTCGCCGCGGTGGTGCCGCTGCTGGGCCCCGCGGCCGTGCTCGACGGTACCGGCGAGGCCGAGGCGCCCGGCACGCAGGGCATCACGTTTCTGCGGACGGTCCTGTTCGCCGCGCTGTGCGTACAGCTCGGCGAGGTGTTCATCCGCCGGGTCGCGCGCCGGGTGCCCGGGGCTCCGATGGCGTCGGCGCCGCGCGCGTGGGGGTGGTGGGCCGCGGGCGCTGGCCTCCTCGCGGCGCTGGGGCTCGCGTCGGTCGTGGCCAGCGGCAATCTGGTACCGCACCAGCCGTCGGACCTGGACCTCGGCGGTCTGTACGCGTCGCGGGACGGTCGCCTCGCGCTCCTGGAGGCCAACGCGTTCCTCCTGGCCGCGCTGTGCGCGCGCACGCGCCGCCCGGACAGCGCGGTCCTGCCGCTGGCGGCGGTGGTCGTCGCGGAGGCGCTGCGCGCCCACCCGCCCGCGGAGGACGCCGCCCTGGCGGGATCCGGCCTGACCCTCGTCCATCTGACGTGCGCGGCCCTGTGGGCGGGCGGCCTGCTGTACGCGCTGCGGACCCTGTGGCGCTGGCGAACGTCCGCCCCGGAGGCGGCCGTTGCCGTACTGAGCCTCTACGCGCGCGTGGCGGCCGTCCTGTTCGCGGCGATCACCGCGACCGGGATCGTCAGCACGCTGCGCCGCATGCCGCCGGACACCGTCGTCGACCAGCTGACGACGACCGCGTACGGCCGCACGATGCTCGCCAAGCTGCTGCTCGTGGCCGTCGTGGCCGTCCTCGCGCTGCTCGCCCGGCGCCGTCTGAAGCGGTGTTCCGGCGGTGACCGGATCGCGGCCTACGCGCCCGCGCGCGCCGAGGTGCTCGTGCTCGGCGCCGTGGTCGCCGTGTCGGCGCTGCTCACCGCCGTGCCGCTGCCGATCCGCTGGTGAGGACGGAGCGGACCAGGAGGGCCTGGGCCGCCAGATAGGTGAGCATGATCCAGAAGTCGGGGCGCGGGGCCTGCGGCCAGTCGGCCACGTCGGTCGCGATGAGCGTGTCCGAGAGCAGGAACAGCGCGCCGCCCGTGGCCGCCGTGAGCCCCAGAGTGGTGGCACCGCCCGCCATCGCCGTGAGCAGCAGGCTGTAGCCCGCGACCGGGAGGCGCATATCGGGCGGCAGGTCGGGCCAGAGCAGTGCCACGGTGACGCCGAGCGCCGCGCCGTACGCGAGGACCAGCCCCGCGCCCCGGGGCCTGGGGTGGGCGGTCCCCCACCGCCGGAACAGGGCGAGGTAGCAGACGTGGCCCGCCGCGAAGGACGCCATTCCGGCGAGGAACGCGGGGTCGGCGTCCGCCAGGAGGAGGGTGTCACCGCCCCAGCCGAAGGCCAGCGCGGCCACGAGGAGGCGGGGGCCGCCGCTGAACACCACGTAGAGGGCGAGCGCCGGCATGAGGAGGGGCTTCAGGAGGGTGTGGGCGAGGCCGGATCCGGCGGCCACGCCGACCAGGTCGCCGAGCGCGAGCAGGGCGAAGGCGGCCAGGGCCCAGGGGGCCCGGCCCTGGTTTCCGGCGCGGGGCGGCGTGGGCTGTGCCCACCCTTCCCCAAGCTCTCGGCTTCGCTCGAGCAGGGGACACCCCGCTCGCCCTGCGGAACGATTGCCCACAGTGGGCGTGGGGCGGGTCATGCCGCGCGCTCCGGAGTCTTCTGCGGCTGTGGGGCGGCCGTCGGCTCGGGCGGAGGTGTCGGCTGCCAGCCCGGGCCCCGGAAGACGTGGCCCGCGCGGGCGCGCCAACTGGTCGCCCGCTTCACGTCCCTGGCGATGGCCGCGTACTCGTGGGTGGCCACGCGCAGGGGGTTGTACGTGGTGATGTCCTTGGTCAGGCCGTACACGGGGCGGTCCGTCTCCGGGACCCAGGAGCCGAAGAGGCGGTCCCAGACGATGAGGATGCCGCCGAAGTTGCGGTCCAGATAGCCGCCCTGGGACGCGTGGTGCACGCGGTGGTGCGAGGGCGTGTTGAAGACGTACTCGACGGGCCGCGGCAGCTTGCCGATGCGTTCGGTGTGGACCCAGAACTGGTAGACCAGGTTGGCCGACGAGCAGAAGGCGACGGCCGCCGGGTGCACGCCGCACAGGATCATCGGCACGTAGAACGGCCACACCGTGAGGGACGTCCACGGCTGGCGCAGCGCGGTCGTCAGGTTGAACTTGCGGCTGGAGTGGTGCACCACGTGACAGGCCCACAGGATGCGGACGACGTGGTGCCCCCGGTGGGACCAGTAGTAGAAGAAGTCCTGCGCGAGCAGCATCAGCGGCACCGTCCACCACAGGACGGGCACGCGCAGCGGCGTCAGGGAGTAGAGGGCCGAGTAGACCGCGACGATCGGGATCTTCCACAGCAGGTCGAAGACGAGGCTGCCGAGCCCCATGGTGACGCTGGTGGCCGCGTCCTTCGTCTCGTACCCGGCGGCGTCCTCGTCGGGGTGCACGCGGACGCTCACCATCTCGACGACGGTGAGCAGCACGAAGGCCGGGATCGACCAGAGCACCACATCGGGCAGGTTCGGGGACGACATGCCGTCACCGTAGGCGGGCTCCGGCCTGCTGCCTAGAGGTTGTTACCGACAAGTATTACCGGCGGTACGCCCTCAGTTGTTGGCGATCTCCGCCCTTGCCCCTCAGACTCCGGCCGCTCCCAGGAGCGCTCCCGCCGCGTAGGTCACCGCCATCGCCAGGGCCCCGCCGAGGACGTTCCTGAGCACCGCGGGGCGCACGCGGGCCGCGCCCAGGCGGGCGCTCGCCAGGCCCGTGAGGGCGAGCGCGGCGAGGACCGAGACGACGGTGACGGGCAGGCGCCAGGAGGCCGGCGGCAGGACGATCGCGAGGAGCGGGAGCAGGGCTCCGACGGTGAAGGCGACGAAGCTCGCCCACGCGGCGTGCCAGGGGTTGGCGAGCTCGTCGGGGTCGATGCCGAGCTCCACGCGCGCGTGGGCGCGCAGCGCGTCCCGTTCGGTGAGCTGCTGCGCGGCCTCGCGGGCCACGTCGCGGCTGAGCCCGCGCCCGGCCAGGAGGTCGGTCAGCTCCGCGAGTTCGGCCTCCGGCTGCTCGCGCAGCTCGCGCTTCTCCTGGGCCAGGGCGGCCTTCTCGGAGTCGCGCTGCGTGGACACCGACACGTACTCGCCCGCCGCCATGGACATGGAGCCCGCGAGCAGGCCCGCGAGGCCCGCCGTCAGGAGGGTGCCGCGGTCGTCGGTGGCCCCGGCGACGCCGACGACCAGGCCCGCGGTGGAGACCACGCCGTCGTTGGCGCCGAGCACGGCGGCCCGCAGCCAGTTGAGGCGGGACCCCAGGGCGCCGCCGTGCGCTTCCTCGTGGGTGGCTTCCGTCACAGGGGGAGCATGGCACCGCCCGTGTCACCAGACGCGGACCGACCCTCCGGAGGCGAACACCGGGCTCGTGGCGTCGGCCGGGGCCTCCTCGAGGGGTTCGGCGAGCTCCTCGACCGTGGGTCCGACCTCGGCCGCGAGGGCGCCGAGGCGCTCCAGGTCGAAGCCGTACACGCGCGCGGCGTTGCCTCCGACCATGGCGGCGACCTCCGCGTGCGGAAGGCCCGCGTAGGCGGCGCGCAGGCCCTCCCGGGAGTACGGGTAGGTCCCCTCGTCGTGCGGGTAGTCGCTGCCCCACATGACCTTGTCCAGGCCGATGCGCTCCCGCAGGGCCGCCTCGTGCGGGCGCATGAAGCTCGCGCCCACGAAGCAGTTCTCCCGCCACACCTGCGAGGGGCCCTTGCCCATCTGCTCCGCGAGCCCGGCCCCGAACTTGGACTCGGCGGTGTCCGCCCGCGTCGCCGCCGCGACGAGCCGCCCGTGGTAGTAGTCCAGCATCTCCAGGACGCCGGGGATCCAGCCGGAGCCCTGCTCGGTGAGGACGAGGCGGAGCCCGGGATGGCGGCGGAAGGCGCCGCCGAACATCAGGTGCCACAGCGCCCGGTGCGAGAACCACGTCGTCTCGACCATGAACACCGCGCGGGCCGCGGGCTCCTCGCCGAGCGGCGGCGACGCCGAGCCCGCGTGGTGGTTGACCGGCACCCCGAGCTCGGCGCAGACCGCCCAGATCGGGTCGTACGCGCGCGCGTGCAGCTCGGGCAGGCCCGAGCCCGGCGGGGTGCCCGGGAGCAGCAGACCGCCGGTGAGCCCCGCCGCGACGGCCCGGCGGATCTCCTTCACGGCCTCGTCGACGTCGTTGAGCAGGATCTGGAAGACGCCCGCGCGGCGGCCCGGGGCGGCCGCGCAGAAGTCGGCGAGCCAGCGGTTGTGGGCGCGCAGGCCCGCCCAGCGCAGCGCGTACTCCTCGCGCGTCGGGGCGGGCGCCATGAGGGACGCCGACGGGAAGAACGGCGGGATGGTGTTGGGGAAGACGACCTCGGCGACGATGCCGTCCCGCGCAAGATCCGCCAGGCGGCGCTCGGAGTTCCAGTTGCGGTCGGCGGTGTCGGCGAGGAGGTCCTCGTGCGGATTGACGTACGTGGCCGCCCAGGCGTCGAAGGCGTCGTGGTGGCGGGACTCCAGATAGGGCCGGTAGTCGAGGAGGTCCGCGCCCGCGTGGCAGTCGGCGGAGATGACGGTGTGGCGCTCGGTCATCGGTTCACCCCAAGGGTCGGGAAGTCGTGGCCGGTCAGCCAGTGGCGGCCGACCTCGCGCGAGCGCGCCCAGGAGGCGGTGACGGCGTCCTGGTCGGGGTCCTGGCCGAGTTCGGCGGGGGTCGGCCCGATGCGGCGGGCCAGCGGGGCGAGCCGCGCGGTGTCGAAGCCGAACACCTCGGCGGCGGCGAGGCCCAGCATGCGCCGGGTCTCCGCCACCGGGATGTCGTGGAAGGTGTCGCGCAGCCACGCGCGCGTGCCGGGCCAGGTGCCCTCGGGGTGGGGGAAGTCGCTGCCCCACAAGATGTTGTCGACGCCGATCTCGTAGCGCTGGGCGAGCTCGCGGCGCTTGGTGTTGGTGGCGCAGACGAACACCTGCCGGTCCAGATACGCGTGCGGCGGGCGCGTCAGCTCGGCGAAGGGCGACAGCTTCTTGCCGCCGTGCGCGCCCAGGTAGAGGCGGTCCATGAACCACAGGAGGTTCGGCAGCCACCAGCAGCCGGACTCCGCGACGCCGAACCGCAGCCCCGGGTGGCGCTCGAACACCCCGGACCACAGCAGGAACCACAGGGGCCGCGCGGGCCACCACGTCACCTCGGAGACGTAGACGCCGAGGTGGTCGCCGTACTCGTGCCGCGGCGCGGCCCCGGAGTGGGTCATCACCGGCATCGCGCACGCGGCCGCCGCGGCCCACACGGGGTCGTAGCGGCGGTCGTGGTAGGGCGGCTTGTCGACCCACATGGAGGGGATCATCAGCGCGCCGAGCCCCGACTCCCTGGCCCGGTGGATCTCGGCCACCACGCGGCCGGGGTCCGCGGTGACGGGCAGCAGGGCCACGCCGCAGTGCCGCTCGGGGTGCTCGGACACGAAGTCGGCGAGCCAGCGGTTGTGCGCCCGCGCGCCCGCCATGCCGAGGTCGGGGTCCTGGTCCCCGGAGAGGCCGAGGCCGACCCCGAAGGGCGCCGCGGTCCGGCTGTCGACGGCGTCGGCGTCCGGGAAGACGACCTCGGCGGCCACGCCGTCGCCGTCCAGCTCCTTGATCCGCCGCCCGGCGTCCCAGCCGCCCTTCAGGCCCTCTTCGTTGTCGCTGAACCACTTCGCGGCGAAGGCCTCGTTGCGGATGCCCAGCCGCGTCATCTCCTCGCGGCGCCGCTCGCGCCCGGCCAGGAACGCGTCGAACTCCCGGTGGTACCGGGCCTCCAGATAGGGCCGGTACTCCTCGGTGGGCAGACCGGCGTGGCAGTCCGAGGAGATGACCAGGTACGGGTCGTGGGCGGCGGGGCCGTCGGGGGCGGCGGGAGCCTCGGGGGTCGCGCGGGTTTCGTACGTCTCGTACGTCTTGCACGTCTCGTGCGTCTCGTGCGGCGTGTGCGTCTCGTGCGGGTCCGTCATCGGGACTCCTCAGTCGAGGATGAACTTCTCCAGGTAGTCCGGCGCGGAGCGCTCCAGCATGGACCGCGCCCGCGCCCTGATCTGCCGGTCGCTGTGCTCGCTCGCGGGCAGCAGCCAGAAGCGGTCCGCCACGATGCCCTCGACCACCAGGTCCGCGACCTCCTCGACCGGGGTGAAGACGACCTCCTGCCCGGCCTCGCGCAGGGCGGCCTCCCACTGGCCGAGGGTGCGGTACGGGGCCTTGCGGGGGCGCTGCTTGGCGTACCGCTCGGGCCGGTTGCGGTGCGACTCCCACAGGCCCGTGCGGAGCATGTGGGGCCCGGGGAAGAGCACGGACGCGCCCACGCGCGCGTGCTCCGCCCGCAGATGCGCGTACAGGGACTCCGTCATGGTGACGACGGCCGCCTTCGTGACCGCGTACACGGAGGCCGTCGGCAGCGGTGCGATGCCGCCGTCCCCGGAGGACGTGTTGACGACGTGCCCCGGCTCTCCCCCGGCGATCATCCGGGGCACGAACGCCTGGATGCCGTGGAAGACCCCCCACACGTTGACCTCGAAGGCCCACTTCCAGTCGTTCGGCTCGTGCTCCCACATGCGGCCCTCCGCGCCCGAGCCGACCCCGGCGTTGTTGCACAGGACGTGCACCGCGCCGAACCGTTCGTACGTGTCCTCGGCGAGCGCGTGGACCTGCTCGCGCACGCCGACGTCGACCACGCGCGCGTGGACCGTCGCCCCCTCCGCGCGCAGTCCGTCCGCCGCCTCGTGGAGGGCGCCCTCCTCGACGTCGGCGAGCACCACCGTCAGGCCCCGCGCCGCGAACCCGCGCGCGAGCGCGAGCCCGATGCCGCCGGCCGCGCCGGTGACGACGGCCACCTGTCCCGTCGCGAGCTCCATCAGGCACTGCCCTCCGGAGGCCCGTCGAGCACCTGCCGGGCGTCGTCGTAGCGCTGGTGGACGTACGGCAGGAGCGCCTCGGGGCTGACCCGCTCGACGACCGTGCCCCGCTGGTCGCTGGTCTTCTCGCCGATGGTGATCTCCACCAGGCGGCGCACGGGCAGGTCGGCCACCGGGTCGTACATCGACTCGCGCAGGACCACGTCCCCGGTGATCCGCTCCAGCTTGCGGACCTTCTCGTTGCGGACGCAGTGGACAAGCACGGGGTCCGTGTCGAAGCCCGAGCCGTCCACCGCGGGCAGGAACTTGAAGTAGAAGTCGGTCTTGCGCGTGGGCTCCGGCAGCGGCAGGGGGCCGCTGACGCCGCCGCGCACCTCGACGAACGCGATGCCGTGCCGGGCGAGCGCCGCGCGGACGACGAGGCCGTCGCGCTCGACCGTGACCTCGCCGAGCTTCTTCGGCTCGCCGAAGACCTCGCGGCCGCCGGTCAGGGCCCGCTCGTGGGTCATCGGCATCACCAGGGGGTACCAGCCCGCCACCGCCCCGTGCTCGGCGGCGACGGCGACCGAGCCCGCGCCCAGGGGGTAGCCGGGCAGCTCGACCTTGCTGATGTTCACGCGCACCAAGGGGCGCGCGGTGGGCTTCAGGGGCGGCGGCAGGACCGCCGCGACCACGTCCGGGTCGCTCTCCCAGAGGGCGACCACGCCCGTGGACCAGATCTCCGGGAGCCGCGCGTTCGCTGTCCGTGCCGCGGCCAGCTCCGCCTCGGTGCGCGCGCCGTAGCGTACGCGTGCCATGTCGTACCGCCCTTCGTTGACGATCCGTCAGGTGTCTGCGACGTCTTGCGGGAGGTTCTGTAACACAGTTACAACAGAGCCCGTGAAGGGTAAAGAGACGCGGACGGCCCACCTCGACCGGGACCAGGTCCTGGACGCCGCGGCGGGCCTCGTCAAGCAGCACGGCCCGCGCGCCCTGACCATGCGCAAGCTCGCCGCCGAGCTCGGCACGGCCGTGACCTCCATCTACTGGCACGTCGGCAACCGCGAGTCGCTCCTGGACGCCCTCGTCGAGCGCACCCTCGCCGACCTGGGCGAGATCCGGCCGCGGGGCCGCACCCCGGCCCAGCGCGTGGTCTCCGTGGCGCGCGCCCTGCGCCACCAGCTGCGCGACCATCCCCATCTGGTCGCGATGGTCCACGAACGCGGCCTGACGGACCGCATGTTCCTGCCCGCCCAGCGGGTCCTGGTGCGCGAGCTGCACGCGGCGGGGCTGCGCGGCGCCCGCGCGGCCGACGCCGTGCGGGCGCTCCAGGTCCACGTCGTCGGCCACGTCCTGGTGGAGCGCAACCGCGAGCGCGCGCCCGTCCAGCGCCCCGGCGAGCACCGGCTCTGGGACGCGGGCGCCGCGGACGCCGACCCCGCGCTCGCCCGTGCCCTCACGCGCCCCCTGGACGCGGAGCGGCTCTTCACCCTTTCGGTGCGGGCCCTGGTGAGGGGTCTGCTCGGCCCGGCGCCGTGACGCGGAGGGCCGGGCGCGAGGGGAGGTAGGTGGCCCACGGGCGTGACTGTCAGTCGTGGCCCGTATCCTCAGGGACCATGCTCGAAGACCGCACGCTCGCCGCGTCCGCAGACTCCTGGCCGACCGCCTACCCGTCGAGGTACGCGGTCGTCGACGTGGAGACCACAGGGCTGTCCAAGGACGACCGGATCATCTCCGCCGCGGTCTACCGTCTCGACGCCCGCGGCGAGGTCGAGGACCACTGGTACACGCTGGTGAACCCGCAGCGCGACCCGGGCCCGGTGTGGATCCACGGCCTGACGAGCGACCAGCTCGCCGGCGCCCCGCTCTTCGCGGACATCGCCGAGGAGTTCGGCGAGCGCCTGCGCGACCGCGTCCTCGTCGCGCACAACGCGGTCTTCGACTGGTCCATGATCGCCAGGGAGTACGCGCGCGCGGAGCGCACCGCGCCGGTCCGCCAGCGCCTGTGCACCATCGCGCTCTCCAAGGAGCTCGGCCTGCCGCTGCCCAACCACAAGCTGGAGTCGCTCGCCGCGCACTTCGGCGTGGTCCAGCGGCACGCGCACCACGCCCTGGACGACGCGCGCGTCCTCGCCGAGGCGTTCCGCCCGAGCCTGCGCGCGGCCGCGAGCGACGGCGTGCGGCTGCCGCTCCTGGAGTGCCGCCCGCTGACCGAGTGGGCCGACGGCGCGGCCCGCATCGGCCGCCAGGCCACCGGCTCCCCGGCGTCCGAGTCCGCGTACCGCGCGCAGAGTTGGCGCGCCTCCCGCAAGCGCCCCGCCTGCCCCTACCCGAACCCGGGGCGGTACGAGCCGGGCGAGCCCCTCAAGCAGGGCATGCGCGTCGCCTTCTCCGGCGACACCTCCGTGGACCGCGAGCTCCTGGAGGACCGCGCCTTCGACGCGGGCCTGCACATCGCGACGAGCGTGTCCCGGCTCACGAGCCTGCTCGTCACGAACGACCCGGACTCGGGCACGTCCAAGACGACGAAGGCGCGGTCGTTCGGCACCCCGGTCATCGACGAGGCGGCCTTCGGCCAGCTCCTCCAGGACGTGGCCCCGGCCGACGGCACGGCCGCGGGCGCCGCCCGCCGCGCTCAGCCCCCGGCGTCAGACGGGTGATTGCCGGGCGACTCGCCCGCCCGCCGCTCGCCCCGCACCGCCGCCGGGTCCCACCCTGTGGCGCATGGCACGTTGCGAGGTCTGCGGAAACGACTACGGCATGTCCTTCGAAGTCCACGCCCAGGGCGCGGTACTCCTGTTTGACTGAGTTGGCTACTCGGCCATACAGTCGCCCTCGTTCGAGCTATCGCGCATCTGTGCGCGCCAGAGAGGGGGGCCTCATGCTGGCCAAGCCCGTCGGCGGCTACTGCCGCATCTCCGATGCAGACCTAGCGGACATACGCAGGGCCGTGAAAGCCGGGACGCTCACGCCCGAGGAAGCCGCCGAGGAGGAGCGCAAGGGCGTCCTACGCCAGCGCGAGGACATCGAAGGCCTCTCCGGAGGCGTGCCGGTCAGGTGGTACGAGGACAACAACCTAAGCGCCTTCAAGCGCAACGTGAAGCGTCCAGACTTTGAGCGGATGGTCAAGGACCTCAAGGCTGGTCGAATCTCGGGGATCCTCGCCTACGACATCGATCGCGTGTACCGGCAGCCACGTGACCTTGAACGGGTCATCGACATCTACGAGGTCTCGAAGGAATCGCTGATCTTCAAGACGCTCTCAGGCCAGAACTTCGACCTCACCGCCTCCGACGGACGATTCTCGGCACGCCTGTTCGTGAACATCGCCAACAAGTCCTCAGAAGACACGCGGCGACGGGTAGTTCGCGCAAACGTCGCCAAGGCTAAGAAGGGGAAGTCTCACGCGTCAGGCCAGGTCTTCGGCTGGCTGGAAGACGACCCAAGCAAGCTGGACGCGCAGACTGCATCGATTCGACGACAAGCAGTAGAGAAGTACATCGCAGGTGATCGCGTGGCCACAGTCATGAAGTGGCTCGCATCAGAGAATGTGATCAATCAGGCCACAGGAAAGCACTTCACCTGGGGCGGCACCAAGGCCATGATCCTCGCCCCCCGCAACTGGGGCATCCGCACATACAACGACGATCTGATCTATGACGATAATGGGGAGATCGTCATGGGTGACTGGGAAGCGCTGTTCCAGAACCTCGAAACCTGGCACCAGATTCAAGCCCTAAAGGGCCGTGATGCCAAGGGAACCGGCGAGTCAAACGTGAGCTACTTGCTGACCTCCATCGCGCGGTGCGGTCGATGCGGAGGAAGCCTCAAAGGGCACCCCAAGTGGGCGAAAGGCAAACGCACGTCGGGCTACAACTACAACTGTAATAAGCAGCGACCGGAGCAATGCGGGTCTCTCTCCATCAATGGCCCTCAGTTGGATGAGATGATCCAGAACTTCGTATGGGCGCAGGTAATCAAGGCCAGCAAGCAGAAGAGGACGCTGGAGCCACCCGAGCCGTGGGCCAGGGAATCCGAGCTAAAAGACGTTGAAGAACAGATGGATGAGCTTCAGGCGCTCTGGGAAGCCAAGAAGGTGCGTGCGGGCTCGTACGTGACGGCGCTCGACGACCTAAAGGCCCAGAAGAACGAGCTTTTGGCTGACCGCGCCGTCCACGTGATCCCGTCGGGGACTCGGGCTATCTCTCAAGAGCTGCTTGCCAAGGGTTGGGAAGGCCTCTCAATCGAGCGCCAACGGCTCATCGTCCGCAAGGTTCTGCGGGCCGTCATCGTGTACCCGGCAAAAAGCCGGGGTGGACGGTTCGATCCGAGTCGTGTTGAGCCCGTGTTTCACTGAGTGTCCTAACAGCACCAACGGCCCCTGTCTCATGACAGGGGCCGTTGTGTTAGCCGATAGAACCGCTTGCGCTCCCCACCTTGTCGACGATGCCCACCCGCCCCTCCGCGCGCGAGCAGTGCGCCCCGCAGTACCAGTGCCCGTCGGCCTCGACGCCCTGGCCGATGATGCGGCACCGGCAGTGCTCGCAGATCGGCGCCATGCGGTGGATGGCGCAGGAGAAGCAGTCGAAGACGTGGCGAGCACCATCCTTGGTCTCTACGGTGAATGACAGCTCATAATCATTCCCGCACACTTCGCAATGAGTCATATGCGGAATCGTTAGGGGGCGGGTCACGACAGGCAAGCTGCCCTCACACTCGCGCAAAGAATTCCACCCGGTCGGCGTAGCAAACCGAAGATCGTCACTGCTTCGGCTTCAGGTCCATTAGCTCAAGGATCTCGTCTACTTCTTCATCAGTCAGGGGCGGGGCTTGGGCCAGCCACTTAACGAGCCACTCCTCACACGACACAGCGCAACACCCCTGCGGCCGCCCCTCCGTCACGCACCGTCGTAGCCGCGGAAAAGCACCTCCCAGAGATCGGATGCGATCTCGTCTGTGACTGCCTGGCTCAGACCGGCGCCTTTCGCCGCCCGAGCCACCTCCCCAATCAGTCCCAGACGCTTGATGGTCACCCGCTTGAAGTGCTCCAAAGCGACGTCATCCAGGCCATCCTTAAGATCCCGCACCATCTCAGCAAATTGGTCCTCGTCCATGCCCCTCCTCAGTGTTTGCTGTCTACGTGCTTCCAAGTGCGGTTCGGATTACAGGCGTCATAGATGGTCCACTTACTGACGCCATACCTTCTTGCCAGTGAGTCCACCGATTCGCCATCTGAGCGCAGAGATCGAATAGCAGCAACCTCATCGTCCGCGAGCTTTGAACCGGGGTGCGCGCTTCCACGAACCCTCGTCCCATGCGCGTCCGTGTCGGCCATGTTCTCTTGCTGTGTCGCCCACCTCAGATTCTCAACGCGGTTGTTTGCCGGGTTTCCGTCATTGTGAGCAACTATCGGCTTCCTATCCGGGTTGGGGATGAAGGTTGAGGCAACCAACCGATGCACGAGAAACAGCCGGTTAGCCCCATCGCGTTTGATTCGAATCTGTAGGTGTCCGTGCTTCATGCGGGTTGGCTTTAGGATTCTCGGTTGCGGACGAGGCTTGAGCCCCTGCCTGGTTGGCATAACCCAACTCCTCACCTTGCCGCGCGTCGACACCTGATAGGAGCCTTCACAACCTGGCACCCATTCCCACAACTCGCCTATCAGTGTTTAGACTCCCCCGTCTCAAGCACGGAGCCCCAGCTTCGGTCACCGATTTCTGCATCAGCCGGGATCAAGAGGCCCTTGTATGTGAACTCCATAATCCGAGCAGCCTTCTCAGCCAACCCCTCAGCACGCTCCTCCGGGAAACTGAATACGATCTCGTCATGAATCACGAGTCGCATCCAGGGAGTGAATCCAGCTTCGTGGAGCTTGATGACTGCTCGGGCCATGATGTCGCGACAGCTTGATTGGATCCGGTAATTCATGGCTGCGTATGGCCGCTTAGGGTCCGTGAGGATCCGTCGACCGGTGACGGTGTAGATGAAGCCGTCCTTACGCGCCTCCTGCGTGCACTGGTCTGAGAGTCGCCTCGTAGCCGGATAGGTCGCCCAGAATCCACGTACGGCCTTCTTGGCGTCTCCCTCGCCGATATCCCATTGCTCGCTTACGGCCCGCCAGCCACCCCCAAAGCACACCGTGTAGTTGGTGCCCTTACCGGCTTTGCGCTTCGGGTGGTGCGTCTCGCCCTCCGGTATCGGTCCGAATGCCGCCGCGGCCGTGATGTCGTGCAGATCCTCGCCTTGCTTGTAGGCCTGCAACATCCGTCGATCGCCGGAGTCTGCGGCGAGGAACATCAACTCCATGGAGGCGTAATCGACGGTGACCGTCACATGCCCCTCTTCCGCAAGAAAGGAATGACGCACGTAGCCCGTCCCCGCAGGAAGCGTCTGAGCGGCTATCGCCCCCGTAACCGTCATCCGCGCCGATCTGGCTTGGCACGAATTGATGGTTACGTGTACCCGACCATTCTTGTCCCGGCCTTTTAGAGCAGCCTCAAACCACGTCGTCCGCTTCTTATGCGCGGCCTTCGCCTTGATGATTGCCTCGGAGAGCGGGTGATCGATCCCCTTCAGAACCGAGTCATCCATAGACCATTGGCCTTCGGGGTGGTTCTTACTCGGCTTCGTACGCTTGGTCAGCTTGAAGCCCAGGCCGGTGAAGGCCTCGACGAGCTGAGGCGTAGACCCAATGCTGTCGACACCATACTGAGCCGCGACAGCCTTCCAATCAGCCTCCTCCTTGGTCAGCTCATCGATTCGTTGCCGGGTGTACTCCTCATCGACGAGGTAGCCAGTCCGCTCCATCTGGTACGTGACCCAGTGAAGTCGGTGCTCCCATCCGATAAGGCCTTGCCGTCTCGAACGAGCCGGAATCTTCGGGAGCAGGATGTTCAGCAGCCGGAAGGCGAATACCGGATCCATGCCTGCGTAGAGCGAAAACTCATCATCGAACAACTCGACAACGGACCAGATTTCCGTCTTCTTGACCTTGTACCGGCGAGCGATCTCGGTCATGGACTTCTTGACCTTCTCGCCCGTCTCCGCACAGATGTAGTGCGGTACAAGCTCTTCGAGCTTGAGCCCAGGTCCACCTTCTTTGCGGGCACGGGAATCGACGAGATGGGCGAGGGTCTTCGTGCAGAAAGTCTTGCGTACGAGCACTTCCGCGGAGATTCCGAAACAGGACTCCAATACGTGGATGTCGAAGCCGCGGTTGTGGGCTGCTAGCCGCTCCGCCTTGTGCACGGCCCAGGTGACAGCATCGACGTACGGAGCCCCCAACTCGACGGGTATGACCCACGCTTCGTCGGCGTTGCCGAACTGGACGAGGCGGCAGCGGAAGCCGTCTCCGGCGTTCCACCAGTCGAGCCCTGTCGTCTCGGTGTCGAAGCCCATCACGGGGTTACTGCTGACGAACTCGTAGAAACCGGCGAGGTCTTGCTCAGTCTGGACGACGTTGATGCGGATACGCTGCCGCTTGAGGGTGTAGGTGATGACCTTCAGATAGCCCCCTCTCATGAGAAAGGGGGCCGAGAATCCCGGCCCCCCACCTCAATCAACAATCAAGCTACTTGACCCACTGAATGAAGTCGCATCCGGCCGGGTCTCGATAATCAGCAACCTTCTTGGCGCACTTGTAGGCGCGGTTCGGCTGGCCGGGGTTGTATCGGGACTGTCCCCACTCTGTGTAGGCCGATGGCGCACCGCACTTGCACGGCGGCCCTGGAGGCGCGCTCTGGGCCTGGGGAGCCGCCACAACGCGGCCGTTCTCGAACGTCTTGGGTGTGACTGCGGCCGGGGCCGCTCCGCCAGCGGCGTGTGTCTCTCGCATCTTGGTCGCCGCCGCGGACACCGCCTGAATCACCTGGTACTCCGCGAGGGCCTTCACCAACTCGACCACGCTCCGGGCTGCCTCAGCAGCGGTCCAGCCGTACACACGAGGCGTGAGCCATTCGGCCTCGAACCCTGCGGCGGCCTTGAGGGTGATGCCGATTTCGAATGGGCGCTGCGCCGAGGTCTCCGTAGGCGAGGCTGGGGCGTCTCCGGCCTCCTTCGGCTTGGCGTTGTCGGTCTCGCCCCACGGGGAGGGGCCATCGAACGGGCTCTGATACGTCAAACTGGTCTCCTTCTATCGACTACGTATGTCTCGGTTCATTTGTCGGGCCAATGCGTCAACCGCCCTATTCGCCGCCCTGCGCTCCGAGTCGTCTGCCGGAGGCAGACCGTAGACGTAGCGGCGCATCAGTACTTCTCGCGTGGCCTTGGGGAGCTTGTTGATGGCGTTGGTGGCGTCCATGCGGGCGCTCACCACGTTGTCAGTGATCCGGCACTTCAGCAGGTCATCCTTCTTGCCCAGGGATGCGGACAGTTCGGAATCGGTGTAGACGAAGGTTTCCAGAATCGCGCGAGCCTCAGGCGGCGTGTAGTAGTACCGGTCATCCTCAACATCCCGTGCGTCTCGCACCTTTGAGGCGTACTGCTTAGCGGCTGTGCGCGAGAACTTCCAGAGGAATTCCTCCGTATAGTTCTCCTCAATCAAAGGACGACGCTCATACGCATGCAACAGAATCTCTTGCTTCACGTCGTCTTTCTCAACGATGGGCCAGGAGGCGGCTGTTGAGCGGGCTACCTTGTCAGCGATCGAGGCTACCCATGCCCAGTCGATGACGATCACCGGCCGCTCCTGCTGACGAATCGGCCATTAGCAGCTCGGGCAACGCGGCCGTACGACTCGCCCTCGACGATGAACGAGCCGTCGGCCGCGATGTCGATGCACTGCGGGGCGACCTGAACGTCATCGACGTACAGGATTCCGAAGCCCGTTTGCCAGTTGGCGACGCCACCAGGGCCTAGGTATGAGGCCTTGGAGGGCGCCATGAGGTGGCCGACCTCCATCCCCCAGCGGACAGTTCGCTTGCCGCCCTCGTAGCCCGTCCCGGCCCGCACGACGCCGAGCCGATGTGTGTGCCCCATGATCACGTTGACCCCGGCCTTGAGTGCGTGCCGTAGAGCTGTGCGACCTGCCTCCTGGCTGAGGCCCTTCACCTCGTGGCCGTGCAGGAGCACGGTGTCAGGGCCCACCTGATGGAAGGGCGGCACGAGGCTCACGCTGAAGCCGTCGAAATCCAAGAGCTTGGCAAAGTGGAAGTCGATGGCGTACTCCGCCAGTGCCGGGGCCTTCGAGGAGAGGTAGACCCGCGGTCTCAGGTCGTGATTGCCCTCCAGGATCCCGAACGGGCCGTCGTAGACGCTCCTGATGGGGTCGAGGAATACCCGCTTCGTCGCCTCGGAGTCGGCCTTTACGCGCTGTTCGTACTCTCGGCGTGTGCCCTCACTCCACCTCGACGGCGTGGGGTAATCGCAGAGGTCACCGATCTGGTACAGCTCGTCAGGCTGGTAACTGCCAATGAACTCAACTACGTTCTTCAGATACCGTGGATCGTGATACGGAATCTGAGTGTCGCTGATGACTACGATTCGCTTCAAGCATCCTCCCCTGTGGTTTGCCGATAGGCCTCTCCCCATGACACGCCGTCATCCTGAAGACCCTGAACGCTGACGAACGTATTGGTAGCGGAAATCGAAATATCATCGAAGAATTGGAGTAGCGGCACGGCTGCACCCTCACCCTCATATCGCGCGATATCTTCCAGAGAGATCCCAAGCCGATGAAGGACGGCGCCCACCAGACATCCCGGCTCGCTCGGGTCGCCGTCTTCAGTCGAGTGCACGTAGAAGCAGGAATACGTTTCGCCACCCGGCATGTGCTCCGGCTTGGCGTAGATCCGATCCGGGGACTCCTTCACCACACTGCGCAGCGCCTCAAGAAGTCGCTCATCTGTTTCGCTCAATGGCCGATCCTTTCCAACAGGGCCGCTCGGCCCGATTTGAGGAATGTCGCGTTACTATCCAGATCTCCCGGCATGGTGATGACCCGGGAATTCGGGAGGTCGGCAGCGATGCTGTCCATGAACGTCAGGCCGGGGCCGTCCTCGGCGATGAGGTAGACGGTGCGGTAGCCGCGGAGCGGCCCTGTCCAGTAGGCCGCCCATGTCCCGGTGCCGGGCGCTGCCACTGCGGGCACGCCCACCAGGGCCCACGTCATGGCGTCCAGCTCGCCCTCAACGACGACCATCGTGGGCGTCGGCTCGATCAAGGCCTGCGTGTTGAACAGCCGCGGTAGGTCGCCCGGCAGCGTCAGGTACTTGCCGTGGCCCTGGTGCTGCTCCTTCTCGGCCTGGAGGACCAGGAGGCCGCCGTCAGGGGCTCGTACGCACTCATCGGCGATACAGCGGTACCGGACGGTCGCAACCCCGTCTTCGCCCCCTGCGGGCCTCAGGTACGGGATGGCGAGGTATCCCCGGTACCGCTCATGACCAGGTATCGCCGAACCGACGTAGCCGAGGCCGAACTGGTCGGCTGCCTCTCCGAGCCCCCTCGCCTTGATGTATTCCTCTGCCGGGCTCCCCCGGTACTGCTCGTGATACGTCCGGGCTGCCAAATCCGAGCCCGGCACGTGCGCGTTCTTGGGCGTCAGCGAAACGAACCCCCTCCTCCCGCATGATTACGTCGTAGCTGTCTTCGCTGAGGTTGCAGGCAAAGCAATTCCAGCGATTCTTATCGAGGTCGACAGACGCAGATGGATTCGAGTCCAGATGTGACGGGAGGGGGCAAGCAATTTTCACCCGCCCCCTCGTTGCCGTCAGCGTGAGCCCGTAGTAGTGGGCTAGGACTCTAGCGATCGGTGGTTTTGATGACCTGTCGTCTGCCATCAGGCCCGACCTTGTATGTCGTCACCGGGAAGTCGTACTTGCGGTACGAGTTGATCCAGGTGGCGCGGTCACCACGCCAACGCCTCGTGTGGGATCCCCTACTCATCTGTTCGTCGCTGGCCATTAGAAGGACATTCCCGTGACAAACTTCCGCGCCTCAGAGAATCGAAGGGTGCCCGTGAGGAGATGGGTCGGGTCCCCTTCCTGCGGGTAAAACGAGGGAACTACTTCGTCCAGAGTCTTACGGATCGCGTCAACGTGCTTTCGAGGGCTGCGCTGCACCGATCCGCCCACTCGGCCCAGAACTGCGCGCAGAACCGCCACCTCTTCCATGGTGAGCGTCAGAGCTACGCCCTCGACTTCCTCAAGCTTCATCACAGTCGTACGCTTAGCGTCAGCCATTTGATTCTCCTTCAGGCGTGTATCTCGGCTCGCCCAGGGCTTCCCAGGCGGGATATTGCTCTAGGTAGTCCGCTGCTCGACGCAGAACATCGGCACGGTCCCGCGCTCCGCGAGCTAGGAGAGTCCCATTGCAGCGGGCACAAAGGAGGCCTCGCACTGCATTCGTCTTGTGGCAGTGATCGACGGCGAGATTGGTTCGCCGAGTCTCCCGGCAGATAGCGCAGCGGCCACCTTGGAACTTCAGGATCTGCTCGTAGTCGTCAGCAGACAGACCGTAGGTCTTTCGGACTCGCGCATTGCGGGCAGATGATCGCCGACTCGCCTTTCGGCAATTGAGGCAGACTCGGCCCCGCGGAGTGTAGAACCGCTCCGCTCGGTTCTTACCGCACTTGGTGCACTTTCGGTATCCCTTACGGGCAGGGGCCACTAGGCCGCCAGCCGGACGCGGTACTCAGCCTGGAGCTGGGCCCGCTCCTCCTGGCTCGCGTCCACATGCATCCACAGGGCGAAGACGGGAAGAGCAACCGGCTCGCATCCTGGCCGCACGACTACAGCCGTCTTGACGCCTCCGCTGGCAGCCCCGATGAGCAATCGTCCGAGCTTCCACACATTCAGCTTGCGGGGGTCTCCGACTCGGACAACGAGGGCCAACCCGCTCGTGTCCACGTCTGACAGGTCGATGCCCGGAAACCGGGATTCCAAGTGAAAACCAAACTCCCGCTCGACTACAAATCCCCCACTGACCATGCTTCGCATCTGCGTCATGCCGCCCCTCCCTGGGCTGTCCTTCAGCTGATCGAATCGAACTCGAAACCGCCGTCTAGCTCCTCCAGGCGCAAATTGCTGCTGTTGAGCCGGAAGCTTGCAAATGTCCTGCCGCTCGGATCTGCGAAGCCCTCACGATTCTTCACTGGAGAGATGTTCAGAATCCGCCCTCCAACCCCGTCATCCTCCTTGTGCATTGTCAAGATGAGAGATGGAACCCGTGAGACTTTCCCTTTCACTCCACTTAGCGGGATCGGGCTCGTGCCGTCAGAATGTTCCCCCGTGGTGTGGTGCATCCCTAGCACATGTGCATTCGTCGATCGAGCCATATCCGACAGGTACTCGCAAAGCGCTTCCAGCCCGAATGTGTAACTCTCAGCGTCTCGCACATTGCCGTAGTCAACATTCGTAACGTTGTCGACGCATATCAAGTGGGCTGAGGTACCCAGTACCTCCAGGTAGCCGAGAAGGTCAAGCTCCATGGATTTTGGTGTCGGCTGTGCGTCGTAATTCATACGGATCCACCACCGCTTTCCCAACTTCCCCTCGAAGAGCGAGTTGCGCCCAGCGGCCAGCGCGGCCTTAATCTCCCTCACGTCCGCCCCGGTGATGATGGCCGCGGCCCTGGAAATCTGCGTTGCTGCGCTGGAGTCGGCCGAGAAGTACAGGACTGGCATACCGCCCCGCATCGCCAGGTTCGCGGCCAGCAGCGACTTACCTGTACCAGGCCCCGCCACCACGAGCGAGAATTCGCCCCGCCGAAACTCGACCTCCAAGCGACTCAACGACTTGAACGGGTGCGGGATCGGCTCGCCCCCGGCCCCCTTGATGTCTGCCGACTGGAACAGTGTGAACACTACTCACCCCCGTCTTCGAAACACAAGTTTTTGGATAAAAAAATAGGCCCCTCAGGGCTCGCTTAGATCGAAATACACCGCTCACCGTCTCGCATAGTTGCATGCATGTGATACATCACAGAACCTGCAATGAAAGCCGGGCCGCGCCGGGAACTCCCCCGCCTTTATCCCTCGATCCAACTCAGCGTAGGCGCTCCCAACCGCCTCCTCTGTCGCATGTGACAGGTCGACCCTCCGGGACAGTCTCCCCGTCTTGGCCATATACCAATCCCCACCGTTGGTTTCTACCCCCAGAGCCTTTCTGACCAAGACAGCATATGTTTCTAGCTGAAACTTCGAGCGAGAGCTACCCGTCTTTAGATCCCGAATTCTCGCTGAACCGTCGGCCTCCACAATGAGCTGATCAATAATCCCCCTAACCTTCACGCCACAGATTTCATGTGCCAAATCCAGCTCAACGCCAGGCGCCCCATCGGCCCCCTGCCATATCCGAGGCCCCTGCCCCCGAGACCACTGGACATAGCTTTCCGTCTGCTTCAGGCCAAGACGATATCGGTTTTCGATATCTGCACCACCAGGGGGGCCAGCAGTCATCCACCGATCTAGGTTGGGTTCCTTATTCAAAGCCGATTTCGTGAGTCTGGAGTACTCGCGCCCAAAGACCTCTTGCACCTCGCGAGCTGATGATTTACGCCCACCCAGCTCGAAGGCCTCGATAGCAGAATGGAACGCGCTTCCTTGATGGGACCAGGCCGCCGGTCGGGGTTCAACTCGAACCACTCGCCGAAGACGGTACTGCTCCGGGCATTTCAGGTACTGCTCTGCCTGACTCGGAGACCTCGGAATGTCGAATACATCTGCATGGCCTGTCATACCCCTCCGTGTGATCTTTATCAGCAAACTGATGCCACCGTATACACAGTGAATGACTTAGAGCGCAACAGCCCGGGGTGAGGTCGTTCGAATGTGGCAGCGTGAACAATCCTATTCCGCCATGGTCTACCGGTGCCTCCGCCGGTGATCGCCTGAGCCGCCCCTTCATCTTCGTGCGGCATGCCGTCGCCTGCCACCAACATGTAATAGACGCCCCCCTGTCGAGTTGTCACCTGATTTACGAGCAGTGCGTCAGAGGCATACACCTCACACACTTCTGCGACCCCCGCGGACCGAACCTCAGCCAGCCCGGCACCTGACTTCGGCGCACTTCTGCCCCCGCCCCTAGCCATCCCCACACCCACGTTCGCTCACCGCCGCGCGTTCGCGCGCTCCAGCAAATCAAGGCCCCCATCTCGCTGCCTGAACTGCCCGGAGATCCGATGGTTCTCCGGGCAGGGATCTCTAGATGTTGATGTCGCCCATGGCGCTCCGCGCGCCTAGCTCCGTAGCCCCAGAGTCCGCCGTGGACGACTCGGACGTTTGCGCCGACCCGCCTCCCCCTGCGGAGTCTTCAGCCATCAGAACGGCCGGAGCCGCAGCCAAGGCCGTAACGGCGGCCGCAACCGCGAACGCCAGTCCGATCGTCTTCCGTATCGCTTGAGCGTTGATCATTTCGTCTCTCCCTCTAGTGGTGATCATGAACCGGTACCAGCCCCAGGCGCTGACGCGCCGTGACGGACGGCCCGCGCCAACTGGTCGCGCTCCTGGCCCGCTTGGGTCAGGAGCCTGCGCCAGGCGGGCGACCTCGAAGGCATCGAACCTACGTGCGACCCTAGCCACCGTGACTCACCGTACGTACTGTGTACCGGCCAGTGCTGAATGTGCCTGTGGCACGAGCGAACGGCAAGGGGATTCCGGTACGGGATGACGCAGGGTGCGGAGACCCGCAGCGCAAAGGGGGGTCAAATGGACAACTACGACAGCGGAGATCGAGGCGTCTCGCCAGAGGCCGTGCTTCTCTACGCCGAGATCGCTTCGGGGAGGGACGTTCCGTCCGATCACCCAGCACTGGCGGAGCTGGAGGCGTACGGCCTGGTCACGCCTGACGCGCAGCGCCCCGGGCGGCTGAGTCCCCAGGACCCGTTTCATGCCGCCGCTCGTCACGTAGAGGCAGAAGTCAGCC
Source organism: Streptomyces sp. YIM 121038 (assembly GCF_006088715.1). Taxonomy (NCBI): domain Bacteria; kingdom Bacillati; phylum Actinomycetota; class Actinomycetes; order Kitasatosporales; family Streptomycetaceae; genus Streptomyces; species Streptomyces sp. YIM 121038. Next base: position 2,482,489 of record NZ_CP030771.1, read on the forward strand.
GGACAGTCGCCTCGCTGCAACGCCTTGCCAAACTGCCGAGCGCCCTTCGGGAGCTAGTCCCGCTCCATCGACAAGGGAGCTGGTTTTCCGCCAATGGGAGTGAGTTGTTGACTTCCAGCGAAGTGAGCGCCCGAGTGGCTGCCGTCGCAGAGGCAAGCACGGAAGAGGTGCTGACGGCCCACCCGGACGTTCGTGACCCTAAGCGTCTGCGGCGGTCGCTGACGCAGGAGGAGATGCTTATCCGCCGCGGCGCTGCCCTGAAGACGATCTATCCCAGTGGTGCGCGCGCACGTGAAGCCGAGCGGGAGTGGGCGACCTCCGTGAGCGGTCTCGGCGCTGAGGTGCGCACCCGAGAACCTGAAGGCATCATTCAAATGGTGCTCTTCGATGGCCGCTGCGCCTTTGTCCGCCCGCGGAACACGGGGCAGGAATACGTTTGGTACATCACAGATCAGCCCATCGTTGCCGTTCTGCGAGAGATCTTCTTTGTCATGTGGGAGGAGTCATCACCTTGGCTTGGAGGGAAACGCAGTAACCAAGATGGGATGGCGACGAATGAGAAGCAGCGAAGGATTCTCTATCTTAAGTGTGCGCACGGAAAATCCTACGAGGCTATCGCCTCTGACCTCAGCGTCAGCAAGAGAACGGTAGAGAACCACCTTGCGCGACTTCGCGAGGTCCTGGACGTCCCGTCTATCGAGGGCGTTTATGCATGGTGGGGCGGTTCAGCAGATCGTGGCTATTTCATGAAACATGAACGGCACTAAAGGAAACGTTCACCTAGCTGAGCGAGCCGGTGCCGGTCGAAGGTGAGCTTGTCCAACTCCCTCAGCGGCCTTGCGCCATCAGGCCAACGAATGACGAGGTCGCCGTCTTCCGTAGTGCGCGGCGTGTAGTAGAACCCCCGTTCGTCATCGAATGCAAGCACCTCACCACTTTCTATGTGCCCAACGAAGGCCCTAAAGTACACCATTGCGTTATCAGTGACTTTTTGCCCCCCTTGCAGCAACAGGAAGGCTCGCAGCCCCCTGAAGGGCGCACGCGACACAAACCGAGACCTCTGCGGGTGACCATCAATAGGCCAAGGAAGCGCCCTATTCGAATCCGAATTAGGTCCATTCGTGTGGATTCTCATATTCTTAAGGCGCTCTGCAACCGCCTGCTGCGAAGCCCCAAAACGGCTGCCTATCTGGGCTTGGGTTTCATCAGCCAGAAGGTAGACCAACAGCTCATGATCACTAGTGGGCAACTTACTCATGAACCAAGTCTCCCAAGGACCGAGGCGCCACGTCTCCACACCCGATGGACCCTAGCCACGCCACCCACCTGCGGCAAGGCGGCCCAGGCCAGCACCGATCCCCAGTGTGACCTACCCCACAAAGCTACCCCCCGGTGTCCCGGTGCCCCTCAGCGGACACGTACGTAGTAAATGAAAGCAAGAGTAAAGACATTGAAGTTGACCAGTCGAGCCTTACCGATCAATCAACTAAACAGTTGAACTCCCTTCTCTTAACTAAAGAGAATCAATCAATAATCAACTAATTAATAGATGTCTCTGTAGATCTACCTGGTGATCACCTGTTGGCCTAGGTAGATGGTCCAGAGGGCGGCCCCGGCGCCAGATCAGTATCCGCCGGGGCCGCACAGTCGATCAGGCTCGGAGGTCACGATGCCACGAGCCGCACAGGTCTGCTACCACGTACGGTGTACGGATCGCGTGGTGTATCGGGGGCGTTGTGCCGCCCATGCCCCTCCCGCCTGGGAGACCAAGAGCGCGAGGAACCGAGCCCGAGACTCCGCCTGGGAACGTCTGATCAGGCCTCGGGCCCTGGTCCGCGACGGCTTCGCCTGCGTGTCCTGCGGGGCCCGTGAGGGCTTGGAGGTCGATCACATCATCCCTGTCGCCCGCGGAGGCACCTCGACCCTCGACAACGCTCAAACTGTGTGCCGGGGCTGCCACCAGGCCAAGACTGCACAAGATCGTCACAACAAGACCTGAGGCCCCCCGCGGGGTCCGACGACCCCTAGCTCAGCAGTGCAGAGCGCCGGAGTGACATCCCGGAGGGCGACGGTTCAAATCCGTCGGGGCCGACTGTGGGGTAGCTCCCCTATTCCCGAAACTCCCCCTGATCAGGGGACGGAGGGAATGCGCGTTTCGTCTAGTGGTCTAGGACCCCTCCCCTTCAGGGAGGCGACGCGGGTTCGAATCCCATAGCGCGCCCCAATATCCACAACCAAAAGCATCGGGGCCCGCCCCTCATTCGCATGAAGGACGGGCCCCGTTCTTTCTGGCGATCATCCCGACCTTGTCGGCCTGGATTGCGTGGGGACACAATGCCCCCACAACCGCCGCGCGCGCCTCTCAGCACCTGGAACTGCGCGCAGTCAACATCATGTGCATCCCCCGATCTCAACGGGACCTTGAATCCCTTCGCCTATGGAAGTCGGGTAGTGGAGGAATTTTCGGCAGCTCCAGCCTGTTGTTCTTGGCTGTCCTCTGCCGTATCCCCCCAGCGAATCTGAAGTCTGATCAACCTTAAGCGAGCCTCGCCGTGCGGAAGACCGTCCCGCCGTGCCATTTTGGCACCCAGGTAGGTCAGGACGTCGAGCACGAGCAGTACAGCTACGAAGCTCCCTATCCAGAGAGCGACCGTCGGGTACGGGGTTTTTGCAACCCACTCAATGACGGCAGCTCCCATAGCTGATCTAGCTCTTCAGCACATGACAGGACATCAAAACATTCACCTGTCTTCAGTTGTGTATCTCGGCCCCGGACGGCCGGGACACCTCGCAAGGAGTATCTAGCAGCGGGGCGAGCGGCATCAAGGCTGACGGCCGCCCTGGTCAACCGCTGCCCCTCAGCTGGTCGTAGCTCAGTCGGTAGAGCGCCTGGTTTGGGACCAGGAGGCCGCGAGTTCGAGACTCGCCGACCAGACCAACCAACCGGGCCCCGCAGCAGTGGGGCCCTTCTTCATGCCCACATCCGGGAGAGCAGTGACGTACGACGAGCACCAGGACCAGGCCGCGGAACACCTCGCGTCAGCACCCGGGCCCTCCAGGGCCCGCGCCAAACGGGACTGGCATCAGGAGGCCCTGTTCGAGCTTGAGGACCTGGGCGACCTCGATGCGTACGAGGGCCTGCCAGAGGTGCGACTGTGACACGAGGGCCTGCGCCGAAGCCCAACTCTCAGAGGCGCAACGTCCATCCCCACGCGCAGCAGCTCCCCGCCGAGCCTCAGCCCGGCCGGGAGCTGCCCAAGGCCCTCGGGATCAAGACCACCGGCGCCCGCCGCTTCTGGAAAACCTGGAGCACAGCGCCCCAGACAGCCGCATGGACTGAGACCGACTGGGCTGAGCTGGAGCTGACGACGAAGCTCGTGGACGGCCTCTTTCAAGGTGACATGAAGTTGGCCGGAGAGATCAGGCAGCGAACTGCCAAGTGGGGCGCGACAGTTGAGGACCGGGCACGGCTTCGAATGACCATCGTCGAGCCCGATGATTCGTCTGGAATGGCTGGGCCGGCTCCCGGGGCACCTGACCCTCACCAAAGCGATCTGGTGCCCACAGAAGTAGGCCTCGACGAGGAACTGTACAAACTTCTGAACGGCGGATCTTAGCCCTTGAAGTCGCGCTCGCCGCGGAGCTATAGGGGTCAGACGCCGGTGGCCTTCGGCACCTCGTCCCACTTATGCCACTCTCGCACTGGCCACTCAGCTGGGGGGACCGGCGCCAGGCCGAGCGCATACCGAACAGCTTCGTCCTCTCCGCACGGCCCACAGATCTTGATGTCGCGCTCAACACTCATTCGAGAGCTCGCCCCGATATCGCCTACGAATTGCTCGAAGACGCTTCCGCAGCGAGGGCAATAGGTTGGCAGTTCTGAAGAACCTGTTTGACTCATGGTGGGGACGCTACCACCGGACTAGGCCGGGGGTGGTCGTTTGTCTCAAACTGGCAATCTCCCAGCCGGAGTTCCCAAGCCCACTGAGACGTTGGGCTATCAGATCATTCGGTGGTGCTCCAGGTACATCGTCCAGCCTGATGGTGATCGAGCCGGTGAGCCCTGGCAGTTCACCCCCGAGCAGTTGAGGTTTGTGCTGTGGTTCTACAGCATCCGACCTGACGGGAGGTGGGCCTACTCAGCCGCAACGCTCCGACGAGCGAAAGGCTGGGGCTTAGCAAGACTCCATTGCTCGCCGCCCTCGCCATCGTCGAGTTCCTGGGCCCCTGTCGTTTCTCGCACTTCGACGCCTACGGCCTGCCGGTAGGCAAGCCGGTCCCGCTGCCCGTCGTCCAGGTCGGCGCCACGGCGCTGGACCAGACCGAACAGACAATTGATATGTGCAGGGCGATGCTGTCCGAGTCGCCTGCTGAGTCTGCGTACGGTCTGGACATCGGCAAGACCGTCGTGCAGTTCAAGAGCGGTAAGCCTGGCAGCATCAAGCCGAAGGCCACCGCGGGCCGCACCAACGAAGGAAATCGACCATCTTTTTGCCTCATGGACGAATGCCACCATTGGGTGGGTTCGACAGGAGGCCCGGAATTCTTCCAGACCTTGAAGCGGAATATCGAGAAGACCGCGAAGGCTGGTTCCCGTTGGGTCTCAACGACCAATGCCTACAATCCCAACGAAGACAGCGTTGCGCAGATCATCCATGAGTCCGAGATGGTGGCACAGGGCCACTGGCTCTATGACTGTCTCGAAGGCTCGATTGCTCTCGACGACCTGCGGGACGAGGCCAAGGTACGCGCCGCCCTCATCGAGGCGTACGGGGACGCGAGTTGGGCCGACATCGACGGCCTCACTCGGACGATCCTGTACGACCGGACAACGCCGGACAGTACGTACCTCCGCTTCTACTTCAACGCCATTGCCGAGAGTTCCGATGGCTGGATGTCCAAGACGGAGTGGGACGCCTGCCTGGACGAGGACGATCCGATCCTGCCCGGCGACCTGATAGCCGTCGGATTCGATGGCTCGATCCGCGGTGACTCAACAGCCTTGTGCGGAGTCCGCCTACGGGATGCCAAGGTCTTCATCCTCGGCCTCTGGGAGCGCCCAGAGAAGGCACCCGATGATTGGGAAGTTGACGTTCTGGCGGTTGAGGCTGCCGTAGCCCAGGCCTTCAAGGCTTACCGAGTCGCCTGGATGTACGCCGACCCGCCGTATTGGCAAGAGAACATCGGTCGTTGGGCGTTGGAGCACGGGGAAGACACAGTTTATGAGTTCTGGACCAACAAGCCCACGCGCATGGCCGCTGCCACTGAGCGTTTCCGTACCGCAGCCATGGTCGGAGATCTGAAGCATGACGGCGACTATCGCCTAACTCGGCATGTTCTCAATGCTGTTACCCGCGAAGTCCCTCAAGGGATTCTGATTACGAAGGACAGCCCACGCTCGAAGCGGAAGATTGATGCCGCGGTGGCGGCCATCATCGGTATGGAGGCTAGGGCCGACGCGATAGCGGACGGTCGACTCAATCAGCGTCGGAGCCGTGTCGTGGGCTTCTGATAGGAGGCCCATTGGTCGTAAATCCAGGCGGGCTTGGCCCGTTCATAGGAAAGCCGGAGACTCCCGAGCAGTGGCTGATGTACTTGCACAGCAAGCTACCGGGCCCCCACTCTCCAGCCGCTCGGTACGTCAAGTATTACGAGGGCGAACAGCAAAAACTCGCCTTCTCCCAGATGCGCTATCGCCACGCATTCAGCGAGGTGTTCGCACAGTGGCGTGACAACTTCTGCGGCATGATCGTGGATGCCTCAGCCGAACGCCTGCACGTCGACTCCTTCCGCCTCCCCGATGCCCCGGGAACTGACCGCGATTCCCGCGACTTCTGGCAGCGGAACCGCATGGACGCGTTCTCTGGGGCGGTCCATCTGGACACGCTGATTCGGGGCTCGGCCTACGTGCTCGTCTGGGCTGACGCAGCTGGTGAGCCGACCATCACGCCTGTGTCGTCTGAGCGGATGGCCGTCTGCTACAAGGCCGGGTCGTTGACCGAGCTGGAGGCCGCGGCGCGGTTCGAGGTCGACGACTGGGGCCGCCAGCTGGTCACGCTCTGGACCGAGCGCTACGTATACGAGGTGCCGTGGGGCATGGCCGAATGGCACCTAGGCATCATCTACCCGAACCCCCTCGGCGTGGTCCCCGTCGTACCGTTCGAGTCGAAGCCGCGCCTTCTGGCCGATCCCGTCTCGGACCTGGCCAACGTCGTGCCCATTCAGGACGCGATCAATAAGACCGTCAGTGACGCTCTCACGACGTCTGAAGCGGCGGCTTTCCCGCAAAGGTGGGTTACCGGTTTGGACATCGTGGAGGACGCACAGGGTAATCCTGTTGAGCCTTTCGATATTGGCGCTGACAAGCTTCTCCAGGCCGAGGATCCCAATGCACGTTTCGGTTCCATGCCTGCTGCCGACCTGTCTAACTATGTCTCTTTGACGGATATGCTGGTACAGCACATGGCCAGCATCTCGAAGGTGCCCAGCACGTATTTCCTGGTCAACAACGGCGCCAGCGCCCCCTCAGGTGAATCCAACCTGTCTGCGGAAGCCGGGCTCATCGCCAAGGTGCGGGAGTTCATGGATCCCCTTGGGGAAAGCTGGGAACGAGTTATCCGCCTCTGCTTCGCAGTGAAGCAGGACAAGCGTCAGGACGCGTACGCCATGGAGACTCGATGGAAGGATCCCGAGTACCGGACTGAAGCGCAGCATATCGATGCTCTGCTGAAGCAGAAGCAATTGAACGTGCCTGAGCAAGTCCTCTGGGAAGAAGCTGGCTACTCCGCTACCCAGATCGCGACTTTCCGCGCGATGCGCTTGGAAGACGCTCGGGCAGCCGCGGAAGTGCAGCGCCTCATGCCGCAGCCTCAGCAGGAATCAACACCAAAACCACCGCAGGGAAACTCTGGTAACGGTAACCGGAGAATTCACGAGCCTGCCTAGAACACGTATGGAGCTGACATGTCCGAAGAGACCGAGACTCCGGCCCCGGAGCCGACTGCACCTGTCCCGCCTTCCCCCTCTACTCCCCCGGCCCCCTCCGCGCCTCCTACGCCTCCGCAGCCGCTCACCTATGACGAGCTCCTGGCCGAGCGCGACAGATGGCAGCGGGCAGCCACTGAGGCCCAGGCCTCCCAGGCGTCTGCCGCCGAGCAGGCTGCCCAGGCCGCCCGCGGTGAGGTGCTGAGCCAGCTTGGGCCGGAGCTGATCAACACCGCCCTCCGCCTCCAGGCGACCACTGAGGGCGTGGAGCTGCCGAACCCTGAGTACCTGGCGCTTGACCGATTCGCCGGTGAGGACGGCAGGCCCGACACCGAGGCGATCCAGAAGTTCGTGACCTCGCTCCCCAAGAGCCGTCCGGCCTTTCCGCAGCTAGGCGGGACTCAGGTGAGCCCCGGCGGTGGCGCCTCGATGGCAAACATGGACCCCGAGGCCCTTGCTGACTTGATCGCAGGCAACTCCATTATCTGATCCGCTCTCCCTTCCTTAGTTCGAGCCCCCTCCTTGGGGGCCTTTTTCATGCCCTTTTGGAGGTTCGCCTATGGCTCCAATGACTACGCACCATTTCAACTTGGACCCGGTCCAGGTGACCATTGCTGCGCTTGGTCTGCTTGACCGTCAGCTCACCCTCGGCGGTATCCCCGCCCGATACTCCGAACTCAACTTCCGTGGCGGCATCGGTGACGTGATCAACGTCAATCGTGAGTCGCGTGGTATCCCTGTCCAGGCTTCGGGAATCTCCGCTCCGATTGATAACCCGACCAAGGGTGATAAGAACAAGTTCGCTGCTGCCTCGGATCGTCCCCTTCCGACTGCGGACCGCCGGGCGCCGAACGGCTTCATCAATGAGTCCAGGTTTCCAGTCCAGCTCACGACCTTGGCGCAGAATGGCACGTCGCTGAGCATGGAACAGGTCGCCTTCGATCTGAAGAAGTTCGGGTCTCAGGTGCTGTCCAAGCTGACTCGCGGTTTCGCCGAGTATTTCGACGACACCACGGCTGCATTCATCAAGCAGAATGTGAACCGCACCGGGCTGACTGCCGCACAGGCTAAGGCCATTGGCGGTGACATAGCGGTGACGATTCCGACTCAGGACGGCACCGCGGCGACCATGACTCAGCGGGCCCTCGGGATTCGTACCGCCCTCGTTGATGCGCGTATGGCCCTGAACATCGCGGGTGTTCCCGTTTCTGAGCGCTATCTCGTCTGTGGTCCGGAGGTAGAGGCGATCCTCCTCAAGGACCCGGAGTTTGTTGCAGTTGACTATAGCGGTGACACGAACGCCCTTCGCAGGGCGACTGTTGGCACGATCTACACTTTCAGCATTGTCCCGCACAACTCGTTCGGTCTTGAGATGTACGTCTTTCACAAGAGTGCGATGCTGCTTGCTTCCGCCTGCCCAGCGATTCCGATGGGTGCCGTAACCGGCTCCACTCAGAACATCAACGGAATTGCTACCCGTATGCTGATCGATTACGACTACGGCAAAAAGTCCGACACCGTCGGCCTCGACACCATGTACGGCCTGGCCACCGTCAAGGAAGACCCGGATTACTCGGTTCGCGGAACTCCTATTGGTGAGGCCTTTGTTCGGGGGCTGAAGATCAGCATCACGGAGAAGGCTCCGACGGGCTGACATGACGAAGGGGCGGCCCCCGAAAGAGCCGCCCCTGAGCGTTAGCCGTTCTGCCTATTGATGTAGGTAACGGCAGCCATACCGATACCAAAGCATCCGGCGACGGCAGCGCCACCAGCGCATACGGCTGTCAATGCGCTAGCGCCGAGCGCGCACAGTGCGAGTCCCCCCAGGAAGCCAAAAATCACGGACACCTGGATAACGATCACTACCTCGTAAACACGGCGGCGTAGTTCCGCCGGTGACTCAGCAGACAACGATGGTCCTTCCGAGAAGATCCAGAACATCGGTGCCAGGTATAAGCGCTCACACACATATCTCTGAACGACCGATGCCCGCGATTCTTGGTCGCGGTAAGAGCGCCGAAATTGAGCATCGCCGCTGTAACCGCTCAGCAAGAGATGGCAAGGCGTCCGGCCCCCTTTACCCCAGGTCCACTGTGCGTGATGACGCCCGACAGCGTATCCCAGCTCCACCCAACACCAGCTAGTAGCAAGGGAGTTGATCGCCTGCTTGCGTCCCTGAACGATGTGGCCGATCGGCTAGGTCGACCCATAAGCCCAGATGAGCGCGCCCGGATCGAAGCTTTTGTGAGAGACGTCACGGGGCTCGCAGAGGATCACTGTGCGCGCGACCTAGTCCGCCGTGAGCATCAGGACCTGACGCTGACGCCCCAGGGCGGCACGGTCCTCCGTATCCCACGTCGGCACACCGCCTACCTCACCGTCAGCGCCGTCCACCAGGACGGCCAAGCCCTCAACGACTGGACACTTCAGGGCCGCGTCCTGGTGCGCGATGCCGGGTGGTTCGGGCAGCTGGTCACGGTCACGGCCTCTTGGGGCTATCCGACGGCCCCGGCCTCGCTAACTGCGGTCGTCTGCTCGGAGGTCATTCGCTGGCTTGCCGTCTCCCCCGGGATCGAGAGGGAGCGTGTTGGAGAGGTCGAGGTGTCCTTCTCGGGCGGCAGCTCGGGGCAGTCGCTCAGCTCCGCGGCACGGGCCGGGCTCCGGCCCTACCGCCGTCCTGGCCTCGGAACCCTCACCCTCCGCAGAGCGGAGCCGTCATGTACTCGATGACGACGCCCGTCGAAGTCTGGCGGGCGCCGACCATGGAGACGGCATACACCTCTCGTCGGGACTGGGACCAGGCCGTCATGGTCTGGTCCGGCCTCGCCAGCGTCCAGCCCGCATCCACGCACGAGGATCCGTCTCCAGCACGGGACGTGTCCCAAGAGCGGCTGAGGCTCTACCTGCCCCTCTCCGCTGTCGTCGAGCACACAGACCGGCTCCGCATCGAGGGCCGGTGGTACGAGGTCGAAGGAGAGCCTGAGCGACATTCCCAGACCTCTCGTCGGCATACCCGACTGACCCTCTGGAGGTGTGTGCCCTGACTCGTGTCCGAGTCCAGATCAATGACGGCTGGGAAGACAAGGCCTTCCAATCCCGGGACATGCGACGCCTGGTAGCTCTGCACACACTCCGAATCAAAGCGGAAGCCGTCAAAAAGGCCCCGCGGAGAAAGCACGCAAGTCGCCAGTCCTGGAACTCAATTACACACAACATCGACGCCTACGTACGCCGGGACCGGCGAGGCTGGTACGGCAATGTCGTCGTCGAGCAGAATCCCCGAGTGCGTCACGCGATGCTGCAAGACCAGGGATTCCGGAACTCGAAGACCGGCAGACGCCATCCGGGCCGCAAGTTCCTTAAGGCCGCTCTGATGAAGTCGAGGATCCCATGAGAATCGACGTAATCCAAGGGCTCGTTGCCTATCTCAAGGTTGTCCACGGGATTCCGAAGGATGCCCCGAAGGGGGACATGCAGCGGCATACGGCAGGAGACACCACGGTCTATCTGGAGCACTCCGGAGGCCTGCGCCTGGTCCGGGATCGCATGGACCGTATCGACGTCGAGTATTCGGTCTACGCGATCGACAGGAAGGCGTGCATCGATCTGGCGATGGTCGTCCGCGAAGCCTTCCTCGAAGACCTCCCTTACACCGCCTCCGCGCCGCTCATGACCGTGCTCGACGTCGAGGAGATAGCGGCCCCGTCGTACTACCCGGACGACGAGTCACGCGAGCACATGTACGGCGGGGAGGTCGCCGTCTATCTGACTGCAACTGACTGACATCAACTTCCGTCGATGGCCCCCTCCTTGGGGCCCTTTCTCATGCCCTCAGGAGGCTTCATGGCCAATGACCCCAAGAAGATCAGATTCGCCAAGAACGGCGCCCTCTACATAGCCCCCGCCCCCGTAGAGGGCGGCACCGGCGGAACCGTCCCGCCGACGGCCCTCGGTGACGGTAAGACGCCTCCGGCTGGCTATAAGGCCCTCGGCTATGCGGACGAGAGCGGTGTCACCCTCACTCCCGCAGTGGAGAGCCAGCCTGTGCCCGCCTGGCAGAGCGCAGTGCCGGTCCTGTACAACGTCACGTCGTCGTCCTTCTCCGTGAAGGCCACGCTGATTGAGACTAATGAACTCACCACGGAATTGTTCTTCGGAGCACAGTGGTACGAAGTCATGAATGCGGAGAACAAGCCGACGGGCGTCTACCGCCTCGATCTCTCCTCCAACCCAACTTTCTCGGAAATCAGTCTCGTTGTGGATTGGAACCAGGGCGGCATTCTCTATCGCTGCGTCATTCCTCGGGTAACCGTCTCCGACCGCGGAGCCATTCAGCTCAGCCGGACCGAGGCCGGGAAGTTCGAACTCACCATGGAAGCACTGGACTTCAAGGGCAACCTTGGGTACGTGCTCACGAACGATGACATTACGAAGACTGCCTGAGACCTCCTCTTAGCCTTCCCGTCCTAACGCCCCACTGAGGGGCTTCTTTTATGCCCTGGAGTAGACACATGAGCACGAGCAAGAAGACTGCCAAGAAGGCCAAGGAGACCACGGCTGCGGCTGATGCGGCCAAGGCCGAGGCCACGGAGGGGCTGATCGTCTTCGAGCACCGCGGCCTCACCTTCGAGCTGCCGCACCCGCTTGACATGCCACTTGAGCTACTGGAGACGGACGACGAAGTTACGGCCATCCGGCTGATGCTCGGTGACGAGCAGTGGCAGGCCTACAAGGCCACCCGGCCTAAGGTCCGTGATTTCGGCGCCCTGGTCGACGCCATCTCTGAGGCCCAGGGCGGAGACGACGAGACGGGAAACTGATTGCGGTCGCCCATGCCGTGAGGACGTATCACGCTGAACTAGAGGCCGACCTTTTGGAGTTCTTCGGCGTTGACCTTCTCGACTTGTGGCGTGGGCGGCTCTCTCTTCGCCGTGTCGGCGTGCTCATCAAGTCCCTGATGCGCAAGCCCGGTCGCTCGTCCTTCCTGATGGCCGCCGACGGACGAGCCGAATGGGACGAGACGACGTACCTTCTCGCCCGTTCCTCCGATGCTCTCGAACTGAACAACTTCCTCTTCCTCTCGGCCAATGTCAGCGACGAGGACAGAGCCCATCTCGATATGCCAGAGCCGATCACTCGTCCTGGCGCCACCGAAACAGATAAGAAGGCGCCAGCTGGAGAAGAAGAGTTTGCCTCGGGCCAAGAGCTCACGGACTTCTTTGGGCGCATGAATAGCCTGTAGGAGGTCTCATGGCTACTGAGGGCCGTCTCCCCATTCGAGTAGGCACAGGCCTCATCGAGGTCTCACCAAAGCTGTCCGCACAGGACATGGCGAAGCTTCGTCGGCAACTCGTCGCAGAGCTTCAGAAGGCTGGTGCTGCTGCTGGCAAGGAGATATCTAAGGCGGCTAAGTCGGGCCTGGCTCAGCTTCCCGGAGAGGTAGCCAAACAGGCTAAGAAGGGCGCCAAAGCGGTTGAGGGCGAGGCCCTTGACTCCGAGAAGACGCTGAAGCGCATCGAGAAGCGGCTGACGAAGGAATACGGGGACGAAGTCACCAAGCGTTTCCGGGCCTTTCGGCAGGCCGAGGAGCGCAAGGAACGACTCCTGTCTGAGACCTCCGCGGCCACGCGTCGAGCCCTCGCTCAGACCGTGCGCCAGGAGGAGCAGGCTGCCCGTGATCGGGAGCGGGCCGCCGAGCGCCTGGAGCGCGAGCGTATCCGCCTCCAGGAGCAGGCCCGCAGGGCGCATGAGCGTGCCGAGCGGCAGCGCACTCAGGAAGTGCAGCGTCAGGCCCGCCTTCAGCTTCAGGCCCAGCGCGAGGCGCTGCGACAGCAGGTAGCTGCTCAACGCGCAGCCACACAGGCTCAGATAGCCGAGATCCGGCGCCAGGCCGCCGAGGAGCGGGCCCGGATCCAGGACAGCATTCGGGCCCAGCAGAGGCGTATAGCCGACCTGCGGAATCAGATCCGTACGGCCCGCCGAGTCATCGCTGACACTGACTCAACCACGGCTACGTTCTTCACCCGCGCCGGTACTGGAATCAAGCGGGTCGGCACCTGGTTTGATCAGGTTGGCCAAAGCATCAATGAGGCCGGAAATATCCTCACCACCCGTTTCCTGGCCCCTCTGGCTACTGCCGGAACTGCCCTCGCCACGATCGGCGTTACGAACGCCGACAAACGCATCCTCGGCCAGCTCGGTCTTAGCGCAGCCGGTGTTTCAAAGCGGGCCTCTGCTGACCAGTTGAGGGCAGCACAGCAGTACGCGATCAACACCCCTTACTCGATTGATGCCATTCACGAGTATCAGACCAAGCTCATTCGGTCCGTCGCTGGTGCAGACAAGAACTGGTACATGGGCGGGTCGAAGAGAACCAATGCCGCCGACAAGGCAGCACGCAAGGCAACAGACCTCATCTTCGCTATCGGTGACTCTTCGGCTCGTGCGGGCAATCTGGACCCGGAGCAGTTCCGACGCTCGCTCTACGCCATTGACCACATCCTGGATCTGGACCGAGCGCCGACGAGGAACCTCAAACAACTTGCCGCATCCTCCGGCATCCCGGCATCCGAACTTGCCCAACTCCTCGGTTTCAAGAGCAGTCAGGAATTCTGGAAGGTCGTCGGCACTCCGGCGAACAAGGCGAAGCCCGGACAGAAGGCGGGCGTATCGGGTACTGAGATCGTGGATTCCCTTCTCAACTACTGGAATCCGGAGAAGTACCCTGGAAGAACCAAGCGTCAGGGCTCTGTCGGCTATGCCGAGAAGCTAACCAACCAGACGATCACGGGTCGTGTTCAGCAACTCAAGGAACGGGCAGTATTCGAGCTTGGCAACCTTTTCGCCGAAGAGGGCAAGGACGGCCAGTACCGCTACACCGACCTCGGCAACAAGCTCGCGGGCAAGGGCGGGATCCTAGACCAGGTCGAAGCCCTTGGTAAGAAGTACGGGCCGGACATTGAAAAGTTCCTCGGTTTCTTCCTCGCCTCGATCCAGCGTTTCATCAAGGTAATTGACAGCATCGCCAATCTGATTCGCAGCAACCCCGTCATCACGGAACTGATTGCGGGCATCTCCCAATTCCTTCTGGAATGGGGGCCGCTGATCCTGGCCGTAGGCCTGCTGTCGAAGGTGATCGGCAAAGTCGTCGGCATCATCGGCCGCCTGCTGTCTCCTGCGGCTGCTCTGGTCCGCGGTACGGCCCGTGCAGCGTCCGGCACTCGGAACGTTGCCGCACAACGGCAGGCCCGAACTGCTGCGCGACGGGACGCACGGCAGGCGGGCGGCTCACGCTCCGACGTGCGGCAGGCAGGTCGAGACGCCTACCGCCAGCAGCGGACACAGCAGCGCGGCGGAGACGACCGCGGACCAGGCCGACGCGCCTGGGACAGCGTCCTGGGCCGTAATTCGAACCAGGATGGCCAGCGCCGTCAGATCCGTGAGCTTGAGGACCAGATCGAGGCGGCTCGCAGGGAAGCGGCCGAACTCCGTGACGAGCTGCGTGAGGTCAACCGCGAGTCCATGCGGCAGATCGCGCAGGCCCTCGCGGGTAACGGCGCCAACTCCGTGCAGGGAGCCGCGACCCAGGCCCAGGGCGCTCTGACCAACGTCAGGCAGGCGGGCCAGCGGCTCAACAACCTCCCCCTGAACCAGCTCGACCAGGAGCTGACTCAGACCAAGGAAAGGGCCGACCGGCTCACCTCGGCAGTCAAGGACGCGGCCGCGGAAGTGCAGCGCCTCAATGACCGGCGCCTAGGTTCTCTCCGGGTGCAGCAAGTCGAGACGACGACGAAGCGTGTCGAGACCCTGAAGAGCCAAACAGGCAAGGCTTCTGATGCGGTGAAGACGCTCAACGGAAAGTCATTGTCTTCGGTTCGCACTCAGTTCAAGGACACGACGACCACGGCGAGCGGAACGACCAAGGCCGTTAAGGGCACGAGCGAGGCCGTGAACACCCTTAAGGGGAAGTCACTTCGACCGCTGCGGGAATGGTTCGACAAGGTCACATCGTCTGCTAAGGACACCTCGAAGGTAGTCGGCACAGCCGGTAACACCTCGTCCCTCAACGGCCGTTTGAAGACGCTGTCCGACCGTTCTCTGACTCGCCTCAACAAGCATGTGAAATCTCTGGAGGAAAACCTTCGGGATGCCAAGTCAGAGGCTGACGGGCTCGATTCGGCACTCGGCAGCATCTCTAGGAAGTCCCCCGGAGGAGGCGGGGGCGGGAACGGAAAGGGGAAGAAGAAGGGCCGCGCCCGCGGCGGTCTTATGCGTACGTCTGACGTGACGAGCGTGCTGCCGGGCTACTCACCATGGGTCGACTCCATTCCGGCCGTCCTGTCCCCCGGTGAGGCTGTTCTCAGGCCTGAGGTCACCAACGCCATCGGCGAAGGGACAATTAACGCCTGGAACGCTATGGCCATTCGAGGCCAGATCAGCCGTCACGCTCGCGGTACGAGCGGTGGCGGTGGCCGGATCGATTTGGACCGAATCAAGGAGCTGATCGAGCTCCAGAACATCGCGCCAATCGGCAAGGCCATGGCCCAGACGATGACGATGGACGGCACGTCTGACCCTCTCGGGGGCAGTGTGCAGGGCGGCATTCTCTCGACGGGCGACGGCTCGGCCCGCTACGGCGGCTCGGTCGCTGCTGGCCGTTTCAAGGGCATGTACGGCTGGCTTACCAAGGACGTGTTCGCGCTCCTCAAGAGGACGCCAACACTGGCCGGTCAAGCTGCCGGAGTTCTCGGAGGGTCACTGAGTCCCGTCCTAGGCGAGTATTTCTGGGACGATGTTTGGCGAGGTTCCGGGAACGTTGTCCAGAGAGGCAATCGGTTCCTTGGTCACGTCTTCAGTGCGAAGACGTTGGGCAAGGTCTTCGAGAACCTGTTCAGCGGAATCAAGGACAGTGCTGGTGCGATCTGGGATGCAGTCACCAGTGACCCGCTTGAAGCTTTCTCGGACTCTTTCGATGACATCAGTGACGTTGTCTCTGACTCGTACAACTCGCTGATCGGCATGGTTCAGACGGTCAAGGACATCCGCGAGGCCCCCAAGGCCTATGCGGGTCGCGTCTTCGACCAGTTCATGAGCACTGCTGAAGAATCGATGCCAGTCACTAAGGGGCTCTTCGACTTCGACAAGGGCGCCAAGGTAAAGGCTGACGTGGACACCTCTTTCGGGGGTGGCTTCTCAGCTCCCGGTAAGGGCAAGGGCGCTCAGAGATGGGCGCCCGTCGTGTCCCGAGTCCTTACGGCACTGAGGCTCCCGCAGTCGGCCAAGGGCACGGTGCTCTACCGGATTGGCTTCGAGTCAGCCGGTAATCCGAACGCAGTCAACAAGTGGGATATCAACTGGCAGTCAGGACACCCGTCCGTTGGCCTCATGCAGGTGATTGGGCCGACCTTCGCCCGCTATGCGGGACCCTTCCGCGGAACGAAGCCTCAGATGTACGGAGTCGCTACTGATCCGTTCGCCAACGTATACGCCGGAGTGAACTACGCACGAGACCGTTATGGCTCTCGCTGGCTGTCGATTCTCGCGGGCAACAAGGGCTACGCCAACGGCACACTCAGTGCCTCGCCCGGCCTCGCCCTGGTGGGCGAACGTGGCCCCGAATTGGTGGACTTCGGCCGCGGCGGACAAAGGGTCTTCACCAACGAAGAGACGAACGCTCTCTTCTCCGGCCGTCCCATTGAAATCCATGTCCATGAGGCTCGGAATGAGCCGACGCCTCAGGCCGTCATGAGGGCTCTCCGGCAGGCCGAGGCCTTGCACTCGCCCCTGTAGGAGGTCGCATGCCCATACCGGTGACAGCTCGTCCCACAGCTCCTGGCCCCATGGTCGACGAGCCGCCGGAGCCGGAGGCCTGGAGCCGCACGCAGGTCACCATCACAGGGAGAGGTGGTGAGGGGTGGGAGCTGCCCCTCACCGCTTCCGGCAGCTCGGCGTGGCCACAGGCCATCATGCTGCCAGGGGCCACGGGGCTCGACGCCCCGCCCTTCGGGCTCTTCTCCGATGACAGCCCCGGCCTCGATGGCTCGATCTTCCGATCTGCCCGTGCTTCAGCACGAGAGGTCATGATCCCGGTCTATCTCCACGGAATCGACCGGCCCACAATCAATGCGCTGAAGCGCAGACTCTTCAAGGAGCTGAACCCGAAAGCAGGTCCATGCGTCCTGCGATTCACTGAAGGCGACAACTCGACCCGCCTCCTGACTGCCTATTACAAGGGCGGCATGGAAGGCGCCGAGGGCGACTCTTCCGGTTTCACATGGTCGAAGTACGGGCTCACATTCGTTGCGATGGATCCCTGGTACTACGACGAGCGGGAGATATCGAAACGCTTCCTCTTCGGTGAGGGTGATCCACTGCTGAGCCCCACTAAGCCCTTCTTTCCCATGAGGATTGCTGATGGCGTTCTTGGTGACGGTTACTACTTCGTCGACAACCCGGGCGACATCGAGGCGTGGCCCATCTGGCGACTGAAGGGGCCCATCAAGAGCTTCAAACTCAGCACTGAGAGCGCACCGGGGGAGGTCTCCGCCATCAAGGCCACGGCTCCCGCCGATGGCTCCGACATCGTCCCCTCAGGCCGGACGCTGACCATCGATACGCGCCCCGGCCGGAAGACCGTCGCCGACGACCGCGGAGTCAACTACTGGGCCAAGCTGGACACGAACCCCACCTTCTGGCCTCTCGAATCCGGAGGCAATGCACCGCAGCTGTCCGTCGTCACCGGATCCGGAAAGGCATCGGTGACTCTGAACTTCACACCGAGATACGCCACTTACGCTTAGGGGGTCCATGGGATACCGAGTCGAGGTCTTCGACAAGGACTTGAGGCGGGTAGGCGAGATTGATGAATGGATCTCACTCGACTTCACGGTGAAGCTCCGTCAGGAAGGGTCCTGGCAGATCCTCATCAAGGAC
Source organism: Streptomyces sp. YIM 121038 (assembly GCF_006088715.1). NCBI lineage: Bacteria > Bacillati > Actinomycetota > Actinomycetes > Kitasatosporales > Streptomycetaceae > Streptomyces > Streptomyces sp. YIM 121038. The sequence goes on from NZ_CP030771.1 coordinate 2,500,405, forward strand.
GGCACGACTCAGTCAGACCTCATCGAGAAAGGGGGCGGCATAGCCATCTGGCAGGAGGGCGTAACGCGCCCGATCCTGTCCGGCCAGGTCGACACCTTTCAGAAGTACTGGACCAAGGTCCAGCACACGGGACCCGGTTCTCTGTACATCGCCGGTAAGTGCCATAACACCTTGGCCTATAGGCGTCTGGCTTTCCCGGATCCCACCAAGCCAGTGAATCAGCAATACCTGAGCCGGCTCGCCCGTCGCATGGTTTATGAACCGACGGTCGGGAACGCCATCTACAAGGAACTCCTCAGCTGCCTCGGGGCCGGTGCTCTGCCGGATCGGAGGATCGGGAACGTCATCTTGAATGACGCGTCAGTCGGCTCAGGTAGACGCTTCGGGGCCGTCCTTCAGTGGGACGTTGTGGGCGAGGTCCTGGAGCAGTGGGGCGAGAAGCGCAGCGCCGCGCACCGCTTCATCTACAACCCCGAGACGCAACGAATAGACGTCGAGATCTTCGCTCCGCGGGACCGGTCCAAGGAGGTCCGCTTCTCCCCCGAGCTAGGGAATCTCCGCGAATACATCTGGACGTTGAGCGCACCGAAGGTAACGCGGGCCATCATCGGCTGTGCCGGAGAGCAGCAGGGGCGCTACGTATCGCAGACGATCGACAAGGAGTCTGAGGCCGAATGGGGCCTGAGCATAGAGCAGTTCGTAGACCGCCGTGACATCGCGCTGAAGGCGGACCGGGAATCAGGTCAGCCAGTCAGGGCCGAGGCTTCGATGACGGCCGAGGACTATGAATCTGCTCTGGCCACCCTCAAGGAGGCCGCGACCGACGCTCTCCGCGAGGGCGAGCGAAACGGCAACTTTCAGATCTATCCAATCGATACAGAGTTCTGCCAGTTCGGCCGCGACTACTTCGTTGGCGACAAGGTGACGGTAGCTGTCGACGGGACCGAGTACAGCGACATCGTTCGCGAGGTTGTGATCTCCGTTGATGATGCCGGAAACACGAACGACGTCGCTCCCAAGATTGGCCAGCAGGGCACCGGCGAACCGCTGAACCTCTACAAGGTCGTCTACGAGATGCAACGCAAACTACGGCGCCTAGAAGCGAGGATGTGAATTGGCAGAATCCAGTTACCCCTTTGATGCGAGTAATTCGAGCGGCGGCACGGCTGTCGTCTCTCAGACGCAGTGGCAAGACATGGCCGTGCGGTGGGCTCCTGATGGCATCGACTACCGGCTGACGGGCCCGAGCCCGACAGACCTCCCCTTCTCCGCGGCCGTCGTCAACGGCCGCCAGGTCCAAGTCCGGAGCGGAGCTGCGTGGGTCGGCGGCTTCTACTACCGCTCTACCGCGACGGTCTCTCTCGACATCGCGGAGACGACGACGAAGGCCCGGAAGGACCTGATCGTGATCCGGCTGGACATGGCCCAGTCAGCGGCAAGGCTCGCCGTCCTCAAGGGCGTTGAGTCGGCCACGCCGACCGAGCCCCGCCCCACTCAGGTCCGCGGTGCCATCTGGGAAACGCCCCTGTGGGCCGTCGACGTCCCCGCAGCCAACGGCGCCGTCACGGTCACGCGGCGGGGCCCCTTCGCAATGCCCGCCCCGGTGGCGTACCCATGGGGAGCCGAGGACAGCGCCCTTCTGGTCCCGCGGAACACACTCGCCTACGACCTCGATGCGAACAACGACGGTGGCCAGCAGGAAGCCTGGCACGGACACGACGGCTACGCCGTGACTCGGCACCTGGGCAAGTCGGAGACGTACACCCCGAGCACCATCAACACCAGCTTCCAGCTCCCAAGCGCCGACCGAGTCGGGCGATGGCGCTGGATCGCTCCTAACGTCATGTGGTTCCAGATCACCATTCGGAACTCGCTTGATCAGGGAGCGATGGTGAAGGGCGGCGAATGGCGAGTCGGTGTGACGCTGCCAAGGAAGTGCAATCCCCGGGGAATTCAGGTCCTGCACGGCTATATGTCGAATCCTGACCTCTCCGGCAACTTGCCCAACATGATTTCGGTGACGGCGACTACGGAACCAGGAACTTCGACTCTTCTCCTCCACACGCCCAACAACAAGACGCCCAGCGAAGGCCTTGATGGTCTGCGCGGCTTCCCCGCGAAGTCGACGTACAGCATCTCCGGCGTCCTCGAAGCCAACGAGTTGAAGGAGTAGGCGCATGCGGCATCTCTACGGCGGCACGGCCGCCGACGTTGCTGAGGACGCCTCTGGCGTACGTGTCCCCGGGGCGACAGGAACCGTCTGGACTGGCCCCGGCGAGGGCGCCACTCAGATCACTGACCTCCTGGCGCTCGACGGCGCCCCCATGCAGCAGCTCGTAGCCGACTCCGCGGGCATGCTCCCGGCCTTCTACGGGCCGGAGAGCAAGACACGGGTGTGGGTCGACTTCGGTGGGGCTCGGGTGGCTTTAGTCGCCACGGACACCGCAGACAGGCTCAGCGAGCACCAGGCCGCGGCGGACCCTCACGGCTCCACCACGGCGGCCGTCGAGGCGATCCAGGCCCGCATGGGCCGACCGCTCGGCTTCGCCCAGCTCGACGAGAACGGCCGTGTCCCGGCCTCGCAGCTCCCGCTCTGCCCCTGCCAGACGAAGCCTCCGCAGACGGCTGCGGAGTAGTCAGCCAGCCGTCACGGGGTGAGGCTGACTCGGGGGCAGTCCGGTAGGCGCCCTACAAGAGTTCGCCGTCCTTGAGTTCATTGAGCGCTTCACAGACCCGGTCAGCGCGGGCCTGGCCCTTGTACCGGTGCACCACGGTCTGTGTGCCACGGCTGTTCACGCGCCTCACCTCAAAGTGATGCCCCCACTTCTCATTCCACTGCTCTCCGCTTACTTCGTAACGCTCAACGCTCAGCATGGCAGGACGCTAGCACTCAACTGCCGCTCTATGAGGGCCTGTTCGATCATTCGCTGTCCCCGAACGTGTCCTGAGGCGGGTCGAGCGTCTTGATTGCGAGCCACAAGCCCGGGGCGTTAGTTCGCCCAGCTGTCTCCGTAAGTCCGTGGAGTTCCTGAGCCGCCTCCTTCCGAATTGCTTTACGAAGACCCTCTTGAGCGTTCTCGACTTCGCTCATCACGCTCCCCTTTCCCTGCCAAACGATGCGGCCACAGGCTACAGCCCTGAGGGCCGCATTTTCTATGCCCTCGGAGGCTTATGACCTTCGCTCAGATCCTGTCGACCTCTGCCGCCCTCGCCTCTGTCACTGCCGCGGCCGTCGTCGTTCTCGCTTCCTTCCGAACGAGCGCCGCACGCGTATGGCGCGAAGAAGCCGAAGCCCAGAAGGAGAGGGCCGATCGCCTTGCTGGTGACCTCGACGAGATCAAGGCTCGCCTAGCCCGTATTGAAGCCGAGAATGCCCGGCTCATAACTCTTCTTACTTCTCTTGACCCTGCCCGTCTCGCTGTCGTGCGACTGACGGATGACTCTTCGGAGGATTAATGGCCACACCGATGACACCTGCTCAGATAAAGGCCCAGCTCCGCAAGTTCGGAGTTCCGTTCAAGGAGTTCCGATCCTGGGCATCCCACAATCGGAATCACAAGGGTTCCTGGGGGCCCGTGAACGGTTTCATGGTCCACCACACGGGCTCTGACGCCGACGATCAGCGAGCGATGCTCTACGAGGGCATCAGCGGTCTTCCGGGCCCGCTCTGCCACTTCGGGCTCGACCAGGACGGCACCGTTCACCTCATCGGCTGGGGCCGGGCGAATCATGCTGGCTCCGGTGACCCTGACGTTCTCCGGGCAGTTCAGAACGAGGACTACGGCAAGAACCCTCCGGCCGACAACGAGTCGAGCGTCGACGGCAACGCCCGCTTCTACGGTGTGGAGATCTGGTACTCAGGCTCTCACCGGATGTCTGACGCTCAGTACAGGACGCTGCTCAAGCTTGCTGCTGCTGTCTGCGACTTCCACGGCTGGTCGGAGAAGTCCGTCATCGGGCATGGCGAGTGGGGCTCTCCCGGCAAGTGGGATCCGGGTTACAAGCCGGGCCACATGATGGACATGGCCGCGGTGCGGGCCGACGTGAAGGCGGCCCTCAAGCCGGGCGGCAAGCCGCCCACGAAGCCGAAGCCGGACAAGCCGAAGCCCAAGCCGCCGACGAAGCCCGGCCCCTTCCCCGGCGCCGCGTACTTCCGTCCAGGCGCCAGAAACAAGTACGTGACCCAGCTCGGCAAGCGGCTCGTGCAGCGCGGCTACGGCCGCTTCTATGCCGAGGGCCCAGGCCCGACGTGGACGAGCGTCGACCGAGCCGCAGTACGCGCCTTCCAGCACGACCAGGGATGGTCTGGCAGCGACGCCGACGGATACCCAGGCCGTGAGACGTGGCGTCGCCTGTTCAGCTAGTTACAGCCTTGTCGGATCGTTGCTCATCAACTTGAAGTTATCGCAATACCAGCCAACGCCTGCGGGTACTCCAGCGTTCTCAAGAACCATTTGCACCAAGGACAGATAGATGTCGTGCGTGCTCTGCCCATTTCCCGGAGTGAGCGTTCCATGCGAGCCATGGAGTTCCGAAGCACTCTCAAAGCCTGACGGGATTCTGAGAGTGATTGAGAAAAAGAGACTGCCCGGTTCCGCCAACTCGCCCGGAAACGACTCTCGATTGATCTGCACTATGCACCTTCCATCAGTTAACTCACATCAAGGAGTGATGAATCATTATCACTGACTTCATCTCTGCCCATGCTGTCCGGCTCCATTCCATCCTGTCCGCGGTTCTGATCTCCCTGCCGATCATCTGGCCAGACATCGACTGGAAGGCCCTTGCCGCGGCTGCTGCGGCCCTTCTCGGTACCGGTGTGGCTGCGGCCCGGCACGAGGACACCAAGACGGCTGCGGCGCTGGCTGTGCCGCCGGACACCAACTGGTGATCGAGCCCTGAACATGCGAAAGCCCCCGGCTGGTAGCTAGCCAGCCGGGGGCCTGCCTCGCCTGAGGGCTTCGCGCGTCCACAGTGGCCCGGAGGCCCACCGTCAGGCATGTTGCCGTCCCGCGTGGTCCAGGTCCGAGAGAGCCCCGGCAAGCGGCTCCAGCGCGGGTGGGAGGTGGCGTCAGTCTATCGGACCAGGAGCCACCCCGTCCGCCGCATGCCTGACTCCCTGAAAACACGAAAGCCCCCTACCCATTTCGGGTAGGGGGCTTCTTTGCGTTTCGGTCACTGCCTTTCAGCTAACTCCGTGCGCGACCGTTCCACGTCCCAATGCGCTCGGCCGCTAGACACAAGTTCCTGAAACTTCTCGCACACCTCGGCTGTGTGTGGCTTGTACGGAACTGGCGCGACGTAGTCACTACCTCCACCGGGGCCTCCATGCCTTGTAGCATCTAGGTGGCACAGGTAGTAACGGTCAGTCCTCTTCGACTTCACCCAGGCCAGGAATGGGTACGTGCACCGCTTGCAGACTACTCGGCCGTCGTAATTGTAGAGGGACACAGACTCTCCTCTTGAATTTCCTAAACTCGTTCCTGCGGTGTGCCGTTGCCGTCCACGTAGAGCGTTCCCAGATCTCCGAAGGTCCCCGAGATTACCACCTTGGAAGGGTCATACGGATTGGGCGCGTTCTCGTGCCGCGGAATCGCTTCGCTCGCAAAAGCCGACATGGCCTTTCGCGCAAACCGTTCCGTGAGTCCGCTCTCTGTGGCGAGAGTGACCCGAGCGCACCCGAGATCGATATACCCATCTCCTGACGGGTTCTTGTGGTAGAAGCTCAGCATTACATCCACGTCGAACAGCTCCTCTGCTGGTGCTCGATGACGGGTGCACACCGTCAGACGCCTCAGCGCCCCACACGAGGCGGCATGTCGACGGGCCACTCATCCGGACCGATGGGGGGCTTACCTAATGCGTCCCGCGCCGCCTCGTGCTCGCCACATTCGCTACAGATTTCGATCTTTGCCACCCTGGACCGCGCGCCTACGTCCTCTCCGGGTTCGAGGAGAGGGCCGAGGCATCGAGGGCACAGCTTCATGTCATCTCCGGTTGTATCCACCTTCACCTTGGCTTCCTCAGTGCAGGGGCCTGTTGCCTGCCTGGCCCAGTGCCGTCAGATGTACAGGAGGCCCGCCCCCTGTGTCCGGGGATCGGGCCTCCTGGTGCTCGTCGTCGAGCTGGTCACTGCTAGGTGGTGAACGACCCTACGAACGTGTGGGCCATCTTCCGCTACGCCGTCCACGCTAGGTAGGTCGGCCAGTCCTGCGGAGGCGGTGTTCCGGGGGCAGCAGGTCGAGGCTCGCAGGCAAGATGGACGGTCCCTGAGCAGCCGCAGAAGAGGTGAGCGATGTCCCCGTACGTCGTGTGCTGACTCTGGCAGTGCCCACACTCGTACACATCAGCCATCCGTGCGGCCCCTACTTCCTCTGCTCGAACATGTTCATGGCCTCGTAGGCAACGAACGCGACGAACGAGTGCGGCTGTTGGCTGTTCCTCCTGCCCCAGAACCTCACTCCGTGCTCCTCAAGCTCGAACCCTTTCGCCTCAACTTCGCGCTGGCTGCCGTCTCGAAAGAGCACTACATAGGTGTGCACTGCTGCTCCCACGGAATGCGTATGGTGAGGGCCCGCCCCCAATCCGGAGTGCGGGCCCTCCTGGTCCTGGTGCTCGCTGTCAGCCGTTGGCCTTCTCGTAGGCCTCACGGATGTTCGCCGGGACACGGCCGCGGTCGTTGACCTCGAAGCCGTTCTCCTTCGCCCAGGTACGAATTGCTGCCGTGTCCTGGTTGCCGCCCTTGCCCTTGCCCGCAGCCGTCTTCGTGCCCCGGCTGCTGCCCGTCTTCCGGCCGCTCGTGACGTACTGCTCCAGGAGGCCGCGGAGCTTGTCGGCGTTCTTGGTGCTGAGGTCGATCTCGTACTGCCGACCGTCCAGGCCGAACGTCACGGTCTCGTCGGCCGTCTTGCCGTCGAGGTCATCGATCAGCTTGATTTCAACGCGCTGTGCCATGGTGGTGCCTTCCTCGAAAAGTGTTCGCTGATGATAGGTGACCTACAGATCACCAGGTCTCTTGAGGGCCCTTATCTGCTGATCGGCTCGACGCTGGATCAGCACGATTGCCCGTATGAGGAGCACGGTCGCTAGGACTGCTCCCACGTAGATGCCCCAGTACATGACGGTGCCGAGTACTGGTGTGTCCCTGAGGACCGATGTCGCGATGAGCCAGACGGCGCCGCAGGCGAACCATAAGGATCCTGCCCGCTCCGTCTCCCGCTTCGCGCTCTCCCGTATGGCGTGCTCTTCCGTCTTCAACTCGGTGACCCCCCAAGCGATTTGGGGGATCATCTCAGAGGCAAGGTAGGTCCGCTAGCGGGAATCCCGCTTCCGCGGATCGAGAGGCGGCTCGACCTCCAGCATGCCGAAGAGCCTCAAGACGGTCTGAAGCCTCCACGCGCGATCCAAGTACTGATTGAAGTATCCACGGCATACCGCTTCTCCGAAGTCCGGATATGGCCCGTACGGCATCGTCTCGTGGCACGTCACCCAGCCGCCCTTGTCGCTGGCGGCACGTGTTACCCGCTTCACGGCTCGTTGGTCGTGCGCTATCCCTGGCCGGAGAATGCACGTGGCGCACTTGTCCGAGAGGACTCGGATCTGCCCCGTCTCCTCATCGAGTACGCCCCGGGGTGGAGGCTCCGGTTCGTCGTCTACGACAGGGTCAGTCATCCTCGTTCCAGCGCTCTCCGGCATATGTCGGGTCGAAGCCGGGCGGTGGGACCGGCGAATCCGGGTAGCGCTCCTGGACCTGGCGGGCGTGCTCGTCGGCGGCCCTATGGCCCGCCTCGCAGTGGTAGATGATCGTGCCGGTGCCAGCGTGCGACGGCTGTCCCGTGACAGGGCCCTCGCAGGCATGGCCGCTACCGCTGTCGATGCACCAATCCCCTTCATGCCCTTGGACAATCGCCGCTTCTGCCATTCCGCTCTCACATCTCCTTCAGTTGCCGGATCACGTCCCGTGCCGCCTCTATGTCGATGTCCAGCGCTTCAGCAACACGCTGGCGGAGCTCTCTCGCAGCCCGTGACGGCGGCCCCGCCCACGTACGCCCTGCGCTCCGAACTTCTCCCACCAGTCCACTCGGAACGATCAACTGGCCATTCTTCAGAGTGACTTCGGCTGCGGCCAAGGACTTGAGAGCTGACTCTGGGAAGTTGACGAGCTTCGTCACTTCGTCCGCAGTCACACCCGCCCAGATCTCAACGACGCACAGGCGACGAGATCCGTCATAGACGGTCAGCAAGCGGCCGTTGAGACTGCCAGTCCGCTCCCCGTCGCCCTGATATTCAGTGGCCTCCGCGTCCTGCCCCGCTTCTTCCGCCTTGGTTGTTCGCCCCTCGTAGGCCTTCGCAATCTCCTGTGTGATGTGCGCCGCGCGATCCTTGTCGATCTCTGGGAGCTTGGCGCCCGCTGCATCCACCAGCCGGGCGAAGTCGCCCTTCGACAGGTGCAGCACGTACCGCAGAGCGTCGCCCTCAGCCTCCTGGGTGGCCTTGGCCTCCATGAGCCCTTGGTTGATGCGGTCGCGGGCCGCGCGGTTCGCCTCGCCCCTGGCTCGCCGCCACATCTCCGTAGGGACCGCACACAGGGCGCCCCAGTCTGCTTCGGTGAGGCAGAGCGAGTACCGGTTGATGACCCTGTCAGCCTTCTGCTTCTCTAGGTACTCATTGGCGGCCTCTACCACCTCCCAGACCCGATCATCAGAGATGTCGTACTCTTCCCAAATGGAACGGTCAGGGAACCCTACAAGCCCCTCAACATAATCCAGGATCTCGCACAGGATCGTGTGAGGTCCCCGAAGTCTGGCTTTACGCCTCCTACCAACCCCTGAGTACACCGCAGCTTGCACCGCAGCTAGGACCGCTTCCTCCTCCGGATCATTATTGCGGAAGGAATCCATATCGTGGAGCCCGTCCATGATTTCCGCTGGAAGCACGATTTCAAAATCGGGCTTTCCGGCCTTCTTCGGCTGCTCTTCGCCCGGTGACTGCCGAGTTGGCTTCTTCGGCTCGGGTAGCCCCTTGAGGATCTCCTGAATCACGTCAATGCTGTGGAATTCGTCAGGGGTCAGAAACCCTACGATCTCTTCTTTCCACAGAGCGTGATAAACCGGCCTGCCGAACTCCTCCGGCACTTGGACCGGGCCTCGCCCCTCAACGTCGACGAAGTACGGCGGGCCTTCCCTATCGCTCCGCTCGGATGCCACCGGCTCGCCTTTCCTGTATGTGAAGCGGACCTTCGTCCACGTCATGCCCTCATGGCTATCGTTGCTGACCTCAGGTTCCATCCCCCATGAGCGCACCTCACCCGCGATCCGCTCGCCTACTGCGGCATGGTCGGGCAGGTCGATGAGGACGGATACGAAGTCCCCTGCCGCCCTCACATAGATGCCATCACGCTGATGCCGGGCAGCAGAGGGGGACACGCGCCATCCAGCCGCGCGCAGTCTTCGTGACACAGTCGCCCCGTACCGCTCGGGCCTCTTGTTGCCCGGCGCGGGCAGACGTCCAGCCATGCGGTCCTTCCTAGACGAGGTGCCCCAGCTCGATGCGATAGGGGTCCCTGGAGGGGCCCTTGCCCCCCTTCTTCGGCGGCCGCGGCGGTCGAGCTGGAGGAGCCAGCGACGCGGCGGGGACGACCCTCAGACTAGGCCGACCAGGAGCCGACTGGGACAGCAACCTGAAGATGATCGGCTTCGTTCCCGGGTTGCCGGTCGATACCCGTTCCCACGTCACCCGGGGATCCCTGTCAGCCTCGTCTCTGATCTGCTGTGCGCCGAAGCGCGAGCCGACTGCCCTCAGCATCTCGGTAGCGGTCATCTCTCCGCCGTGTCGGTCGAGAGCATCCGCCATGAGGTCGGCCAGGGGACGCGGGACACGCCCCGGCTTCGGTGCCTCCTCCAGTACTCCTTTGATCGACCTGTTTGCGTAGCCCACGAAGGCCGCTGCCGCATCAACTGCCTTGCCGCTGATCTCCTCCTTCATGTTCGCTGCCGACAGGATCGTAGCGACCCTCAGCGTCTGCTCGAACGCCCTCTCGTAGAAGACGCTCACTTCCTCCGGCGTCGCCTCCAACTCAGCGCGGAGGACAGGCCGAAGGGCGTTGAGACGGGCTACAGCTTTGGCCGACCAATGCATGGTGCGCGGTTCGCTCGTCGCCCACCGGTAGGCATCGCGCAGTGCCGTTGCTGGCTTTACGTCCTCCAAAGGCGCCCGCTCTTCGAGGGGAATCGGAATTTCTTGTGATGACTGCACGCGAATGAAGAGCATGCGGTTGAAGAGACCGCTGGCTGCACTCTGCGGCTTGGCCACCAGGCGGAAGGTAGCAGGCTGGATATGCGCATAGAGACCCAGCAGCGGGGCGGGGACCACGGTTTCAACGTTCCCCTTCGAGGTCTTGACCGTGTTCGAGATCCGCTTTCGCTCCCACGCCTTAATCAGAGTGCTGCCGAAATCGGTGTCCTTGTTCACCGCCTTCAGAGTGTGGGACAACTCTTCTTCGAAGAGAAGGGCCCGACCGTCGGCTCCCTGTTCCGACCTCTCCGTGTCCTCTTCCAGCTCCGCAAGGCTCTGCACGATCGCGGCGCCCGATTTGAACGAGTCCCGCACGCGAGTGGACAGGAACCGCGTCAAGGACGGCCCCATTAGGCGCCACGCCGCGTCAGCCGTGACGCCCTTCGCCCCCGTGCCAGATCGCCCTACCAGGACCGCCCAGACGACCGCGGGACGGCCTGAACGAGGCTGGCTTATGTGCCCCTGCACGGCGGCTGACCAAAGGGCCAGCAGCGAAGCCAGGACGCCGACCGGATCGGCCTCCGTGTGCGGCATCGCTCGCCGCACCGCATGTCCTATGGCCCCGTACGCCATGTCATCAATGCTGCCGTACTCCTCCATCGCTCCCCCTCTCAGGCGGCCTCGTACGCCGACTTCGGCAGAGTGCAAATCTTCTCCAGCTCATCAGCCATCTTGTCCCCGTGCGGCTTGCACAGGAGATGCTTCTTGCCTCGGAACGTGATCTCGTCCGTCGCCTCTGCCTCCTTTCTGTTCGCGTGGCAGATGTCGCACAGGTCGAGACTGACCGTCTTCGTTGCCATGAATCCTCCTTCGGCATAAGTGCCCATGGAAAGGGCCCGATACGCCGTAGCGCATCGGGCCCAACCAGTAAGAACTCAGCTCAGTACTGCACGCGTCCCAGGACCGCTACCTGAAGGATGGTGTCAGCAACTCCCGCGTCAATGCTGGCGATACACCCGTCAGCATCGGAGAGGAGATCGCGACTCCCCCGCTTCACTGCGTCGGCAGCCGGGAAATCCTTCCTTCTGATCTTGCGGGCAGCGCTCATGATGTCCTCGTGGGTGACCCTGTGTTGCGAAATCCGCCCCGGTTCCTCGACGTCGCAGTAGCGGGCCTGAACATCCGTGTACATTCGAACGATCCACGACCACCCGTCAGGCGCCCCTCGATTGGTGCCGTAATCCCAACCATCAGGCTCGCACGTCTCCCACCATGAGTACGCCTCGATGGCTCCCGAGCCGAAGATGGCGCTTTCGCTTTCCTGTTGATTCGCTGCTCTGGCCGTGCTGATCACTGCCTGTCTCCCGTCCCTCCGCCGACGGCTCCCCAGAAGCCGCCCTGCACGCTGCCGAACCGCACCCTACTCCGCAGGGCAGTCCTCGTGTTCCTCGTGGGCGTCGAGCGTGACTTGCTCCTCGCCAGAAGGCCAATCCTGATAGACAACGAATGCTTCCTTGCACTCCTCGCATCTGTAGATGACGTTTACGCCCGTCGCCTTACCTGGCACCTCTGCCCCGCCCTTCCGTCTGGTAGGAGATCACTCAGTCTCTGCCATCTCGGGCAACGCCGCGACGATAACGCGTTTCGCCCATCCCCGGCATGTCTCCTGATCGACATCGCGCGCGTCGTCTGACCATGTCCATACTGCATTGGTTCCGTATGTCTCGTACTGCTCCCGCACCGCCTCCATTATGCGGGTGATCGGAAGCCTTTCGGGAAGACTCCCTAACTCCTCCGCAGGCGTGTTGCGCGCGTACGCGGAACACAAAGCGTTGGCCATATCGTCCAAGCTCAGATGATGCACAACCTGGGCCGTGATGCGCTTTGTATGCTTCCCTGTACGCCTGTTCACCCAGGTGCGGACCACTGGACGCGCCATTTCCGTGCCTCCCCTATCTGAGCGGCCACAGCCTTACTCTATCGGTGTACTCCCTGAACGGGGCGGGGATCCAATTATTCTCCCGCCCCTCCCTGAGCATGAAGGCGTACTGTCGTTGCCACTCGCCTACGCGTGGCGTCATACTCCAGCCGTCCATTCGATGCTGTCTGGCTCTTATCCTGGCCCGCTGGAACTTGCGGCCCTTATGCCAGCGGCAATAGATCGGGCGACCAAGTGACGTCTTGTTCTTCTCGTGTTGTCGCTTACGCAACTCCGCCTCGCGCTTCAACAACACTTCAGCCCTCACTCACTGTGTCCGTGCCGACGGCTTCAATGCTGCCCGTCGACAGGTCGAGTTCGTAGCCCTTCTCCAAGAGCATGAGCCAGACCTGACGCTTCACCCTGCGGGCAGAGCGTAAAGGGTGCGCGGAAACTTCCATTGAAACCGTTCTGCGCTGCGGACCCGGATCCGAGTAGTAAACGAACGTGACCCTGTATGCAATCCACTCTTCTGGCATTGTGACCTACTTCGCTAGCTTCTCCGGCACCCAATAGAAGTCCCCGTAATCGGCCAGTTCCCAAGCGGCCGTTTCCTTGTCTTCCAGGTAATCGGGAGCATCCGCACCGACGTGGCATTTCCGGAGAATGCCCATGACGACATCATTCAGTACGAGATTGCTCGGAGTCCCCAATGCGATGAAGCTGTCCGGACACTCTTCCGCCCCCAGGAAAGTGCAGCCCTCATCCTGCCGAAGACTCAGACGCACGCCCTTGACTCCGGGAGTCCATTCGATATCTACCCAGACGTCAAATAGGTTCGGGCTGATACCAACTGCCTTGTGTGTGTAGCTCATCTGCCTACTTTCAGAGCCGGTTGGAATGTCCGCGCGCATGGACGAGATCAACGCTGCCGCCCCGGCAGTGCGGGCACGGCGCCGATACGTCGTTCTGCCATTGCTGCTTCGACACTTCGACCCGTTGCCCACACGCACCGCACGGAATGCGGATTCGGCACGACTCGCAGTAGCGGCAGGGGTCGACTACTCGCACCCCATCCTCAAGGGCCTCAGCCGACCATCCGTCGGACAGCTCCGACTCATCTCCCGCACGTACCCTGTCCATTGCCTCACGCCAGAGGCCATGCCCGAAGGGGTCAGCGGCCTCCCACTCCGCCAGGACTTCGTCACGCCGCCGGGCGTTCTCGGCCCGCTCTGCGGTGGTGTAGGCAACCGACACCGGTGCCGTGCCGCTGCCGTTCGGGTAGGTGTGGTAAACCGCCCCCGCCTCACTCGCGTACAAGTGAAAGCGAAGGTCCATCGCGATTGCCTGTGAACTCCGGTGCATCAGGCTTCAGCCCTTCTCGATCGGTCGGTAGATAGTGTTCCGCTCACCTTCACACCCGTGCGTCTCACATCGGGGCTCGCAATAGAAGTGCTTGTCCCCATATCGCTCCGAACAGGCCCAATGCGTCACCGTCTCTTCGCACGATGCACCGCACCTGATTCCATACTGAGCAACGAAGCTGTTGTAGTGCGGGCCGACCCTCTTAGACATTTCCCCTCCTAGGTACAGAGCAAAGGACGCGGTAGGAACTTCTCCGCTCCACGCCCTTTGCTCCGTGGCTAGCGACGTAACTTGCATCTGCTTCTGTCGTTAGTTGGTGGCAAACCCGTCCAGCTCAGCCAGGATCATCAGCGCTTCGCTGACCGTGCTTACGTGATACGCAGGGTTGCCCTGCCGTTTGCGAATCAGATCCTGAAGACCGTTCGATGAGGCAGGCAGATAGCGGGCAATCATGATGTCTAGCGCGCCTACCCGCGTCTGATAGGTCCCGTGCTCACCCTTGAGGGTGATCACGTCGTATTCCGCCATTCTCATACCCCTGCCTGCATGGCCTCTGAGCGGTTCTCTAGAGGCCCAACACCGGGCGCAGGTCAAGTTGGCCGCAACCTCACGGCCAAGCTCTTCTGCGCCCGATATTGAGTCGCTAGTAGCGCGTCACGTCGTTGTCACCCAGGTACTCAATTTCGAGCGCCGTACCGGGCGAGAACCCTGCCGCGTACTTCTTAGCCGATGCTTCGGCCCGCTCCCGTGAATGCCAACTCGACTTGATCTCTGCACACTTCCGCCCGTCAGGCCCTGTCCAGCGGATTGCAACGGAATGTTTCGGCATCAGTCTTCCCTCTCGTTTCGTTCCGAGCATGAAGAAGGGGCACAGCCAACTACTCTGTGCCCCAAGTTCACGGCCGGAACTACATATCGACGAGGATCCCGCGTACCTCATCTATCAATCTCGGTCCGTCCTCGCCTAGCTCGTCGTCCCTTACGTACGTCTCATAGGCTTCCTGACATGCCGCCCTGTGTTTCTCAACGAGAAAGGAAGCCGCCCACCCGTTCTTGTTGTTGCCGACCGCTTCGTCTACCAGCGCCTTGAAATCCTCTTTCGAGGTATCGTCAGGAAGCTTCGCGGACGACTCGATGTGGAGATTTCCGGCACAGTCCAACCAGCCCGTAAGCAGAATCACCGTGCGATCACTTCCCCCACCTAGTCCACCAACCCCTGATCTCATCAGGAGTCGCGTCCGGATAATGCTCTTCAACCACCTGAGCAAAGGTTGCTTCGGGGTTCCGGAGGAGAACCCTCACGGCATTCATTGCCAACTCGATTACGTCAGACTCCGGACCTTCGGCAGATAGGTCGAGTGCATCCGTAATCAGGTCCTTACCTTGATCCAGAAGCTCGAACAGGTCGTGATCTGATGTGCCCATGGTTACGCCCCCTTCAGTTCGTTGATCCCGTCGCCCTTGCAGGCCGGGCACTCGCATTCGTGGACCCGGTGAAGCTACTCAGCTACCGCCGTACGCAGTAGACAGGAAAGGGCATGGAATCGACCCATGCCCCAATCCGTCGACTACGGAATTCACCTCACGCGAACGACTCCGGAAGTTCCTCGGTTATGTACGGCGCTTCACGGTGCCGGACGAATATCACAGCGTCCAAAAAGCGCTGAAGTGTCGATAGCCTCAAAGTCACGACATGCTCTCCCGCAGGAAGGAAGTCGAAATGTTCGGGCCGACGATGGCATATGACGCGGATACTCCGGTCATCCATTTGCACGACATCTTTTCGCGCAAGTGCTTTCGACTCCCCCAGAATGAACGGCTTACGCCGGACAACCTTGTGAAGAATCACCTTGTTCGTGTCCAGATCAATCATTGACTCTCCCTTTCCGAATGTCTGCCCCGGTCGAGACGTGCAGCACTTCCCCGTATTCATGCTGGGGGTGCCCCATCTCCTGATTTCGCAATCGGAGGTACGGGCCCAAGAGGTCATGCCCGTACCCAATCACCCGCGCTATTACCTCCATCCCTTGGCGGGGTTGGTAGATGACGAGGTCAGTGCAGCGATGCACGTTGTCAGCGAGCCTGATGCTGCAATTTCCCGTACTTGTTGATCCAATCCAGCACCTTGCAATTGCCTCGAATTGGGTTCCAGCACGTGAAGCACAGAGCTTCTTCCTTGCCAGTTTCGTAAAGTCGCACAAGTTGGCCAGGATGATTGCAACCACACCGGTCGCACTTCCTGTACGGACCGTACTTTTCGTTGGGGATAGGCATTACTCCGCCCCCTCTTCCGGACCCTGAGAATCCTTATTGTTCGAGATCGGTAACACCTTCGCACCGAGGATTCGGCCCCACATGCTCTTGGGGAAGATCTTCCGGGGGTCTGGCGCATCCAATGCCGCACTGTAGGCGTAGCGGTAGCCCGTATCCCCGTCGTCGTCCTCGAAGATGACCTCCCCATACCAGCGCGCTCTTCCCGGCTCTGACTGCCAAGCCATGCCAGCACCCCTAATACCGAGTGATGATGAATGCCGCTACAGCGAGCGCAGCGACAGCGAGAAACATGAACGGCCATGCGCCCATGCCAGGTCACCGGCCCTTTCGGGAAGTCGGTACGGCCGGAATCACTAATGCCTCATGGATGTGCCCCAGCGGAATATCCTCAACGAGACATCCCTCTGCCCGTACGCTCACCTTCGAACCCATGGATATCAGCACCCCAAAATGCATCTCACCTGCCCTGTCCGCGTACGACAGACCAACGGATTCCGAGGCACGCTTCCCCTGGAGCATTGCCCGTAGGGTCGCATGGTTGTACTTCGGTGCAGTCTTCATAACCCCTCCTACTGCATATGCCGACACTCCCCCCGGCCCACTCCCCGTCGGCGCTTAGAGACGTACTCAGACGGCATGGCGAGTGTCAGTCACCGTGCCGTAGTCGTCTTGCCGCATTCCTCTGGCGAGTGAGCCGTAGGCAATCTCAGTCGTGCAGTGCACCGGTACAACCCCGATGCTGGTGCGAGTGTCATTGGTGGCGTCATGCGCTCCCCGTTTCCGGGACTACGTGAACCCTCTGCACCTCACTGCGGTGCAGTCTCAGATGACGTTCTGAGCGGACGTTCGGCCTTTGGTGGCGTCAGCCTCCGACGCTGACCCCTTTCGAGCCTCAGAGACGCTTACAGACCCCGCCGCATAGTCCCGACGGTGGGAGCGGCTAGGCCGCTGCCTGTGTAGGTGTGACGCATAGTCCCGTCACTGGGAGACAGACGTTTCCGTGCTGTCACCGTGCGCCCCTGAGTAGGGAATGTGTGGTGGGTATCGAGCCTGAGCAGACCTAGCCACTCAGCGCCCGTGCATGTAGCGACCCACGCTTGGTGATCATTCAATGTTGGGCATCTCTGTTCAGTTATCAAGGTTCGACCGACCACCCGTCACCCAGTCGCGTTCGCGGTCTGGTTCACCGGGCCCGGCTTGCTCTCCCGCCCCCTTGTGGTGCGGGGCGGTTGAACGACTCCAATTAGGCGCGTCCCGTCTTCGAAACACAAGTTCCCGTTTTGGGGCCAGCGGGCGCGTTCGAGGTACATAAGGAGAGGTCAGGGCCTGAAAGTCAGGACACAATGGGGCAAGTTACCCTTCTTCGAAACACAAGTTTCTTTGCCTGCTCTTTACTTTTACATGCGTCGATAGCTACTCGATACGGACACGCGGGCGGCTGCGAATTCAGCTCACGGATTCAGGCGTGACACGTCGAAGTGATGAATCATCATCACCCTTGCGCGTTCGTGAACAATGATTCTTCACACATATCCTGCACGGGGGTAATGCAATGATGATTTCTATGCGAGGACCGCAGGGGCGCTGTCCTTCGATCGTGTACGGGTTTCATTATTTCTGAAGCCCTGTACGCCTCGCTGAGCCACTACCGCGGATCGAGCCTGGAAAGGGTCGAGAAGGCCTGTCATGGAGCCTCAGAAGGGCTCTCAGGGGCTTTGGTGCAGGCCTGCGACCTCAGATTCGACCTGTGAGCCGGCTCGGGCATAGTGATGAATCATCATTGATGTGCACCGCGTCACACGCTGTCCCGGTTTCAGCGATAGGACACGTACATTATTGATGCGGCCGGGGGTTATATCCCCCGGCCGACGACATCAAATCAACCCCGCCCCGGAGGGCGGGACGGCAGCTCTGATCCAACCCCACCCCTGAAGGTGGGGGATGTTGATTGAGTGACTGATCCAGATAACAAAAGACTTCGGCGCGCGATAGGCGCCGGATTCTCGGATTTGAGGATGCCATTTAATGCCGCACTCTTGACCCTTCATTCTCCAGCATTAACACTGGGCACATGAAGGAGATGAATGGTATCCACAACCCGCTCAGCCTCGACATCATCGACGCCAAGGGCTATCTCACGGGGCAGGAGACTTGGGATGACGACCACGTAGCCTCTATTGCCGACAGCATGCGCCGCCACGGCTGGCAAGGCCCTCCGCTCGTTGTCCTCCCTGAGTGGGCCATCTCCTACAGCGGTACTCACCGCCTCCTGGCCGCCGCAGCCACAGGACTGGAGTCGGTTCCAGCCGTCCGCCTGGAAGACCTCTTCGAGGCTTGCGGCCTGGACCTTGAGGCCATTGTGGCCGCGGAAGACCTCATGGTGACCATGCACCGGCCCGAAATCCTGGCCCATCTGCCGGAGGGCATCCGCGCCGCGTACACCCTCGACGACATCGTTTGAGCCCTCACAGGGTGACGGCGTTGTCCACAGCCCAGGGGATATCCACCAAGATCCACAAAAGTGCTGTTCCAGGCCGAGGCTCAGGGCTTGGAGGTGGTTCTCGTGACTCGACAGGCAGCAGCTCGACGACGACCAGGCCGCGGCGGTCGACGCGTGCCCTGGCAGCACTGGACAGCGCGTAGGGCAAGGACTCGTTGACCTTGGATGCCTATCACGCGGGGCGGACGCCGGGGCATGAGAGAAGCCTTAGAACTGTTGGTGTGGTTCTAAGGCGACTTGGGCAGGTTTGATCTGGTCCGGGGGAACCGGGTGTGGCTGATGAGAAAGTGCCGCGCAGATGGCTCCCGGGGCATGGCCGCCCGGTTCCCTTGGACGCTCTGACTGCTGATTGAGAGTTGCGACCCATCGCTGACTAAGGCTTCGACGGCGGGGTGTTCCTCGGACCACGAACTTGCAGGTCACTAGGGGTGAGGACGCGCGGTGGGTACGAGACATCAGCTGATCTGGGTGGGCATCGACGCGGGCAAGGGTCACCACTGGGCGGCGGCGATCGACGGCGACGGTGAACGGCTACTGTCGCGGAAGGTGATCAACGACGAGGGCGAGGTCCTCTCGCTTCTCGCCGACGTGCTGGCCATGGCGGAGGAGGTCCGCTGGGCGGTGGACATCTCCAGCCGCCCGTCCGCTCTGCTGCTGACCCTTCTGCTCGCGCGTGGCCAGCAGGTCGTCTACATCCCCGGCAAGACCGTGAACCGCATGACCGGTGCCTACCGCGGCGAGGGCAAGACCGACGCCAAGGACGCCCGGATCATCGCCGACCTGGCCCGGCTACGGCGGGACTTCCGCCCCATTGAGCCGTCGGTGGAGCTGTCCAGCGGGCTCCAGCTTCTCGTTGGCTACCGCCAGGACCTCATCTCTGACCGGGTTCGGCTGATCAACCGGCTGCGCGAGGTCCTGGTCGGTGTCTGTCCGGCCCTGGAGCGGGCCTTCGAGTTCCGCAAGCGGCCGGGGCTGGTCCTGCTGACCGGCTACCAGACACCGGCCGCCATCCGGCGCATGGGAGTGAAACGGCTGACGGAATGGCTTGCGCGCCGGAAGGTGCGGACCCCAGCCGTGTTCGCCGAGCGTGCCGTCGAGGCCGCCGCCTCGCAACACACTGTGCTGCCCGGCGAGGATCTGGCGGCGAAGCTCGTGAACGAGCTGGCCCATCGTGTCCTCGAACTGGACGAACGAATCAAGGAGAACGAGCAGGCCATTGCCGCCCTGTTCCGCACGGACGAGCGGGCCGAAATCATCGAGTCCATGCCCGGCATGGGCCCAATCCTCGGCGCCGAGTTCCTGGCCCTCGTCGGCGACATGACCTCGCACAAGGACGCAGGTCACCTGGCCGCTCACGCCGGCCTCGCCCCCGTCCCACGAGACTCCGGCCGACGGACCAACAACATGCACCGGCCCAAGCACTACAACCGGCGCCTGCGGCACGTCTTCTACATGTCCGCCCACACGGCGATGACGCTGCCCGGCCCGTCCCAGGACTACTACCGCAAGAAGCGCAAGGAGGGGCTGTTGCATACCCAGGCCGTGCTCTCGCTGGCCCGGCGACGAGTGGATGTCCTGTGGGCCATGCTCCGCGACAAACGGCTGTTCACCGCAACCCCACCCCTGCCTCGGGCCGCTTGACAAAGGGCATTGAGATGCCCCGCCTGTCTGCCTCGGGAAGCGAACTGGCGGGGCCGGATGGAGTGTGCGTGTCAGGCGAACCGCTTGTCCCAGTTCAGGGCCACGCCGTCAGGTGACTTGTGCACGCGTTGCAGGAACTCATACTCGCCCACGGATCGGGCGGCTTCGGGGATGGT
The DNA here is from genome assembly GCF_006088715.1 of Streptomyces sp. YIM 121038. Classification (NCBI taxonomy): domain Bacteria; kingdom Bacillati; phylum Actinomycetota; class Actinomycetes; order Kitasatosporales; family Streptomycetaceae; genus Streptomyces; species Streptomyces sp. YIM 121038. The sequence continues at coordinate 2,520,512 of NZ_CP030771.1, forward strand.
CGCGCCGAACCGTTCCGCCACGTCAAGGGCGAGTTGGTAAATCCGGTCCCACGCCATGTCAGCAGACATGGGGCCCCCGACTACCTCTGACTGTTCATCAGAGTTCACCATGATCCCCCACAGTCCATGCAGTGATGCTGCTTACCGTCGTGCCAAACGCTCTTGCTTCCACAGCTAGGGCACGTGTCGTCTCCCAGCTCGGACATCTGCCGGATCAGGACGCGCACTGAGGGGAAGAGGCTCATAGTCCATCCCTTCGGAAGTCTTCGAGCAACCCATGATGGTCATCGACCCACCAGGCCACATTGCAGTCAAGGCAGCGGTATCGCCAGCGAAGTTCGCCGCCCTTCTTCTCGTCCCTTGCCTTGGTGGTGACGACTGCTTCGCTGTGGCACTTCACGCACTTCACAGGTGGATTGCTCATGTGGGCAGTCTCTCTCACACCGTTGCTCGTGTGCAGCTGCTCCGCCGTACAACGGGCCCTCAGTGGCCCTCACACCCCTGAGGGCCCGTTGCTGGCCCAGCGGGCCCCGTCTACTTGCAGGGCCTACGTGCCGGGCCATCCGCACCGCGCAAAGGTAGGACGCGGCGCGTGGGTCTTGGGCCCCGGCTAGCGGCCGTCCAGGTACTAGCCGGGGCCGTGCCCGCACTTCCACCTACGGAGGGGGGTGGTGGCGGGCGGGATGCCCACTCTTCCTTCGTTGCGCCCCCACGCAACGGCTATCGAAGAAGCAGGCGGGCTTGTCGCACAACGGGCCCCCGGCAATCGGGAGGGGCCGGGGGCCCGTTGCTGACCTGGCATCCCCAGAACGGGGCCGGGGCCGTCGGGCCAGGTCATTCCGTGCCCAGGAATGCCGATACCGGGCACGGCGAGTCTTCAGGCGGCCTAGGGAATGTCGCTTGCGACGCCGTCCCGGAAGACGGCAAAACCCCTCATGAGGTAGGGTTTTGCGCCCGTTTCCCGCGCCCGCAGAGCCGCGCGGGTGAGGCGTTCTGTGTAGGGCCCGGCGTGGTTCGCTAGGTCAGTGCGGGCCACCCAAGCGAAGCCCTCTCCATACGGCGGAAGGTTCGTTGCCGAGTCGACCCGTCCGCAGTCGAACACGAAGGTGATGCCTTCACATAGGGTGTCCTCTTCGTTCTCGGGCGTGTAGTCGACAGCAAGCGCCCTGTTCGGGCTGACGACCAGCCCGGACTTCTCCCGCACCTGTCGCTGCACGGCAATGTGCGGATACTCGTTGGCGTTGGCGGCGCCGCCCGGAAGGACCATGGCGGGCGTGTCTGCCGGGCCCATGAGAAGCACTCGGCCCTCTCCGTCGTGGATGATGGCAGCCGCGTCGATTCTGCGGAACGGCGTGGAAGGGTGCACCTCGTTGTGCACGGGGTCTCCTTGAGTGGTGATCGAGTGGGTGCGTGGTGCCTGCCCCCGCCGGGTCCGTGGCTGCGGGGCGTGTCGGACTCCTCCGGCGGGGGCAGGTTCGTTCTCCGCCCGGGGGGGGCGGAAGCTAGATGCTCTTCACCGTCACGTAGACGACAAGGCCGATCAGGCCCAGGTGAATGGCCCCGACGAAAAGGCCAGCGACGGTGCTACCGCTCGCCCGACGAAGCCGATTCCCGGCCCGGCGCCGATGGTTCACGGTCGTGGACCGTGCAGGGCGTATTGCAGGGGAGGCCATTTCGACTCCTGTCATCAGGATTTCAGGCGCCTGTGGTCGGGGGCTACCGGCGCACGCCGGTCCCAGGGGTGCCCGAACAATTTGTGGGCCTTCATCGCACGCAAGGTGTCCGCTACGGCAATGCGGTCTTCATCGGCAGCGGCTTCCCGCAACCGGCGCGAGAGCTGCGCACACACAAGGCACTTCACGGGGTCTACTCGACCCGGGCGCGGATGCGTCAGCGGCTCCCACTCGGTGTGCCGAGGCTCCCTGAGCGCCACGGTGGCAATGAAAGCTCCTAGCGCCCACACGCCGAAGCCCGCGCGGAGGATGCGACGACGGTTCACAGGATCAACCCCCACGGCCCGCAAGAAGCGCTGCGCTCGTTCTCTTCCCTTACTCGCGCCCGCAGAGAGGCCATGACGATACTGTCCGGCTCCTCCGCCCGCTCGTGGACAACAAGGTCATCCGTAGGTTCCTGCCTCTTCTCATCCGGGGCACTCATGCGTTCCCCCTTCGAGTGATGTCGCCGCTGTGGGGGTGCCCCGCGATGATTGCGTTGTACGAGTCGACGCCCTTAGGACGTCGCTGCACTCGGGCCGCCGACCGGCCTCGGTGGGCGGCACAGCAGATTCGGCACTCAGGGTGGGCAACGGGTTCCAGCGACGGCGCGGGGGCCGGTCGCTCGATCTCACTGGCCATCGGTCAGCTTCCTCTCAAGCCCGTCCAGCGCGGCGGTGAGCCGTGCGTGGCTGCCCGTGGCGTAGCCGCCCGGCGGGCGCCACTTGACCAAGCTCCAGGGGCCGAAGTGCCGGATGCGCGCCGTCAGCTCCTCCACGCCGTCCGGCACCGCCGCCGCGTCGTCGGGCTGGCTGGTGACTCTCGTGGTTTCGCTGCTCATCGCCGTTTCCTCGTAGTGGAGTTGGTGCTTCCGAAGAGGTCCAGACTGGACCCAGAGGCGTACGATCTGAAGCGTTTCACTGCCCGACCTGCGGTTTGGTCAGATCGGCGCATGCCCATGCGGCTGACCAGCGACGATTCCACGTGATCTTGATGTGCCCAGACGAGTGGTCAGGGGTATGAGGATGGATTTAGAACAGGCGTCTCAGGACGAAGTGTCACCACGCTGCCGCTTCGGGGAAACGTTGAAGGAGATGCGTAAAAGGGGTGCGCTTGGCCCACTGAGCCAGACCGAGACGGCGCGGCGGGTTCGTACGTCGAAGTCCACCATCAGCCGAATGGAAAGCGGGCAGGGGCCCATCCCTCCGGATCTCCCCGCCCGTCTAGACGAAGCCTTCTCCACTGATGGCGTGTTCAAGGCTTTGTACGAGGAAATCAGGGTTGGCGGCTTCCCAGCTATCTACCAGCGGCGGATGGACCTTGAACGGGAGGCGATTGCCATTTGGGAGTGGTCGCCCACCGTCGTGCCTGGGCTGCTCCAGACTGGAGGCTACGCGCGCGCGATCCTACGGAAGGGCGACCCGCGGGCTACCGATGACGAGGTCTACGCGAACGTCGGGAAACGACTTGCCAGACAGGACGCCCTTCGGGGAGCAGTCCCGCCAGAGCTGCGCGTGGTGCTGTGCGAGTCCGTTGTGAGGCGAGCGCCGTGCCCCAGCCAGGACATGCGGGATCAGCTCGCTTCGCTCCTGTCGCACGCCAGGCAACCCACCACGCGGATTCAGGTGCTTCCCCTCGACGCAGAGGCTCATCTACTCATCGATGGGGCGATCAGCCTCCTGACGTCGCCAAATCACGTGACGGTCGCGTGCGTTGAGGCCTACCGTACTGCCACCATCATTGAGGACCCGGAGCACGTCCGGGCTGCTACGCGCGCATACGATGAGTTGACGGGGGAGGCCCTCTCACGCCGCGCTAGCGCGGACCTCATCAGAGAGTTAATGGAGAGACTGTGATCACGAACCCGCCCCCGGCCAACTCGTGGGCCAGGTCCAGTTACAGCGGTCCTGAGGGGGGCAACTGCGTGGAGTGCGCCCACGGCGCCACCCAAGAGACCATGTACGTGCGAGACAGCAAGAAGTCTGAAGGCCCCGTGTTGGCAGTCTCAGCCGCCTCGTGGGCACATTTCATATCCTTCGCCGCGACGCACTGACGCCTACGCCGCCCTTAGGCAGCGTCGTACTCGTGCGGCTGCCCGCCGCGCCACTCGACCCAGCGAGGGTCATCGAGCAGCCCTTCCGGATCTGGCAGGCCTGCACGGCGCAGGAACTCGATCACGTCCCGATCGGAGTGCGCGAGTCCCAAGATCTCGTCTCGTGCTGTCACCCGTCGTCCGCCAGACGGCGACGGGTGATGGACGACTATCGGAGCCGGGCCCATGGCTCCACCATGCGCCCCCGGCGCCCATCCCGCGACAGCATCGCCCGCCTGTCTGACGTCACGCACAACGAAGCCCCCTCAACTCCGAGGGGGCTCGTCGTTTGTCGACTCTCCTGTCATACACCCCGGTCATCGGGCATCAGCCCATCCGGCATGACCCCTACGGGCGTCTCACCGGTCGACCAGGCTTCGAAGATCGTCTCAGCCAGCAGCCTGAAAGCTGCCCGGGTGGCCTCCGTCGTCGTGCAGCCTGCCCGGAGGGCTATCTCCAGGTCCGCGGCCAGCGGGCCCTTCGTGCGGACGGAGAGGAGGGCAGGGGCCTTGAGTTGCCTGTTGCGGCGATCACTCTTCGTCATCAGGTGCTGTGACCAAGAGTTGGTGGATGTCGTCTAGTGCGCCCTCCGACAACTCCGGAGCCCGTAACAGCCAGTACTCGACCCACTCACTGCTAGTCATAGATGCAGCACACTCCCGCCCTACCCGGTACCAGTTTCGTCGCAGAGGAGAGTACACGTCTTCGACTGCTTCTCCTGCGCCATCCACCGCATGGCGCCGATCTGCGAGCACTGCCGGTGCCGCATCATCGGCCAGGGCGTCGAGGCCGACGGGCACTGGTACTGCGGGGCGCACTGCTCGCGCGCGGAGGGGCGGGTGGGCATCGTCGACAAGGTGTGACGGCGGACATACGCGAGGAATCCCCTGGAGCCCCCGACGGGACCCTCCCGTCGGGGGCTCCGTCGCGCACAGGTACCGTCAGAGGCGTGTACCGCTTCCTGTTGTCCCGCCAGTGGGTGATCCTCACCCTCATCGGCCTCGTCCTCATCCCCGTGATGATCGAGCTGGGCTTCTGGCAGCTGCACCGGCACGAGGCGCGCGTGGCGCGCAACGACAAGATCGCACGGGTCATCGACGCCGAGCCGGTGCCCGCCGAGCGGCTCACCGCGCCCGGCCGCGAGGTGCGGGACTCCGACGTCTACCGCCGGGTGACGGCCGAGGGGACGTACGACCCGAAGCACGAGGTCGTCGTCCGGCGCCGCACCAACTCCGACGACGAGGTCGGCTTCCACGTCCTGACCCCGTTCGTCCTGCGCGACGGCAAGGTGCTCCTCGTGAACCGCGGCTGGATCCGCGCCGACGGCCCGCAGACCGCCTTCCCCAAGATCCCCGCCCCGCCCAGGGGCCGGCTCACCGTCACCGGCCGTCTGATGGCCGACGAGACGTCGGCGGCCAGCGGCATCAAGGACGTCCGCGGCCTGCCCGACCGCCAGATCATGCTGATCAGCAGCGGCCAGCAGGCCCACGCCCTGGGCAAGCCGGTCCTCGGCGGCTACATCGCGCAGACCGCGCCGGAGAACCCCGGCGGCTCCCCGCAGCTCATCGCCGCCCCCGACCACAGCAGCATCGGCGCGCACATGGCGTACGCGATCCAGTGGTGGCTGTTCGCGGCGGGCGTGCCGGCCGGGTGGATCGTCCTGGTGCGCCGGGAGGTGCGGGACCGGCGCGAGGCGGCCGCGGCGGAGGCGGCGCCCGAGGCGGCCGCGGCCGCCGCCTGACACGCACCGGCCTCTAGTCCCCGCACCTCTCCCAGGGGTCAGGGGTGCCGTGCGAGAGGACCAGGCCGTACGACTCCACGAGCTCGCAGTCGTTCTGCTGGGTCCACTGGTAGGCCAGGACGGACCAGACCCCGATCACGATCACCGCGACCACCCCGGGCACGCTCCAGCGGGACCCGCCGCCGGGCCCGCGCCCGCCGCCCGGAGGCGGGCCCTGCGGCGGGCCCTGCGGCGGCTCTTTGGGAGGCTCCCAGCCCGGCCCGTCGTAGCCGGGGGGCCGCCATCCGCCCTCATTGTTTGGCATGCTCACGAGTATCCCGAAGGAGTGCCTCCCGCGTCCGGTGCTCGGACGAAACCGCGGGGGCCAACCGCGCGCGACCCGGCCCCCGTTGCCCCTGCCGCCGCGGACCGGATTGACGCGTCGGCGAACCGGGAAGCCGTCCCCCGTGCAGCGACCCATCGAGGACTACGCCCTCATCGGCGACCACCAGACCGCCGCCCTGGTGGCGCGGACCGGCTCCATCGACTGGCTGTGCCTGCCCCGCTTCGACTCCGCGGCCTGCTTCGCCGCGCTGCTCGGCGAGGACGAGCACGGCCACTGGCGCATCGCTCCGCAGGGCGCCGACCTCTGCGCCCGCCGCGCCTACCGGCCCGACTCGCTCGTCCTCGACACCGAGTGGGACACCCCGGGCGGCACGGTCCGCGTCACCGACTTCATGCCGCAGCGCGACCGCGCCCCCGACCTGGTGCGCGTCGTCGAGGGCGTCGAGGGCGAGGTGACCGTGCGCAGCACGCTGCGCCTGCGCTTCGACTACGGCTCGGTCGTGCCCTGGATGCGCCGCTCCGACGGCCACCGGGTGGCGGTCGCGGGCCCCGACGCGGTGTGGCTGCGCGCCGAGCCCGACGTCCGCTCCTGGGGCCGCGCGGACGCCACGTACGCCGAGTTCACCGTCCGCGCGGGCGAGCGCGTGACCTTCGTGCTCACCTGGCACCCCTCGCACGAGCCGCGCCCGCCGCTCATCGACGCCGGGCGGGCGCTGCGCGAGAGCGTCGACGACTGGCGGGCGTGGGCGGCGCACTGCCGCTACGAGGGGCCGCACCGCGACGCCGTCGTCCGCTCCCTGATCACCCTCAAGGCCCTCACGTACGCCCCGACCGGCGGCATCGTCGCCGCCCCCACCACCTCCCTGCCGGAGGAGCTCGGCGGCGTCCGCAACTGGGACTACCGCTACTGCTGGCTGCGCGACTCCACGCTCACGCTCGCCGCGCTGCTCACCGCCGGGTACCGCGATGAGGCCGAGGCCTGGCGCGACTGGCTGCTGCGGGCGGTCGCGGGCGACCCCGCGGACCTCCAGATCATGTACGGGCTCGGGGGCGAGCGGCGGCTGCCCGAGGCGGACGCCGCGTGGCTGCCGGGGTACGCGGGCTCGGTGCCGGTGCGCCTCGGCAACGCGGCCGTGTGCCAGCGCCAGCTCGACGTGTACGGCGAGGTCGTCGACTCCCTCTGGCTGGCCCGCCGCTCGGGCATGGCGACGCGTCCGCACGCCTGGCGCATCCAGCTCGCGCTCATGGAGTTCCTGCGGCGGGTCTGGCGCGAGCCGGACGAGGGGCTGTGGGAAGTGCGCGGCCCGCGCCGCCAGTTCGTGCACTCCAAGGTGATGGCCTGGGTCGCCGCCGACCGCACCGTACGCGCCCTGGAGGACCGGCCCGGCCTGGAGGGCGACGCGGACCGCTGGCGGCGGCTGCGCGCCGAGATCCACGACGAGGTCTGCGCCCGCGGCTACGACGCGGACCGGGGCACGTTCACCCAGTCGTACGGCTCCCGGGAGCTGGACGCCGCCCTGCTCCTGATCCCGCGCGTGGGCTTCCTGCCGCCCGACGACCCACGCGTCCTCGGCACCATCGACGCCGTCCGCGAGGACCTCGGCACCCGCGAGGGCTTCGTGCGCCGCTACAGCACCGACGGCGTCACGGTCGACGGCCTGCCCGGCCACGAGGGCGTCTTCCTGGCCTGCTCGTTCTGGCTCGCCGACGCGCTGCACCTGTCCGGCCGTACGAAGGAGGCCCGCGCCCTCTTCGAGCGGCTCCTGGAGCTGGGCAACGACGTGGGGCTGCTCGCCGAGGAGTACGACGCGGCACAGGGCCGCCAGTTGGGCAACTTCCCACAGGCGTTCAGCCACGTGGGTCTCGTCACTACCGCCTTCTCCCTGTTCGGCCCCGACCCCGGCACGGCAGGATAGGGCGCATGGATCTTGGCCTGAACAACCGTGTCTACGTCGTCACCGGCGCCACCCGCGGCCTCGGCAACGCCACCGCGCGCGCCCTCGTCGAGGACGGCGCCAAAGTCGTCCTCACCGGCCGCGACGAGAAGACGGCCGCCGCGGCGGCCGCGGAGCTCGGCCCGAACGCGGTCGGCGTCGGCGCGGACAACGCCGACCCCGCGACACCCGCCCGGCTCGTCGCCACCGCCCGCGAGCGCTTCGGCGGCTTCGACGGCATCCTCGTCAGCGTGGGCGGCCCGCCGTTCGCCTTCGCCGCCGACGCCACGGACGAGCTGTGGCAGGCGTCGTTCGAGTCGGTGTTCCTCGGCGCGGTACGGCTCGCGCGGGCCGCGGCGGCGGAGCTCGGCGAGGGCGGCGTCATCGGCTTCGTCCTGTCCGCGTCCGTGTACGAGCCCATCCCCGGCCTGACCATCTCCAACGGCCTCCGCCCCGGCCTCGCCGGATTCGCCAAGTCCCTCGCGGACGAGCTCGGGCCGCGCGGCATCCGGGTCGTCGGGGTGCTGCCGGGGCGCATCGACACGGAGCGCGTGCGCGAGCTGGACGGGCTCACCGCCGATCCGGAGGCGTCCCGGCACGCCTCCGAGTCCGGCATTCCGCTGCGGCGGTACGGGGCTCCGGAGGAGTTCGGGCGGGCTGCGGCGTTCCTGCTGTCGCCCGCGGCGTCGTATGTCACCGGCGTGATGCTGCCGGTGGACGGGGGCTCCCGCCACGGCTTCTAGCCCCGGGCTCCGGCCGCGGTCCCCGCCGCTACCGCGGCGGGGGTTCTCTCCCACCCGCCCACCCGTACCACCCCAGCGACCGGCCCGGCCCCGACCTCGCGGCCCGCACGCCGTCCTCATCGCCGCCCCGCCGCTACCGCGGTGGGGTGCACTGGCAGGACACCCTTCACCAGTGAAATGGCCTGGTCGGCGGGATGTTCAGCCGGGCTCGGACAAGCTGATCGTCGCCAACCACCCGCTGCCGATGAACCGCTACGGCTTCCCCTCGCACCTGGAGCCGTGGAAGCAGATGGTCCCCGGCGGCAACGACTTCGAGGTCGACTTCCTGCCGGAGTACAAGGCCCTGCACGACGCCGGCTACAACATCCTGACCTACGACGCCCGCAACCACGGCCACAGCGGTGCCGCCAACGGCGGGCTCTTCACCTGGGGCCTGTTCGAGTCGCGTGACGTGGCCGGTTCGCTCACGTACGTCAAGTCCCGGCCCGACACCGCCGGAATGACGCTCGGTCTGCTCAGCCGCTGCATGGGCGGCAACTCCACCTATGTCGCGATGGCCCGCCACCCCGAACTCTTCGAGGACGTCCGCTGCCTGGTCAACCCGCAGCCGGTCTCCCTGCGCGTGATGGCCGGACAGGCCCTCGGCGCGATGGGCATCGCGGACCGGATCGACGACTTCGACCGGGCGTTCCAGCTGGTCACCAGCTTCACCATCGACCAGGTGTCGCCCATCGAGTACGCGAAGAGCTGCCAGGTGCCCACCTTCATCACCCAGGTCCGCGATGACGTACTCACCCGGCCCGAGGACGTACAGGCGATCTTCGACGCGATCCCCGTCGCCGACAAGAAGCTGTTCTGGATCGAAGGCAGCACCCGCCGCTGGGACGGCTACACCTACTTCCCCGAACACCCGGAGCAGCTGCTCGACTGGTTCGACACGCACATGAAGTGAACCCACATGAAGTGAACCCGCTGAAGGCGACGCCGGCCTGTACGACCGGCAGTCGAGTCAACAACCCTGCGGGCCGATACGGCTAGGTCACGCGTTCCGGGCGGTGTTTGTCCGCCCGGAGCTGGACCGTCGCCGGGAGCCGGGCCAGGCCCGCCGAGTCCCGGGCGTGGGCCAGGGCCTCCACGCACAGCCGGTGCAACGCGTCCTCGGGCACGGCGTCGGCCTCCAGGACGAGCCCCACCCGCGCCTCGGGCGCGTTGCGCCGCCCGGTCAGGAGGACCCGCGCCCGCCCCACCCCGTCGAGCCCCGCGGCCTCGCTCTCCAGGGCGCTCTCCATCGCCCGGCCCCGCAGCAGCGCCCCCTCGCCGTCCCCGGTCTCGACCAGGACCTCCGCGAGGCGCCGCCGCCGCAGCTGGGCGGTGAGCCACCACAGCGACAGGAGCACGAGCAGCGCGAGGGCGCCGATGACGGTGGGCCACCACCAGCCGCGCTCGCGCCACCGCGTGCGCTGCGCCGCGCTGAGCAGCACGTCGTGCCGCCCGTCGTGCAGCCACCAGGACGGCGGCGAGACGCCGAGGCCGACGGCGAGGACGGCGCCGCCGAGCACGACGAGGGCGAGGCCGACGAGGCCGAGCAGCACGCGGTTCACCGTACGGGGCATGGCGGGCTCACCCCTTCTTCCCGGGCCGGGCGACGTGGACGGAGAGCGTGGGCGGACTGCCGAGTCCGAGGCCCCGGATGCCGTCGGCCAGGGTCCGGTCGAGGTCGCCGCGGACGTCGTCGAGGGCGCGGAAGTGCGACTCGGCCCGCACGTCGACCTTGGTCCGGGTCATGCGGACCCGGACCGACCGCACGCCCGCCACGTCCATGGCCCGGTCGCGCAGCACGGTCGCGGCGGCGGCCCGGTCGAGCCCCGCGCGGACGTCGGCGTGCCCGCGCCGCATCGGCAGGACGGCCCGCAGGCCCGGCGTCGCCGCGAGGAGCAGCAGCCACAGGCCGACGGCCACGGCGCCCGCGGCACCGGCGAGCACGGCCGTGCTGTCCAGCGGCCGCTGCGCCAGTTCGCGCGCGAGCTCGCGCCGCCAGCGCATCGCGGGGTGGTCGGCCCGTACCGCGACGACGTCGTACAGGAGGAGCCCGCAGCCGCCGAGGAGCAGGAGCGCGACGAGCGCGGCGGGCACGCGGCGCGCGGACCAGAAGCGGGGGGCCTTGTCCTCGTCGGGGGCGAGGGTGGGGTGCGGTTCGAAGGACGCCGCGGACGTCCACTGCTCCGGCCCCGCCGCCGGGTCGGAGCCGTCCGGGGCCCGCTCGACGACGGGCACGGGCCGGGTGCCGCCCGGCCCGCGGGCCGTGCCGGTCCCGTCGGGGGCCTCGTGCGTCCCGGGGGCCTCGTGCGGGTCGTGGGGCTCGCTCATCGGGTCCTCCCCTGTGCCGCGGCCCGCGCCTGCGCCGAGTGCAGCCGCTCGACCTGGACCGCCACCTCGGGCACTTCCATGCCCGCCAACGCCTCTACCCGCTCGGTGACGTGGCGACGCACGGCCGCGCACTGGCCGCCGATGTCACTGGGGTAGTCGAGCTCCAGGCTGATGCGGACGCGGGCGGCCGCGGACGGGGCCTCACCGGCGCGCGCGGAGCCGCGTGCCCTGGCCAGGACGCTGACCGTGGCGTGCGGCGGCGCGGCCCCTTCGGGCAGCGACCACAGCGCCTCCCGCGCCGCGCGTGCGGCGATCTTCGCGATGACGCGGTCGGCGATCCGGGTCGCGCCGCGCTCGGCGGGCGCGACCTGCCCCACGACCTCCGCCGCCACCGCTCACCGCCGCCGGTCGCCGCGCGTACGGAAGAAGTCGCCGGGCTCCAGGTCCCCTTCGAGGAACCGCCCCGCGACGAAGCCGATGGCGCCCAACGCGGCCACCAGCAGGAAGGCGCCGAACCCGCCGAAGTACCCGGCGAAGCCCAGGGCCATTCCGGCGATCATGCCGATGACGGCCATGCTCATCGTGCGCTCCTTCGCTCCTGCGCGTGTGCTGTTGAGGCTGTTCCCCCGGGTGGCGCCCACGACTCCGACGGCGCGGGCGCCGAATGGTGTGCGGGCCGTGCGGTCCGCGCCGTGCGCCGCGCGCGCTACTGCAGCCGGGGCTGTTCGTCGTCCTCGTCGTCGGGCAGCTTCACGTCGCTGACCGCGATGTTCACCTCGACCACTTCGAGGCCGGTCATGCGCTCCACGGCCGCGATGACGTTCTCCCGCACGGCGCGCGCGACATCGGCGATCGACACGCCGTACTCGACGACGACCTCCAGGTCGAGGGCCGTCTGCACCTCGCCGACCTCGGCCTTCACGCCGCGCGTGACGGACTTCGAGCTGCCGGGCACCCGGTCGCGCACGGCCCCGAAGGTCCGGGCGAGGCCGCCGCCCATCGCGTGGACGCCGACGACGTCACGGGCGGCGAGTCCGGCGATCTTCTCCACCACGCCGTCCGCGATGGTGGTGCGCCCCCGGGTCGCCGGATCACCGCCGCCGCGCCGTACCGACCCGCTCCGGCCCCCGGACTCGTCGGGCGAGTCGTGCGCGCTCTTCTCCAGCGTCTGGGGCGTCCTGTGCTCTGAGGTGTCGGTCATCACCGCGGTCCTTTACGACTGGGGATCTGCTCCTCGCACCACACTAAGCGCGGCCCCGCGCCCGCGCGCCAGGGATGCGGCAGGCTGGAGCGATGACGGGTGACGGATGGGCGGCGGCGGTACGGCGCCAGCTGGGCCTCGGCCGGGTGCTGCCCCTGGGCGGTGCGGGGGACGGCGCGTGGTTGACGGAGGCGGCGGCCACGGCGGCCCTGCGCCGGGCGGCCGAGCGGGTGACGGGAGCGCGGCTCACGGCCGTCCGGGTCGCCCCGGCCGGTCCGGAGGCGGCGGACACCGGGGGTCCGCCGGACGCGGACGTCTCCGCGGTTCCGGCGCCGCCGAGCGCGCTGCCGCCCGGGCCCCTGTGCGTCAGCGGGGAGGTCGCGGCGGGCACGGCCGAGCCGCTGCCCGCCCTGGCGTCCCGGCTGCGCGCGGCCCTCGCGACGGCCGCGGCGGACCGGCTCGGCCTGGTGGTCGCACGGGTGGACCTGCGGGTCACGGAACTCTGCGACGAGCCGCCGGGGCCGGGCGAGCGGCCGGACCGGGACGGAACGGCGGCGCCCGTGCCCGGCACCGCCCCCGCCACCGCGGACTCCGCCGACCCCGGTGACCCAGCTGCTGCCGGTGGCCCCGCGGACCCCGGTGACCCCGCGGACCCCGCCGCCGAGGACTCCCCCGAGGGCCGGATCGCCCGGGCCGTGCTCGCCGTGCCGGGGGTTTCCCGGCTGACCGGCGTCTTCGGCGGCCTGGGGCGCGCGGTCCACGTGCGGGAGCTCGCGTCGCCGGACTCCCTGCCGCGCCGCCACGTCCAGGTGGAGCTGGCCGTGGCGGCGGACCGGCGGGCCCTGGACGTGGCCCGCGCGGTGCGGACGGCGGTGGGCGGCGCGCTGCCGGACCGGCCGTCGGTGGCGGTCCTGGTGACGGCGGTCGACGAGCCGGGCCGGGGCGGCGCGCAGCCGGACTAGCGCACCGATTCCCTTACGGGCAGGGGCAGGTGCTCCCTGCGCGCAGGGGTGGGCGCTCAGTCGCCGAGCCCGGCGAGGTCCCGCAGCCTGCGGGCCTGGGCGGCGCGCTCGGCGGTGCGCTGCTCCTCGTACGAGCGGCCCGCTACGCCCTGGAGCAGGGCCTTGGTCTCGATGACCGCGTCCCGCGGCGCGGCGAGCAGCGCGGCGGCCAGGTCCCGCGCGGTGGCGTCGAGCTGCTCGCCGGGGACGACGATGTTGGCGAGGCCGACGCGCTCGGCCTCGTCCGCGTGCACGAAGCGGCCCGTGGCGCAGATCTCCAGGGCGCGCGCATAGCCGACGAGGGAGACGAGGGGGTGCGTGCCGGTGAGGTCGGGCACCAGGCCCAGGCTGGTCTCGCGCATGGCGAACTGCACGTCGTCGGCGACGACCCGCAGGTCGCAGGCCAGCGCGAGCTGAAAGCCCGCGCCGATGGCGTGCCCCTGTACGGCGGCGACGGACACGATGTCGCTGCGCCGCCACCAGGTGAACGCTTCCTGGTACTCGGCGATGGTCGCGTCGAGGACGTCGTCCGCGCCGCGTGCCAGATCGAGGAACGACGGCTCGCCGTCGAAGCCCTCGGGCGTGAACGCCTGCCGGTCGAGCCCGGCGGAGAAGGACTTGCCCTCGCCGCGCAGGACCACGACGCGGACGCTGCCGGGCAGCGCCCGTCCGGCCTCGGCCAACGCCCGCCACAGCGCGGGCGACTGGGCGTTGCGCTTGGCCGGATGGGTGAGGGTCACCGTGGCCACGGCGTCCTCGACCGTGAGGCGTACGCCGTCCTTGTCGAGAACCGGTGCCGCCGCGCTCTGTCGGCTGTCGGGCGAAGCCATCAGTGCCTCCGATGGGTGCAGTCGTCAGTCGGGGCGCTGGGGGCACCCCTAAGTGACTGCACAGTAACCACCCGGCCGAACGGACGGCCGACCGGGTGGTCACCCTCGGGCCACGAGAGCCGCGGACAGCGGCGGGTGTCAGACGGAGGCGGCCTTCTTGCCTCGCGTCGCACCGCCACGGCCGCGCAACACGACACCCGACTCAGTGAGCATCCGGTGCACAAATCCGTACGAACGGCCGGTCTCTTCGGCCAACGCCCGGATACTCGCACCGGCGTCGTACTTTTTCTTCAGGTCTGCCGCGAGCTTGTCGCGCGCGGCGCCGGTCACCCGGCTGCCCTTCTTCAGAGTCTCGGCCACCCGTGCCTCCTCATGGGAAGTGCGCTCTGGACTTCTCATGATCACCCCTACCGGGCGTCCTGGCCACCCATTCGGCAAGGTCCGTGTGACTTGATTCGCAGTACGGAAGCGGGCCGACACGAGCGGAATTAACGATTCCGCACGCTTCTCTCCATACCTCCGAATGGGTTCCGCGAGGAAGGGGCAGGTCAGGGGCGTGCCGGGAGAACAGGGGCGCACGGGCCGCGCGCGGTGCCGAAATGCGTGTATCGCACATCTCGGTATGAGGACGTCTCACACAGATGAAGGATCACGGATCGGCCGAATGATCCATACGGAGTGGATCAGTGATTCGATCACGCCCCCGGGGCCACCTGGGGCGGTGCACGTCAAGAGGGCCCTCGCCGGGTGTGCCGGCCAGGGCCCCGACGTGGGTCAGGCGAGGGCGACCAGGTCCGCGTAGTCCGCGCCCCACAGGTCCTCGACGCCGTCCGGGAGCAGGATGATCCGCTCCGGCTGGAGCGCCTCGACGGCGCCCTCGTCGTGCGTGACCAGGACGACGGCGCCCTTGTAGGTGCGCAGCGCGCCGAGGATCTCCTCGCGGCTGGCCGGGTCGAGGTTGTTGGTGGGCTCGTCGAGCAGGAGCACGTTCGCGGACGAGACGACCAGGGTCGCGAGCGCGAGGCGGGTCTTCTCGCCGCCGGACAGGACGCCCGCGGGCTTGTCGACGTCGTCTCCGGAGAAGAGGAACGAGCCGAGCGTCTTGCGCACCTCGACGAGGTCGAGGTCGGGGGCGGCCGAGCGCATGTTCTCCAGGACCGTGCGGTCGGGGTCCAGGGTCTCGTGCTCCTGGGCGTAGTACCCGAGCTTGAGGCCGTGGCCCTCCCTGACCTCGCCGGTGTCGGGCTTCTCGACGCCGCCGAGGAGGCGCAGGAGGGTGGTCTTGCCCGCGCCGTTGAGCCCGAGGATGACGACCCTGGAGCCCTTGTCGATGGCGAGGTCGACGTCCGTGAAGATCTCCAGGGAGCCGTACGACTTCGACAGGCCCTCGGCGGTGAGCGGGGTCTTGCCGCACGGCGAGGGCTCGGGGAAGCGCAGCTTGGCGACCTTGTCGGACTGGCGCACCTCCTCCAGACCGGCGAGGAGCTTGTCGGCGCGGCGCGCCATGTTCTGCGCGGCGACGGTCTTGGTGGCCTTGGCGCGCATCTTGTCGGCCTGCGAGTGCAGGGCCGCGGCCTTCTTCTCGGCGTTCTGCCGCTCGCGCTTGCGGCGCTTCTCGTCGGACTCGCGCTGCTGCTGGTAGAGCTTCCAGCCCATGTTGTAGACGTCGATCGTGGAGCGGTTGGCGTCCAGGTAGAAGACCTTGTTGACGACCGTCTCGACGAGGTCGACGTCGTGGGAGATGACGATGAAGCCGCCGCGGTACGTCTTCAGGTAGTCGCGGAGCCAGACGATCGAGTCGGCGTCCAGGTGGTTCGTCGGCTCGTCGAGGAGCAGGGTGTCCGCGTCCGAGAACAGGATCCGGGCCAGCTCGATGCGGCGGCGCTGACCGCCGGAGAGCGTGTGCAGGGGCTGGCCGAGCACGCGGTCGGGGAGGTTGAGCGCGGCGGCGATGGTGGCGGCCTCGGCCTCGGCTGCGTATCCGCCCTTGGTGAGGAACTCCGTCTCCTGGCGCTCGTACTGCTTCATGGCCTTCTCGCGCGTGGAGCCCTTGCCGTTGGCGATGCGCTCCTCGTTCTCCCGCATCTTGCGCAGCAGGAGGTCGAGGCCGCGGGCGGACAGGACGCGGTCGCGGGCGAGCACGTCGAGGTCGCCGGTGCGGGGGTCCTGCGGGAGGTAGCCCACCTCGCCGGAGCGGGTGATGGTGCCCCCGGCCGGGGAGCCCTCACCGGCGAGGCACTTGGTGAGCGTGGTCTTGCCCGCGCCGTTGCGGCCGACGAGACCGACGCGGTCGCCCTTGGCGATACGGAACGTCGCGTTCTCGATGAGGATGCGGGCACCGGCACGCAATTCGATACCGGAGGCGGTGATCACGGTCAGACTCCTGGGCGGGTAAGGACGGCGGAAGCGGGCGAAAAGGTGCAAGGCGACATGCGCGCGCGGGGCGCGCCGCTGAGCCGTCTAATGCAGGAGGAGAATGGCCATGAGGCAATTCTACCGGGGGCGTGCAACCGGTTTTCCGCCGCGCCCGCGCGGCCCGGTGTCCGGCGGGGTGCGGCGGGCACGGCCCGGCCGGGGCCTCCTCCGACGGCGCCGCGCGGCCGCGGCGGCCCTGCCGGTACGGGCCCCGTCGCCCGTTCGGCCCTCCGTCCGGCGCCGGGACGCGGGCGGCGTACCAGGATGAAGTGGCCGGATCCGGCGCGGGGCGGCGTCACGCCGTCCCGGACGCGAGGCAGAGGCTGGTGCGCCCATGCAGTTCGACGACGACGCGAACCTCGACACCTCCGAGGTGAAGGACGTCCGCGGCAGCCGCATCCCGGGCGGCCGGGCGACCGTCGGCGGCGGCATCGCCGGGCTCGTCGCGCTGTTCCTCGGCCTGTTCTTCGGCGTCGGTCCCGAGCAGCTCGGCCTGAGCGACTCCGGTGACGAGCCCGCCGTCTCGTCCTCGTCGCTCGCACAGGTCCAGCAGAGCTGCCGCACCGGCAAGGACGCCAACGCCCGCGAGGACTGCCGGATCGTCGCCGTGGTCAACAGCGTCCAGGACTACTGGCGCCAGGAGTTCCCGCGCCGCCAGGGGCAGTACGCGCCCGCGCGGACCGTGTTCTTCACCGGGCGCGTGGGCACCGCGTGCGGCGCCGCGTCCTCGGCGGTCGGCCCGTTCTACTGCCCCGGCGACCGGCAGGTCTATCTGGACCTGGGGTTCTTCGACGAGCTGCGGACCAAGTTCGGCTCCAGCGGCGGCCCGTTCGCGCAGGCGTACGTCGTGGCGCACGAGTACGGGCACCACGTGCAGAACCTGATGGGCACCCTCGGCCGCTCCCAGGACGGGCGGACCGGCGCGGACAGCAACGCCGTGCGGGTCGAGCTGCAGGCCGACTGCTACGCCGGGGTGTGGGCGCACAACGCCACGCGGACGCCCGACGAGTCGACGGGCAGGCCGCTGATCACCCGGCTCACGGACGACGACATCCGGGACGGCCTGGACGCGGCGGCCGCCGTCGGCGACGACCGGATCCAGGAGCGCTACCAGGGCCGGGTCACCCCCGAGTCCTGGACGCACGGCTCGGCGAAACAGCGCCAGCAGTGGTTCTACCAGGGCTATCGCACGGGTGACATGGCGCAGTGCAACACCTTCCGCTGAGCGGCCCGGGGGCGTTGTCGGACCCGGGTGCCATGCTGGGGGACACGTCACGCGTTCTACGTCGTCGTGGACGACGTGGACGCCCATCACCAGCACGCCCTGGAGCACGGCGCGGACATCCTGACGCCCCCGACGGACCAGGACTACGGCTCGCGGGACTACCTGGCCCGCGACGCCGAGGGCAACGTCTGGAGCTTCGGTACGTACGCCCCCGAGATAGGCGGCTGACCGGCCCCGCACGGGACCGGTCGGGGCCGGACCGGTGTCACACTCCCCCGGTGTGCACCTGGAACGCGGCGCGGCGCACGGCCTTCGCGAGGGCCGGGTCCGGGTGGGCCGCGGCGAGCGCGACGAGGACCTGCACGGTGCGCGGGTGGCCGACGGTGCGCACCTCGTCGAGCAGCGCGGGCACGGTGGGCTGCGGCGCGGACTCCAGGTGGCGCACGAGGAGCTCGGCCTCGCCGTGGTCGGCGACGGCGGCCGCCGTGTCGACCCACAGCCAGGTGGACTCCTCGCGGGTGAGCACCAGGTGGACGTCCTCGGGGTCAGTGCCCTCGTGCTCGGCGAGCCACAGCAGGGCGTAGGGCCGCAGCGAGGCCACGTCGACGACGGCGCGCACGTCGGGCTCGGCCGGGGCGCCGACCACGCGCAGCGCCTCGAAGGCGAGCCCCCGGAGCAGGGCGTCCTCGCCCCGGGCGGCGTCGAGGAGCTCGGTGACGGCGCTGCCCGCGTCCCGGGCGGCGAGCCAGGCGCGGTACTCGGCGCGGGCCGCGTTCGGCCGCAGCCGGGCGCAGCCGCGGAGCATGTCCTCGGCGGACTGCTCGATGTTGCCCGCCGGGCTCTGCGCGGCCACGCAGATCTGCTCCAGCTTGACCCACACCGCCCAGCTGCCCAGCGGGGTGAGCGTGGCCTGGCCGTCCGCGCAGGTCAGCGCGTCGACGGCGGCCAGGGCGCGCAGGGCCCAGTCGAGCAGCTCGGCCAGCGGGACGTCGTCGCCATGGGCGGTGCCCGGGTCGCCCCCGGTGCGCCGGGGCTCCTCCTGGGGGCCGTAGGGGATCTCGCAGCGCTCCGTGCGCAGCTCGCGGACGCGCTGGTCGAGGAGGTCGAGGAGCTGCGGCACGGGCACGGGGCCCGCGGAGAGCTGGAGGAAGGAGAGCAGCTGGGGAACGGCCTCGACGGTCTCCGCGACGGTGGCGGGCGGCAGTTCGGCCGGTGCCGGGTGGACGAGCGACCAGGCGTCGAAGAGGGCGACCCAGCCGCGCAGCACGGCCGCGTCGTCCCGGTCCCAGGCGCGCAGCCGCCAGCCGGGGCGGGCGGCGGTGCCGTGCACCTCGACGAGGCCGGCGAGGCGGGCGGCGTCCCAGTCCGCGCGCAGCTGGTGGACCGTCACGTCCAGGGCGGCCGCGGCCCGTTCGGCCGCGGCGTCGGACAGGGCGCCGGCGGCGCAGGGCGTGGCCGTGGCCGCGGCGGGGCGGTCGGCGGCGCTGAGGCGGGCCGTGCCGGGCGCGGGGCGCAGGGCGTTCTCGGCCCAGCGGGCGGCGCGGACGGCGCCCGCGAGGCCCGCGCGGGCCATGCGGGCCAGTTCGGCGGGCGCGGGGGTGCCCTCGGGGGGCACGGGCGCCGGGCGACGCGCTCGGCGCTGGGTCACCGCGCCGGGGCCGCCGAGGGGACCGCGGCCTTGACCACGCTCCGCCTCCGCTCGCCTTTCGGCCCGGGGCGACGGGGGGCGGACGAGGTGGAGCCGGGAGTCGCGCGGAATACGGGACGTCACAGGAGCAGTCTTCCTGTTGACGGTCCGAAAACCCAAACGGAATCCCGGATGAGCGCCGCGAGGACAGTGGCCGCGCGGTACGGGAGATTCACATGAGGGGGGTGAGGAAGCGGCGCAGCGCCTCTTCGTAGCGGGCGGGGTCGGCGTTCCACATGGCTCCGTGGGGCGCATCCGGAACCGTGTGCAGGGTCACGAGGTCGGGGCGCGCCGCGGCCAGGCTCCGGGACAGGTCCCAGGGGGCGACGGTGTCGCCGGGGCCGTGCGCGAGAAGCGTGGGCACCCGCAGCGCGCCGGGGTCCGCGCTCTTCACGACGCGGTCGCCGCGCAGTCCGGTGCGGCCCTGCGCGGCGCGCACGGCGAGCGGCAGGAGCGGGGCGGGGATGCCGCGCGCGGTGGCGAGGGCCCGCAGCGTGACCTCCCAGTCGAGCACCGGCGAGTCCAGGACGAGCCCCGCCACGCGATCGCGCAGCGCGGAGTGCGCGGCGGCGTGCAGGGCCATGGCGGCGCCGGTGGACCAGCCGTGCAGGACGACGCTCCGGGCGCCGTAGCGCACGGCGTAGCGGATGGCGGCGTCGAGGTCGCGCCACTCGGTCTCGCCGAGGTGGCCGAGGCCGTCCGTGGCGCGCGGGGCGCCCGGGTCGCCGCGGTAGCCCAGGCCGAGGACCGGAAGGCGCTGCGCGCGCAGGAAGTCCAGGACGACCATGGGGTGCGCGCGGGTGGTGCCGAGGCCGTGCACGGCGATGACCCAGGTGTCGCGGGTGCCGGGCACGAACCACGCGGGCAGCGCGCCGAGTTCTCCGGGGATCTCCACGTCGGCGTGGTCGATGCCGAGGGCGGAGCGGGGGTCGCCGAGGTGGACCTGCGGGGTGAGCCAGACCTTGGCGCCGGGCTCCAGGGTGCCGTGGGTGACCCGTTCCAGGCGGCGTACGACGGTGTCGGCCGGATGGGGGGCCGTCTCGACGACCGGGCCGACGACGGCGTGGCAGTCGGGGCCCGTCAGGCCGTAGACGCCGGGGCGCAGGGACGCCAGGGAGCGGGTCAGGGCGACCTGGCCCGCCGCGGTGGCGTGCACGGTCAGGCGCCGCTCCGTGGGCAGGGGGCGGTCCGCCGGGGTCTTGAGGGCGGCGTCGCTGGCGTAGCGGCCCGCCGCGATCGCCGTCAGGGCGGCCGTGGTGGCGGCGGTTACGGCTGCGGCCGTTGCTTTGGCTGGGCGCACGGGTCCAGTGTCTGCGGGGGTGGGCGGTGCGGCCAGTGGGCGTGGCCCTCACGGGTGCGCCCCCGGGCTCGCCCCGGTTCCTCCCCCGGCACCGGGGTGCCGGTGCGTCGGCGCTGCGCGCCTCGTCGTCAAGCGCCGGACGGGCCCCCCTCGCGCTGTCCGTAGGTGCTCAGTTTCCGGCCCGCCTCGCTCACCTGGTCAGGGGACAGGAGGGACGGCGTGAGGCCCGGCACCGAACGGGCCGTCAGCCACACGTGGCACATCCACTCCAGCTGGGCCGTGCGGTCGTAGGCCTGGGTGAGGGTGTCTCCGTAGGCGACCGTGCCGTGGTTCTGCAGGAGGCAGGCCGTGCGGTCGCGCAGGGCGTGGAGCATGTGCGCGGCCAGCTCGTCGGTGCCGTAGAGGGCGTAGGGGGCGACGCGGACCGGGCCGCCGAGGGCGCCGGTCATGTAGTGGACGGCCGGGAGCTCGGGGACGAGCGTGGAGACGGCGGTGGCGTGGACGGCGTGGGTGTGGACGACGGCGCCCGCACCGGTGGCGCGGTAGATCTCCAGGTGCATGGGCAGCTCGCTGGTGGGGCTCAGCGTGCCGAAGAGCCGCTTGCCGTCCAGGTCGACGCCGACCGCGTCGGCCGGGCCGAGGGCGTCGTAGGCGACACCGCTCGGCGTGACGAGGACGGTGTCCCCGACGCGTACGGAGACGTTGCCCGAGGTGCCCACGACGAGGCCTTCGGACACCGTCCTGCGCGCGGTCGCCACCAGCTCGTCCCAGGCACGGGCGACCTCCTCCCGCGCCGCGCCGCCCGCCGTGCCCCGCCCCTGCTCCTGTCGCTGCTCCTGTCGCTGCTCAGTCATGCCGCGATCCTGCCAGGCGGCGGCCGGGAAGGGACCGGTCCCGCAGCGGTCGCTCGTCCGCGAACACCCCGGCCCATGCGCCTCTTTGAACCGGTTCACCCCGCTCGACACGCTTGGCTGACGATTGAACGTTCTTAGGTGAATCTTCCAGTAGCCTCTGGGTGATTTGTCACACACGTCGCCATCTGGGGGAAGAATGGCCCGTGCTCACACACCGTCCCGCCGTCGCGCACACGCTCTCGCCGCATCCGTCGCGGCCCTGGCGATCGGCGGGACAGTGCTCACCGAAGTGCCGGCGTCGGCGGCGGGCGAGCCGCGGGGACACGACGTGTCCTCGCACCAGAAGAACGTCGACTGGCCGGGGGCGAAGGCCAAGGGCGCGCGCTTCGTCTATGTGAAGGCCACCGAGTCCCACACCTACCGCAATCCCTACTTCCGTCAGCAGTACGACGGCTCCCGCGCGGCCGGGCTCCTGCGCGGCGCGTACCACTTCGCCCTGCCGAACCGGTCGTCCGGCGCGACGCAGGCGGCGTACTTCCTGCGCAACGGCGGGCAGTGGACGGCCGACGGCTGGACGCTGCCGCCCGCCCTCGACATCGAGCACAATCCCTACGGGGACCGGAAGTGCTACGGCCTGAGCAAGGCCCGCATGGTCGCCTGGATCAAGGCCTTCAGCGACGAGGTCAGGCGCCGCTCCGGCCGCACGCCCGTGATCTACACGACCACGAAGTGGTGGAACGACTGCACCGGCGCGAGCCGCGCCTTCGGCGGGCACCCGCTGTGGCTCGCCCGCTGGTCGGCCGCGCCCGAGCCGCTGCCGAGCGGCTGGTCGTCCTGGACCTTCTGGCAGTACGCCGACCGCGGCCCGCTGCCGGGTGACCAGAATCTCTTCGGCGGGTCGACGGCACAGCTCAAGCGGTTCGCGCGGGGCTGAGCACGCCCCCTCCGGAAGCCCCTCGGACGGCCTAATTCCGGGCCCGCGCCGGGCCCTCGCCGCTCCTCCGGCGCGCCTGCCGGTGTATGCCGGAAGGACGTGGCGCGGCAGCTTCCCCGGGAGGGTCACCACCAGGCCCTGTCCAGTTCACTTTCCGTTCACTCAGGTTGCCTACGGTCCACGAGCCACTGACGTCCAACAGAAGCCTGGGTAAATGGAAAACATCACGCTTCTCCTCGGGATCGTGATCGTCACCGCTCTCGTGTTCGATTTCACGAACGGTTTCCACGACACAGCCAACGCGATGGCCACGACCATCTCGACAGGCGCTCTCAAGCCCAAGACGGCGGTGGCCATGTCCGCCGTGCTGAATCTCGTCGGAGCGTTCCTCTCCGTCGAAGTCGCCAAGACCATCTCCGGCGGCATCATCAATGAGGACGGCCTCAAGACAGAGGTCATATTCGCCGCCCTCGTGGGCGCGATCCTCTGGAACCTGCTGACCTGGCTCCTGGGGCTGCCGTCCAGCTCCTCGCACGCCCTGTTCGGCGGTCTGATCGGCGCCGCCGTGATGTCCATGGGCTGGTCGTCGGTGAACGGCGGCACGGTCGTCACCAAGGTGCTGCTCCCCGCGATCGCCGCCCCGCTCGTGGCCGGCATCGCCGCCTCGCTCGCCACCCGGCTCACGTACCGGATCAGCAGCAGGACGGACGAGAAGGCGACGTCGAAGGGCTACCGCGCCGGGCAGATCGCCTCGGCGGGCCTCGTCTCGCTCGCCCACGGCACGAACGACGCGCAGAAGACCATGGGCATCATCACCCTCGCCCTGATCACCGGCGGCGTCCTGAACCCCGGCGCGAACCCCCCGATGTGGGTCATCGTCTCCGCGGGCATCGCCATCGCGCTCGGCACCTACCTCGGCGGCTGGCGGATCATCCGCACCATGGGCAAGGGCCTCACCGAGCTGGCCCCGCCGCAGGGCTTCGCCGCGCAGACCTCCGCCGCGACCGCGATCCTCGCCTCCTCGCACATCGGCTTCTCCCTCTCCACCACCCAGGTGTGCTCCGGCGCCGTGATGGGCGCGGGCCTCGGCCGCAAGGGCGGCGTGGTCCGCTGGTCCACCGCCACCCGGATGTTCGTGGCGTGGGGCCTGACGCTGCCCGCCGCGGGCCTGGTCGGCGCGGGCGCCGAGCTGCTCACCAAGCAGGGCGACTGGGGCGTCGCGGCCACGGCCGCGCTGCTCATCGGCGGCTCCGCCGTCATCTGGTCCCTCTCGCGCCGCGAGCCGGTCGACCACACCAACGTCACGGCCGACGAGATCGGCGGCTCCGCCCGGGACACCGAGCCCGCGGGTGTCGTGACCACCGCGATCGCCGCGGTCACGCCGCCCCCGGCCGGCCCGCTCACCGCGGCCGCCGTGGCCGTCGAGCCGTCCGAGAACACCGCGCCCGTGGCGGACCCCGCCCGGCCCGCCACGGTCTAAGGAAGCAGCAGCATGAAGATCGACTGGGCAGCTCTCGGCTCCGTCTTCGGGGTCAGCCTCGTGGTGACCGTCGCCCTCGTGGGCCTGTTCACGCTCGGCATCGTCGGCCTCTCCAAGCAGGAGCAGGCACGCACGGCCGGGGGCGGCGGCGCCGCGCTCGCCCCGCGCGTGGGCGCGTACGCCTGCTTCGCGCTGTGCGCGGCCGCGGTGGCGTACGGGATCTATCTGATCGTCGCCTGACGGCGGTCCGCGCGACGACGACGAGGGGGCGGCGCCCGGTGAGCTCACCGGGCGCCGCCCCCTCGCTCCGTCCGTTCCGTCTGTTCCGTCGCAGGTCAACCGCGAGTTGACGGGCGCTGAGCGGCATGGTGGACTGCCGGGGCCAACTACGGCGGCAGCAGAGGAAGTCCGGTGCGAATCCGGCGCGGTCCCGCCACTGTCACCGGCCGGGCGCCGACCGCGCCCTCCCGGAAGCCAGGAACTCTCGCCGTCTGTCACGTCGAACCAGGGCGCGGACACCCTGAGTGAGGACACATCGCCATGCGCGGCCGACCGCCGTTCCCTGCCAGGGCTCCCTTCGGGTCGAGCGTTCCCCTGGGCGTTCCGTTCGGCGCTCGGCGCGAGACGGCGGGCTGAACCGATGCGTGCTGCCGATCGCGACTTCGCGTACGGCGCCGCCGCCGGACTCCTCGGTGACCTGCTGCTCGGCGACCCCCGCCGAGGGCATCCGGTCGCCGCGTTCGGGCGGGCGGCCGGAGCCGTCGAACGCGTCCTGTGGCGCGACCACCGGGGCTCGGGCGTACTGCACACCGTCGTGTGCGCCGGGGGCGCCGTCGCCGTGGGAGCCCTCGCCTCGCGCGCCGCGCGCCGCTCGCGCGCCGCGTCCGTCGGTCTGACGGCCGCCGCGACCTGGGCCGTCGTCGGGGGCACCTCGCTCGGCCGGGAGGCGCGGGCCATCGGCGGCGCGCTGGCCGCCGGGGACGTGGACGTCGCCCGGGAGCGCCTTCCCCATCTGTGCGGCCGTGACCCCGAGGCCCTGGACGCCGACGGAATCGCGCGGGCCGTCGTGGAGTCCGTCGCCGAGAACACCTCCGACGCCGTCGTGGGCGCCCTCGTGTGGGGCGCCGTGGCGGGCGTGCCGGGGCTCGTCGGGTTCCGGGCCGTCAACACGCTGGACGCGATGGTCGGGCACCGCTCGGCCAGGTACCTGCGGTACGGCTGGGCCTCCGCGCGGCTCGACGACGTCGCGGGGTGGCCGGGGGCCCGGCTCACCGGGCTGCTCGCCGTCGCCGCCGGGGGCGCGCCCCGGCGGGCCCTGCGCGCCTGGCGGAGTGACGCGCGCCTGCATCCGAGCCCCAACGCCGGGGTGGTCGAGGCCTCCTTCGCGGGGGCCCTGGGGGTGCGGCTCGGGGGAACGCTGTCGTATGCGGGGCGCGTCGAGGAGCGGCCCGTGCTGAACGAGGAGGGGCGGAGCGTGGTCGTGGACGACATCGAGCGGGCCGTGCGGCTGTCACGGCGGGTGAGCTGGCTCGCGCTCGGCGTGTCCGTCGGCACGCACCTGGTGCGGGCACGGGGAAGGAAGAAGGGGTGGGCCCTGTGAGCGGCGGGCTGCTCGTCGCCGGTACGACCTCCGACGCGGGGAAGAGCGTCGTCACCGCGGGGATCTGCCGGTGGCTCTCCCGCAAGGGGGTCTCCGTCGCGCCGTTCAAGGCGCAGAACATGTCGCTGAACTCCTTCGTGACCCGCGAGGGCGCCGAGATCGGGCGGGCGCAGGCCATGCAGGCGCAGGCCGCCCGGGTCGAGCCCTCGGTCCTGATGAACCCGGTGCTGCTCAAGCCGGGCGGCGAGAAGTCGAGCCAGGTCGTCCTCATGGGCAAGCCGGTGGGCGAGATGAGCGCGCGCGGCTACCACGAATACAGGGGCGGCGCGGAGCGCTCCGAACAAGGGTGGCGGCGGGAGACGGGCGGGCGGCAGCAGGCGCTGCTCGACACCGTCGTGGGATGCCTGGAGGAGTTGCGGGGCACGTATGACGCCGTGATCTGTGAGGGGGCGGGCAGTCCCGCCGAGATCAATCTGCGCCGCACCGACATCGTGAACATGGGGATCGCGCGGGCCGCCCGCTTCCCCGTGGTCGTCGTCGGCGACATCGACCGCGGGGGCGTCTTCGCCTCCTTCTTCGGGACCGTCGCGCTGCTCGGCCCCGCCGACCAGGAGCTGGTGGCGGGCTTCCTCGTCAACAAGTTCCGCGGTGACGTGTCGCTGCTCGAACCGGGCCTCGACATGCTGCGCGGGCTCACCGGGCGGGACACCTTCGGCGTGCTGCCGTTCCGGCACGGGCTCGGGATCGACGAGGAGGACGGGCTGCGGGTGTCGCTGCGCGGCGCCGTCCGGGAGTCCGCCGTCGCGCCGCCGCTCGGCGAGGACGTGCTGCGCGTCGCCGTGTGCGCCGTGCCGCTGATGTCGAACTTCACCGACGTGGACGCGCTCGCCGCCGAACCCGGCGTCGTGGTGCGGTTCGTGGACCGGGCCGAGGAGCTCGCCGACGCCGACCTCGTCGTCGTCCCGGGAACGCGCGGCACCGTGCAGGCCCTGGCGTGGCTGCGCGAGCGCGGGCTCGCGGACGCGCTCGCGCGCCGGGCCGCCGAGGGGCGGCCCGTGCTCGGCATCTGCGGCGGCTTCCAGGTGCTCGGCGAGCGCATCGAGGACGACGTGGAGTCCCGCGCGGGGTCCGTGGACGGGCTCGGACTGCTGCCCGTGCGCGTGCGGTTCGCGCGCGAGAAGACCCTGGCGCGGCCCGTCGGTCAGGCCCTCGGCGAGCCCGTCGAGGGGTACGAGATCCACCACGGCGTCGCCGAGGTCCTCGGGGGCGAGCCCTTCTTGGACGGGTGTCGCGTCGGCGAGGTGTGGGGCACGCACTGGCACGGGTCCCTGGAGAGCGACGCGTTCCGGCGGCGCTTCCTCACCGAGGTGGCCCGCGCGGCCGGGCGCCGCTTCGTGCCCGCGCCGGACACGAGTTTCGGTGCCCTGCGCGAGGAGCAGCTGGATCTGCTGGGCGACCTGATCGAGGAGAGCGCGGACACGGACGCGTTGTTGGAACTGATCGAGAACGGGGCGCCGGAGAACTTGCCGTTCGTGCCACCGGGGGCGCCCGCATGACGATCCGGCCCCGTACCGAACGAGCCCCGCATGCGCGGGGAGCACAGCAGCAGTTCGACGAGGTGATCGTGCAGGAGTGGACCATCCCCGCAGCAGTGGGGAACACTCGCTCATGCTGTGCGCCACGCCTCCTTCGCTGCACGACTACCGGCATGAATCGCACGAAGGAGTGATCCGCGTATGAGCACCCCCTACCCGTTCACCGCTGTCGTCGGCCAGGACGATCTGAGGCTCGCCCTCCTACTCAACGCCGTATCGCCCCAGGTAGGCGGCGTCCTTGTCCGTGGCGAGAAGGGCACGGCGAAGAGCACGGCCGTCAGAGCCCTATCGGCTCTGCTGCCCGAGGTCAGCATCGTGGCCGACTGCCGCTTCTCCTGCGATCCCGTCGCGCCCGACCCCGCGTGCCCGGACGGGCCGCACGAGCCCGGGACCGGTGCCGCGCGGGCCGCGCGCATGGTGGAGCTGCCCGTCGGTGCGTCCGAGGACCGGCTCGTCGGGTCCCTCGATATCGAGCGAGCCCTCGCGGAAGGCGTCAAGGCCTTCGAACCCGGGCTGCTGGCCTCGGCGAACCGCGGCATCTTGTACGTGGATGAGGTCAATCTGCTGCACGACCATCTGATCGACCTCTTGCTCGACGCCGCCGCCATGGGCGCCTCGTACGTGGAGCGCGAGGGCGTCTCCGTGCGGCACGCCGCCCGGTTCCTGCTCGTCGGGACCATGAACCCCGAAGAGGGCGAGCTGCGGCCGCAGTTGCTCGACCGGTTCGGGCTCACCGTGGAGGTCGCCGCGTCCCGCGAGCCCGACCAGCGCGTGGAGGTAGTGAAGCGGCGGCTGGCGTACGACGACGACCCGGAGGGGTTCGCGGGGCGCTGGGCCGAGGACGAGGCGGCGGTGCGGGCGCGCATCGTGGCCGCGCGGGCGCTGCTTCCGAGGGTGCGGCTCGGCGACGGCGTGCTGCGGCAGATCGCGGCGACCTGCGCGGCGTTCGAGGTCGACGGCATGCGCGCGGACATCGTGATGGCCCGCACGGCGACGGCGCTGGCCGCCTGGGCGGGGCGCGAGGACGTGCTCGCCGAGGACGTGCGGCAGGCCGCGCTGCTCGCGCTGCCGCACCGGCGGCGGCGCAACCCGTTCGACGCGCCCGGCCTCGACGAGGACAAGCTCGACGAGACCCTGGACGAGTTCGGCGACGACCACGACGGCGGTGACGACGACCCGGGCCCCGACGGCGGTGGTGGCGGTGGCGTGCCGCCGCAGGACCAGGGGCCCGACGCGCCCGCCGACGGCGGCGCGCCCGCTCCGGGCGAG
The DNA here is from genome assembly GCF_006088715.1 of Streptomyces sp. YIM 121038. Classification (NCBI taxonomy): domain Bacteria; kingdom Bacillati; phylum Actinomycetota; class Actinomycetes; order Kitasatosporales; family Streptomycetaceae; genus Streptomyces; species Streptomyces sp. YIM 121038. Next base: position 2,548,816 of record NZ_CP030771.1, read on the forward strand.
GCCTCCGACGGCGGGCAGCCGCAGGGCACGGGCGCCGCGGAGCAGCAGCCGGTGCGGGCGGCCGAGCCGTTCCGCACGAAGGTCCTGAGCGTGCCCGGCCTCGGGGACGGCGCGGCCGGGCGGCGCTCGCGGGCGCGCACCGAGCACGGCAGGACGACCGGGTCGCGGCGGCCCCGCGGGACCCTGACGAAGCTGCACCTGGCGGCGACCGTGCAGGCCGCGGCGCCGCACCAGCGGGCGCGCGGCCGGGCCGGGCGCGGCCTCGTCGTGCGCAGGGACGACCTCAGGCAGGCCACCCGCGAGGGGCGCGAGGGCAACCTCGTGCTGTTCGTCGTGGACGCCTCCGGGTCGATGGCGGCGCGCAAGCGGATGGGCGCCGTGAAGGGCGCCGTGCTCTCGCTGCTGCTCGACGCCTACCAGCGGCGGGACAAGGTGGGCCTGGTGACGTTCCGGGGCTCGGCCGCCGATGTGGCGCTGCCGCCCACGTCGTCCGTGGACGCCGCCGCCGCGCGTCTGGAGTCCCTGCCCACGGGCGGGCGTACGCCGCTCGCGACCGGGCTGCTCAAGGCCCACGAGGTGCTGCGGATCGAGCGGCTGCGGGATCCGGCGCGGCGCCCCCTCGTCGTGGTCGTCACGGACGGGCGGGCCACCGGAGGGCCCGAACCCGTGGCGCTCGCCGGGCGGGCCGCCCGGCTCTTCGCGGCCGAGGGGGTCGCGTCGGTGGTCGTGGACTGCGAGGCGGGTCCGGTGCGCCTGGGGCTCGCCGGGCAGCTCGCCGGTGAACTGGGCGGCACGGCCGTCACGTTGGACGAACTGCGGGCGGACAGCATCGCCGGTCTCGTACGGAACGTGCGGGCGGGTAACGAGAGGAAGGTCGCGTAATGCCGAAGGGGCAGCCGAACGTGGTGCCGGAGGACGGCCTGACGACGCGTCAGCGCCGGAACCGGCCGTTGGTGATGGTGCACACGGGCGTCGGCAAGGGGAAGTCCACGGCCGCGTTCGGGATGGCGCTGCGCGCCTGGAACCAGGGCTGGCCGGTGGGGGTGTTCCAGTTCGTCAAGTCGGCGAAGTGGAAGGTCGGCGAGGAGAACGCGCTGAAGGTCCTCGGGGCCAGCGGCGAGGGCGGGCGCGTCGACTGGCACAAGATGGGCGAGGGCTGGTCGTGGATCCAGCGGGAGCCCGCCGCGGGCGAGCCGAGCCACGAGGAGAAGGCGCGCGAGGGCTGGGAGCAGGTCAAGCGGGACCTGGCGGCCGAGACGTACAAGTTCTACGTCCTCGACGAGTTCGCGTACCTGTTGCACTGGGGGTGGGTGGACGTGGACGAGGTCGTGGCGGTCCTGCGCGACCGGCCCGGCACCCAGCACGTGGTGATCACGGGGCGCAACGCCCCGGAGAAGCTGGTCGGGTACGCCGACCTCGTCACCGACATGTCCAAGGTCAAGCACCCGATGGACGCCGGTCAGAAGGGCCAGCGGGGCATCGAGTGGTAGCACGTGTCGTCATCGCGGCGCCGTCCTCCGGAAGCGGGAAGACGACCGTCGCGACCGGGCTCATGGCCGCCTTCACCGAGGCGGGGCTCGCCGTCTCGCCGCACAAGGTCGGGCCCGACTACATCGACCCCGGGTACCACGCGCTCGCCACCGGGCGGCCGGGGCGCAACCTCGACGCCTATCTGTGCGGCCCGGACCTGGTGGGGCCGCTGTTCGCGCACGGCTCCGCGGGGTGCGACCTCGCGGTCGTCGAGGGCGTGATGGGGATGTTCGACGGGGCGGCGGGGCAGGGTGAGCTCGCCTCCACCGCGCACGTCGCCAAGCTCCTTCGCGCGCCGGTCGTCCTCGTCGTGGACGCCTCCTCGCAGTCCCGGTCGGTGGCCGCGCTCGTGCACGGCTTCGCGTCCTGGGACCCCGAGGTGCGCCTCGGCGGGGTGATCCTCAACAAGGTGGGCTCCGCGCGCCACGAGGAGCTGCTGCGCGAGGCGCTGGACTCCTCCGGGGTGCCGGTGCTCGGCGCCCTGCGGCGGGCCCCCCAGGTGCGGGCGCCGTCCCGGCACCTGGGTCTCGTGCCGGTCGCCGAGCGGCAGGCCGAGGCCGTGGCGTCCGTGGCGGCCCTCGCCGAGCAGGTGCGGCAGGGCTGTGACCTGGAGGGGATCCTGGCGCTCGCGCGGAGCGCGGGGGTCTGGTCCGGGGACGCCTGGGACCCCGGGGCCGGTGCCGTCCCGGACAGGCCCGCCGGGCGGCCCGTGGTCGCCGTGGCGGGCGGGGCCGCGTTCACGTTCTCGTACGCCGAGCACGCCGAGCTGCTCACGGCCGCCGGGGCCGACGTCGTCGGCTTCGACCCGCTTCGCGACGAGCGGCTGCCCGAGGGGACCGCGGGCCTCGTCATCGGGGGCGGGTTCCCCGAGGTGTACGCGCCGGAGCTGTCCGCCAACGAGCCGCTGCGCAAGGCCGTGGCCGGGCTGGCGGAGAGCGGGGCACCGGTCGCCGCCGAGTGCGCGGGGCTGCTGTACCTCACCCGGGAGCTGGACGGAAAGCCGATGTGCGGGGTCCTCGACGCCCGGGCGCGGATGGCGGAGCGCCTGACGCTGGGCTACCGGGAGGCGGTGGCGGTGTCCGACAGCGTGCTCGCCCCGGCGGGGACGCGGACGCGCGGCCACGAGTTCCACCGCACCGTGGTCGAACCGGGCGCGGGCCCGGCGCCCGCGTGGGGTCTGCACGCCCCCGAGCGGCGGGTCGAGGGCTTCGTACAGCGGGGAGTCCACGCCAGCTATCTGCACACGCACTGGGCCGCCGAGCCGGGCATCGCCCGCCGGTTCGTGGAGAGGTGCGCCGCGGGATGAGCCGGGGCGGGCCGGGGCGGGCGGCCGTGCCGGTGCCGGGCGGCTCACTCCGCCAGGCCGACCACCAGCCAGATGAACCCGGCGCCCGCCACCGTGCACAGCAGCGTGGAGCGCGCCGGGTGGTCGTGGTGCGCCTCCGGCAGGATCTCGGCGGCGGCGAGGTACAGGAGCGCGCCGCCGAAGAAGCCGAGATATCCGCCGAGCAGTTGCTCCGGAATGGTGAACAGGAGCGTGGAGGCCGCGCCCACGACGGGGGCGACGGCGTCCGCGAAGAGCATCGCCACGGCCCGGCGGCGGGCGTTCCCGTACAGCTTCGTGATCGTGTACGTGTTGAAGCCGTCGGCGAAGTCGTGGGCGATGACGGCGAGCGCCACGGCCGCGCCCATGCCCCCGCCCACCTGGAAGGCCGCGCCGATCGCGACGCCGTCCATGACGCTGTGCCCGACCATCGCGGCCGCCGCCGTCAGCCCCACCTCGGGCACCCGCCCGTCGTGCTCCTCGCCGCCGTGCGCCGCCTGCCGCAGCGCGAGCAGGCGCTCCACGACGTGCGCGAGCAGGAAGCCCGCGACCGCGAGGAGCAGCGCCGCGGGCACCCCGAAGACCGGCCCGCCCGCCGCCTCCAGTGCCTCCGGCAGCAGGTCGAGCCCGACCACGCCGAGCATCAGGCCGCCCGCGAGGCCGAGCACCAGATGGCGCCGGTCGGTGACCCGCCCCGCCGTCCAGCCGCCTACCAGGGTCATCACGAACGCGCCGAGCGCCACGAACACCGCCATGCGCCCTTGCTAGCCGATCGGCCCGGCGACCGCTAACCGGTCCCGCGCCGCGCCACCCGAGCGGCCGCATCCACCCGCGACCGCCTTCACCACGAGCCTTCACCACGAGCCTTCACCACGAGAGGAGCCCCCATGGCCGACCGCCCGGCGGACCGCGCCCCCGCGCCCGGTGACCGGGCTCCCGCGCCGCGGCCGCCCGCCGTCGTCGTGGGGGTCGGCGCAGGCCGGGGCGTCCCGGCCGACGAGGTTCTCGGCCTCGTACGGGAGTGTCTGCGCGACGCGGGCCTCTCGCCGCTGTCCGTACGGGAGTTGGCGACCGTCGACGCCAAAGGGGACGAGCCCGGCGTCGTCGGGGCCGCGGCGCGGCTCGGGGTGCCGCTGGTGACGTACCCGGCGCCCGAGCTGGCCCGCGTCGCGGTGCCGAACCCGTCCGGCGCGCCGCTCGCCGCCGCCGGTACGCCGTCCGTGGCGGAGGCCGCGGCCCTCGCCCGGGGCGGGGAACTCCTGGTCGCCAAGCGGAAGTCGGCGAGGGCGACGTGCGCGGTGGCGCGGGCGCGCCCGGAACCGGGGCCCGCGCCACCGCCGACACCCCCTTTCACGCCCCCTCCCCCTCCCTCTCCCTCTCCCTCTCCCTCTTCCATTCCGACTCCGACTCCGACTCCGACGAAAGGCACCGTCATCACGGCCATGGACTTGAGCACGGACACCACGGCGGCCGGGGCCGCGGGCGGCGACGTCGACCTGCGGCACCACGGCGACGCGGAGGTGCGCGGGCGGGACGACCTCGTCGACCTGGCCGTCAACGTCCGCTCCGACACGCCTCCTTCCTGGCTGAAGCAGCACATCGCCGCCTCCCTCGACGGCCTCGCCGCCTACCCCGACGGCCGGGCGGCGCGGGCCGCCGTGGCGGCGCGGCACGGGGTGGAGCCGGAGCGGGTGCTGCTCACGGCGGGCGCCGCCGAGGCCTTCGTGCTGCTCGCGCGGGCGCTGCCGGTGCGGCGGCCGGTGGTGGTGCATCCGCAGTTCACGGAGCCGGAGGCCGCGCTGCGGGACGCCGGGCACACGGTGGAGCGGGTGCTGCTGCGGGCCGCGGACGGCTTCCGGCTCGACCCGGCGGCGGTCCCCGGCGACGCGGACCTGGTCGTCGTGGGCAACCCGACCAACCCGACGTCGGTCCTGCACCCCGCCGAGGGCCTCGCCCGCCTCGCCCGCCCCGGGCGGGTGCTCGTGGTGGACGAGGCGTTCATGGACGCGGTGCCCGGTGAGCGGGAGGCCCTCGCCGGGCGCGTCGACGTGCCCGGGCTCGTGGTGCTGCGCAGCCTCACCAAGACGTGGGGCCTCGCCGGGCTGCGCATCGGGTACGTCATCGCCGCCCCGGAGACGATCAGGGCCCTGGAGCGGGCGCAGCCGCTGTGGCCGGTGTCGTCGCCCGCCCTGGCGGCGGCCGAGGCCTGTGTGGCGCCGCGCGCGCTCGCCGAGGCGGGGCATGTGGCACACCGGGTCGCCGCCGAGCGGCAGCACCTGGTGGCCGGGCTCCGGGCGCTGCCCGGGGTGGAGGTGGTGGGCCCTGCGGAGGGGCCCTTCGTCCTGGTCCGGCTTGCCGGGGCGGCGACCGTCGTACGGGAACGGCTGCGGGAGGGGGGGTTCATGGTGCGGCGCGGCGATACGTTTCCTGGGCTCGGGCCCGACTGGATGCGGGTGGCGGTGCGCGACCGCCCCACCACGGAAGCCTTCCTCCGGGCCCTCCCGGAGGCCCGGCCCCGCTGACGCGGGGGCTTTCCCACCCACCCACCCGTGACTCGGCACCGAGCAGCGCCGGGCCGGGCCGCGCTCATGGGCTGGGTGGGACATGAGGCGCCGCGCGGCGGACGGCTCGACCCGCCTCGCCTCGCCTCGGGCATGAGGTGCGGGGCGACGGACGGCCCCGCCGTGAGGCGCCCAGGAACGCCGCGGAGCGGCGGGGTTGAGGCTCAACCATGAGGTGCCCAGGAACGGGCGGGCGGGCGGGAAAGAAACGCCGCGGAGCGGCGCGGTTGAGGCTCAACCATGAGGTGCCCAGGAATGGGCGGGTGGGTGGGAAAGGCCAGCCGCGGAGCGGCGGGGGGGCAGGGCCCGGCCCCCAGGTGCCGAGCACCAAGGGAGGCACCCGCCCCGCCAGGGCGGAAGGGGACGCCGCCGCCAGGCCGAGGCCCCGGTTCAGGGCGCCCCCGCCAGAGTCAGCGGCGACGGGTGTAGGCCAGCACCCCACCCCCCGCCAGGAGCAGCACCACCGCCCCGCCGGCCACGTAGGGCGTCATGGAGGACCCCCCGGTCTCCGCGAGGTCCTCGGTCTGCTTGGGCGCCTCCCGCCGCGCGCTGACGGGCTCGGCGGGCTTGCCGCCCTGCGGCTCGGGCAGCGGCTTGGCCCCGGGGCCGGGGGCCTCGCAGGTCGCCCCCGCCAGGGTCACCGCCCCCTTGACCGCGGCGACGCCGAGCTTCAGCGGGTCGACGGACACCTGGAGCCGGAGCGCGGTCGCGGCGGCCGTACGGGACGTGGTGCGGGTCGACGAGAGGTCGAGGCGGACCTCGCCGACGCCGGGGACGGACACCTGGGTCGTGCCCGCAGACTTGACGCTGACCTTCTTGCCGAGGACGGTCACGCCGCCGAGGAACGTCGAGGAGGCGACGGGCCGTTTGCCCGCCGTGCACACGGCCTTGGAGGTGACCTGGTCGACCTCCACCAGCGGGAGCAGCGGCAGGCCGGGCACGTGCACCTTGGCGCGGGCGACGTTGCTGTAGCCCTGGGCGGTGCCGCCCTTGACGGTGGCGCGCGCGGTGGCGACGTCGGCCCGGAGCACGCTGAACGGCTGCCCGCCCTCGACGCCGTCGAGCTTCGCGGTGAGGGTGGTCCTGCTGGCGCTCGCGGGCGCGCTCACCTCGTTCAGGGTGACGTTGAGCGGCGCCCGTACGGTCTTGTTGAGCAGGGAGACCTCGAGGCCGGTGCGGAGCACGACGGCCCCGGCGCGGCCGCCTCGGCGGTCGTCCGTCGCGTGCGCGGTGCCCGCGGTGCCGAGCGCCGCGGGACCGGCGGCGACCACGGTGGCGGCGGCGAGCGCGCCGATGCGGCGCGTGGGCAGGCGGCGGAAGGCGTTGCTGGTCAAGGTGGTGGAACCCCCACATGAGTCATGAAGGCGCCGCCGCGCACGCCACACGGGGACATCGCGTGCGCGGGGCGCCACTGATGCCGGTGTGCGCCGGGAGGCGCCGCCGACTCCGGCATCTTTACGCACTGAGAGTGAACGGGCAGCAACCTGGCGTGAGTTCACTCCATCGGGAGGTTTCCGCCCCTGCTTTCGAATCGGCTGACACGGACGTTCCCCCGAGCCCCCCGCATCACGGCGGCCCGCCGGGCACGGAGCCCGGCGGAAGGCGGCGGAACCGAGACCAACGACCCCGCCGCCCCATCCGTCACCGTCCGTCAACAGCGCGTGCGGTTCCGGTACTTCACCCGGTGCCGTCAGCCCACGACCCGGCCGTCGAGCACCACGCGCCGGGGCGCCGTGAGCACGCGTACGTCGGCCCGCGGGTCGGCCTCGTACACGACGAGGTCGCCGGGCGCCCCCTCGACGAGTCCGGGGCGCCCCAGCCAGGCCCGCGCGCCCCAGGTCGTGGCGGCGAGGGCGTCGACGGCGGGGATGCCCGCCTTGGTGAGTTCGGCGACCTCGCCGCCGATCAGGCCGTGCGCGAGGGAGCCCCCGGCGTCGGTGCCCGCGTACACCGGCACCCCGGCGTCGTACGCGGCCCGGACGGTGTCGTAGCGGCGCTCGTGGAGGCGGCGCATATGGGCCGCCCACCGGGGGAACTTCTTCTCGCCACCGGCGGCGAGCTGCGGGAACGTCGCGATGTTCACGAGGGTCGGGACGATCGCGACACCTCGCTCGGCGAACAGCGGGATGGTGTCCTCGGTCAGGCCCGTCGCGTGCTCGACGCAGTCGATGCCCGCCTCGACGAGGTCGCGCAGCGAGTCCTCGGCGAAGCAGTGCGCGGTGACGCGGGCGCCGAGCCGGTGCGCCTCGGCGATCGCCTCCCGCACGGCGCCGCGCGGCCAGCACGCCGTGAGGTCGCCCGCCTCGCGGTCGATCCAGTCGCCGACGAGCTTGACCCAGCCGTCGCCGCGGCGGGCCTCCCGCGCGACGTACGCGGCCAGGTCGCCGGGCTCGACCTCGTGCGCGTAGTTGCGGATGTAGCGGCGGGTGCGGGCGATGTGGCGGCCCGCCCGGATGATCTTCGGCAGGTCCTCGCGGTCGTCGATCCAGCGGGTGTCGGACGGCGAGCCCGCGTCGCGCAGGAGCAGCGCGCCCGCGTCGCGTTCGGTGAGCGCCTGCTTCTCGGCCTCCTCGGCCGGGACGGCGCCGTGGGCGTCGAGGCCGACGTGGCAGTGCGCGTCGACGAGGCCGGGCAGCGCCCAGCCCTGGACCGTCACGGCGTCCCGCGCGGCGGGGCGTTCGAACGTCACCCGCCCGCCGACCACCCACAGCTCGTCCCGTACGTCCTCGGGCCCGACGAGCACCCGCCCCTTCACGTGCAGCACCGCGTGATCGCTCATGGACAGCAGCTTAGGAGGCGTAGGACCTGACCGGACGGGCTCGGTAGGCTCGGTCGGACCATCCCGTCCCGACGCAGCCCGAAGTGAGCCGAAGCACCATGACACACCCCCTTCTCGACCTGGCGCCGCTGAGCGCCGCGCACTTCGCCGCCATCGAGGACCGCGTCGCCCGGCTCCTGGACACCCGGCAGGACGTGGTGATCACGCAGGGCGAGGCGCTCCTTCCGCTGGAGGGCTGCATCCGGGGCGCCGCGCGGCCCGGCACCACCGCCCTCAACGTGATCACGGGCCCGTACGGGCAGACCTTCGGCGACTGGCTGCGCGACTGTGGGGCGACGGTGGTCGACCTGGCGGTGCCCTTCCACACGGCGGTCACCGCCGCGCAGGTCGAGGAGGCCTTCGCCGCGCACCCCGAGATCGACTTCGTGTCCCTCGTGCACGCCGAGGCGGCGACCGGCAACACCAACCCGGTCGCGGAGATCGGCGAGGTCGTGCGCGCGCACGGCGCCCTGTTCATGCTGGACGCCGTCGCCTCCGTGGCGGCCGAGCCGCTGCTTCCGGACGCGTGGGGCGTGGACCTGTGCGTGATCGGCGCGCAGAAGGCCATGGGCGGGCCCGCGGGCGTGTCCGCGGTGTCGGTGAGCGAGCGGGCCTGGGATCGGATCGCCGCCAACCCGCAGGCCCCGCGCCGCTCGTACCTGTCGCTGCTCGACTGGAAGCAGCGCTGGATCGACGGCGGCCGCAAGGCGCTCCTGCACGCGCCCGCGCAGTTGGAGATGCTCGCCCTGGAGGCGTGCCTGGAGCGGATCGAGTCGGAGGGCCTGGACGCGCTGATGGCGCGGCACACGACGGCCGCAGCGGCGACGCGGGCGGGCGCGGTGGCCCTCGGCGGGGGCCTGGAGCCGTACGTCCACGAGGCCCGGGACGCGGCGCCCGTCGCCACGACGCTGCGCGCGCCGCGCGGGGTCGACGCGGCCGAGCTGGTGGCCAGGTCCCTCGCGGCCGACCCGGTGCTTCCGCTGGTCACGGGCGGTGGCGCGCTGGCCAAGGAGATGATCCGGGTCAACCACTACGGTCCGGACGCCACGCGCGGCGTGGTGCACGCCTCCCTCGCCGCCCTCGGCGCCGCGATGGGCGAGCTCGGGCTCGCCGTGGACCTGGAGGGGGCCCGCCGCGCCGTCACCGAGGCCTGGCAGGCCTAGCCGCCGCCCGCCGCGCTCCCCGTCCACCCGCCGCCCGCTCCGGGCCGGGTGGGTGGGGAATTTTCTTATCCGAGGTATAGCGGGACGCTTTTCAGGCCCCTTTAACTCTGCCTTCATGAATTCCTTAAGAGAACAGCTTCCCGTATTCGTCTGCCCGCTTTCCCCACTCCTAAACACTAGGGTTTCGTCAGCGTAAATCGGCGCAATGCGACGCTGTGACGCACTCCACATCACGCCCGATTGGTCTGAAATAACCAGGGCAAATCGGCATATAGCTCAGGCGACTCATGCGGGCGTACGCGCCTGCGTGATAACACATGGAAGTCCGCCATGTAACCCCTTCCCCCGATGCAATCCCAGAAATTGCTCGGTAAATTCAATCCGCATGACCGCTGCACAAGCCGATCTACCGACCGACCTGCAAGCGAATTTCCTCGGAATGCCCGACGGACTGCGACTCGACACTCCGGACGTCGCCGACGGCGCCGCGATCTGGCGCATCGCCCGCGACTCGAAGGTCCTCGACCTCAACTCCTCGTACAGCTATCTGCTGTGGTGCCGCGACTTCGCGGCGACGTCCGTCGTGGCCCGGGACGCCGACGGCGAGCCGGTCGGCTTCGTCACCGGCTACGTCCGCCCGGACGCGCCGCGCACCCTCGTGGTCTGGCAGGCGGCCGTCGACCACGCGCACCGCGGCCGCGGTCTCGCCGCCGCGCTGCTCGACGGGCTGACCGCGAAGGTCGTCGGGACGCGCGGGATCACCACCGTGGAGACGACCATCACGCCGGGCAACACCGCGTCCGAGCGCCTGTTCTCCTCGTACGCCCGGCGGCACGGCGCCGGTGTCGAGCGCACGGTCCTGTTCGACGCGGCCCACTTCCCCGCCGAGGACGGCGGCCACGACCCCGAAGTCCTGCACGTCATCGGGCCGTTGGCCCCCTGAGCCGACCGGGCCCGCAGCACCGCCCGCCCCCGCTTGCCCCCCTCACTCCCGCACGCCCCTTCATCTCCCAGGAGATTCGCTGTGACCATCACCCCGCCGGACCTGAGCGTCTTCGAGACCCTTGAGTCGGAGGTGCGCAGCTACTGCCGCGGTTGGCCCACCGTCTTCGACCGCGCGCAGGGCAGCCGCATGTACGACGAGGACGGCCACGAGTACCTCGACTTCTTCGCCGGTGCCGGGTCGCTCAACTACGGGCACAACAACCCCGTCCTGAAACGGGCGCTGCTCGACTACCTGGAGCGCGACGGCGTCACGCACGGCCTCGACATGTCGACGACCGCCAAGCGCGCCTTCCTGGAGTCGTTCCAGAACCTGGTCCTTCGCCCGCGCGACCTGCCGTACAAGGTCATGTTCCCGGGCCCGACGGGCACCAACGCGGTGGAGTCCGCGCTGAAGCTGGCCCGCAAGGTCAAGGGCCGCGAGTCGATCGTGTCGTTCACGAACGCCTTCCACGGCATGTCGCTCGGCTCGCTCGCGGTCACCGGCAACGCCTTCAAGCGGGCGGGCGCCGGAATCCCGCTGGTGCACGGCACGCCGATGCCCTTCGACCACTACCTGGACGGCAAGGTCCCCGACTTCCTGTGGTTCGAGCGGCTCCTGGAGGACCAGGGCTCGGGCCTGAACAAGCCCGCCGCCGTGATCGTGGAGACCGTGCAGGGCGAGGGCGGCATCAACGTGGCGCGCGCCGAGTGGCTGCGCGCCCTCGAAGCCCTCTGCCGCCGCCAGGACATGCTCCTGATCGTCGACGACATCCAGATGGGCTGCGGCCGCACCGGTGCGTTCTTCTCCTTCGAGGAAGCGGGCATCTCGCCGGACATCGTCACGGTCTCCAAGTCCATCAGCGGCTACGGCCTGCCGATGGCGCTGACCCTCTTCAAGCCGGAGCTCGACGTCTGGGAGCCGGGCGAGCACAACGGCACCTTCCGCGGCAACAACCCGGCGTTCGTGACGGCCGCCGCCGCGCTGCAGACGTACTGGTCCGACGGGCCCGCGATGGAGAAGCAGACCCGCGCCCGCGGCGAGCAGGTCGAGCAGACGCTCGTCGCGCTCGTCGACGAACACCGCGCCGACATCGTGGAGTACCGGGGCCGCGGCCTGGTGTGGGGCATCGAGTTCCGCGACAAGGAGCGCGCCACCGCCGTGGCCCGGCGCGCCTTCGAGCTCGGTCTGCTCATCGAGACCTCGGGCCCCGAGAGCGAGGTCGTCAAGCTCCTGCCGGCCCTGACCATCACGGCCGACGAGCTCGACGAGGGCCTGCGCACCCTGACCCGCGCCGTCCGCGAGACGGCCTGACCCCCCTCGTACGACCACCGAACTCGTACGACCAGCAAGAAAGGCAACGACTCACCGTGATCGTCCGCTCGTTCAAGGACATCGAAGGCACCGACCGGCACGTGAAGGCCAAGTCGGGCACCTGGGAGAGCAAGCGCATCCTGCTCGCCAAGGAGCGCGTCGGCTTCTCGCTGCACGAGACCATCCTGTACGCGGGTACGGAGACCGCCATGTGGTACGCGAACCACGTGGAGGCCGTGGTCTGCACCCGGGGCGAGGCGGAGCTCACCGACCACACCAACGGTGAGACGTACCGCATCACCCCCGGCACCATGTACCTGCTCGACGGGCACGAGAAGCACACGCTGCGCGTCAAGGAGGACTTCCACTGCCTGTGCGTCTTCAACCCGCCGGTGACGGGCCGTGAGGACCACGACGAGAACGGCGTCTACCCGCTGCTCACCGAGCCGGACCCCGAGTAGCGCGGCGGCGCGCACCCCGACATCCCCCTACGGGCCGCAACGAGAGGAGAGGCAGGCACCACCATGACCACCGCACCCGAACGCACCGGCGATCTGTACCCGACCCGAGGCGCCGAGGAGGTGCTCGTCGAGCGCAAGGACCCCGTGGTGTGGTCCGCGCCGGGCACGCCGGGGCCGTTCACGGACGAGGACCTCGCGGGGTTCGACCGGGACGGGTTCCTCGCCGTCGAGCAGCTGCTCACGCCCGACGAGGTCGGCACGTACCACGCGGAGCTCGAACGGCTGGTCAACGACCCCGCGATGCGTGCGGACGAGCGCTCCGTCGTGGAGCCGCGGTCCCAGGAGATCCGGTCCATCTTCGAGGTGCACCGGATCAGCGAGGTCTTCGCGCGCCTGGCCGCCGACCCGCGCGTGGCGGGGCGGGCCCGGCAGATCCTCGGCTCGGACGTGTACGTCCACCAGTCGCGGATCAATGTGAAGCCGGGCTTCGGGGCCTCCGGGTTCTACTGGCACTCGGACTTCGAGACCTGGCACGCGGAGGACGGCCTGCCGAACATGCGGACCGTCTCGGTGTCGATCGCGCTCACCAGGAACCACGACACCAACGGCGGGCTCATGATCATGCCGGGCTCGCACCGGACGTTCCTTGGCTGCGCGGGCGAGACGCCGAAGGACAACTACAAGAAGTCCCTGCAGATGCAGGACGCGGGCACCCCGTCGGACGAGGCGCTGACCGGCCTCGCGGCCGAGTACGGCATCAAGCTGTTCACGGGCGCGGCGGGTTCGGCGACGTGGTTCGACTGCAACGCCATGCACGGCTCGGGCGACAACATCACGCCCTATCCGCGCTCGAACGTCTTCATCGTGTTCAACAGCGTGGAGAACGCGGCGGTGGAGCCGTTCGCGGCGCCGGTGCGGCGGCCCGAGTTCATCGGCGCGCGGGACTTCACACCGGTGAAGTGATCGCACGCGCACGCGCGGAAGGGCCCGGCACCCCACGGGATGCCGTTGGCGAATTCGGGGCTCTGCGTGACGTCGGCCTTCAAGACCTGGTTGTGGTCTTGAAGGCCGACGTTGTCGTATGGGGTGGGTGTCGATGTCGATGCGTCCGATCGGAGATGGGGAGATCCCCGCGGAGACGGTGCGGGTGGCCCAGGCGGCGTTCCCGAAGGGCAGTCTGGCGATCCGGTTGCGGGATGAGCTGGGGGTGCTGTTCCGGGACGAGCAGTTCGCGGATCTGTTCCCGTCCCGGGGCAAGCCGGCCTGGTCCCCGGGCCGGCTCGCGCTGGTGTCGGTACTCCAGTTCGCCGAGGGGCTGCCCGATCGGCAGGCGGCCCTGGCGGTGCGGGCCCGGATCGACTGGAAATACGCCCTGGGCCTGGAGCTTACCGACCCGGGCTTCGACTACTCCGTACTCAGCGAGTTCCGCACCCGGCTGGTCGAGGCGGAAGCGGGGCAGCAGGTCTTCGACCACGTCCTGGAGTCCGCCCGGAAGGCGGGAATGCTGAAGGCGCCAGGCAGGGCCCGCACCGACTCCACCCACGTACTGGCCGCGATCCGGTCGCTGAACCGGCTGGAGTTCGTCATCGAGACCCTGCGCGCTGCGCTCAACGCACTCGCCGCTGCGGCCCCCAACTGGCTGTCCGCCCACGCTGATCCGGCCTGGTTCGACCGGTATGCCACCCGGCCGGAGGACTACTGGCTGCCCTCCGGCAAGGCCAAGCGGACCGAGTTGGCCGAGCAGACCGGCCGGGACGGCATGCGCCTGCTGGCCGACGTGCACGCCGCCGGGGCGCCCGTGTGGCTGCGCGAGCTGCCCGCCGTCCAGATCCTGCGCCGGGCCTGGGTTCAGCAGTACGTGTTCGATACGGAGGGCGAGGTGCGATGGCGGGACCCAAAAGAGTGCCCGCCGGGTGCTCTTCGCCTGGTCAGCCCCTATGACACCGACGCTCGCGCGAGTGTGAAGCGGGATATCAAGTGGGACGGTTTCAAGGTCCATTTGACCGAGACCTGCGATGCGGACACGTCTCACCTGATCACGAACGTGCTGACGCAGGACGCTACCGTCCAGGACAGCACGGCCACCAACCTGGTCCACGACGCCCTCGCCGCCAGGGACCTTCTGCCCGGCGAGCATCTACTGGACGCTGGCTACATCGACGGACCCCGCATCGTCACCGCCGATCGTCAGTACGGCATCACCCTGACCGGCCCCATCCGCGGCAACACCACTGCCCAGGCCAGCGGCCCCTACAGCCAGAGCGCCTTCGCCATCGACTGGCAGAGCCAGACCGTGACCTGCCCGAACGGCAAGAACGCCACCCAATGGCGGGACAAGATCTCCGATCGTGGCGCCCCCATCATCATCGTCCGGTTCTCACCCGCTGACTGCCGCACTTGCCCCGCGCGCCCCGAGTGCGTGAGCTCACCCCGAGCCGCGAGAAGGGAAATCACCCTGCGGCCCCGGGCCGAACACGAGGCGATCCAACAGGCCCGTGCAGCCCAGGGCACTCCCGAGTGGCGGGAACGCTACGCGGCCCGCAACGGCATCGAGGGCACCCTCTCCCACGCTGTTCACACCGCCGGTCTGCGCCGGTGCCGCTACCGCGGACTCGCCAGAACCCGCCTCCAGCACCAGCTCACCGCAACCGCGATCAACCTTGCCCGCCTCGACGCCCACCTCACCGGAACACCCCTGGCCCGGACCCGCACCAGCCACTTCGCACGACTTCGCCCCGCCGACCAAACGATCGACGGGGCGAAGTAGCAGGACCCCGAATTCGCCAACGGCATCCCCCACGGTGCCGGGCCCTTCCGGTCACAGCGCCGGGTAGTCCGTGTAGCCCTTCGCGTCGCCGCCGTAGAACGTGGCGCGGTCGGGCTCGTTGAACGGGCCGCCCGTCCGCAGGCGCGCCGGCAGGTCCGGGTTGGCGAGGAACAGGGAACCGTACGACAGGAGGTCGGCCGTGCCGTCCTCGATGAGCGCCAGCTCGCCGGGCCCGGTCGGCCCCTCGGTGGCCGGGTTGAGGATGAAGGGTCCGTCGAAGCCCTTGCGCAGGGCGGTGACCAGCTCGCGGATCGGGCCGACCTCCATGACGTGCAGATAGGCCAGGCCGAGCGGGGAGAGCCGCTCGACGAGGGCGAGGTAGGTCTCGTCGGGGTCCGGCTCGTGGATGCCGTTGAGCGGGTTGCCGGGCGAGAGGCGGATGCCGGTGCGGGCCGCGCCGATCTCGGCGGCGACGGCCTTGGCGACCTCGACGGCGAAGCGGACGCGGTTCTCGACCGAGCCGCCCCACTCGTCGGTGCGCCGGTTGGAGCCCGGCGCGAGGAACTGGTGGATCAGATAGCCGTTGGCGCCGTGCAGCTCGACGCCGTCGAAGCCCGCCTCGATCGCGTTGCGCGCGGCGGTCACGAACTCGCCGACGGTGGCGCGCACCTCGTCGCCGGTCAGCTCGCGCGGGGTGACGTAGTCCTTGGGGCCCTCGTGCGTGTACACCTGGCCCTCGGCGGCTATCGGGGACGCGCCGACGGGCACGAGGCCGTCGGGCAGGAGCACCGGGTGGCCGATGCGGCCGGTGTGCATGAGCTGGGCGAAGATCCTGCCGCCCGCGGCGTGCACGGCGTCGGTGACCTTGCGCCAGCCCTCGATCTGCTCGGCGCTGTGCAGACCGGGGGTGTCGGGGTAGCCCTGGCCGACCACCGACGGCTGGACGCCCTCGGTGATGACGAGGCCCGCGGTGGCACGCTGCGCGTAGTACTCGGCGTTGAGGTCCGTCGGCACGCCGCCCGCCGCGGCCCTGCTGCGGGTCATCGGGGCCATCGCGATGCGGTTGGCCAGGGGGGTGCCGGCGAGGTCGATGGGGTCGAACGCGGTGGTCATGGCGGGCTCCAAAACATCCGTAGCTGGTCCTGGCCCCACCATTGTTGGTCGGCCAAGTAATTCAACCGGGAGCCACTGTAGCGCATTCCTTGGCCGACCAAGGTAATCTCGGGGAAGACGTCGCGAAGGGCGGGGGAAGGCGTCGACACCGGCCGACCGGACCACCCGCACCGACGAGGAGCTGTGCCATGAAGACCGAAGCCGAGCGGGCCGAGCCCGCGTGTCCGTCCGCGGCCCGGGGCGGGCCCGTCAGCACCAGCATCGCCCGGGTCGCGCGGCTGCACCGCATCGCCGCGGGCAAGCTCCTGAAGGACGCCGGTCTCTACCCCGGCCAGGAGCTCATGATGATGCACCTGTGGGAGTCGGGCGCCGTGCGTCAGTCGGAGCTCATCAGGATGGTCGAGCTCGACCCCTCGACGGTCACGAAGATGCTCCAGCGCCTGGAGCAGGCGGGACACGTGCGGCGCCGCCCCGACCCCGCCGACCGGCGGGCCGTGCTCGTCGAGGCCACGGACGACGACAACGGCCTGATGCGCGCCGTGGAGAGCGCCTGGACCAAGCTGGAGCAGCACACGCTCGCGGGCCTCGACCCGGACGAGCGCGCCCAGCTGGGGCGGCTGCTCTCCCGCGTCGAGGCCAATCTGTGCGTGGAGACGGCGGGCTGCCCGGAGGTCAGCCGCTGAGGGCGGCGAGCAGGCGGTCCACGTCCGCCGCCGTGTTGTAGAAGTGGAAGGCGGCCCGCAGGTGGCCCGCGCGGTCCGAGACCTCGATGCCCGCCGCGCTCAACTCGGGCTGGCGGGCGCCGAGTCCGGGCACCGCCACGATGGGCGAGCCCGGCGCGGGCACCGGCTCGTGGCCGAGCTCGGCGAGCCCGGCGCGGAAGCGGTCCGCGAGGCCCAGGTCGTGCGCGCCGATCGCGGCCACGCCGAGCTCCTCGACGAGCTCCAGACAGTGCCGGGCGCCCGCGTACGCGAGCAGGGCCGGGCTCTCGTCGAACCGGCGCGCGGAGTGGGCGAGTTCCTCGACCGGGCCGTAGCAGCTGTCCCAGGGGCGCTCCCCCGCGACCCAGCCCGCGAGCACCGGGCGCAGGCCGCCGAAGCCCTCGGACTCCTCCGGCGCGACGAAGAACGCGACGCCGCGCGGGCAGGTGAGCCACTTGAACCCGACGGACGCCGTGAAGTCGGCCGTGGCGACGTGGTCGCGCAGGTCGAACCAGCCCGCCGCCTGCGAGGCGTCGAGGTAGAGGCGGGAGCCGTGGGCGCGGACGGCCGCGCGCAGCGCGTCGAGGTCCACGATCCGGCCGTCGGCCGACTGCGCGACGCTGACCGCGACCAGGGCCGTGCCGGGGCGGACCGACTCGGCGAGCCGCTCCAGGGGCACGGCGCGCACCTTCAGGTCCGCGCGCATGTGGAAGGGGTTCACCGTCGAGCTGAAGTCGGCCTCGGCGGTGAGGACTTCGGCGCCCTCCGGCAGCGAGGCGGCGACCAGGCCGCTGTAGACGGCCACCGAGGCGCCCGCCGCGACCCGGCCCACCGGCACGCCGACGAGCCGCGCGAAGGCGGCGCGGGCCGCCTCCACGTCCGCGAACATGTCGGCCGGGCGGCCCTGCGCCACGGAGAGGGCGCCCTCGTGCATCGCGGTGACGGCACGGGCCGGGAGCAGGCCGGTGCTCGCGCTGTTCAGATACGTGGTCCGGGGAGCGAATGCGGAGCGTACGAGAGTCGGGTCGAGGCTCTGGCCGGTGCGCGGTCCGGTGGTCTCCATGGGATCACTGTGCCCCCTGACCGCGCGCCGGTCCATCGCGGATGTGTGAGCGGTACCGGTAAGCACCGCTAATCCGTTGGTCCGCGGCCCCCGCGGCCCCGTCGGGTCAGGCCTGCGGCACCGCGCAGCCGTCCGGGCCGCAGGCCTCCGCGTCCTGGCCACCGGTGGCGCCGGCCCCGTCGCCGCCGCCGAGCACCGTCAGCGGCGACCGGCTGCCCCAGGCCTGCTCCAGGGCCTGCTCGAACACTTCGGCGGGCTGGGCGCCGGAGACGCCGTACTTGCGGTCGAGGACGAAGAACGGCACGCCGTTCGCGCCGAGCTCGGCGGCCTCGCGCTCGTCGGCGCGCACGTCGTCGGCGTAGGCGGCGGGGTCGGCGAGGACCGCGCGGGCCGCCTCGGGGTCCAGGCCCGCCTCGGCGGCGAGGGCGACGAGGCGCTCGTCGTCGTCGAAGACCGACTGCTCCTCGGCGAAGTTCGCCCGGTACAGGGCGGCGATCAGCGCGTCCTGCCGGTCGGCGCCCGCGGCCTTGGCGAAGTGCAGCAGACGGTGCATGTCGAAGGTGTTGCCGTGGTCGCGGCCCCTGGTGCGGTAGGTGAGGCCCTCCGCGCCCGCCTGCGCGCCGACGCCTTCCTCGGCCGCCTCGGCCTGCGCCTGCGACATCCCGTACTTGCGCTCCAGCATGGTGAGCACGGGGGTGGTGTCACCCTTGGCGCGGTGCGGGTCGAGCTCGAAGGAGCGGTGCACCACCTCGACGGCCTCGCGGTGCGGGAAGTCCGCGAGCGCCCGCTCGAAGCGGGCCTTGCCCACGTAGCACCAGGGGCAGGCGATGTCGCTCCAGATCTCGACGCGCATGTTCTGACTCATCTCCAGGTCCGGCGATGCGGAGACGGCCTCCGCTCCTGGGGTTCAACCCCCGGCGGGCCCTGTCCATTCCTCGGACCGGGCGAAATGTTCCGTGTTCTCCCGGATCCAGGTGCGCAGCTGGGCCAGCGGCTCCAGGGCGCCCCGGCCGAGCGCGGTCAGCTCGTACTCGACGCGGGGCGGCACCTCGGCGTGGACGGTGCGCAGCACCAGGCCGTAGTCCTCCAGGCGCCGCAGCGTCCGCGTGAGGACCTTGGGGCTGATCCCCTCCAGCGTGCGGCGCAGCTCGCCGAAGCGGCGCGGCCCGTCGGCGAGGGCCGTGATCGCGAGGCCCGTCCACTTGTTGGCGAGCAGCTCGAAGATCTCCCGGCCGGGGCACAGCAGGCCGTAGATGTCGTGCTTGTGCGTGCTGTCCGGCCGGGCACCGGCGGGGGAAACACCGCTCTGACCTGTCATGGTTTCCAGAATATAGTTGGGGCCCTTGCGGGTGATCAGGGGCCCGGTCCTACGTTTCGGCCATGGAGATCCGCACCCAGAACCCCGTCCGGACCGGCATCGTCGGTCTCTCCGCCCGCGGCGGCTGGGCCCCGCAGTCGCATCTGCCCGCCCTGGCCCGGCTCGACGGCTACGACCTGCTCGCCCTTGCCGCTTCGAGCCCCGAGTCCGCCCTCGCCGCCGGCGCGCGCTACGGCGTTCCGCGCGCGTACGGCAGCGCCCGCGAGCTCGTCCGCGACCCCGACGTCGACCTCGTGGTGGTCAGCGTCCGCGTGCCGCTGCACCGCGAGGTGATCCTGGCGGCGCTCGCGGCGGGCAAGGCCGTCCTGTCGGAGTGGCCGCTCGGCAACGGCCTCGCGGAGGCCGAGGAACTGGCCGCCGCCGCGGCGGCCGCGGGCGTGCGCACGTTCGCCGGACTCCAGGCGCGCTCGGCGCCCGCCGTGCGGTACGTGCGCGACCTGGTCGCCGACGGCTTCGCCGGTGAGGTCCTGTCCACGAGCCTCGTCGCGTCGGGGCGCCGCTGGGGCGCCACCTTCGAGCCGGGCGGCGACTACCTCCTGGACCGGGCCAACGGCGGCACGATGCTCACCATCCCCTTCGGCCACACCGTCGACGCCCTGGCCATGGTGCTCGGGGAGTTCACCGAGGTCTCGGCGACCACGGCGACCCGGCGTCCGGTCGTGCGCGAGGAGGGCTCGGGGCGCACCGCCGCCATGACGGCCGACGACCAGATCGCGGTGAGCGGACGGCTGACCTCCGGTGCCGTCGCCTCCGTGCACTTCCGGGGCGGGCTCGCCCGCGGCACCACCTTCCACTGGGAGATCAACGGCACGGACGGCGACCTGGTGGTCACCGGCGACCACGGGCACCTCCAGCAGGCCCGCCTCACCGTGCGCGGCGCCCGGGGCACGGACGGCGCCCTGCGGGAACTGCCCGTGCCGGAGCGGTACTTCGACGTGCCCGCGCTGGACGACGTGCGCGGCGAGGTGCCGTACAACATCGGCGTCCAGTACGCGGAGGTCCTGCGCGACCTGCGCGAGTCCACTTCGGGTGTGCCGGACTTCGCCCACGCGGCCCGGCGGCAGCGGCTGCTCGACGCGGTCGAGCGGGCCGCCGCCACGGGTTCGCGCGTTGCGCTGTGACTGAATGCTGCCGGTCCGTTGGAACTGCGCGGCCAGCCACCGACGGGCCGCAGAGCACGGATTGCTCAAGAACCGTCGCGCAAGGCCTTCGGCCAGTTGGGGCGGAACTCGATGTGGTCGAAGGTCACCACGCAGCCCTCGCCCTGGGGCGACTGCGCGAGGAAGCCGACGAGCGCCGCGCCGGCCGAGGCCGCGTCGCCCAGCTGGAAGATGCGGACGAACGTCCAGTGCGCGCCGTCCGTCGACGCGTGGAAGGCGAACGCCGTGCCGGTGCGGCTGATCCGCAGCCACACGTGGGAGCCGTCGACGACGAAGGCGTTGGCGTCGTCGGAGCGGCCCCGGGTGACGACGGTGCAGATCGTGGGCAGGTCCGGGGAGCGCTCGAAGCAGAGCTTCGCCCACTCCCGTTCGCCGACGTGCAGATAGAGCACGCCCGCGTCGAAGGCGGCCGCGAAGCCGACCGTGACCCGGGCGATCAGCTGGAAGTCCCCCTCGGGCGCGCCGAGCAGCCGGGGCGCGTCGGACGCGGGGTCCAGGGCCTCGCCGGTGGGCGGCACGAAGCGGTCCTGACGGGGGCCCGCCCAGCCGGTGAGGACCCCGTCCTCGTAACCCCAGTCGCCGTCGGGCCCGTACGGTCTGAGCGGGAAGGGCAGTTCGGGCAGCTCGAGGCTGCCGGTGTCCTTGGCGTTCATGCCGTCAGTGTTCCAGGCGGCCGTCGTAACGGCGGGGCAGACCCAGGGGATTGGCGTCGTGGAGCTCCGGCGGAAGGAGCGCCTCGGGGGTGCTCTGGTACACGACGGGGCGCAGCCAGCGCTCGATGGCGGTGGAGCCGACGGAGGTGGAGGTGCTGGTCGTCGCCGGGTAGGGCCCGCCGTGGTGCTGCGCGGGGGCCACGGCGACGCCGGTGGGCCAGCCGTTGACGAGGACGCGGCCCGCGAGCGGCGTCAGTTCGGCGAGCAGTTCGGTGCCGCGGCCCTCGCCCGCGGCCTCGTCGGCCGAGAGCTGCACGGTCGCCGTGAGGTTGCCGGGGAGCCGGGCGAGCACGGCGGTGATCTCCTGCCGGGACGCGTAGCGGGCGACGACGGTGACCGGGCCGAAGCACTCCTCCAGGAGCAGGTCGTGCTCCCCCGCGGCGGCCAGGCGTGCCGCGGGGACGGTGAGGAACCCGGCCGCCACGGTGTGCTCGCCGGCCGCGCCCGGCGTCACCGGCGCGCTCACCTCCGGGAGTCCGGCGCGCTCGGCGACCCCGGCGACGAAGGCGTCGCGCATGCGGTGGTCGAGGAGCACGCCCGGCTCACCGTCGCTGACCGCGTCGGTGAGGGACTTCACCAGGCGGTCGCCGTCCGCTCCCTCGGGGGCGAGGACGAGGCCCGGCTTCACGCAGAACTGGCCGACGCCGAGCGTCATCGAGCCCGCGAGGCCGGTGCCGATCCGCTCGGCGCGCTCGGCGGCCGCGGCCTCGGTGACGACGACCGGGTTGAGCGAGCCCAGCTCGCCGTGGAAGGGGATCGGCACCGGGCGCGCGGCCGCCGCGTCGAAGAGGGCGCGTCCGCCGCGCACCGAACCGGTGAACCCGGCGGCGGCGACCAGCGGGTGCCGGATCAGTTCGAGGCCCGCGTCGAAGCCGTGCACCAGGCCGACGACCTCGCGCGGCAGGCCGTGCTCGGCGGCCGCGCGGCGCAGCACGGACGCGACGAGCTCGGAGGTGGCCGGGTGGTCGGGGTGCGCCTTGACGACGACGGGGCAGCCCGCGGCGAGCGCGCTCGCGGTGTCGCCGCCGGGCACGGAGAAGGCGAAGGGGAAGTTGGAGGCCCCGTAGACGGCGACGACGCCGAGCGGGACCCGGTAACGGCGCAGGTCGGGGGTGGGGGGTGTGGTGCTCGCGTCGGGGTGGTCGATGACGACGCCCAGATAGGCGCCCTCGTCGAGGACGTCCGCGAAGGCGCGCAGCTGGAAGCGGGTGCGGGTGAGCTCGCCGCCGAGCCGGACCGGGCCGAGCGCCGTCTCCGCGTCGGCGGCCTCCACCAGCGGGCCCTCGGCGCCGCCCAGGAGGTCCGCGGCGGTGCGCAGGAAGGCCGCGCGGGTCGCGCGGTCCGTGAGGGCGGCGCGCGCGGCGTGCGCCGCGGCGACGGTCCGGCCGACCTCCTCGGCCGTGGCTTCGACGGCGACCTGCTCGCGCCGCTTCCCGGTTCGGGGGTCGACGCTCCACACTGGTGCTGCTGCCACCGGGGGTCCTCCAGGCTTCCCAGAAATCCACGATTGACGTGCCGTTGCCGCCGCCGTTCGCTCCGCACCCACCAGGGCCGTTCGATATACTGAACGCCGTCTCCCATGGTGAATCCGGCGGGGACAGTGGAGACTATTTCTCGTCGCACGTGAGGGGTCAAGGGCGATGGCAGCTGCTGAGACGGGCGGGGGCGCGCAGGTCAAGTCCGCGGTGCGGACGGTGGAGTTGCTCGAGTTCTTCGCGGGCCGCCCCGGCATGCACTCCCTGGCCGACGTCCAAGAGGCGGTCGGCTACCCGAAGTCCAGCCTCTACATGCTCCTTCGCACGCTCGTCGAGCTGGGCTGGATCGAGACCGACGCCACCGGCACGCGGTACGGCATCGGGGTGCGGGCCCTGCTCGTCGGCACGTCGTACATCGACGGCGACGAGGTCGTCGCGGCGGCCCGGCCCACGCTCGACCGGCTCTCGGACGACACCACCGAGACGATCCACCTCGCGCGGCTCGACGGCACGAACGTGGTGTATCTGGCCACCCGCCAGTCCCAGCACTATCTGCGCCCGTTCACGCGTGTGGGCCGCAGGCTGCCCGCGCACTCCACCTCGCTCGGCAAGGCGCTGCTCGCCACCCACACCGACGAGCAGGTGCGCAAGCTCCTGCCGGAGACGCTGCCGTCGCTGACCGAGAACACGATCACCGACCGCGAGCAGCTCATCGAGGAGCTGCGCACCGTGCGGGAGCAGGGCTTCGCCGTGGACCGCGAGGAGAACACCCTCGGTCTGCGCTGCTTCGGCGTGGCGATCCCCTACCGCACGCCCGCGCGGGACGCGATCAGCTGCTCCGTGCCGGTGGCCCGGCTCACGCCCGCGCACGAGCAGATGGTCAAGGACGCGCTCTTCGACGCCCGCGACCGGCTCACCCTGGCCACGCGGCGGCTCTGACCTCCTCTTCGACGGCGGGCCCCCTCCCCCGCGCGGCGGAGGCGGTTCGTCGCCGGGCAGGACGTGGCGCGATCCGCCGCGCGCCAGCCTGGAGGCATGACCCAGCTCCTCGTCCCCTCCTCCGGACTCCCCGCCGCCGACAGGCCCGGCAGGACCCGCCGCGTCCTGCGCGCCGTCGCCATCGCCTCCTGCCTGCCGTACCTGTCCCTGAAAGCGGCCTGGATCGCCGGCAGCCACATCGGCATCCCGGAAGGCAGCGCGCTGCTCGACCACCGCGGCGTCATGATCGCCGCCAACACCCTGACCGTGCTCATGGACGCGGCCGTGATCGTCCTCGCGCTGCTGCTCACCCGCCCCTGGGGGCACCGCGTCCCGGCGTGGCTGCTCGCCCTGCCGATGTGGGCGGCCACCGGTCTGCTCGCGCCGATCATGGCCGGGTTCCCGGCACAGCTCGCGGTGCGGGCGCTCGGCGGCTCGGTGAACAGCGCGGAGGACACCGGCCGCGAGCCGTTCCTCGACGAGTGGGTCTTCGGGGTGGTGTACGGCGGCTTCATCCTCCAAGGCCTCAGCCTGGGCCTGCTGTTCGCCCTGTACGCACGCGACCGCTGGGGCCAGGTGTGGCGCGGCCGGGTGGCGGGGCTCGCGGCCCCCGGCCGGGGCGCGCGGCTGTGCGC
The DNA here is from genome assembly GCF_006088715.1 of Streptomyces sp. YIM 121038. Taxonomy (NCBI): domain Bacteria; kingdom Bacillati; phylum Actinomycetota; class Actinomycetes; order Kitasatosporales; family Streptomycetaceae; genus Streptomyces; species Streptomyces sp. YIM 121038. The sequence goes on from NZ_CP030771.1 coordinate 2,572,952, forward strand.
GCTCGCCGCGGCCGTCCTCGCGCTGTACCCGGCGACCCTGCGGCTCCTGTGGGCGAGCGGTTCGACGCTCGGCCTCAACGCGTCCCGGGCCGCGGAGCGCACCAGCGACTTCTACGTCCTGCAGGCCCTGGAGGCCTGCTACCTCGCGGCGGCCGTGGCGGGCGTCCTGGCGCTGGCCTTCCGGTGGCGGCCCGCGCTGCCCGTGCGGGTGCCGCTGGCGCTCGCCTGGCTGGGGTCGGGGGCGGTGGCGTGCTGGGGCGCCTGGCTGCTGATCGCCTCGCTCGGGCCCGCGGGCGACGCGGCCGAGCAGCCGACGACGGCCATGATCCTGTCCTACGCTGTACAGATGATCATCGGAACGCTCGTGGCCGCCGTCGGCGTCCGCCTGCTCACGGAGCGCGCGGGCCGCGGCGGGGCCGCGTGAGACGCCTCGGCCCTGCCCTGTTCGGGCGGCGGGCGCGCCGCCGGTGGATCCATCTGATCCTCGGCGGCGCGGTCGCCATGCCGTACGTCTTCGTGGGGTCGATCCTGTCGGGACCGCTCTTCGGCGACGACCGGTTCTTCGGCTCGTTCCGCGCCCAACTCCTCGCGTTCGCCATCGGGTTGCCGATGGCCGCGGTCACCGCGCTGTTCCCGCTGACCCGGCCCATGTCGGTGGCGGCGGTGCGGGCGCTGTGCGGGGTGCCGGACGAGGCGCTGGCCGACGGGCCGCCGCGCACCCGCCAGGAGCGCGGGCGCACGGTCCTGTGGTTCACGCTGCACCTCGGGTTCGGCGGGATCATCAGCGGGATGACCCTCGGGCTCGTGCCGTTCGCGGCGTTCCAGCTCGTGCTGCCCCTCACCGTGGGCGGGTGGGACTCCTGGCTCGGTCTCCCCGACCACCTCCGCGACCCCTGGACGCTGGCCCTCGCGCCGGTCTCGGGCACCGCGTGCCTGCTCGTGCTCGCCGGGTGCGCGGCGCTCGGCGGCGGGCTGCTCGCGCGGTGGGCGCCGCTGCTGCTCGGGCCCACGCCCGCCGACCGGCTGGCCGCCGCCGAGCAGCGCGCCGCCGACCTCGCCGTGCGCAACCGCCTCGCCCGCGAGCTGCACGACTCCGTGGGCCACGCGCTGAGCGCGGTCACGCTCCAGGCGAGCGCCGCCCGCCGGGTCCTCGACCACGACCCGGAGTTCGTGCGCGAGGCCCTCGCCGCCATCGAGGACACCACCCGGCGCACCGTCGGCGAGCTGGACGCGGTCCTCGGCGTCCTGCGCGAGGGCGACCAGCGGGCGTCGACGGCTCCCGCGCCCACGCTCGCCGCCGACCTGGACGGCCTCCTTCGCCGTACCCGCGCGGGCGGGCTGCGCGTGAAGGCCGCCGTCGCCCTCGGCCCCGGCGGCGCCGACGCGCTGCCGCCGATGGTGTCCCGCGAGGCGTACCGCATCGTGCAGGAGGCCCTCAGCAACGCCCTCAGGCACGGCGGCGCCGACACCGCCGTGACGCTGCGGATCGCGCGCGACGACACCGGCCTCGACCTGAGCGCCGAGAACCCGCTGCCGTCGGCGCCGCCCGGCACCGCGGCCGACCGGCCCGGCGGCGGCCACGGCCTGCGCGGCATCGCCGACCGGGCCCGGCTGCTCGGCGGCACCACCGAGTCCGGACCCGAGGCCGGGGTGTGGCGGCTGCGCGTACGGCTGCCGCTGCGACCACCCGCCTGACCGGCCCGACCGACCCCCCGCCCGCGTGACCGCCTGGAGGACCGCCCATGACCGACACCCCGCTGCGCATCGTGCTCGCCGACGACGAGCGCATGGTGCGCACGGCGCTGCGCGTCATCCTCACCGCCGAGCCCGACCTGGAGGTCGTCGGCGAGGCGGCGACCGGCGCCGAGGCGGTGTCCGTCGTCCGGGAGCTGCGGCCCGACGTGGTCCTGATGGACGTGCGCATGCCGGAGGTCGACGGCATCCGCGCCACGGAGCAGATCCTCCAGACGATGGCGGAGCCGCCGCGCGTCGTGGTCGTCACCACCTTCGAGAACGACGCGTACGTCTACGAGGCGCTGCGCGCCGGGGCGTCCGGCTTCCTGCTCAAGCGGGCCGACGCGGACTCCCTGGTGCAGGCGGTGCGCCTGGTCGCGCGCAGCGACTCGCTGCTGTTCCCCGCGGCCGTGCGCGCCCTGGCCGCCGAGCACGCGCGGGCCACGACCGCGCAGGCCCCCTGGGTGGCCCGACTCACCGGGCGCGAGCGCGAGGTCCTGAAGCTGATGGCGGCCGGGCTCACCAACGCCGAGATCGCCGGGCGCATGGAGGTGGGCCCGGCGACGGTCAAGACGCACGTGGCGGCGGTCCTCGCGAAGACGGGCGCCCGGGACCGCACGCAGGCCGTGATCGCGGCGTACGAGGCGGGCTTCATGAAGAACGCCTGAGAAACAGGACACATCCCTCCAAGCCGGGAACGTCCCGGCCCCGGATGCTCGTCCTTGTCAGGGATGAACAAGACGATCAGGCACACCGCGGTCTTCACGCTGCTCCTGGTGGTCGCGCTGCTTGTGCGGGCCACCTGGGTGCAGTTCCACGACTCGAAGGCGCTCGCGGAGGACAAGCTGAACAAACGGAACGCGATCAGGACCTACGCGAACCCGCTCGGCGACATCATCGTGGCCGGTGAGTCCGTCACCGGCTCCAAGCGCACGTCGGGCGGCGACCTGGCGTACAAGCGCACGTACAAGAACGGGCAGCTGTACTCGTCCGTCACCGGGTACAGCTCGCAGGTGTACGGCGCCACGCAGCTGGAAGGGATCTACAAGGACCTCCTGGACGGCAGCGACAACCGGCTGAAGAACCCGCTCGACACGCTCACCAACAAGCGCGCCGACCCCGGTGACGTCGTGACCACCATCGACCCGGCCGTCCAGAAGGCCGGGTACAAGGCGCTCGGCGACAAGAAGGGCGCCGCCGTCGCCATCGACCCGAAGACCGGCAAGATCCTCGGGATGGTCTCCACGCCGTCGTACGACCCGTCGAAGATCAGCGGCTCCAACGACGGCGACGCGTGGAAGGCGCTCACCGGCGACGAGGACAAGCCGATGGTGAACCGCGCGATCCGGCAGCCGCTGCCGCCCGGCTCGACCTTCAAGCTGGTGGTCGCGGCGGCCGCCCTGGAGGACGGCCTGTACGACTCGGTCGACCAGAAGACCGACAGCCCCGACCCGTGGACGCTGCCCGGCACGCGTACGTCCATCCCGAACGAGGTCAAGTCCGCGCCCTGCGAGAACGCCTCGCTGCGCACCGCGCTGCAGTGGTCGTGCAACAACGTCTTCACCAAGCTCGCCGTCGACCTCGGCCAGGACAAGCTGCGGGCGCAGGCGGAGAAGTTCGGCTTCAACGCGGAGAAGCTGGACGTGCCGGTGCGCGCGGGCGTCAGCCTGTACCCGAAGGACATGGACAAGGCGAGCACCGGCCTCACCGGCATCGGCCAGTTCGACGTGACCGCGACGCCGCTGCAGATGGCCATGGTGTCGGCCGCGATCGCCAACGGCGGCGAGCTGAAGTCCCCGCACATGGTCTCCAAGACCACGACCGCCGACGGCGACGTCCTGAAGAACTACGACGAGGACACCGGCTCGGAGCGCGTCGTCAGCGAGTCCACCGCCGATCAGCTCGCGTCCGCGATGCGGTCGGTCGTCGAGAAGGGCACGGCGACGAACGCGCGCATCAGCGGGGCGACCGTGGGCGGCAAGACGGGTACCGCCCAGCACGGCGAGAACAACAGCAAGACGCCGTACGCCTGGTTCACGTCCTACGCCAAGGGGTCCGACGGCAAGGAGGTCGCCGTCGCGGTCATCGTCGAGTCCTCCGACGCGGATCGCTCCGAGGTCAGCGGCAACGGCCTGGCGGCCCCCATCGCCACGGCCATGATGCGGGCCGCACTGCGCTGAGGCCCGCGCCCCCTACGGGGCGCTCACGCCGGGCTTCGCTTCGCGTACGGCAGGGTCGGGCGCGGGGATCGTCAGGTCGCGCACGGAGAGCATGACGTGCACGGCGACGGAGAGCAGCAGGCTGCCGGTGGCCAGGTACAGGCCGGTGAGCAGGGCCCCGAAGAGGGCGAAGACGAGCACGCCGGTGCCGCCCTGGTACCACCCGGCGAGCGCGTACACGGCGAGCGACAGGGCGGCGGCCGCGTACAGCGGCAGCCCGAGGGCGCCGACGCCGAAGGCGATGAGCAGGCCGCGGTAGACGAACTCGGCGCAGATCCCGTCGGTCACGGCGGCGGCCACGGCGAGCCGTCGCTCCCGCCCGGTGCGCGGGAGCATGGCCTCGATGGCGGCGCGGCCGGGGATGTGCTTGCCCTGCCTGGCCAGCTCCTGGAAGTGGCGGCTCGACGCGGCGGCGGCGACGCCGAAGAGCAGGACGACCGGCACCGTGTACGGCGCGTCGTCGGGCAGCGTGACGCCGAAGTCGGCCGGGGCGGCGCCGGGCGAGAGCAGCAGCACCGCCACAGCCAGCGCGGCCAGCCCCCACCAGGCGGCGATCACGTATCCGAAGTAGCGGACGAGGGCGCCCGGTTCGGTGGCGCGGCGGCGTGCGAGCGAGCCGTACATGCGGCGCCCCAGCCAGGGCTCGCCGAGCAGCAGATAGGCGGCGAGCGCGCCCCCGACTGCCGTGGCGGCCACCGATAGGTCGGGCGAGATCGACATGGGTCCCCCTGGACGATGTACGTGCGCACACGGCGGATGGACGTGTACTGGCTGGTCAGAGCCAGACCGTATGGTCAGCTGGTCCGTTGCGCAAACCATCTCGGGGCGCCGGGTGCTCCGGGCTATGGCCGCCAGCGCGGGTCGCGGCCGCTGAGCGCGATGACGCGGTCCAGGAGGGGAGCCTCCGGCGGGACGGGCACCGGCGGCCCGAAGAGCGAGCTCCGCGCCGCCGGGCCGTCGGCGTCGGTGGCGGACAGCATCGCGTGGGCGACGCCGAGGCTCGCCGCGTCCGGCGCGTACTCCTGGCCGGTGGCCCGCGCCAGGTCCCAGCCGTGCACGACGAGTTCGTCGACGGCGACGACCCCGGCCACCTCGCCGGGCAGGTCCACGCCGCCCGCCCGGGTCTGCCCGGTCCACGCGGCGGAGTCGCGCCACACCTCCGCCAGCTCGGCGAGGCGGCGCGGCAGCTCGTCGCGCCAGTCGGCGTCGATGTCGGGCAGCCTGCTCGACGGATCGGTGTCGGTGCGCGCCCCCAGGTCCTTGCGCGCGGCGTCGGTGAACGCGGCGGCGAGCCCGACGAGGTGGCCGAGCAGATGGCGCACGGCGTAGTCGGGGCAGGGCGTCGGCCCGTCCAACTGGTCGTCCGTCACCCCCACGGCCAGGCTCGCCACCAGGCGCGCCTGTGGCCTCAGGTCCGGCAGCTCGTGCGGCTCCCCCGCGGGGTCCACCGCGTCCGGCAGGGGGTTCGAGGTCTCGGGCATGGCCGTCTCCTTCACGCTGGGAAGCTCGCCCCGGTGGGGCCCTCTCCCTGACGTGACTGCCCCGGCGGCCGGAATTCATCGCCGCCGGGGCCCCGCTGTCGAGGCGGTTACTTCACGTCCGCCCAGCGCTTGATCGTCGCGATGACCCGGGACTGCTGCGGCTCGGGCAGTTTCGCGATGGACGCGCCGTGGTTGGCGCCCGGCACCTCGTAGCGGTAGGAGTCGCGGTGGCTCGGGGTGAACTTCTCCGCGCTCCACGGGTCGTTCTCGCCGTAGATGAACATCATCCGCTGGCCCCGGGTCTTCACCCAGCGGTCGACGTCGGCGATGGTCGCGTTGTCGTACGTGCCCCGCATGGCGGCGGGCAGGACCGAGTTCGGCTGGTAGATGTCCGGGTAGTGGCGCACGCCCTTGAGGTGCTTGAACTTCAGGTCGGCCCAGCCGAGCTGGGTGGCGGCCTGGCGGTAGTAGGGGCCCGAGCTGTTCACGCCGAGGTCCTCGTCGTAGTAGACGCTCAGACCGTGCCCCTTGGACCAGGAGTAGAGCTCGTCGTCCGTGGCCTTCTTCGCGTCGGGCACGGTGGCGCAGTTGTCGATGCTGCCCGACTGCCAGAAGTTCCACACCTGGTCGAGGACCGCGAACTCGTACGCGCGGTCGGTCGTGCCGAGCGTCTCCTCGAAGGTCTGGCCGTTGGCCTTGGCGTCCGCCTCGAACTTGGGCAGGAGCGCGGCGCGGCGGACGAGCATCTCGCGCTGCACGGCGTTCAGGGCCGCGCGGCACTCCTTGGTGCCGACGGTCTCGAAGAAGCGCTCGTAGCCGGAGTCGTCCCGGTTGTTCTTGTCGTTGGGCGCGACGAACGCGACCACGGCGTCCAGGTCCTCGGGGTAGAAGCGCTCGTGGTACGTGGCCGTCATGCCGCCCTTGCTGGCGCCGGTGCCGATCCACTTGCCCCGCTCGATGCCGCGCAGGGCCTGGGTGACGCGGTGCTCGTCGGCCGCCTCCTGCTGGACGGTCATCTTCGTCCAGTCGTCGCCCGCCGCGCCCTGGGGGCGGGACTGGAGGAAGTAGCGGTGTTCGAGGCTGACCTGGTTGGCGTCCAGGAGCCGGGTGACGGCGGTGGTGCCGGAGGCGATGCCGTAGCCGGTGGTGTACAGGACGGTCGGCCGATCCGTCGACTTGTGCCACAGCGTCAGGCGCTGGGTGAAGGAGGCCTTGTGCGGGCGCTCGTGGTCGACCGGCTGACGGTAGGTCAGGGTGTAGAAGGGATAGCCCTCCTTGTCCGTCACGGAGACGACCGTCATGCCCGGTATCTTCTCCAGGCGTTCGCGGACGTCCTCCGCGGTGGCTCTCGCCGAGGTGTCGGCCCGCCCGGAGCCGGCCCTGGTCTGCGCCTGCGCCGCGCCGTCCTGCGCGGCCGCCGTGCCCGCGGTGGCGAGCACCGCGGCGCCTGCCGTGAGTCCGGCACAGACCAGCGCGGATATCCCCTTGTTGCGCACGTTGTCTCCCCTGTTCCCCGCCCACGTGAGCGATGTTGGTGCGCGGATCGTAACGGCTGTCAGGCGAGCCGCGACAGGGCCTTCTCGACGTGCGCGAGGTCCTCGTCGGAGGCGAGACCCGCGTGATAGAGGCGCAGTTCGGTGGCGCCGTGCGCCGCCGCGCGCCGGGCGTCGGCGGCGAGCGTCGCGGGGCTTCCGCCCAGGCCCGCCACCACCGTGAGGTTGGCGGCGAGGACGGTGTGCCCGCGCGCGCGGGCGGCGAAGGGCGCGAGCGCCTCGGGGCCCCCGGTGCAGGGTACGACCACGCCGTCGGCCACGGACAGGACGTGCTCGGGGTCGGCCCCCGCGTTGGCTCCGCAGCGGTACGTCACCGGGTCCGCGTGCAGGAGCACCGAGAAGCCGTCGGGCGCCTCGGCGCGCACGGCCCCGACCGCCGCCTCCTGGAAGGTGCGGGCGCTGTGCTCGCGCCACGCGCGCGTGGCGGCCGCCGCCTCGGCTCCGAGCAGCCGCTCCACGCCCGCCCAGCCCGGACCGGGCGCGGCGCCGCGCCACACCGGCTCCAGGCCCCGGCGCACGGCGGCGGCGAGCCGGTCGGCGTCCTGGCCGTGTTCGCCGTACCCGGCGCGGCAGGTGGCGCAGAAGCACAGGGACATCGCGTACTCGCCCGCCTCGCCGAGCCGCACCCCGGCGACCTTGTCGTGGGCGTGCAGATGCGCGAAGCCGTACCAGCCGCACGACTCCAGTTCGGCCCCGGCCGCGCCCGGCCGGACGGCGGCCTCGGCGGCGAGGTCGACGAGGTAGGCGCGGTTCGCGGGCCGCGCGATGCAGGGCGCCCAGGGGTAGCGGTCGCCGTAGGCGTTGACCACGCCGGTGTCCGGGTGCTCGGCGCCCAGGCGGGAGTTGTGGGCGAGCACCACCCAGGCGTGGACGTCGAGCCCGGCGGCCGCCAGGGCCTCGGCGGCCGCGCCGTAGGCGTCGCCCGGCGCCCAGTCCCCCGCGGGGTACGGGCGTGGCTCCCGGCCCCGCCAGCGCCCGCCCGGCGGGTACAGGACGGCGGCGTGCCCGGCGGTGACGACGCGGTGGTGCGGGTGGCGCGGGGTGAGGGCCCGGGTGGAGTGGTAGGCGGCGGCGAGGGTCACCTGGCGCACGCCGAGGGCGGCGACGCGCTCTGCGGCCGCGGGGTCGCCGACGACGTCCCAGGGGTAGAGGAACGCGCCCGCCCTCACGCCCCGGCCTCCGCCGCCAGGGCCCGGCCCCGCTCGATGAGTTCGGCCAGGCGCTTGACGTGGTCGTCGGCGGGCTCGTGCAGCGGCGGGCGCACCCCGCCCACGTCGAGGCCGGTGAGCCGCACCCCCGCCTTGACCAGGGAGACCGCGTAGCCCTTGCCCTGGGCGCGCAGTTCCACGAAGGGCCGGTAGAAGCCGTCGATCAGCCGGGCCGCCGTCGCGTCGTCGCCGCCGTTCAGCGCCCGGTGGAAGGCGAGCGCGAGGTCGGGCAGGAAGCAGAACACGGCCGAGGAGTACAGGCGCACGCCGATGCCCCGGTAGGCGAGGCCGGTCAGCTCGGCGGTGGGCAGGCCGTTGAAGTACAGGAAGTCCCCGGGCCCTTCGGCGCGTACGGCGCTGACGATCCGCTGCATCAGGTCGAGGTCGCCGAGGCCGTCCTTGAAGCCGATGACGCCGTCGGTGCGGGCGAGGCCGAGGACCGTGGCGGGCGTGAACACGGCGTTGTCGCGCTGGTAGACGACGACGTCCAGACAGGTCGCCGCGGCCAGTTCGGCGTAGTGCCGCAGCAGGCCCTCCTGGGAGGCGGCGACCAGGTAGGGCGGCAGGGCGAGCAGGCCGTCGGCGCCCGCCTCCTCGGCGAGGCGCGCGTACCGCACGGCGAGCGCGGTGCCGTAGCCGGTGCCCGCGACCACCGGGACGCGGCCCGCGGTCTCCGCGACGGCGGCGGCGACGCACTCCTGGAACTCCTCGGGCGTCAGCGCGTGGAACTCGCCCGTGCCGCAGCACGCGAAGACCGCCGCCGCGCCCGCCTCCACGCCCCGGCGCACATGGGTGCGCAGCGCGTCGACGTCGATCGAGCCGCCGGGCCCGAAGGGGGTGACGGGGAAGAACAGCGGCCCGCTGGGAACGCGGAGCCGGGAGGCGAGGGTTCCTGACCGACCTGACCTGCCTGACGTCACGGGCTCTCCCTAAGCGTGCACGTTTCTGATTCACGTCCATGTCCCTGAACGCGCCCACGCTAGGGCGGCTCTCCGTGCGGGTCAAGCGCGCAACCACGCGACGCGGGAACGGATCCACCGGCTCCGCGCCCCCTTGACTCCACCCGCCACCGCTCCCTAGCGTGTCCACGGATGTGAATCCTGGACACAGGCACGCACGACACGGCCCCCGCCGCCGCGCCTCCCCCGGCCACCCCGCGCCACGCCGCCCCCGCACACCACCACGCCGCCCTCTCGCGCCACCCCGAGGAGACCGCCGCATGCCCGCTCCCCGCACCGTCCTGCTGACCGGAGCCGCCGGCGGTCTCGGCACCCTGATGCGCGGCCTGCTGCCCGCGTACGGCTACGAGCTGCGCCTGCTCGACCTGCGCCCCGTCGAGGGCGCGCCCGGCGCGCTCACCGTGGACCTCGCCGACCGGGCCGCGCTGCGCGAGGCCGTGCGGGGCGTGGACGCGGTGCTCCACCTCGCGGGCATCTCCCTGGAGTCCACCTTCGACAAGATCCTCAAGGCCAACGTCGAAGGCACGTACCACCTCTACGAGGCGGTGCGCGAGGAGGGCGTGCCCCGCGTCGTGTTCGCCTCCTCCAACCACGCGGTGGGCTTCGCCCCGCGCCCCGTCGGCACCGACCCGCTGATCCCCGTCGACGCCCCGCGCCGCCCCGACACGTACTACGGCCTGTCGAAGTCCTTCGGCGAGGACCTGGCCCAGTACTACTGGGACAAGCACGGCGTGCAGACGGTGTCCGTGCGGATCGGCGCCTGCTTCGCCGAGCCCGCCGACGTCCGGATGCTGTCGGTGTGGATGTCACCCGAGGACGGCGCGCGGCTCTTCCACGCGGCGCTCACCGCCCCGGACGTCGGGCACACCGTGGTGTACGGCTCGTCCGCCAACACCCGGCTGTGGTGGGACCTGGAGCCCGCGCGGGCGCTCGGGTACGCGCCCCGGGACGACTCCGAGCGGTTCGCGGCGAAGCTGATCGCCGAGCACGGGGAGCTCGACCCCGCCAACCCCGACCACGCGCACCTCGGCGGCCGCTTCTGCACGAACCCGCCAGTGTGGCCGTATTGAGCCTCATCCCGTGAGGGGACGGCGTCCTCAGACCGGGGTCGGGTGCGGGTCAGACCGTCGGCTGACGTGCCCGAACAGCCGCACCCCTAGCCTGACTCGACATGACGACCACCCGAAGGACCCCGCGCGGCCGTGCCGTCGCGTCCGTGCTCGCGCTGGCCCTCGCCCTGCCGCTCGCGGCCGCGTCGGAGGCGCTCGCCGCGCCGCGGACCGCCGACCGGCCCGCCACCGCCGACGCGCCCGTCACCCGGCCCGAACTCCCGCGCCCCACCGGCAAGTACGCCGTGGGCCGCGACACCCTGCACCTCGTCGACAAGAGCCGCAAGGACCTCTGGGCGCCCGAGGAGCCGCGCGAGCTGATGACCTCCCTGTACTACCCGGCGAGAGGACAGGGCGGGCGCGCCACCGCGTACACGTCCCTCGAGGCCGCCCGCGCCCTGCTCACGTACTACCACCTGGACGCCCCGCCCGCCGCCTACAGCGCGACGCGCACCTACGCCCGCACCGGGGCGCCCGCCGCGCCGGGCCGGTTCCCGCTGGTGCTCCTCTCGCCCGGCTTCACCGCGCCGCGCTCGACCCTGACGCACCTCGCCGAGGACCTGGCGAGCCGCGGCTACGTCGTGGCCACCGTCGACCACGCCCACGAGGCGGCGGGCGGGGAGTTCGAGGGCGGCCGCATGCCGCCGTGCCTGGGCTGCGACCCGGACTCGACCGTTCCGGGCCCGCGCATCACCGAGAACCGGGCCCAGGACCTGTCGTACGTCCTGGACCGTCTGGTCGGCGGGAGGTCCGGCAAGGCGACCTGGCGGCACGCGAAGATGATCGACCGCAAGCGGATCGGCTCGGGCGGCCACTCCATCGGCGGCGCCGCCACCATGGCCCTGATGAACACCGACCGCCGGGTGCGGGCGGGCATGAACATGGACGGCGGCATCCAGATCAAGCCGGACGGCCTGCGCGGCCGCCCCTTCCTGATGCTCGGCACCGAGCTGACCACGAAGCCCGACGGGCCCTACCACTGGGACGACGCCTGGCCCCTCATGGACGGCTGGAAGCGCTGGCTCGCGGTCGCCGGGTCCGGCCACTTCACGTTCACCGACGCCCCGGTCGTCCTCGAACAGCTCGGCGTGGACGAGGACCCCGAGGCGCCGATCTCCGGCGAGCGCGCCGAGCGGATCACCCGCGCCTACGTCGGCGCCTTCTTCGACCGGCATCTGCGGGGCATCGAGCAGCCGCTCCTGAACGGCCCGACGGCCGACCATCCGGAGGTGACGTTCCACCAGCCCTGATCCGTGCGTCCGGTGCGGGCGGCAAACGGGCGCCGTCCGCACCGCGAACGGGCCCGCGCGCCGTCGGCACCGCAGGCCAGGGCCGCCCCGGGCGGGCACATCCGGGCATCATCGAGTCCGCTTTCCGCCTGTTCAGCCCAGTGATCGCCCTGTAGAAACGTCCCCACGGGCCCGAACGGTCACCCGGAACGAGCCAGGGGAAGAGGTGGCACCATGACGGCGGAGGAGCGCCAGCGGCAGATCGTGCGCGCGGCTCGCCGCTCGGGATCCGTCGACGTCAGCGCGCTCGCCGTCGAGCTGGGCGTCGCGAAGGAGACCGTACGCCGCGACCTGCGCGCCCTGGAGGACCACGGCCTGGTGCGGCGCACCCACGGCGGCGCCTATCCGGTGGAGAGCTCGGGCTTCGAGACCACCCTCGCGTTCCGCACGACCATGCACGTGCCGGAGAAGCGGCGGGTGGCGGCGGCCGCGGCCGAGCTGCTCGGCGACGCCGAGACGGTGTTCATCGACGAGGGCTTCACCCCGCAGCTGATCGCCGAGGCCCTGCCGAAGAACCGCGAGCTGACCGTGATCACCGCGTCGCTCGCCACGGCGGGCGCCCTCGCCACGGCCGACCACATCACCGTGCTGCTGCTCGGCGGCCGGGTCCGTCCGGGCACCCTCGCGACCGTCGACCACTGGACCACCCGCATGCTGGCGGGCTTCGTCATCGACCTGGCCTTCATCGGCGCCAACGGCATCTCCCGCGAGCACGGGCTCACCACCCCCGACCCGGCGGTCAGCGAGGTGAAGGCGCAGGCGCTGCGGGCGTCACGGCGCGTCGTGTTCACGGGCGTGCACACCAAGTTCGGGGCGGCGAGCTTCTGCCGGTTCGCCTCCGTCGGCGACCTGGAGACCATCGTCACGAGCACCCTCCTGTCCGCGTCCGAAGCCCACCGCTACGCGCTGCTCGGCCCGCAGGTCATCCGCGCCTGAGCGCGCCCCGCCCCCTCTCCCTCCGGGCTCCGGCATGCCCCACATGCCCCAAATACCCCCTTTATCCCAGGAGCGATTCATGCGAACCCAGAGCCGACGGAGGCGCGGGCCCCTGCTCGCCGCTGCCGCCGCAGGGACGCTGCTCGTCCCGTCGCTGTCCGGCTGCTGGGCCGGCGCGGGCGGGTCCGGGTCCGGCGGCGACGCCATCAACGTCCTGATGGTGAACAACCCGCAGATGGTCGAGTTGCAGAAGCTCACCGCCGCGCACTTCACCGAGGAGACGGGGATCGAGGTGAACTTCACCGTGCTGCCCGAGAACGACGTCCGCGACAAGATCAGCCAGGACTTCGCCAACCAGGCCGGCCAGTACGACGTGGCGACGCTCAGCAACTACGAGATACCCATCTACGCCAGGAACGGCTGGCTGCGCGAGCTCGGCACCTACGCCCGCAAGGACCGCGCCTTCGACCAGAACGACATCCTGCCGCCGATGCGCCAGTCCCTCACCGGCGCGGACGGCAAGCTCTACGGAGAGCCCTTCTACGGCGAGTCGTCGTTCCTGATGTACCGCAAGGACGTCTTCGACAAGGCCGGGCTCACCATGCCCGCGCGCCCCACCTGGCGCCAGGTCGCCCGTCTCGCCGCCCGGGCCGACGGCGCCGAGGAGGGCATGAAGGGCATCTGCCTGCGCGGCCTGCCCGGCTGGGGCGAGGTCATGGCGCCCCTGACGACCGTCGTGAACACCTTCGGCGGCACCTGGTTCGACAAGGACTGGAAGGCCCGCCTCGACTCCCCCGCGTTCGAGCGGGCCACGCGCTTCTACGTGGACCTCGTACGCGAGCACGGAGAGTCCGGGGCGGCGCAGTCCGGGTACGCGGAGTGCCTCAACAACCTCACCCAGGGCAAGACGGCCATGTGGTACGACGCCACGGCCGCCGCCGGATCGCTCGAATCCGCCACGTCGCCGGTCAAGGGGAAGATCGGCTACGTGGCCGCGCCGGTGGAGCGCACGCCGAGCTCCGGCTGGCTCTACACCTGGGCCTGGGGCCTGCAGAAGGCCTCCCGGAACCAGGACAAGGCCTGGAAGTTCATCTCCTGGGCATCCGGCAAGGAGTACGAGGAACTCGTCGGCGAGAAGATCGGCTGGTCCAACGTGCCCGCGGGCAAACGCGCCTCCACGTACGCCGACCCGCGCTACCGCAAGGCGGCGGCCGCCTTCCAGGGCGTGACCCGCGCCGCCATCGCGGGCGCGCGGCCGCGCGACCCGGGCGTGCAGCCGCGGCCCGCGCCCGGCATCCAGTTCGTCGGCATCCCCGAGTTCACCGACCTCGGCACGAAGGTCTCGCAGGAGATCAGCGCGGCCATCGCCGGACGCACCTCCGTCACGTCGGCCCTCGGCAGGGCCCAGGACCTCGCCGAGAAGATCTCCGAGGAGTACGAGGGCCGATGACCGCCGCACCGACAGCCACCCGCACGCCCCCGCGCGCGCCCGGCTCCGTGCCGCGCCCCTCGCCCCGGCTGCGCGCCTGGGTCACCCGGGCCCCGCTGCTCCCCGCCCTCGTCTTCATGATCGCCGTGACCCAGCTGCCGTTCGTGGCCACCCTGGTGATCTCGTTCTTCGACTGGAACGCGCTCTACCCGGACGCGCGCAGGTTCACCGGCCTCGCCAACTACCACGAGGTCCTCGCGGACGCCGACCTGCGCAAGTCCGTGCTGACGACGATCCTCCTGACGGCGACGGTCGTCCTCGCCAGCCTCGTCGCCGGGCTCGGCCTCGCGCTGCTCCTCGACCGCAGGTTCCGCGGCCGGGGGGTGGTGCGCACCCTGCTCATCGCGCCGTTCCTGCTCGTGCCGGTCGCGGCGGCCCTGCTGTGGAAACACGTCCTCTACAACCCGGAGTACGGCCTGTTCAACGGGGTCCTGCACTGGGTGGGCGGGGACGGCGCGGCCCAGCCCGACTGGATCTCCGACACCCCGCTCATCGCCGTCGAGCTGGCCCTGATCTGGCAGTGGACGCCCTTCATGATGCTGATCCTGCTCGCCGGGCTGCAGAGCCGCGACCCCGAACTCATCGAGGCGGCCCGCATGGACGGCGCGGGCAACTGGCAGGTGTTCCGCCATCTGACGCTGCCCCATCTGCGCCGCTACCTCGAACTGGGCGCACTGCTCGGCTCGATCTACATCGTGCAGAACTTCGACGCCGTCTTCACGATCACCTCCGGCGGCCTGGGCACCGCGAACCTGCCCTACACCGTCTACCAGAGCTTCTACCAGGCCCACGAGAACGGCCTGGCGTCCGCCGCCGGGGTGCTCGTCGTCATCGGGTCGATCGTCATCGCGACCTTCGCGCTGCGCGTGGTGTCGTCGCTGTTCCGCGAGGAGGTGTTCCGCGCATGACCGGTGCTTCACGCACGACCGGTGCTTCGGGTACGACCGGGGCGTCGCGATCGGCCGGGGCGTCGCGCGCGACCGCCCTGCGCGCCCCACGCGCCCCCCGCGCGGTCCGTGCCAGGAGGCTCGGCCTCGGCCTCGCCGCGTGGCTGGCCGGGATCGTGTTCTTCCTGCCGATCGCGTGGATGGCCCTGACGTCCTTCCACTCCGAGGAGGACGCGGCGACCAACCCGCCCGCGCTCGCCGCCTCGCTCACCCTGGACGGCTACCGCGAGTTCTTCGGCGCGGGCGGCGGCGCGAGCCCCTGGCCCTCGCTGATCAACTCCCTGGTGGCGTCGACGGCGTCCACCCTCCTCGTCCTGCTCCTCGCGCTGCCCGCGGCGTACGCGCTGTCCGTGCGCCGGGTCCGCAAGTGGACCGACGTCCTCTTCTTCTTCCTCTCCACGAAGATGCTGCCGGTGGTGGCGGGCCTGCTGCCCCTCTACCTCTTCGCCAAGAACACCGGCCTCCTCGACAACATCTGGCTCCTGGTCCTCCTCTACACCTCGATGAACCTGCCGATCGCCGTCTGGATGATGCAGTCGTTCCTGTCCGAGGTGCCGGTGGCCGTCATCGAGGCCGCCCATGTCGACGGCGCGCGGCTGCCCACCGTCCTGACCCGGATCGTCGCGCCCATCGCCCTGCCGGGCATCGCCGCGACCTCCCTGATCTGCTTCATCTTCAGCTGGAACGAACTGCTCTTCGCCCGGGTGCTCACCGGCGTCGTCGCCCAGACCGCACCCGTGTTCCTGACCGGCTTCATCACCAGCCAGGGCCTGTTCCTGGCGAAGGTGTGCGCCGCGTCGCTCGTCATCTCCCTGCCGGTGCTCGCCGCGGGGTTCGCCGCCCAGGACAAGCTGGTCCAGGGCCTGTCGTTGGGAGCCGTCAAGTGAAGGCCGCCATCATCGAGTCCGTCGGCACCGCGGTGGTCGGCGAGGTGCCCGACCCCACGCCGGGGCCGCGCGACGTCGTCGTCGAAGTCGCCGCGTGCGGCCTGTGCGGGACCGATCTGCACATCCTCCAGGGCGAGTTCGCCCCGACGCTGCCCGTCGTGCCGGGGCACGAGTTCGCCGGCGCGGTGGTGGACGTCGGCACCGGCGTCACGGAGCTGCGGGTGGGCGACCGCGTCGCCGTCGACCCCTCCCTGTACTGCTACGAGTGCCGCTACTGCCGCACCGGCCACAACAACCTCTGCGAGCGGTGGGCGGCCATCGGCGTCACCCGGGCCGGGGGCGCCGCCCAGTACGCGGTGGCTCCCGTCGCCAACTGCGTACGCCTCCCCGACCACGTGCGCACCCAGGACGCGGCGCTCATCGAGCCCCTCTCCTGCGCGGTGCGCGGCTACGACGTGCTGCGCGCGCGGCTCGGGGCGCACGTGCTGATCTACGGCTCCGGGACCATGGGCCTGATGATGCTGGAGCTGGCCAAGCGGACGGGGGCGGCCAGCGTGGACGTCGTCGACGTCAACCCCGACCGGCTCGCCACGGCCAAGCAGCTCGGCGTCACCGGGGCGGCCACGCGTGCCGACGAGCTCGACCGGCCGCGCCGATGGGACGTCGTCGTCGACGCGACGGGCAACGCGGCGGCGATCCAGGACGGCCTGGGGCGGGTGGCCAAGGCGGGCACGTTCCTGCAGTTCGGCGTGGCGGACTACGACACCCGCGTGGCGATCGACCCCTACCGCATCTACAACCAGGAGATCACCATCACCGGCTCCATGGCGGTCCTGCACAGCTACGAGCGCGCCGCGGAGCTCTTCGCGAACGGCGTGCTCGACCCCGACGTCTTCATCAGCGACCGGCTGCCGCTGACCGACTACCCCGAGGCCCTGGCGAAGTTCGCAGCGGGCGAGGGCCGCAAGATCGTGGTGCTTCCCTGAGCAGTTCCCTCGGCGCTCCGCGCCTCGTCCTCAAACGCCGGACGGGCTGAAAGTCCCCGGTGCGGGCCGCAGACGACATCCGGTCCGCACCGGCAACCATTCAGCCCGTCCGGCGCTTGAGGACGAGCGCGTCAGCGCGATGCAGGGCGGGGTGCCAGGGGCGGCAGCCCCTGGTTCGGGAAGGGGCGCCCGCGCGCGGAGCGCGCTGATGGACACAGCGGGGCGCACCCGCGAGGGTCGGTCGGGTGGGCGGAAAAGGCACCGAGGTAAGGGAACGGCAAAGTCCCTCCGCTCGTTACCCCAGGCATGACCGCTATGACCCCCGGCTCGAACATCCCGCTCGCCGCGACCCGCGTCGCCGTGGACGTCTCCGCCCCCGTGCGGCTCGACGTATCGGGCCTGCTGCTCACCGCCGACGGCAAGGTGCGCTCCGACGACGACTTCATCTTCTACAACCAGCCCACGGGCCCCGGCGTGGCCTACCGCTCCGGCGGTGGCAGCACACCGGACGCGATCACGGTGGACACCGGCGCCGTCCCGCCGGGCATCGAGAAGATCGTCGTCACGGCGAGCCCGGACGCCGCGGGCCAGTCCTTCCAGGGCATCGAGCCCACCGCCACGATTCGCAACGCGGACGACGGCTCGGTCCTCGCCACCTTCACCCCGCCCCAGCTCGGCGCGGAGACGGCCCTGGTCATCGTGGAGATCTATCTGCGCAACGGCGCCTGGAAGGCCCGAGCGGTCGGCCAGGGCTATGCGAACGGCCTCGCGGGCATCGCCACGGACTTCGGCGTCTCGGTCGAGGAGCCCGCCCCGGCCGCCCCGGCCGCCGCGCCCCAGGCGCCCACCGCCCCCGCCATGGCGCCCCCGTCCGGCCCGCCGGTCCAGGGCCCGCCGCCGCCCACCGCGGCCCCCCACCACGCGGCCCCGCAGGCCCCCGCGGCCCCGGCCGCCCCCGCCCCCGGCGCCGGGAAGATCAATCTGGACAAGGGCCGCGTCAGCCTCCAGAAGAACCAGACGGTGTCGCTGGTCAAGGGCGGCCGCCCGCTGCTCTCCCAGGTCAAGATGGGCCTCGGCTGGGAGCCCGCGTTCCGCGGCAAGGACATCGACCTGGACGCCTCGGTCATCGCGTACGGCCCCCAGCGCAACCACATCGACAGCTGCTACTTCGGCAAGCTGTCGATCCTGCACGGCTCCGTCAAGCACTCCGGTGACAATCTGACCGGCGAGGGCGGCGGTGACGACGAGGTGATCGTCGTGGACCTCGGCCGTCTCCCCCAGGAGGTCAGCGGCCTGGTCTTCACGGTGAACTCGTTCTCGGGCCAGAAGTTCACGGAGGTCGCCAAGGCGTACTGCCGCCTCATCGACGCGGCCACCGGCGAGGAGCTGGTCCGCTTCGACCTGACGAACGCGGAGGCGCAGACCGGCGTCATGATGGCGAAACTGATCAGGCAGTTCTCCGGCGAGTGGGAGATGACCGCCATGGGCGACTTCGTGAAGTCCCGCACGGTCCGCGGCATGGTGAAGCCCGCCGCGCAGGCCCTGTAGCCGACGGCGGGGCGGGGGCCGGGACGCGTCTCGGCCCCCGCTCTCCGGCCGGGGTCAGGGGCGCTGGCGCCGCCACGGCCCGGTGATCGCGAACATGATCCCGGGGGTCTGGATGTTCGCGTACAGGGTCCTGCCGTCCGGCGAGAAGGTGACGCCGGTGAACTCGCTGTAGGCGGGCTTCTCGGGCGTGCCCTCGTTGAGTTCGTTGCGGGCGATCGGATACGTGCGCCCGCGCTCGGTCGCGCCGAACAGGTGCTGGATCCCGTCGCCGTCCTCGGCGAGGACGAGCCCGCCGTAGGGCGAGACGGTGATGTTGTCCGGCCCGTCGAAGGCGCCGTCCTTGCCGGGGTCCTGGTTCACGCCGAGCAGCACCTTCAGGGTGAGGGTGCGGCGGCCCGGGTGGTAGAACCACACCTGCCCGTCGTGCTGCGCGCCGGGGCTCTCGGCACGGGCGTACGAGGAGACGATGTACGCGCCGCCGTCGCCCCACCACATGCCTTCGAGCTTGCGGGCGCGCGTGACGGCGCCGGCGGCGAACTGCTTGCGGACCGAGACCGTGCGGGCGTCGCGGTCGGGGACCTCCACCCAGTCGACGCCGTACACGGTGCCGATCTTCGTGGCCCGGGACAGGTCGTCGACGAACCGGCCGCCGGAGTCGAAGCACTTGGGCGCCTTCAGGACGCCCGCGTCGTCGGCGAGGGAGCGCAGCTTGCCGCGGCCGTGCTTGAAGCCGTGCGGCGGGGTCCAGCGGTAGAACAGGCCGTTGGGGCCCGCGGCGTCCTCGGTCAGATACAGGTGGCCGCGCTTGGGGTCGACGACGACGGCCTCGTGGGCGTAGCGGCCGAGGGCCTTGACGGGCTGGGGGCCGCGGTTGGCGCGCCGGTCGTAGGGGTCGATCTCGAAGACATAGCCGTGGTCCTTGGTCATGCCGTTCTGGCCGGCCTTGTCCTCGGTCTCCTCGCAGGTCAGCCAGGTGCCCCAGGGGGTGGAGCCGCCCGCGCAGTTGGTGCTGGTGCCCGCGACGCCCACCCACTCGGCGACCTGGCCGCCGCGCCGGTGCTCGACGACGGTGCAGCCGCCGGAGGCCGCCGGGTCGTAGACGAGTCCCTCGGTGAGCGGGACCGGGTACTTCCACTTGGCGCGGGCGCCGCTCAGCTCGTGGTTGTTGACGAGCAGCGTCACCCCGCGCGGCCCGTCGAAGGTGGCGGTGCCGTCGTGGTTGGAGGGCGTGAACTCGCCCGTCTCCAGCTTGGTCCTGCCGCTGTACGTGAGGACGCGGTACGAGAATCCGGCGGGCAGGGCGAGCAGGCCCGCGGGGTCGGGCACGAGCGGGCCGTAGCCGGGCCCGCCGTGGCCGCGGCCGTCCGCGTCGGCCGCGTCGCCCGCGTCGAGGTCCTGTGCGGCGAGCGCGCCGGGCGCGGTGGCGAGCGCGCCGACGCTGCCGGCGAGCGCGACGCCCGCCCCGGTGAGCGCGGATCGTCTGGCGAAGTCCCTGCGGGTGAGCGACATGGTTTCTCCTCGGGCCTGAGGGAGCGGATGCGGGCGTTCGGCCTGTCCCACGGAGTGCGTACCGCCGGGCCGCTGCCGGCGCCAGATTCCCGCTCACGTATAAACGGCGGTTGAACGCGGTCCGACTTCGGCGGTCGACTTCCGGAGTACGGCGTTCCAGCAGTGCCACCCCTTGGCGAACCAGGAGATCCGTATGACTGTGCAGAGCACCGGCCGTCGCGTTCTGGTCAGCGGCGCCTCACGCGGGCTCGGCCGGGCCCTCGCCCGCGCCTTCGCGGACAACGGCGACCGCGTGGCGGTGCACTTCGGGGCGCGCGAGGAGGAGGCGCGCGCGACGCTCGACTCGCTCGCGGGCACCGGGCACGCGCTGGTCGGCGGCGATCTGTCGGACCCCGCGGGGGCGAAGGACGTCGCGGACCGCGCTGCCGAGGCGCTCGGCGGCATCGACGTGCTCGTCAACAACGCCGCCGTGAACCTGCCGCACCCGCCCGCCACCACCTCGTACGAGGACTGGGCGGCCCTGTGGCAGCGGCACACCGCCGTCAACCTGCTGGCCACGGCGAACCTCAGTCATCTCGCCGCGCACCGGATGATCGGCCAGGGCACGGGCGGGCGCATCGTCAACATCGGCTCGCGCGGCGCCTTCCGGGGCGAGCCCGAGCACCCGGCGTACGGCGCGACGAAAGCGGCCGTGCACGCGCTCGGCCAGTCCCTCGCGGTGGCGCTCGCGCCGCACGGCATCGCGGTGGCGTCGGTGGCGCCCGGCTTCTTCGCCACCGAGCGGGTCGCGCACCGCCTCGGCGGCGCGGAGGGCGAGGCCATCCGGGCGCAGAGTCCCTTCGGGCGCACGGGCACCGCGGAGGAGATCGCGGCGGCGGTGCTCTGGCTGTCCTCGCCCGCGGCGGAGTGGGCCTCGGGCACGGTCATGGACCTCAACGGCGCCTCGTACTTGCGGACTTGAGCGCTCCGGGCCGGGGCCCGCGCGCCCGGCGTTGATCTGTACGAAGATGACGGGCACGTAACTGGTCGGAAGGGACTTCGTAAACAAGGTCAACAGACGCGGACCGGCTGTAAAGCCATGATTTACCGCAGACCGCCTTGACCGCCCTGGTCCCCGGCAATAAACAACCCCTACCTGCATCACCCACGCGGGAGGCGAGCCGGAGTGGACGCACGCCAGGCGCGCCACCTGCACGAGGACCAGCTGATGAGGCTGGCCAACGTGACCGGGGTCGGCGTCGGGAAGGACGAGCGCTCGGGCGCGGACGTGATCATCGTCTTCGTCACCCGCCGCGTGCCGCGCGACCGGCTCCGGGACGAAGACGTGGTCCCGGACGTGCTCGAGGGCGTCCCCGTGCGCGTCCTCGCCATCGGCGACGTCGGCGCGCAGGGCGGCTCCTGACGGCACGCTCCGGACCTCGGACCTCCAGCCAGGGGAAACTCAGGAAAAGGGGTGGTCTGGCGTGAGCCAGTCCGAATGGATGCGAGGACCCACCGGCGGCACCCTCAGTGACAGCTCCCGGCAGCAGGCGCTCGGCGACTTCCTGCGCCGCGAGGAGCCGCTCGCGAACGTCGTCGGCTTCGGCCACGGCGTCAAGTGGACCTCGGGAGAGCCCACCGGCGAGCCCGCCGTCCTGGTCTTCGTGACCCAGAAGGTGCCGGAGTCGCTGCTTCCCGAACGGGATGTGATTCCGCGTCAGATGGACGACGGCACGCCCACCGACATCATCGCCGTCGGCCACGTCGCCGCCCAGCGGCAGCAGCGCACCGGCGTACGGGCCGAGAACCGCGGGCGGCGCGCGTACGACGGCGACGGCGGCATCGGCGAACAGCTCGCGGGCCTCGGGCAGCCGCGGCTCGAAGAGCCCGGCGGGCTCGGCGCGTTCGAGCCGCAGCTGCTCAAGCGGCGGATGCGGCCGTGCCCCTCGGGCTTCTCCGTCGGCAACGTCCGCGTGACCGCGGGCACCCTCGGCAGCGTCGTCTACGACTTCCTGCCCGGCGCCTCCGTCGACCCGCCCGCCGCGGGCCTCGGCGTACCGGCGAAGTTCTACATCCTGTCCAACAACCACGTGCTCGCCGACTCCAACCGGGCCCAGCTCGGCAGCCCCGTCGTGCAGCCGGGCGTCTTCGACGGGGGCCAGGACCCCGCCGACCGCATCGCGACCCTGGAGCGCTTCATCACCATCCAGTTCGCCCCGCAGATCCCGCTCGACCGGCACAACAACGTGGTCGACGCGGCCCTCGCGGCCGTGGACTTCCAGGACGCCACGCGCGAGCAGTACTTCAGCGGGGCGCCGCGCGCCTGGCGGCGCAAGACCAATGTGGCGGTGGGCGACCGCGTGAAGAAGTCGGGCCGCACCACCAACATCAGCTTCGGCCGGATCATCTCCGTCGACGCGACCATCGACGTCAACTACGGCACGGCGGGCACCGCCCGGTTCAAGGACCAGATCCTCACCACGAACATCTCCGCGGGCGGCGACTCGGGGTCCCTGGTGACCTCCTTCGACAACGTCGCCCTCGGGCTGCTCTTCGCCGGCTCGTCGACGGTCACCGTGATCAACCACATCGAGAACGTCCGCGCGCTGCTGCGCGTCGAGGTAGCCGAGCAGCTGGCCTGACGGCCGGGAAGGGAGAGCCCACCCCATGACCACCCAGGCACGCAAGCAGAAGGACCGGTCCCGCGCGGAACACCACTTCTTCAACCCGCAGGGCGCCCAGGTCAAGACCCGCGACGAGGCGTTCGCCGCGCCCGCTCAGCTGGAGGTGTCCGCGGAGGCCGTCGCGACGGCCTGCAAGCTCACCCTCCACAACGGGCAGGTCACCTTCGCGATGGAGGTGAAGTACAACCCCAACACCTATCCGCACGTCGTCATCGGCGGCCGGATCACCTCGGGCATCTGCGGTGCTCCGTGGGACATCACCGGCGGCCACATCGGCGACACGCTGCGCCTGGACGCGAAGCGGGCGGGGCAGGGGTCCTGCGCGTCGACGATCACGATCGTCGGTCAGTACCAGAACCCGCCGGCGTACCGGGGGACGTACGGCTTCGAGGGCGCCACGTCGTCGTTCCGCCACACGACCCGCTACGAGTGCTAGGCCTCACGCCGGCCCGGCAGCACAGGCCCCGCCGCTCCGCGGCGGGGTGTTCTCCCACCCGCCCACCCGTACCTGCCCCGGCGACCGGGGCGGGGCCCCGACCTAGCGGCTTGCACGCCGTCGTCCGGCGACGGACGGCGGCGCGTGACCGGCAGATTCAGGAGGGGCGGGCGGGCGGGAGAAAGCCCTGCCCGGGTGGGGCTAGGCCTGTTGCGACCTGGCCTTGAAGGCCGCCTTGCGGGCCTCCTTGGCCACCTTCTTGTCCGAGTGCAGCCGCCCCATCGCCTCCAGGACCTCCGCCGTGGCCGGGTGGTCGACCCGCCACGCCGCGGCGAAGAACCCGCTGTGCTGGGCGGCGAGCCCCTCGACGAGCGCGCGCAGTTCGTCGGAGTTCCCCTCGGCCGCCAGCTGTGCCGCGACCGTGTCGATGGTCAGCCAGAAGACCATGCCCTCGGAGGGGGCGGGCACGTCGGCGGCCCCGTGCTCGGCGAGCCACACCCGTGCGAGCCCGCCGAGTTCGGCGTCGTCGAGGACCTCGCGCAGGGCGGGCTCGGCCGCGCCCCCGACGAGGGAGAGCGCCTGCTGGCAGTGGAGCCGCCGCAGCGGCGCGCCCTCGTCCGCCCCGCGCGCGGCGGCCAGCAGCTCCCGGGCCGCGGCCAGCGGCTCGCGCCCGTCGAGCCACCGCTCGATCTCGGCCTGCGCGGCGGCCCGCGGGAACGCTGCGGTGGCGTCGAGCAGCGAGTCGGCGCCCTTGTCCGCGAGGTCGCCGACGGCGGGCGCGTCGACCCCGGCCTCCAGCATCCGCGCCCGCACCCCGTAGAGACCGAGCGGCGTCAGCCTGACCATGCCGTAGCGCGTGACGTCCTCGTCGTCGACGGGCGGCAGCGGCTCCCCCGCGGTCCCGGCGGCCTCCGCGGCCTCGTCGACGTCCGCCATGAGGGCCTCGTCCACGGGCTGGTACTCGACGAGTCCGACGGGTTCGAACATCCGGAACTGGTCGTCGAGCCGCATCATCGCGTCGGAGACCTGCTCCAGGATGTCGTCGGTGGGCTCGCCCATGTCGTCCGGCACGATCATGGACGCGGCGAGCGCGGGCAGCGGCACCGCGCCGTCCTCGGGGGCGCCCTCGCTGACGGTCAGCAGATACAGATTGCCGAGGACGCCCTCCAGGAACTCGGCCTCGGCCTGCGGGTCCCAGCCCAGCTCGGCGAAGTCGATCTCGCCGCCGCCCTGGATGACGTCGACGAGGTCCTCCAGGTCGGGCACCGTCGCGTCGGCGAAGACGGTGTCCAGGGCGCCGAGCCAGATGCCGAGGACGTCCTGCGGGCCGCCCGAGGTGATCAGGGCGAGGTCCTCGCCGGTGGCGACGGTGCCCTCGGCGTCGTCCTCGTCGGCGTCCTCGACCTCGACGAGGCCGGTGTCGACGGCGACCCGCCAGGCCTCGCTCGCGTACGCCGCCGCGTCCCCGGCCTCCAGACCGTCCACCCCGTCGACGAGGCCGAGCTCGGCCGCCGCCGCGGGCAGCTGCTCGTCGACGAGCTCGCCGCCCGCGCCGACCCGCGTGTCGGGCCCGGCCCAGCGGGCGAGCCGCACGGCGCGGGCGAGCAGGGGGGTCGCGAGCGCGTCCCGCGCGAGCTCCGCTTCTGAGTGCAGCAGCACCGGCGGCAGGGTGGCGGGGCTTTGGGACATCGGCTGGTTCTCCTGACGGGCCTGACGGGGTACGGGTCTGCTGCGTGCAGCGTAGACGGGTTTGCCCGGTTGCCGCCCACCGCGCCCCCGGGCCCGGCTCCCCCGGGACACATCCCGGGCCCCACTCCCCCCGACGCCTCCGCGCCCCCACCCCCGGGCCTCCGCCCGTGCCCCGCCGGGTCTCCGCCCGTCCGTCGCCTGCGGGTGCATCGTGGCCGGTCGCGCAGTTCCCCGCGCCCCTACAGGGCACCCCGCCCACGTCGCCCGCGGTGTTCCGCGCTTGCCCCTCTTTGCCTCAGTTCATGTCCCTGTCAGAAGACGTACAGCCTCGGGACACCGCTCCGACCTTGACAACTCCCCTGGTCACACCGGAGATTGACGCGCGTAGAGCGCCACCTCCCCGAGTCGCGTGCCCTCTGCCCCTCAACCCCGAACCCGGAGTCCTCGATGTCCCACATATCCCGGTCCCGCATGCCCAGATCCGCCGCCGTGAGCGCGGTCGTCGCCACCGCCCTCGCCGCCGGTCTGCTCGCCGCGACCAGCTCGGCGGCCTCCTCCACGGCCGCGGACGCCGGCGAGGTGCGCGTGCACGACGTCCAGGGCGGCACGCGCCTCTCCCCGCTCGCGGGTCAGCAGGTCGCCGACGTGCCGGGCATCGTCACCGGAGTACGGACGTACGGCTCGAAGGGCTTCTGGATCCAGGACGCGAAGGCGGACGACGACCCCGCCACCAGCGAGGGCGTCTTCGTCTACACCGGCACCACGCCGACCGTGAAGGCGGGCGACGCGGTCCGCGTCTCCGGCACGGTCACCGAGTACGTCCCCGGCGGCGCCGCCTCCGGCAACCAGTCCCTCACGCAGCTCACCAAGCCGACCGTGACCGTCGAGTCCTCGGGCAACGAGCTGCCCGCCCCCGTCACGATCGGCGCCAAGTCGGTGCCGTCCGCGTACGCGCCCGCCGGTGACCCGGCCGACGGCAACAGCGTCAACAAGCTGCCGCTGCGGCCCCGCGCGTACGCCCTGGACCTCTACGAGTCCCTTGAGGGCATGAACGTACGCGTCGGCTCCTCGCGCGTGGTCGGCGCGAGCGACCCGTACAACGAGCTCTGGGTGACCGTGAAGCCGCACGAGAACACCACCCGGCGCGGGGGCGCGCGCTACGGCTCGTACGAGGCGCAGAACACCGGGCGGCTCCAGATCCAGCAGCTGGCCCCGGTCGCCGAGCGGCCGTTCCCGAAGGCGGACGTCGGGGACGCCCTGACCGGGACCACCGAAGGGCCGCTGGACTTCAACCAGTTCGGCGGGTACACGCTCGCCGCGCGCTCCCTCGGCGAGGTCGTGCGCAAGGGCCTGGAGCGGGAGCGCACCCGGCCGCAGCGCGAGCGCGAGCTCGCCGTGGCGACGTACAACGTGGAGAACCTGGACCCGGGCGACCCGCAGGCCAAGTTCGACGCGCTCGCGCAGGCGGTGGTCACGAACCTCGCCTCGCCGGACGTCGTGGCCCTGGAGGAGATCCAGGACAACAACGGCGCGAAGAACGACGGCACGGTGGCCGCCGACCAGACCCTGAAGAAGTTCACGGACGCCATCGCCGCGGCGGGCGGCCCGCGCTACGCGTGGCGCTCGGTCGACCCGGAGAACAACAAGGACGGCGGCGAGCCCGGCGGCAACATCCGCCAGGTCTTCCTCTACAACCCCGAGCGGGTGTCCTTCACCGACCGCCCGGGCGGCGACGCGACCACGCCGACGGACGTCGTGCGCGAGGGGAAGCGCGCCGCGCTCACCCGCTCGCCCGGCCGGATCGACCCGGCGAACGAGGCGTGGACCAACAGCCGCAAGCCGCTCGCGGGCGAGTTCACCTTCCGCGGCAGGACCGTCTTCGTGATCGCCAACCACTTCGCCTCCAAGGGCGGCGACGAGTCCCTGACCTCCCACCACCAGCCGCCGAGCCGCTCCTCGGAGGTCCAGCGCGTGAAGCAGGCCACGGCGGTCAACGCCTTCGTGCGCAAGGTCCGCGCGGCCGAGCGGAACGCGGACGTCGTGGTCGTCGGCGACATCAACGACTTCGAGTTCTCCCCGGCCACCCAGGCCCTGGAGGCGGGCGGCGCGCTGCGCGCGGGCATCAAGTCCCTGCCCCGCGCCGAGCGCTACTCCTACGTCTACCAGGGCAACTCCCAGGTCCTCGACCAGATCCTGGTCAGCCCGGGGGTCGGCCGCTTCGCCTACGACAGCGTCCACGTGAACGCCGAGTTCGCCGACCAGAACAGCGACCACGACCCCCAGGTCATCCGCTTCAAGCCGTAGGCCCCACGCCGAAGGCGAACCGGTACCGCTTCAAGGTGCCGTCCGCCACCGCGCCCCCGGTCTCCTGCGTCCACTGCGCGTACGTGAGGCCCCGCGTCCCGTCCGTACTCAGATGCGCGTGCGCGGCGACGAGGCCGGGCACCCCGGCGTGCGCGGCGAGCGAGGCGTCCGCCCAGCCTCGGCGACGGTCGGGGTCCGCCCCTTCGAGGTCGGCCTCGACCGTCGTGAAGCCCGTGGGCACGCCCGCTTCCGGGCCCACGCTCCGGTAGCGGCTCGTCTTCGTCAGACCGACCCGCTCGATCCCCGGCACCGCCGCGTCGATCTCCGCGTTCCGCTCGTCGCGCCCCCGCGCGAAGAAGTCCTGGTAGGCCTGCTCGTCGCGCCACTGCGAGTGGTGCATCAGGGTCCGGCCGTCGAGGCCCTCGTACACGCTGTACGACAGCAGCCCCTCGTGCGGCCACTCCCGGCTCTCCCAGGCGCGGGCGATCGCCTCGGCCGCGGCCCGCTGCCGCTCGGGCGTGCCGAGGCGCCAGGTGCTGAAGAAGGTCAGGCCCGCGTCCCCGGCGAGCGGGGCGGGGGGTGTGGTCAGGCGCTGCGTCATCGGGGTCCTCCGAGGTCAGTAGGGATGCGGGCCCGCCGTCCGGCCGCCCGCACCACCTACGTTCCAAGGTCAACCAAGGTTGAGGTCAAGCCCGTTCCGACAGCGTCACCACGTCGAGGCCCGGCCGCTTCGCGGTGTGCCCGTCGTTGCGCGGCACGCGCCACCGCCAGGCCCGCCGCCGCACCCACGGGCCCGCCGCCCCCGCGAGCCACCGCACCTCCTGCGCCGCGCCGCCGATCGCGGAGACCCGCGCGAGCGGCGGCAGCGGCCGGGCCCAGTCCGCGTACCCGGGGACGCCGAGCGCGTCGGCGACGCCCGCGGCGATCCGGGCGTGGCCGAGCGGGCTCGCGTGCATCCGGTCGGGGCTCCACAGCCGCGGGTCGGCCGTGATCCGCTGCGGGAACAGGTCGAGCACGACGACGCCGTGCCGGTCGGCGGCCGCGCGGATGCGGGCGTTGAGGTCCATCACGCGGGGCTGCGCGCGGCGCGCGAGCGGGGCGATGCGGCCGATGTCGGGGATGGTCACCGTGGCCACGCAGGCGCCCGCCCCGGTGAGTTCGGCGAACATCTCCTCCATGGTGCGGGCCGTGCGGGCCGCGTCGTAGCCCGGCCCGACCAGGTCGTCGACCCCGGCCACCACGGTCGCCAGGTCCGGCTTCAGGGCCAGGGCGGGCCCGAGCTGGTCGTCCTTCACCCGCTCCGTGACGCGGCCGCGCACCGCGAGGTTGGCGTACGAGAAGTCCGGGTGGCCGACGGCGAGGATCTCCGCGAGCCGGTCGGCCCAGCCACGGTAGCCACGGTGTTCGTCACCGTCGCCGAGCCCTTCGGTACGGCTGTCTCCGACGGCGACGTACCGCGCGTACGGATGCGAGGTCATGGCCCGAGGGTCCTGCGGAGTCGAGCGCTCCGTCAACGAGGCGTCGGCGCCCGCGGCGCACTCCGGCCACCGCCCGCCCCTCCCCGCCCAGGCGCCCCCTCCGCGCGCCCCCGGGGAGCGGTCCGCGCCCCTAGTCCGGCTCGCGCAGCCGCCCCAACTCGCTCTGGAACCAGTCGAGGCGGGCCTGGAGCAGGGCCGCCTCCGCGGTCAGCTCGGGCAGGCCGAGGCCCGCCGGGCCCGGCCCGGACGCCGCGGGGGCGGCGGTCACCCGCAGTCCCTCGCCCGCCGCGGCCGCGAACCCGGACAGGGTCACCGCCGCCCGGCCGCCGCCGCGCCCGCACCGGCCGCACACCCCTTCGAGGGCGCGCCAGCCGGGTCTGCCCCAGCCCGCGTCGGCGAGGCCGGTGGCGGCCGCGCCGCAGTCGCAGGGCTGCACGGTCACCGAGCGGACCCGCTGGCGCGCGGAGCGGAAGCCCCGTTCGAAGCGGATGTACGCGCCGAGCACCGCGACGCGCAGCAGGGCGGCCGTGCGGTGCTCCGCGGTGCACAGCAGCCCCTCGGCCTCGGCGCGGGCGTGCACGCTGTGGAAGCCGCAGTCGCAGCGCCGGTGCGGCGCGCGGTGCCGTCTGCCGTAGGCGCAGCGGGCCTCGTCGAGCACGCCGTAGGGCAGGCTGCCGCCCAGGGAGATGCCGGTGAAGGCGGCCCGGGTGCCGTCGTGGGACAGCATCGGGTGGGCGATCTTGTACGCGGTCGGCGGCTCCTTCGGGCGTTCCTCGGGAAGCCGGAGGCTCATCGGCCGACGGTCACCTCGTGCGCGACGGTCACCTCGTGCGCGGCGGCCGCCTCCCGCTCCTCGGCGTCCAGGACGAGCTCGGGCGTCTCTTCGTCGGCCGCCGCGCTCCCGCGGGGCTCTTCCTCGGCGATTCCGGTGGCGAGTGCCTTGCCCAGCCTCATGCTGCCTCCTGTGCGCGCGGTACGCGACGGACGTGTTCGCCTGGCTCCCGCCATGGTGACGCATTCGGGGGCGCGTTGGCACCGGCGCGTCCCGACTTCGCGGTCGCGCGCCCCCGCGGCCCGCCGACCGGGAGGGTCGACGGGCCGCGGTGACGGATCAGCGGGCGGCGGTCAGCGGGCGGCGGTCAGCGGCATCCAGCGCCCGAGGTAGTCGGCGGACGCCTTGCGGAAGCCGCTCAGCGGCACGGCCTTCTTGCTGCCGACGGTGACGAGCAGCAGCTGGCTGCGGTACTCGTTCTTGCCGCTGCACCTCTTGGGGTCGCAGCCGATGGTGATGAGGCGCTTGCTGTCGGCCCAGGCGAGCGGCTGCATGCCGGGCACGAGGCCGACCTTCTGGCCGGTCGTCGCGTTGATGATCCAGGAGCCTTCGGAGTCTCCGTCGACCGCGACGTGCTTCCCGTCGGGCGACAGACCGGCCTGGGACCAGCCCGCGAACCGCTCCCCCGCGGGCGGGGCCGTCCTCGCGCCGGACGTGGTGTACCACGCGCGGTTGTCGGACTTGCCGCCGCTGGACTTGGGCCGCTCGACGTAGAGCCTGGTGCCGTCGTGGCTCCAGCCGACGTCCTCACGGGAGTTGCCGTCGTAGTTGCCCCACTTGTCCGGCTTCGGCTGCCGCAGCGTCCGGAAGGGGCCGACCTCGCCCGAGCCCGCGTCGACGAGGTAGAAGCCGGTGCGGTTGCCTCTCGGGCGGTCGATCCGGTCGGGGTTCTTGCTGTAGGCGGTCGCCACGAGGCGCTTGCCGTCCGGGGACCACTCGACGCCCGCGACCGGGCGGTTCGTGGGGATCCAGCGCTCCACCTTCCCGGTCACGAGGTCGAGCAGGCCGATGCGCCAGGCGGGCAGTTCACCCTCCAGGACCGCGGCGGTGCGCATCCCGGGCGCCACGGCGGCCCAGGCCCACTTCGTGTCGAGCGCCTTGTACCGGCCCGTCTTCTGGTCGAGCACGGTGTAGTAGCGGGTGAACAGCTCTTGACCGTTCGACTGCTTGACCGCGCGGCTGGTGAAGTAGCCGGACACGGCGGTGTTCCCGGCCGCGATCAGGTCGCGCGGCGGCGACTGGTCGGGGTGGCCCACCACGTCCCCGGTGATCGACTCGCTCGCCGGGCTCGCCGTCTCCTGGCCGTCGCCCGTCCCCGGCACCGTCAGGATCGCGGCGACGAGGGCCGCCGTCACGGCGGCGGCCCCGGCGACGCCGCGCCGGTTGCGCCGCCGCCGGGCGGTCAGGACCCGGTCGGCGAGGTCGCCCCGTGGCGTGCCGCCCGCCGCGGCCTCCTCCTGGAGCGCCTCGCGCACCAGCTGCTCTACGTTCACGGACGTACCTCCACAGGTGAGATGTCACGGGGCGGCGCGGTCTCGGCGAACGCCGGGCCGAGCGCCGCGAGCTCGGGCGCGAGGGCGCGCAGCCGGGCCAGCGAGCGGTGCGCGGTGCTGCGGACCGTGCCGACGGAGCAGCCGAGGATCCGGGCCACGTCGGCCTCCGGCAGGTCCTCGAAGTACCGCAGGACGAGCACGGAGCGCTGGCGCGGGGTGAGCCGGGCGAGCGCGCCGCGCATCACGACGCGCAGTTCGGCGGCGCCCTCCCCGCCGTCGCCCGCCCGCTCCGGGGGCTCGGCGACGGCCACCTCGCGGCGCGGCCACTTCAGCCGCCAGCGGCTGACCTGCTGCCGGTAGAGGACCTGCCGGACGTACGCCTCGGGCTCGTCGAGCCTGCTCCACCGGTCGGCGACCTTCACCAGGGCGTTCTGCAGCAGGTCCTCCGCGGCGTGCCGGTCGCCGCCGCTGAGCAGGACGGCGGTCCTCAGCAGGGCGCCGGACCTGCTCTCCACGAACTCCCGGAAGCGGTCCTGGCTTTCGGCATCCATCGTCACCTTCTCTTCTCCGGCGGCCTCACTGCCCCCTCTGCTGTGGATGACGTGCGAGGACCCGCGTCGCTATGCCTGGTGCGCGACGCGGGTCCGGGGGCCGGGTGCGGTGACCGGGCTCTCAGTCGGAGAGCGGGTTCCTGGGGAAGCCCTTCGCCTTGGTCCACTTCAGCCGGTGCTCGTGGTACTTGAACGTGACCTGCTTGCCGTTCTTGGTGATGTCGGCCTTGGCCCAGCCGTCGAAGCTCCTGGTGAGGTGGCGGTCCCACTTCGTCAGACGGCCGGTGGAGACGGCGGCGAGCGACTCCTGCGGGGGCTCGCCGTCGTAGCAGTACAGCGCCCAGTCGGCGATCGCGGCGACCGTGCCGGCGCGGTGCTTGAGCGTGATGCCCTGGCAGACGTCGGTCTTGGTGCGATAGATGTTCTTCGGCTTGGACCAGCCGCGTTCCTTGGGGCTGTAGTCCTGGACGTACAGACCCTTCTTGTCCAGGTAGTGCATGGCCACGCGGCGGCCGTCCGGGAGCTTCAGCTGCGACTCGAAGCGATCCTTGGGGCCGCCATAGTGGATGTCGGTGTGCTGGAGCTTATAGCTGTGACTCCCCTTGGGCTTGGTACCCGCGCCCTTGGCACCCGCGTCCTTGGCCACGCTCGGCCCGCCCCCGGCGAGCAGCAGCGCCACCGCCGCGCTCGCCGACACCAAGGCCTTCGTTCCCGATCTGTTCATTCCGATCTCCCCTCCGTTTCGCGCAGCATACGCACGAAGGGCGCCCCACCGGTGAGGGATGCCGTTGGCGAATTCGGGGCTCTGCGTGACGTCGGCCTTCAAGACCTGGTTGTGGTCTTGAAGGCCGACGTTGTCGTATGGGGTGGGTGTCGATGTCGATGCGTCCGATCGGAGATGGGGAGATCCCCGCGGAGACGGTGCGGGTGGCCCAGGCGGCGTTCCCGAAGGGCAGTCTGGCGATCCGGTTGCGGGATGAGCTGGGGGTGCTGTTCCGGGACGAGCAGTTCGCGGATCTGTTCCCGTCCCGGGGCAAGCCGGCCTGGTCCCCGGGCCGGCTCGCGCTGGTGTCGGTACTCCAGTTCGCCGAGGGGCTGCCCGATCGGCAGGCGGCCCTGGCGGTGCGGGCCCGGATCGACTGGAAATACGCCCTGGGCCTGGAGCTTACCGACCCGGGCTTCGACTACTCCGTACTCAGCGAGTTCCGCACCCGGCTGGTCGAGGCGGAAGCGGGGCAGCAGGTCTTCGACCACGTCCTGGAGTCCGCCCGGAAGGCGGGAATGCTGAAGGCGCCAGGCAGGGCCCGCACCGACTCCACCCACGTACTGGCCGCGATCCGGTCGCTGAACCGGCTGGAGTTCGTCATCGAGACCCTGCGCGCTGCGCTCAACGCACTCGCCGCTGCGGCCCCCAACTGGCTGTCCGCCCACGCTGATCCGGCCTGGTTCGACCGGTATGCCACCCGGCCGGAGGACTACTGGCTGCCCTCCGGCAAGGCCAAGCGGACCGAGTTGGCCGAGCAGACCGGCCGGGACGGCATGCGCCTGCTGGCCGACGTGCACGCCGCCGGGGCGCCCGTGTGGCTGCGCGAGCTGCCCGCCGTCCAGATCCTGCGCCGGGCCTGGGTTCAGCAGTACGTGTTCGATACGGAGGGCGAGGTGCGATGGCGGGACCCAAAAGAGTGCCCGCCGGGTGCTCTTCGCCTGGTCAGCCCCTATGACACCGACGCTCGCGCGAGTGTGAAGCGGGATATCAAGTGGGACGGTTTCAAGGTCCATTTGACCGAGACCTGCGATGCGGACACGTCTCACCTGATCACGAACGTGCTGACGCAGGACGCTACCGTCCAGGACAGCACGGCCACCAACCTGGTCCACGACGCCCTCGCCGCCAGGGACCTTCTGCCCGGCGAGCATCTACTGGACGCTGGCTACATCGACGGACCCCGCATCGTCACCGCCGATCGTCAGTACGGCATCACCCTGACCGGCCCCATCCGCGGCAACACCACTGCCCAGGCCAGCGGCCCCTACAGCCAGAGCGCCTTCGCCATCGACTGGCAGAGCCAGACCGTGACCTGCCCGAACGGCAAGAACGCCACCCAATGGCGGGACAAGATCTCCGATCGTGGCGCCCCCATCATCATCGTCCGGTTCTCACCCGCTGACTGCCGCACTTGCCCCGCGCGCCCCGAGTGCGTGAGCTCACCCCGAGCCGCGAGAAGGGAAATCACCCTGCGGCCCCGGGCCGAACACGAGGCGATCCAACAGGCCCGTGCAGCCCAGGGCACTCCCGAGTGGCGGGAACGCTACGCGGCCCGCAACGGCATCGAGGGCACCCTCTCCCACGCTGTTCACACCGCCGGTCTGCGCCGGTGCCGCTACCGCGGACTCGCCAGAACCCGCCTCCAGCACCAGCTCACCGCAACCGCGATCAACCTTGCCCGCCTCGACGCCCACCTCACCGGAACACCCCTGGCCCGGACCCGCACCAGCCACTTCGCACGACTTCGCCCCGCCGACCAAACGATCGACGGGGCGAAGTAGCAGGACCCCGAATTCGCCAACGGCATCCCGGTGAGGTGGGGCGCCCTTTTCGTGCGGGACCGTGACGGTCAGTTGTGGCTGTGCAGCACGTCGTTCAGGCCGCCCCACACCGCGTTGTTCGGCCGGGCCTCGACCGCGCCGGTGACCGAGTTGCGGCGGAAGAGGATGTTCGAGGCGCCGGACAGCTCGCGGGCCTTGACGATCTGTCCGTCGGGCATGGTCACGCGCGTGCCGGCCGTGACGTACAGGCCCGCCTCGACGACGCACTCGTCGCCGAGCGCGATGCCGACGCCCGCCTCGGCGCCGATCAGGCAGCGCTCGCCGATGACGATGCGGACGTTGCCGCCGCCGGAGAGCGTGCCCATGGTGGAGGCGCCGCCGCCGATGTCGGAGCCGTCGCCGACGACGACGCCCGCGGAGATGCGGCCCTCGACCATGGAGGTGCCGAGCGTGCCCGCGTTGAAGTTCACGAAGCCCTCGTGCATCACGGTGGTGCCCTCGGCGAGGTGCGCGCCGAGCCGGACGCGATCGGCGTCGCCGATGCGGACGCCCTTGGGGGCGACGTAGTCCGTCATGCGCGGGAACTTGTCGACGCTCGTCACCGCCAGGTGCAGGCCCTCGGCGCGGGCGTTCAGCCGGACCTTCTCCAGGTCGTCGACGGCGACCGGGCCCAGCGAGGTCCAGGCGACGTTGGCGAGGAAGCCGAACATGCCGTCCAGGCTGGCGCCGTGCGGCTTGATCAGGCGGTGGCTGAGCAGGTGCAGACGCAGGTAGACGTCGTGCGCGTCCAGCGGCTTCTCGTCGAGCGAGGCGATGACCGTACGGACGGCGACGACCTCCACACCGCGGCGGGCGTCCGGGCCGATCGCCTTCGCGGCGCCCTCGCCGAGCAGCTCCACGGCACGCTCGGCGCTCAGCCGCTCGCTCCCGGCGGGGCCCGGCTCGTCGACGAGCTCGGGGGCGGGGAACCAGGTGTCGAGCACGGTGCCGTCGGCGGCGATGGTGGCGAGCCCGGCGCCCACGGCGCCGGTGGTGCGGGAAGCAGTCGTATCGGTCATGGGTGAAAACCTAACCGGGCCGCCCCCACGGAAGCGAACCGGCACCCACCCACGGCCCGCGCAGCCCACGGCCCGCGGCACACGCCCACCCACGGGGCACACCCCGACCCCGACCCTGCCCGCGACACACGCCCATGGCCGGACCGCGGCACACGCCCTGCCACCGCCGCCCCTGCCCCTGCCCCTGCCCACAGCGCAGGCACCACCCCCGACCGCGGCGCACGTCCGTGGCCGGACCGCAGCACACGCCCCTCGCCGGACCGCGGCGCCCAGCCCCGCCGGGCCACCCGCGCGTCAGCGCGGCCCCGCGGATCAGCCGCGCCCCGCGGCAGGCCCGGCCAGCAGCCGCCCGAACATCTCCCGGGCGTAGGCCTCGTCGTAGGTGTCCCCCGCGAGCAGCACCTGGAGGCAGATGCCGTCCATCAGCGCGCTCAGGCCGCGCGCGGTGGCGGTGTCGGTGTGCTCCCGCAGCAGATCGATCAGGCCGCCGCACCACTCGCCCGCGACGGGCCGCAGGACGGGCCTGCGCAGGGCCGCCAAGTACAGCTCGTACTCCAGCTCCACGCCCTGGCGCCGCCCGAGGAGCCACTCCCCGAGCAGCGCGGCCAGCTCGCCCGCGACGTCGGCGTCCGGGCCCCGCAGCAGCCCGCGGGCGCCGACCGTCTTCGCGTACGCCTCGCTGGACTGCCGCAGCGCGGCCACGAGCAGCTCGTCGAGCGTCTTGAAGTGGTACGTCGTGGACCCCAGCGGCACATCGGCCTCGACGGCGACGGACCGGTGGCTCAGGCCCGCGATCCCCTCCCGGCCCACCAGACGGATCGCCGCGTCGATGATCCGCTGCCGCCGCTCGGGGTCGTACCGCCGCCCCACTAGTGGGCCCCTCCCAGATTCAGCACGACGACGCCCGCGATCACGAGGGCGATCCCGGCGAACTTCACCAGGCTCGTCGACTCCCCCAGGAACAGCATCCCGATGGCGGCGACGGCGGCGGTCCCGATCCCCGCCCAGATCGCATAGGCGGTCCCCACCGAGAGGGTCTTGAGGGTCTGGGCGAGCAGCGCGAAGGCCAGGACGTACCCCACCACGGTGACCAGCGAGGGCCACAGCCTGCTGAACCCCTCGCTGTACTTCATGGCCGTCGTCCCGGCCACCTCCGCCGCGATGGCCGCGGCCAGCAGTCCGTATCCCATGCGTACGAGAGTACATATCGTTGCGTACGGCTGTACACAAAAAACGGGAACCGGCATGCGACGAGGCCCCCGCGCCCAGGGGCGCGGGGGCCTCGCGAGCCCGGGGAGCACGCTGCTCCGCAGGGGACCTCAGACGTTGAACCCGAGCGCCCGCAGCTGCTCGCGGCCGTCGTCGGTGATCTTGTCCGGGCCCCACGGCGGCATCCAGACCCAGTTGATCCGGAGCTCGTTGACGATGCCGTCCGTGGCGGACTTCGCCTGGTCCTCGATGACGTCGGTCAGCGGGCAGGCCGCCGAGGTGAGCGTCATGTCGATGGTGGCGATGTTGGCGTCGTCGACGTGGATGCCGTAGATCAGGCCCAGGTTGACGACGTCGATGCCCAGCTCGGGGTCGACGACGTCGTAGAGCGCCTCGCGGACCTCTTCCTCCGAGGCGGGCTTGGTCGTGAGGCCCTCTTCAGAAGCCACAGTGTTCTCGCTCATGCCGTCTTCCTTTCGGCGTCGGCGTCGGCCCCCAGGGCCTGCGCCGTCGCGTCCTTCCACGCCATCCAGCTCAGCAGAGCACACTTCACGCGCGCGGGGTACTTGGAGACCCCGGCGAACGCGACCGCGTCCTCCAGGACCTCCTCCATCGCGTCGTCCGGCTCCAGCTTGCCCTTGGACTGCATCAGCTCCAGGAACACGGCCTGGATCTTCTGCGCCTCGGCGAGCTCCTTGCCGACGAGCAGCTCGTTCAGGACGGACGCGCTGGCCTGGCTGATGGAGCAGCCCTGGCCCTCGTACGACACGTCGCTGATGCGCGAGCCCTCGTACTTGACGCGCAGCGTGATCTCGTCGCCGCACGTCGGGTTGACGTGGTGCACCTCGGCGTCGCCGTCGCGCAGACCACGCCCGTGCGGGTGCTTGTAGTGGTCCAGGATCACGTCCTGGTACATCGAATCCAGCTTCACTCCGAGCCAGCCCCTCAGCCGAAGAAGTTCCGTACGTGCTCCAGGCCGTCGACCAGGGCGTCGATCTCGCCGGGCGTGGAGTACAGATAGAACGACGCTCGCGTGGTCGCGGGAATTCCGTAGCGCAGGCACACGGGACGGGCGCAGTGGTGGCCGACCCGGACCGCGATGCCCTGCTCGTCGAGGACCTGGCCCACGTCGTGCGGGTGGATGTCGCCGAGCGTGAAGGAGATCGCGGCGCCCCGGTCCTCGGCCGTGGACGGGCCGATGATCTTCAGGTCCGGGACCTCGAGCAGGCGCTTCACCGCGTACTCGGTGATCGCGTGCTCGTGCCGCTCGATCTTGTCCATGCCGATGGCCGTGAGGTAGTCCACGGCCGCGCCGAGGCCGACGGCCTGCGCGATCGGGGGCGTACCCGCCTCGAACTTGTGCGGCGCGGGGGCGTAGGTCGAGGAGTGCATGGACACCGTCTCGATCATCTCGCCGCCGCCGAGGAACGGAGGCAGGTCCTCCAGGAGCTCCTGGCGGCCCCACAGCACGCCGATGCCCGTCGGCCCGCACATCTTGTGGCCGGTGAAGGCCACGAAGTCGGCCTGGAGGGCCTGCACGTCCAGCGGCATGTGCGGCGCGGCCTGGGAGGCGTCGATCAGGACGAGCGCGCCGACCTCCTGGGCGCGGCGCACGATCGCCTCGACCGGGTTGACCGTGCCCAGGATGTTGGAGACCAGGACGAAGGAGACGATCTTCGTCTTCTCCGTGATGACCTCTTCGATGTTCGACAGGTCGAGCCGGCCGTCGTCGGTGAGGCCGAACCACTTCAGCTTCGCGCCCGTGCGCTGCGAGAGCAGCTGCCACGGCACGATGTTGGAGTGGTGCTCCATCTCCGTGATGACGATCTCGGTGTCGTGGTCCACGCGGTAGGGCTCGTCGGCCCAGCCGAGCATGTTGGCCACGAGGTTGAGCGATTCCGAGGCGTTCTTGGTGAAGATCACCTCGTCGCGGCTCGGCGCGTTGATGAACGCCGCGACCTTGTCACGGGCGCCCTCGTACAGCGCCGTGGCCTCCTCGGCGAGGACGTGCACGCCGCGGTGGACGTTGGCGTTGTGCTGCTCGTAGTACTCGCTGAGTACGTCGATGACCTGGCGCGGGGTCTGGGACGTGGCCGCGTTGTCCAGATAGACGAGCTTCTTGCCGTCGTGGAGCGAGCGCTCCAGGATCGGGAAGTCCTTGCGGAGCGCCTCGGTGTCGAGGAGACCCGGCAGCTGTGTCACGCGGACGCGCCTCCCTTCACGTACGCCTCGTAGCCCTCGGCCTCCAGCTTGTCGGCGAGCTCGGGGCCGCCGGACTCGGCGATGCGCCCGTTCGCGAACACGTGGACGAAGTCGGGCTTGATGTAGCGCAGGATGCGCGTGTAGTGCGTGATGAGCAGGGTGCCCACCTCGCCCGTGTCACGGACGCGGTTGACGCCCTCGGAGACGACGCGCAGGGCGTCGACGTCCAGGCCGGAGTCGGTCTCGTCGAGGATCGCGATCTTCGGCTTGAGGAGCTCCATCTGCAGGATCTCGTGGCGCTTCTTCTCACCGCCGGAGAAGCCCTCGTTCACGTTGCGCTCGGCGAAGGACGGGTCCATCTGGAGCCCGGCCATCGACTCCTTGACCTCCTTCACCCAGGTGCGCAGCTTGGGGGCCTCGCCGCGGATCGCCGTCGCCGACGTGCGCAGGAAGTTGGAGACGGAGACGCCGGGGACCTCGACGGGGTACTGCATGGCGAGGAACATGCCCGCGCGGGCACGCTCGTCGACCTCCATCGCCAGGACGTCCTCGCCGTCGAGGGTGACGGTGCCCTGCGTGATCGTGTACTTGGGGTGGCCCGCGATGGAGTAGGCGAGGGTCGACTTGCCGGAGCCGTTCGGGCCCATGATGGCGTGCGTCTCGCCCTGCTTCACGGTCAGGTCGACACCCTTGAGGATTTCCTTGGTGCCGTTCTCGACCTCGACGGTCACGTGCAGGTCGCGGATTTCAAGCGTTGCCATGGGTGCCTCAGGACTCCTGGGAGAGGGAGACGAGCACGTCGTCCCCTTCGATCTTTACGGGGTAAACGGGGACGGGGCGCGTCGCGGGAAGGCCGGACGGCTTGCCGGTGCGGAGGTCGAACGCGGAGCCGTGCAGCCAGCACTCGATCTGGCAGTCCTCCACCTCGCCCTCGGAGAGCGAGACGTTCGCGTGCGAGCAGATGTCGTGGATCGCGAACACCTCACCCTCGGTGTGGACGACCGAGACCGGCGTGCCGTCGAGTTCCACCCGCTTCGGGGTGTCCTCCTCCAGCTCGCTCAGTCCACAGGCGCGTACGAACGTCATGCGACGGACGCCTCCAGCTCCTCTTCGATCTTCGCGATGAGCCGCTCCTCGATGTCGGCGACACCGATCTGCTGAACGAGCTCGGCGAAGAAGCCGCGGACCACGAGGCGGCGCGCCTCGTGCTGCGGGATGCCGCGCGCCATCAGGTAGAACAGCTGCTCGTCGTCGAAGCGGCCGGTCGCCGACGCGTGGCCCGCGCCGACGATCTCGCCGGTCTCGATCTCCAGGTTCGGCACCGAGTCGACCCGGGCGCCGTCCGTCAGGACGAGGTTGCGGTTCATCTCGTAGGTGTCGGTGCC
Source organism: Streptomyces sp. YIM 121038 (assembly GCF_006088715.1). Taxonomy (NCBI): domain Bacteria; kingdom Bacillati; phylum Actinomycetota; class Actinomycetes; order Kitasatosporales; family Streptomycetaceae; genus Streptomyces; species Streptomyces sp. YIM 121038. The sequence goes on from NZ_CP030771.1 coordinate 2,612,653, forward strand.
CTCGGCCGAGGCCTCGATGAGGACGTCACCGATCCACACGGCGTGCGCGGCGTCGCCCTGCAGGGCGCCCTTGTAGACGACGTTGGACTTGCAGTGCGGGACGTTGTGGTCGACCAGGAGGCGGTGCTCCTGGTGCTGGCCCGCGTCCGTGAAGTACAGGCCGAACAGCTCGGCCTCGCCGCCCGTGCCCGCGTACGCCACGCGCGGGTGGATGCGGACGACGTCACCGCCGAAGGTGACGACCACGGACTTGAAGGAGGCGTCGCGGCCCACGAGCGCGTTGTGCTGCGCGACGTGCACGGCCTTGTCGTCCCAGTCCTGTACGGAGACGACGGTGAGCTTCGCGCCGTCGCCGAGGACGTAGTCCACGTTGGCGGCGAGGACCGCGTCGCCGGAGTGGTCGATCACGACGACGGCCTCGGCGAACGCGCCCAGCTCGATGACCTGGTGGCCGAAGGCGGTGCCGCCCTCGCCGTGCACGGCGATGCGGATCGGCTCGGAGAGCACCGTCTCCTTGGGGACGGTGACGACCGAGGCCTTCTCGAAGGACGAGTACGCCTGGGCGGCGATCCGGTCCACCGGGGTGCCCGCCCTGCCCAGGCGCGCGTCGTCGCGGCCGACGGTCTCGACGGTGACGCCCTCGGGGGCCTCGACCTCGACCTTGACGCCCTCGCCGGTGGCGACGGCGGTGCCGTCGTGCAGCCCGCGCAGGCGCTCCAGCGGAGTGAACCGCCACTCCTCCTCGCGGCCGTGCGGCACCGGGAAGTCCGCCACGTCGAAGGACGGGGGCGCGCTCATACGGGTGGCGACGGTGGACTCGGCGGCCACCGCGATGGTGCCGGCGGTGGTCGATCCCACCGGGATGTTCTGAGCCTCAGCCATGGCTGTCGTGGTGCTCTCTCTCTGCGTGTTGCGATCCTCGGCCCGCTGGGCCGCTAGCTGCTGGAACGGCGGCAGGTCAGCCGACCGAGCCTTCCATCTGCAGCTCGATCAGCCGGTTGAGCTCCAGGGCGTACTCCATGGGGAGCTCCTTGGCGATCGGCTCGACGAAGCCGCGCACGATCATCGCCATGGCCTCGAACTCGGTCAGGCCACGGCTCATCAGGTAGAAGAGCTGGTCCTCGGAGACCTTGGAGACGGTCGCCTCGTGGCCCATGGACACGTCGTCCTCGCGGACGTCCACGTAGGGGTAGGTGTCCGAGCGGGAGATCGTGTCGACGAGCAGCGCGTCACAGAGCACGTTCGACTTCGATCCGGCGGCGCCCTCACCGATCTCGACGAGGCCGCGGTACGAGGTGCGGCCGCCGCCGCGCGCCACCGACTTGGAGACGATGTTGGAGGACGTGTTCGGCGCCATGTGGACCATCTTGGAGCCGGCGTCCTGGTGCTGGCCCTCGCCCGCGAAGGCGATGGACAGGGTCTCGCCCTTGGCGTGCTCGCCCATCAGGTAGACGGCCGGGTACTTCATGGTGACCTTGGAGCCGATGTTGCCGTCGATCCACTCCATGGTCGCGCCCTCGTAGGCCACGGCGCGCTTGGTGACCAGGTTGTAGACGTTGTTCGACCAGTTCTGGATCGTCGTGTAGCGGCAGCGGCCGCCCTTCTTCACGATGATCTCGACGACGGCGGAGTGCAGCGAGTCCGACTTGTAGATCGGCGCCGTGCAGCCCTCGACGTAGTGGACGTAGGCGTCCTCGTCGACGATGATCAGCGTCCGCTCGAACTGGCCCATGTTCTCCGTGTTGATGCGGAAGTAGGCCTGGAGCGGGATCTCGACGTGCACGCCCTTGGGGACGTAGATGAACGATCCGCCGGACCACACGGCCGTGTTCAGCGCGGCGAACTTGTTGTCACCGGCGGGGATGACGGTCCCGAAGTACTCCTTGAAGAGCTCCGGGTGCTCCTTGAGCGCCGTGTCGGTGTCCAGGAAGATGACGCCCTGCTCCTCCAGGTCCTCGCGGATCTGGTGGTAGACGACCTCGGACTCGTACTGCGCGGCGACGCCGGCGACCAGGCGCTGCTTCTCCGCCTCGGGGATGCCGAGCTTGTCGTACGTGTTCTTGATGTCCTCGGGCAGGTCCTCCCAGGACTCCGCCTGCTTCTCCGTGGAGCGCACGAAGTACTTGATGTTGTCGAAGTCGATGCCCGACAGGTCCGAGCCCCAGTTCGGCATGGGCTTCTTCTCGAAGAGCTTCAGGCCCTTGAGGCGCAGCTTCGTCATCCACTCGGGCTCGGACTTCTTGCCCGAGATGTCGCGGACGACGTCCTCGCTCAGACCGCGCTTGGCGGCGGCACCGGCCGCGTCGGAGTCGGCCCAGCCGTACTCGTAATTGCCCAGGCCCTCGAGCTCAGGGTGGGCAGTCTCCGTGGGGAGAGTCATGCGGGGTTCCTCCCGGCCGTGCTTGCTGATGCGTGGTTGGTGGTCTGTGGGGTGCTGTGCGGGACCTCGCCGCGCGGGATGAACGTCGTGCAGACGCCGTCGCCGTGGGCGATGGTGGCGAGTCGCTGGACGTGCGTCCCGAGCAGCTGGGAGAAGATCTCCGTCTCCGCCTCGCACAGCTGCGGATACTGCTCGGCGACGTGGGCGACCGGGCAGTGGTGCTGGCAGAGCTGCTCGCCGCTGTGCGGATGGGGTGCGCTACGCGCCGTAGCAGCGTACCCGTCCGAGGTCAATGCCTTCGCCAGTGCCTGGGTGCGGTCCGCCGCGGGGGCGGCGTCCATCGCCGCCCGGTACGCCTTCGCCTGCTCGGCGACGCGGGCCCGGGCGAACGCGACGACCGCCGCCTCGCCGTGCGTCTCCCCGATCCAGCGCAGGGCGTCGGCGGCCAGCTTGTCGTAGGACTGGTCGAAGGCGTCCCGGCCGCAGTCGGTGAGCGCGAAGACCTTGGCGGGGCGGCCGCGCGTGCGCGCGCCGTAGACCCGCTTCTCCCGGCCCTCGACCACGTTCTCCTGGACGAGGGCGTCGAGGTGGCGGCGGACGGCGGCCTGGGTCAGGCCGAGACGGCCCGCGAGGTCGGCCACGGTGGACGGGCCGTGGTCCAGGATGGAGCGCGCGACGCGGTTGCGCGTGGACCGCTCACCGGTCGCGAGCTCTTCCTGGGGAGCCCCCGGAGGGGTCTCCTGAGCCTCGCCAACGTTTTTCACAACGCCATTGTTGCGTAATTCCTCAGAGCCTGACAACCCGTGCCCCGGCCACCGAGCGGTGCGGTGCATCACTTAGGTTCACCTAAGCTGACCTGCGGAAACGATCATCGATCGATCAAATCAGTGGCGCTCGCGAAAGCTTTCCACAACACTTCTTGAGCATGTCGACACCCCCTGTGACCGGCCCTTTGTGTACGCGCGCCACGCTCGCCGAGGAGCTGCGCGCGCTCGGCGTGCGACGCGGCGACACGCTCTTCACACACACCTCGCTCAGCTCGCTCGGCTGGGTCTGCGGCGGCGCGGAAACAGTCGTCCTCGCCCTCCTCGACGCCCTCGGCGACGAGGGCACCCTGGTGGTGCCCACGCACTCCTCGGACAACTCCGACCCGGCCGAGTGGCAGCACCCTCCCGTGCCCGAGGAGTGGTGGCCCCTGATCCGCGACGCCATGCCCGCGTACGACCCGCGCACCGCCCGCGTCCGCGGCGTCGGCGTCGTCCCCGAGACCGTGCGCACCTGGCCCGGCGCCGTCCGCAGCGCCCACCCGCAGACCTCCTTCGCGGCCGTCGGGGCCCGCGCGAAGGAGCTGATGGCCGAGCACGCCCTCGACTGTCGCCTCGGCGAGCGCAGCCCCCTGGCCGCCCTGGAGGCGACGGGCGCGCGCGTGCTGCTCCTGGGCGCGGGGTTCGACGCCTGCACGGCCTTCCACCTGGCCGAGTACCGCCTGCCCGCACCCGAGGTCGAGAACTCCTTCGCGGTCATGACGGACGAGGGCCGCCGCTGGCTCACCGTGCGCGAGCCCGCCATCTCCGAGGAGCGCTTCGACGAGCTGGGCGCCGCCTTCGAGAAGGAGCGCCCGGTGACACGGGGCCTGGTCGGCGCCGCCACGGCCCGCCTCTTCCCGCTGCCCGACGCGGTCGCCTACGCGCGGGGATGGCTGGCCGAGCACCGGCCGTACACCGCCTGACCGGGCCGCACAGAGGACCGGGTCGGCCCCCTGCCCACGGCCCCCGCGACCCTCTCTAGACTTCCCGTCATGGGAAATGAGTCCGTCGTCCAGGTCCACGGCCTGGTCAAGCGGTACGGGGCGAAGACCGCGGTGGACGGCCTCGACCTGGACGTCCGCGCAGGCACCGTGACCGCCGTGCTCGGCCCGAACGGCGCCGGGAAGACCACCACCATCGAGACCTGCGAGGGCTACCGCACCCCCGACGCCGGGACCGTCCGCGTCCTCGGCCTCGACCCGGTCACCCAGGCCGCCCGGCTGCGCCCGCGCGTCGGCGTGATGCTCCAGTCCGGCGGCGTCTACTCCGGCGCCCGCGCCGACGAGATGCTGCGGCACGTCGCCGCGCTGCACGCCCACCCGCTCGACGTGGACGCCCTCATCGCCCGCCTCGGCCTGGAGTCCTGCGGCCGCACCGGCTACCGCCGCCTCTCCGGCGGCCAGCAGCAGCGGCTCGCCCTCGCCCTGGCCGTCGTCGGCCGCCCCGAGCTCGTCTTCCTCGACGAGCCGACCGCCGGTCTCGACCCGCAGGCCCGCCGCGCCACCTGGGACCTCGTCCGCGACCTGCGCCGCGACGGCGTCTCCGTGATCCTCACGACCCACTACATGGACGAGGCCGAGGAGCTCGCCGACGACGTCGCCATCATCGACGCCGGCAAGGTCATCGCCCAGGGCAGCCCCGAACAGCTGTGCCGCGGCGGCGCCGAGAACACCCTGCGCTTCACCGGCCGCCCCGGCCTCGACGTCGGCTCGCTCCTCAAGGCCCTGCCACCGGACTCCGCCGCCGCCGAACTCACCCCCGGCGCCTACCGCGTGAGCGGCACCGTCGACCCCCAGCTGCTCGCCACCGTCACCTCCTGGTGCGCGCAGCACGGCGTCATGCCGGACCGGATCTCCGTCGAACGGCACACCCTGGAGGACGTCTTCTTGGAGCTCACGGGTAAGGAGCTGCGGTCGTGACGAGCGCCCCCGACACCACTGCCACCGCCGGTACGCCGGGGACGTACGCCCCGAGGCCGGGCGCGGCCCCCCTGTCCCGGATGATCCGCGCACAGGCGGTCCTGGAGACGAAGATGCTGCTGCGCAACGGCGAACAGCTGCTGCTCACCATCGTCATCCCCACGCTGCTGCTCGTCCTCTTCAGCGCCGTCGACGTCGTCGACACCGGCGACGGGAAGGCCGTGGACTTCCTCGCCCCGGGCGTCCTCGCGCTCGCCGTCCTGTCCACGGCGTTCACCGGGCAGGCCATCGCCACCGGCTTCGAGCGGCGCTACGGCGTGCTCAAACGGCTCGGCGCCTCGCCGCTGCCGCGCTGGGGCCTGATGACCGCGAAGACCCTGTCGGTCCTGGTCACCGAGGTGCTCCAGATCGCGCTCCTCACCGTGATCGCCTTCGCGCTCGGCTGGTCGCCGCACGGCAACCCGCTGGCCGTCCTGCTGCTCCTCGTCCTCGGTACGGCGGCCTTCTCCGGGCTCGGCCTGCTGATGGCGGGCACGCTCAGGGCGGAGGCGACGCTGGCCGCCGCGAACCTCGTGTTCCTGCTGCTCCTCGTCGGCGGCGGCGTCATCGTGCCGCTCGACCGGTTCCCCGGAGCCGTCGAGTCCGCGCTCGCCCTGCTGCCCATCTCGGCCCTCTCGGACGGTCTGCGCGACGTGCTCCAGGACGGCGCCGCGATGCCGTGGGGCGACCTCGGGATCCTCGCGGTGTGGGCGGTCCTCGGGCTCGGCGCGGCGGCCCGCTTCTTCCGCTGGGAGTAGCCCGTCTTCCGCTGGGAGTAGCCCACGCGCGCCCCACAGGGCGTAACCGGCATCACAGTTGGAGCGGATACGTCCCCCTCGTGAAGCCGTGCACAAGCGGCCCCCTACGATGGGGGCCGTGCCCAAAGTGACCCGAGCCGAAGCCGCCCAGTTCGCGCGCAACCCGCTCGCCTTCATCGCCGAACGCTGGACCCCGACCGGGCGGACCGTCCAGCGCGCGGCCCTCGCCGCCCTCGTGATGACGGTCGTCATCGTGGTCACCGGCGGCGCCGTACGCCTGACGGGATCGGGCCTCGGCTGCCCGACCTGGCCCAAGTGCACCGACGACTCGCTCACCGCGACCAGCGAGATGGGCTTCCACGGCGTCGTCGAGTTCGGCAACCGCATGCTGACGTACGCCCTGTGCGCGGTCGTCGGGTTCGCGATCATCGCGGCCCGCTCGCAGAAGCCGTGGCGGCGCAGCCTGACCCGGTACGGCTGGGCGCAGTTCTGGATCGTCATGGGCAACGCCGTCCTCGGCGGCATCGTCGTGCTCGTCGGCCTCAACCCGTACACGGTCGCGGCGCACTTCCTGCTCTCCACCGCCCTGATCGCGGTCGCCACGGCCACCTGGCAGCGCACCCGTGAGGGCGACGCCCCGACGCGCCCGCTGGTCGGCAAGGCCGTCGCCCAGCTCGTCTGGGTCCTGACCGGGGTGACGGTGCTCCTGATCGCGGTCGGCACGGTCGTGACGGGCGCGGGCCCGCACGCGGGCGACTCCAGCGACGTGCCGCGCATGAAGGTGGACGCCATCGGCCTGGACTGGGAGTCCGTCACCAAGCTGCACGCCGTCCTGGCGTGGATCGTGGTCACGCTGGCCTTCGCCCTGTGGTTCGTCCTCAAGGCGGTCGACGCCCCGGCGGGGCCGCTGGCCCGCACCCGCGACCTGTTCCTGGTGCTGCTCGCGCAGGGCGTCGTGGGCTATGTGCAGTACTTCACGGACCTGCCGGAGGTCCTGGTCGCGGCCCACATGCTGGGCTCGTGCGTGGTGTGGATCGCGGTGCTGCGGGTGCTGCTCTCGCTGCGCGAGCGGCCCGCGACGGCGCCCGAGGTCCCGGCGCAGGCCGACGCGGAGCTGTCCGCGGTCTGAGCGCCGCGCCCGCCCCCCCCTCTCGACGCCCCGCTCCCTCTCGACGCCCCGCCCGCCGTCGCGGCGGGGCGTCACGCGTGTGTGAGGCCGTAGCCCGTCAGTCGTCCGTCAGGCGGTCGCCCCGTCAGGCCGTGGAGCCGTCACTCGTCCGTGAGGCCGTAGACCCGGCGCGCGTTGTCCGCCGCGATCATCGCCGCCACCCGCTGCGCGTCCGCGAGCGACCACGCGCCCTCGGCCACCCAGGTGCCGAGCACCCGGCTGAGCGCCTCGCGGAACAGGGTCGCCCCCACCACGTGCAGCTCCGGCAGGCCGTGGGCGCCGCTGGAGAACAGCAGCTTGCCGAAGGGGGCCAGCTCCAGGATCTCGGCGAGCACGGCCGCCGCACGGGCCCCGGTGCGCACCAGCGCGGGCCCCAGGTCCGCGTACACGTGCGGGAAGACGCCCGCGAGGTGGGCCGCCGCGCGGTGGTGCGGATAGCCGTGCAACAGCACCAGGTCGGTGCCGAGCCCCGCGGTGGCACGGGCGAACGCGCCGAAGGACCGCTGCGGGTCGGCGGCGCCGGTGTGCAGCTGCAGCGGCAGGCCGGAGGCCACGGCGATCCACAGCAGGTGCCGCAGGAGCACGGGGTCGGCGAGCTCCCCGCCCACCTGGCGTCCGGCGAGCCAGCGGCCCGCCGCGCCGCGCACCTCGCCGGGGCCCGGCGGCTCGGGCGGCAGCGGCCGGTCCTCGCGCACCCCCGCGACCGAGGTGAAGGCGACGGCTCCGGCCGCGGCCCCGTGCACGGACTCGGCCAGGTTGGCGAGGAAGGAGTCGACGGTTCCCGAGGTGTCGGCGACCTGCTCGGCGAGCAGTTCGAGGCGCACGATCTCATGGGCCTCCGCGGCCCCGGTGGTCGCGAGCTCCCCGGGACCCGTGAGGTCCCCGGGCAGGCCGGTGTCGACGAGGTACGTGGTGATGCCGCTGCCGCGCAGCAGGCGCCGCCCGGACTCCAGGACGCCCAGTTCCCGGCGGCGGGCCAGATAGCGGGCGGGCGGACAGTGCGGTTCGAGTCCGAGGAGCGGCGGGCACCAGCGGCGTACCGCGAAGCCGGTCTGGGTGTCGAAGAAGGTGGTGCCCGGGGCGGGCGGGCCCTCGCCGCGGCCGAGGTGCGCCTCGAACGTGCCGAGCCCGAGCTCCGTGCGCAGGACGCCGTGGCAGTGCTGGTCCACCAGGGACGGCGTTTCGATCATCCTGGCTCCCCTGCGTGGACCGTACTCCTACGGTCCTAACGGGTGACCGTGGCGACAGGTGTTGCTCGCCTTGTCACTCCGTGCCCGCCCCGGGCGCGTCTCATCCGCCCGAGGGGCCACCGATCTGGATGCCCGCCATGCGCGTCCACTCGTACGGACCCGTCCGCACCTTGGCGGCGAAGTCGCCGTCGAAGTCGTCGTGGACGGTGATCCCGGCCTTCTCCACGGCGCTCAGGGCGATCGCGTGGGTCGGCGCGACGAGGTCGCCCCAGCCGCCGTCCTCGCCGACGAGGACGATGCGGGAGCCCCGCTGCCCGATGTACGCGATCTGCCCCTCGGCGCCGCCGTGGGCCCGCGCGAACGCGGTGATCTGCCGGGCCAGCTTGGCGGCCTTGCGGTCGGCGCGCGCGGCGTCCTTGTCCACCGGGGCCGCCGCGGCCGTCTGCTCGCCCTGCTCTGCCGCCGCGGTGGTGCCCTGCTCCGTGTCTGCCATGGCACAGGATGCTACCGACGGGTAGATCGTTCGGCGACGCCCGGGTGGCGTGGTCTCGGCCACGGTCGCGGCGCCGGTGCGCGCGGCCGTTCCCCCTTGCGGCGGCCCGTGGTAGGACGAGGGCATGTCCGGTCTGCTGGTCGGCGAGGTCGTCCGGTCCGCCGCCGGGGCCGCCCCGCACCGCCCTGCCGTGGTGTTCGGCGGGCGCGTGCTCACCTTCGCCGCCCTCGACGCGGCCGCCGACCGGGCCGCCGGGCACCTGGCGGCCTGCGGTGTGCGCCGCGGCGACCGCGTGGTGTGGCCGTCGGCCGGGGCCCCCGTCGAGTCGCTCCAGGTGTACGCGGGGGCCGCGCGCGCCGGGGCGGTCCTCGTGCCGCTCGGGCCCGACGCGTGGTCGGCCCGTGTCGTGCGGGCTGCGGCGCCGCGCCTGGTCCTGACGGACGCCGGGCGGGCGGCCGAGGGCGCGCGGTTCGCGGCGGCCGCGCGGGCACGGCACGCCGTACTCGCGGACGGCGACGCGCCCGCCCCGCGAGCCGCGTCGCCCGATACGACCGACAGGAACGATACGACCGGCAGGACCGACAGGACCGACAGGACCGGCAGGACCGACAGTGCCAGCAGGCCCGAGCGGCCCGAGCGGACCTGGGACCCTGCGGAGAAGGACCCCCACCTGGTGCTCTTCGCCGGCCCCTGCCGCCCCCACGGCGTCGTCCTGTCGCACCGCGCGAGCGTCCTGCGCGCGCACTGCGGCGGCCGGCCCGAGGTGCCGGGCGCCCTGGTGTGCGGCTTCCCCGCGGGGCACTGGGGCCTGTGGACCGCCGTGCTGCGGCAGTGGCAGGCCCGGGGCACCGTCGTGCTGCCGGAGGCGCCGGGGCCCGGGGCGATCTGCGCGGCCGTGCGCGAGCACCGCGCCACGCGTCTGGTGTGCCCGCCCGAGGTGTGGTGGCAGGTCCTGGACACGGCCCCGCACCACCTGGCCACGCTGCGCTCGGCCGACACGGAGACGGCGGCGGGCGCCGCTCCCCCGCGGCTGATCGAGGCCATCCGCACCGCGACGCCCGCGGCCCGGGTCCGGGCCTTCCTCAGCACGCCCGAGGCGGGGGACGTCGCCGCCCTCGACCACGCCGACGTACGGGCCAGGCCCGGCAGCTGCGGGGTGCCCGCGCCGGGGGTGGCGGTGCGGGTCGCGGGCGGCGAGCTGTGGGTGCGCGGCCCGCTGCTCTTCGACGGGTACCTCAGGGACAAGGAGGCCACGGACGCGGTGCTGCGGGACGGCTGGTTCCGCACCGGCCGCGCGGCCCGCCTCGACGGGGACGGCCATCTGCACCTCACCGACCGCTGAGCACCGCGCCCCGGAACGCGGAACGGCCCCGCCGCCCGGAGGGCGGCGGGGCCGTTCGGGCCGAGCGGGACTAGCGCAGGAAGGGGTCCACCGCGACCGCCACGAACAGCAGCGACACATAGGTGATGGACCAGTGGAACAGGCGCATCTCCTTGAGCTTGGTGCCGGTCTCCTCCGCCTTGGCACGGTTCTGGAGCGCGTGCGCCTCCCACAGCCACCAGCCGCCCGTGGCGAGGGCGACGGCCGTGTAGAACCAGCCGGTGTAGCCGAGCGGCTGGAGCAGCAGCGAGACCAGGACCATGACCCAGCTGTAGAGGACGATCTGCCGGGCGACCACCTTGTTGGAGGCGATGACCGGGAGCATCGGCACGCCCACGCGCGCGTAGTCCTCCTTGACCCGCATGGACAGCGGCCAGTAGTGCGGCGGCGTCCAGAAGAACATCACGAGGAAGAGGATGACGGGCGCCCACGACATCGAGTTGGTCACGGACGACCAGCCGATGAGCACCGGCAGACAGCCCGCGATGCCGCCCCAGACGATGTTCTGGGAGGTGCGCCGCTTGAGGATCATCGTGTAGACGACCACGTAGAAGAGCAGCGCGCCGAGGGACAGCCAGGCGGACAGCCAGTTGACGGCGAGGCCGAAGAGCAGCGTGGAGACGACCGCCAGCGTGATGCCGAAGGCCAGGCACTCACGGGGGCTAACCATGCCGGTGACCAGCGGCCGCTGCGACGTGCGCTCCATGAGGGCGTCGATGTCGCGGTCGTACCACATGTTCAGCGCGTTGGCCCCGCCCGCGGACAGGTAGCCGCCGAGGCAGGTGAGGAACACCAGCTTCAGATCGGGCACGCCCTGCTCGGCGAGGAACATCACCGGAACGGTGGTGATCAGCAGCAGCTCGATGATCCGTGGCTTCGTCAGCGCCACGAACGCCTTGACTCGGGCCCCGAACGGCCGGTGGCTCGGGCTCTGGCTCGTCCCGAGCGTCCCCACTGGACGGGATTCAACGGCCGTCACGCACACCCCTGACAGAGACATCCCAGCAAGCCCACGGCGGACCTTCAGACATGAAGATCCGGTAAAGGCTCACGCGTACCACGCCACTGTAGACGTTGCCCATACCTGGCCCTTCGCGGGGGTGGGTTCGTGTTGAGCGGCCAGACGAGGGGTCTTGGGGGCCGGGCGCGCGAACGGACACCCCGGGCGGAATCGGAACCCAGATGAGCGGTGCCGACTTCACATGGTGAGAGCGGTGTCGCCCGTTCAGGAGGCGGATCGGAGCGGGCCCCGGCAGTCTGGAATGACTCGAAAAAATGCACGTTCTTACAGGGGTAGGCTCGACAGCGGCCGGTGCGGTTCCTGCCACCGGCATTCGACATTGTGGAGAGGAGCCCTGACCCAGGGTGAGCATCAAGCCGACCACCACAGACCTCGAGTGGACCGATCTGGACCAGCGGGCCGTCGACACCGGCCGGGTCCTGGCCATGGACTCCGTACAGAAGGTCGGCAACGGCCATCCGGGTACGGCCATGAGCCTCGCGCCTGCCGCGTACACCCTCTTCCAGAAGGTGATGCGGCACGACCCGGCGGACGCCGACTGGACCGGCCGGGACCGATTCGTGCTCTCCGCGGGGCACTCCTCGCTGACCTTGTACATCCAGCTCTACCTGGCCGGTTTCGGTCTTGAGCTGGACGATCTGAAGGCCTTCCGCACCTGGGGCTCGAAGACCCCGGGCCACCCGGAGTACGGCCACACGGTCGGCGTCGAGACCACCACGGGTCCGCTGGGCCAGGGTGTCGCGAACGCCGTGGGCATGGCGATGGCCGCGCGCTACGAGCGCGGTCTCTTCGACCCGGAGGCGGCCCCCGGCACCTCCCCGTTCGACCACTTCGTCTACGCCATCGCCGGTGACGGCTGCCTCCAGGAGGGCATCTCCGCCGAGGCGTCGTCGATGGCCGGGCACCAGCAGCTCGGCCATCTGATCCTGCTGTGGGACGACAACCACATCTCGATCGAGGGCGACACGGAGACCGCGGTCTCCGAGGACACCGAGAAGCGCTACGAGGCCTACGGCTGGCACGTCCAGCGCGTGGAGCCGAAGGAGAACGGCGACCTCGACCCACAGGCGCTGTACGCGGCGATCCAGCGGGCCAAGGCCGTCACGGACAAGCCCTCCTTCATCGCGATGCGCTCGATCATCGCCTGGCCCGCGCCGAACGCGCAGAACACCGAGGCCGCGCACGGCTCGGCGCTCGGCGACGAGGAGGTCGCGGCCACCAAGCGCGTCCTGGGCTTCGACCCGGAGCGGACCTTCGAGGTCGCCGACGAGGTCCTGGCCCACACCCGTGAGGCCCTCGACCGGGGCCGCCGGGCCAAGGCCGAGTGGGAGAAGTCGTTCCAGGAGTGGCGCGGCGCCAACGCCGAGCGCGCCGCCGAGTTCGACCGGATCGCCGCGGGCGAGCTGCCCACCGGCTGGGAGGAGAAGCTCCCGGTCTTCGAGGCGGGCAAGGGCGTCGCGACGCGTGCCGCGTCCGGCAAGGTCCTCCAGGCGCTCGGCGCGGTCGTCCCCGAGCTGTGGGGCGGCTCCGCCGACCTCGCGGGGTCGAACAACACCACGATCGACAAGACTTCGTCGTTCCTGCCCGCGGACAACCCGCTGCCGGAGGCCGACCCGTACGGCCGCACGATCCACTTCGGCATCCGCGAGCACTCCATGGCCGCGGAGATGAACGGCATCGCGCTGCACGGCAACACCCGCATCTACGGCGGCACCTTCCTGGTGTTCTCCGACTACATGCGCAACGCCGTGCGCCTGTCGGCCCTGATGCACCTGCCGGTGACGTACGTGTGGACGCACGACTCCATCGGCCTCGGCGAGGACGGCCCCACCCACCAGCCGGTCGAGCACCTCGCGACGCTGCGCGCCATCCCGGGCCTGAACGTGGTCCGCCCGGCGGACGCCAACGAGACCGCGATCGCGTGGCGCGAGATCCTCAAGCGCTACACCAAGGAGTTCGGCAAGGGCGCCCCGCACGGCCTCGCGCTGACCCGTCAGGGCGTGCCGACGTACGACCGCGAGGTCACCGAGGGCGCGGCCAAGGGCGGCTACGTGCTGTTCGAGGCCGAAGGGCCCTCCGGGCAGAGCACGGCCCCCGAGGTCGTGCTCATCGGCACCGGCTCCGAGGTACAGCTCGCCGTCGAGGCGCGCGAGCAGCTCCAGGCGGCGGGCGTTCCCACCCGGGTCGTCTCGATGCCGTCGGTGGAGTGGTTCGAGGAGCAGGAGCAGGGGTACCGCGACAGCGTGCTGCCGCCGTCCGTCAAGGCGCGCGTGGCCGTCGAGGCGGGCATCGGTCTCACCTGGCACAAGTACGTCGGCGACGCGGGCCGCATCGTCTCGCTCGAACACTTCGGTGCTTCGGCGGACGGAAAGGTCCTCTTCCGCGAGTTCGGATTCACTGCCGACGCGGTGGCCGCGGCGGCGCAGGAATCGATCGCGGCAGCCCGGCGCTGACGCCCTCATACGACCAGTAGGAGATGTAATTCCATGACAGACGCACTCAAGCGCCTCTCCGACGAAGGCGTCGCGATCTGGCTGGACGACCTGTCGCGCAAGCGGATCACGTCCGGCAACCTCGCCGAACTGATCGACCAGCAGCACGTCGTGGGCGTCACCACCAACCCGTCGATCTTCCAGAAGGCCATCTCGTCCGGCGACGGCTACGAGCAGCAGCTCGCCGACCTCGCCGCGCGCAAGGTGACCGTCGAGGAAGCGGTCCGCATGATCACGACGGCGGACGTCCGTGACGCCGCCGACATCCTGCGCCCGGTCTTCGACGCCACGGGCGGCCAGGACGGCCGGGTGTCGATCGAGGTCGACCCGCGGCTCGCCCACCACACGGCGCCGACGATCGCCGAGGCGAAGCAGCTGGCGTGGCTGGTGGACCGGCCGAACACGCTGATCAAGATCCCCGCGACCAAGGCGGGCCTCCCGGCGATCACCGAGGTCATCGGCCTCGGCATCAGCGTCAACGTGACGCTGATCTTCTCGCTCGAGCGCTACCGCGAGGTCATGGACGCGTATCTGGCGGGCCTGGAGAAGGCCAAGGAGCGCGGCCTGGACCTGGAGAAGATCCACTCGGTGGCGTCCTTCTTCGTGTCCCGCGTGGACACCGAGATCGACCAGCGCATCGACGCCCTCGGCACCGACGAGGCCAAGGCGCAGCGCGGCAAGGCCGCCCTCGCCAACGCCCGGCTCGCCTACGAGGCGTACGAGGAGGTGTTCGGCTCTGCCGACAAATCGACACAGCCCTCGGACCGCTGGGTCGCGCTCGACAAGGCGCACGCCAACAAGCAGCGTCCGCTGTGGGCGTCGACGGGCGTCAAGGACAAGGCGTACAAGGACACCCTGTACGTCGACGACCTGGTCGCGCCGGGCACGGTGAACACCATGCCGGAGGCCACCCTGGAGGCCACCGCCGACCACGGTCAGATCACCGGCAACACCATCGCCGGGACGTACGACCAGGCGCGCGCGGACATCGCGGCCGTCGAGAAGCTCGGGATCTCCTACGACGAGGTCGTGCAGCTCCTGGAGGACGAGGGCGTCGACAAGTTCGAGGCGTCCTGGAACGACCTGCTCAAGTCGACCGAGGCCGAGCTGAAGCGCCTCACCCCCTCGGAGGGCTGACACCTTGACCGCAGTTCATGGAGCCAATCCGCTTCGTGACGCCGCGGACCGACGGCTCCCGCGCATCGCGGGGCCGTCGGGCCTGGTCATCTTCGGCGTGACGGGCGACCTGTCCCGGAAGAAGCTGATGCCGGCGGTGTACGACCTGGCCAACCGCGGTCTGCTGCCGCCCGGCTTCTCCCTGATCGGCTTCGCCCGCCGTGAGTGGCAGGACGAGGACTTCGCGCAGGAGGTGCACGACGCGGTCAAGGAACACGCGCGCACGCCCTTCCGCGAGGAGGTCTGGCAGCAGCTCATCCAGGGCATGCGCTTCGTCCAGGGCAACTTCGACGACGACGACGCCTTCGAGCAGCTCAAGGCCACCATCGAGGACCTGGACAAGAAGCAGGGCACGGGCGGCAACTTCGCCTTCTACCTGTCGGTCCCCCCGAAGTTCTTCCCGCAGGTCGTCCAGCAGCTCAAGAAGCACGGCCTCGCGGACGCGCCCGAGGGCTCGTGGCGGCGCGCCGTCATCGAGAAGCCCTTCGGCCACGACCTGAAGTCGGCCCAGGAGCTGAACGCGATCGTCCACGAGGTGTTCGCCCCGGACCAGGTGTTCCGGATCGACCACTACCTGGGCAAGGAGACCGTCCAGAACATCCTGGCGCTCCGCTTCGCCAACCAGATGTTCGAGCCGATCTGGAACCGGTCGTACGTCGACCACGTGCAGATCACCATGGCCGAGGACATCGGCATCGGCGGCCGCGCGGGCTACTACGACGGCATCGGCGCCGCCCGTGACGTCATCCAGAACCACCTGCTCCAGCTGATGGCCCTGACCGCCATGGAGGAGCCCGCCTCCTTCGACGCGGACGCGCTGGTCGCCGAGAAGGCCAAGGTGCTCGGCGCCGTACGCCTGCCGAAGGACCTGGGCCGCGACACCGTGCGCGGGCAGTACTCCGCCGGGTGGCAGGGCGGCGAGAAGGCCGTCGGCTACCTCCAGGAAGACGGCATCGACGCCAAGTCGAAGACCGATACGTACGCCGCCGTCAAGCTGTCGGTGGACAACCGCCGCTGGGCGGGCGTCCCGTTCTACCTGCGCACCGGCAAGCGCCTCGGCCGCCGCGTCACGGAGATCGCGGTCGTCTTCCAGCGCGCCCCGCACTCCCCCTTCGACCACACGGCGACGGAGGAGCTCGGCCAGAACGCCATCGTCATCCGCGTCCAGCCGGACGAGGGCATCACGGTCCGCTTCGGCTCCAAGGTGCCCGGCACCTCCATGGAGATCCGGGACGTGTCGATGGACTTCGCGTACGGCGAGTCCTTCACCGAGTCCAGCCCGGAGGCCTACGAACGGCTGATCCTGGACGTCCTACTCGGCGACGCCAACCTCTTCCCGCGCACGGAGGAGGTCGAGCTGTCCTGGAAGATCCTCGACCCGATCGAGGAGTACTGGGACACCCACGGCAAGCCCGCACAGTACCCGTCCGGTACGTGGGGCCCGGTCGAGGCGGACGAGATGCTTGCACGAGACGGACGGAGCTGGCGCCGGCCATGAAGATCGACCTTACGGACACCACGGCCAGCAAGATCAACAAGGCGCTCGTACAGGGGCGCCGGGCGATCGGCACCCCGGCCGTGGGCATGGTCCTCACCCTCGTCATCGTCACCGACGAGGAGAACGCGTACGACGCCCTGAAGGCGGCGAGCGAGGCCTCGCGCGAGCACCCCTCGCGCACGCTCGTCGTCATCAAGCGCGTCTCGCGTTCGCCCCGGGACCGCACGTCCTCACGCCTGGACGCCGAGGTCCGCGTCGGCGCCGACGCGGGCACCGGCGAAACGGTGGTCCTGCGGCTCTACGGCGATGTCATCAACCACGCCCAGTCGGTGGTCCTGCCGCTGCTCCTGCCGGACGCCCCGACCGTCGTGTGGTGGCCGGTGAACGCCCCGATCGACCCCGCCCAGGACCCCCTGGGCGCGCTCGCCCAGCGCCGGGTCACCGACACCTACGCCGCCGAGCAGCCCATCCAGGAGCTGACCGCGCGCGCCGAGGCGTACCACCCCGGCGACACCGACCTGTCCTGGACCCGGATCACGCCGTGGCGCTCCATGCTCGCGGCCGCCCTGGACCAGGTCACCTGCGAGGTCACCGCCGCCGAGGTGGAGGGCGAGGAGTTCAACCCGAGCGTCGAGCTGCTCGCGATGTGGCTCGCCGACCGGCTCTCCGTACCGGTCAGGCGCAGCCTGTCCACGGGCCCGGGCCTGACCGGCGTGCGCATGGAGACCAACTGCGGCCCGATCGTGCTCGACCGGGCGGACGGCGCGCTCGCCACGCTCTCCATCCAGGGCCAGCCGGACCGCGCGGTGGCGCTCAAGCGCCGCGAGACCTCCGAGCTGATCGCGGAGGAGCTGCGCCGCCTCGACCCCGACGACACCTACGCGTCGGCGCTGAGGTTCGGCGTCGACCGGCTCGACGAGACGGCGCGGTCGGCCATGACGGCGACGGCCCCCCAGGAGCCGGACGCGTCCGGCTCGGCCGAGCAGGCCCCCAAGGGCGGCGGCCGTACGTCGAAGAAGACGGCCTCCGCGAAGAAGGCCCCGGCCAAGAAGGCGGCCGCGAAGTGACCACCGCACCGCAGCTCGTCGTCCACCGCGACAAGGAGCTGATGGCCCAGGCCGCCGCGGCGCGCCTGATCACGAAGATCGTCGACGCGCAGGCGGCCCGTGGCTACGCCTCCGTGGTCCTCACCGGCGGCCGCAACGGCAACGGACTGCTCGCGGCGCTGAGTTCGGCCCCCGCGCGCGACGCCGTGGACTGGTCCCGGCTCGACCTGTGGTGGGGCGACGAGCGCTTCCTGCCGGAGGGCGACCCCGAGCGCAACTACACGCAGGCCCGCGCCGCCCTGCTCGACTCGGTGCCGCTCGACCCGGCGCGGGTGCACCCGATGCCCGCGTCGGACGGCCCGTACGGGGTGGGCGCCGACGGGGACGGCGCGGACGCCGCCGCCGAGGCGTACGCGGCCGAGCTGGCCGCGGCGGCCGGTCCCGAAGACCACGGCCCCGTGCCGACGTTCGACGTGCTCATGCTGGGCGTCGGCCCGGACACGCACGTGGCGTCGCTCTTCCCCGAGCTGCCCGCCGTCCGCGAGACGGAGCGGACGGTGGTCGGCGTGCACGGCGCGCCGAAGCCGCCGCCCACCCGGGTCTCGCTGACGCTGCCCGCGATCCGCTGCGCACGCGAGGTCTGGCTGCTCGCGGCGGGCGAGGACAAGGCGAAGGCGGCGGCGATCGCCCTGTCCGGGGCGGGTGAGGTCCAGGCCCCCGCGGCGGGCGCGTACGGCCGCTCCCGCACCCTGTGGCTCCTGGACGCGGCGGCGGCTTCCCAGCTCCCCCGGGACCTGTACCCACCGGCGTCGCCCTGACCGGACGCACTGCTCGGTACGGGGACGCCGCCGGGCCCCGGTCCTCTTGCGGACCGGGGCCCGGCGGCGTTCCGCTTCCAGAAGCCTTCGCGGGTGGCCGAGTGCTGGTCAGAAGCCGTCGCAGGTGGCCGAGGCGAAGGGGCCGCTGGCTCGGGCGGTGTGGGTGCTGCCGTCGACGGTGACCTCGCAGCGGAGGGCGCCGCCGGAGGCCCCCAGGGTGGCGCCGAGCGTCCCGCCCTTGACGAAGCCTTCATCTTCTCCGTCTTGCGCGGGGGCGGACCTGACCCGGCGGACAGGGCCCGGCGGTCCGGGGCGCCGGGCCCGGCCGTCGGGCTCAACGGCCGCGCAGGGCGCGGTACTTCGTGACCAGGGCCGTCGTGGACGGGTCGAGGCCGGGGACGTCCGCGCCCTGGGTCAGGGCGGGTTCGACGCGCTTGGCGAGGACCTTGCCCAGCTCGACGCCCCACTGGTCGAAGGAGTCGATGTTCCAGACCGCGCCCTGGACGAACACCTTGTGCTCATAGAGCGCGATGAGCTGGCCCAGCACCGAGGGCGTCAGCTCCCGCGCGAGGATCGTCGTCGTGGGATGGTTGCCCCGGAACGTCTTGTGCGCCACCAGGTCCTCCGCCACCCCCTCGGCCCGCACCTCCTCAGGCGTCCTGCCGAAGGCCAGCGCCTGCGTCTGCGCGAAGAAGTTGGCCATCAGCAGATCGTGCTGGCCCGCGAGCGCACCCAGCTCCTCGACCGGCCGCGCGAAGCCGATGAAGTCCGCCGGAATGAGCTTCGTACCCTGATGAATCAGCTGGTAGTACGCGTGCTGGCCGTTGGTGCCGGGCGTGCCCCACACCACCGGACCGGTCTGCCACTCCACCGCCCTGCCGTCCCGGGTCACGGACTTGCCGTTGGACTCCATGTCCAGCTGCTGCAGATACGCCGTGAACTTCGACAGATAATGCGAATACGGCAGCACCGCATGCGACTGCGCGTCATGGAAGTTGCCGTACCAGACACCCAGCAGCCCGAGCAGCAACGGCACATTCGCCTCCGCCGGAGCCGTACAGAAATGCTCATCCACCAGACGGAAACCCTCCAGCATCTCCCCGAACGCATCCGCACCGACCGCGATCATCAACGACAGACCGATCGCCGAATCGAAGGAGTAACGACCCCCCACCCAGTCCCAGAACCCGAACATGTTCGCCGTGTCGATACCGAAGTCCGCCACCTTCTCGGCATTCGTCGACAGCGCCACGAAATGCCTGGCCACGGCCGCCTCGTCACCAAGGGACGCCAGGAGCCAGGAACGGGCAGCCTCGGCATTGGTGATCGTCTCGATCGTCGTGAACGTCTTGGACGCGATGACGAACAACGTCTCCGCCGCATCCAGATCCCGCACGGCCTCGTGCAGATCGGCACCGTCCACGTTCGACACGAAACGGACCGTCACATCGCGGTCGGTATAAGCACGCAACGCCTCATAAGCCATCGCCGGACCGAGGTCGGAACCCCCGATACCCACATTGACCACGTTCTTGATCCGCTTGCCGGTGTGGCCCCTCCACTCACCCGAACGGACCTGCCCCGCGAACGCCGCCATCTTCTCCAGCACCGCGTGCACACCCGCCACCACGTCCTCACCGTCGACCTCGACCACGGCATCCGCCGGGGCACGCAGCGCCGTGTGCAGCACCGCCCGCCCCTCCGTCGTATTGATCCTCTCGCCCCGGAACATGGCATCCCGCAACCCGAACACATCAGTGGCGGCGGCCAGTTCCCGCAAGAGCGCGAGGGTCTCGTCCGTGATCAGGTGCTTGGAATAGTCGATGTGCAGATCGCCGACCTGCGCCGTGTAGCGCTCGGCACGGCCGGGGTCAGCGGCGAACAGCTCCCGCAGCCGCACCTCCCCCAGCTGCTCCCGGTGCTTGACCAGGGCCGTCCACTCGGCCGTCTGGTGGAGCCTGGTGCGGCCAACTGCGTTCATCTGTGCTTCCGCCCTCTCTCGTACAACGTGCGTGCGTACGCCCCACTGCGCTCCCAACCTAGTTGATCAGCGTGTGGTGCGAGGTGTCCGTCGGCTTGAGCGCGGGGGTGAGCACGACGACCGAGAGCGCGAACAGGACGGCCGCCAGCAGCATCGGCGTGTTGGGCCCCCGGAGCGCGGCCGCGGCCCCGCCGAGCATCGCCCCGAGCGGCGCCCCCGCGACGCCCAGGGTCCGGAACGCCGCGCTGATGCGGCCAAGGGCTGCGGCGGGCGCGCGCTCCTGCATCAGGGTGTGGGTACTGACGTTCCACACCATCCCCATGGCGCCGAACAGGGTCATGCTCGCGGTCAGGGCCGTGATGTCGCGGACCGTGCCCATGGCCACGAGCGCGGCGATCTGGGCCGTCCCGGCGGCGAGCACGGCGCGCACCCGCCCGAGCCGCCGGGCGAGGCGTCCGGCGAGCGCCCCGCCCACCAGGCTCCCGGCCGCGTACGCGGTCATGGCCGCCGCGTATCCGCCGCTGCCCGCGTGCAGCCAGTCGGTGACGAGGACGACGAGGGTGGCGAGGAGCGCGCCTATGCCGACGTTGCCCACCGCGGTGGCCGCGCACAGGCCCCGCAGCACCCGGTCCCGCCCCAGGACCCGCAGCCCGTGCGCGATGTCGGACCGCAGGGTGGCCCGGGCGGGTCCTGGCGAATCCCCGGGCGCGGGCACCCGCAGGGAGGCCACGAGCGCGGCCGCCACCAGATAGGTCACCGCGTCGGCCGCGTACGGCAGGCCGGGGCCGGCGGCGATCAGGAAGGGCACCGCGGGCGCGGCGAGGAGGCCCCCGGCGAGCTGCTGTCCGGTAAGGAGCCGGGCGTTGGCACCGCCCAGGTCCGCGCGGTCCACGAGGGCGGGCAGCAGGGCCGTGGCCGCGTTGTCGAACAGGGTCTGGAGCGTGGTGAGGACCAGGGCGAGCGCGATCAGCAGGCCGATGGAGGCGTGGCCGAGCGCCACGGCGAGGGCGAAGGCCCCGACGAGCACGCCGCGTGCCACGTCCACCCGCCACATGGCACGTCGCTGGTCCACCCGGTCGGCGACGGCGCCGCCGAGCAGCCCGAAGGCGAGCCACGGCAGATAGCCGCAGGCGGTCACGGAGGCTATGAGCAGCGGGTCGTCGGTGAGCGACGCGGCGAGCAGCGGCAGTGCCGCCTTGCGCAGCGAGTCACCGAAGCTGGAGAGCACGGCGGCGCTCCACAGCCTGCCGAATCCCCCGCGCCAGGCGAGGCTCCGCGCGCCGTCGGCACCGGCCCGCGCGGTCTCCGCAGCCGTCACAACTCCCCCCGTCCGCCGCGTGGTTCACGATCACCCACCACGGTAGGGGGCACCACTGACAACCGCCGGAGGAGACCGCGCTGACCTGCGCGTTCGGGGCTGACGGACGGGTGCGGCGAGGCGACGCCGAAATGGATCCGGCCGGGCACCTCGGGGTGCCCGGCCGGTTCTCAACTTCTAGATCTCGCCCCGCAGTTTGGCCAGCGCCTCGGCGAGGATGGCCTCGCCGTCCGCGTCGCTGCGCCGCTCGCGCACATACGCGAGGTGGGTCTTGTACGGTTCGGTGCGCGGCGGGTCCGGGGGGTTGTCCCGGTCCTGACCTGCCGGAAAGCCGCAGCGGGGGCAGTCCCATGTGTCGGGGACCTGCGCGTCGCTGGCGAAGCTCGGCTGCGTCTCGTGCCCGTTGGAGCACCAGAAGGAGATGCGCAGTCGCGGCGCGGACTCACCGCGCTCGGCCTCGCCCATCGGCCCCGCCCCGACCCGACTGCCTCGGATCGCGTTGCCACTTGCCACGGTCGTAACTCCCTGCGTGATGGTGCTGCCTGTTCGAACGGCGGCTGCGCCGCGGGGTCGACTGCCGGCTCCGCTGCGGGCGCCTCAGTCTACGTAAGGCCCAACGCGCGTCCAGTGTTGGGAGTTACACCCCACCCCGACACGCAAGCCCCATGATAAGCCGCGCGCGCGGGCGCGTACGGAACATGGGGCTATGAGCGGGACTTCAGGGCGTGGCCGCCTCGGCGTGGCAAGCGGCCGGTGCCTGTTGTCAGTTGTTGACCTTCATCAGGATGCCAAGCACGACAATGCTGGCGAACCAGAGCAGACCGACCACGACGGTGATGCGGTCCAGGTTGCGCTCGGCGACCGAGGAGCCACCGACCGACGACTGCATTCCGCCACCGAACATGTCGGAAAGGCCGCCGCCCTTGCCCTTGTGCATCAGCACCAGCAGCATCAGCAGCGCGCTGAAGACGATCAGGGCGATCGAGAACCCCATAACCACGGCTGGACCAACTTCCTCGGATCTGAATCGACGACGGGGGCCGAAGCTTACTCCGCGAGCGTTTCCCGCTCACTTTCAAGCCCCGACCCCCGCAAGGGTACGTCGTAACGGCGTTAGCGCATACTCACTGCTCGGTGAAGCGAACGATCTTGACGAACTCGTCCGTGTCCAGGCTCGCGCCGCCCACCAGGGCGCCGTCGATGTCGGGCTTCGCCATGATCTCCGCGACGTTGCCGGACTTCACGGAGCCGCCGTACTGGATGCGGACCCGGTCGGCGAGCTCCTGCGTGTACAGCTCGGCGAGCTTGCCGCGGATCGCCGCGCAGACCGCCTGCGCGTCGTCGGCGCCGCAGACCTTGCCGGTGCCGATGGCCCAGACGGGCTCGTACGCGATCACGATCGACTCGGCCTGCTCGGCCGGGACGTCCTTGAGGCCGCCCTCGACCTGGGCCAGGGTGTGCGCGACGGCGTTGCCCGCCTCACGGACCTCCAGTTCCTCGCCGACGCACAGGATCGGCGTGATGCCGTGCTTGAAGGCCGCCTGCACCTTGGCGTTGCAGATCTCGTCGGTCTCGTTGTGGTACTGGCGGCGCTCGGAGTGGCCGACGGCCACGTACGTGCACTTCAGCTTCGAGAGCATCGGGCCCGAGATCTCACCGGTGTACGCGCCGGAGTCGTACGCCGAGATGTCCTGGGCGCCGTACTTGATCTTGAGCTTGTCGCCGTCGACCAGGGTCTGCACGGAGCGCAGATCGGTGAAGGGCGGCAGGACGGCGACCTCGACGGTCTCGTAGTCCTTGTCGGCGAGCGCGAACGCGAGCTTCTGGACGTGCGCGATGGCCTCGAGGTGGTTGAGGTTCATCTTCCAGTTGCCCGCCATCAGCGGCGTGCGCGTGCTCATTAAGGTCAGTCCTCCAGTGCGGCGAGGCCGGGGAGCGTCTTGCCCTCGAGGTATTCGAGGGAGGCGCCGCCGCCGGTCGAAATGTGGCCGAATGCGTTTTCGTCGAAGCCCAGGTTACGGACGGCCGCGGCGGAGTCGCCGCCGCCCACCACGGTGAAGCCGTCGCAGTTGAGCAGGGCCCGGGCGACGGCGGCGGTGCCGCCGGCGTAGTCGGGGTGCTCGGCGACGCCCACCGGCCCGTTCCAGAAGACCGTCTCGGCGTCGGCGATCTTCGCGGCGAATAGCTCGCGGGTCTTGGGGCCGATGTCCAGGCCCTCCATGGTCGCCGGGATGCTGTCGGCGTCGACCGTCTCGAAGTCGGCCGGGGCCTTGGTCTTCAGGTCGGGGAAGTCGGTGGAGACCAGGACGTCCACCGGGAGCACCAGCTCGACGCCGTTCTTCTCGGCGCGCTCCATGTACTCGGTGACGACCGGGATCTGGTCCTCCTGGAGGAGGGAGATCCCGACCTCGTGGCCCTTGGCCTTGAGGAAGGTGTACGCCATGCCGCCGCCGATCAGGAGGCGGTCGGCCTTGCCGAGCAGCTCGTCGATGACCGCGAGCTTGTCGGAGACCTTGGCGCCGCCGAGGATGACGGTGTAGGGGCGCTTGACGTCCTCGGTGAGCTTCTTCAGGACACCGACCTCGGTGGCGATCAGATGGCCCGCGTAGTGCGGCAGCTTGCCCGGCAGGTCGAAGACCGAGGCGTGCTTGCGGTGCACGGCACCGAAGCCGTCGCCCACGTACACGTCGGCGAGCTCGGCGAGCTGCGCCGCGAAGGCGCCGCGCTCGGCGTCGTCCTTGCTGGTCTCGCCCGCGTTGAAGCGCAGGTTCTCCACGACGGCGACCTGGCCGTCGGCCAGGCCCGCGACGGCGGCCTTGGCCGAGTCGCCGACCGTGTCGGTGGCGAACCGCACGTCCGCGCCCAGGAGTTCACCGAGACGGGTGGCGGCCGGGGCGAGCGTGAAGGCGGGGTCCGGGGCGCCCTTGGGGCGGCCCAGGTGCGAGGCGACGACCACCCGGGCGCCCGCGTCGGCGAGGGCCTTGACGGTGGGCAGGACGGCGCGGATGCGGCCGTCGTCGGTGATCGTGGTGCCGTCGAGGGGCACGTTCAGGTCCGCGCGGACGAAGACCCGCTGGCCCGCGACACCGCCGGCGAGCAGTTCATCGATCGTCTTCATAGAGGGGGACTCCTTGAGAGGGGCTGCGGAGAGGGCTTTGACATGCTGCAGGGTCCGGACGTTAACGGTCCGGACCCTGCTGCTCACATCTGGGTGCCTGCTCTAAGCGCGCGAGCGCCTCAGAGCTGACCGCCGACGAAGACCGTGAGGTCGACGAGGCGGTTGGAGTAGCCCCACTCGTTGTCGTACCAGCCGAGGATCTTCACCGAGTTGCCCTCCTGGACCATGGTCAGGGAGGAGTCGAAGGTGCAGGAGGCCGGGTCGCTGACGATGTCCGAGGACACGATCGGGTCCTCGGTGTAGAACAGGATGCCCTTGAGGTCGCCGTCGTCGGCGGCCTTCTTGAACGCGGCGTTGACCTCGTCCTTGGTGACCTCGCGCTGCAGCGTCACGACCAGGTCGGTGGCCGAGCCGGTCGGGACCGGGACGCGCATGGCGATGCCGTCCAGCTTGCCCTTGAGCTGCGGGAGGACCAGGGCGGTGGCCTTGGCGGCACCGGTCGTGGTCGGGATGATGTTCTCCGCGGCGGCGCGGGCACGGCGCAGGTCGGAGTGCGGGAAGTCCAGGATGCGCTGGTCGTTGGTGTACGCGTGGACCGTCGTCATCAGGCCCTTGACGATGCCGAAGTTCTCGTCGAGGACCTTGGCCATCGGCGCCACACAGTTGGTGGTGCAGGAGGCGTTGGAGATGACGTGGTGGTTGGCCGCGTCGTACTTGTCCTGGTTGACGCCCATCACGATGGTGATGTCCTCGTCCTTGGCCGGAGCCGAGATGAGGACCTTCTTCGCGCCACCGGCGATGTGCTTCTCGGCGTCGGCCTTCTTGGTGAAGATGCCGGTCGACTCGATGACGATGTCGACGCCGAGGTCGCCCCACGGGATGTCGGCGGGGTTGCGCTCGGACAGCACCTTGATGGTGTGGCCGTCGACGGTGATGGTGTCCTCGGTGTGGGACACCT
This sequence comes from Streptomyces sp. YIM 121038, assembly GCF_006088715.1. Classification (NCBI taxonomy): domain Bacteria; kingdom Bacillati; phylum Actinomycetota; class Actinomycetes; order Kitasatosporales; family Streptomycetaceae; genus Streptomyces; species Streptomyces sp. YIM 121038. The sequence goes on from NZ_CP030771.1 coordinate 2,638,213, forward strand.
CGGCCTTGAGGCGGCCGAGGATGGTGTCGTACTTCAGCAGGTGTGCGGTGGTCGCGGTGTCACCCAGGTCGTTGACAGCCACGATCTCGATGTCCGCACCCTGCTCAAGGAGCGCGCGGAAGTAGTTACGACCGATGCGGCCAAAGCCGTTGATGCCTACGCGGATCGTCACGAACCGATCTCCTCGTTGGTACGCCGGTCTGAGACGCCGGCGAGATGTATTGGGATGTCCCCGACCGCCTCCGACCCTACCTCTCCGAAGGCCTCCGGGTGACATCGAGAACCCCCCTGGAAGGCAATACCGTCCGGTAGTGAGAAGCACCACGCTCACCATGGCGCTCACCCGTTTCACCCCTTGCACGGGTGAGCGCAAATTCCGCGATTCGGACGCTGCCGGAGGGCCTTCCGGGCCCGGCGGCGGCCCTCGCCGGACCGGTCCGGCGGCCCTCGCCGGACCGGTCCGGCAGCCCTTCGCCGGACCGGTCCGGCAGCCCTCGCGTCAGGCCTCCGCGTCAGACCGCGAGGTTGTCCGCCATCTCCTCGGCGAGGTCCTCGGTCAGATTGGACTCCGTGCCGGGGATGCCCAGGTCCTGGGCCCGCTTGTCGGCCATCGCGAGCAGGCGGCGGATGCGCCCCGCGACCGCGTCCTTGGTCAGCGGCGGGTCGGCGAGCGCGCCCAGCTCCTCCAGGGAGGCCTGCTTGTGCTCCATGCGCAGCCGGCCCGCGGCCGCGAGGTGCTCGGGGACCTCCTCGCCGAGGATCTCCAGGGCGCGCTGCACCCGGGCGCCCGCGGCGACGGCGGCACGGGCCGAGCGGCGCAGATTGGCGTCGTCGAAGTTGGCGAGGCGGTTGGCGGTGGCGCGCACCTCGCGCCGCATCCGCCGCTCCTCCCAGGCGAGCACGGACTCGTGGGCGCCCAGGCGCGTCAGCAGGGCGCCGATCGCGTCCCCGTCACGGACGACCACGCGGTCCACGCCGCGCACCTCGCGGGCCTTCGCGGCGATCTGCAGCCGCCGGGCGGCGCCGACCAGGGCGAGGGCGGCCTCCGGACCCGGGCACGTCACCTCAAGGGAGGACGAGCGGCCGGGCTCGGTGAGCGAGCCGTGGGCGAGGAAGGCCCCGCGCCAGGCGGCCTCGGCGTCGCAGGTGGCCCCCGAGACCACCTGCGGCGGCAGGCCGCGGATGGGACGGCCGCGGCCGTCCACCAGGCCGGTCTGGCGGGCCAGCTGGTCGCCGCCCGCGACCACGCGGACCACGTAGCGCGAGCCGCGGCGCAGGCCGCCGGGGGCCATCACGATCAGCTCGGAGCCGTGCCCGAAGATCTCCAGGATGTCCCGCTTGAGCCGGCGCGCCGCCATCGCCGTGTCCAGCTCCGCCTCGATCACGATGCGGCCGCTGACCAGGTGCAGCCCGCCCGCGAACCGCAGGATCGCCGAGACCTCCGCCTTCCTGCAGCAGGTCCGGGTGACGGGAAGCCGGGAGATCTCGTCCTTCACCGCTGCCGTCATCGCCATGGGCCGATCCTTCCATGCATCCGAAAAATACGGTCGTACGCGGCGGCAAGCAGCTCCGGGTCGTGCTTGGGGCTGCCGTCCTCGCGGGCCACCGGCGCCAGCTCCACCGTGGCACCGAACCGCTTGGCGGCATCGGTCAGGGACCCACGGTCGGGCACGGCGGCCTCGTCGGCCAGCACCACGTCCAGGGCGAGTTTAGGGGCGTGTCGGGCCAAAACCTCCAAATGACGCTGCGGAGAGAAGCCTTCGGTTTCTCCGGGCTGCGGTGCGAGGTTGAGCGACAGGACCCGGCGGGCCTTCGTCTCCGTGAGCGCGTCGAGCAGCTCGGGCACGAGCAGGTGCGGGATCACGGAGGAGAACCAGGAGCCGGGCCCGAGGACCACCCAGTCGGCGTCCAGGACGGCGGCGACCGCCTCCGGGACGGCGGGCGGGGCCTGCGGGACCAGGTGCACGGACTGCACCTCGCCGGGGGTGAGCGCCACGGTGGCCTGGCCGCGCACGGTGTCCACGTCGTCCGGGCGCTCCGGGTCGTGGCCCTTGACCAGGGCCTCCAGCTCCAGGGGCACCGCGGACATGGGCAGCACGCGCCCCTGTGCGCCGAGCAGCTTGCCGACCAGGTCGAGCGCCTGGACGTGGTCGCCGAGCTGCTCCCACAGGGCGACGATCAGTACGTTCCCGACCGCGTGCTCGTGCAGGTCGCCGCGGGACTGGAAGCGGTGCTGGATGACGCGGGCCCAGGTCTGGCCCCAGTCGTCGTCGCCGCAGAGCGCGGCGAGCGCCTTGCGCAGGTCGCCGGGCGGCAGCACGCCGAGCTCCTGGCGCAGGCGGCCGCTGGAGCCGCCGTCGTCGGCGACGGTGACGACGGCGGTGAGGTCCCCGGTGATGCGGCGCAGGGCGGCGAGCGAGGCGGACAGGCCCATGCCGCCGCCGAGGGCGACGACCTTGGGCTGGGCGCCCCGCTTGCGGCCCATGCGGTTCAGACGGAGCACCCGGCGGTTGGGCTTCATTCGCGCCCCATGTCCCGGTGGACGATGACCGTTTCGATGCCGGCGGAGGACAGGCTCGCGGCGAGCTTCTCGGAGGTGGCGACGGAGCGGTGCTTGCCGCCCGTACAGCCCACGGCGATGGTCACGTACCGCTTGCCCTCGCGGCGGTAGCCCGCGGCGATCAGCTGGAGCAGCTCGGTGTAGCGGTCGAGGAACTCCTTGGCGCCCGGCTGGTTGAAGACGTACGCCGACACCTCTTCGTTGAGACCGGTGTAGGGGCGCAGCTCCGGGACCCAGTGCGGGTTGGGCAGGAAGCGCATGTCGACCACGAGGTCCGCGTCGACCGGCAGGCCGTACTTGAAGCCGAAGGACATGACCGTGGCCCGCAGCTCGGGCTCCTCGTCGCCCGCGAACTGGGCGTCCATCTTGGCGCGCAGCTCGTGCACGTTCAGGCTGGAGGTGTCGATGACCAGGTCTGCGTCGCCGCGCAGCTCGCGCAGGAGCTCGCGCTCGGCGGCGATGCCGTCGACGATGCGGCCGTCGCCCTGCAGCGGGTGCGGGCGGCGGACGGACTCGAAGCGGCGCACCAGGGCGTCGTCCGAGGACTCCAGGAAGACGATGCGCCGGGTGACGTGCTTGGACTCCAGGTCCGCGAGGGACTCGCGGAGGTTGTCGAAGAAACGGCGGCCGCGCACGTCGACGACGACCGCGATGCGGGCGACGTTGCCCTGCGAGCGGGCGCCCAGCTCGACCATGGTGGGGATCAGTGCGGGCGGCAGGTTGTCCACGACGAACCAGCCGAGGTCCTCCAGGCACTTGGCGGCCGTGCTGCGGCCCGCGCCGGACATGCCGGAGATGATCACCAGCTCCGGGATGGCCGCTTCGGCGGCCTCGCCCGGCTCGATGGTCGTGCCCGTACTCACCTGGGTACCGCCTTCGTCGTGCTCGCTCATGTCTCCATCCCCCGTCGTGGTTCCGGGGCGCCCACGGGTGTGGCCGTCCCGCCTTCCTTCGGGGCCGCGGTCGGTGTGGCCCCCTGGCCGTTCAGCGAGTCGTCCGCCGGGGCGGGCTCCTCGCCTGTATCCGAGTCTCCCGTCCCCACGGGGTCCTCGTCCTCCATGATCTCTCCTGTGGCGGTGTTCACGGCGGGGGGTGCCGGGGCCGCCTGGGCGAAGGCCGCGAGGACGGCCTCCGCCGTCTTGCGGCCGACGCCGGGAACCTCGCAGATCTGGTCGATGGTGGCGGACCTGAGCCGCTTCAGCGACCCGAAGTGCTTGATCAGTATCTGCTTCCTGGACTCGCCGAGGCCGGACACGTCGTCCAGGGGACTCGCTCTGAAGCGCTTGGTCCGTTTGGTCCGCTGATACGAGATAGCGAAACGGTGCGCCTCGTCTCGCACGCGCTGGAGCAGATAGAGGCCCTCGCTGGTGCGCGGCAGGACCACGGGGTCGTCCTCGCCGGGCACCCAGACCTCTTCGAGGCGCTTGGCGAGGCCGCAGACCGCGATGTCGTCGATGCCCAGCTCGTCCAGGGCCCGCTGGGCGGCGGCTACCTGCGGCTGCCCGCCGTCCACGACGACGAGCTGCGGCGGATACGCGAACCTCTTGGGGCGGCCGTCGTCCTCGGTGAGGCCCTCCTGGGCCTCCTCCGGGCTCCACTCCCCCGTCTTCTCCTTCTCGACGAGGTAGCGCCGGAAGCGCCGCGTGATCACTTCGTGCATGGACCGGACGTCGTCCTGTCCTTCGAAGCCCTTGATCTGGAAGCGGCGGTACTCGCTCTTGCGGGCGAGCCCGTCCTCGAAGACGACCATGGAGGCGACCACGTCGTCGCCCTGGAGGTGCGAGATGTCGTAGCACTCGATGCGCAGGGGCGCGCTGTCGAGCTCCAGGGCCGCGGCGATCTCCTCCAGGGCCCGGGAGCGCGTGGTGAGGTCGGAGGCGCGCTTGGTCTTGTGCAGGACGAGCGACTGCTGGGCGTTGCGCGCGACGGTCTCCATGAGGGCCTTCTTGTCGCCGCGCTGCGGGATGCGCAGCGACACGTTCGACCCGCGGCGCTGGGTGAGCCACTCCTGGACGGGCCCCACGGGGTCGGGCAGCGCGGGGACGAGCACCTCCTTGGGCACGGAGTCGCCGCGCTCCTCGCCGTAGAGCTGCTGGAGCGCGTGCTCGACGAGGTCGGCGGTGGTGACGGCCTCGACCTTGTCGGTGACCCAGCCGCGCTGGCCGCGCACGCGTCCGCCGCGCACGTGGAAGATCTGGACGGCGGCCTCCAGCTCGTCCTCGGCGACGGCGATCAGGTCGGCGTCGGTGGCGTCGGCGAGGACGACCGCGCTCTTCTCCATCGCCTTCCTGAGGGCGTCTATGTCGTCGCGGAGGCGGGCCGCCCGCTCGTACTCCATCTCCTCGGCCGCGTCCGTCATCTGACGCTCCAGGCGCCGGATGTACGTGCCCGTGCGGCCGGTCATGAACTCGCAGAAGTCCTCGGCCAGTTCCCGGTGGTCCTCGGCGGAGATCCGGTCCACGCAGGGCGCGGCACACTTGCCGATGTAGCCGAGGAGGCAGGGGCGGCCGGTGCGGGCCGCGTTCTTGAAGACGCCCGCCGAGCACGTCCGCACGGGGAAGACGCGGAGCAGCAGGTCCACGGTGTCGCGGATGGCCCAGGCGTGGCCGTACGGACCGAAGTAGCGCACGCCCTTCTTCTTCTGACCGCGCATCACCTGCACGCGCGGGAACTCCTCGTTCATCGTCACCGCGAGGTAGGGATAGCTCTTGTCGTCGCGGTACTTGACGTTGAAACGCGGGTCGTACTCCTTGATCCAGGTGTACTCCAGCTGCAGCGCGGCGGTCTCCGTGGCGACGACGGTCCACTCCACGGAGGCGGCCGTCGTCACCATGGTGGCCGTGCGCGGGTGCAGGTTCGCCAGGTCCTGGAAATAGCTGGCGAGGCGCTGGCGCAGGCTCTTGGCCTTCCCGACGTAGATCACACGGCGGTGCTCGTCACGGAACCTGTAGACCCCGGGCGAGTCGGGGATCTGTCCCGGCTTGGGGCGGTAGCTGGAAGGGTCGGCCATGTCGGACAGCCTACTGGCGGGGTATGACAGCGGCGCGGACCCGCCCGCCCCTGCGGCAGGGGCGGGCGGGCTCCGGCCGGAGCCGGGCGGTCTCAGCCGAGGCGGCGCGAGCGGCGCCGGACGAGCGCGGCCCCGGAGAGGCCGAGCGCGACGGCGGCGCCGGCGGCGGCCACCGAGGAGACCACGGTCACCGGACCGTCCGCGGACCCGGCGGCGGAGGCGGTCCTGCCCTCGGACCGGGGGGCGGCCGCGGGCTCGTCATAGCCTCCGGCCTTGCCGGACTTCGCGTACGCGGACCCCGGCAGCTTGTCCCCGTACGCCTTGTGCACCCGGCGCTGGTAGGCGGCGACCGTGGTGCCGTTCGCGCCGACGGCACGGATCGCGTCCCGGTCGAGCGGCAGGATCCGCTCTCCCTTCTGCACGTACCAGGCGTTGATCTGCGGCTCGATGAAGACGGTGCCTCCGGGGAGCTTGTCGGCGCCCACGCGTGCGTAGCGCGTCTCGTCGTTCCCGGTGGCGATGTTCACCACCTGCCAGGAGCCGGCCTGCCGGGCGGTCCACAGCGACGCCTTCTGGCCGTCGGAGGAGACCGCCTCGCTGGCGAGGAACTCCATGGCGGCGATCGGTGCGCCCTTCTTGCCCGCGACGAAGTCGGCCGCCAGGTAGTAGACGGGTACGGCCCGCTCCCCCGTCACGCGGGGCGCGGCCTTCGCCTTGCTGACGGCGCCGTCGCGGGCGAAGAACCGGGAGAGCGTGTCGAGGGTCTTCGGGGCCTCGGCCGCGTCGTGGGCGGCGCCCCGGGTGGCCTCGGAGGGAGCGGCGGGCGCGGGCGGCGCCGCCGGTCCGGAGTCGGCGGTGGCGTGCGGCGCCGCGAGCCCGAGCAGCAGCGCGGCGGCGGAACCGGCGAGCGTGGCCTTCAGGAGACGGCCACGGGCGTATCGGCTCTCTACGGAGACGCGGGGCAGGTGACGGGTCATCGCTCTCACGCCCCTATCCGGTACAGCGAGTGGGTCCAGGAGAACGTGTTGTTGTTGGTGTACCAGGAGTGCGACGCCCAGTTGTAGCGGTCGTTCGACGGCCACGGGTCGCCCCAGTAGACCCAGCTGTTGGCGGTGTCGTAGCCGTAGAGGGTGTGCATGTGGCCGCCGCCGTTGGACCACTGGATGCGGGTCTCGACGGGACGGTTGGCGTTGACCTCGGCCTGCACGGTGTCGTACCGCAGCCAGCCGGTGACGTACGAGCCGCGGTTGATGCCCATCCAGCCCAGGGCGGTCTGCACGTTGCCCAGGGTGGCCTGGTTGTTGGGGCACTCGGTGTTCTGGCTGCGGTTGAAGGCCGCGTTGCAGAACTGGTTCTGGGAGTAGTTCTTGCCCATGAAGGTGGCGATGGTGTTGCCCGCCGCCGCCCAGCACCAGTTGGTCTTCTGCTGTGCCTGCATGGTGAGGTTCAGGCGCTTGGCCGCGAGGGCGGACGGGGCTGCGACGCGCTCACCGGCCGCGGGGGCCGACACGGAGGACGCTGTGGAGCGCGGCGCGGCGGTGTCGTGCGGGGCCGCAACGGCCGTTGCCGTCGGCACGGCCGCCAGGGCCGTCACGGCGACGGCGAGGGCGGAAAGCCGTCTCCGCCGACTGGAGTTGCTGGATCTGTGGTGCATCGCGGTCCTCCCGAGCAGTGGGGGTTTGAGGTGGAGGAACGCGTCCGGACGCTGGATTGAGCATCAAGCCTTGTTGACTTCCGGTCAACACGCTTCAATGCGGGGTTAATGGAACCGTGAACAACAGCCCACCCCTGTGAACACCGGCCGTACGCTCACCTGGTCGCCCGCTCCGATCAGCGCGTACACACCCACGGTCTGTGTGAACGTTCACAGAAAGGACCCGCGGTGCGGCCCGCGCCCTCCCCCACGCATCCCCCCACCCGCCTGCCCGCCTCTCCCCTCGCGGACACCGTCCCCGCGGAGCTCGCCTCCGCCCTGCGCACCGGCCCCTTCCACGTCGCGCTGCGCGCGGCGATCGCCGCGCGCAGACTGCCCCTGCAACGCGTGCGCCACCACCTCGCGCGCCACGGCGTCAGCGTCGGGGTGACCAGCCTCAGCTACTGGCAGCAGGGCGCGCGCCGCCCGCAGCGCGCCGAGTCGCTGCGGGCCGTGCGCGCCCTGGAGGAGATACTCGACCTCCCCGAGGAGTCCCTGATCCGGCTGCTCGCCCGTACCGACGACTGTCCTGACGGCGAACGGCCCCCCGCCCGTTCGTACCGCTCCCTGGTGGAGGCCGCCGACGTCCTCCAGGCCCTCCTGGGCGAGTTGGAGTCCCCGCTCGACGGCGGCCTGCACACCGTCGGCCACCACGAGCGCGTCCGCATCGGCGGAGCGCGCGAGCTGCTCGGCCGCGACTCGGAGCACATCGTGCGCGCGCACCGGGACGGCGTGGACCGCTACGTCGCCATCCACCACGGCGACCCGGGCTGCGCGCCCGAGCGCACCCGGGTCCTCGCCTTGGACAACTGCCGCACCGGGCGCGTCCGCTGGCACCACGACACCGGCGTCCTGGTCGCCGAGCTGCTCTTCGACGTGCGCCTGCGCGCGGGCGAGACGCATATGTTCCGCTACGGCTTCGAGGACGGCACGGCCGGGGTGAGCGGCGAGTACTTCCGCGGCTTCAGCTTCGCGGGCGGCCAGTACGCCCTCCAGGTCCGCTTCGCCAGGGGCGCCCTGCCCGTGCGCTGCCACCGCTTCACCCAGCACTCGGCGGCCGCCCCGCGCGTGGGGCGCAGGGAGCTCACGCTGACCGGCAGCCACCGGTCGGTGCACCTCGTGGAGCCGCAGGTGCGGGCCGGGATCGTCGGGATCGAGTGGGACTGGGACTGAGGGCGCAGGAACGGGCAGGGGGCACGGGCGTGGAGCCCGGGGAGCGGACGCCCAGTGAGCGCCCCGCCCGGGGCCCGCGCACCGCCTCAGGCCCCGGGGCCCGCCACGATCTTGCCGCCCGCCACCTTCACGGGCAGCTCCTCCAGGGGGGCCACGGCGGGCTCGTGCAGCACCTTGCCGTTCCTCGCGTCGAACTGGCTGCCGTGGCACTGACAGGTCAGCTTGCTGCCCTGGAGCTTGTGGATGGGGCACCGCGCGTGCGTGCAGATCGTGCTGAACGCCTTGTACTCGTCGTCCGCGATCCTGCTGACCACCACGTTGTGGTCGGTGTACAGCTTCGAGCCGCCCACGGCCACCTCGTCGGCCGCGCCCAGGTCCACCGGCTCGGTCGGCGCGGAGCGGCTGCCGTTGCCGTCGCCGGACGAGCAGGCCGTCAGACCGAGCCCGGCGACCGGGGCGAGCGCGGCCGCGCGCAGCACGGTGCGACGGGCGTGAGGGGTGCCGGACATGAGGTCTCCACAGGTCAGGAGGGTTTGGCGACGGGGCAGACCCTACCGTTACGGACCTTCGTGACCGCGCCCGGCACGAACGTGACCGTGTCGGCCCCGGCCGTGCCCGGGTGCCGCCCGCCCCGGTCCGGCCGCCCGTACAGGCTCTAGCCTGTGCGCAAGCGGAGCGCGGGAAAGGAACCATCAGTGATAGTCGCCGCAGGTGAAGCCCTCATCGACCTCGTTCCGCAGGACGCCGGTCCGCCGGCGGACGCGGCCCTCGCCCCGCTCGCGCCCCGGCTCGGCGGCGGGCCCTTCAACACCGCGGTCGCGCTCGGCCGCCTCGGCTCCCCCGCCGGCTTCTGCTCCCGCGTCTCGTGCGACGCGTTCGGCGAGGCGCTGCTCGCGCGGCTGCGGACGGCCGGTGTCGACGTCTCGCTGGTGCAGCGCGGCACCGAGCCGACGACGCTGGCCCTGACCTCGATCGCCGCGGACGGCTCGGCGGGCTACTCCTTCTACGTCGACGGCACGGCCGACCGGCTCTTCGCCGCGCCCGCGCGCCTTCCCGACGGCGTACGGGCCATGACGTTCGGGACCTGCTCGATGGTCCTGGAGCCGGGTGCGAGCGCGTACGAGGAGCTGATGCGGCGCGCGGCGGCGCAGGGCGTGTTCACGGCCCTCGACCCCAACATCCGTGCCGGGCTCATCCCCGACGCGGACGCCTACCGCGCCCGCTTCAAGAGCTGGCTGCCGTCGGTGGCGCTCCTGAAGCTGTCGGAGGAGGACGCGCGCTGGCTGGGCGGCACGCCCCAGGAGTGGCTGGCGTCCGGGCCCGCCGCCGTCGTGGTCACGCGGGGCGGCGACGGCCTGTCGGTGCTCACGCGCGCGTGCGGCGAGGTCGATGTGCCGGGCGTCCCCGTGGACGTCGTGGACACGATCGGCGCGGGCGACACGGTCAACGCGGCGCTGCTGCACTCCCTGGCTGCCCGGGACGCGCTGTCGGCGGACGCCGTGGCCGGGCTCGACGCCGAAGCGTGGACGGACGTCCTGGGCTTCGCGGCGCGCGCGGCGGCCGTGACCTGCTCGCGGGCGGGCGCCGAGCCGCCGTACGCGGCGGAGGTGGACGGGTAACGGGTAGCCCGCCGAAACGGCTGACGCGTACCGACGTGTGGGTGGGCCGGTGCGTGCCTGCGGAGGTGTGGTGCGCGTGCCTGCGGGGGGGGGCGCCTCAGCCGCTGACCGCGCGCAGGCCGCCCGGCTGGCGGCCGTTCAGCCGGTCGAGCGCGGCCGACGTGGCGTCGTCGGCCGGGAGGTGCACCAGGAGGCGCTGCCCGTCGACGTCGGGCAGGGCGAGCGACTCGTACGCGAGACGCAGGCTACCCACCTGCGGATGGCTGAGGCGCTGCACGCCGCTGCGGCGCGGCACATCGGGCACGGCGTGGGCGCGATCGGCGAACGGCGCTCCGGCGAGGACCGTCAACTCGTCCACGAGCTGCATCACATGGGGGTCGATCATCGGCGATTCGCTTCTGAGGTGCGCGATCTGCTCGTCGGCGACGCGCTCCCACTCGGGGAAGGCGGTGCGGGCCCGCTCGTCGGTGAAGACGAACCGCAGCAGGTTGGGCCGGTCGCCGTCGAGGAGCCCCAGCGGACGGGCGACGCGTTCGTAACCCGTCGTGTACGCGATGATGTCGCTGAGCCGGTTGAGCAGCACGGCCGGGGTGGGCTCCAGGCGGTCGACGACGGCCCGCACGGTCGGGCGCACCTCCCGGGCCGGGGGCGGGGCCGCCGAGCAGCACGGGTCGTCGGCGCCGCCGCTGGCCTTCTCCAGGCGGCGCAGGTGGATGCGCTCCTCGATGGTCAGGCGCAGCGTGTCCGCGAGCGCGCCGAGCACCTGCGCGGACGGGTTGCGGTCGCGGCCCTGTTCGAGGCGGGTGAGGTACTCGACGCTGATGCCCGCGAGCGTTGCGACCTCGGAGCGGCGCAGTCCGGGGGTGCGCCGGCGCGGCCCGCTCGGCAGGCCGACCTCCGTGGGAGTGACGGCTTCACGGCGTGTGCGCAGGAAGGCGCCCAACTCGTTGTCGCTCACTCCGCGAACGTACCAGGGGGATCCGCGGGTCGCGGGCCCGGATCATGGCCCTGTCACTACCAGTCTCGGCCCGGCCTTCCTCCGTCTCGCGCGCCGCCCCACAGTGGTCGGCATGAGCTTCGAAACCACTGACGCGGCCGTTGCCACCACCCCTCTTCCTCTGCCCGCGGGCCGCTGGGCCATCGATCCGTTCCACTCCGCGGTGAACTTCACGATCCGTCACCTGGGCATCTCCAAGGTGCGGGGCCGCTTCGCCGAGTTCGACGCGGAGCTCGTCGTGGGCGAGACCCTGGAGACCAGCTCCGTGACGTCCACGATCCAGCTGGCGTCGATCGACACCGGCAACGCGGACCGTGACGCGCACGTCCGCGCGTCCGACCTGCTCGACGTGGAGCACCGCCCCACCATGACCTTCCGCTCCACCCGCCTTGAGGGCGCGGGCGAGGACTGGACGATGGCGGGCGAGCTGACCATCGGCGAGGTGACGCGCCCGGTGACGCTCGCCGTGGAGTTCGGCGGGCTCGGCGAGTTCGGTGAGGTCCGGCACGCCGGTTTCGAGGCGACGGGCGAGATCCGGCGCAGCGAGTACGGCCTGTCCTTCGCTCCCGGGATGCTCGGTGAGGTCGTCAAGATCCAGCTGGACATGCAGTTCCTGGAGCCCGGGAAGGGCGACGCGTAACCGGAGGCCGGGAAGGGCGGCGCGTCAGCGGAGCGGCCGCCTGTCCGGTGGCCCTCGCTGCCCCTTTGTCCCCCCCTGTTCGCGTTGCTCGTCTGTTCGCGTTGCTCGTCCTGCCAGCAGGACGAGTCCTCGGTCAGCCCTCTCCGAAGGCGCCGTGCCGTCCCGCTCCGGCGGTGAAACGGGCGGCGCCTTCGGCTGCTTCCGCGAGCGCGTGCAGGCCGTGCCGCAACTCGCCCGCCAGCGCCTGCTGTTCGGGCAGCCCGTGCTGTTCACGGACGGAGAGCCGGTCGTGCCGCAGACAGGTCTGCGGGAACGCGGCGATCTCGGCGGCCAGCCGCTCGGCTGCGGCACGGGCGGTGCCCGGCGGTACGACGCGACTGACGAGCCCCATCCCGAGGGCCTCGGCGGCGTCCACGGGCCGGCCGGTGAGGATCAGGTCGAGGGCGCGGCCCTCGCCGATGATCCGGGGCAGGCGTACCGTCCCGCCGTCGATGAGCGGCACGCCCCAGCGGCGGCAGAACACGCCGAGCACGGCGTCGTCCTCGACGACCCGCAGATCGCACCAGAGGGCCAGCTCCAGGCCACCCGCGACGGCGTGCCCCGAGATCGCGGCGATGACGGGCTTGGTGAGCGCGAGCCGGGTGGGCCCCATGGGGCCGTCGTGCGCGCCGTCCACCTCGGCGACGTCGTTGCCCTCCGGCGTGCCCATCGCCTTGAGGTCGGCGCCCGCGCAGAAGGTGCCGCCTTCGCCCCACAGGACGGCGACGGACGCTTCCGGGTCGGCGTCGAAGGCGCGGAAGGCGTCGGCCAGGGCGCGGGCGGTGGGGCCGTCGACGGCGTTGCGCACGTCCGGTCGGGAGAGGACCACGGTGGTGACGGGTCCGCTCCGTTCGACACGGACGGCGGGCCCTGCGGGTGTGGGCATGTCGTACGTCTCCCTGGCGGTCGTACGGGTGCCAGGACCGGGCCCGGCCCTGGCCGCCTCAGCCGATCACGGCGGCATGCCGCGCGACAAGACAGGGGCGCGCCGTCCTTGCGGAGGGCGCGCCCCTGGTGCACGTCCGGACCGCGCGACCCGGACGCGGCCGGGTCGCGCGGCCCGGCCTCTCGCGGTCAGGCCTTGCGGCTCGCCGCCTTCTTCGCGGGTGCCTTCTTCGCGACCGCCTTCTTGGTGACGGTCTTCTTGGCCGTGGCCTTCTTGGCAGGGGCCTTTTTGGCGGTCGCCTTCTCGGTGCTGGCCTTGGTGGAGGCCTTCGTGGTGGAGGCCGTCGCCTTCTTCGCGGCGGCGGTCTTGGCCGTCCTGGCGGTCGCCGTCTTCTTCGCGGGGGCGGAGGTGGCCGCCACGGCCGCCTTCTTCCTCGTGCGCCGCGCCGGAGACGGACTCGCGTCGCTGATGCGGTCGGCGGCGACGATGTCCCGCAGGAACTTGCCCGTGTGGCTCGCGGGCACTCCGGCGACCTGCTCGGGGGTGCCTTCGGCGACGACGAGGCCGCCGCCGCTGCCACCCTCGGGGCCCATGTCGACGACCCAGTCGGCCGTCTTGATCACGTCGAGGTTGTGCTCGATGACGATGACCGTGTTGCCCTTGTCGACGAGGCCGGACAGGACCTTGATGAGCTTGCTGATGTCCTCGAAGTGCAGACCGGTGGTCGGCTCGTCCAGGACGTAGACCGTGCGGCCCGTGGAGCGCTTCTGCAGCTCGCTCGCCAGCTTGACGCGCTGCGCCTCACCTCCGGAGAGCGTGGGCGCGGACTGGCCGAGGCGGACATAGCCGAGGCCCACCTCGTGGAGGGTCCTCAGATGGCGGGCGATGCCGGGGACCGCCTCGAAGAAGTCGAGCGCCTCCTCGATGGGCATGTCGAGGACCTCGGCGATGGACTTGCCCTTGTAGTGCACGTCGAGCGTCTCGCGGTTGTACCGCGCGCCGTGGCAGACCTCGCACGGGACGTACACGTCCGGGAGGAAGTTCATCTCGATCTTGATGGTGCCGTCGCCGGAGCAGTTCTCGCAGCGGCCGCCCTTCACGTTGAACGAGAAGCGGCCGGGGAGGTAGCCGCGGACCTTGGCCTCCGTGGTCTCCGCGAAGAGCTTGCGGACGTGGTCGAAGACGCCGGTGTACGTCGCCGGGTTCGACCGGGGGGTGCGGCCGATGGGCGACTGGTCGACGTGGACGACCTTGTCGACGAGGTCGTCGCCCTCCACGCGCGTGTGGCGGCCGGGGACCGACCTCGCGCCGTTCAGCTCGCGGGCGAGGTGGGTGTACAGGATGTCGTTCACGAGGGTCGACTTGCCGGAGCCGGAGACGCCCGTGACGGCCGTGAGCACACCGAGGGGGAAGGAGACGTCGATGTCCTGGAGGTTGTTCTCCCGGGCGCCGTGGACCGTGAGCTGACGGCTCGGGTCGGCGGGGCGGCGCACGTCGGGGACGGGGATCTCCTTCTTGCCCGACAGATACTGGCCCGTCATGGACTCGTCGTTGGCGAGCAGCTCCTTCAGGGAGCCGCTGTGCACGACCTTGCCGCCGTGCTCGCCCGCGCCGGGGCCGATGTCGACGACCCAGTCGGCGACCTTGATGGTGTCCTCGTCGTGCTCGACCACGATCAGGGTGTTGCCCATGTCGCGCAGCCGGACCAGGGTCTCGATGAGGCGGTGGTTGTCCCGCTGGTGCAGGCCGATGGAGGGCTCGTCGAGGACGTAGAGCACGCCGACCAGGCCGGAGCCGATCTGGGTGGCCAGGCGGATGCGCTGGGCCTCGCCGCCGGAGAGGGTGCCCGCGGCGCGGTTCAGGGACAGATAGTCGAGGCCGACGTCGACGAGGAAGCGCAGCCGCTCGTTGACCTCCTTGAGGACGCGCTCGGCGATCTTCTTGTCGCGGGCGGTCAGCTTCAGCTGGGCGAGGAAGTCCGCGCAGTCGCTGATGGACATCGCGGAGACCTCGGCGATGGACCGGTCCATGACCGTGACGGCCAGGACGATCGGCTTCAGGCGCGTGCCCTCACAGGTGGGGCACGGCACCTCGCGCATATAGCCCTCGAAGCGCTCGCGGCTGGAGTCGCTCTCCGCCTCGGAGTGGCGCCGCTTGACGAAGGGGACGGCGCCTTCGAAGGCGGTGGTGTAGACCCGCTCGCGGCCGTACCGGTTGCGGTAGCGGACTTCGATCTGGGTCTTGTGGCCGTAGAGCAGGGCCTTCTTGGCGCGCTGCGGGAGGCCCGCCCAGGGCATGTCCATGGAGAAGCCGAGCGCGTCGGCGAGGGCTCCGACCAGACGGCCGAAGTAGTCCTTCGTGTGGCCGTGCGACCAGGGGTGGATGGCGCCCTCGTCGAGCGACTTCTCCTCGTCGGGGACGAGGAGCTCGGGGTCGACCTCCATGCGCGTGCCGATGCCGGTGCAGTCGGGGCAGGCGCCGAAGGGCGAGTTGAAGGAGAAGGAGCGGGGCTCCAGCTCCTCGAAGGACAGGTCGTCGTACGGGCAGTACAGGTGCTCCGAGTACATGCGCTCGCGCTCGGGGTCGTCCTCGGGGAGGTCGACGAAGTCGAGCACGACCATGCCTCCGGAGAGGCCGAGCGCGGTCTCCACGGAGTCGGTCAGGCGGCGCTTGGCGCTCTCCTTGACCGTGAGGCGGTCGACGACCACCTCGATGGTGTGCTTCTCCTGCTTCTTCAGCGTGGGGGGCTCGGAGAGCTGGATCGTGGCGCCGTCGACCCGGGCGCGGCTGTACCCCTTCGTCTGGAGGTCGGCGAAGAGGTCGACGAACTCGCCCTTGCGCTCGCGCACCAGCGGCGACAGGACCTGGAAGCGGCTGCCCTCGGGCAGCTCGAGGACCTTGTCGACGATGGCCTGCGGCGACTGGCGGCTGATCGGGCGGCGGCACTCGGGGCAGTGCGGCTTGCCGATGCGCGCGAACAGCAGGCGCAGATAGTCGTACACCTCGGTGATGGTGCCGACCGTCGAGCGCGGGTTGCGCGAGGTCGACTTCTGGTCGATGGAGACCGCGGGCGAGAGGCCCTCGATGAAGTCGACGTCGGGCTTGTCCATCTGGCCGAGGAACTGGCGCGCGTACGACGAGAGGGACTCGACGTACCGGCGCTGGCCCTCGGCGAAGATCGTGTCGAACGCGAGCGAGGACTTGCCGGACCCGGACAGACCGGTGAAGACGATGAGGGAGTCACGCGGGAGGTCGAGCGAGACGTTCTTGAGATTGTGCTCGCGCGCGCCACGGACGATGAGACGGTCGGCCACGCCGGTCCGCACCTTTCTTGAGAGAAGTGACAGGGGCGGGGCCCCCGTCCTTCACAGACTAGGGCGACCCACTGACAATGCCGGGCCGGATCCTGTGGTTGGTGAAACCAGGACCATCAAGAGTGCCCGATGCTTCTGTCGAGCGTATAGCACGGACATTCGATTTGAGGGGGTGGTCGGCCGCCTTCACCCGAACGTGTGGCGGGGCTATCGTCTGGCCCATGATTGATCATGTGCGCGACCTGGCGTCTGTACGTGACGCGACCGAAAGGCTGCTGAGCGCAGTCTCCTCATGGGACAACGCCGCGGCCGCCGAGCCGTCACGGCTTCCGGGCTGGAGCCGTGGCCACGTCCTCACCCACCTCGCGCGGAACGCCGACGCTCTGGTGAACGTTCTCGCAGGCCGCCCCATGTACACGAGCGCCGAGGCCCGCGACGGCGACATCGAGCGGGGCGCGCCGCGGCCCCTGGCCGAGCAGATCGAGGACCTGCGGCTCTCCGCGGCCCGCTTCCAGGACGAGGCCGACCGGCCCGCGGACTGGTCCCGGACGGTGGAGCTGCGCAACGGCGTCACGGACTCCGCGTCCCGGGTGCCGTTCCGGCGGTGGATCGAGATGGAGCTGCACCACGTGGACCTGGGCGTGGGGTACGAGCTGGAGGACCTGCCCGCCGACTTCGTGGAGCGCGAGATCGACTTCCTCACGGCCCGCTTCCTGGGGAAGGCCGACGTCCCCGCGACCCGTGTCACCGACGGCACGCGCGCGTGGGGCACGGGCCGCGCCCCGGAGAGCCCGGACAAGCCCGAGGTCACCGTCAGCGGCCCGGCACCCGCCCTGCTCGGCTGGCTCGCGGGCCGCCGCGACCCGGCGGAGCTCGCCGCCGCCCTGACCGTCGAAGGCGGTCCGCTCCCCTCCCTGCCCGCGCTCTAGGACGGATTAGGCTGACTTCCATGACGTACAGCGGAGCGGTGAAGGTCGGCGGACCCGCGGACGTGCACGAGCTGCGGGACCTGATGATCTCGAAGGTCGCGGTCGGGCCGATGAACAACAACGCCTATCTGCTGCGCTGTCGGGCCACCGACGAGCAGCTCCTGATCGACGCGGCGAACGAGCCCCGGACCCTGCTGACCCTGATCGGCGACGACGGCATCGCGGCCGTCGTCACCACCCACCAGCACGGCGACCACTGGCAGGCCCTGGAGGAGGTCGTCGGGGCGACGGGCGCACGGACGTACGCGGGCCGCGAGGACGCCGAGGGCATCCCGGTGCCGACGCAGGTCCTCGTCGACGACGGCGACACGATCGAATTCGGCCGGATCTCGCTCACCGCGCGCCATCTCGTGGGGCACACGCCGGGCTCCATCGCCCTCGTCTACGACGACCCGCACGGCCATCCGCACGTCTTCACGGGCGACTGCCTCTTCCCCGGGGGCGTCGGCAACACGTGGAAGGACCCGGAGCGGTTCGCGAGCCTCATCGACGACGTCGAGACGAAGATCTTCGGCACGCTTCCGGACGAGACCTGGGTGTACCCCGGGCACGGCGACGACACGACGCTCGGCGCGGAGCGCCCGCACCTGCCGGAGTGGCGCGAGCGCGGCTGGTGAGCCGGTGGGCGGCGCCGGTTCCCCGGCGCCGCCGTCAGCCCCGCGTCACCAGCGCGGCCACCCGCTCCACCCCGAAGACGTAGCCCTGCACCCCGCAGCCCGCGATGACGCCGTCGGCGCGCTGCGAGACGTACGAGTGGTGCCGGAAGGCCTCCCGCTGGTGGATGTTGGAGATGTGGACCTCCACCACCGGCATGCCGTCACAGGTGTTGAGCGCGTCCAGGATCGCGACGGACGTGTGGGAGTAGGCGGCGGGGTTGATGACGATGCCCACGTGGTGCTCGCGCGCCTCGTGGATCCAGTCCACCAGCTCGCCCTCGTGGTTGGACTGCCTGAGGTCGACCGTCCCGCCGTGCGCCGCGGCCGCCTCGGCGCAGCGGACCTCGACGTCGGCGAGCGTGTCGGTGCCGTAGATCTCCGGCTGCCGCTTGCCCAGGAGGTTCAGGTTGGGCCCGTTCAGGATCATGATCGGGGCGGTGGCGAGGGTGTGGGGCACAGGGTCCTCCGTGCGTCGGGCTGCTGCTCACAGACGGTCTATCACGGCGCGCCACAGGCCGATCGGCATGGTGCGCCACCGGATTCCGCACGGTGCGTCACGGGTCCCCGAAGGGCGCGTGGCAGGCTTTCCGGCCGCCCTGCGCCCACAGGGCCGTCGTGGCGCGTCACGGGCCCTTTATCGCGGTGCGGGTGCCGGGCGGCCCGACGTACGCTGCCGGGCATGACGCCGCCCCAGGAGCCGCCCCGCTACCCCCCGAAGCCACGGCCGGGTGACCGCGTGGCGGTCGTCTCGCCGTCCTCCGGACTGCCGGAACTCTTCCCGCTGCCCTTCGACCTGGGACTCGCGCGCCTGCAAGGACAGTTCCACCTGGAGCCGGTGGAGTACCCGACGACGCGCAAGATGGGCTCCTCGCCGCGCGAGCGGGCCGAGGACCTGCACGCCGCGTTCGCCGACCCGACGGTGAAGGCCGTCATCGCGAGCATCGGGGGCGACGACCGAGCCGGGCGAGGGCTGGACCTGGCACCTGCCCGAGGGCGCCGAGCGGGTCGTGGACGGGTGGACGGCTCGCAGAGGCGCATCACGGTCACGTACTGAAGCACTTCCCGTAACCGCCCCGCACGGTGGGGTGTTGACGGAACGTGCACACCAGTGACTCTCCGTCAACACCCCCGGTGGGGGCCGCCCCGTCGCTGCCGCGGCTCGCCGCCGCCTCGCTCGCGGGGACCGCCATCGAGTTCTACGACTTCTTCGTCTACGGCACCGCGGCCGCGCTCGTGCTCGGGCCGCTGTTCTTCCCGACGTTCTCGCCCCTGGCGGGCACGCTCGCCGCGTTCGCGACGTTCGGGGTCGGCTTCGTGGCCCGGCCGCTGGGGTCCGTCGTCTTCGGGCACGTCGGCGACCGGCACGGCCGGCGGCCCGTCCTGGTGATCTCCCTGCTCATGACGGGCCTCGCCACCGTCGCCGTCGGCTGCGTACCGACGTACGAGTCGATCGGCGCCGCCGCTCCCCTGCTGCTGCTCGTCCTGCGGTTCGTGCAGGGTGTGGGTCTCGGCGGCGAGTGGGGCGGTGCGGTGCTCCTGGCGGCCGAGCACGCGCCCGCCGAGCGGCGCGGGCTGTGGGCGAGCTTTCCGCAGATCGGCCCCGCGATCGGCTTCCTGTTCGCCAACGGCATCACCCTGGGGCTCTCGGTGACGCTCACGGAGGCGCAGTTCGCGTCCTGGGGGTGGCGGATTCCGTTCTGGGTGGCGGGGCTGCTCGCGGCGGCCGGGCTCGCGCTGCGCGCCTCCCTGGAGGAGAGCCCGGACTTCCTCGGCGTGCGCGAGCCCGCGCGCGTGC
Organism: Streptomyces sp. YIM 121038; assembly: GCF_006088715.1. Classification (NCBI taxonomy): domain Bacteria; kingdom Bacillati; phylum Actinomycetota; class Actinomycetes; order Kitasatosporales; family Streptomycetaceae; genus Streptomyces; species Streptomyces sp. YIM 121038. Next base: position 2,657,584 of record NZ_CP030771.1, read on the forward strand.
CGCTCGCCGAGGTGGCGCGCGGCCACTGGCGGCTCGTCCTGCTCACGGCGGGTGCCCTCGCGGTCGGGTACGCGGTGTTCTACGCCGTGACGACGTGGTCGCTGGCCTACGGCGTGGAACGGCTCGGCGTGAGCCGCACGGTGATGTTGGTGTGCGTGATGGCGGCCGTCGTCGCCATGGGGGCGCTGACGCCCGTGTCGGCGCACCTGGGCGACCGCTACGGGCGGCGTCCGCTGTGTCTGCTCGGGTGCGCGGCGATCGTCCTGTGGATGTTCCCGATGGTGGCGCTCCTGGCGACGGGCGAGCCGCTGCTGATGTTCCTCGGCTTCCTGGTGGCCCTGCTCGCGTTCACGACCATGTTCGGGGTGGTCGCGGCCTATCTGCCGGAGCTGTACGAGCCCCGTGTGCGCTGCACGGGGGCCGCGGTGGGCTACAACCTCGCCGGGGTGCTCGGCGGCGCCCTGACGCCGCTCGTGGCGACGGCGGCGGCCCGCGGCACGGGCACGCCCTGGGGCGTGGCGGCGTATCTGACGGCCGTGGCGGTGCTGAGCCTCGGCTGCTTCGCGCTGCTGCCGGAGACGCGGCCCGCGGGCCGGGCGGTGCCGGTCACCGGGTGACCGGCACCGGGTGACGGGCACCGCCCCGCCGCTCACGGGTTCATGGCCAGCTCCAGATAGGCCGCGAAGAGCACCAGGTGGACGCCGCCCTGAAGGAGCGTGGCCCGGCCCGGCACGACGGTGAGCGTGCTGACGCCGACCGTGAGCAGGAGCAGCACCATGTGGGTCGAGCTGAGCCCGAGCACGAGCGGCCCGGTCAGCCACACGGAGGCGATGGCGACGGCCGGGATGGTCAGGCCGATGCTGGCCATCGCCGAGCCGAGGGCCAGGTTCAGGCTGGTCTGCACGCGGTTGCGGCGGGCGGCGCGCACGGCCGCGATGGTCTCCGGGAGCAGCACGAGCAGGGCGATGATCACGCCGACGACGGCGTGCGGCAGGCCCGCGGACTCCACGCCCGACTCGATGGTCGGCGACACGCCCTTGGCGAGGCCGACGACGCCGACCAGGGCGAGCGCGAGCAGCCCGAGGCTGATCCGGGTGGTGCGGGCGGAGGGGCCCTCGGCGTGGTCGTCGGTGTCGAGGACGTCGCCGTCCTTGGTGACCGGCAGGAAGTAGTCGCGGTGGCGCACGGTCTGGGTCGCCACGAACAGGCCATACAGGACGAGTGAGGCCAGGGCCGCGAAGGTGAGCTGCGAGGTGGAGAACTCCGGGCCCGGCTTGGACGTCGTGAACGTCGGCAGGACCAGGCTGAGCGTGGCCAGCGTGGCGACCGTCGCGAGGGCCGCCCCGGTGCCCTCGGGGTTGAAGACGGCGACGCGGTGCCGCAGGGCCGCGGTGAGCAGGCAGAGGCCCACTATGCCGTTGCAGGTGATCATCACGGCGGCGAAGACGGTGTCCCGGGCCAGGGTGGAGCTCTTGTCGCCGCCGTCGGCCATCAGGGTGACGATCAGGGCCACCTCGATGATCGTCACGGCGACGGCGAGGACCAGGGAGCCGAACGGTTCGCCCACGCGGTGCGCGATGACCTCGGCGTGGTGCACCGCGGCGAGCACGGCCCCCGCGAGGACCACCGTCACCAGGGCGACGACGCCACCGGGGAGTTCCCGCCCCCACGTGCAGGCGAGCAGGACGACTCCGAGAACGGGCACTGCTGCCGTCCACCGCGAGGCGATGGTCCGGAGTCCAGGGATCATGCCTTCGATGCTGCCCCGCGCGCGGGAGGGCCGCGACTCCATACGTTCCTCTCTATGCGGAAGCGGTGCACAGTCGAGGACTGTGCACCGCTTCCGGTGGTTCGTTTCAGCGGTACCCGCTCCCTACGGAGAGGGGCACCTTCGTACTGCCTCTCTACGGAGAGGGTGGTTACGCCTCGATGCTGTCCTTCTGGGCGTCGTCCTTGCCGGTCTCCGCGGCGGCCGCATCGCGCTCCTGCTGCTTCTTGGAGGCCATGAGGCTGGTGATCGTCGTGATGACGAGGACACCGCAGATGACGCCGAGCGAGACCGGGATGGAGATCTCGGGGACGTGCACCCCGTTCTCGTGCAAGGCGTGCAGGACGAGCTTCACGCCGATGAAGCCGAGGATCACCGACAGGCCGTAGCTGAGGTGGACCAGCTTCCTCAGGAGACCGCCGATGAGGAAGTACAGCTGACGCAGGCCCATCAGGGCGAAGGCGTTGGCGGTGAAGACGATGTACGGGTCCTGGGTGAGGCCGAAGATCGCGGGGATGGAGTCCATCGCGAACAGCACGTCGGTGGTGCCGATGGCGAGCATGACGACCATGAGGGGCGTCATGATGCGCTTGCCGTTCTTCCGGACGAACAGCTTCGTGCCCTCGTAGCGGTCCGAGACGCCGAACTTCTTCTCGATGGACTTCAGGAGGCGGTTCTCCTCCCAGTCCTCTTCCTCCTCGTCGGCGCGCGCCTCCTGGATGAGCTTCCAGGCGGTGTAGATCAGGAAGGCACCGAAGATGTAGAAGACCCAGGAGAAGTTGGCGATGACCGCGGCGCCGGCGGCGATGAAGATCGCTCGCAGGACCAGCGCGATCAGCACGCCGAACAGCAGCACGCGCTGCTGGAGGTGGGAGGGCACCGAGAACTTCGCCATGATCAGGATGAAGACGAAGAGGTTGTCGACGCTCAGCGACTTCTCGGTGATGAAGCCCGCGAAGAACTCGCCGGAGGCCTGGCTCTCGCCCGCGATCAGCAGGCCGAGCCCGAAGAGCGCGGCGAGCACGATCCAGACGATCGTCCAGATTCCGGCTTCCTTGATCGACACATCGTGCGGCTTGCGCCCGATGAAGAAGTCGACCGCGATCAGGGCACACAGACCGAGAACGGTCGTCACCCACAGGGTCATTGAAACGTCCACTGCGCCTCCGGCGTCGTACGGCTACTGATCAGCGTCGTCGCTGCCGGAGGTCTCTTCCACCCGGGCGCCCTCGGCGCCTGGCGGGCCGACGCCCCGGGACCGATGGCGGTCCGTATTGACGGGCACGTCGCGTATGGAGTACTCCCCTCCGCACACAGAAGCCTACGCGAAAGACCAAGGTTTGGTAAAGGCCACGGCAAACGGCCGCCAAATAACGAGGTCAGGGCCGCTCCTGGTCACTTAGTCGACATGCGGATCACTCGTCAGGAGCGTGCTCGCGCGTCGACGGCGGATGGGAGGGGCGGCCCTCGGCGCGGCGGCGGGAGGCCGCCGCGCCTCGGCGGGAGGGCTCAGCGGCTGCCCGTGCGCCGGGCCGTGCCCACGCCCGCCAGGACGTGGTGGAGCACCTCGCTGCCGGTGGGCGCCAGCGGCGGCTCGTACGTCCACGCGTGGCCCACCCAGGGGTCGGCGAGGTGGTCGTCGGGCACCGGGGTCAGCCGCAGGAGCGCGCGCCACAGCGGGTCGAGCAGCGGGCCGTACTCCCGGGCGTCCTCGCGGTCGGCGACCATCATCAGATGGACGCCGACGGCCGGGCCCTCGTCGGCCAGATAGCGCAGCTGGGTCACGGCGCGGTCGTCGAAGCCGTGCGGGAAGTCGTTGACCACCAGGAGGTGCTCGCCGGTGTCGAGATCCGGCGGCAGGGACGAGGTGACGCCGCCGCGGACGGCCATCTGCAGTAGGTCAACCCGCTGGGTGAGCCGGGTGAGGACGGCGCCGGTGCCCGCGGCGCCGGCGGCGGGCGGCTCGTCCAGGGCCCCGGAGGTCACGAGCGGGGCGAGCGCGGTCGCGCCGGTGCCCGCCGGGTCGATGACGTGCACGGTGAACTCGCCGGGCGGATAGACGGCCAGCAGGCGCGCGGCGTGCGCGACGGCGCTGTCCAGGGCGAGGCGGTGCAGGGTGTCGGCGTCCGCGAGCGAGTCGGTGCCCGAGCGGCCGCTGTCGATCCACAGGCCGCGCTCCAGGGGCAGCCGCACCAGCATGGGGATGCGCAGGTCAGGGCGCTCGGGCAGATGGAGTCCGCCGAGACGCACGGCCATGGGGATCTCCATGGGGGCGCGGTAGGCGTGCCAGACGGGGCTCGACCAGTCGGCGAACGCCGGGGGCAGCGCGGGCTCCACGACGTCCGCCTCGGCGGCGAGCTGGCCCAGGTCGCGGTCGAGCGCGGCCCTGGCCTGGTCCACGAGGTCGCCGTGCTTGGCGCGGGCGGTCTCGCGCGCGGCGTCGCCCGCGCCGCCGATGCGGCTGCGCGGGTCGGAGAGGACCTTGTCGAGCTCCTGCTCCCTGCGCGAGTCGGCGAAGTCGACGGCGCTGCGGTAGGCCGCCGTGGTGCGGGCCAGGTCCTCGAACATGCCCCACACCTGGTTGTAGAGGCGCTCCTCCAGGGACCAGCCGGTGGCGTCGCCCGCGACGGGCTGCGCGGGCTGCCCGGGCGCGGCCGCCGGCACGGCGGGCGGGGGCGGCGGGGGCGCGCTGGTCTGGCGGCGGGGGTGGGTGTAGTCGACGGAGCCGCCGTCGCCGGGCTGGGCCGGGGCGGCGTCGCCCGGCGCGGGCGGGCCCGGCTGGGGCGGGGCGGGCGGGACGGGGTGGGGGACGGCGGGGTCGCCCTGCGGGGCGGGCGAGCCGTTGCCGGGCGCCGTGTGGCCCTGGGCTGCGGCCCGCACCCGGGCCTCGTCCGCCGGGCGGGGCGGGGGCGGGGCGACGGAGCGGGCGAGGCCCTGGGCCACCGCTTCGTTGATGGTCGCCGCGAGGTCCTGGGCCTGGGGCAGGCCCTGGTCGGTGAGCATCTCGGCGAGGCCGCCCGCGTAGCCCTGGCCGACGGCGCGCACCTTCCAGGCGCCCTGCCTGCGGTACAGCTCCAGGGCGACGACGGCCGATTCGGCGGTGAGGTCCGTGAGGGTGTAGCTGGCGATCTCGGTGCCGTCGAGGCCGGTGACGGCGACGAACGGCGCGGCGACGGCACCGAAGCTGGCCGGGCCCGCGACGCCGACGGGCAGCGCCAGCAGGACGTTGACCTGGTGGGCGTCGTCCGGCAGCGCGTCGAGGTCGACGGCGAGGCGGTGGTCGGCGGCGGCCTGCCGGGACACTTCCAGGCCCGGCAGGGTGGGCGCTCCGGGGTGGGCGACCCAGGAGGTGCCGCGCACCTTGCGCCGGTCGTCGCTGAGTGTGGCGCCGGCGACGACCGGTTGGGCGGCCGACACCCGGACCTCTAGGCGGGTGCCGGGAAGCGGGTGGTTCTGCCCCCTGACCAGCTCGGCCGTCATCGCGTTCGTTCCCCCTTGTCGGCCCCCTCACCGGGCCTTCGTACGTACGGACCGCCGTCCGGGGACGGCCGGGTCGGGCCTACAGGTGCGGCAGGATCGCCGGCATCAGGTCCTGGAAGGTGCGGCCGTTGGCCGGGCTGCCGAGGGCCGTCATCTGCCAGCCGGCGCCCGCGCGGTGGACCTTGGCCATGATCTGGGCGGTGTACTGGCCGCCGCCGTCCAGGGTGTAGCGGGCGAGCTCCTGGCCGTTGGTCTCGTCGACCAGGCGGCAGAAGGCGTTCTGCACCTCCTGGAACGTCTGGCCCGTGAAGGAGTTCACCGTGAAGATGATCTGGTCGATGTGGACCGGGACGCGCTGGAGGTCGACGAGGATGGCCTCGTCGTCGCCGCCCTGGCCGACGCCGCCGACCAGATTGTCCCCGGTGTGCCGCACGGAGCCGTCGTCGCTGACGAGGTGACGGAAGAACACCACGTCCACGGGCTGCTTGTCGGCGAACAGGACGGCGGACGCGTCCAGGTCGATCTCGCGCGTGCGGGTGCCGAACAGGCCGCGCCGCGGGGCGGCCTTCCAGCCGAGGCCCATGCGCACCGCGGTCAGGGCGCCCCCGTCGTTCTTCTGCAGGCTGATGGCCTGGCCCTTGGTCATGTTGACCGTCACGCGCTGTCCCCTTCTCGAACTCCCCAGGGCGGCCGCCGCCTTCTGGCAGCCGCCCCATCACCCTATGCAGCGGTGTCCGGCGCGCCGCAGCTCGGTCCGCACATTGTGTCGGTGTTGCAACACACCGCGACGTCCGGACCGTTCTCCGCTACGCCAGGCCCGCCTCCTTCATCTGCCGCAGTTCCTTCTTCATCTCCGACACCTCGTCGCGCAGCCGTGCGGCGATCTCGAACTGGAGGTCCGCGGCGGCGGCGCGCATCCGCTCGGTCATCTCCTCGATCTGCGCGGCCAGCTCGGTGGCGGGCTTGTCCGTGGGCACCTGCTTGTCCTTGGCGGACTTCTTCCCCGCCTTGGCGGGCGCCCCGGCGGCCGCCTTGCCGAGCGAGGGCACCGGGGCCTTGGCGCCCTTGCCGTCCTTCGCCTTGCGGTAGTCCGTGCCGAGGAGCTGCTCGGTGTCGACCTCCTCGCGCGCGATCGCCGACACGATGTCGTTGATCTTCTTGCGGAGGGGCTGCGGGTCGATGCCCCGCTCCTTGTTGTACGCGATCTGCTTCTCCCGGCGGCGGTTGGTCTCGTCGATGGCCTTCGCCATCGCCGGGGTGATCTTGTCGGCGTACATATGGACCTGACCGGAGACGTTGCGCGCGGCGCGGCCGATGGTCTGGATCAGCGAGGTGCCGGAGCGCAGGAAGCCCTCCTTGTCGGCGTCGAGGATCGCCACCAGGGAGACCTCGGGCAGGTCGAGGCCCTCGCGCAGGAGGTTGATGCCGACCAGGACGTCGTACTCGCCGGCCCGCAGCTCGCGCAGGAGCTCGACGCGGCGCAGGGTGTCGACGTCGCTGTGCAGATAGCGGACCTGGATGCCCAGTTCCAGGAAGTAGTCCGTGAGGTCCTCGGCCATCTTCTTGGTGAGGGTGGTGACGAGGACGCGCTCGTCCTTCTCGGTGCGCTTGCGGATCTCGTGCACCAGGTCGTCGATCTGCCCCTCGGTGGACTTGACGACGACCTCCGGGTCGACGAGTCCGGTGGGGCGGATGATCTGCTCCACGTGTCCGTCCGAGCGGGACAGCTCGTACGCGCCCGGGGTCGCCGACAGATAGACGGTCTGCCCGATGCGCTTCTGGAACTCCTCCCACTTCAGGGGGCGGTTGTCCAGTGCGGAGGGGAGCCGGAAGCCGTGGTCGACGAGGGTGCGCTTGCGGGAGGCGTCGCCCTCGTACATGGCGCCGATCTGGGGGACGGTGACGTGCGACTCGTCGAGGACGAGCAGGAAGTCGTCCGGGAAGTAGTCGAGCAGGGTGTGCGGCGGGGTGCCGGGGTCGCGGCCGTCGAAGTGCATCGAGTAGTTCTCGACGCCGGAGCAGGAGCCGATCTGGCGGAGCATCTCCAGGTCGTACGTCGTGCGCATGCGCAGGCGCTGGGCCTCCAGCATCTTGCCCTGCTTCTCCAGCTCCGCGAGGCGGTCGGCGAGCTCCTTCTCGATGCCGTCGACCGCCTTCGCCATGCGCTCGGGGCCCGCCACGTAGTGCGAGGCCGGGAAGACGTAGAGGTGGTCGTCGTCGCTGATGACCTCGCCGGTGAGCGGGTGGAGCGTGGACAGCGCCTCGATCTCGTCGCCGAACATCTCGATGCGCACGGCCAGTTCCTCGTAGACCGGGAAGATCTCGATGGTGTCGCCGCGGACGCGGAACGTGCCCCGGGTGAAGGCGAGGTCGTTGCGCGTGTACTGGATGTCGACGAAGCGGCGCAGGAGCTGGTCGCGGTCGATCTCCTCGCCGACCTTGAGCGGCACCATGCGGTCCACGTACTCCTGCGGGGTGCCGAGGCCGTAGATGCAGGAGACGGAGGCGACCACGACGACGTCGCGGCGGGTGAGCAGCGAGTTCGTCGCGGAGTGGCGCAGGCGCTCCACCTCCTCGTTGATCGAGGAGTCCTTCTCGATGTACGTGTCCGACTGCGGGACGTACGCCTCGGGCTGGTAGTAGTCGTAGTAGGAGACGAAGTACTCCACCGCGTTGTTCGGCAGGAGCTCTCGGAACTCGTTCGCCAGCTGGGCGGCCAGGGTTTTGTTCGGCGCCATGACGAGTGTCGGGCGCTGGAGCTTCTCGATCATCCACGCGGTGGTGGCCGACTTGCCGGTGCCGGTCGCGCCGAGCAGGACGACATCCTTCTCACCTGCGCGGATGCGCTTCTCCAGCTCGGCAATGGCGGCCGGCTGGTCGCCACTGGGCTGGAACGGGCTGACGACCTCGAAAGGCGCCACCGTGCGTTCGATCTTCGATACGGGCCGCATGGGATCCACCGTACGACTCCGCACTGACAATGCCGGTTCCCGTCGGCGCGCTCACCACTTCTGCGGGGCGCGCGCGCCCGGCCTGCGGCGGCTCCTGCGGCCCGGCCGCGCCGGTGACCTGCGGCCGACGTGCCCGTACTGCCTCTCGCCCGAGCGCGGCACGGGGTAGGAGGGGGTGCGCGGCCGTGCGGCGGCCTTCAGGTCGGCCTTGCCCAGCATCATCAGCGGGTCGACCATCATGACCACGCCCGCGAGCAGCAGGAAGGCCAGCGGGCCGATCATGAGGGGCGCGAGCAGCTCGGCCGACGAGCCCCCGGGCGACGGGCTCGGGGTGCTGTGCAGGTGGACGCTGACGGCGGCCATGCCGGTGTAGTGCATGCCGCTGACGGCGAGGCCCATGACCAGGCTGGCGCCGAGGCTCCACAGGAAGCCCCTGACCTGTCCGGCGGCCCACAGCGCGGCGATGGCCGCGACCACGGCGATCACCACGGAGGCGGCGACGGTGAAGGTGTTGTACTGGAGCCTGCCGCCAAGGCGCATCCCGGCCATTCCCAGGTAGTGCATCGACGCGATGCCCAAGCCCGTGATGGTGCCCCCGGTGAACAGGGCTGTCCCTTTGGCACCCCGGTAGCCGACGATGAAGATCCCGACGCCGACCATGACGATGGCGACGGCGAGGCTGGCGAACGTCGTCAGCCGGTCGTAGGTGATGGGGGTCTCCTTGACGGTGAACCCCATCATGGCGATGAAGTGCATGGTCCAGATGCCGGAGCCGATCGCGGCGGAGCCCAGGGCGAGCCAGCCCGGCCGCCAGGAGTGGGCGACGAGCAGCGTCCTCGTGGTGCAGCGCAGGCCGAGCGCCCCGCCGAGACAGGCCATGAGGTACGCGACCACGGGTGTGACGAGCCCGTAGCTGAAGCCGTCGACGGTGCCCTCCATGAGCGCTAGCCCTTCCGCCTGTCGTACGCCAATGTCCCGGAACACCCCGTCCGCCCCCGGTCGACCGCCGGGTGACGGAGCGTCGGCTGAGGCGAGGGTAGGGCCCTTCCAGGAACGTACGAACGATTTTCCGGCAAAGAAACACGGCTTCCGCGCGCGGGGTCCCCACATGGGGGGCTGGTGTTCAGCCTGTGGCCATCCTGCACCTGTCCGTAGTTGGCCGTGCACTGTCACGCTCTCGGGGTCCCCCGAGTTCTACGCGAGGAGAAGCCGTGCCCGCACGCGCAGCCGCCGCCACGACCGCCGCCCTCCTGGGGGCGGGCGCCCTGGTGCTCCCCTCCACCGCCGTCGCCGAGACACCCGCCCGGGAGACCCGCGTCCGGGCGGCCGCCGCGCACGACGAGCCGCTGGTCGTCGCCCACCGCGGGGCCTCCGCCTACGCCCCCGAGAACACCCTCGCCGCCATCGACAAGGCCGACGAGCTCGGCTTCCGCTGGGTCGAGAACGACGTGCAGCGCACCAAGGACGGCGTGCTCGTCATCGTGCACGACGACAACCTGAAGCGGACGACGAACGTCGAGGAGGTCTTCCCCGACCGCGCCCCCTGGAAGGTCAAGGACTTCACCGCCAAGGAGATCGCGAAGCTCGACGCGGGCAGCTGGTTCAGCGCCAAGTACAAGGGCGCGCGCGTGCCGACCCTCACGCAGTACATGAACCGCCTCACGGAGAACGGCCAGCGGCTCGTCCTGGAGATCAAGAAGCCGGAGCTGTACCCCGGCATCGAGCGCGAGACCCTGCGGGTGCTGCGCGAGACGGGTTGGCTCGACCGCCACCACGTGAAGCACGAGCTGGTCGTCCAGAGCTTCAGCGCGGACAGCGTCCGGCAGGTGCACGCGCAGCGCCCGGACGTCAAGACCGGCTTCCTGGGGACGCCCGCCGTCGCCGAGCTGCCGACGTACGCGCGGTTCGCCGACCAGATCAACTCCACGCACACGTCCATCTCCGACGACTACGTGGGCGAGATCCAGGACCTCAAGGGCCCGCACGGCAAGCCGCTGGAGATCTTCACGTGGACCGTCGACGAGGCCGCGGCCGCGCGCCGGGTCGCGGACTTCGGGGTGAACGGCATCATCACCAACAAGCCCGACGTGGTGCGCGCGGCGCTCCGCGACTGACCGGCACGCCCGGCCGGTGCCGCCCGGAGCGGCACCGGCCGGGCGGCGTTGTCAGTGCCCGGCCGTACGGTGGTGTCCATGAACGCCACGGGGCACACCCAGCAGGAGCAGCGGCAGGACGGACGGCCGGGCCCGGTCTGGGCCGTCGTCGCCAGCGACATCGGCCCGCTGCTGCTCGCCGCGACGGGGACCGGCCTGGTCAACGTCGTCTTCCACGCCGACGACGACGTGCGGGACAAGGCCCTCGACCGGCTCGGCTCCCGGCTCGGCGCCGAGCCGGTCGAGGCGCCCTCCTCCCCGCTGCTCGCAGAGCCCATACGCCAGCTGGACGCCTATTTCGCCGGTCGGCGGCGCGACTTCGAGCTGCTACTGGACTGGTCGCTGATCTCCGGCTTCAACCGGCAGGTGCTGCGCGAGCTGGCGGCGGGCGTCCCGTACGGGGCGGTCGTGGGCTACGGAGACCTCGCCCGCCGCGTCGGCCAGCCCGGAGCGGCCCAGGCCGTGGGCATGGCGATGGGCTCCAACCCGCTGCCGGTCGTGGTGCCCTGCCACCGCGTGGTCGAGAGCGACGGCGGCATCGGAGGCTTCGGCGGCGGCCTGGAGACCAAGCGACGGCTGCTGGCCCTGGAGGGCGTCCTGCCCGAGCCACTGTTCTGAGGCCGGGCGGGCGACCGAGCCGCTGTGCTGAGGCCGGGCAGGCGACCGAGCCGACGGGACGAGCCGTGTCGGCGGGTCCGTGCCTGCTGACACACTGCGCGCGTGACCACATCCTCCATATCCCCGTGTCCCCCGTCCCTCCGGAGATGTGTGCCGCGCCCGGCACAGCAGCCGCGTACCGGCACCCCGTCGGCCACGGCCCCGGCGGGCGAGCGATGACCGCGACCGAGCGGGCGGCCGTCGGCCCCGTCGACGTGGCGGACCTGCCCGCCCTGCGCCGCCGTGTCGCCGCGGTCCTGGTCACCAGCCAGATCCTCGGCGGGCTCGGCATCGCCACCGGCGTCGCGCTCGCCGCCGTGCTCGCCAAGGAGGTCAGCGGCACCGAGTCGCTGTCCGGCCTCGCGCCCACCGCGACCGTCGCGGGGACCGCCCTCCTCTCGGTGCCGCTGGCCTCGCTGATGACGGCACGGGGCCGCCGTGCCGGTCTCGTACTGGCGTACCTGATCGGCGCGTTGGGTGCCGCGGTCGTCGTCGTGGCCGCGGCCGTCGAGAGCTTTCCGCTGCTCCTCGTGGGCATGGCCGCCTTCGGCGCGGCCTCCGCGGCGAACCTCCAGGCGCGGTTCGCGGCCGCCGACCTGGCCGAGCCGAGCACCAGGGCCCGAGCCATCTCGAACGTCGTGTGGGCCACGACGATCGGCGCGGTGATCGGCCCCAACCTCGCCGCGCCAGCGGGGCACAGCGTGTCCGCGCTCGGCATCCCCAAGGCCTCGGGGGCGTTCGTGTGGGCGGCCGGGGTGTTCCTGATCTCGGCGGTCGTCGTGGCCGTGCTGCTGCGCCCGGACCCGCTCCTGACCGCGCGCGCCCTGGATCCCGACACGGACACCACGAAGGCGAGCGGGGGGCTGCGGGCCGGCGTCGCCGCCGTCGCCGCCTCGGGGCGGGCCCGGCTCGCCCTGGCGACGCTCGTCATCGCGCACACCGCGATGGTCTCGATCATGTCGATGACACCGGTCGACCTCGGCCACCACGGGGCGAGCATCGATCTGATCGGCCTGGTGATCAGCGGGCACATCGCGGGCATGTACGCGTTCTCACCGGTGATGGGGCGGCTCGCGGACCGGCTCGGGCGGCTCAGCGTCATCGGCCTGTGCGTGGGGCTGCTCGCCGTCTCCGCGCTGCTCGCGGGCACCGCGGGCGGCAACCACGCGCAGACCGCGGCGGGCCTGTTCCTGCTCGGCCTCGGCTGGTCGGCGGGCCTGGTGTCCGGCTCCGCGCTGCTCACCGACTCCGTGCCACCCGCCGCGCGCGCCGCCGCGCAGGGCCTGTCGGACCTGACGATGAACGCGGCGGCGGGCGTCGGCGGCGCGGTCGCGGGACTCGTGGTCGCGCGGGCGAGCTACGGCTGGCTGAACCTCGCGGCGGCGCTCCTGCTCCTGCCGCTGGCGGCCCTCGCCCTGTTCGGCCGCGGGGCACGGGCGGCCGAGCCCACGGCGTGAAGCCGGGGCCGCCGACAGCGTGCGGCGCCCCGGTCTCCGCGCGGCGGACGCGCCGCCGCCGGACGGGCCCGGCAGCCCGGCGCGATCAGGCACTGGAGCCGGTGGCCGGCTAGCGGACGGGCCCTAGTCGCCCAGCGTGATGTGGTACGCCTTGCGCAGCGTCTCGTGGACGGTCCACGTCGTGCGGTCGCCCTCGCGCAGGAAGGCCGCGTCGCCGGGGCCGACCTCGATGACGTCGCCGCCCTCCACCTCGATGGTGGCGCGCCCGCTGACCACCACGAACAGTTCGTCGGCCTCGGTGTCGGTCACCACGCCCGGCGTGATCTGCCAGATGCCGCGCAGCTGCTTGCCGTCGGCGGACTCCCACAGGACCTTGCCGGTGACCACCGGGGTGCCGGAGACGATCTGCTCCGGGTCCAGCGGCTCCTCCTCCAGGTCGACGTCCGGGATGTGCACGGCAAATGAGGCAACGCTCTGATCATTCGTGGTCATGGCCGGTCACCCTAATGGGTTTGCCGCGGCACACCGCCCGCCAGGGATGAACCCAGGGGGTGACCCCGGGAGCGAAGGCGACCCGACTGGCAGGAGGCAGACCCGTGTTGGTGGTGTCCGACGAGGTACAGACGGCTCTCGCAGGACGGCGGCCGGTCGTGGCCCTGGAGTCCACGATCATCGCGCACGGCCTGCCGCGCCCGCGCAACCTGCGCGTGGCGCTCGAACTGGAAGCGGCCGTGCGCGAGGAGGGCGCCGTCCCCGCGACGATCGCCGTCCTGGACGGCCGCCCCCGTGTCGGTCTCGACAAGGAGCAGCTGGAACGGGTCGCCGGGCAGGACGACATCCGGAAGCTGGGCCACCGCGATCTGCCCCTGGCCGTCGCCACGGGCGCCTGCGGGGCCACGACGGTGTCGGCGACCGCGCTGCTCGCCGCCCGCGCGGGCCTGCGGGTGTTCGCCACGGGCGGGCTCGGCGGGGTGCACCGGGAGTGGACGGCGACCCAGGACGAGTCCGCCGACCTCGGGCTGCTCGCGCGCACCCGGATCACGGTGGTGTGCGCGGGGGTGAAGTCGATCCTGGACGTGGCGGCCACGCTGCAGCGCCTGGAGACGCTGGGCGTCGCGGTCGCCGGGTACCGGACGGGGCGCTTCCCCGGCTTCTACCTCGCCGACTCCGGGCACCCCGTGGACTGGACGCTGCGTACGCCGGACGAGGTGGCGGGGGTGATGCGGGCGCAGGACGCGCTGGCCGGGCCGGAGTCGGCGCTCGTCGTGGCGAACCCCGTGCCCCAGGAGGAGCAGCTCGATCCCGCGCTCCACGCGCGCGTACTCGATCAGGCGCTACGGGAGTGCGACGCGCGGGGCGTGACGGGTCAGGCCGTGACGCCGTTCCTCCTCGACCACCTGGTACGGCACACCGAAGGGGCCTCCCTGGAGGCGAACTTGGCGGCCGTACGGGGCAACGTACGGCTGGCGGCGCGGATCGCGGCCGCGTGGGCCGAGGGATGACGGGCGGGGGCCACCCCCAGGGCCTGCTGGTCGTCGGGGACGTCGTCACGGACATCGTCGCCCGGCATCGCACTGCCTTGACGCCCGGCACCGACACGGAGGCCGCGATCCGTACGGTGCCGGGTGGCGCGGGCGCCAACGTCGCGTGCTGGGCCGCCTGTTGGGGGCACCGGGACGTGCGCTTCCTGGGGCGCGTGGGCGCCGACGCGGCGGCCTGGCACGAGGAGAACCTGACCAGGGCGGCCGTCCTCCCCCATCTCGTCGTCGACCCCGACGCCCCCACGGGCACCGTGATCAGCCTGGTCGACGCGGGCGGCGGCACCGCGGAGCGGACCTTCCTCACGGACAGCGGGGCGTCACTTCGCCTGGCCCCCGCCGACTGGGCGCCGGAGCTGCTCGACGGCGTGGGCTGGCTGCATCTGTCCGGCTACCTGTTCTTCGCCGACGCCAGCCGGGCGGCCGCGCGGGCGGCGCTCGGCGCGGCGCGGGCACGCGGGGTGACGGTGAGCGTGGACCCCGCGTCGGCGGGCTTCCTGGCGCGGCACGGCCCGGACCGCTTCCTGGCGTGGTGCGGCAGCGTGGACGTGCTGCTGCCGAGCAGGGACGAGGCGGAGCTGCTCACGGGCCTGCCGCGGGGGGCGGACGCGGCGCGGGCCCTGAGCCGCCGCTTCCCCACGGTGGTGGTCAAGTCGGGCCGTGCGGGCGCGCTGGCCGCGCGGGACGGCGAGGTGCGGGTGCGCGTGCCCGCGGAACGGGTGGAGGCCCGGGACTCCACGGGCGCGGGCGACGCGTTCACCGGCGCGTTCATCGCCTCGCGGCTCGCGGGCGCGAAGCTGTGCGACGCGGTGGCCGAGGGCTGCGGGGCCGGGGCGCGGGCGGTGTCGCGGGTGGGGGCGCGGCCCGCACTCCCGCCCGGGGCGCGGCCGGCATCCCCTCCCGGGGCCAGACCCGCTCCCCCGCCCGGGGCCAGGCCCACCTCCCCGCCCGGGGCGCGGCCCGCGCCGAAGGTTTCGCGGCACGGCGGTGGGCAGGCGTAACGGCGACGACCCGGACCGGAATCCTCCGATCCCCCAGGCCCGAACGCGGTGCGGGCCGGACTGGCAGACTTGTCCCTCAAGTCCAGCGCGAGGAGCCGCACATGTCGATGGGGAGCAACTTGCGGAAGGTGAGCAGCCTCCGCAAGGTCGGGAACCTGAGGAGCGTCCGCGGCCTGCAGAAGGTGGCCCGCCTGACCCGGCGCGGCCCGCGCGTCGATCTGAGTCACCCCGCGCGCTCCCCCCTGGGCTCCTCGGTCGTGAAGTGCGTGACGTACAGAAAGGGGGTGCGGCAGACCGCGGCGCGCGACGGTGACCTCGTCGAGGCCGTGGCCCAGGTCCGCAAGGACGACGACGGCTTCGTCTGGCTCGGTCTGCACGAGCCCACGGAGCGGGAGTTCGCCGGCATCGCCGAGCTGTTCGGCCTGCATCCGCTGGCGGTCGAGGACGCGGTCCACGCCCATCAGCGGCCGAAGGTCGAGCGCTATGACCAGACGCTGTTCGCCGTGTTCAAGACCGTCTGCTACGTCGAGCACGCCGAACTGACCGCGACCAGCGAGGTGGTGGACACCGGCGAGATCATGGTCTTCGTCGGCCGCGAGTTCGTGATCACCGTGCGGCACGGCAGGCACGGCTCCCTCGGCCCGCTGCGCGAACAGCTGGAGGCCACGCCCGAGCAGCTCGCGCAGGGCCCGGCCGCGGTGCTGCACGCGATCGCGGACCAGGTCGTCGACGACTACCTCGACGTGACGGAGGCGGTGCAGGAGGACATCGACGCGGTCGAGTCGGAGGTCTTCTCCGCCACCGGGGCGCGCACGGCCGACCCCGGCCGCATCTATCAGCTCAAGCGGGAACTGCTGGAGCTGAAGCGGGCGGTGGTGCCCCTCGGCCGCCCCCTCCAGGTGCTCGCCACCCAGCCGATCCGTGTCATCGCCCCTGAGATACAGGCGTACTTCCGCGACGTGGACGACCACCTCAAGCGGGTCGCCGAGCAGATAGCCGCCTTCGACGAACTCCTCAACTCCATCCTCCAGGCCCACCTCGCCCAGGTGACGGTCGCGCAGAACGACGCCACCCGGAAGATCACGGCATGGGCCGCCATAGTGGCCGTCCCGACGATGATCTGCGGCATCTACGGCATGAACTTCGACCACATGCCCGAGCTGCACTGGCGGTTCGGCTACGCGCTCGTCATGGGGGTGATCGCCACGGGGTGCGTCGTGCTGTACCGGGGCTTCCGGCGCAACGGCTGGCTGTGAGGCGCCGCCCGCGGGGAGGGAGACGTCACCCCTTGGCGTAGACGCTCTCGCACCAGGCCGCGAGCTGCTCCTCCGTCAGGTGCTTGGCGAGGTCGGCCTCGCTGATCATCCCGACGAGGCGCTTGTCCTCGATCACCGGGAGCCTGCGGATCTGGTGGCCCTGCATCTCCTCCAGGACGGCGTCGACGCCGGCGTCCGAGGCGATCCAGCGCGGAGTGCCCTGGGCGAGTTCGCCCGCGGTGACCTTGGCCGGGTCGTGGCCCATCGCCACGCAGCGGACGACGATGTCGCGATCGGTGAGGATGCCGCACAGCCGCTCGTTCTCGTCGCTGATGGGCAGGGCGCCCACGTCCAGCTGGCGCATCAGCTGCGCGGCGCGGTCCAGGGTCTCGTGGGCGGGGATCCACTGGGCCCCGCGGTGCATGATGTCTGCGGCGGTGGTCATGACGTACCTCCCGATGCCGGACGACCGGCGCGGCGCGGCGCGGGGGCACCGCTGGTACCGACGGCCTCGTTCAGCCCCGACGACCTCATTGTCACCGCCGCGCCGGACGGCTGCACCCGCAGCCGGTCAGCACCCGACGGCCGCGCCGGGGCGGAGCGGGGCGGGGCGGCACCAGGGCGGGGGCGGCACCACCGCGGGTCGGTGCCGCGGCGGGTCAGCCGTTCCACGCCGGATGCCGGGGGTCGTCGGCCCGTACGGTCACGTCGGCGGCGGCCGTGGGGTCGCGCTCGGCCTCGTAGCGCTCGAAGGCCGGGAGCGTCCACCGTTCCTCGGGGGCCGTGCGCCGGTGCAGGGCGCCCGGGGAGAGCCGTACGTGCACCGTCAGATCGAAGGGGAACCAATGACCGAGCAGCAGGGGGCCGTGCAGCAACAGCAGCCCTCCCGGCGGGAGCTGGACGTACGGGCTGCGCGTGGCACGGTCGGCGGCGGGGTCCCACAGGTCGGGCAGGATCCGGCCGGTGCCGCCGGGGTCCAGCGGCCCGAAGACCTCGCGCCAGAGGGCACCCGTGTCGAACCAGCCGCTGTAGTAGGCCTCGACGTCCTCGTGGCCGTACTCGAACCGCAGCGAGGCGGACCGCAGGAACCCCTGGGTGCCGACGACGAGCGCGGACCGCCCGCGCACGCGCAGCGCGTCGGCGACCCGCTCGGCGAGGTCACCGGGCCGGGCCGCGGGAGCGCCGTCGAAGGCGACGCGCGGCCAGTCGCCGCCGTCCGCGGGCGCCAGCTCCAGGAGCCGGTCGGCGAGGGCGTCGGTGAGCCGTTCCCAGGTGATCGCTTCGAGTCGCACGGGGCCATGATGCCCGCACGCCACGGGCGCGCGGCGGTGCGGGTGGGCACGGGGGCGCGGGCGGCGTGCGGCACGGCGCCGGGCGGGAAGATACCCGTATGGCGCTCCCCCGCTCCCCATCTCCCGCCGCCGATGGCCGCCTTGTCGTCTTCCAGCCGCTCAAGCACAAGCGCTGCGCGGAGTGCGGGGCCGGGCCGTTGGCGCTGCTCGCCCTGGAGGAGGGCAGGCCGCGGTGTCTGGACTGCGCCGACCTCGGGCACCTCGTGTATCTCCCGCGCGGGGACACCGCGCTCACCAGGCGGTCGCGGGAAGGCAGCGCGCTGTGGGCGGTGGTGGTCCGCTTCAACCGGCGCAAGAGCCGGTACGAGCGCCAGGGCGTCCTGGTCGAGGAGGCGGCGCTCGCGCTGGCCGAGCGGCGGTGTCTGGCCGACGCGGAGGCCAGGGCGCGGCGGCGCGCGCGGGACGCCGTGCGACGGGCGGCGGGGGACGAGCGGTTCGCGGCGGCGTTCGCCGAGGAGATCCTGCGGCTCTTTCCCCGGTGCCCGCCGGAGCGGGCCCGGCGGATCGCCGCGCACGCCTCGGTGCGCGGCAGCGGCCGGGTGGGCCGCAGCGCGGCGGGGCGGGCCCTCACCCCGCGCGCGGTGACGGCGGCCGTGATCGCGGCGGTGCGCCACACGGAGACGGAGTACGACGCCCTGCTGATGCGGGGCGTCCCCCGGGGCGAGGCCAGGCGCCGTATCGCGCGCGGGGTCGAGGAGGCGCTGCGCGCGTGGGGGCACCGGACGGGCTGAGGGGCACCCACACACAGGCGCCGCCCAAGTCACCCCCACAGGCACCCTCGTAGGCACTCCCAAAGACCCCCTCGCAGGCACCCTCGCCGAGGTGGGAAGGGGCGGCGCGCGCCGGTGTCGAGACGGTGGCGCATGGAGGTGCGGGAACGGCGTATGGCCGGGGGCGCGTCGTGGCATTTGACTTGTCGTAGACACACCACACCGTGCAGGATCTTGCGCGGCGCGCCGACCGTCCCCAGGCCCGGTCCCCCGTGGGAAAGCACCCCGCGAGCCGATCGTCCAGAGGCCGGACCCACTCAGGGAGTTGCCATGATCGAGGGACCCTACTTCGTGCTCACCGTCCTCGGGGCGATCTCCTGCGGCCTGGTCGCGGGGGTCTTCATCGGCTTCTCCACGTTCGTGATGAAGGGGCTCGCGGCGCTGCCCCCGGCCCAGGGCATCGCCGCGATGAACGCGATCAACGTCACGGCGGTCACTCCGGCGTTCATGGCCGTGTTCATGGGGGCGACGGGCCTGTGCGCGGTGCTTGCCGTGGTCACGTTCGTGCTGTGGCCGGACGACGGCAGGGTGGAGCTGCTGCTCGGCTGCGCGCTGTATCTCGTGGGCTGCTTCGGCGTCACCGTGGCGGCGAACGTGCCGCGCAACGACGCGCTGGCGAAGGTCGACGCGACCTCGGAGCGCGGGGCCGCGTACTGGCGCACGTATGTGGCGGAGTGGACGATGTGGAACCACGTGCGGACCGCGGCGGCCACCGCTGCCTCGGCGGCCTTCGTCCTGGGCCTGACCTGACAGGACCGCGCCGCCGACCCCACCGGCCCGCATCCACCGGCCCTGCTGTCCGGCCTGGTCAGCGCCGCGCGGCCGTCGCCGCGCTCCCGGCATGCCCGCCCCGCCCCCGCGACGTACCGTGGCTCGAAGGACGCGTATCGCGGGCGGGGAGACGTAGGGAGACGGCCATGGCCGACCCCAAAGGGTTCCTCAGGGTGGCGCGCGAGGAGTGGCCGCGGCGGGCGGTCGGTGACCGGGTCAAGGACTGGGACGAGGTGTACGAGCCGGGCGGGCTGCTTCCGCTGGTGGAGCGGCAGGCGGACCGGTGCATGGACTGCGGGGTGCCGTTCTGCCACGAGGCGTGCCCGCTGGGGAACCTCGTCCCGGAGTGGAACGAACTCGTCTCGCGCGCCGACTGGCACGCGGCGGCGGAGCGGCTGCACGCGACGAACAACTTCCCCGAGTTCACCGGGCGGCTGTGTCCCGCCCCGTGCGAGGCGGGCTGCGTACTCGCGATCAACCAGCCCGCGGTGACGATCAAGAACGTCGAGGCCGCGATCGCCGACCGCGTCTGGGCGGACGGCCTCGCGCCGCCGCGGCCGCCGGAGCGGCTCACCGGCAGGAGCGTCGGCGTCGTCGGCTCGGGCCCGGCGGGCCTCGCGGCGGCGCAGCAGCTGACGCGCGCGGGGCACACGGTCGTGGTGTACGAGCGCGAGGACCGCGCGGGCGGGCTGCTCCGGTACGGGATCCCCGCGTTCAAGATGGAGAAGCGGCATCTGGAGCGGCGGCTCGCGCAGTTGACCGCCGAGGGCACCACGTTCCGTACGTCGACGCACGTCGGGCGGGACGTGGGCGCGGCGGCGCTGCGCGCCCGGCACGACGCGGTGGTCCTCGCGGTGGGGGCCACGGCGTGGCGGGAGCTCGCGGTGCCGGGGCGGGAGCTGGCCGGGGTCCGGCAGGCGATGGAGTACCTGCCGCTCGCCAACCGCGTGTGCGAGGGGGACCTCGACGCCTCGCCCCTGTCGGCGGCCGGGAAGCACGTGGTGATCGTGGGCGGCGGCGACACCGGCGCGGACTGCCTGGGCACGGCGGTGCGGGAGGGCGCGGCGTCGGTGACGCAGGTCGACATCCGCCCGCTGCCGGGCGCCGAGCGGGACGGGGTGGCGGAGCCCTGGCCGACGTACCCGCACGTGTACCGCGTGTCCCCCGCGCACGAGGAGGCCGGGGAGCTGGGGTTCGGGCAGCGCCCCGACGCGGACGCGCGGCTGTTCGCGGCGGCCACGGTGCGGTTCGCCGGGGACGCGGCGGGGCGGGTGCGGGCCGTCGGGCTGTCCGGGGTGGACGGGGACCGGCGGCCGGTGCCCGGCGCGGAGCGGCTGCTGCGCGCCGATCTGGTCCTGCTCGCGCTGGGGTTCCGGGGGCCGGAGGTGGCCGGGGGCGCGGTCGGGGAGCTGGGCGTGTCCGTGACGCCGGGCGGTGCCGTGGCGCGTGACGACGCCTACGCGACGGACGTGCCGGGGGTGTTCGTCGCCGGGGACGCGGGCCGCGGGCAGTCCTTGGTGGTGTGGGCGATCGCGGAGGGCCGGGCCGCGGCGGCGGCCGTGGACCGCTGGCTGATGGGCACCACGCATCTGCCCTCTCCGCTGGGCGCCCACGCCCGCCCCCTCACGGCGTGACCGCGCCCGGAGCCGCGCGCCTCGCTCCGGCGGAGGACTCCGCTCCGCCGAAGTCCGAAGTCCGAAGTCCGAAGCCCGAAGCCCGAAGCCCGACCCGGTACCGCAGCCGCCGAGAGCCACGGACGGCCCCGCCACACGGAACGCCGCGCCCGCCCCGGCCGAACCGCAGCGCCCCCTCACCCCTTGCGCGCCACCCCGCCGAAGATGGGCACCGGCCCCTCCCCCGCCACGGGAACGCGCTCGCCCAGTTCCGGATGCCAGGTGTCGACCGTCGTCACGCCCGGGGGCGCGAGGTCGAGGCCGGTGAAGAAGCGCAGGACGTCCGTGCGGTCGCGCAGGGCGAGGTTGAGGGCGCGGGACGCGTAGAGGTCGCCCGCGGCGCGGGCCCGGTCGGGGGTGAACTCGCCGGTGCCGTGGGACAGCATCAGCCAGCTGCCGGGCGGCAGCGCGGACATCAGCCGGTCCACCAGGTCGTACGGGCCGCTCTCGTCGGGGACGAAGTGCAGCAGGGCGATCAGGGAGAGGGCGACGGGCCGGCCGAAGTCGAGGGTCTTGCGCGCCTGTTCCAGGATCGCGGCGGGTTCCCGTACGTCCGCCTGGATGTACTCGGTGGCGCCCTGGGGCGTCGAGCGCAGGAGCGCCTCCGCGTGGGCGAGCACGATCGGGTCGTTGTCGCAGTACACCACGCGCGCGTCGGGCAGGGCGCCCTGGGCGATCTGGTGCAGATTGGGCTCGGTCGGGATGCCGGAGCCGATGTCGAGGAACTGGCGGACCCCGGACGCCGCGAGCCACCGCGTGGCGCGCTGCATGAACGCCCGGTTGGCCCGCGCGATGCCCGGGATCCGCGGGTCCATGGCGACGAGCCGGCGGCTCATCTCCTCGTCGACCGGGTAGTTGTCCTTGCCGCCGAGCCACCAGTCGTACATCCGCGCCGGATGCGGCTTGCTGGTGTCTATGTACGGCGACGCGGACCGCTTCTGCGGCGACGCGGCCCCCTCGTACGGCGACCCGGACTCCCCCTGCGGCGGCGCGGACTTCCCCGCGGCCCCCCGGCTGCCCGCTCCGGTCCCGGTCAACTGCGGCTCCCTCGCCAGTTCGGCAACGTACGAATCGCGCCAAGTTCCGCACGCGCGGCGACCGTGGTCGCTACGCGCGTCACGACAGCAGGAAGTCGGCCTCCCCGGCCTTCGCTCCCTGTATGAACGCCCTGATCTCGCCGTCCGTGTAGATGAGCGCGGGGCCGTCCGGGTCGGAGGACTGGCGCACGGCGACGCGCCCGTCGTCCAGCTTCATCGCTTCCAGGCAGTTGCCGCCGTTGCCGCCGCTCCACGGCTTGTGCCAGCCCTCGCTGCCGAGCTCGCGGGCGGGCATGCCGTTGTAGATCCGGGAGGACCCGGGGGGCCGGGAATCGGCGCGGGTGTCGGGCCGTGACGAGGGGCCCGTGCCCGCTCGGTGTCGATCTCGGTCCATTCACAGCTCCTTGCGGACATCCCGGAGGATCTCCTTCGTGCGTTGTGCGGTCGCGGCCTGGGCCGCCATGCGGTCCATGACCTCCAGATGCGTCGCCACCTCGGCGCGCGCGTCCAGATAGACGGCGCCGGTGAGGTACTCGCTGTAGACCATGTCCGGCAGCTCCGCCATGGCGAAGCGGAAGAGCACGAACGGTCCGAACGTGCCCGGGTGCGGGCCCGCCGCGAACGGCGCGACCTGCAGCGTCACCCGAGGCATTTCGGTGGCCTCAAGCAACCGGTCGATCTGCGCACGCATGACTTCGGGCCCGCCGACGGGACGGCGCAGGGCCGTCTCGTCCATCACGACCCACAGCCGCGGCGCGTCCTCCCGGGTCAGCAGCGTCTGCCGCTCCATGCGCAGGGCAACATAGCGCTCGGTGTCCTCGGGCCGGGTCTGGCCGATGGCTCCGGAGAGCAGGACGCCGCGCGCGTAGTCCTCGGTCTGCAGCAGACCGGGCATGAAGTGCGGTTCGTACGACCTGATGAGGCTCGCGGCGCCCTCCAGGCTGACGTACATGCTGAACCAGCCCGGCAGGATGTCGTGGAAGCGCTGCCACCAGCCTGGCTTGTTGGCCTCCTCGGCGAGGGCGATGAACGAATCGGCCTCTTCGTCCGCGACGCCGTACGCCTTGAGGAGCGACTGCAGATACGGGATCTTCAGCGCGACCTCGGCGGTCTCCATGCGGCGCACCGTGGCCGGGGCCACGCGCAGGATCCGTGCGGCCTCGTCACGCTTGAGCCCCGCACGCTCACGCAGGTCCTGCAGGCGACGACCGAGAACGACCTGTCCGACGGTCGGCGCCGACCGCGGTTCGCTCACGTCCTACCTCCACCCACTACGCGTCACTCTCTGCATCGGATCTTGCCACTTCACGTCACTCTGCGTAGTCACGCATCGCACCAACTCACGCCACTCGGTGAGGCGTTGCGAGAAGTGTGCCATGCGGCGTCTCAAAGGAACATGTCACTGTGCACTTTTCAGAGTGGCCCTTGCCAAGGTGTTCGCGCCGGGGCGATAGTGGAGAGCGTGACTCCGCCCGCATCGTTAGGAACTGAAGCCACCGATCCCCGACTTGGCGTGTGCGCCGAGACCCGGGCGGCGGCTGCCGAGCCCTGCGTCACCTTCACCCTGGCCGCGCTGCCGAGTTCCGTCGGCCGCGCCAGGCGGTTGACGCGTGACCGGCTCAGTTCCCTCGCGGTCGGCGACGACGCCTGCGACACCGCGGCGCTCGTCGTATCGGAGCTGGTCACCAACGCCATCGTGCACACCGCAAGCCGGACCGTCGTCTGCGAGATCCGCACGGAAGCCGACACCGTGCGGATCGCCATCCGCGACGAGGGCTGTGGTTCGGGGGTTCCACGCCCGACCGGCCTGCGCGGGCCTGACGAGGAGCACGGGAGGGGGTTGCTTCTCGTGAGCGCCGTGAGCAACGCATGGGGTGTCCAGGACTCCGGTTCCGGCCTTTCGGTGTGGGCGGAGCTACCGACGACCGGGTGCCCGCCCGGCGGGAGCGCGTTCGGCGGCCTCGGGGACGAGGTCGACGGCCGCGACCGGGCGGGACCGGCTTTCGACGCCGCCGCGTTCGGCGGCATGGGACTGGATTTGGACAACTTCGACGACCACGGCGGAGTCGTCACGGAAGGCCACGGCAGGGGCCTGACCGGCGACGCCCGCCACCGGATGGACCAGAGCGCCACCGGCGGCCTTTAGGCCGTCGTGACGGGGATGCGAGTGCGACAGCGATGCGGTCGGGGGATATGTGAGCGCGGGGACGTCACGACTGTTCGGCCTTGACACCTTGGTACGGCTCTCGCGCGAGCGGGAGCGGGCGGTCGGACGGCGAGCCGTGAGTGTGCAGCCAGTGGCACGGCTCGCCGTCCCCGCCGGAATGGGGCAGCCCCTCGGCTGCGACGCGGTGGCGATGCCCGCGGAGTTCGGTCCGCGGCTCCTCGACCGGCTGCCCCGGGCAGGATGCGTGTACGAGGACGGACCGCGCTGGTGGTGGATCGTGCCCGCCGACTCCGACGTGGCCCTGGAGTGGCCGCCGTCGGCGTTCTACTCGCCGGGCGCGCTGGTGCCGGACACGGTGCGGGAGCCGGTCCTCGTCCACCGCCCGGAGGCGGCGGTCCCCTATACGCCGCCCATTCCGCTGTATCTGGCCCTGTGCCGGATGTCCGGGGCCGTCCCCCGGTGGGCCGGACCGGTCCCGGCCTAGCGCCCGGACGCGGGGGCCCGGCCCCCTTCGGCGCCGGGCCGGGAGCAGCTGGCCCCGGCCCGGAGACCACTCAGGCGGCGGCGTGCTCGCCCCGGGCGCGGCACGCGTCGGCGCCGCGCTCCAGCCGTTCCCGCACGATCACCAGGAAGGCGTCGGTCGCCAGGTCCATCACGACCTCCGCGCGCTGACCCTCGCTGCGCCGCGCGTGCGCGAACTCCTCCGCGGGCCACGATCCACGCGGTCCGCCCGCGGGAAAGCGCTCCAGCACCACTCGTTCGTTCCTCATGTCCTCAGTTCCCCCGTGTGCTCGGTGCGGAGCGATGGCTCCGCACCGATAACAACGCACGGAGCGCCCCCGAGGACTCGCAACGTGACCGATCCGACACCGAGTTGGGGCACTCCGGCCCCCGCTGTCCAGGCTCAGTACGCGTATTCGTCGTACTCGTCGTGGTACCGCACCCGGACGCTCCCCGCGGGCGCGCCGAGCTCCGACGCGCGTCCCTTGGGCTCCTCCCACTCCTCCTGGCGGCCGAGCGCGGTGAGGTCCAGCAGGCTCGTCGTGGAGCCGAGGCCGTCGAGGCCGCGGTCGAACGTCGCGTACGTGTGGAAGACGCGGTCGCCGTCCCGCAGGAAGCAGCTGAGGCCCGGGCGGTCCAGGAGGCGTCCGGCGGAATCCGGGTACGACGCGGTGAGGTCGCGGTTGAACTCCGCACCGCACGTGGAGTACCAGGGCACCACCCAGCCCATGCGGGCCTTGAACGGCAGGATGCGGGTGAAGGGGGCGCGGGAGGCCGCGACGAACGTCGTGCCCCGGGCGTGCAGATGGGCGAGGTGCCCGATCTGGTCGAGGAAGGCCGAGCAGCCGCGGCAGCCCGCGTCCCACTCGGGGGCGAACATGAAGTGGTGGACGATGAGCTGGGCGCGTCCGGCGAACAGGTCGAGCAGCGTCGCCTTGCCGTCGGCGCCGTCGAACACGTACTCCTTGTCGATCTCCACCATCGGGAGCTCGCGCCGCTCGGCGTTCAGCGCGTCGCGGGCGCGCGTCGCGGCCTTCTCCCTGGCGAGCAGCTCCTCGCGCGCGGCCTGCCACTCCGCGCGCGTGACGATGTGCGGAAGTCCCATGGCGCATTCCTCCGGTCGCGATCCACGGTTCTCGGGCGTTCTCAGGAAGGTGGACCGGGGGCCCCGGCGGAACTCATCGGTCACGGAGGGAATTTCTGGAACTTTCTCGCCCGTCAGCACACGACGGGGAGTTCGAGCAGGCCGCGGGCCCGCATCGAGGGGCGCCGGCGCAGCTCCTGAACCGGCACGGCGAGCGCCAGGTCCGGGAAGCGCTCGATGAGCGCGGCGAGCGCCGTGGCCGTCTCCATGCGGGCGAGCGGCGCGCCCAGGCAGTAGTGGATGCCGTGGCCGAGCGCGAGGTGGCCGCTCGCGTCGCGCGTGACGTCGAGCCGGTCGGGGTCGGCGAACCGCTCGGGGTCGCGGCCCGCGGAGCCCGGCGACAGCAGCACGGTCTCACCCTTGGGCACGCGGACGCCGCCGATGGTGACGTCCTCCAGAGGGAAGCGGCGGATGGCGAGCAGTACCGGGCCCTCGTGGCGCAGGAACTCCTCGACGGCGCCGGGCAGCAGGTCCGGGTCGGCTCGCACCGCGGCGAGCTGCTCGGGGTGGCTCAGCAGGCCGAGGACGGCGGTGCCGATGAGCTGCACCACGTTCTCGTACCCGGCGAACAGGATCAGGAAGGCGAGCGACATCAGCTCGTCCTCGCTGAGGCGTCCGCCGCCGTCGCCGTCGTCGTCCCGCACCGCGATCAGGTCGGACAGCAGGTCGTCGCCGGGCAGGGCGCGCTTCTCCGCGATGAGCGCCGTGAAGTAGCCGAGCAGTCCGGCGACCGCCTCCTTGGCGAGGTGGGGCCGCGCCGGGTCGGGAGCCACGAGCGCGTCGGTCCAGGTGCGGAAGTCGGGCCTGCGGGTGGCGGGAACGCCGAGGAGGTCGCAGATGACGGCGATGGGCAGCGGGGCGGCGTACGCGGCCACGAGGTCGCCGCCGCCCGCTTCCTCCAGGGCGTCGAGGAGTTCGTCGGCGGCCCGCCGCACCGGCTCGCGCAGGCGTTCCGTCCGGCCGGGAGTGAACGCCTTGGCGACCAGGCGCCGGACGCGGGTGTGGTCCGGCGGATCCATGTTGAGGAGGTTGGCGTCCAGGGCGGGCGGCAGCGAGAAGCCCCGGTAGTTGCCGGGCAGGGCGTGCGCCTTGTCCAGGGACAGGCGCGGGTCGGCGAGGGCCTCGCGGACGTCGGCGTGGCGGGTGACGAGCCAGGCGGCGTTGCCGTCGGTGCCGGTGACGCGGCGCACGGGCGCGCTCTCGCGCAGCAGGGCGTACGTGGTGTACGGGTCGTCGATGAGGCCGTCGAGCGCTTCGGGTGTCGCGGGTGTCGCCATAGGGTTCACCCTAAGGAGTGCGACCCTGCGGGTGCGCGGCGGGCCGTCAGGCGTCGTACTCCTGGATGCGCCTGCCGTGGCCGCGGGCGACCAGCGCGGGCAGCCGCTCCGCCAACTCCCGGATCACCGCGGGCACGTCGACGGTCAGCAGCTCCCGGTCGCGCATGAGGACGCGCCCGTCGACGATCGTCGTACGGACGTCGCCGCTGCGGGCGCTGTGCACCAGGGTCGCGGCGAGGTCGTGCACGGGCTGGGTGTGCGGCCCGGTGAGGTCGACGAGGACGACGTCGGCCCGGCGCCCCGGGGCGAGGCTGCCGATCCGCTCGCCGAGGCCGACGGCCCGCGCGCTCTGCAGCGTGGCGTGGTGCAGGGCCTGACGGGAGGTCAGCCAGCGGGGGTCGCCGGTGGCGGACTTCTGGACGAGCGCGGTGAGCGCCATGGACTCCCACACGTCCAGGGAGTTGTTGGAGGCCGCGCCGTCGGTGGCGAGCCCCACCGGGATGCCGAGGTCCGCGAGCAGCCGTACGGGCGTGGTGTCCCAGGCGAACTTCAGATAGCCGCGCGGCGCGCTGGCGACGGCGACCCGGCCGGTGGCGGCGCGCAGGGCGGCGGCGTCGGACTCCAGGATGCCGGTGCCGTGGGCGATGAGGACGTCGACGTCGAGCAGGCCCGCGCGGCGCAGGACCCCGATGGGCGTGACGCCGTGCCGGGCGACGCTGTGCTCGGTCTGGGCGCGGCTCTCGGCGGCGTGCAGATGCACCGGGAGACCGTGCTCCCGCGCGAGTTCCGCGGTCGCGGCGAGGTCGGCGTCGTCGACGGTGTACGGGGCGTGCGGGGCGAGGCAGGTGGTGACGCGGCCGTCGGCGTCGCCCGCCCTGCGCAGCGCGAAGTCCAGGGACGCCGCCCGGCCCGCGGGCCCCTGCGAGGAGAAGTACGCCTGCCCGAGCAGGGCGCGCAGGCCGGTCTCGGCGACGACGTCGGCGACGGTGTCCATGGCGAAGTAGTGGTCGGCGAAGGTGGTGACGCCGCCGCGGATCAGCTCGGCGCAGGCGAGCCGCGCGCCCAGCTCCACGTCCCGCGCTTCGAGGTTGGACTCGATGGGCCACACGTGGTCGTTGAACCACTCCTTCACCGGCACGTCCTCGGCGATGCCGCGCAGGGCCACCATCGGGGCGTGCGTATGGCAGTTGATCAGGCCGGGCAGGGCGGCCTGGCCACGGGCGTCGAGGCGTTCGGCGGCGGGCAGGTCCCGGGCGGCGGCCGCGGTGGTCACCTCGGCGATCGCTCCGTCGCGTACGACGATCGCGGCGTCCTCGGCGAAGCCGACCTGCCCGGCGGCGTCGTGGACGAGGGCGGTGCAACCGCTGATGACGAGGTCGGCGGGGCCGGGTGCGGCAGGCGCTGTCATGCGTTCACGGTACGTTCGCCCACGCATCCGCGCGGGGGCTCTGCCGACGCGGGAATTCCGGGAGCACCCTGGCGTGAACCGAACGCTTGGCGTGAACTGATCGCTCGGTAACCGACCGCTCGGCGTGAACCGATCGCCGCCCGAACCGCGGAGGGAGCCCGGCATGCTCCTCGGCACCTGGAACCTGGAGAACCTCTACCGCCCCGGCACGCCGTTCGGTCCCAAGGACAAGGCGGCGTACGAGGCGAAGCTGTCCTCGCTGGCGGCGACGGTCCGCGCGCTCGACCCGAGCCTGCTCGGGGTGCAGGAGGTCGGCGACCCGGCGGCCCTTGAGGACCTGGCCGGGCTGCTCGACGGCACCTGGCACACGGCCGTGTCGCGGCACGCGGACGACCGGGGCATCCGGGTGGGGTTCCTCAGCCGCCTGGAGCCGGAGGTCCTCGCCGACGAGGAGGCGTTCCCGGCGCGGCTGCTGCCGGTGCAGAAGGACGACGCGGGGGCGCGGGTCGCGGCGGCGGGGCGCGGTCTGTTCGCGGTGCGGATCGTGAGCCGGGCCATGGCCGTGGACGCAGCCGTGTGCCACCTCAAGTCGAAGCTCCTCTCGTACCCGGGCGGGCGGTTCACCCCCCGGGACGAGGGCGAGCGGGCGCGCGTCGGCGCCTACGCGCTGTTCCGCCGCACGGCGGAGGCGACGACGCTGCGGGCGCTCGCCGACCGCCTCCTCGCGGGCGACGGCCGGAGCCGGGACGTCGTGGTGCTCGGCGACCTCAACGACGAGGTGGCCGCCGCGACGACCCAGCTCCTGCTCGGCCCGCCCGGCTCCGAACTGGGCACGCCGGGTCACGCGACGCCGGACCGGGGCGACGCGGCGCGGCTGTGGAACGTGGCGCCGCTGATCCCGCCCGAGCGCCGCTGCTCGCGCGTCACCTCCGGCCGCCGCGAGCTGATCGACCACGTGCTCCTGAGCCACCGCCTGCTGCGCCGCGTGACCGCCGGCGGCACCGCGGGCACGGGCCTGCCCGACGCGTCCGGCGCGCCGGAGCTGCCCTCGGTGGGGGCGGACCCCGGCGACCGGAAGGGCGCGGCGGGCTCGGACCACGCCCCGGTGTGGGTGCGGTTCCAGCCGTGACACGCGCCGCGGCGCCGCCGGACGGGCCCTAGCCGCGCGGCAGCACCGTCGACAGGACCTGCGGCAGCGGGTACCAGTCCGCCGATACGACGCTGGCGTGCCGCCCCGCGAGCAGCGCGGCCCGGTCGCGGGCCTGGGCCTCGGTGGGCCGGGTGCCGTCGATGGCGGGCGCCACCTTGTGGGCGTCGGTCATGACGAGCAGATAGCCGCGGTCGGCGTACCACTTGGTGTCGACGGAGCCGCCCGCGTAGACCGAGGCGTCGCCGTCGAAGAGCACGAACCACGGCCGGATCGAGGCGTCCGCGTACCGCGTGCGCGGGTCGCCGGGCGCGGCGCCGAGCACGGCGGGGAAGGCGGCGGCGTCGCCGATCCTGCCCGCGGCGGCCAGGTCGCGCAGGTGCGTCGCGTACTCGCGGTCGGTCCACAGGGTGTCGACGGGGTTGTTCTGCTCGACGGTGCCGGGGATCAGCTCGACGACGAACTTCCCGGCGAGCGCGGCCCTGGAGGGCCAGCCCTTCGCGCGGACGGCCTCGTCGAGCGTGGCCCCGCCGCTCGCGAGGTCACCGGGCCGGTACAGGGAGCTGCCGAGCTCGGCCGTGAGGAGGGCGTCGAGGTCGGCGGGGCCGCGTCCGGCGCGCGCCTGGAAGCCGTCCTTCAGCTCGACCTTGAGGAGCACGGGCCGGTGTCCGGGGTGGGCGTCGTGCCAGGCCTTCAGGTCGGCGAGGCAGCCGTCGAGGCGCTGGTCGCGCGCCTTGGTGCGCAGCTCCTGCGGGCGCTGGGCGTTCTCGCAGTTGTTGTCGTTGCCGATCGGGTTGCTGTGCGAGACGCGCCAGCCGCCGCCGAAGACGTTCGTCCACACGTCGAGTTCGAGCATGGCCGCGCCGGAGTCAAGCGCGTCGGCGAAGTAGGGGTACTTCGTCTTCTCGTACGCGTTGTGGACGCCGACGCCGGTGGTGGCGCCGTACGAGGCGTCGCTCCGGGTGGCCGCGGGCTCCGTGGCCGCCGCCGTCCCCGCGAGCGAGGCCGCGACGACGACGCTCCCCGTCACCATCCCGCGTATCGCCTTGCGCACCGCCACCACGCGCACCGCTGTCCCCTTCCACCGCACTGGTCAAGTCCGGTGAAACGTACGGGATTCATGTGACATCGCGGAAGACGGCGACTTACGGCCACACCTCGTGGCGCTGCCGCGCGTGGGCCTTCGGCCCCCTACTCTTGTCGACCGTCGAAGATCGGGCCCGACGGTCACGTCCGGCCCCGCCCTGCCACGAAAGGCACCCTCACATGGCGCTCACCCTCACGCTCACCGGCCCCCGCCTGGCCGTGGCCGCGGCGGCCGCGGTCCTCGCGATCGGCACGCCGACGGCGTACGCGGCCCTGGACGGCGACCCGGCGCAGAAGGCGGCCGCCCCGACGGCGGCGGAGCGCGGCAAGCCCTTCGTCGAGACCCGTCTGTTCTTCGGCACCGAACGCCCCGACGGCGGCCCGGACGTGACGGACAAGCAGTTCATGAAGTTCATCGACACCGAGGTGACGCCCGGCTTCCCCGACGGCCTGACCGTCCAGCAGGGCCGCGGCCAGTGGAAGGACAGCAACGGCAAGATCGAGCGCGAGCGCAGCTACGAGCTGATCCTGCTGTACCCGACGGCCGACGCGAAGAAGAACGACAAGCTGATCGAGGAG
The DNA here is from genome assembly GCF_006088715.1 of Streptomyces sp. YIM 121038. Taxonomy (NCBI): domain Bacteria; kingdom Bacillati; phylum Actinomycetota; class Actinomycetes; order Kitasatosporales; family Streptomycetaceae; genus Streptomyces; species Streptomyces sp. YIM 121038. The sequence continues at coordinate 2,688,757 of NZ_CP030771.1, forward strand.
ATCCGCTCCGACTACGAGAAGAAGTTCGCGCAGGACTCGGTGGGCCGCCTCGACGACCGGGCGCGGGTGGACTTCTGAGCGAGACCGACGTCCCCGGTGCCGGGGGCGCGGGCGGCCGGGTGCCGGGAGTCTCCTCCGGCACCTTCGTCGTGTCCGCGGCCGCTACCCGAGGTGCACGTCCCCCACGGTGTGGGCCTGGATGACGTTCCCGCGCTGCACGCCGCCGCTGATGGTGTTGTGCACGACGCCGCCGCGGTCGTCGCCGCCGCGGCCCAACTCGTCGAGGAGCAGGCGCAGCTCCGCCGCCGCCTGTGGGTCCGCGCGCAGGGCCCGGCGCATCCGGTTGCGCCACTCGGCCCGCGCGTCGGCCTCGGCCTCGGCGTCGCCCGCGGCCCGCGCGGCCAGCAGGTCGTCGCGGGTCTCGTCGAGCGCGCCGCCCGCCTGGTCCTCGTCCGCCCCGCGCCGCCGCCCGAGGAAGGCCACGACCCGCGCCCGCGCCGCGGCCCACCCGTCCCCCACCATCGCCTGCACGAGCGCGGTGGCCCCGGCCCCGGCGAGGGCGGCCAGCTCTGCGTCCATCGGGTCTCCTTCGTGACGGTCCGGAGGCGTGCCCCTTGGCTCGGGCGTCAACGGTAGCCCAGAGCGCGGGAGTTGGTCATCGCCAGGCCGTCGCCTTCAGTAGGAAAGTTTCCTAACAATTCCCTGTCCGGATATTGACGCGCACATGTCCACGTCGCCACCATTCCTGGCACGGCCCCTCCCACCCCCCCCCACCCCCCAGGAGACGGACATGCCGCAGACACCCCCTGCCGAAAACCGGAACGACAACAACCGGGACGCCAACCGCCGCACCGGACGAGCCCGTTGGCTCGTGCCCGCGGCCGCCACCACCGCCCTCGCCGCCACCGGCGGGCTGCTCCTGTGGTCGCCCGCCGGGGCGGCCGAGAACGACGGCATCGGGCGCGCCGCGTTCTCCGCCGTCGCCGTGGGCGACATCGCCGAGCAGTGCACCAAGAGCGACAGCAAGTGCGCGCACCCGAAGACCGCCGCCCTGGTGCAGCAGCTCGACCCGAGCTTCGTGATGACCATGGGCGACAACCAGTACGACGACGCCCGCCTGAAGGACTTCCAGAAGTACTACGCGACCACCTGGGGCGCCTTCAAGAACAAGACGAAGCCGGTGCCGGGCAACCACGAGACGTACGACCCGGCGGGCGCGCTCAAGGGCTACAAGTCCTACTTCGGATCCGTCGCCTACCCCGACGGCAAGAGCTACTACAGCTTCGACCAGGGCAACTGGCACTTCGTCGCCCTGGACTCCAACAGCTTCGACGACCGCGCGCAGATCGACTGGCTCAAGCGCGACCTGGCCGCCAACGGCAAGAAGTGCGTGGCGGCCTACTTCCACCACCCGCTGTTCTCCTCCGGCGAGCACGGCAACAACCCGGTCAGCAAGCCCGTCTGGAAGATCCTCCAGGGCGCGAAGACCGAGCTGGTGCTCGGCGGGCACGACCACCACTACGAGCGGTTCGCGCCGCAGAACGCGGACGGGGACGCCGACGCGTCGAACGGGATCGTCGAGGTCATCGCCGGGACCGGCGGCGCCAACCCGTACAAGATCGAGGAGGTGCAGCCGCACAGCCAGAAGCGGATCACCAACACCTACGGCGTGGTGAAGATCGACTTCGCCGACGACGGGTTCTCGTGGAAGCTCATCGGGACCGACGGGTCCACGAAGGACACCAGCCCCGCCTACTCCTGCCGCTGACGCCGGACCTGGTGCCACGCCCATGTATCTGGCCACCACCGACGCGGTCGCCACGGCCGCGGACGGCCGCCGCGCCCGCGGTCGCGTCACCGGTCCCGTGCTCGCGCTCGGTGCCGTCAGCCTCGTCACCGACATCTCGTCGGAGATGGTCGCGGCCGTGCTGCCCCTGTACTTCGTCCTGGGTCTGGGGCTCTCACCGCTCCAGTTCGGCTTCCTCGACGGGCTCTACAACGGCGTCACCGCCGTGGTCCGCCTCGTGGGCGGGTACGTCGCCGACCGGCGCGAGCGGCACAAGCTCGTCGCCGGCTCCGGCTACCTCCTGTCGGCCCTGTCCCGGCTCGGCCTGCTGCTCGCGGGCGGGGCCACCGCCGGGATCGGTGCCGCCATCGCGGCGGACCGGCTCGGCAAGGGCGTGCGCACCGCCCCGCGCGACGCGCTGATCTCCCTGCACAGCCCACCGGACCAGCTCGGCCGCGCCTTCGGCGTGCACCGGGCGATGGACACCACGGGCGCCCTGCTCGGCCCGCTCGCGGCGTTCGCGCTGCTGTGGGTCACGGCGGACGCCTACGACGCCGTGTTCATGGTCAGCTTCTGCTGCGGGCTCCTCGGGGTGCTGCTGCTCGTCGCGTTCGTACCGGGGCGGGAGGAACCACCACCGGCCCGGCGGCGGGCGCGCGGGCCCTCGGCGCCCCGCCTCGCCCTCGCGCTCCTTCGCCACGCGGCGTTCCGGCGGGTCTGCGGCGCCGCCGCGCTGCTGGGGGCCGCGACGGTCGGCGACGCCTTCCTGTATCTGCTGCTCCAGCGGCGGCTCGACTTCGCGGAGAGCTGGTTCCCGCTGCTCCCGCTCGGCACCGCCGCCGTCTATCTGCTGCTCGCCGTGCCCGTGGGGCGGCTCGCCGACCGGTTCGGGCGGCGCGGGCCCTTCCTCGCGGGCCACGGCGCGCTCCTCGCCGCGTACGCCCTGCTGCTCCTGCCGACCGGCGGACGGCCGCTGCTCGTGGGCGTACTGCTCGCCCTCGGCGTGTTCTACGCCGCCACCGACGGCGTGCTCATGGCGCTCGTGACCCCCTTCGTGGAGCCGGACCAGCGGGCCAGCGGCATGGCCGTGGTGCAGACCGGCCAGGCGCTCAGCAGGCTCGTCGCCGCCGCGGGCTTCGGCGCCGCGTGGACGCTGTGGGGCATCGGCACCGCGCTGGCCTGCGCGGCGCTCGCGCTCACCGCGGCGATCGCCGGCGCGGCCGCGCTGCTGCCCCGCGCCGACGACCCCCACGGCACGCCCCGACGGAGGACGACCTGACCATGACCCGCCCGCGCCCGATGACCCTGTACACCCGGCCCCGCGTCCTCGCCGTCGCCCTGGCCGCCGCCGTCCTCGCCACCGTGGCCGTCACCTACACCGTACGGGCCGCGCACGAGGCCCAGCCCACCGTCACCACCTCCGAGTTCGCCCTGGACCAGGGCCAGTTGTACTTCCGCTCCAGCGCGGCGGGAGCGGGCCGCGTCGCCCGGCTCCCGCTCGCGGGCCGGGACCCGCGCACCACCGGCGGGCCGACGTGCGAGCGCTTCTACGCGGCCGGGGGCACCGCCCTGTGCCTCCAGCGCCGCCCGGGCATCCCGCCCAAGGCGTACGCCGTCGTCCTCGACGGGGAGCTGCACGAGAAGCGGCGCATCGCCCTGCCCGGCATCCCGAACCGGGCACGCGTCTCGGCGTCGGGGCGGATGCTGTCGTGGACCATGTTCGCCACCGGGGACTCGTACTCGGGCGGGGGCGGCTCCTTCTCCACGCGCACCTCGATCCTGGACACCCGCACCGGCTATCTGATCAAGAACATGGAGGAGATCCCGCTCACCCTCGACGGCCGCCGCCACCACTCCCCCGACGTCAACTACTGGGGCGTCACGTTCGCCCGCGACGACAACCGCTTCTACGCCACCGTCTCGACGAAGGGCAAGACGTACCTCGTCCGCGGCGACATGCGGAAGTGGACGGCGAAGGCCCTGCGCGAGAACGTCGAGTGCCCGTCCCTGTCCCCCGACAACACGCGCCTGGCCTTCAAGAAGCGGGTGCGCGGGGGCACCTCGGACCCGTGGCGCCTGTACGTCCTGGACCTGCGCACCATGCGCGAGCACCCGGTCGCCGAGAGCCGCTCCGTCGACGACCAGGCGGCGTGGCTCGACGACGGCACCCTGGCCTACGCCCTGCCGGGCCGCGAGGGGCGGAAACAGGACATCTGGACCGTCCCCGCCGACGGCTCGGGCCGCCCCGAGCTGCGCGTACCGGGCGGCAGTTCCCCCGCGGCGGTGCGCTGACGCCGCGTACACGACAGACCGAACCCGCCGGGGCCCCGCGGAAATTGAGGTGCGCCCGCCCCGGCGCACCTCGCACGATGCCCCCATGACCCCACACCGCACCGTCGTCCCGACCCTCTTCCCGCCTCCCGGATACGCCCACTCCGTCATCGTCGAAGCCGGTACGCGGCTCGCCTTCATGGCGGGCTCCGTGCCCCTGGACGCCGAGGGCACCCTGATCGGCGAGGGCGACGTCGGGGCGCAGACGCGGCAGGTCGTCGCCAACCTCGACGAGGCCCTGCGCGCCGTTGGCAGCGACCTGTCGCAGGTCGTCGCGAGCACCGTGTACGTCGTCGGGCACGAGCCCGGCGTGCTGACCGAGGCCTGGGAGGTCGTCCGCGCCTCGGGCCTGCTCAGCACCGAGCCGCACACGTCCACGCTCCTCGGCGTGACCGTGCTCGGCTATCCGGGCCAGCTCGTGGAGATCACCGCCACGGCCGTCGTGCCCGGGGAGGGCGGCGCGTGACCGTCGTCCTGCGGGCCGCCACCGCCGGGGACGGCGCCGCCGTGGCGGAGGTCTATCTGCGCTCGTACGACACCGCCCTGCCGGACGTGCGCCGCCCCCACACCGACGACGAGGTGCGGGAGTACATCCGGCACGTGGTCATCCCGCGCGGCACCACGTGGGTGGCCCGGGCGGCGGGCTCGGTCGTCGGGATGATGGTCCTGGACGGCGAGCGGCTCGGCCAGCTCTACCTCGACCCCGCCTGGCGCGGCCGCGGCATCGGCGACCGCTTCGTCGCCCTCGCCAAGGAGCGCAGCCCGGACGGCCTGACCCTGTGGACCTTCCAGGTCAACGCGCCCGCCCGGCGGTTCTACGAACGCCACGGCTTCACCCCCACCCAGTGGACGGACGGCGACAACGAGGAGGGCGAGCCGGACGTGCGCTACGACTGGCGGCCCTGACCCCCCGCCCGCCCGTGCCGCGCCGCCCCGCGCCGCGCCGTCAGATGCGGGAGTTCCGCGCGAGCTCCAGCGCGTACCGCGGCCACCAGCCGCCGGCCACGGGCCCGCCCCGGCAGGTCCCGTCGGACTCGCCGGGGCGCTTCACCCACAGATAGGCGTCGACGGCGGGGACGCCGGTGCGGGTGGTGGGGGCGGTGCCGAGGGCGCGCCCCGGCGGGTTGCACCACGGCTCGACGCCCGCGTACGGGCCGTTGCCGTTGCGGCTGGAGTCGATCACGAAGTGCGGATCGCCGCCGAGCGCCCGCGCGAGCCGGTGCCCGTACTCCGCGCTCACCGCGTCGGTGTGGAAGTTGGACACGTTCAGGGCGAAGCCGTCGGCACGGTCCACGCCCGCCTGCCGCAGCGGGGCGACGAGCCGCTTCACCTGCGGGATCCAGGTGGCGTTGCCCGCGTCGACGTACACCTTGGTGCCCGGCTGCCGCTTGAGCCGGTCCACCGCGTAGGCGAGCAGTCCGTACCGCTCGTCGGTGTCGGCGCCCGCGCAGCCCGCCACCGCGAGGGCCACCGCGTCGGGTTCGACGACCACGTACGCGCCGTGCGCCCCGAGCCCGGCCGCGAAGCGGTCGATCCACGCCCGGTAGTGGGCCGCGTCGCGCGCGCCGCCCGCCGAGTAGGCGCCGCAGTCGCGGTCCGGGATGAAGTACGTGACGAGCACGGCGGTGCGCCCCGCCGCGGCCGCCCGCCGCACGAGCGACCGCACCACCGGCTCCGGCCCGTCCTTGCTCAGCCACTCGGCCTGCGGCCGCACCGCGATGCGGGCCACCGCCCAGGCGTCGGAGAACCGCCCCTGCCGCAGCCACGCGGAGGCCTGCCGGGCGGCGCTGGTGTCCGGGTTCACCCAGAAGGAGACGTCGTCGCGCGGTGCCCTGGAGTCGGGCGAGGGGGCGGCGGCCAGTGCGCACAGACCGAGCACGGCGACGAGGACACTGCGGACGATGGCCTGGGACGGCATCCGGGCTCCCGGGAGAAATTCAGCCCGTCCGGCGTGTGAGGACGAGGCCGAAGGCCGATGGACGGGGGTCCAGGGGGCAGAGCCCCCCGGTTTCGGGAAGGGGCGGGTTCGGGGACGAGCCCCTCGTCACGTCACCGCCGCCCCCAATGCCACGAACCCGCAGATCAGCACGAGCAGGATCGCCAGCAGCGGCCACACGAACCGCAGGTACCGGTCGTAGCCCACCTTCGCCAGGGCGACGCCGCCGATGGTCACGGCGGTGGTCGGTACCCAGAGGTTCATCCACCCGCTGGCCGCCGCCCAGGCGGTGACGACGACCGACCGCGACACCCCGGCGAAGTCCGCGAGCGGCGCGAGGATCGGCATGGCGAGCGTGGCGTGCCCGGACGTGGACGGGATCAGGAACGCGAGCGGCAGGTTCACCACGAACACGATCACCGCGAACACCCCGGACGACGTCCCCTTGACCACGCCCTCGATCGAGTGCAGGACCGTGTCCGTGACCCGCGAGTTGTTCATGATCACGGTGACGCCCCGGGCCAGGACGATCACCAGGGCGGGCGAGATGAAGTCGGCCGCGCCCTGGATGACGGTCGCGCTCAGCTTCTGCTCCCCCATCCGCGCGACCAGGCCCACGAGCACCGCCGCGCACAGGAACAGGGCGGCGAGCTGCGGGAAGGACCAGTCGAGTTCGAAGCCGTACGGCTTCGCGTCCGCGTCCCCGGTGAGCGCGCTCGACCACGGCACCACGGAGAAGATCATGAAGGCGAAGACCAGGGCGACGACGACGAGGATCGCCTTGTGCAGCCCGGTCAGCTCGGGCACCTCGGCGTCCGTGCGCCCCGCGCCCGCCGTCTGCTCGCGATCGCCCGGCAGGAATCCGCTGAGCGAGCGCCCGGGATCGCGCCGCACGCGCCGCGCGTACCAGACGACGTACGCGACCGTCACCCCCGTGAGCACCAGCCACATCGCGAACCGCAGCACGATGCCGTCGCCGAGGGAGATGTCCGCCGCCGAGGAGGCCACGCCGGTCGCGAAGGGGTTGACCGTCGAGCACAGCACGCCGACGCCCGCGCCCAGGATGATCGCGCCGACAGCCGTCATGCGGTCGTAGCCGAGGGCCAGCATCAGCGGCACGATCAGGCCGTAGAAGCCGAGCGTCTCCTCGGCGAAGCCCTCGACGGTGCCGAGGACGGAGAAGACGACCATGACGCCCGCGATGAGCAGCGCGCCGCGCTCGCGCAGCCGGTGGGCGAGCCGGCCGATGCCCCGGTCCAGGGCGCCGGTGGCGAAGACGACGGTGATGAACGCGCCGATCGCGAGCACGAAGAGGAACACGCCCGCGCTGCCGTACAGATCGCCGGTCAGATCCGGGCCGACCTGTCCCGACTCGGCGTCCTGGATGCCGTACAGGCCGTTGACGGGCGCGAGGAACAGGTCGTTGAGGCGGTCCACGAAGGACTGGTCGCCCGCGACGCGGTGGTAACTGCCCTGGACGGGAGCGCCCTTGGCGTTGCGGTCGTACTCCCCCGACGGGATCAGGAAGGCGAGCAGCCACACCGCCACGGTGACGACGGCGAGCACGGTCAGGGCGCTCGGGAAGGTGAACTTCCGCTTCGCGGCGGGCTCTTCGGGCGCGGGCGCGGGAGGGGGTGCGGGCGGGGACGCGGTCATGCCGTGCCTCCCGTCCGGTCACCGGCGCGGAAGCCGTCCGCGTACTCGCGCACGAAGGCGCCCATGGCCACGACGGTGTTGCGCAGCTCGGAGAAGAGGACGCGCTCGTTCGGGGCGTGCAGATTGCACATGCTGTCCTGGGCGCCGAAGAGCAGCACCTCCGCGCCGGGCGCCGCCGCGGCGAGCCCGTTGACCAGCGGGATCGAGCCGCCCGTCGCCACGTACGAGGCGTCCGCGCCCCAGGCCTCCTTGAGGGCGGCGAGCGCCGCGCGGTAGGCGGGGCCGCCGGTCGTGGCCTCGTAGCCGGGCCCGGTGTCGCCGGGCGTGACGGTCAGCGGGACGCCGAAGGGCCTGAGGGACCGCAGGTGCTCGACGAGCGCGTCCCGTGCCTCGCGCGGGTCCTGACGGGGATGGAAGCGCAGGTTCAGCTTCGCCCTCGCGTGCGGCACGACCGCCGAGGCGGCGTGTTCCACACCGGGCGCGTCCAGGCCGATCACGGTGATCGCGGGCCCGCTCCACAGCCGCTCGCCGAGGCTGCCGCCGCCGATCAGCGGCACGCCGTCACGCACGCCCGCGAGGTCGCGGAACTCCTCCTCGGTGTACGAGGTCCCGGTCCACTCCTCGCGGCGCAGGCCCGCCACGGCCACGTCGCCGTGGACGTCGTGGAGGGTGGCCAGGGCCTTGAGCAGGACGAGCAGCGCGTCGGGCGCGGCGCCGCCGAACTCGCCGCTGTGGCGCGGCTCGTCGAGGGTGCGCACCTCGACGACGACCTCGGCGGCCCCGCGCAGGCCCGTGGTGAGGGTGGGGGTGCCGGGACGGAGGTTGCCGAGGTCGGCGATGACCATGGCGTCGCAGGCGAAGCGCCCCGGGTCGGTGGGCGGATAGCCGTCGAAGGCGCTGCCGTACTCCTCCTGGCCCTCGACGACGATCTTCACCCCGACGGGCGGGCGGCCCCCGTACGCACGCAGCATCCCGAGGTGCGCGATGACGTTGGACTTGTCGTCGGCGATGCCCCGGGCGCGCAGGCCCCCTTCGACGGGCGTCGGCTCGAAGGGCGGCGACCGCCACAGCGTCTCGTCGCCGGGCGGCTGCACGTCGTAGTGGCCGTACAGCAGGACGGTCGGGGCGCCGGGGTCGGGCGGCGGGATCTCGCCGTAGACGACCGGGGCGGTGTCGGGCAGGTCGATGCGCTCGACGGCGGGCACACCGGCGTCCCGCAGCAGCGCGGCGACCAGGTCGTGGGCCTCCTCCACGGGCCCGCTCGGAAATCCGGGGAAGGCGATCGAGGGGATCGACGACAGCCGTACGAGGTCGGCGTGCAAGCCGTCCATCAGGCCGTCGACCGTGGTGGCGAGCTCTTCGGGCGTCATGGGCAGCACCTCGGGATCAGCTGTCATGTGCGTTTTGCCGTGATGATCCCGAATTATCGGGTGCGGTGGCTCGCGGATTCCGGACGGCTCGCCGTGCGCGCGGGCCGCCCGCACCGATGCCGCACTAAGGTCGACGCATGGCTTCGGAGACTTCGGGAGGCGACGCGACGGGCAACGCCGTGCGCGTCGACAGCTGGATCTGGTCGGTACGCCTGGTCAAGAGCCGCTCGATGGGCGCGGCCGCCTGCAAGGGCGGGCACGTGCGGGTCAACGGCGAGCGCGTGAAGCCCGCGTACGGCGTGAAGCCCGGCGACGAGGTCCGGCTGCGCCAGGCCGGGGGCCGAGAGCGGATCGTGATCGTCAAGCGCGTGATCCGCAAGCGGGTGGGCGCCCCCGTGGCCGTCGAGTGCTACGTGGACAACAGCCCGCCCCCGCCGCCGCGCGAGGCGGTGGCCCCGGCGGGCATCCGCGACCGCGGCACGGGGCGCCCCACGAAGCGGGACCGCCGCGAACTGGAGCGCCTCCGCGGCGCCCCGGGTCTGCCCCCGGCCCCCTGACCCGATCGGCGCGCCGACGCGATGAAGGGGCGGCCGGGCCCCGGAGCTACAGCCGGAACCAGCCGTGGCCGCCGTACCAGTGGCCGCCCGCCCGCAGGTGGTCGCCGACGGCCCGCTCCACGCGGGTGCGGCGCGGCAGCCCGGCCACCGGCAGGTCCCGGTCGCCGAAGACGAAGCCGATCGGCACGGTGTCGTCGGGCTCCTCGTCGCCGTACGTCGTGGCGAGCCGGAAGCGGTCCTGGAAGCGCACGATGTTCGCCTCGGCGGGCAGATACCGCTTCAACTGCGGGTCGAGCAGCCACGAGTGGCACACCGCGACCTCGTAGCGCTCCTGGGGGAAGTGGCGCGGGAAGAACTCCCGGGCGAGCGCCACCGAGCGGTCACAGGCCTCGGGCGACAGCGGACCGTGGAAGTCCGGTATGTGCACGCTCAGACACAGGTCCCGGGGCCCGAGGCCGAGACCGGCCCGCGCGACGGCCTCGCCCATGCGCGCGCCGAGCCGCGCCCGCTGGAACTGCAGCCGCCCCAGCTGGTAGAGCTCGCCCCGGAAGTGCAGCGCGTTCCAGGAGGGCACCGGCACGCCGCGGCCCCCGTGCCCCCTGCGGTGCACGGCCATGTGCCGCCCGAGGTCGGCCAGGGTGCGGCGGGCCACGCCCTCGGGTATGCCGCGACGGCGGTGGTACGCGCGCACGTACGGCAGCGCGGCGAGGAACACGAACACGTAGAAGCAGCTGCCCAACTCGCCCAGCTCCTCGGGCAGCACCGGCATCCGGGGCTGCGCCCCGGGCTCGCCCAGGTCCCGCACGAGGGCGTCGACGCACCGCTCCAGGAGCCACCGGGTGTCGTCGTGCCCGAGCACGTGCGCGCGCAGGGCCACGATCTCGTTGACGTCCTCGTGGGGCACGGCCAGGTCGAACAGGACCTCCGTCAGCTCCTCGGCCTCCGGCAGGACGGTGGCGATCCGCGGCTCCCCCGCGTCCGCCAGCTCCTTCAGCCACGCGGCGAGCCCCTCGTCACTCTCCGCCGCGGCCCGCAGCACGTCCAGCACAGCCCCACCTACCCCTCGGTCGCCCCTTCCGCTCCGCCCGCGCCGGGAGGACCCTGGAAGGAGGAGATGACGTCCGATGCGCACAGGCAGTGAACCGGTCACGGCACGCAGCCCCTTGCGCATGCGCTTCTGGTTCAGCGTATGGGGCTTGATCTGGGCGACCGCGGGCACGGTGGCCTTCGCGCTCGCCGGGCGCCCCGGCTGGGCCGCGGCGTGCGGCGTGCTGTGGGTGGTGATCACCGTGGACATGGCGCTCGTCCTGCGCCACATCCGGCAGGGGCCGCACTTCCAGCCCGGGCGCGACGTGCCGCCGTACGAGCCGCCGCGGGCCTGAGCGCACCCGGTGCCGCCGTACGAGCCGCCGCGGACCTGGGCGCACCCGGTGCCGCCGTACGAGCCGCCGCGGACCTGGGCGCACCCGGTGCCCCACGCGGCGTGCCGGGTCCTTCACGCGCCGCGGCCGGGGCCGTTCGTGTCGTCGAACCGCGCCGCCGCCAGATAGTCCGGCTGCGGATCGAGCGCCGCCGCGAGCCGGAAGTGGCGGCGGGCCTGGTCGGGCCGCAGGGCGCGCTCGTAGGTGCGGGCGAGCGCGAAGTGCGCGAACGCGTTGTCCGGCTCGCGCTCCAGGACGATGCTGAACTCCAGCTCGGCCGCCCGCAGTTGGGCGGAGGCGAAGAAGGCGCGGGCGCGCAGCAGACGCGCCGCCGTGTTCTCCGGATGGGCGGCGATGACCGTGTCGAGGAGCTTCACCGCGCCCCGGGGATCCCGGGCGGCGAGGAGCTGCTCCGCCGCGCGGAAGTCGATGACATGACTCTCCGGGCTGCTTTCGGGCACGCCGGACTCCTTCCCTCGCCTCTGCGCGTTAACGCCCCGGGGGCGTGCGCATATTCCCCTACGGTCGTCCGCGGCGATCGCGCGGGCGGCCCCACGCCCCGAGCCGCCTCCGTCGCGGGGCCTACACCACGACGACGAGGACGAGCCCAGCGAGCACCAGGCCCGCGCCCGCCCCCACGAACGTCCAGTCGAGGCCGCGCCGTTCGCGGCCAAGGAGCACCACCTCGCGGGGGTCGTCGGCGTCGTAGGCGATCGGCACCCGCTGCCCCGCCCGCAGCGGCCGTCTGCGGCTCACCGGCACCGGCGAGGGGACCTCCACGACCTGCCCGTCCGCCGTCTCGAACTGGAGCGCCGGCCGGTCGGCGCCCTGCCGCACCGCCTTGACGAGCGCCTCCGCCCACACCCCGGCCTCGGTGACGCGCCGAGTCCGGTCGAGGCCGTAGGCGCCCGCGAGCAGCGCCACGAGTCCGCCCACTACGGTGAACGCCGCCCATACGGCCACGGCCCCGCCCTTCCTGCGCTTCGGCGCTTCGCTGGTATTGCCGCCCTGGACACGTCGATCGGCTGCGGGAGCGCTGTGGCTGGTCGCGCCCGCGCGGCGGAGCCGCATATCGACACGGCCCCGCGCCCCTACGGGCGCTGCCCGCTCAGCCCGCGTCATGCCTCTACGGGGCGTTCCGCGCCCGTTCCTGGAGGTCCTGCCACACGGCTGCCACGCGCGGGGCGAGGTCGTCGAGGGGGCCGTCGTTGTCGATCACGATGTCGGCGATCTCCAGGCGCTTCTCGCGCGTGGCCTGGGCGGCCATCCGGGCACGGGCGTCGTCCTCGGTCATGCCGCGCAGCCGTACCAGGCGGTCGAGTTGGGTCGCGGGAGCCGCGTCGACGACGATCACCAGGTCGTACAGCGGCGCGAGCCCGTTCTCGGTGAGCAGCGGCACGTCGTGCACGACCACCGCGTCCGGGGCCGCCGCCCGCTCCAGCTCGGCCGAGCGCGCGCCCACGCGGGGGTGCACGATGCCGTTGAGCGCGGCCAGCTTCGCGGCGTCGGAGAAGACGATCGCCCCGAGCTTCGGCCGGTCCAGGGAGCCGTCCGCGGCGAGGACGTCCGCGCCGAAGGCCTCGACGACCTCGGCGAGCCCATCCGTGCCGGGCGCCACCACCTCGCGCGCGATGCGGTCGGCGTCGATCAGGACGGCCCCGGACGCGACGAGCAGCCGCGACACCTCGCTCTTGCCGGCGCCGATACCGCCGGTCAAACCCACCTTCAGCATGACCGGCAGCTTAGGCCCTGCCGTCAGCCGTCGCCCTCCCGCTCCGCGAGGAAGCGCTCGAACTCGCGGCCGATCTCGTCCGCCGACGGGATGTCCACGGGCTCGGCGAGCATGTTGCCCCGCGACTCCGCGCCCGCGGCGGCGTCGTACTGGTGCTCAAGTCCCTGGACGAGCGCGACCAGTTCCTCGTCGCCCTCCTGGATCTGGCGGTCGATCTCGGTCTGCGTGCGGTGGGCCTCGGTGCGCAGCGCGTGCGCGGCCGAGGGCAGCACGAGGCCGGTGGCGGCGGTGATCGCCTCCAGGACGGTCAGGGCCGCGTCGGGGTACGCCGACCGGGCCACGTAGTGCGGCACGTGCGCGGCGACGCCGAGCACGTCGTGCCCCGCCTGCATCAGGCGGTACTCCACGAGCGCCTCCGCGCTGCCGGGCACCTGCGCCTCGTCGAAGGGGCTGGCGTGGCCCGGCACCAGGTCGGTGCGGTTGCCGTGCGGGGTGAGGCCGACGGGACGGGTGTGCGGGACGCCCATCGGGATGCCGTGGAAGTTCACCGAGAGGCGCACGCCGAGCCGTTCGACGATCTCCTTGACGGCGGCGGCGAAGCGCTCCCACTCGATGTCCGGCTCGGGGCCGGAGAGCAGCAGGAAGGGCGCGCCGGTGGCGTCCTGGAGCAGCCGCACGTCGAGGGTGGGCTCCTCGTAGTCGCTCCACTTGTCGCGCTGGAAGGTCAACAGGGGGCGCCGTGCGCGGTAGTCGACGAGCCGGTCGTGGTCGAAGCGGGCCACGACCTGTCCGGGCAGGTTGTCCACGAGCCGCTCGACGATCTGGTCGCCGGTCTCGCCCGCGTCGATGTATCCGTCGAAGTGGTAGAGCATGACAAGACCGGCCGACTCCTGGGCAAGCGCCATGTCGACGACCGCGAGCCCCTTGGGCTCCCACGCGTACAAACCCTGCGGATCAAGCACAGTGACCGCTCCTCCTCGTGTTCATAGAGCAGAACGCGCCGTGGAAGGCGGGCATTCCCGCCGTCGGCGATCCCGTGAGCACCTGAGCAGTTAGGGTCCGGGTACGACGCAGCGAAGGGGGCAGCCGTGGCCAAGGTCAGCATCAGTCTCGACGCGGAACTGGTGGTGGAGGTGATGGTCCTGGCCGGAGTGGGCTCCCCGCAGGATGCCGTCGAGGCGGTCGTACGCGACTACATCGCGCGGGGCCACCGCACGGAAGCGCGCACCGGGCGCACGGAGCAGGGCCTGCGCGACGCGGAGCCGAGGGCGCGCGAAGAGCAGGGCTGACGCGCCCCCGCCGGAGCGCCGGAACCGGCACCCCGCGACGTTCTTATCCGTGAACTAGGCCCAAAAGGCGCCGAGTTCACGGTTTTCGCCTGCCCTGGCACGCCAGCTCGCCCGCCCCGGACCCAGGCCTTGACGCGCACATGCCCCACCTCTACCGTCTCGAAGCAGTTCAGCGTTCAGCATCCCGCCCATCATTCACGTACACGAACCTGCTTCGTCCGTTCACGGGAAGGGACCCCCCATGCGCACGCGCTCCCTGCTCGCCTCCGTCCTGGCCGCCGTCACCGCCACGGGCGGCCTCGCCCTCACCGCGCACGCGCGGCCCGGGGCGCCCGCCGGAACCATCGAGGTCTCCACGGCCGCCCAGCTCAAGGCGGCCCTCGCCGCCGCGGCACCCGGCGACACGATCCACCTCGCCGACGGCGCGTACTCCGGGAACTTCACGACCACGACCGCCGCGCGTTCCGGCGCCCGCATCACCCTGACCGGCTCCCCCAAGGCGGTCCTGACCGCGGGCGGCGGCTACGGCCTGCACCTGGACGGGGCCTCGTACTGGACGGTCAAGGGCGTCACCGTCACCGGCGGCCAGAAGGGCATCATGATCGATTCCGCGCGCGGTGTCGTGGTGGACGGCGTGACGGTCCACGGCCTGGACATGGAGGGCGTGCACTTCCGCAGATCGAGCCCCGACGGCGTCATCAAGAACTCCCGCGTCTACGACACCGGCAACGACGACCGGGGCATGGGCGAGGGCGTGTACGTGGGCTCCGCGAACACCCTCTCCGACAGGAGCGACAACGTGTCGATCCTGGACAACGTCATCGGCCCGGACGTGGGCGGCGAGGCCGTCGACCTCAAGGAGGGCACGCGGGGCGGCCGCGTCGCGGGCAACACGTTCGACGGCAGGGGCCTGACGGGCAACAACTACGACGACTCGTGGATCGACGTGAAGGGCAACGACTACGTCATCGAGGGCAACACCGGCAAGAACACCACGAACAACGGCTTCGAGACGCACACCCAACAGTCCGGCTGGGGATGCGGCACGGTGTTCCGCGCCAACAAGTCCGACCTGACCGGCGCGACGGGCGACAAACAGCTGGCGATCAACGTGACCAACCAGAGCGGGTCCTGTCGGACGACGGTCTACGCGAGCAACACGGTCAAGGGCGGCAAGGGCCTGACGAACGTCCCGGTCACGCCGTAACAGCCCTGCCGGAGAGCAGCGCCCCTCAGGGAAGCGCCCCGAAGGGGCGCGGGGCTGTGACAACCTGCGGCTCCGCCGCGTGGGCGCGACCAGCCCAGAACAACCCGCAGCCGGAGAAGAAGTACAGGGCAGAACGCCTGTGGGCCCGCACTCCGAAGAGTGCGGGCCCACAGGGCGTTCAGCTACCGCTCAGTGAACGGCGTGCGGTCAGCTCTGACCGCCGGCGAGCTTCTCGCGAAGCGCGGCGAGCGCCTCGTCCGAAGCCAGCGCGCCGGAGGTGTCCGCACCCTCGGAGGAGTACGAACCGCCGCCGCCACCGGAAGCGGCCGGAGCCGCAGCCGCGGCGTCGCCGCCCTCGGCCGCCGCCTGGGCGTCGGCCTCGCGGGACTTGATGACCTGAGCCTGGTGCTGCTCGAAGCGCTGCTGCGCCTCGGCGTACTGGGTCTCCCACGCCTCGCGCTGGGCGTCGAAGCCCTCCAGCCAGTCGTTGGTCTCCGGGTCGAAGCCCTCGGGGTAGATGTAGTTGCCCTGGTCGTCGTAGGACGCGGCCATGCCGTACAGGGTCGGGTCGAACTCGACCGACGCCGGGTCGGCACCGAAGGACTCGTTGGCCTGCTTCAGGGACAGCGAGATCCGGCGACGCTCGAGGTCGATGTCGATGACCTTGACGAAGATCTCGTCGTTGACCTGGACGACCTGCTCCGGGATCTCCACGTGGCGCTCGGCCAGCTCGGAGATGTGGACCAGACCCTCGATGCCCTCGTCCACGCGGACGAACGCACCGAACGGAACCAGCTTCGTGACCTTACCGGGCACGACCTGGCCGATCTGGTGGGTGCGGGCGAACTGCTGCCACGGGTCTTCCTGGGTCGCCTTGAGCGACAGGGAGACGCGCTCGCGGTCCATGTCGACGTCCAGGACCTCGACCGTGACCTCCTGGCCGACCTCGACGACCTCGGAGGGGTGGTCGATGTGCTTCCAGGACAGCTCGGAGACGTGGACGAGACCGTCGACGCCACCCAGGTCCACGAAGGCACCGAAGTTGACGATGGAGGAGACGACGCCGGAGCGCACCTGACCCTTCTGGAGGGTGGTGAGGAAGGTCTGACGGACCTCGCTCTGGGTCTGCTCCAGCCAGGCGCGGCGGGACAGGACCACGTTGTTGCGGTTCTTGTCCAGCTCGATGATCTTCGCCTCGAGCTCCTTGCCCACGTAGGGCTGGAGGTCGCGAACACGGCGCATCTCGACCAGGGAGGCCGGGAGGAAGCCGCGGAGGCCGATGTCGAGGATGAGACCACCCTTGACGACCTCGATGACGGTACCGGTGACGATGCCGTCTTCTTCCTTGATCTTCTCGATGGTGCCCCAGGCACGCTCGTACTGGGCGCGCTTCTTCGAGAGGATCAGGCGACCTTCCTTGTCCTCCTTCTGGAGAACCAGGGCCTCGATCTCGTCACCAACCGCGACGACCTCGTTCGGGTCGACGTCGTGCTTGATGGAGAGCTCGCGGCTCGGGATGACGCCTTCGGTCTTGTAACCGATGTCGAGCAGGACCTCGTCCCGGTCGACCTTCACGATGACGCCGTCGACGATGTCGCCGTCGTTGAAGTACTTGATCGTCTCGTCGATCGCGGCGAGGAAGGCTTCCTCGTTACCGATGTCGTTGACCGCAACCTGCGGGGTGGTGGCGGTGGTCTCGGTGCTGCTCGTCATGTGGGAAAGGGCTCCGGTACGGACATTGAAGTCGTAGGTACTGCATACGCCGGAGCCCGTTTCGCTCTGCAGAAGCCGGACAGCTTAGGAGACGCCGGCTTCCGTGATCCCGAAGGACACGGAAAGCGCCTCGACAACCGAGGGGACATACATACAGACGCGAGCGCAGCCTGCTATGTCTGAGGAACGCAAGCTCGCAGCGCAACTTGTAGCATACGGGGGCCGCCCGACAGGGTCAATGCGCGAAGGCGCACACCCGGGGCGGAACGCCGCATACCCGGCACAAATCCAGTTCCATGAGGCCACACCGGCCGCAGCGCGCTCTGCCGCGTCGCCCTCCGGACGGCGGCGCCCGCAGCGTACCGACGAGGGAGCAGATCATCCAAGAGCCCGACACGTCCGAGCCCGAGGCCACCCGCCGTGACTCCGACGTCACCGAGAGTGTGCGCGCCAATCGGGGCTGGTGGGACCGGAACGCCGACGAGTACCAGATCGAGCACGGCACGTTCCTCGGCGACGACCGTTTCGTCTGGGGCCCCGAGGGGCTCGACGAGGTCGAGGCCGAGCTGCTCGGCCCGGCGGAGGCCCTGAAGGGCAAGGACGTCCTGGAGATCGGCGCGGGCGCCGCCCAGTGCTCGCGCTGGCTGGCCGGCCAGGGCGCGCGGCCCGTGGCGCTCGACCTCTCGCACCGCCAGCTCCAGCACGCCCTGCGGATCGACGGCGGCCGGGTGCCGCTGGTGGAGGCGGACGCGGGCGTGCTGCCCTTCGCGGACGGCTCCTTCGACCTCGCCTGCTCCGCGTACGGGGCGCTGCCGTTCGTCGCGGAGCCGGTGCGGGTGCTGCGGGAGGTGCGGCGGGTGCTGCGGCCCGGCGGCCGCTTCGTGTTCTCCGTGACGCACCCGATCCGCTGGGCGTTCCCCGACGAGCCGGGCCCCGAGGGCCTGTCGGTGGCCGCCTCGTACTTCGACCGCACGCCGTACGTCGAGCAGGACGACAGCGGCAGCGCGGTCTACGTCGAGCACCACAGGACGCTCGGCGACCGGGTCCGTGACGTGGTCGCGGGCGGTTTCCGCCTGGTGGACCTGGTGGAGCCCGAGTGGCCCGCGTGGAACACCCAGGAGTGGGGCGGCTGGTCCCCGCTGCGCGGGAACCTGATCCCGGGGACCGCGATCTTCGTGTGCGAGCGGGACTGACGTTCCCCGGGGGCCCGGCGGCCGTCCGCCGGGTCCGTACGACACTGGGGGCGTGATCCGTGACGCCGCCCTGAACCTGCCCGTGCGCGAGGCGCTGCCCGCGCTGCGCGCCGCCCTCGACGGGCCCGGAGCCGCCGTGCTGTGCGCGCCGCCCGGCACGGGCAAGACCACCCTGGTGCCGCTGGCCCTCGCGGGCCTCACGGAGAGTGAGGGACCGGTGCGGCGCGTGGTCGTCGCCGAGCCCCGGCGTATCGCGGCGCGCGCCGCCGCCCGCCGCATGGCGTGGCTCCTCGGCGAGAAGGTCGGCCGGACCGTCGGCTACACGGTGCGCGGCGAGCGCGTGGTCGGCCCCCACACGCGCGTGGAGGTCGTCACGACCGGCGTCCTGCTCCAGCGGCTGCAACGCGACCAGGAGCTGGCGGGCGTGGACGTCGTCGTCCTGGACGAGTGCCACGAGCGGCACCTGGACGCGGACACCGCGGCGGCCTTCCTGATCGACGTGCGCGAGGCGCTGCGCCCGGAGCTGAAGCTGGTGGCGGCGTCCGCGACGACGGACGCGGACGGCTGGGCGCGCGTCCTCGGGGGCGCACCGGTGGTGGAGGCGGCGGGCGTCGCCCACCCCGTGGAGGTCGTGTGGGCGCCCCCGGCCGCCCCGGTGCGGCCGCCGCACGGCCTGCGCGTGGACCCCGCGCTGCTCTCCCACGTCGCCGCGGTGGTGCGGCGGGCGCTGCGGGAGCGCGCGGGCGACGTGCTGTGCTTCCTGCCGGGGGTCGGCGAGATCGGCCGCGTCACCGGGCAGCTGGCCGGCCTGCCCGACGTGGAGGTCCTCCAGGTGCACGGGCGCGCCCCGGCCGAGGTGCAGGACGCGGTGCTCGCCGGGGGCGAGCGGCGGCGCGTGGTGCTCGCGACGTCGGTGGCCGAGTCGTCCCTGACGGTGCCGGGGGTGCGGGTGGTGGTCGACTCGGGCCTGGCCCGGGAGCCGCGCGTGGACCATGCGCGCGGCCTCAGCGCCCTGACGACGGTACGGGCCTCGCAGGCCGCGGGGCGCCAGCGGGCGGGGCGTGCCGGGCGCGAGGCGCCGGGCGCGGTGTACCGCTGCTGGACCCCGGCGGAGGACGGTCGCCTGCCGCGCTTCCCCGCCCCCGAGATCAAGGTCGCGGACCTGACGGCGTTCGCCCTCCAGGCGGCGTGCTGGGGCGACCCCGGCGCGAGCGGGCTCGCCCTGCTCGACCCGCCGCCCCGAGGCGCCATGGCGGCCGCCCGCGAGGTCCTGACCGCCGTCGGGGCGGTCGACGCGGAAACGGGCCGGGCCACGGAGCGGGGCCTGCGCCTTTCCCGGATGGGGGTGCACCCCCGGCTGGCGCGCGCCCTCCTGGACGCCGCGCCGCGGGTGGGCGCCCGCCGGGCCGCGGAGGCGGTGGCGCTGCTGAGCGAGGAGCCTCCGCGGGAGTACGGCGACGACCTCGCGGCGGCCCTGCGCGGCGCCCGGCGCGGGGGCGACGGATACGCGGGGCGGTGGCGCGCGGAGGTGTCCCGGCTCACGGCGGCCGTGGGCGCCGCCACGGACGGCTCCCCCGCGCCCGCCCCCGACGCGGCGCCGCGCGCGCCCGGCTCGCGCGACGACGCCGTCGTCGGGCTCGTGGCCGCCCTCGCCTTCCCCGAGCGCGTCGCCCGGCGCGCGGCGGACGGGACGTATCTGATGGCGGGCGGCACCCGGGCCGAGGCGGGCCCCGGGTCCGGGCTCGGCGGGGCGCCCTGGGTGGCCGTGGCGGTGGCCGACCGGCCCGTCGGCGCCGGGCACGCGCGCGTACGGCTCGGCGCGGTCGTCGACGAGGACGTCGCACGGGCCGCCGCCTCCTCCCTGTACGGGGAGGGCGACGAGGTCGCCTGGGCGGCGGGGGACGTGGTCGCCCGGCACGTGGCGCGGCTCGGCGCGGTGGAGCTCGCGGCGCGGCCGCTGCGGGACCCCGACCCCCGGCGCGTGCGCGAGGCGCTGCTGGAGGGCCTGCGGCGGGAGGGCGTGGCGCTGCTGCGCTGGAGCAAGGACGCCGCCGCGCTGCGGGACCGGCTGCGGTTCCTGCGGCTGCACCTGGGCGAGCCCTGGCCCGACGTGTCCGACGCGGCGCTGCTCGCCGCGCCCGACGCCTGGCTCGAACCGGAGCTCGGCCGGGCCCGGCGCCGCGCGGACCTGGCCCGGATCGAGGCCGGGCAGGCACTGACGCGGCTCCTTCCGTGGGCGGGCGGCGAGGCGGTGCGCCTGGACGAGCTGGCGCCGGAGCGCGTGGAGGTGCCGAGCGGCTCCCGGATCCGGGTGGACTACACGGATCCGGAGCAGCCGGTGCTGGCGGTGAAGCTCCAGGAGCTGTTCGGGCTCGACGACACGCCCCGGGTGGCCGGGGTGCCGCTCCTCGTGCACCTCCTGTCGCCCGCGGGGCGCCCGGCGGCGGTCACCGCGGACCTGGCCTCGTTCTGGCGGGACGGCTACCGCTCGGTGCGGGCGGAGCTGCGCGGCCGCTATCCGAAGCACCCGTGGCCCGAGGACCCGGCGCGGGCCACGCCCACGCGGTACACCAAGGCCCGCCAGGAGCGCGCCGAACGGGCCTGACGGTCAGGCGTTCACCGGCTGCGGCCTGGGTTCCGGCTCCCCCGTCGGCTCCGGGTCGCCGGGCGTGCGGCCGCGCGCCTCCAGCCACAGGGCGAGGGCCAGCAGGAGCACGCCGAGGCCCAGGAAGCCCCACGGCAGGTACGAGGTCATGAGCAGGACGAGGACGCGCTGGGACTTGACCAGGTCCACGGTGTGGCGGATGTAGTCCTCGCGCATCTTCACGTGCCCGGAGAACGCGGTGACCTTGTCGCGGTCGCCGAGCAGGGTGCCGCCGCGCAGCTCCTCCTTGTGGATCTCCTCGCCGTACACGGGCGCCCCGGTGGTCGGCTCGACCCAGAACTTGCGGACCGTGGTGTACCAGCGCGTCGTGCCCGTCTTGGCGATGGCCTCGGCCGTGAGGCCCTTGACCGGGAGCGCCTTGGGCATGGGGACCTTGGTCCAGGGGATGGTCTGCTCGAAGTAGTAGACCTCGACGCCCCGGAAGGTGCGGGTGCCCCCGTAGTGGATGGGCTTGGTGACGCGGGCCTGCGCGTCGAAGTACTCGTAGTCCCGCTTCTTGGTCAGGAAGGGCCATTTGAACTCGATGCCCTCGCGCCGCACCCGGTCGCCGTCGACCATCTCGCCGGTGGCGTGGACGGGTTCCTGGCTGTGGGCGTCGAAGATGTACCGCTCGGGGATCTTGGAGACCATCTTGCCGTCGGGTCCCTGGACGTACGACAGCGCGTCCCAGACCACGACGTCGCGGTCGGCGCTCTCCTCGATCTTCTCGGAGGCCTCCACGTTCCCCTTGAGGGTCTGCACGATGGTGACCTCGGGGACCTTCTTGGCCTTCATCGTGCCGTAGTCGATGAGGGTCGCGGGCTTCGCCTCCAGGACCATCGTCTCGTACCGGCCGGGCGGGATCTTGACCAGGCGCGGGAAGGCGTACCAGCGCAGCAGTGGGGCCGTGGTCGCGAAGAACACGGCGAGGGCGAGCAGGACCAGACCGGCCTTGCGGCGCATCGCGGCCCTCCCTAGGGGTGCTCGGGGACGGTGGTGAGCAGCGGTTTCGGCGAGGTCTCGCCGGACGGGGCGCCGATGGCCGTGACGGTCAGGACCAGGGCGAAGGCGACGGCCAGACCGGTGGCGGCGGCGATGAGGGCACGCATGGGGGCCTCCCGGGCGGGCTCGGGGCCGGACGCGACTGACCGCCCGTCCGTAACTGACTATTCGTCAGATCGGGGGCACCGTAGCAACGCCCGGACGAGATGAGAACAGGTCGCGCGGAGCCGGGCCGCGGTGAACGCGGACCGCCCCCGCGCCGTACGGGGTGCGGGGGCGGTCTCGGTGGTGCGGGTGCCGGGCGGGCCTGTCAGGTGCTCGGCGACGCCGATGCCGACGTGGACGCGGACGGCGACGCGGTCCCCGACGGGGTCGACGACGGCTCGCCCGGCTCCTCCGGCTCCTCGGTGACGGGTGCCGTCACCTCCAGCTCGACGAGGAGCGTGCCGCCACCCTGGGTGACGATGCGCAGCAGATACGTGCCCGCCGCTTCGTCGGCGTACATCTTCGGCAGCAGCAGCTTGCCGTCGGCGTCCGTGGTGAGGCCCTTGAGGGTGCGGACCGGCTTGCCGTCGGCGTCCTTGAAGTAGGGGCCCTTGTCGGCGACGACCGGGCTCTCCTTGGACTTGATCAACGTGGCGGTGGCGGCGACACCGGCCGCGGGCTTGTTCTTGTACGTCGCCTTGACCTCGACCCGCTCGGCGAAGGCCTGCCCCGCCACGCACGTCAGCGGCTTGTCGCTGGTGCGCACGACCTTGTCGGCCTTGCGGGCGGTGACGGTGCCGGACACCTTGACCGGGTCGATGGTGCGGCCCACCACCAGCGCGCGGACGGTGAAGCCGCCCGTCGTCTCGCCCGCCCGCAGCTTCGGCGAGACGGCGTCGCCCCGGGAGTCCGTGGCGACGGTGACGCTGCGGTCGCCGCCCTCGAAGCGCGTGTCCGTCTTGCCGCTGATCGTGAACCGGATCTTCACCTTGGGCACCCCGCGGCCCGAGCCGGTCTGGGCGTACACCCGCACGCGCTCGGCGAAGGCGTCGCCCGCCGTCGCGGTGAGCTCGGCCGGGCCGAGGTTCTTCAGCTCGTAGACCTGCTCCTGCGGGGACGGCGGCTTGGGCCTGGGCTTGGGCGGCCGCGGCTTGTGCGAGCCGTCGCCGCCGTCGCCCGGCTTGCCGCCGCTGGGCGGCGGGGTGTACGTGCCCTCGCGCTCCACCGGGGTGGTGCCGGGGCGCGGGGAGGACGGCGTGGTCGGGCCGGGCCGCCGCGGCTGGTCGTTGTCGCTGCGGTCGCCCGGCAGCTGACCGGTGCCGTCGGGGATCTCGTGGGTGCCCTTGCGGTAGTACTCCAGCCACGACAGGACCGTGTTCAGATACTCCGTGGACCGGTTGTAGCTGAGGATCGCGGCGTGCAGGTCGTCCTTGACGGCGAGGTCGCGGTCGTTCCCGCACAGGTAGTGCGCGGCGGCGAGCGCGGCGTCGTAGATGTTGTTCGGGTCCTTCTTGCCGTCGCCGTTGCCGTCCTTGCCGGAGGACGCCCAGGTCGAGGGGATGAACTGCATGGGGCCGACGGCACGGTCGTGCGTGGTGTCGCCGTCGAAGGCGCCGCCGTCGGTGTCCGTGATCTTCGCGAAGCCGTTGCCGTCGAGGACCGGGCCGAGGATCGGCGTGAGGGTCGTGCCGTCGCCGTCGACGCGGCCGCCGCGGGCCTGGCCCGACTCGACCTTGCCGATCGCGGCGAGCAGCTGCCAGGGGAGGTTGCAGCCGGGCTTCGCCGTGCGCACGGCCGACTCGGCCTTCTTGTACGCGTCAAGGACCGTGGCGGGCAGGCCGGCCTCCGCGTCGCCCTTGGCGCCGCCGCCGGGCTTGCCGCTGGGCGGCACCGGGCTTTCGAGGGGCGGCAGGTCCGTGTAGTACGGCGAGTTACCGGTCGCGGAGTCGCCGTCCGGCGGCGGCGCGGAGTCGGCGGCCCATTCGTCACGCGGCTGGTCCGTCGTCGCCACGCCCGGGGCCTGCGAGGCGGCCAGGGCCGCCACCGCCGCGGCGGCGACCGCGGTGGTCACCGTCGCCTTGCGCAGCCGCTTGCCGAATACCGGCGCCATGTCCGTGAATCCCTCCCCTTGACGACGTGCCCGTGCCGTCCCGTCGCCCGCGTGCGTGCCCTCAGGGGACGGCTCAGGCGACACTACGACAACTCTCGGAGCCGAGACACCTGTTCGCGTCCGTTTTTGTCTGATTGGCCAGTCACAGCCCTGTGCCGGTTTGCCTGCCCGCCGTGCACCGTTCACCTCTGTCGGGCGTCAGCAGGTCGGCTGTGGCTGGTCGCGCAGTTCCCCGCGCCCCTTCGCGGCGCCGGGGGGCCGGGCATCTCGGCCCCCCGGCCCGGAGGCTAGTGCGCGGCCGACTCCCAGTCGGGGCCCACGCCCACCGACACGTCGAGCGGCGCGCGCAGCGACACCGCACCGGCCATCTCGCGGCGCACGAGCTCCTCGACGGCCTCCCGCTCGCCCGGGGCGATCTCCAGGACGATTTCGTCATGGACCTGGAGCAGCATCCGCGAGGTCAGCTCCGCCTGGGTCAGCGCCCGGTCCACGTTCAGCATCGCGACCTTGACGATGTCCGCCGCGGTGCCCTGGATCGGCGCGTTCAACGCCATCCGCTCGGCCATCTCGCGGCGCTGGCGGTTGTCGCTGTTGAGGTCCGGCAGATAGCGGCGGCGGCCCAGCATCGTCTCCGTGTACCCCGTGGCGCGGGCGTCGTCGACGACCCGGCGCAGATAGTCGCGCACCCCGCCGAACCGCTCGAAGTACGTGTCCATCAGGGCGCGGGCCTCCGCCGCCTCGATGTTCAGCTGCTGGGAGAGGCCGAACGCCGACAGGCCGTACGCCAGGCCGTACGACATCGCCTTGATCTTGCGGCGCATCTCCGCGTCCACGTCCGCGCCCGCCACGCCGAACACCTGCGAGGCGACCGTCGTGTGCAGGTCCTCGCCGGACGTGAACGCCTCGATGAGGCCCTCGTCCTCCGACAGGTGCGCCATCACGCGCAGCTCGATCTGGCTGTAGTCCGCCGTCATCAGGGACTCGAAGCCCTCGCCGACGACGAAGCCGCGGCGGATCGCCCGGCCCTCGTCCGTGCGCACCGGGATGTTCTGCAGATTGGGCTCCGTCGACGAAAGACGGCCGGTGGCGGCCACCGTCTGGTTGTACGTCGTGTGGATGCGGCCGTCCGCGGCGATCGTCTTGACCAGGCCCTCGACGGTGACGCGCAGCTTCGCCTGCTCGCGGTGGCGGAGCATGATCACCGGCAGCTCGTTGTCCGTCTGGGCGGCGAGCCAGGCGAGCGCGTCGGCGTCCGTGGTGTACCCGGTCTTCGTCTTCTTCGTCTTGGGCAGGCCCAGCTCGCCGAAGAGGACCTCCTGGAGCTGCTTGGGCGAGCCCAGGTTGAACTCGTGGCCCGCCGCCGCGTGCGCCTCCTTCACCGCCTGCTGCACGGCGCCCGCGAACTGCTGCTCCATGGACTCCAGATGCGCGCGGTCCGCCGCGATGCCGTGCCGCTCCAGGCGGGCCAGGAGCGCGGACGTCGGCAGCTCCACATCGGTGAGCAGCCCGGCCGCACCGACCTCCGGCAGCTTCTCGCCGAACGCCGTGCCCAGGTCCAGGATCGTGCGGGCCTGCACCATCAGGGCCTCGGCACCGGCCTGCTCGTCGTCCTCCGTACCGAAGGCAAGCTGCCCGTCGGACTCCGCGGCGGGCGCCAGCTCACGGCCCAGGTACTCCAGCGCGAGCGCCTCCAGGTCGAAGGAGCGGCGGCCCGGCTTCACCAGATACGCGGCGAGCGCGGTGTCCATGGTGACGCCCTCGACGGTCCAGCCGTGCTCGGCGAAGACGCGCATCACCCCCTTCGCGTTGTTCAGCACCTTCGGCTTGTCGGCGTCGGCCAGCCAGGACGCGAATGCCTTCTCGTCGGCCTCGTCCAGCTGCGCCGGGTCGAACCAGGCGGCAGCCCCCGCGGCCGCGGCCAGCGCGACCTCGGTGACCGAACCCGTACCGAGCGACCAGGAGTCGACCGTCGCCAGACCGAGGACCGCCCTGCCGTGCTCGGCGAGCCACGGCGCCACCTCGCCCGTGCCGAGCACCGCCCCGTCCACCGCCACGCCCTCGGCGACGGGGGCCTGCTCGGCCTCCTCCGCGCCCGGGTCCACCGCGAGCAGCCGCTCCCGCAGCGACGGATTGCGGATCTCCAGGGTGTCCAGGACCATCGCGACGGCCTTGCGGTCGTACGGAGCGCGCTCCAGCTCGGCGACCGTACGGGACAGCTCGACGTCCCGCACCATCTCCGTGAGCCGGCGGTTCAGCTGCACGGCCTCCAGGTGGTCGCGGAAGTTCTGCCCGGCCTTGCCCTTGACCTCGTCGGCGCGCTCCACGAGCTCCGCGAAGGAACCGAACTGGTTGATCCACTTCGCGGCCGTCTTCTCGCCGACGCCGGGGATGCCCGGGAGGTTGTCCGAGGGGTCGCCGCGCAGCGCCGCGAAGTCCGGGTACTGGCTCGGGGTGAGGCCGTACTTCTCCTGGACCTTGTCCGGGGTGAAGCGGGTCAGCTCCGAGACGCCCTTCGTCGGATACAGCACCGTCACGTGCTCGGTGATCAGCTGGAAGGAGTCCCGGTCGCCCGTGACGATGAGGACCTCGAAGCCCGCCGCCTCGGCCTGCGTGGCGAGCGTCGCGATGACGTCGTCCGCCTCGAAGCCGTCCACCGCGAAGCGCACCGCGCCCATCGCGTCGAGCAGCTCGCCGATCAGCTCGACCTGACCCTTGAACTCGTCCGGGGTCTTCGAGCGGTTCGCCTTGTACTCCGCGAACTCCTGCGAGCGCCACGTCTTGCGCGACACGTCGAACGCGACCGCGAAGTGCGTGGGCGCCTCGTCACGCAGGGTGTTCGCCAGCATCGACGCGAAGCCGTAGATCGCGTTCGTCGGCTGGCCCGTCGCCGTCGTGAAGTTCTCCGCGGGCAGCGCGAAGAACGCCCGGTAGGCCAGGGAGTGCCCGTCCATCAGGAGCAGGCGCGGCCGATCGCCGGCGGTCGTCTTCTCGGTCTTCTTCGATGCTTTCTCTGCCACGCCCCCGATCCTGCCACGCCCCACTGACACTCGGCCCCGCCCCGGCCGCCGGCCGCCCCCGGTGTCGGGCCCGCCCGGACCCGGGGACACCTCCCCAGGTCGCCCCCGCGCACCGGCGGCACCGGCGCCCCGTGGGAGGATCGGAGCCACACCGCACGCACATGCGCTCGAAGAGGAGCAGGCCATGGCGACGAAGCCGCCCCAAGGTGACCCGGTCCAGGACGCCCCGCAGGTCGCGGACGCGCAACACGCCGCGGCCGGCCTGCCCGCCATCGGCCACACCCTGCGGATCGCACAGCAGCAGATGGGCGTGCGGCGCACCGCCCTCACCCTGCTGCGCGTCAACCAGAAGAACGGCTTCGACTGCCCCGGCTGCGCCTGGCCCGAGCCGGACCACCGCCACAAGGCCGAATTCTGCGAGAACGGTGCGAAGGCGGTCGCCGAGGAAGCCACCCTGCGCCGCGTCACCCCCGACTTCTTCGCCGCGCACCCCGTCGCCGGCCTCGCCACCCGCAGCGGGTACTGGCTGGGCCAGCAGGGCCGCCTCACCCACCCCATGTACCTGGCCGACGGCGCGGACCGCTACGAAGCCGTGTCGTGGGAGCGCGCCTTCGACATCATCGCCGAGGAACTCACCGCGCTCGACTCCCCCGACGAGGCGGTCTTCTACACCTCCGGCCGCACCAGCAACGAAGCGGCGTTCCTCTACCAGCTGTTCGCCCGCGAACTCGGCACGAACAACCTCCCCGACTGCTCGAACATGTGCCACGAGTCGTCGGGCTCCGCGCTGACCGAGACGATCGGCATCGGCAAGGGCAGCGTCCTCCTGGAAGACCTCTACAAGGCGGACCTGATCATCGTCGCCGGGCAGAACCCCGGCACCAACCACCCCCGCATGCTCTCCGCCCTGGAGAAGGCCAAGCAGGGCGGCGCGAAGATCATCACGGTGAACCCGCTGCCCGAAGCGGGCCTGGAACGCTTCAAGAACCCCCAGACCCCCCAGGGCATGCTCAAGGGCACCGCCCTCACCGACCTGTTCCTGCAGATCCGCCTCGGCGGCGACCAGGCCCTCTTCCGTCTCCTCAACAAGCTCGTCCTGGAGACCGACGGCGCCGTCGACGAGGCCTTCGTCCGCGAACACACCCACGGCTACGAGGACTTCGCCGCCGCCGCGCGCGCCGCCGACTGGGACGAGACGCTCGCCGCCACCGGCCTGGAGCGCGCCGACATCGAGCGGGCGCTGCGCATGGTCCTCGCCTCCGAGCGGACCGTCGTGTGCTGGGCGATGGGCCTGACCCAGCACAAGCACGCCGTGCCCACCATCCGCGAGGTCGTCAACTTCCTGCTCCTGCGCGGCAACATCGGCCGCCCCGGCGCCGGCGTCTGCCCCGTCCGCGGCCACTCCAACGTGCAGGGCGACCGCACGATGGGCATCTTCGAACGCCCCGCGCCCGCCTTCCTGGATGCCCTGGAGAAGGAGTTCGGCTTCGCGCCGCCGCGCCACCACGGCCTGGACGTCGTCCGCGCCATCCGCGCGCTGCGCGACGGCGACGCGAAGGTGTTCTTCGCCATGGGCGGCAACTTCGTCTCCGCGTCCCCCGACACCGACGTCACCGAAGCGGCCATGCGGCGCGCCCGCCTGACCGTGCACGTCTCCACCAAGCTCAACCGCTCGCACGTCGTCACCGGCGCACGCGCCCTGATCCTGCCGACGCTCGGCCGCACCGAACGCGACCTCCAGGGCAGCGGCGAACAGTTCGTGACCGTCGAGGACTCCATGGGCATGGTCCACGCCTCCCGCGGCCGCCTCAAGCCCGCGGGCCCCGACCTCCTCTCGGAGCCCGCCATCGTGTGCCGCCTGGCACGCCGCACCCTCGGCCCCGCGTCGGCCACGCCCTGGGAGGAGTTCGAGAAGGACTACGCCGCCGTCCGCGACCGCATCGCGCGCGTGATCCCCGGCTTCGAGGACTTCAACGCGCGCGTGGCCCGCCCCGGCGGCTTCACCCTGCCGCACGCCCCGCGCGACGAGCGCCGCTTCCCCACCGCCACCGGCAAGGCCAACTTCACCGCCGCGCCCGTCGAGTACCCGGCCCTGCCCGAGGGCCGTCTGCTGCTCCAGACGCTGCGCTCCCACGACCAGTACAACACCACGATCTACGGCCTCGACGACCGCTACCGCGGCATCAAGAACGGCCGCCGCGTCGTCCTCGTCAACGCCGCCGACGCCCGGACGCTCGGCGTCGCCGACGGCGCGTACGTGGACCTCGTCAGCGAGTGGCAGGACGGCGTGGAGCGGCGCGCGCCCGGCTTCCGCGTCGTGCACTACCCCACGGCCCGCGGCTGCGCGGCGGCGTACTACCCGGAGACCAACGTCCTCGTACCGCTGGACGCCACGGCCGACACCAGCAACACCCCCGCCAGCAAGTCCGTCGTCGTACGCCTGGAACAATCGATCACCGACTGAGCGTTCGCTCAGCCGTAGCTGTCCTTCAGACGTCGACGACGAACGGAGCCCGGCCCCATGGGCGAGCAGCAGCCAACGAAGTTCCCGCAAGAGGTCATCGACGAGTACGCCGGACTCGGCGTCGACCTGCGCGCCCTGTTCTCCGCCGGGAACCTCGGCAACCGCATGGGCGTACAGATCCTGGAGGCCTCCGCCGAGCGCGTGGTCGGCACGATGCCCGTGGAGGGCAACACCCAGCCGTACGGGCTGCTGCACGGCGGCGCGTCCGCGGTGCTCGCGGAGACGCTCGGGTCCATCGGCGCGATGCTGCACGGCGGCAGCCGGAAGATCGCCGTGGGCGTCGACCTGAACTGCACGCACCACCGGGGCGTGCGCTCCGGGCTCGTCACGGGGGTGGCCACGCCGGTGCATCTGGGGCGGTCCACGGCCACGTTCGAGATCGTCGTCAGCGAGGAGAGCGGGAAGCGGGTGTGCAGCGCGCGGCTCACCTGCCTCCTCCGTGACGCCCCCGAGGCCGAGCCCACGGCCTGACCCCGGCCGGGGTCTTCTCTCCCCGCCCGCCCCTGCACCGGCCTCCGGCCCCGCCGTCGGTCGGCGTACGCGCCTTCCTCTCCCGTCCGTCACCGCATCGGCCTCCGGCCTCGTCCTCAAACGCCGGGCGGGCTGAAATACCGTGCCCCGCCCCGCCGTTCGCGGCTCTCCGTCACGGAGGGATCGATCGTCTCGGCCGCCCGCTCCCGCTGGGGGCGGGCGGCCGCGGCGCAGCGGGCTCAGCCACGCCTTGCGAGGGCTTCGGCCTTCACCGGAAAAACAGGTGTGCTCCGCGAAAACACTCCTGACCGCGCACATTCGCGTATGCGGAAACATGCCACGGAATGCCCGCCTCCTTTTCTTCCGCGTAACACTCCGCAATCCGGACACGATCATGAAATCAAGATCGAATGGCGCCGCCGCCCGCGTAAGAGATCATTCCGCGGCACTCGGCCCCCACACTCCCCCGAACACCGGCGTCATGAGTAAAACCGGAAAACAGTCCTGCCCATCGCCGCGCGCCGGATGCGCCGAAGCGTGCAGATTCCGCCACAACCACCCCCTGCGTTCCAGCGCGGAATACTCCGTGTCATAACAAGAGCGTCACAGCCTAGGTCCGACCACTCCTCCAGGATCAAATGCGCCCTTAGAGTCACGGCCAGTCACCGCGCCGCCGGGCGCGAACTGAATTGCACGGCCCTGTACCACCACCAGTACGGCCCGGCGATCTTCACGGCACCTCAGCAGAGGGCCGCGCCTGGGGAAAGGACCACTCGTGCGAAACCGTTCCGCGCTCATCCTCACCACGGTGTTGACCACCGGGGCCCTCACCCTCACCGCCTGCGGGTCGCGCGACAAGGACAAGGACGACGACAGCAGCAGCGGAGGCAAGAAGACCGTCGTCATCGGCTTCGACGCGCCCCTCACCGGCGACCTCTCCGCCCTCGGCATCGGCATGCGCAACTCCGCCGAACTGGCCGTCAAGACGGCCAACAAGGAGAACACCGTCGACGGCGTCGAGTTCAAGCTCCAGCCCCTCGACGACCAGGCCCAGCCCTCCGTCGGCGGCCAGAACGCCCAGAAGTTCATCAGCGACAAGAGCGTCCTCGGCGTCGTCGGCCCGCTGAACTCCAGCGTCTCCCAGTCGATGCAGAAGCCCTTCAACGACGCCGACCTCACCCAGATCTCGCCCGCCAACACCGGCACCGAGCTCACCCAGGGCGACGGCTGGAAGAAGGGCGACCGCAAGCGCCAGTTCAAGACCTTCTTCCGCACCGCCACCACCGACCAGGTCCAGGGCCAGTTCGCCGCCCAGTACCTGTTCCAGAAGGCGAAGATCAAGAAGGTCTACCTGCTCGACGACCAGAAGACCTACGGAGCCGGCCTCGCCGCCTCCTTCAAGGACACCTTCACCGACCTCGGCGGCAAGATCGTCGGCCAGGACCACGTCAACCCCGAGGACCGCGACTTCAAGTCCGTCGTCTCCCAGGTCAAGGGCAAGGGCGCCGAAGCCGTCTACTACGGCGGCGAATACCCCGCAGCCGCCCCCCTCAGCCAGCAGCTCAAGGAATCCGGCGCCAAGATCCCCCTCATGGGCGGCGACGGCATGAAGAGCGAAGAGTTCCCCAAGCTCAACAAGAAGGCCATCGGCGACCTCGGCACCTCCGTCGGCAAGCCCGTCGAGGAACTGGACTCCGCCAAGAAGTTCATCGAGGAATACAACAAGAACTACAAAGAGAACATGGAAACCTACGGCGGCGGCACCTACGACGCCACCTGGTCCATCATCGAAGCAGTAAAGCTCGCCGTCGACGGAAACGGCGGAAAGCTCCCCTCCGACGGCCGCGTCAAGGTCCTCGAAGCGATGAGCAAGGTCAAGTTCCAAGGCGTCACCGGCGACGTCTCCTTCGACCAGTACGGCGACACCACGAACACCATGATGACCGCCTACCAGGTCAGCAAGGACAACAAGTGGGAGTCCAAGTTCAGCGCGGCCTACAAGCCCCGCTAAACACCTCTCCGCTGGACACGCTGTGCCAAACCTGCGGGCCGTCCGCGGCCGGTCGCGCAGCTCCCGCGCCCCTTCGGGGCGCCACCCCGCCGCAGCGGACTCCAGCGCGCCTGCCTAACAGCGCCCACACCCACTGACACAAGACCGCGCGGGACGCGCTACCAGCGCTCCCGCGCGGTGCCATATCCGAACCATCCAACGGAGGCCCTGCGGTGAACGAACTGCCGCAACAGCTGGCCAATGGACTCATCCTCGGCGCGATGTACGGTCTCATCGCGATCGGCTACACGATGGTCTACGGAATCGTCCAGCTCATCAACTTCGCCCACGGCGAGATCTTCATGGTCGGCGGCTTCGGCGCCCTCACCGTCTCCCTGTGGCTCCCCGACGGATTCTCGCTGCTCGCCTCGATCCCCATCATGATCATCGGCGGCATCATCTGCTCCGTCGCCGTCGGCACCGCAGCCGAACGCTTCGCCTACCGCCCCCTGCGCGGAGCACCACGACTCGCCCCCCTCATCACCGCCATCGGCCTGTCCATCCTGCTCCAGCAAGCCGTATGGAAGTGGTACCCCGAAGCCAAGAAGGACCGTTCCTTCCCACAGTTCAGCGGCGACCCCGTCCACGTCTTCGGCGCCGACATCCAACGCGGCGACTTCTTCCTCATCATCGCCGCCCCCGCCTGCATGCTCATCCTCGGCTGGTACGTCAACAAAACCCGCTCCGGACGCGGCATGCAGGCCACCGCACAAGACCCCGACACCGCCAAGCTCATGGGCATCAACACCGACCGCATCATCGTCATGGCCTTCGCCATCGGCGCCGCGTTCGCCGCCATCGCCGCCGTCGGATACGGCCTCCACAACGGCCAAGTCGGCTTCAAAATGGGCTTCATCATGGGCCTCAAAGCCTTCACCGCAGCCGTACTCGGCGGCATCGGCAACATCTACGGCGCCATGCTCGGCGGCATCGTCCTCGGCGTCGCCGAAGCCCTCGCCACCGGCTACATGGGCGACGTACCCGGCATGGAACAGTTCGGCGGCGGCGCCTGGAAGGACGTATGGGCCTTCGCCCTCCTCATCCTCGTCCTCCTCCTCAGGCCCCAAGGGCTCCTAGGCGAACGCGTCGCGGATCGGGCGTGATACCCATGACCACCAAAACCCCCAGCACCCCGGACGCCCCCCAGCTCGCCACCACCCACACCGGCGCCCCCATCTCCACCCTCCCCCTCCCCGAACCCCTCGCCCGCCTCCTCGTCCTCATCGGCTCCGCCACCGCCCTCATCGGCACCTTCCTCGCCTGGACCTGGACCGACGACTTCCCCGGCGACCTCACCGTCACCGGCTACCCCGGCGGCCTCCAACTCATCACCCTCACCGGCGCCGCCCTCACCCTCCTCTTCACCCTCGCCGCCTACCGCATCCGCGGACTCAACTGGCTCCTCCCCGGCGGCACCAACAGCCCCACCCTCCTCCTCACCCTCGGCGTCCTCGGCTCCACCGGCTACACCATGGGCGCCATCTCCGACCACCTCGGCGGCATCGTCAACCTCGAACCCGGCGCCTGGGTCTCCGGCATCGGCGCCCTCATCGCCACCATCGGCGCCCTCGGCCTGCCCTCCGACACCCCCGACACCGACAACACCACCAACCCCTGGCACCGCCTGCGCCACAGCCTCAAAGCGCCCGCACCCCCACGCGCCAAACCCCTCCCCGACGCCGTCGAAATCCTCATCATCGCCGCCGCCTTCGGCATCGGCCTCTACGTCCTCGCCTACGGCATCGAGGCCTACACCGAACTCTTCATCGGCTTCCTCATCACCGCCGGATTCGGCGCCACCGCACTCCACCGCGCCGGACTCATCCCCCGCCTCAACACCCTCACCACCAAACACCGCAACGTCACCCTCACCGCCGCCATCATCGCCGCCGCACTCTTCCCCTTCACCCAGAGCGACGCCAGCTACGCCCTCATCGGCGTCAACATCCTCATCTTCGCCACCGTCGCCCTCGGCCTGAACGTCGTCGTCGGCCTCGCCGGACTCCTCGACCTCGGCTACGTCGCCTTCCTCGGCGTCGGCGCCTACACCGCCGCCCTCGTCTCCGGCTCCCCCGCCTCCACCTTCGACGTCCACTTCCCCTTCTGGGCCGCCGTCCTCACCGGCGCCGCCGTCTCCCTCGCCTTCGGCGTCATCATCGGCGCCCCCACCCTGCGCCTCCGCGGCGACTACCTCGCCATCGTCACCCTCGGCTTCGGCGAGATCTTCCGCATCACCATGAACAACCTCAACGGAAGCGCGGGCCCCGACCTCACCAACGGCGCCCAAGGCATCCCCAACATCCCCGACCTCAAAATCCTCGGCTGGGACCTCGGCACCGAACACGACATCCTCGGCTTCACCCTCAGCAGACCCGCCAACTACTACCTGCTGATGCTCTTCTTCACCGCCGTCGTCGTCCTCGTCTTCCGCCGCAGCGGCGAATCCCGCATCGGCCGCGCCTGGGTCGCCATCCGCGAAGACGAAACCGCCGCCACCGCCATGGGCATCAACGGCTTCCGCGTCAAACTCATCGCCTTCGCCCTCGGCGCCACCCTCGCCGGATTCGCCGGCACCGTCCAAGCCCACGTCTCCTACAGCATCACCCCCGAGCAATACCTCTTCGCCAACACCGTCCCACCCAACTCCGCCTTCCTCCTCGCCGCCGTCATCCTCGGCGGCATGGGCACCATCAGCGGACCCCTCATCGGCGCCGCCCTGCTCTACCTCATCCCCGCCAAACTCCAATTCCTCGAGGACTACCAACTCCTCCTCTTCGGCCTCGCCCTCATCCTGCTCATGCGCTTCCGCCCCGAAGGCCTCGTCGCCAACAAGCGCGCCCAGCTCGAATACCACGAGACCGACCAACTCGACGTACCCGACCAGCAGAAACTCCCCGAAGGCACCGTCGGCGTCAGCAAGGCGGGGGCGTGACCACCATGACCACCACCACGACCACCGTCCTCCAAGCCACCGGCGTCACCATGCGCTTCGGCGGCCTCACCGCCGTACGCTCCGTCGACCTCACCGTCAACAGCGGCGAAATCGTCGGCCTCATCGGACCCAACGGCGCCGGAAAAACCACCTTCTTCAACTGCCTCACCGGCCTCTACGTCCCCACCGAAGGCACCGTCGCCTACAAAGGCACCGTCCTCCCCTCCAAACCCCACCTCGTCACCGACGCAGGCATCGCCCGCACCTTCCAGAACATCCGGCTCTTCGCCAACATGACCGTCCTGGAAAACGTCCTCGTCGGACGCCACACCAGGACCAAGGAAGGCCTCTGGAGCGCACTCCTCAGAGGACCGGGCTTCAAACGAGCCGAAGCGGCCTCCCACGCCCGCGCCATGGAGCTCCTGGAATTCGTCGGCCTCGCCCACAAAGCCGACCACCTCTCCAGAAACCTCCCGTACGGCGAACAGCGGAAACTGGAGATCGCCCGCGCTCTCGCCAGCGAACCCGGACTCCTCCTCCTCGACGAACCCACCGCGGGCATGAACCCCCAGGAAACCCGCGCCGCCGAAGAACTCGTCTTCGCCATCCGCGACCAAGGCATCGCCGTCCTCGTCATCGAGCACGACATGCGGTTCATCTTCAACCTCTGCGACCGCGTCGCCGTCCTCGTCCAGGGCGAAAAACTCGTCGAAGGCAGCTCCGAAACCGTCCAGGCCGACGAACGCGTCATCGCCGCCTACCTCGGCACCCCCTTCGAAGGCGCACCCGGCGCCGCCGAAGTCGCCGAAGTCGAAGCCGCCGAAGCCCACCAGGAAGCCACCGCCACCCCCCTCAGCGACACCCCGCCGGAACCACCCCACCACGAGGAAGACGGCGCCCCCCGCGCCACCGGCCCGGAAGGAACAGCCAAGTGACCGCACTACTGGAGGTCGAAGACCTCAGGGTCGCCTACGGCAAGATCGAAGCCGTCAAAGGCATCTCCTTCACCGTCGAAGCCGGCCAAGTCGTCACCCTCATCGGCACCAACGGCGCAGGCAAGACCACCACCCTGCGCACCCTCTCCGGCCTCCTCAAACCCTCCGCCGGAAAAATCAACTTCGACGGACAGCCCCTCCACGGCGTCCCCGCACACAAAATCGTCGCCCTCGGACTCGCCCACTCCCCCGAAGGCCGACACATCTTCCCCCGCCTCACCATCGTCGAAAACCTCCTCCTCGGCGCCTACCTCCGCGACGACAAAGAAGGAATCGACAAAGACATCCAACGCGCCTACGAACTCTTCCCCATCCTCGGCGAACGCCGCAAACAAGCCGCCGGCACCCTCTCCGGCGGCGAACAGCAAATGCTCGCCATGGGCCGCGCCCTCATGTCACGCCCCAAACTGCTCATGCTCGACGAACCCTCCATGGGCCTCTCCCCGATCATGATGCAGAAGATCATGCAGACCATCAGCGAACTCAAGGCCCAAGGCACCACCATCCTGCTCGTCGAACAGAACGCCCAAGCCGCGCTCTCCCTCGCCGACCACGGACACGTCATGGAAGTCGGCCGCATCGCCCTCTCCGGCACCGGCCGCGACCTCCTCCACGACGAATCCGTCCGCAAGGCCTACCTCGGCGAGGACTAGGCCTGGCCCCTGGGCCCTGAGCAGCGAGGCCCGGCCCCGGCCGTACGCAGCGAGGGCGGTCACCCCGGTGTGGGGTGACCGCCCTCGCTGCGGTCTTCTCTCCGGCCTCCCGCCGACGGGGGCCGGTCGCGCCGCTCAGCCCTTCGACGCCTTCTTCTCCTCGGCGTCCTCGATGACCGCCTCCGCCACCTGCTGCATCGACAGACGACGATCCATCGACGTCTTCTGGATCCACCGGAACGCCGCCGGCTCCGTCAGGCCGTACTCCGTCTGCAGAATCGACTTCGCCCGGTCCACCAGCTTCCGCGTCTCCAGGCGCTGCGTGAGGTCCGCGACCTCCTTCTCCAGCGTCTTCAGCTCCGTGAACCGCGACACCGCCATCTCGATCGCCGGTACGACGTCACTCTTGCTGAACGGCTTCACCAGGTACGCCATCGCCCCCGCGTCCCGGGCGCGCTCCACCAGGTCCCGCTGCGAGAACGCCGTCAGCATCAGCACCGGGGCGATCGACTCCTCCGCGATCTTCTCCGCCGCGGAGATCCCGTCCAGGACGGGCATCTTCACGTCCAGGATCACCAGGTCCGGCTTGTGCTCCCGGGCCAGCTCGATCGCGGTCTCACCGTCACCGGCCTCACCGACGACCGTGTAGCCCTCCTCCTCCAGCATCTCCTTGAGGTCGAGACGGATCAGTGCCTCGTCCTCAGCGATGACGACGCGGGTCGTCAGGGGCGGGACGTGCGACTTGTCGTCGGACGCGTCTACGGCCTTGGGCGACTCGGGCGGGGTCACGGGGGCTCCTCGTTCATGGCAGGTGCGCTGCCTCGTCAGGGTACCTAGCTGCGACGCCGGGAGGTGAACCGGTATGCTTCCCGGGAGCGCGCCGCGCTCTGGCCGGGTTGGCGGAATAGGCTTACGCGGATGTCTCAAACACATCTGTCCGAAAGGACATACGGGTTCGAATCCCGTACCCGGCACGCTCAATAGCGGAGGATCACGTTCTCGTGAACCTCCGCTTTTTGCTGCACACGAATGCGATCCGTCGCACAGAGTAGCCGCATGAACCTTTACGGCACAGAGGTGCGGCAGAAGGCATTGGCCCTGCTGCACGGCGGAGTGCGGAATGCTGACGTCGCACGTCAGCTAGGTCTCCCGCCAAGCACCGTCGGGGTATGGCTCCACCGAGACCGGGCCCGGCGAGGCGAGCTGCCGCTCGCGCGACCCCATGAATGCCCACGGTGTGACAAACGGAAGCTCGACACCAAGGCGTACTCCTACCTTCTGGGCTGGTACCTGGGAGACGGCTATATTTCCCAGCACTCGGACCACAGAGCCCCCAGCCTCAGAATCACCTGTGACGATTCTTGGCCGGGTCTCATGGACGAATGCGAACGGGTAGTGAGAGCGGTCTTCCCGGACGGCTCGACATGCAGAGCCCGCAAGGTTGGCTGCCACGACATCAAGATTTACTCGACTCACCTTCCGTGCCTATTCCCACAGCACGGCCCCGGCAAGAAGCACGAGCGAACCATCGCTCTCGAATCCTGGCAACAGGACATCGTCGACGCGTACCCCTGGGAATTCATCCGGGGGCTCATCCACTCCGACGGGTGTCGGGTCACGAACTGGACCACCCGGGTCGTCGCGGGCGAGCGGAAGCGCTATGAGTACCCCCGGTACTTCTTCACCAACAAGTCCGACGACATCAGGAAGCTCTTCACCGACACCTTGGACAAGGTCGGAGTCGGGTGGACGAGCCTGGCGCGGGGCAGCGACCCGTTCAACATATCCATCGCCCGCAGGGCCTCCGTAGCCCTCATGGACGCGTACGTCGGGCCGAAGTACTGAACCCGCCCCGGGGTCAGCGGGAGGCCTCGCCGATGTGGTGGACGCGGACCAGGTTCGTGGAGCCGGAGACTCCGGGCGGGGAGCCCGCCGTGATGATGACCGTGTCGCCCGGCCGGCAGCGGCCGATCTTGAGGAGGTGCTCGTCGACCTGGGCGACCATCGCGTCGGTGGAGTCGACGTGCGGGCCGAGGAAGGTCTCCACGCCCCAGGTGAGGTTGAGCTGGGAGCGGGTGGCCCGGTCGGGGGTGAAGGCCAGGAGGGGGATCGGGGAGCGGTAGCGGGAGAGGCGCTTGACGGTGTCGCCGGACTGGGTGAAGGCGACGAGGAACTTGGCGCCGAGGAAGTCGCCCATTTCGGCGGCGGCGCGGGCGACGGCGCCGCCCTGGGTGCGGGGCTTGTTGCGTTCGGTGAGGGGCGGGAGGCCCTTGGCGAGGATGTCTTCCTCGGCGGCTTCGACGATGCGGGCCATGGTGCGGACGGTCTCGATGGGGTATTTGCCGACGCTGGTCTCGCCGGAGAGCATGACGGCGTCGGTGCCGTCGATGACGGCGTTGGCGACGTCGCTGGCTTCGGCGCGGGTGGGCCGGGAGTTGTCGATCATCGAGTCGAGCATCTGGGTGGCGACGATGACGGGCTTGGCGTTGCGCTTGGCGAGTTTGACGGCGCGCTTCTGGACGATGGGGACCTGTTCCAGGGGCATTTCGACGCCGAGGTCGCCGCGGGCGACCATGATGCCGTCGAAGGCGGCGACGATGTCGTCGATGGCGTCGACGGCCTGGGGCTTTTCGACCTTGGCGATGACGGGGAGGCGGCGGTTCTCCTCGTCCATGATGCGGTGGACGTCGTCGATGTCGCGGCCGCTGCGGACGAAGGAGAGGGCGATGACGTCGAAGCCGGTGCGCAGCGCCCAGCGGAGGTCGGCTTCGTCCTTGTCGGAGAGGGCGGGGACGGAGACGGCGACGCCGGGGAGGTTGAGGCCCTTGTTGTCGGAGACCATGCCGCCTTCGATGACGGTGGTGGTGACGCGGGGGCCGTCGACGGCGGTGACTTCGAGGGTGACTTTGCCGTCGTCGACGAGGATGCGTTCGCCGGTGGTGACGTCGTCGGCGAGGCCGGTGTAGGTGGTGCCGCAGATGTGGCGGTCGCCGGGGACGTCGGGTTCGACGGTGATGGTGAACTCGTCGCCGCGTTCGAGGAGTACGGGGCCTTCGGTGAAGCGGCCGAGGCGGATCTTCGGGCCTTGAAGGTCGGCGAGGATGCCGACGCTGCGGCCGGTCTCGTCGGCGGCCTTGCGCACGCGCTGGTAGCGGTCCTCGTGGTCGGCGTAGCTGCCGTGGCTGAGGTTGAAGCGTGCCACGTCCATTCCGGCTTCGACCAGGGCCTTGATCTGGTCGTAGGTGTCGGTGGCGGGTCCCAGGGTGCAAACGATTTTCGCTCGGCGCATGTCTTCGACAGTAGGCCTTACTGGTCGGTAGAGGATTGGTTGGGCGTGACTACTCAACAACCGTTGGGTGAAAGGCTCTTGACAACTGTTGAAGTGTGCGCGGGCACGCTCTGATGAGCATGTTCAAGGGTCGATGGGGTGGTGTGTGATGACGGGGGCGGGTGGTGCGGTGGCTCACAGTCGTGGGGGGTTCATGGTGAAGCGTGCGTTGACTTGGGCGTAGACGGACTGGCGTTGGGGTTCGAGGTCGAGTGCGGGGGCGGCTTCGGGGCCGCCGGCGAAGGCGGCGCGGGCCATTCCGGGGGGTGCGGGGTAGGCGTAGTCGGGGGTGTGGTCGGCGCCGATGTCGGCGAGTTCGACGAGGGCGTCGAGGGTGGTGCCGAGGGCTTCGGCGTATTCGCGGGCGCGTTGGACGGCTTCTTTGACGGCTTGTTGGCGGGCGGTGCGGTGGGCGGGTGAGGTGGGGCGCAGGGACCAGTAGGGGCCGTCGACGTGGGTGAGGTCGAGGTCGGCGATGCGGGTGGTGAGTTCGCCGAGTGCGGTGAAGTCGGTGAGTTCGGCGCTGATGTGGACGCGGCCGTGGTAGGTGCGGACGCGTTCTCCTTTGCCGCGTTTGGTGAGTTCGGGGGTGATGGAGAAGGCGCCTGTTTCGATGCGCTCGACGGCTTCGCCGTAGGTTTTGATGAGGGTGATGACGTCGGTGTTGCGGCGGGTGAGGTGGGTGAGGGCGTCGCGGCGGTCGGTGCCTCGGGCGTTGACGGTGATGCCGATGCGGGCGATTTCGGGGTCGACTTCGAGGCGGGCTTCGCCGCGGACCGCTACGCGGGGGGCGTCGGGGGTGCCGTAGGGGGTGGTGGGTGTCTGTTCGTGGGTGGTCATGGGTTCCACTGTGGCACCGGGGCGGGGTTCGGGGTGGTCATCGGATCGAAACCTCGTGGGGGTGTTGTCGTGGGGGGCTTCTGGGCCAGAATCTACGCGCGTCGTCAGGGCGTGTGGATCATGAGGGTTCGTGAGGGAGTTTCGATGCCGCTCGACAGAAGGTCGTTCCTGGGTAGTTCCGCCGCCGCGGGTGCGGGGGTGGCGCTCGTGGGTCCTGCGGCGTCCGCCGGGGCGGCGCCCGCGGCGCGGCCGGGCAAGGGGCCGGGGCGGTATTCGTTCACGGTGATGGGGACGACGGATCTGCACGGGAACGTCTTCAACTGGGATTACTTCACGGACCGGGAGTTCGACGACAAGAACCACAACGATGTGGGTCTGGCGAAGGTCTCGACGTTGGTGTCGCGGGTGCGTGCGGAGAAGGGGCGTCGCAATACGCTGCTGATCGACGCGGGTGACACGATTCAGGGTACGCAGTTGGCGTACTACTACGCGAAGGTGGATCCGATCACCGCGGCGCGGGGTCCGGTGCATCCGATGGCGCGGGCGATGAACGCGATCGGGTATAACGCGGCGGCGCTCGGGAACCATGAGTTCAATTACGGGATTCCGGTGTTGCGGAAGTTCCAGGAGCAGTGTGATTTCCCGTTGCTCGGGGCGAACGCGTTGGATGCGAAGTCACAGCGGCCTGCTTTTCCGCCGTACAGCATGCATCGGTTGCGTACGCCGCACGGGCGGGATGTGCGGGTCGCGGTGCTCGGTCTGACGAATCCGGGGATCGCGATCTGGGACAAGGCTCATGTTCAGGGCAAGATGACGTTTCCGGGGCTTGAGGAGCAGGCGGCGAAGTGGGTGCCGCGGCTGCGTTCGATGGGTGCGGACGTGGTGATCGTGTCGGCGCATTCGGGGTCGAGCGGTACGTCGTCGTACGGGGATCAGTTGCCGTATGTGGAGAACGCGGCGGCGTTGGTGGCGCGGCAGGTGCCGGGGATCGACGCGATTCTGGTGGGGCACGCGCATACGGAGATTCCGGAGTATGTGGTCGAGAACGAGGCGACGGGCCGGAAGGTGGTGCTTTCGGAGCCGTTGAAGTGGGGGCAGCGGCTGACGTTGTTCGACTTCGACGTGGTGTGGTCGAAGGGCCGTTGGCGGGTGGAGAAGGTGGGGGCGAAGGTCCTGAACTCCAACGCGGTGGCGGAGGACGAGCGCATTACGCGGCTGCTCGCGGGTGAGCACCGGAAGGTCGTGGCTTATGTCAATCAGGTGATCGGTACGTCGAAGGCGGCGATGAGTACGGCGGAGGGGCCGTACAAGGATGTGCCGATCATTGATCTGATCAGTCATGTGCAGGCGGAGACGGTGCGGGTGGCGCTGGCGGGGGGTGCGTACGGGAAGCTTCCGGTGGTGTCGCAGGCGTCGTGCTTCTCGCGGACGGCAGGCATTCCGGCGGGTGAGGTGACGATCCGGGACGCGGCGGGTCTGTATCCGTTCGAGAACACGCTGGAGGCGCGTGTGCTGACGGGTGCGCAGTTGAAGGACTATCTGGAGTTCTCGGCGCGCTACTACGTGCGGACGGCTCCGGACGCGCCGGTGGATCCGGCGGGGCTGACGAACGCGGACGGGGTGCCGGACTACAACTACGACGCGTTGTACGGGGTCGCGTACGACGTGGACATCGCGCAGCCGGTGGGTTCGCGGATCGTGGGGTTGCGGTTCGAGGGGAAGCCGGTGGATCCGGCGGCGGAGTTCGTGTTGGCGGTGAACAACTACCGGGCGAGCGGGGGTGGCAATTTCCCGCATGTGGCGAGGGCCCGGCAGGTGTGGGCGCATTCGGACGAGATCCGTAACACGATCATCGCGTGGGTGAAGGCGAAGGGCACGGTGGATCCGGCGGAATTCGCGCGGGTGGACTGGCGGTTGACGCGTGCGGGGATTCCGGTGTTCTGAGGCGGGGGTTGTCGCGATGCATGAGGATCTTGCTGCCGCGCTGGCGGTGGTGCGGCGTGATCTGTCGGCCACGTGTGCGGTGCAGCCGATCGTCCGTGAGGAGGTGGACTTCGACGGGGATCCGCTGGTGATGCTGTACGAGGCGGACGGTTCGGGGGTGGGGGTTTCGGTGCCTGCGGGGGTGGGTCCGGCGGAGCAGGTGGCGGAGTTGGCGG
Organism: Streptomyces sp. YIM 121038; assembly: GCF_006088715.1. Taxonomy (NCBI): domain Bacteria; kingdom Bacillati; phylum Actinomycetota; class Actinomycetes; order Kitasatosporales; family Streptomycetaceae; genus Streptomyces; species Streptomyces sp. YIM 121038. The sequence goes on from NZ_CP030771.1 coordinate 2,731,658, forward strand.
AGCAGGTGAAGGACTGGGCGGTGGAGGCGTTGGCGGCGTTGTTGTTGCCGGCGACGTGGCCGGAGTGTCCCGACCATCCGCTGGGTCATCCGTTGGGTGCGCGGGTGGTCGGGAGTGTGGCGGTGTGGTCGTGTCCGCGGTCGGGGCGGGTGGTGGCGCCGGTGGGGGCGCTGGCCGAGGTGGCCGGGGGCTGAGGGCCCGGGGGGGGTGGGGCCTGGGTCCGGGCCTGGGGTCCGGGCCTGGGGGTCAGTTCTTCAGGTGGACGAGGGTGCCGCGGTGTTCTCCGCCGGGGCGGGGGGTGGTGCGGTGCGTCGGCTGGTGGAGGCCGAAGTGGGTGAAGGCGGTGCGCTGGGGCTGGGGGTAGGGCTCTGTGCCGGTGAGGGAGTTGAGGATGCCTGCGCTGCGCCAGGCGGCGAGGCCGAGGTCGGGGGCGCCGACGCCGTGGGTGTGGCGTTCGGCGTTCTGTACGTAGACGGTGCCGGTGATGGAGGGGTCGAGGGCGAGGCGGTGGTGTTCGTCGATGCGGGGGCGTTCGGCGGAGTCGCGGCGGAGGTAGGGGTCGAGTCCGGCGAGGAGGCGGTCGAGGGGGCGTTCGCGGTAGCCGGTGGCGAGGATGACGGCGTCGGTGGTGAGGCGGGAGCGGGTGCCTTGTTCGACGTGTTCGAGGTGGAGTTCGACGCGGGTGGTGGCGACGCGTCCGGCGGTGCGGACGTTGACGCCGGGGGTGAGGACGGCGTCGGGCCAGCCGCCGTGGAGGGTGCGTCGGTAGAGCTCGTCGTGGATGGCGGCGATGGTGTCGGCGTCGATGCCCTTGTGGAGTTGCCACTGGCCGGGGACGAGTTGGTCGCGGACGGTTTCGGGCAGGGCGTGGAAGTAGCGGGTGTAGTCGGGGGTGAAGTGTTCCAGGCCGAGCTTGGAGTACTCCATGGGGGCGAAGGCGGGGGTGCGGGCGAGCCAGTGGAGTTTTTCGGCGCCCGGGGGGCGGTGGCGGAGGAGGTCGAGGAAGACTTCGGCGCCGGACTGTCCCGAGCCGATGACGGTGATGTGGTCGGCGGTGAGGAAGCGGTCGCGGTGCAGGAGGTAGTCGGCGGCGTGGATGACGGGGACGGTGGGGGCGTCGGCGAGGGGCTTGAGGGGTTCGGGGACGTGGGGGGCGGTGCCGATGCCGAGGACGATGTTCTTGGCGTGGGTGCGGCCGAGGGCTTCGGCTTCGCCGTCGGCGTCGAGTTGGGTGAAGTCGACGTCGAACAGGTCGCGTTCGGGGTTCCAGCGGACGGCGTCGATCTGGTGGCCGTAGTGGAGCTGGGGGAGGTTGTCGCTGACCCAGCGGCAGTAGGCGTCGTATTCGGCGCGCTGGATGTGGAAGCGCTCGGCGAAGTAGAAGGGGTAGAGGCGTTCGCGGGTCTTGAGGTAGTTGAGGAACGACCAGGGGCTCGCGGGGTCGGCGAGGGTCACGAGGTCGGCGAGGAAGGGGACTTGGAGGGTGGCGCCGTCGATGAGGAGGCCGGGGTGCCAGTGGAAGGCGGGGCGCTGTTCGTAGAAGGCGGTGTCGAGGCCGAGGGGCTGGGCGAGGGCGGCGAGGGAGAGGTTGAAGGGGCCGATGCCGATGCCGACCAGGTCGCGGGGGTTGTCGGGGGTGGTGGGTGCCGGGGTGGCCTGGTCGGGGGCGCCTGGTGGGCGGGTCGGGGTCATCGGGGGGTGGTTCCTTCCACGAGCTTGAGCAGGGTGGTGAGGTCGTCGGGGGTGGTGTGGGGGTTGAGGAGGGTGGCTTTGAGCCAGCGGCGGCCGTCGAGTTGGGCGCGGCCGAGGACGGCGGTGCCGTCGGTGAGGAGGGTGCGGCGGATGTGGGCGATGTGGTCGTCGTCGGCGTGGGTGGGCCGGAAGAGGACGGTGCTGATGGTGGGGGCGGCGTAGAGGTCGAAGCGGGGGTGGGCGGCGATGTCGTCGGCGAGGCGGCGGGCCTGGTCGCAGACGTGGTCGACGAGGGCGCCGAGTCCGGTGCGGCCGAGGGCCTTGAGGGTGATGGCGATCTTGAGTGCGTCGGGGCGGCGGGTGGTGCGCAGGGAGCGGCCGAGGAGGTCGGGGAGGCCTGCTTCGGTGTCGTCGTCGGCGTTGAGGTAGTCGGCGCGGTGGGTGAGGGCGTGGGTGTCGGTGGGGTCGCGGACGGTGAGGATGCCGGCTGCGGCGGGCTGCCAGCCGAGTTTGTGCAGGTCGAGGGTGACGGTGTCGGCGCGGTCGAGGCCGTGGAGCTTGGCGCGGTGGGTGTCGCTGAAGAGGAGTCCGGCGCCGTAGGCGGCGTCGGTGTGGAGGCGGGCGCCGTGGGTGGCGCACAGGTCGGCGATGGTGGTGAGGGGGTCGATGAGGCCGGCGTCGGTGGTGCCGGCGGTGGCGGTGACGAGGAGGTCGGTGTCGTCGGCGGTGTGGGTGGCGAGGGCGGTGGCGAGGGCGGCGGGGTCGAGGACGCCGGTGGGGGCGGGCACGGTGACGGGGGCGGGCAGGCCGAGGAGCCAGGCGGCGCGGTGCAGGGAGTGGTGGGCGTTGGCGCCGGTGAGGATGCGCAGGGTGCGGCCGTGGGCGGTGGCGCGTTCGCGGGCGAGGAGCAGGGCGAGTTGGTTGGACTCGGTGCCGCCGGTGGTGATGAGGGCGTCGCCGCGGCCGTGGACTTCGGTGGCGAGGGTGGTGGTGAGGAGGGCTTCGAGGGCGGAGGCGGCGGGGGCCTGGTCCCAGGAGTCGAGGGAGGGGTTGAGCGCGGAGGCGGCGAGGTCGGCGGCTGCGGCGAGGGCGAGCGGGGGGCAGTGCAGATGGGCCGCGCAGAGGGGTTCGGCGGGGTCGGCCGCGCCGTGGGCGGTGGCGTGGACGAGGGTGCGCAGGGCGGTGTGGGCGCCGGTGCCGTGGCTGGGCAGCAGGGGGTGGGCGGCGGCGTGGACGCGGGCGGCGACGGTGGTGGGGCCGCCGGGCGGGAGGGGGCCGCCGCGGGCCGCCGCGCCTTCGCGGAGGGCGTCCAGGGTGACGGTGAGCAGGGGCCCGAGGGCGTCGGGGCCTTGGGCGCCCCCGGCGAGGGGCGGCGGGGTGCGCATGGGCGGTGACCTCCGGTGGGCGGACGGGGGCACCAGCCTGGTGGGTGGGGGTGGGGCGTGCGGTGGGGTGGGGGTTTCGGAACCCGAAAGGGGTACGGCTGTGCGGGGAAATCGTGTCTGCGCGGGGTGGAGGTGCTAGGGGCTGCGCCGGGCCTTGCGGGGGGGGGCTGCCCCGGCCCGCTCCTTCCAGAGGCCGGGGGCCTCGGCCCGCTCCTCCAGGGGCCGGACGGGCGCCTCGGCCCCTTCCTTCCAGACGGCGCACGCGCTGCCCCGGCCCGCTCCTTCTGGGGGCCGGGGCACCGTGGCGGCGCCGCGCGCCTCGTCCTTGAGCGTCGGACGGGCTCGGTGGTTGCTGGTGCGGGCGCTCAGTTCGTCGTACGGAAGTCGTCCGCGTGGTCCTGGGCCCACTGGGCGTAGGTGCGGGCCGGGCGGCCCGTGATGGTCTGGACCGTGGTGGTCAGGGGCGGGGCCGTGTCGAGGGTGGCGGCGAGGGAGGCGACGAAGCCGGGGACCAGGTCGGCGGGGATGAGGGGGAACATGTCGGGGACGACGTCCTGGGGCGGTATCTCGGTGTAGGTGAGGGGGCGGCCGATGGCGTGGGCGATGGCGGCGATCTGTTCCTCGGTGGTGATGGCTTCGGGGCCGGTGAGGACGTGGGCGGCGCCGGTGTGGCGCTCCAGGAGGCTGTGGCGGGCGACGGCGGCGATGTCGGCTTCGTGGATGGGTGAGTTGAGGCCTCGGGCGTAGGGGCCGCGTACGGTGTCGCCCGCGTGGATCTGCCGGACCCACTGGAGGGTGTTGGTGGCGAAGACGCCGGGGCGCAGGAAGGTCCAGTCGAGGCCGCTGTCGCGGACGTCCTGTTCGAGGGCGCGGTGCCAGGTGTGGATGAACGACTCGTGTTCGGGGTCGGGTGCGTCCTCGACGGCGATGCTGGACAGGACGGTGACGTGCTGGACGCCTGCGGTGCGGGCGGCGGCGAGGAACGCGGCGGTGTGGTCGCCGGTGACGGAGGCGTGCAGGAAGAGGGCGTCGGCGCCGTCGAACTGGGCGGTCATGTCGGCGGGGTCGGCGCTGACGGTGAGGCTGGTGACCTCGGCGGTGGCGGGCAGGTGGGCGCGGCCGGGGTCGCGGACGAGGGCGCGTACGGGGGTGTCGGTGGCGGTGAGTTGGTCGATGAGGGCGCTGCCGACGTTTCCGGTGGCTCCGCTGACGACGATCATGGTGGGCTCCTCGGGTGTGCGGGTGGGGCCGGGCCGTCGGGTGTGGTCCGTCGGTCCGGTCCGCTGTGTGCACGACCCTAGGCAACCGGAGGGGTTCTCCGGATCGTCGTGAGGGCGGAGCTCGGCCTAGGGCATCGGTCCTAGGCCGAGCGGCCGGGTCAGCCCTGTTCGGCCTTGCGGCGCACGCGCAGGGCCCGGGCCAGGTCGTCGAGCTGGTCGGTGAGGCGGCGGCGCAGCGCCGGGGTGAGGTCGGTGCGGGCGAGGCAGGCCTCGCCGAGGCGCAGGGTCTCGTCGTCGACGGCGGACGGGAAGGCGTGGCGGCCCGTGGCGTCGGCGATGGCGGGGCCGCGCCGGGCGGCGAGGTCCACGGCGTCGTCGAAGTAGCGGGCCAGGTAGGGGCGTACGAGGTCGTCCTGTTCGGGCTGCCAGAAGCCCTGGGCGGTGGCGATGAACAGGGAGTTGGACAGGTCGTCGGTGGTGAACATGGCGTCCCAGGCGCGGCGTTTGGCGTCGGGGTCGGGCAGGGCGGCGCGGCAGCGGGCGGCGCCTTCCTGGCCGGTGGCGCTGGGGTCGCGGCGCAGTTCGGCGGCGATGGTGTCCTCGTCGGCCTCGCCGAGGACGGCGAGGCGGGCGAGGGCGCGCCAGCGCAGTTCGGGGTCGAGTTCGGGTCCGCCGGGTACGGCGCCCTGGGCGAGCCAGGTGTTGAGGGGCTCGGCCTGGGTGGCGGCGTCGATGAGGCCGCGTACGGCGATGAGGCGCAGGCCGGGGTCGGAGCCGTCCTCGGTGTGGCGGACGATGTCGTGGCAGAGGGCGTCGAGGGTGGCGCGGGCGGCGGGCCTGCGGGCGCGGGGGGTGTAGTGGTCGGCGATGACGGTGCCCGCGAAGGTGAGGACGCCGGAGACGAGGGCGAGGTCGGTCTCGGCGGGCAGGTGGGTGCGGGCGGTGTCGAGGTAGACGGCGGGTTCGAGGTCGCCGTCGCGGACCATGTCGCGCAGCGCGTTCCACAGGACGGCGCGGGTGAGCGGGTCGGGCACGCTGGACAGCGAGCGCAGGGCGGTGTCCTGGGAGACCGGGTCGAGGCGGATCTTGGCGTACGTGAGGTCGTGGTCGTTGGGGACGACGAGGGCGGGGCAGCCGCCGTCGCGCGGGGTGGGCGGGGACTGTTCGGGCAGGTCCGTCTCGTAGCGTTCGCGCAGGACGAGCTGGCGGCCGTCGGAGAGGTCGCGGTCGTAGACGCCGACGGCGACGCGGTGGGGGCGGCTGCCGTCGCGGTCGAGGCGCAGGGTCCAGGAGCGGCCGCTGTGGCTGACGGTGGGGGTGAAGGTGTCGACGCCGGTGGTGCGCAGCCAGGCCTCGGCCCAGGCGTGGACGTCGCGGTCGGTGGCGGAGGCGAGGTTGTCGATGAAGTCGGCGAGGGTGGCGTTGGCGAACTTGTGGCGGGCGAAGTGGGCGTTGATGCCCGCGAGGAAGTCCTTCTCGCCGAGCCAGGCGACGAGCTGGCGCAGGGCGCTGGCGCCCTTGGCGTAGGAGATGCCGTCGAAGTTGAGCAGGGCGGACGCGGTGTCGGGCACGGCGTCGGGGGCGGGGGCGACGGGGTGGGTGGAGGGGCGCTGGTCGGCGTCGTAGCCCCAGGACTTGCGGGCGACGCCGAAGTCGACCCAGGTGTCCGTGAAGCGACTGGCTTCGGTGAGGGTCTGGTAGCCCATGTACTCGGCGAAGGACTCGTTGAGCCAGATGTCGTCCCACCACTTGAGGGTCACCAGGTCGCCGAACCACATGTGGGCCATCTCGTGGGCGACGACCATGGCGCGGGTCTGGCGCTGGGTGTCGGTGACGGCGGAGCGGTAGACGAATTCGTCGCGGAAGGTGACGAGGCCGGGGTTCTCCATGGCGCCGGCGTTGAACTCGGGGACGAACGCCTGGTCGTAGGAGTCGAAGGGGTAGGGCTCGGCGAACTTCTCGTGGTAGCGGTCGAAGCAGGCGCGGGTGACGTCGAGCAGTTCGTCGGCGTCGGCGTCGAGGTGGGGGGCGAGGGAGCGGCGGCAGTGGAGGCCGAAGGGCAGGCCGCGGTGTTCGGTGCGCACGGAGTGCCAGGGGCCCGCGGCGACGGCCACGAGGTAGGTGGGCAGCGGGGGTGTGGGGGCGGCCTTCCAGGTGCCGCCGCCGGTGTGCTCGGTGACGCTGTTGGCGAGGACGGTCCAGCTCTGGGGCGCGGTGACGTCCAGCTGGAAGACGGCCTTCAGGTCGGGCTGGTCGAAGGCGGCGAAGACGCGCTGGATGTCGTCGAGGAAGAGCTGGGTGTAGACGTACGTCTCGCCGTCGCTGGGGTCGGTGAAGCGGTGCAGGCCCTCGCCGGTGCGGGAGTAGCGCATGGCGGCCTCGACGGTGAGCCGGTGCTCCCCCGCGGTGAGGCCGGTCAGGGGGAGCCTGTTGTCCGTCAGGGTGCCCGGGTCGAGGGGGGTGCCGTCGAGCGTGACGGAGCGCAGGTGCGCGGGCTTCAACTCGACGAACGTGTCGCCGTCCGCGGCGGCGGTGAAGGTGATCGCCGTGCGGGAGTCGAAGGTCTCCTCGCCGGTGGTGAGATCGAGGGCGATCTCGTACCGCCGGACGTCGAGGAGCTGGGCTCGGGTCTGCGCTTCGTCGCGCGTCAGTGCGGGCATCTGGCCATGGTGCCTGATGCGGCGGGGCGCCTGGCAGGGGGTGGCCCGGCCGGGGAGGGGCTTGTTCGCGGGGGTGCGCGCCGCTCAGGCCTTCTCGTTGGCGATGGTCTCGTGGTGGCGGATGACCTCGGCGATGATGAAGTTCAGGAACTTCTCCGCGAAGGCGGGGTCCAGTTTGGCGTTCTCGGCCAGTTCGCGCAGCCGGGCGATCTGGCGGGACTCGCGGGCCGGGTCGGCGGGGGGCAGCTGGTGGTTGGCCTTGAGGTGGCCGACCTGCTGGGTGCACTTGAACCGTTCGGCGAGCATGTGGACGACCGCGGCGTCGATGTTGTCGATGCTGTCGCGCAGTCGGCCCAGCTCGGCGAGCACGGCGGGGTCGGCAGGAGCGGCGGGAGCGGCGGCGTCGGCGGGAGCGGTGGGGTCGGCAGGGGCGGCGGGGTCGGCGGGGTGGTTCGTGGTCATGGCATGGGAGCCTACGTTGCCGCGCCGGGGCCGCCGGAGGTGAGCATGGGCGGGTCGTCGGGGTCGGGGACCTGCCGTGACCAGCCGCCGGGCACGGTGCGGCCCTGCTGGGCGCGGAAGCGCACCGGGGCCGTGCCGACGCGGCGGGTGAAGAGCCGGGAGAAGTAGGCGGGGTCGTCGTAGCCGACGCGGCGGGCGACGGCGGCGACGGGCAGTTCCGTGGCGGCGAGGAGTTCCTTGGCGCGGCCGAGGCGGATGCCGAGGAGGTAGTCCTTGGGGCTGCACCCGGCGCCGCGGCGTACGGCGGTGCGCAGCTCGGCGGGGGTCATGCCGTGCCGGGCGGCGTGTTCGGCGATGGACAGCGGCTGGAAGGCGTCGCGGGCCAGGGCCTGGAGGACGGGGTCGCCGTCGGGGGCGAGGTCGGCGCGGGCGCGGCGCAGGGCGACGAGGAGTTCGTGGACGGCGGCGGCGGTCTCGACCTCCAGGAGGGGGTTGCCGCGGCGGGCGGCGCGGGCGACGCGGGCGACGACGGCGCGGGCGGCGGCGGGGTCGGCGAGGGCGACGACGGGCCGCTCGGGTTCGATGTAGCCGAGTTCGGTGTAGGTGGCGGTGGCGGGCCCGGCGAAGTCGACGAAGCACTCGTCCCAGCCGGTGTGCGGGTCGGCGCCGTAGTGGTGGGGCACGCCGGGCACGAGCCAGATCAGGGCGGGCGCGGTGACGGGTGTGCGGCGGCCGTCGGGGGTGGCGTACCAGCCGCTGCCCGCGCTGACGACGAGGGCGACGTGGTGGTCGAGGGTGCGCGGGCCGACGGCGGGCAGGGTGCCGTGCTGGAGGCCGACGCCGAGGCACACCAGGCCGAGGCGGTGGTGGACGGGGCTCGGGGTGAAGTACCGCATCCAGGTGTGGTACATCCGCTGCGGCCCTCCCGGTCCGTCGTGTCCGGCCGCGTCCGGAGGGGTCCGTTCGCGTCCGGCCGCGCCTAGTCCAATCGGGCTCGATCTTTGTCCATGGACCGGGCCGCCCGCCAGAGGCAATCGTGGCGGCTGTCAGCGGACCGGGAGGGGACAGGATGAACGGCTTCAGGGTGGGCGAGGACGGCTTCGAGGTGGGCGGGCGGCCGGTGCGGCTGCTGTCCGGGGCGCTGCACTACTTCCGGGTGCACGAGGCGCAGTGGGGGCACCGGCTCGCGATGCTGCGGGCGATGGGCCTCAACTGCGTGGAGACGTACGTGCCGTGGAACGTGCACGAGCCGCGTCCCGGGGAGTTCCACGACGTGGAGGCGCTCGGCCGGTTCCTGGACGCCGCGCACCGCGAGGGCTTGTGGGCGATCGTGCGGCCGGGCCCGTACATCTGTGCCGAGTGGGACAACGGGGGGCTTCCGGCGTGGCTGACCGGGGAGCCGGGGGCGCGGGTGCGCACCCGGGACGCGCGCTATCTGGAGCGGGTGGAGCGCTGGTTCGCGCGGCTGCTTCCGCAGGTCGTGGCGCGGCAGCACGACCGGGGCGGCCCGGTGGTCCTGGTGCAGGTCGAGAACGAGTACGGCAGCTACGGCTCGGACGGGGTGTACTTGCGCGCGCTCACGGAGCTGCTGCGCGGCCTCGGGGTCACGGCGGAGCTGTGCACGTCGGACGGGCCGGAGGACCACATGCTGACGGGCGGGAGCGTGCCGGGTGTCCTGGCGACGGTGAACTTCGGCTCGCGGGCGCGGGAGGGCTTCGACGGCTTGCGGCGGCACCGGCCCGTGGGGCCGCTGATGTGCATGGAGTTCTGGTGCGGCTGGTTCGACCACTGGGGTGCGGAGCACATCGTGCGCGAGCCGCGGGACGCGGCCGGGGCGCTGCGGGAGATCCTGGAGTGCGGGGCGTCAGTGAACCTGTACATGGCGCACGGCGGGACGAGCTTCGCCGGGTGGGCGGGGGCGAACCGGGACGGCGGGGCGCTGCACGACGGCGCCCTGCAGCCGGACGTGACGTCCTACGACTACGACGCGCCGGTCGACGAGCGCGGGCGGCCCACGGAGAAGTTCTGGCTGTTCCGTGAGGTCCTCGCCGGGTACGCGGAGGGGCCGCTGCCGGAGCCGCCGCCCGCTCCCGCGGCCCTGGGCGCGCCCGTCGTGGCGCGGCTCGGCGAGTGGGCTCCGCTGGACGCGGTGGCCGCACGCCTGGGCGGGCCCGAGGCCGAGCACGCGGTGCCGCCCACGTTCGAGGAGCTGGGGGTCGACCGTGGCCTGGTGCGCTACTCCTTCACGCTGCCCGCGCCGCGCGGGCCGTATCCGCTGAGCGTGCCGGGTCTTCGGGACCGGGCCGTGGTGTACGTCGACGGGGTGCGGGCCGGGGTGCTGACCGAGGACTCCCCCGTTCTGCCCGCCCCGGTGCCCGGGGGTGCGCGGGTCGAGCTGTGGGTGGAGTCCCTGGGGCGGGTCAGCTACGGGCCCCGGCTCGGGGAGGCGAAGGGGCTCACGGGCGGGGTGCTGCACGAGCGGCAGTACGTGCACGGGGTGCGGGCGGTGGGGGTGCCGCTGGGGGCGTTCGAGGAGGCGTCGGCGGTGCGGGGCGTGCCCGCGGGCGGTGCCGCGCGGGGCCGCCCGGGGCTGTACCGGGGCGTCGTCGAGGTGGGCGTCCCCGGTGACGCCCACCTCGAACTTCCCGGCTGGACGCGGGGGTTCGTGTGGGTGAACGGCTTCTGCCTCGGGCGGTACTGGGAGGTGGGGCCGCAGCGGGGGCTGTACGTGCCGGGGCCGGTGCTGCGGGAGGGGGCGAACGCGGTGTGGGTGCTTGAGGTGGAGGGGGTGGGGGGTCCGGCGGAGGTGCGGCTGGGGTAGCCCTCGCGGTGCGCCCCAGGCCCGCCCCTTCCCGATCCGGGGCCGCCGCCCCCGGGCCCCCGCTTTTCGGCGCTCCGCGCCTCGTCCTCAAACGCCGGACGGGCTGAAACTGTCGCCGGTTGCGGCGACATGTCAGCCCTCCGGCGTTCGAGGAGCGGGGTCACGCCTCGCGGACCTCGAACGCGTCCAGGACGAATTCCGCCTTCCCGTCTCCCCTGACCTTGCGCAGGCCCACCCAGGCCTCGCCCTCCCCCGGCGCGGTGAACTCGTAGGTGTGGGTGGCGGGGGCGTGGGCCGCCGGGAGGGGTTCGCGGGAGAGTTCGCGGGGGTCGGGGGTGTCGACGGCGGTCACCCAGGCGTACTGGCCCGCGGTCTCGTTCTCGTAGCGGAAGGACACCCGGTAGCGCTTCCCGGCGGCGAACCGGACGGTGTGCGGCACGGTGCGGTAGACGAGGCCCTCGTTCTCGCCGCGGGACTTGAGGGACTGGCCGCCGTCCACGACGTCGTCGACGGCCTTGCCGTTCCAGCCGCGCTGGGTGAACGGGGCGTGCCGCTGCGCGATGTGGGTGCGCGGGTCGGTGACTCCCCCGGCGTCGCCCTTGACGAAGGGCCCCCAGCCCTGGGGCACGTGCTCGAAGTCCTCGCGGCACAGGACGCCTCGGGGCAGGCGGGGCGCGGGCGCGGCGGGCACGACGCGGACGTTGTCGAAGCGGACGCGGGCCCGCCCGGGGGCGGCGCGCAGCGCGAGTCGGACGGGGCCGCCGCCCTCGGGCACGGTGAAGGGGGTGAACAGGCGCTGGAAGCGGGTGCCGTGCTTGCGGTCGGCGGCGACGTGGTTCCCGGCGGTGGAGGTGGCGGTGCGGTTCGCGGCGGTGACGCCGTCGGCGGTGCGGACCTCCAGGGTCGCGGTGCGCTCCTCGCCCGCCCGCTCGCCGACTTCGACCTGGACGGAGGCGACGTACGGGCCGGGGGCGAGGCGGCGCAGGCGCTGGGTGACGGAGGCGGCGGCGCCGGGGGCGATGACCAGTTCGTGGTCGCCCAGGGCGCTGCGGACGACGGTGGCGGGCCCGGTGGCCTGCCAGGCGTCCAGGGTGCCCGCGTGGAAGCCGGGGTCGCGCAGTGGGGTGCCCTGGCCCCAGTCGGGGTCGGGCAGGGCGCGGGGGCGGGTGCGGTACACGACGTAGGGCTGGTCGGCGCGGGCGTCGACGGTGATCTTCCCGGCGCGTACGGGCAGGGCGCGTTCGTGGACGCGGCCCTGGTCGGTGAGGCGGTACAGGTGCACGGTGCGGGTGCCCGCCCAGCCGCGGGGCAGGGTCCAGCGGCTGCTGCCGCCGCGGGGGTTGTAGTGGTAGAGCTTCGCGGGGTCGGTGGCGCGGCGGGGTTCCCAGGGCAGCAGGTAGGTGCCGTCGTCGTAGACGGGGTGGCCGTCGGTGGTGATGCGGCGGGTGCCGCCGGTGTCGGTCACGGAGGTGGCGCCCGCGCCGAAGAAGGTGATCTCGTGTGCGGTCCAGGTTCTGATGGGGTGGGCCTGGAGGTACTTGGCGGGCAGCGCGTGGGTCCAGATCAGCCGGTGGAACGCGGTCCAGTCGGTCTTGCCGACCCAGCCCTCGTAGTTGCCCATGCGGGCGATGCCGAGGAGGGTGGGCCACTTGTCGGCGAAGACGTCCTTCTGGTGGTGGCGGATGAAGCGGATCAGCTGGGAGTTGATGCCGCGTGAGGTGTCGGGGCCGTAGTCGGTCTCGGTGGCCCAGTGGGACCAGACCGCCGAGCGTTCGAAGCCGTGGCCCCATTCGGTGGTGACGGTCCAGCCCTGGTCGCGCAGGGCGCGCTGGAGGCGGTCGGAGGTCCAGCCGGACTCGCGGAACACGTCGATGTAGAGGGTGTCGAGCGCGCGGTGGGTCTCGCGGCGCAGGTCGGCGAAGCGGCCGGCGATGTCGCCGGAGACGAGGTCGCGGCGCTGGTCGATGCGGTAGCTCTGGTCGAGCCAGTCCCACTGTTCGTTGCTCTTGTCGACGAGCTTCTCGGAGAAGGCGCGGGCGACGGGGTAGGACTCGGTGGCGTTGACGTGGACGCCGAAGTCGCTGTTCCACTCGGCGCCTTCGCGGAGCAGGGTGTTGAGGTCGTCCAGGCCGCCTGCGCGGGTGTTGTAGTTGCCCGCGTAGTCGGGGTGGGCGGAGTCGTGGCCCTCGGACTGGTAGCCCTTGAGGAGGGTGTACTGGCGCAGGCCGTCGGTGGCCAGGTGGATGCGTTTGACCTCGTCGAGGGTGGCGAGGAAGGGGTTGGTGGCCTGTGAGGCGAAGTTGAAGGGGATGTGCGGGACGACGCGCAGGTGCTGCTCGTCGGCGCCGAGGGGGTTCACCATGATGTCGCGGAAGGCGATCGCGGCGTCCTGCCAGTCGACCTTGCCGTCGCCGTTGCGGTCGCCGGTGACGACGACGGTGGCGTAGGGCAGCGGTTCGGTGGCGTCGACGGGCGCGGTGGCGGCGCGGTGGGTCCACTGGCCGGGGGTGAGGCGGGCTTCGGTGCGGCCGTCGGTGCGGAGGGTCTGCCGCCACAGGCGGCCGTTGTCCCAGCTGGTCTCGGCGGTGGGCTTGTCGTAGACGGTGTTGGTCTCGACGGCGCCGCCGAGCCGGTCGTGCGCGAGCACGGCGTAGGCGCAGCCCGTGGGTGCCTGGGCGGGGGTGTCCGCGGCGAGCCGGACCAGGGTGTCGCCGCTCTTGGCCTTGTCGAGCTGTACGCGGGCGGCGAGGAGGGTGGCGCCGGGCTGGTCGCTGCGGACGGATAGCAGGGCGAGGCCGGGCACGCGGAGGGTGCCGACGCGCAGGGCCGCGGTGTCCCGGATGCGGGTGACGCGCCAGTGGACCTGGCGGCCTTCGACGGAGATCTCCACGTCGACGCGGGTGCCGCCGTCGAAGGTGAGGACGTAGGCGGCGCGGTCGTCGTGGGTGGTCGCGGTGACCTGTGGGGTGTGCTCCTCGTCGTCGATGAGGAGCGTGGTGACGGGGTCGGGCTGGGCGTGCAGCACGGCGCCGCTCGCACGGTCGGTGTACGACACGACGCGCGGGAAGGCGGTGGCGACGCGGACGTCGAGGGCGGCCGAGCGCAGCACCGCCTCGTCGGCGCGCGGACCGGCGGCGGGCCCGGTGGGCGCGGCGTGCGCCGTGGGCGCGCCCACGGCGGCGCCCAGTGAGGCGAGTGCTCCGGTGGCGACGACGGCTCTGCGGCTCGGCCCGGACGGCTGTGACGGCAGCATGAACGCACCCCTTGGTGGGACGGAATTCGTGACGGTCACGATGCGCCGGGGGCGCGGGGGGCGCCCATGGACAAAGGAGCGGAAGGTGTTGGACTAAGCGCGGGCCTCGGCGTCAGCAGCGCCCCGAAGGATGAGCGCCCCAAAGCGGGAGCGCCCCAAGGAGGCAGCGCCCCAAAAGGGGCGCGGGGAACTGCGCGACAAGCCACAACGCGCCCGCAGCCGAACAACGGCTCAGCACAGCGCAAGCGCACCGGCGGCTCAGGCCGGATCCCCCTGCCCGTACGGCAGCACGGCGCGAACCTCCCAGCCCCCGCCCGGGCGCGGCCCCGCCGCAAGGTGCCCGCCAAGGGCCCGCACACGTTCCGCCAGGCCGACGAGGCCGAACCCGCCCCGGTCGCCGGGGCCGGGCGACGGCGCCGGGGCACCGTCATCAGTGACCCGGACCTCAAGGCCGCCCTCGGCAAGGCGCACGGTGACGCGGACGGCGGTGGCGTCGGCGGCGTGTTTGCGTACGTTGGTGAGCGCTTCGCGCACGATGTGGTGGGCGGTGGCCGCGAGATCGGCCGGAAGGCGTTCCTCCAGGCCGTGTTCCACCTCAACCGTCACGGGTGGCCCGGCGACGGCACCGGGCCGGGCGAGCGCGCGCAGCTCGGCGAGCCCCGGCAGGGGCGCCGTGCGCGCCTCGCCCTCGCGCAGGACGCGCACCAGGCGGCGCATCGCGCCGAGGGCCGCGTCGCCCGCGTCCGCGATGCGGGTGAAGGTGTCGGCGGTGGCGGGCGCCGCGGTACCAGCGGTGCCTGCGGTGCCCGCGGTGTAGGACGCGGCGCGGGCCTGGACGACGATGCCGGTGACGTGGTGGGCGACCAGGTCGTGCAGCTCCCGGGCGAGGTCGAGGCGTTCGGCGGCGCGCGCGGCCTCCATGTCGCGCACCCGCTGGGCCTCCGTGCCGCGCAGCAGCAGCGAGAAGGCGCTCACCACGGCGGCGAGCGCGGAGAACAGGAGCGTGAACCGGCCGGGCGCGGCGTCGCGCACGGGGGCCGCCGCGCAGGCGAGGGCGAGCAGCGGCCCGAGCACGGCGGCGCGCCGGGCGGGCAGCCGCAGCAGGACGCCGGTGAGCAGCACGAGCAGGGCGACGGCCTCGCCCAGGCCCCAGACGGCGAGCGGCCGTCCGCCGGCGAAGACGTACAGGGTGGCGGCCCAGGAGACGCCGGCGGCGGTCCAGGCGCGGGCGGTGAGCGAGGGGCGGGGCCACGGCACGGCGCACAGGCAGGTGACGGTGCCCGCGGTCAGCAGCGCGGCGCGCGGCTCGGTGGGGTTGCGGGTGAGGGTGAGGCTCTCGACGAGGACCAGGAGCACGAGGGCGGCGGCGAGCAGCAGCCGGGCGGCGGGGCGCAGCGCGGGGTGCCGGTCGAGGGCGGGCGGTCTCAGGGCGGGGCGCACGGCGGGCTCACGGGGCCTTGGTGGCGAGTCCGCTCTCCCAGGCCCAGGCGGCGATCTCCACGCGGTTGCGGGCGGCCAGTTTGGCCTGGACGTTCGCGAGGTGGGACTTGACCGTGGACAGGGACACGTACAGCTCGGCGGCGATCTCCGCGTTGGTGCGGCCGCGGGCGAGGGCGCGGACGACGTCCCGCTCGCGCTGGGTGAGGGGTTCGGCGGGACCGGGGGCCGCCTTGCGGGGGGCCAGTTCGCGCAGCAGGCGCACGGTGATCGCGGGTGAGACGAGGGCGTCGCCGACGGCGGCGGCCCGGACGGCCTCGACGAGCATGGCGGGGCTCGCGTTCTTCAGGAGGAACCCGCAGGCGCCGCCGTGCAGTGCGGCGTGAACGTATTCGTCGAGGTCGAAGGTGGTGACGATGACGATGCGGGGGCGGCTGCCGCGGGCGGTGAGGCGGCGGGTGGCCGCCAGGCCGTCGAGGCGGGGCATGCGGATGTCCAGGAGCAGGACGTCGGGGTCGTGCTCCTCGACGGCGTCGAGCGCGGCCTGGCCGTCGACGACGTCGGCGAGCACCTCGATGTCGGCCTGGCTCTCCAGGATCATGCGGAAGCCGGTGCGGACCATCTCCTGGTCGTCCGCGATGACCACCGTGATCGCCATGTGCCGCTGCCTCGCCGTCGCCTGTCTCGTACGCGACGAGTGTCCCATATGTACGCGCCCGGGGTCGTACTCCTGTGCGGGCGGCGGGCCCCGGTCGCACCCGGGCGGGGCGGGCCCCGGTGGCGGCACGCGGAGAGCCGGGCCCCGGTGGGGGCCCGGCTCCGGCACGCGTCGCTCACCGCGTCCGCATCGCGGTGGCGGGGCGGTGCGTCAGAGCTGGTTGGCGTACTTGGTTATGTCGGCCGCGAAGGTCGACACCTCGGTGTAGACGCCGGGGTAGGCCGGGCGGGCGCAGCCGTTGCCCCAGCTGACGATGCCGACCTGGACGTACTGGCCCGCGTCGTCCTTGCGGAACATGGGGCCGCCGGAGTCGCCCTGGCAGGTGTCGACGCCGCCGACGCCGAGCTTGCCCGCGCAGATCTCCTCGCCGGGGATGATCTCGCCGTTGTACGCGCGCGAGCAGTCCGCGTCGCTCACGAACGGCACGGTGGCCTTGAGCAGGTAGCGCTGCTGCGCGCCGCCTTCGCGGGCGGCGCCCCAGCCCGCGATGGTGAAGTTGCCGTTGTTGTACTTGGTGTCCGTGGCGATCTTCAGCGTGGGCTGGTTGATCGGCTTGGCGAGCTTGATGAGCGCCCAGTCCTTGCCGCTGCCGTTGTAGCCGGGGGCCTGCAGGACCTTGGTGGACTTGACCTTGATGGCGCTGGAGCTCTGCAGGTCGACGACGCCGCCGGTGGCGGTGATGGAGGTGTTGTTGCCGGAGCCGTCGACACAGTGCGCGGCGGTGAGGACGACGTCCTGCTTCAGCAGGGAGCCGCCACAGCCCATCGACAGGCGGACCATGAACGGGAACTCACCCTGCGCGGCGCGCGTGCCGCCGACGACCTGCTGGCCGGGGGTGGGGCCGGGGTGCGGGGCCGCCTGGGCGGCGACGGGCTGCAGGCTGAACCCGGCGAGGGCGATCGACCCGAGGACGGCGGCTCTCTTGACTCCACGAAGCTTGTCGGTCTTCAACGTGCTGTCCCTTCATGGGAGGTGTGGGGGGTTGCGCAACGTGACGGGCCCACGCCGCACGCGCCGGAGCACTGCGTGGCATGAGCCCGCCAAAGCGTTGTTGGATTATGAGGAGGCCCGCGCACGGCCGACAAGGGGCGGTTTTCGGCCAGGCGTTGACTTTCGGGCTGGTTACGGACGCGAACAACACCCGTACAGTAGGGACGAGTTGGGATGATCCACGCGGGGTCCGGCAGCGGATCCCGCCGCGGCCCAGGGGGGACGACGTGGCCAACGACCGGCCCGTGGAGCACGGCTACCCCCATCTGGAGACGGTCCGCTCGGCCGTCACCGCGCTGTACAAGCGGCTCTCGTACGACACCGTCCACTCCTTCGACACCAGCGTGGCGCCCGCGGACGTGGCCTTCGGCGACGAGGACGACCTGCATCTGGGCGCGCAGCGGGTGGCCCGCGAGCTGGTGCGGCACCTGCGGCTGCCCGACGCGCGCGTGATCGTGTCGTTCCGCGAGATGGAACACGCCGCGTTCGTCGAGCTGACCGCGGGGCCGGAGTACTTCATCGAGCTGAACGACCGCTTCCGGCGCCATCGCCGGGACGTCGGGGCGGCCCTCGCGCACGAGGTGATGCACGTCTACCTGCACCGCCTCGGCCTGTCCTTCCCCGGCACCCGCGCCAACGAGATCCTCACGGACACCGCGACGACCTACCTCGGCGCGGGCTGGCTCCTGCTTGACGCCTACCGCGAGGACGGCGCGTCCTCACAGAAGCTGGGCTACCTCACACCGGAGGAGTTCGGCTACGTGCTCGCCAAGCGGGCCCTCGCGTTCGGCGAGGCGCCCGAGACGTGGTTCACCAGCGCACAGGCGTACACCGCGTACACGCGGGGCCTGGCGCAGGCCCGCCGCGACGAGCGGCAGCCCCCGCTGAGCGCGGCGGGCTGGGCGGGGCGCCGCCGCTACGCCAAGGACCGGCGCTACGCCCTCGACCACGGCTCGGGGCCCCGGACCGGCGGGCCGTACTCCTTCTCCCGGCCCGACGCTGCGGGGCCGCTGCGGGTCGCCTTCCCCTGCCCCACGTGCCACCAGCGCATCCGCCTGCCGGCGCGGGGGCGGGTGCGGGCCCGCTGCGCCCTCTGCCACACGATCCTGGACTGCGACACCTGAGCGCGCCGGGCCGGAGCCGCGCGAGAGCGCCGACACAGCTGACTGACCGTCAAAAACTCGGCGCGTCCGCCTTCCCCCTTCAAGACCCCCTCGCTACCGTCCGCCACGACCGGACGACTACGGCGGCGGAAGGCGGACCGATGCGCGGCAGCACTCGCACCCTCACGGCGGCCACGGCCGTCGTCGTGGCACTCGGCCTCGGCGCCGCGCCCGCCGCGCCCGCGCCGGGCTCCTCGCACGTGGCCCGGCAACCGGCGGCAGGGCAGCTCCCGCTCCAGGGCGCCGTCAACGTCCGTGACGTGGGCGGCCACCGGACCTACGACGGCGAGCGGGTCCGCAGCGGCCTCGTCTACCGCGCCGACGCCCTCACCCGGCTCACCGGCGCGGACGTCGCCGTCCTCGCCGGGCTCGGGCTGCGGACGGTGGTGGACTTCCGCGTCGCGGAGGAGGTCCGTCACGACGGCCCGGACCGGCTGCCCGCCGGGCTCGCCGCCACCGCGCGGCCGGTGCCCGACAACGGCCTCTTCCAGCAGCTCATGACCGTGCTCGGCTCCCGCGACCCGGTCAAGCAGGAGGAGCTGCTCGGCGGCGGCAGGGCCGAGGCCTTCATGCGGGACGTGTACCGCGCGTTCGTCACGGACGCCACGGGCCGCGCGCACTTCGCGGCGACGCTGCGCGACCTCGCGGCCGGGGGCTCCGCGCCGCTGCTCTACCACTGCACGGCGGGCAAGGACCGCACCGGCTGGCTGACGTACGTCCTGCTGCGCGCGGTCGGCGTGCCCGAACGGACGGCCACGGAGGACTACTTGGCGTCCAACACCTTCCGCGCCGCGTACGACGCCGGGGTGCGCGAGTCGCTTCGGCAGGCGGGCATCATGCTCAGGCCGGAGCTCCTCATCCCGCTCCAGGAGGTCCGTACGGACTACCTGGACGCGGCGCTCACCGAGGCGACCCGGCGCTACGGCGGCTTCGGCGGCTATCTGACCAAGGGCCTCGGCCTGGCCCCGCGCACCCTGCTCGGCCTGCGCGAACGTCTGGTCGGCTGAGCCGCCGCGGGCCCGCGGCGGGCGGTCAGAGCGCGCGCGGGGCGACGATCCCGAGCTCCCGCGCCGCCTTCAGCCAGCGCGGGAACTCCCCCACCAGGCGGTCGTACAGGACGTCGTCGGGCACCGCGCGCGGCTTCTCGCCCGCGTGGAAGAACCCGGCGTTGTCGACGGCCCGCCGCTGGGGCACGGCCAGGTCGTCCAGGCGCCGCAGATAGTCGAACTGCCTGCTTCCGGGGTCGCCGAACCCGATGAACGTCCAGAACATCGGCAGCTTCGCGGCCTTGCACAAGTACCGCTCGGCGGCGGCCTTGTCGAGGGGCCCGCCGTCGGTCTGGAAGACGACGAGCGCGGGCGCGGGCGGGCCGCCGCCCGTGCTCCGCGCGTGCTCCACCGCGTCCAGGTAGTGCTCGATGACGGCGTCCATGGCCAGGTGGTAGTTGGTCTTGCCCATGTGGCCGAGGCCGCGGGCGATCTCCTCGATCCGGCCGTGGTGGCGGGCCAGTTCGACCTCGGCGACGGCGTCCACGTCCGTGGAGAAGAACACGGTGGGCACGACGCCGTCGTCGTCCAGGTGCGCGGACAGGCCGAGGACGCGGTCGGCGAGCGCCTGGACGCTGCCGTCCTTGTAGTACGGCCGCATGGAGCCGGAGTGGTCGACCACCAGATAGACGGCGGCCCGCTCGCCCGCCAGGCCGTGCGCGCGCACGGAGGCGCCCGCCGTCTTGTAGAGGCTGACGAGGGCGGGTGCCGTCTCCTCGACCTTGCGCAGGCTGATCGCCGCGGTCATGCCGGGCCCTTCAGGAAGTCGACGGCCAGGCGCAGGAACTCCTCGGCCCGCTCGGCGAAGGCCAGGTGGCCGCAGCGCGGGAAGACGTGCAGGCGCGCGTCAGGCATGGCCTTCAGGGCGACGAACGCGCCGTCGAGCGGGTTCACACGGTCCTCGCGCCCCCAGGTCAGGAGCGTCGGCCGGGTGACGCGGTGCGCCTCGCGCCACAGCAGCGCGCCCTCGGGCCACCGGGCGAACGCGGCGCCGACGCGCTGGGCGCCGCGCCGGGCCTCCGGGTCCAGGGCGGCGGCGTACCGCTCCTCGACGAGGTCGTCGGTGACCGACGACGGGTCGTGGACGAGGGTCGTCAGGAACGCCCGCATCCCCTCGCGCGTCGGCTCGGGCGCCGCGCCGAACTCGATGAGCCGTCGTACGCCTTCGGGCGGGTCGGCGGAGAAGACGTTCAGGGAGAGGCCGCCGGGCGCCATCAGCAGCAGCCTGTCGGCCTTGTCCGGGTGGTCGAGGGCCAGGCGCACGCAGGCGCCGCCGCCGAGCGAGGTGCCCGCGAAGTGGGCGCGGGCGATGCCCAGTTCGTCGAGGAGCGCGGCGACGGCGGCGGCGCTGAAGGAGAAGAAGTCCCGGTCCGGCTCGGGCTTGTCGGACGCGCCGAAGCCGGGCTGGTCGACGAGGAGCGTGCGGAAGTGGCGGGCGAAGCCGGGCAGCAGGTGCCCGAAGGTCGACCAGGCGGAGGCGCCGGGGCCGCCGCCGTGCAGCATCACCAGGACGGGGGCGGCGGGGTCCTGGGGGCCTGCTTCGTGGTAGCGCAGCCGCAGGCCCTTGGCCCCGGCCACGCGCGAGGTGCCCTCACGCGTGAGGTCCGCCCCGCTCATCTCGCTCGTCACGCCCCCATCCTCCCCCACCTGGCCACCCGCCCCGCACCGGGACGGGTGGCGGCGGCCGGGAGGGTCAGGGCGTGGCGTCGCGGAAGGACGGCAGGGCGAAGATCCTGGTCTTCGCCCCGTCCGACATCAGTTCGACGAGGGGCAGCACGAGGTCCCACAGGTCGCGCTTGTCGACCTCCCGGGCGAGCCCGTCGAGGTCCTCGTCGCCGAGGGCCCCGGCCCGCTCCGCGACGACCCGCCGCGAGGGCTCGGGCAGGGCCTCCACGAGGGGCAGGAACTCCGCCCACAGGCCGGTGGCCACCACGGCGGGCACGACGCCTTCGAGGACGCCCGGCTCCCGGAGCGCGGGCAGGGCCGCGACGGTGCGCCGCTCCTCGTCGGACAGCAGCGCGACCAGCGGGAGCAGCGACTCCCACAGCCCTTGCGCGGCCACGGTCGTGACGAGCGCGTCGAGGTGCTCGGCGGGCCGGGCCGCCGCGAGCGAGGCGATCCGCCCGCGCTGCTCGCCGGTGACCGCCCCGGCGACGGCGAGCGCCTCGGGCCACAGGCCGTCCCTGGCGGCGGCGGCGATGACGGCGGCGAGCCGCTCCTCGCCCATCAACGCGACGATCCGGCCGAGGCGTTCGGGGTCGTCGACGAGGAAGCCGGTGCGCAGCACGGCCGCGTCGTCGACCTGCGGCAGGATGCGGCTCAGCGCCGAGTCCCGCAGATGGCCGACGAACCGCCCCATGGTGAGGTGGTCCTCGCGCCCGGCGAGTTCGAGGGCGATGCGGACGACGAGGCCCTCGTCGAGCCGGTCGACGATGCCGCTGATGCGCCGCGGGTCGAGGTGCCCGCAGGACTCGGCCGTGAAGGCGACGGGGAGCTTGTCGATGATGTCGGCGGCGCGGGCCGGTTCGAGGCGCCCGGCGACGGCCGCGGCGAGCCGGGGCCCGAGCGCCTTCTGCGAGATGGCGGCGGCGACCCCGGCGGGCACCAGCTTGGTCGCGGAGGCGATGCGGTCGAGCATCTCCGGCGACCGGTCGAAGAGCGCGGCCACGCAGTCGGCGCGGAAGCGGCGCACGTCGTCGGCGGGCAGCTCCCCCAGGAAGGCGAGGTCGGCGGGGTCGGCGTCGAGGAGGCGGGCGGTCTTCAGGGTCTCGGCCCTGGCGCGCAGCTTGTCCATGGTGTCCACGCCCCCTAGCGGAAGAGGATCCGGCGGACCGGGCCGCGGGCCAGGGCGGGCACGAGCTTCAGGGCCTCCTCGGCGGCCTCGCCGAGCCCGGCGGCCCGGCGTTCGCGCTCGCGGCGCAGCGCGGTGGCGAGCCGCTCGATGTGTTCGGGCGCCAGCCGCCCGACGCCTTCCGGGGGTTCGGCCCCCAGCTCCGTCTTCAGCTGCTCCACTGCTCGGGTGCTCACGGGGACCTCCCACGACGCGCGGCTGCTGCGGGTTCGCGTCCCGAGCGTGGAGCGGAATTGAATAATAGTCAATAGCGGGGACGGGCCGTCGGCGTCCGGCGTCCGCACCCGTACGCTCGGCCGCCGCACCCGTACGCTTGGCCGAATGAAACGCGCTGGTCTGCTTCTTCTCGCGGTCGTCCCCCTCACCCTCACCGCGGTCGCGTGCTCCGAGGACGCCGGGAAGGACAGGCCCGCCGCCGCGCGGCCGTACGACGAGGACGGTTCCCCGGCCGACCGGCGCACGGACGACGAGCGGCTGGCGAAGCTGCCTGCGGGGCTCGCGGCGCCCGCGAAGAAGGAGCTCGCGATGCGGCTCGTCGCGAGCGCGGAGAACTCCACGCTCGACTGGCGCGGCCAGTACGGCTACGTCGAGGACATAGGCGACGGCCGCGGCTACACCGCGGGCATCATCGGCTTCTGCACCGGCACCCATGACCTCCTGGAGCTCGTCGAGGACTACACGAAGGCCCGCCCGGACAACGGCCTGGCCCGTTTCCTGCCCGCCCTGCGCGCGGTCGACGGCAGCGACTCGCACGCGGGCCTGGGGCGGCCCTTCACGCGCGCGTGGGCGCGGGAGGCGCGCGTCACCGCCTTCCAGCGGGCGCAGGACGCGGTGCGCGACCGCCTCTACTTCGACCCGGCGGTCCGCGCCGCCAAGCTCGACGGGCTCGGCACGCTCGGGCAGTTCGTGTACTACGACGCGATGGTCATGCACGGCCCCGGCACCGGCCCGAAGGCCTTCTACGGCCTGCGCGACGCCGCGCGCAGGAAGGCGAAGACCCCCACGGACGGCGGCCCGGAGAAGACGTACCTCGACACCTTCCTCGACGTACGCCGCACCCTGATGAAGACCGAGAAGTCCCACCACGACACCACCCGCATAGACACAGCCCAGCGCCGCTTCCTGCGCGAGGGGAACCTGGACCTACGACCACCCCTGACGTGGCAGGTCTACGGGGAGACGTACCGAACGGGAGCGCCCTGAAGGGGCGCGGGGAACTGCGCGATCAGCCACAGCAAACCCGCAGACGAACGACGGCACGCCACGGGCCCGGACTCCACGAGGAAATCCGGGCCCGGGACGGGCGTACAGAACCGGTCAGCCCTTGACGGCCCCGGCCGCGAGGCCGGAGCCGAGGCGGCGGTGCACGATCACGAAGAAGATCATCACCGGCAGCGTGACCAGCGTGGAGCTGGCCATGACGGGCCCCCAGGAGGTGGTGTTCTCACCGAAGAACTGGAAGATGCCCACGGCCGCCGTGTACTTGTCGCTGCCCTTCATGAAGGTGTACGCGAACACGAACTCGTTCCACGCCGTGATGAAGGCGAAGATCGAGGTGGCCACCAGGCCCGGCGCGACCAGCGGGAGCAGCACGGACCAGAACATGCGGAACCAGGACGCGCCGTCGATGTACGCCGCCTCCTCGACCTCCTTGGGCACCGCCGCGACGAAGCCGCGCAGGGTCCAGATCGCGAACGGCAGCGACAGCGCGATGTACACGACCGAGAGGCCGAGCAGCGAGTTGAGCATCTCGAAGTCCCGCATCTGGATGAACAGCGGGATGACGAGGGCCTCCAGCGGCACCATCTGCACGATCAGGACCATGATCAGCACGGAGGTGCGGAACTTGAACTTGAACCGGGCCACCGCGATCGCCGCGAACAGCGAGAGCACGGCCGCCGCGGCGATCGTGGCGACGCCGACGATCGCCGAGTTCAGCAGGTACTGGCCGAAGTTGCCCCGGTCGAAGACGAAGTCGAAGTGGTCGAACGTCAGGCCGCTCGGCAGCAGGTCCGAGCCGCGCGTGATCGCCTTCGGGTCCAGCGCCGTGGACACCATCCAGTAGACGGGGAACAGCGTGAAGACGAGGAGCGCGATCACCGCGACCGGCAGACCGATGCGTGAGGCGAGCGTGGTACGGCGGACACTCACAGTTCCTCCTCCCCCTGCCGGAACAGCGTACGGATGTAGATGACGGTGATCACGAGCAGCAGCACCGTCAGCAGGACCGCGGCCGCGGCGCCCGTGCCGTAGTCGTTCTTGGCGAAGGCCTCGATGTACGAGTAGACGCCGAGGTTGTAGACGTCCGGATTGGAGCCGCTGCCTCCCGGCATCAGGAAGACCTGGGTGAAGACCTTGAAGTCCCAGATGGTGGACAGGATGGTCACCACCAGGAAGACCGGCCTGATGCTCGGCACGGTGATCTTCCAGAACCGCTGCCAGGCGTTGGCGCCGTCGATCTCGCCCGCCTCGTACAGCTCCTTCGGGATGGTGAGCAGCCCGGCGAGCACGGTGATCGCGACGAACGGGAAGCCGTGGTGCACGACGTTGATCGTCGCGATCCCGTAGAACGGCAGCCGCTCGGTGAACCAGTTGGTGGTCTCCGCGTCGATCAGGCCGAGCGAGTCCGCGACCTGGCTGACCATGCCGTCCTGCGGCTGGAACAGCCAGATCCACACATACGTTCCGGTGACCGCGGGCATCGCCCACGCGGCCAGGATGGACACCGAGCAGATCAGCTTCCACGTCGGGCCGAGCCGGTTGAGCAGCAGGGCCACGAGCGTCCCGAGCGCGACGGTCAGACCGACGCAGGCGAACGCGAAGAACACCGTGTTCGGCAGGACCGTCTTCCACAGCAGGTCGCCGGTCAGCAGGTCCTTGTAGTGGTCGAACCCGATGTACGTGCCCTCGCCGCCGCCGAACTTGACCTTGTAGTCCTGCAGCGACAGCTTGCCGACCTGGATCAGGGGCCACAGGAGCAGCCCCACGAGCACGATCAGCGCGGGCGTGAGCAGCAGCCAGGGCCGGGTGAGAGTGACCAGTTTCTTGCGGCGGCGCGCGGCTTCGGCGCCACCGTCGTCGGATTGCGGGCGGACCGAAGGCGTGACCTCCGGCCCGTCACTGACGAGCGTGTCTTTCACGGCGTGACTCGTCTTTCGCTTACTTGTCCTTGGCGAAGATGTCGTCCATGTCCTTCGCCGCCTTGTCCGCGGCCTCCTGGACGGACGACTTGCCCGTGAGGATCGACTGGACCATGCCGGTGATGACCTGCGAGGCCTGGATCTCTCCGTACGCCTTCGTCTTCGGAACGGTGGCGCCGGCCTCGATCATCTGCTTCGCGAACGGCTCGACCAGCGGGTCCTTCTGGGCCTCGATCTTCTTCAGCTCGGAGTTCTGGCCGGGGAAGTAGTTGGTCTGCTTGGCCCACTTGGCGGCGAACTCACCGGTGGTCATCAACTTGACCAGCTCCCAGGCGAGTTCCTTCTTGTCCGTGTTGAACGCGGACAGGTACGAGCCGCCGAGGAAGGACTTGCTCATGCCGCCGTTCTGGCCGGGGATCGGCACGGCGCCGAGCTTGCCCTTGAGCTTCGGGTTCGCCTCGATGATGGCCTTGGGGGTCCAGTTGCCGCCGACCGACATGGAGATCTCGCCCTTGTTCCAGGCGTCGCCGACCTCCTTCTCCGTCCAGGTGTTGACCTTGGCCGGGGAGACCTTGTCCTTCCGCGCCAGGTCCGTGTAGTACGTGAGGCCCTTCACGGCCTCGGGCGAGTTGATCGCGGACTTCCACTTGTCGCCCTGCTGGGTGGCGAGTTCACCGCCCGCGCCCCAGACGAAGGCCGTCGCGAACATCTCCGCGCCGCCCGCCACCGGGAAGGCGATCTTGTCCGGCTCCTTCTCCTTGAGCGTCTTCGCCGTCTCCTGGAGCTCCTTCCAGGTCGTCGGCGGCTTCAGGTTGTGCTTCGCGAAGACGTCCTTGCGGTACACGATGGACCGCACACCCGCGTACCACGGCATGCCGTACTGCTTGCCGTCCAGGGTGCCCGCGTCCTTCAGGCCCTCCACCAGGTCGTTCGACAGGCCCGACTTCTTCAGGTCGTCGGAGACGTCGACGAGCGCGCCGGTCTCGGCGAACTGCGGCACCCACGTCGTGCCGACCTCGGCGACGTCCGGGACCTGGTCCTCGCCGCCCTCGATGGCCGTCGTGAACTTCTTCTGGGCGGTGGCCCACTGCTGGTACTCGACCTTGATCTTGGCGCCGGTCTTCTTCTCGAAGGCCGCGCCGACCTCCTTGAAGAAGGGCCGGGGGTCGGGGTTGGTCCCCTCCATGATCCAGACGGTGAGGGTCTTGCCCTTGCCCTCGGTCTTGCCGCCCTTGCCGCCGTCATCGCCGCACGCGGTTGCGGTCAGACCGAGCGTCAGGGCGATACAACCCGCCGCGATGACACGTCGCTTCATGCCGGCCCCCTTCAGGTTCTTGTAGTGGGAGCGATTGTGCTCACGCAGGGTGTTGGCGGTCTAGACCCTTTCGGGGAAGCGGCCGAACCGTAATCACCGTTGCGCGGTGCGCTATCGCTGTGCTTCGACGGTGTCCTACGGTGTCGCCGTGCGGCGGAACGGCTCCGCGGTCCCACCCGTTTGCCCCACATCTGCCGCCCGCCGGGCGACACCGGGCCCCTCCGGGCCCGCCCCGCCCCACGGCTCCCACCGGGCCTCTGGCCTCGGGCGGCGGGGCTCTGGCGGCGGGCGGTGGGGCTCCGGCGGCGGGGTCCGGGGCCGCCGCGCCGTGCCGTGCTCCCCTCATCCCGCCGGTCCGGCGCCCCCCGCTGCCGCGCCGGGTTCCTTTCCCACCCGCCCACCGTTGCGCCGGGGCCGCGCGGGGCCGGGGCGCCGCGGCGGAACCGTGCCGGACGGGGCGACGGGGTTACCCACCGTGGGCCCCGCCACCCACCCCCGCCCCGGCGGGAGCTGGAGCACGGCGGGGCGCACCACGACCGGGCACATGGGCACTACCGCACCAGGGGCATGACCCAGCCACCGGCCCGGTCCGGGGCGAGGCCGCGGTGCGGCTGGGGCCGTGGGGAGGTGGGGGGTGCGGGTGGGTGGGCCGGTGTCGGCCGCGCGGAGCGTGGCGTTCTGTTCGCCGTCCCGCAGGAAACAGGGGCGCGGCCCGAGGCATCGCAGCAGGAGGCCGCCGGGGCGGCCCGTGGGAGGGCAGGCCGAGCCGGGCACGCCCAGGGCCCCGCCGGAGGGAGGACCGGCCCGGGGAAGGGCGGGGAGGGTGCGCGGCGCCTGCCATAGGTCCGGTCGGGGACACGGCAGACGCCACGCTCAGTTCCGTACGCCGTTGTACGGGACAATCAGGGGCCGGACCGCCGGGGAGGCGGTCCGACGGGTCAGACCGTCAGGGACCGGTCCGTGGGACGGATCGGGGCCGGAAGGTCACTCGCACCGGTGAGGAAGCGGTCCACTCCCCGCGCGGCCGAGCGCCCCTCGGCGATCGCCCAGACGATCAGGGACTGGCCACGGCCCGCGTCACCGGCGACGAAGACGCCCGGCACGCTGGTGTGGAAGTCACCGTCACGGGCAATATTGCCACGCTCGTCCAGGTCGATGCCGAACTGGTCCACCAGACCGTTCTCCCGGTCCGTACCGGTGAAGCCCATCGCGAGGGTGACGAGCTGCGCCGGAATGCGCCGCTCCGTGCCCGGCTTCTGCGTGAGCTTGCCGTCCACGAAGGCGACCTCGACCAGGTGCAGCCACTGCACGTTCCCGTCCTCGTCGCCCTCGAAGTGGGTCGTGGAGACGGAGTAGACGCGCTCGCCGCCCTCCTCGTGGGCGGAGGTCACCTTGTACAGCATGGGGAAGGTCGGCCAGGGCTGTCCCGCGGCCCGCTCCTCGCCGGGCCGGGGCATGATCTCCAGCTGGGTCACGGACGCCGCGCCCTGGCGGTGCGCGGTGCCCACGCAGTCCGCCCCGGTGTCGCCGCCGCCGATGACGACGACGTGCTTGCCCGCGGCGGAGACGGGCGTGGTGACGTAGTCGCCCTCCTGGACCTTGTTGGCCAGGGGCAGGTACTCCATGGCCTGGTACACGCCCTTGAGCTCGCGGCCGGGCACCGGCAGGTCGCGGGCCGTCGTGGCGCCCGCCGCGATGACCACGGCGTCGTACCGCTTGCGGAGCTTCGCCGCGTCGATGTCGCGGCCGACCTCCACGCCGGTGCGGAACTTCGTGCCCTCCGCGCGCATCTGCTCGATGCGCCGGTTGATGTGCCGCTTCTCCATCTTGAACTCGGGGATGCCGTAGCGCAGGAGGCCGCCGATGCGGTCCGCGCGCTCGTACACGGCGACCGTGTGACCGGCCCGGGTGAGCTGCTGGGCGGCGGCGAGACCGGCCGGGCCCGAGCCGATGACGGCGACCGTCTTGCCGCTCAGCCGCTCCGGCGCCTGCGGGGCCACGTCGCCCGTCTCCCACGCCTTGTCGATGATCGAGACTTCGACGTTCTTGATGGTGACGGCGGGCTGGTTGATGCCGAGGACGCACGCGGACTCGCAGGGGGCCGGGCAGAGCCGCCCGGTGAACTCCGGGAAGTTGTTCGTGGCGTGCAGCCGCTCGGAGGCCGCGGACCAGTCCTCGCGGTAGGCGTAGTCGTTCCACTCGGGGATCAGGTTCCCCAGCGGACAGCCGTTGTGGCAGAAGGGGATGCCGCAGTCCATGCAGCGCGAGGCCTGCTGGGAGATGATCGGGAGCAGCGAGCCCGGGACGTAGACCTCGTTCCAGTCCTGGACGCGCTCGCCGACCGGGCGGGTCTTGGCGACCTCGCGGCCGTGGTTCAGAAAGCCCTTGGGGTCAGCCATGGGTCGCCGCCTCCATCATCTTCTCGGTGATCTCGGACTCGGAGAGCCCGGCTCGCTCGGCGGCGTCCTTGGCGGCGAGCACTGCCTTGTACGTGCTGGGGATGATCCTGCTGAAGCGGGTCACGGCCACGTCCCACTGGGCGAGCAGCTTCTCGGCGACCGTGGAGCCGGTCTCCTCCTGATGGCGGCGCACGACGTCGTGCAGCCACTGCTTGTCGGTGTCGTCCAGGGGCTCGACGGCCGCCAGGTTCCCGGCGTTGACGTTGGCGCGGTCGAGGTCGATCACGTACGCGATGCCGCCGGACATGCCGGCCGCGAAGTTGCGGCCGGTCTCGCCGAGGACCACGGCGTGGCCGCCGGTCATGTACTCGCAGCCGTGGTCGCCCACGCCCTCGGAGACCACCGTGGCGCCGGAGTTGCGCACGCAGAAGCGCTCGCCGGTGCGGCCGCGCAGGAACAGCTCGCCGCCGGTCGCGCCGTAGGCGATGGTGTTGCCCGCGATGGTGGAGTACTCGGCGAGGTGGTCGGCGCCGCGGTCCGGGCGGACGATCACGCGGCCGCCGGAGAGGCCCTTGCCCACGTAGTCGTTGGCGTCGCCCTCCAGGCGCAGCGTGACGCCGCGCGGCAGGAAGGCGCCGAAGGACTGGCCCGCCGAGCCGGTGAAGGTGATGTCGATGGTGTCGTCGGGCAGGCCCGCGCCGCCGAACTTCTTCGTCACCTCGTGGCCGAGCATGGTGCCGACGGTGCGGTTGATGTTGCGGATGGCGACCTGGGCACGGACGGGCTGGGCGTCCTCCTGGGTGTGCGCGGCGAGCGCGTCGGCGGCGAGCCTGATCAGCTCGTTGTCGAGCGCCTTCTCCAGGCCGTGGTCCTGCGCGACGAGCTGGTGGCGCACCGCGCCCTCGGCCAGGTCCGGGACGTGGAACAGCGGCGCGAGGTCGAGGCCCTGGGCCTTCCAGTGGTCGACGGCCCGGGTGGTGTCGAGGAGCTCGGCGTGGCCGACGGCCTCCTCGATGGAGCGGAAGCCGAGCTCGGCGAGGAGCTCGCGGACCTCTTCGGCGATGAACTCGAAGAAGTTCACGACGTACTCGGCCTTGCCGCTGAAGCGGTCGCGCAGCGCGGGGTTCTGCGTGGCGATGCCGACCGGGCAGGTGTCCAGGTGGCAGACGCGCATCATGACGCAGCCGGACACCACGAGCGGCGCGGTGGCGAAGCCGAACTCCTCGGCGCCGAGCAGCGCGGCGATGACGACGTCGCGGCCGGTCTTCAGCTGGCCGTCGGTCTGCACGACGATGCGGTCGCGCAGGCCGTTGAGCAGCAGCGTCTGCTGGGTCTCGGCGAGGCCGAGCTCCCAGGGGCCGCCCGCGTGCTTCAGGGAGGTCAGCGGGGACGCGCCGGTGCCGCCGTCGTGGCCGGAGATGAGGACGACGTCCGCGTGCGCCTTGGAGACGCCCGCGGCGACGGTGCCGACGCCGACCTCGGAGACCAGCTTGACGTGGATGCGCGCCGCCGGGTTGGCGTTCTTGAGGTCGTGGATCAGCTGGGCGAGATCCTCGATGGAGTAGATGTCGTGGTGCGGCGGCGGGGAGATGAGGCCCACGCCGGGCGTGGAGTGCCGGGTCCTGGCCACCCACGGGTAGACCTTGTGGCCGGGCAGCTGGCCGCCCTCGCCGGGCTTGGCGCCCTGGGCCATCTTGATCTGGATGTCGTCGGCGTTGACCAGGTACTCGGAGGTGACGCCGAAGCGGCCGGAGGCGACCTGCTTGATGCTGGAGCGGCGCGCCGGGTCGTAGAGGCGCTCCGGGTCCTCGCCGCCCTCGCCGGTGTTGGACTTGGCGCCGAGCTGGTTCATGGCGATGGCGAGCGTCTCGTGCGCCTCGCGGGAGATGGAGCCGTACGACATGGCGCCGGTGGAGAACCGCTTGACGATCTCGGAGGCGGGCTCGACCTCGTCGACGGGCACCGGCTGCCGGTCGCTCTTGAGGGCGAACAGGCCGCGGAGCGTCATCAGGCGCTCGGACTGCTCGTTCACGCGGTCCGTGTACTGCTTGAAGACGTCGTAGCGGCGGTTGCGGGTGGAGTGCTGGAGGCGGAAGACCGTCTCGGGGTCGAACAGGTGCGGCTCGCCCTCGCGGCGCCACTGGTACTCGCCGCCGATGTCCAGGGCCCGGTGCGCGGGCGCGATCCCGGAGGCCGGGTAGGCCTTGGCGTGGCGGGCGGCGACCTCCTGGGCGACGACGTCGATGCCGACGCCGCCGATCTTGGAGGTGGTGCCGTTGAAGTACTTCTCCACGAAGGACTCCTCCAGGCCGACGGCCTCGAAGACCTGCGCGCCGCGGTACGAGGCGACGGTGGAGATGCCCATCTTGGACATGACCTTCAGGACGCCCTTGCCGAGGGCGTGGATGAGGTTGCGGATGGCCTGCTCGGCCTCCATGCCGGGCAGGAAGGTGCCCGCGCGCACCAGGTCCTCGACGGACTCCATCGCCAGGTACGGGTTGACGGCCGCGGCGCCGAAGCCGATGAGCAGCGCGACGTGGTGGACCTCGCGCACGTCGCCCGCCTCGACGAGCAGGCCCACCTGGGTGCGCTGCTTGGTGCGGATGAGGTGGTGGTGGACGGCCGCGGTGAGCAGGAGGGAGGGGATCGGCGCGTGCTCGGCGTCGGAGTGCCGGTCGGAGAGCACGATCAGGCGGGCCCCGGCCTCGATGGCGGCGTCGGCCTCGGCGCAGATCTCCTCGATGCGGGCGGCGAGGGCGTCGCCGCCGCCGTGCACCCGGTACAGGCCGGAGAGGGTCGCGGCCTTCATGCCGGGCATGTCGCCGTCGGCGTTGATGTGGATGAGCTTGGCCAGCTCGTCGTTGTCGATGACCGGGAAGGGCAGCGTGACGGAGCGGCAGGAGGCGGCGGTCGGCTCCAGGAAGTTGCCCTGCGGGCCGAGCGAGGAGTGCAGCGAGGTGACGAGCTCCTCGCGGATGGCGTCCAGGGGCGGGTTGGTGACCTGGGCGAACAGCTGGGTGAAGTAGTCGAAGATCAGCCGGGGGCGCTCGGAGAGGGCCGCGATCGGCGTGTCCGTGCCCATCGAGCCGATCGGCTCGGCGCCGGCCTTGGCCATCGGGGCGAGCAGCACGCGCAGCTCTTCCTCGGTGTAGCCGAAGGTCTGCTGGCGGCGGGTGACGGAGGCGTGGGTGTGCACGATGTGCTCGCGCTCGGGCAGGTCGCCGAGCTCGATGGTGCCCGCTTCCAGCCACTCCGCGTACGGCTGCTCGGCGGCGAGCCCGGCCTTGATCTCGTCGTCCTCGACGATGCGGTGCTCGGCGGTGTCCACGAGGAACATCCGGCCGGGCTGGAGGCGGCCCTTGCGGACGACCTTGGCCGGGTCGATGTCGAGGACGCCGACCTCGGAGCCGAGGACGACGAGGCCGTCGTCGGTGACCCAGTAGCGCCCGGGGCGCAGGCCGTTGCGGTCGAGGACCGCGCCGACCTGGGTGCCGTCGGTGAAGGTGACGCAGGCGGGGCCGTCCCAGGGCTCCATCATCGTGGAGTGGTACTGGTAGAAGGCGCGCAGGGCGGGGTCCATGGAGGTGTGGTTCTCCCACGCCTCCGGGATCATCATGAGCACGCTGTGCGGCAGGGAGCGGCCGCCGAGGTGGAGCAGTTCGAGGACCTCGTCGAAGGACGCGGAGTCGGAGGCGTCCGGCGTACACACCGGGAAGGTCCGCTCCAGCTGCTCCTGGGTGCCGAACAGCTCGCTGACCAGCTGCGACTCCCGGGCTCGCATCCAGTTGCGGTTGCCCCGCACGGTGTTGATCTCGCCGTTGTGGGCGACGAAGCGGTAGGGGTGCGCGAGCGGCCAGCTCGGGAAGGTGTTGGTGGAGAAGCGCGAGTGGACGAGGGCGACCGCGGTGGCGAAGCGGCGGTCGGACAGGTCCGGGAAGAAGGGCTCCAGCTGGCCGGTGGTCAGCATGCCCTTGTAGACGATCGTGCGCGCGGAGAGCGACGGGAAGTAGGTGGCGGCCTCGCGCTCGGCCCGCTTGCGCAGGACGAAGGCCTTGCGGTCCAGGGCGAGCCCGGTGCTGTCACCGGCGGTGACGAACAGCTGGCGGAAGACCGGCATGGTGGCGCGGGCGGTGGCGCCGAGCAGCGTCGGGGCGACGGGCACCTCGCGCCAGCCGAGGACGGTCAGGCCCTCGTCGGCGGCCAGCGTCTCGATGTGTGAGACGGCTTCGTCCGTGCCGTGCGGGGGCAGGAAGGCGATGCCGACGGCGTACGCGCCCGCGGCGGGCAGCTCGAAGCCCGCGGCCTCGCGCAGGAACGCGTCCGGGACCTGGAGCAGGATGCCCGCGCCGTCCCCGGAGTCCGGTTCGGAGCCGGTGGCGCCGCGGTGCTCCAGGTTGCGCAGTACGGTCAGCGCCTGCTCGACGAGCTCGTGGCTCGCCTCACCGGTGAGGGTGGCCACGAAGCCGACACCACAGGCGTCGTGTTCGTTCCGGGGGTCGTACATGCCCTGCGGGGCGGGGCGACCGTCCATGGGCGACCAGGCGTCGGAACGCATCGGCACTCCCGTCGTCGTGGTGGGGCACCTCCCAGGCTCTGGGGGCGCGGGCGGCGAGGGACGACGTTGGCCCTGGCGAAATTTCGTGCAGGTTACATGATGGGCCGCTTCTCGAAAAGCGGATACTTCATTCCAGTATCTGGACAGCGCCCTGGGGATGGAGGGCGGCGAAAGGGGGCCGGAACAGGCAGATCGGTGACCGTCGGCCCGGAGCGACCACAGGCCTCATTGCCCGCAGCGCTTACGGCTCATGCCCGGCGGTCAGCGCATCGAAACAGTCCAGAAACGGATACTTGTGCGGCATTCCGCATACCCGTGCGATCGGTCATCCTACGGCCGTCCCGAAGAGGCTGCCCAGGGCGTACGTCACACCCGCCGCCGCCCCACCGAGCACGAGCTGCCGCAGCCCGCTGAACCACCACGAACGGGCGGTCACCTTGGCGACGACGGCGCCGCACGCGAACAGGCCGACGAGCGCGAGCAGCACCGCGGGCCACAGCGCACTGGCGCCCAGGAGGTACGGCAGCACGGGCAGGAGCGCGCCGAGGGCGAACGAGCCGAAGGACGAGACCGCCGCCACGACCGGCGAGGGCAGGTCGCCCGGGTCGATGCCGAGCTCCTCGCGGGCGTGGATCTCCAGGGCCTGCTCGGGGTCCTTCGACAGCTGCCGCGCCACCTCGCGGGCGAGCGCGGGCTCGACACCGCGGGACTCGTAGAGCGCGGCCAGCTCCTGCTCCTCGTCCTTGGGGTGCTTGCGCAACTCGCGGCGCTCCACGTCCAGTTCGGCCTGCACCAGCTCGCGCTGCGAGGCGACGGACGTGTACTCGCCTGCGGCCATGGAGAACGCCCCGGCCGCGAGCCCGGAGAGCCCGGTGATCACGATGGTCTGCTGCGACACGGCCCCGCCCGCGACGCCCGTCATCAGGGCGAGGTTGGACACCAGGCCGTCCATGGCGCCGAAGACGGCCGGGCGCAGCCAGCCGCCGTTGACGTCACGGTGGGTGTGGTTGTCCCGGTGCGCCTCGTGCAGTGTCGCTTCGGTCTCGATGATCGCCATGGTGCGGCCCCCTCATAGTCGCGCTGAACGTTTCGACGTCGCTCTGGAATCCCGTCGGTGAAACCCCGTCGGCGATCTCGAAAGTACGCGCGAAAAATCGCTCCCGCCAGCAAGGAAGGCCGTACTTACCTGCGAAAACACACCCCTGTGGGCCCGCGCGGGCGGCCCGCGCGGAGCCGTCGCGGACATGCCGAAGGAGTGATGCTGAGCGCCTGCGTGCTCACATGAGTGGCTCGGCGTGGCAGGGATGCTCCCAGCACGACTCAGCGGCACGCAGCGGCACGCAGCGGCACGCAGAAGTACTCAGCAGCACTCAGCGGTTCTCAGTGGTTCTCAGTGGTTCTCAGCGCGATGGGAGGCAGGGCATGGCGTCCATCGCCTGTGTTCCCCCGGTCCCGGCGCCCGACGGCGCGGGCGGCCTGCGCGAGCGGGCGCGCGGAGCGATGCTCGGGCTCGCGGTCGGCGACGCGCTCGGCGCGCCCGCCGAGAATCTGAAGCCGTCCGAGATCCGCCGCCGTTGGGGCCGCATCACCGGGTACGTCGCCGAGCGCCCCGCGGGCACGGACGACACCGAGTACGCGATCTTCTCCGGCCTGCTGCTCGCCCGGCACGGCTCGGCCCTCACCGTCGCGCACGTCGAGCACGCCTGGCACCGGTGGATCGCCGACCTGGACGAAGGCCCCTTCCGGGGCGCCGGGTTCAGCGAACGCGGCACCCTGGAGAACCTGCGCAGGGGCCTGGCCGCCCCCATCTCCGCCCAGCACCGGCACGCCTGGAGCGACGGCCTCGCGATGCG
This sequence comes from Streptomyces sp. YIM 121038, assembly GCF_006088715.1. Classification (NCBI taxonomy): domain Bacteria; kingdom Bacillati; phylum Actinomycetota; class Actinomycetes; order Kitasatosporales; family Streptomycetaceae; genus Streptomyces; species Streptomyces sp. YIM 121038. The sequence continues at coordinate 2,766,618 of NZ_CP030771.1, forward strand.
GGCCGCGCCCTTCGGCGTCTTCGCCGCGGGGTGCCCCGCGGAGGCGGCCCGTCTGGTCGCCGTCGACGGCACCGTCAGCCACGACGGCGAGGGCATCCACGGCGGCCGGGCCGTCGCGGCGGGCGTCGCGGCGGCGATGGCCGGGGCCCCGGTGGAGTCGGTGGTCGCGGCGGCCCTGTCCGTCATCCCGTACGACTCCTGGACCGCGCGCTCCCTGCGCCGCGCCGTCGCCGTGGCCCACCGGGGCGAACGCGCGGTCCGCTCGGCGGTCGTCATCGGCGGCTACCCCTGGACGGACCTGGCCCCCGAGGCGGTGGGCCTCGCCTTCGGCGCGTACGCGGCCGCCGAGGGCGACTTCGCGGGATCCGTCCTCACCGCGGTCAACATGGGCCGCGACGCGGACACGACCGCGGCGGTCGCGGGCGCCCTGGCGGGCGCCACCTGCGGCGCCGCCGCCATCCCCCCGGAATGGTCCCGGGCGATCGGCCCGGTAAGGGGCACCTGCCTCCCTTCCATGCGGGGCCACCACGTACTGGAGGTGGCGGAGCTCCTAGCGTCCGTCTCCGCTGTGGGCAATCGTCCCGCAGGGCGAGTGGGGTCTCCCCTGCTCGAGCGAAGCCGAGAGCTTGGGGAAGGGTGGGCACAGCCCGAGGTGCCGAGCAACCGTGCAACCAAGCCCCGGGGCCCGGGGCGCAGCCCCGGCAAGCGGGCCCTGGACGGAGCCCAGGTCGAGGGCCTCCTGCTGGGCCTGGCCGCAGGCGACGCGGCCGGTTGGCCATCGGCCCGGCACAGGGCGACCCGCATGCCCGACTGGACCCGCCGCCTCACCCGCGAACTGGACACCTTCGCCGAGCACAACGCCACCACCACCCTCCCCGTCCCCATCGCCCTCAACCAGCCCCCGGAACCCCTGCGCCTCGGCCCCTCGGACGACGCCGAATGGGCCGCGCTCACCGCCGAATCCGTCCTGCGCGCGGCGGACGGCACCCTCGACCCCGCCCTCACCAGGGACCGCCGCACCCGCGCCACCCTCGCCCTGTCCTGGAACACCCTCGCCAGCGAGGTCGCCGCCGCCGCGGCCCGCGCCCCGGAGGTGGAGTCCGCCGTCCTGCCCCTGCGCGCCCGCATCTCCGTGCGCGCGGGCCTGGGCAACCTGGCCGCGGGCCTCACCCCGCCCGCCACCGGCCACGACAACCCGCACTTCTTCGACGACGCGGCCTGCGTACGCGCCTGCGTCCTCGCCCTCGTGCACCCCGGCGACCCCGAACGGGCCGCGGGGCTCGCCGAGTTCGACGCCCGCTACACGCAGGACGGCGACGGCGTGCACGGCGCCCGCGCGATGGCCGCGGCGGTCGCGGCCGCCCTCAGCGGCGCCGGACCCGACGCCGCGGTGGCCGCCGCCCTCGCCCAGCTCCCCGAGCACACCGAGATCGGGCGCAACGCCCGGCACGCCGTGAAGCTCGCCCGCACCTGCGCGCCCGCCGCCGACGCCACGTTCGCCCTGGTCCCGCTCCTGGAGCACGAGATCGTCGACCACGTCTACAGCTACGGCATCGCCGCCGCCGAGACCGTCCCGGTCGCCCTGGCCCTGGCCGTCGCGGCCCGCGGACGGGTCCGCGAGGCGGTGCCCGCCGCCGCCTGTCTGTCGCGCGTCGCGGACTCGGCGCCCGCGCTCGCCGGGGCCCTGACCGGCGTCCTGGGCACGGCCGCCGCGATCCCCGACAGCTGGCGCGCGTCCTGCCGCACCCTGTCGGGCTGTGCCCTGCCCCGCCTCGCGGGTACCGACCTGGTGGAGCTGGCCGGACAGCTGACCCGTACGAACTGACCACCCAGGAGGGCGATCCAGACATGACACCACCGAACAGGACGCCGCTCGCGGACCGTGTCACCGGCGCCCTCGTGGGCGCGGCCGTCGGCGACGCGCTCGGCGGCCCCGTGGAGGGCTACTCCCCCGAGCAGATCGCGGACCGGCACGGCGGCCCGGTCCACGGCGTCGTCGGCCCCTGGCACGGCGACGAATGGCGCACCGCCCGCCCCGTCGCCCCGTACCACAAGGGCGACGGACACGTCACCGACGACACCTTGATGACGCACGCGCTCGTCCGCGTGTACGCCGCCGTACGCGACCACTTGGACGCGTACGCGATCGCCGACCACCTGGTCCCCGACCTGATGACGAACCCGCGCTGGATCCCGGAGCTCGAAGCCGAGGCCCTGCCCCTGCACCGCCTCTTCCTCGCCGAGAAGTGGCTCGTCACCCGGCTGCACTACGGCCACGTGGACCCCCGCGAGGCGGGCACCGGCAACATCGTCAACTGCGGCGCGGCGATGTACATGGCGCCGGTCGGCCTGGTCAACGCCGCCCACCCCGAGGCCGCGTACGCCGAGGCCCTGGACATGGCGGGCGCGCACCAGTCGTCGTACGGACGGGAGGCGGCGGGCGTCTTCGCGGCGGCCGTGGCGGCGGCCTGCGCCCCCGGCGCCACGCCCACCACGGTGATCGACACCTGTCTGGCCCTCGCGAAGGACGGCACCCGGGCGGCGATCGAGGCGGTGGTGGACGCGGCGGCCCGCCACCGCGCGTACGAGACGGCGCTGCGCCCGCTGCGCGCGGCGGTCGCCCCCTTCGACACCGTCGGCCCCGACTACCGCGCGCCGTCCCTGGGCGCCCGCCGCCCCTCGCGGCTGCACGCCATCGAGGAACTCCCCGTCGCCCTCGGCATGCTGCTGATCGGCGACGGCGACTACCGCGCCACCGTGCTCGGCTCGGTGAACTACGGCCGCGACTGCGACTCGATCGCCACGATGAGCGGCGCGCTCGCGGGCGCCCTGCGCGGCGAGGCCGCCGTCCCGCCCGACTGGTCGAAGCGGGTGGCCGAGGCGAGCCGTCTGGACCTGCACGCCCCGGCCCGCGCCCTGACGGCGGTCGCCGAGGAGGTCTTCGCCAAGGACCTGGCCCGCCGCCGCGCCCACGAGCACGCGTTCACGTCCCTGACGGGCGGCACCCCCTGATGCGCCTCACCTGGCTCCAGGCCGAGGACCTCCTCACCCACGAACTCCGCCAGGCGGAGGAGGAGGGCCGCGACGTCACCGCGGCCCGGGCCCGCTGGCTGGCCGCGGGCGGCGACCCGACCCCGCCCCACTCGGGCGCGTCCCCCCGTCCGGCCCCACCCCGCCTGCGGGCCCTGGCGGAAGACCTCTTGGCGGAACTGGACGGCGCGCAAGCGGACATCCAGCCCGTCCGGCGTGTGAGGACGAGCGCGCAGCGCGATGAAGCGGGGTGCCAGGGGCGGCAGCCCCTGGTTTCGGGAAGGGGCGGGCCAGGGGCGCCCCCGCGAGGGCACCGCGCCCGCGTCCACGCGGCCTGGCTCGGCAGAGCCGCGGGCTGCCTCCTGGGCAAACCCGTGGAGAAGCTCCCCCGGCACGCCATCCGCGCCCTCGCCGAAGCCGCAGGCAACTGGCCCCTGACCACCTGGTTCACCGCCCGGGGCGTCCCGCCCGAGCTCCTCGCCCGGCACCCCTGGAACCGCCGCTCCGCCCCCACCTCCCTGGCCGAGAACATCGACGGCATGCCGGAGGACGACGACCTCAACTACCCGCTCCTCAACCTGCTGCTCCTGCGCCGCCACGGCCCCGGCTTCACCACGGCGGACGTGGCCGCGCTCTGGCTCGACGAACTCCCCGCCGCCCGTACCTTCACCGCCGAGCGCGTCGCGTACCGCAACCTCCTCAACGGCGTCGTACCGCCCCGCACGGCCCGGCACCGCAACCCGTTCCGCGAGTGGATCGGCGCCCTGATCCGCGCCGACGTGCACGGCTGGACCCACCCGGGCGACCCCGCGGCGGCCGCCGAGCAGGCCCGGCGGGACGCGTGTCTGACCCACACCGGCAACGGCGTGTACGGCGCGATGTTCGCGGCGGCCACCATCGCCCGGGCCGCGTCCGGGAGCGGCGACGTGCACCACTGCCTGGCTGCGGGTCTGACGGTGGTTCCGCCGGAGTCCCGCCTCGCCCGCGCGGTCGGGCACGGCATCGAACTGGCCCGTACGACACGCCGCTTCGACGACGTCGCCGACGCCCTGCACACCGCGTACGGCCACTACCACTGGGTCCACGTCGTGCCGAACGCGGCCCTGCTCGCCGCCGCCCTCACCCACGCCGACGGCGACTTCACCGGCTCCATCACGCGCGTGGTCTCCGGCGGCTGGGACACGGACTCCAACGGCGCGACGGCCGGTTCGGTCGCGGGCCTGCTCGCCGGGCACCCGGACGCGCTCCCGGCCCGCTGGACCGCCCCGCTGAAGAACCGCCTCGCCACGTCCGTCGGCGCCTTCGACGGCGTCGGCTTCGACGAACTGGCCGATCTGACCACGGAACTGACGCACCATCACCAGCACCCTCACCCCGTAGAGGAGACGTCCCCCTGATGGCCCCCCACATCGTCGTCCTGGGCAGCACCAACATGGACCTGGTCGCCTACGTGCCCGAGGCCCCGCGGCGCGGCGAGACCGTCACCGGCCGCGCGTTCCGCACCTTCCCCGGCGGCAAGGGCGCCAACCAGGCCGTCGCCGCGGCCCGCGCGGGCGCCACGGTCTCGATGGTCGGCGCGGTCGGCACCGACGCCTTCGGCACCCAGCTGCGCACGGCCCTTGAGCACTCGGGCGTGGACACCGACCTGCTGCGCACCGTGGAGGGCACGACCGGCACCGCGCACATCGTCGTCGACGACGACGGCGGCAACGCCATCGTCGTCGTGCCGGGCGCCAACGCCACCCTGACCGCCCTGACCCACGGCGACGAGGCGCTCATCACCTCGGCCGATCTGCTCCTGCTCCAGCTGGAGGTCCCGCTCGACGGCGTCGTCGCCGCCGCGCGCCACGCCCGCGAGCACGGTGTGCGCACCGTCCTCACCCCGGCTCCCGCGCAACCCGTCCCGCCCGAACTCCTCGACGCCACCGACCTGTTGGTCCCCAACGAGCACGAGGCCGCCGCCCTCACCGGGGCCGCGGACCCGCACGCGGCGGCCCACGCGCTCCTCGACCGGGTCCCGGAGGTCGTCGTCACGCTCGGCGCCGAGGGCAGCCTGTACGCGGCGCGCGGCGCCGAACCCGTCACGGTGCCCGCGCCCCGGGTCACGGCCGTGGACACCACGGGCGCGGGCGACACCTTCGTGGGCGCCCTCGCGGTGGCGCTCGGCGAGGGCAGGCCCATGCCGGCCGCGCTCGCCTGGGCCACGGCGGCCGCCGCGCTGTCCGTACGGCGGCCGGGCGCGGCCGCGTCCATGCCCTACCGCGCGGAGATCGACGCGGAGATCGACGCGGGGTCCGGCGCCCGGGCCGAAGCGGCGGCGGACCGGTGACGCGGCCCCCGCTGGACGGCCTGCGCGTCGTCGACCTCGCCACCCTCTTCGCGGGGCCCCTGGCCGCCACCTTCCTCGGCGACTTCGGCGCGGACGTCATCAAGGTCGAGCACCCCACGCGCCCCGACCCGTCCCGGGGCCACGGCCCGGCGAAGGACGGCGTCGGCCTGTGGTGGAAGCTGCTCGGCCGCAACAAGCGCACGATGACGCTCGACCTGTCGACGCCCGGCGGCCGGGCCACCCTGCTGCGCCTGGCCGCCGACGCGGACGTGCTCGTGGAGAACTTCCGCCCCGGCACCCTGGAGAAGTGGGACCTGGGCTGGGAGGAGCTGAGCGCGGCCAACCCGCGCCTGGTCCTGGCCCGCGTCACGGGCTTCGGGCAGTTCGGGCCGTACGCGCGCCGCCCCGGCTTCGGCACCCTCGCCGAGGCGATGAGCGGCTTCGCCGCGGTGACCGGCGAGCCCGGCGGGCCGCCCACGCTGCCGCCGTTCGGCCTCGCGGACTCCATCGCGGGGCTCGCCACGGCGTACGCGGTGATGACGGCCCTCGCGGCCCGCGAGCGCACGGGCCGGGGCCAGGTCGTCGACATGGCGATCATCGAGCCGATCCTCACGGTCCTCGGCCCGCAGCCGCTCTGGTACGACCAGCTGGGCCACGTACAGCCGCGCACCGGCAACCGCTCGACGAACAACGCGCCCCGCAACACCTACCGCACGGCCGACGGCGGCTGGGTCGCGGTGTCCACGTCGGCCCAGTCGATCGCGGAACGCGTCCTGCGCTTGGTGGGCCGCCCCGAGCTGACCGACGAGCCGTGGTTCGCCACGGGCTCCGGCCGCGCCGCGCACGCCGACGTCCTCGACGAGGCCGTCGGCTCCTGGATCGCCCGGCACACCCGCGCCGAGGTCGTCGAGGCCTTCGAGAAGGCGGAGGCGGCGGTGGCCCCGGTCCAGGACGTACGGGACGTGATGACGGACCCGCAGTACGCGGCCCTGGGCACCCTCACCACGGTCCCCGATCCGGAGCTCGGCCCGCTGCGCATGCAGAACGTCCTGTTCCGCCTCTCCGAGACACCCGGCGCGATCCGCTGGGCGGGCCGCCCGCACGGCGCCGACACCGACGAGATCCTCACCGGGCTCGGCCTGACGGCCGCGGAGATCGCTTCGCTGCGCACGGCGGGCGCCCTGTGAGACCGCATCCGCTGACCTGGCTCTACGTCCCCGGCGACCGGCCCGAGGTGGTGGCCAAGGCGCTGGTGGCGGGCGCGGACGTGGTGATCGTCGACCTGGAGGACGCGGTGGCTTCCGACCGCAAGGCATACGCCCGCGCGGCCACCGCCGAGCTGCTCGCCGAGCCGGGCCCCGTACCGGTCCACGTCCGCGTGAACGCCCTCGGCACTCCCCCGTCCGACGCCGATCTGGCGGCGCTCGCCCCGCTGCCCGGCCTCGCGGGCCTGCGGCTGCCCAAGGTCGCCTCGGCCGCCGACGTGATCCGCACCGCCGAGCGGGCCGCTCCCCGGGACGGCGGCGCCCCCGCCCTGTACGCCCTGCTTGAGTCGGCCCTGGGCGTGGAGCGGGCCTTCGCCGTCGCGACCGCCCATCCGGCGCTGCGCGGTGTGTCCATCGGCGAGGCGGACCTCCGCGCCGACCTCGGCGTACGGGACGAGGCGGGTCTGGACTGGTGCCGCTCCCGCGTGGTCGTGGCCGCCCGGGCGGCCGGACTGCCGCCGCCCGCCCAGTCGGTCTACCCCGACGTCCGCGACCTGGACGGCCTCACGGCGTCCTGCGCCCGCGGCCGCGCCCTGGGGCTGCTGGGCCGCGCGGCGATCCACCCGCGCCAGCTGCCGGTGATCGAGCGCGCCTATCTGCCGACACCGGAGGAGGTCGAGCGGGCGGAGGATGTCCTCAAGGCGGCGGCCGCGGAACAGGGGGCGCAGGCGCTCCCCGACGGCCGCTTCGTGGACCGCGCGGTGGTGGAGCAGGCCCACCGGACGCTCGCCCTGTCCCGCCGCACGCCGTAGCCGCCCCTGCCTCAGCCCTTGGAGGCGGACTCCGCCTCGCCGTCGGACCCGGCCTTGTCCAGGCCGACCTTCGCGGCCCCGGCCTTCTCGGCCCCGGCCTTGGACACGGCGTCCGAAGGCTCGGCCTTCTCGCTGTCGGGGGCGGCTCCGCCGGGAAGCGGCTCCACGATCTCCTCGCGCCCCGGCCGCAGCCGGGCCGACAGCACGAGGTACACCACGGCGAGCACGAAGACCAGCAGCGCGGTCCAGTTGTTCAGGCGCAGGCCGAGGAATTCGTGCGCGTCGTCGACGCGCATGTACTCGATCCAGAAGCGGCCCACACAGTACGAGGCGACGTACAGCGCGAAGGCCCGGCCGTGGCCCAGCTTGAAGCGCCGGTCCGCCCAGAGCACGAGCAGTCCGACGCCGACGCACCACAGCGACTCGTACAGGAACGTCGGGTGGTAGGTGCCGGGGACGCGGCCGTCGTCCGAGCTGGTGATCTTCAGCGCCCAGGGGACGTCGGTCGCCCTGCCGTACAGCTCCTGGTTGAACCAGTTGCCCCAGCGGCCGATCGCCTGGGCGAAGGCGATGCCGGGGGCGAGCGCGTCGGCCCAGGCGGGCAGCGGGATGCCGCGCCTGCGACAGCCGATCCAGGCGCCGACCGCGCCGAACGCGATCGCGCCCCAGATGCCGAGGCCGCCCTCCCAGATCTTGAAGGCGTCCACCCAGTCACGGCCGTCGCCGAAGTACAGCTGGTAGTCCGTGATCACGTGGTAGAGGCGGCCGCCGACCAGGCCGAAGGGCACCGCCCAGACAGAGATGTCGGCCACGGTGCCGGGCTGCCCACCACGGGCGACCCACCGCTTGTTGCCGAGCCACACGGCGACGAACACGCCGATGATGATGCAGAACGCGTAGCCGCGCAGCGGGATGGGGCCGAGGTCGACCACTCCGCGCGAGGGGCTGGGGATGTAGGCAAATTCCATGGCAGGGTCGACGCTACCCTGCCGGGCGGGGGCGGCGGCAACCAGCCCGACAACGGGTCCGTAACAGGGGCCCGGCGGCGGGTCAAGATCCGGTCGCCGCCGGGCGGGCGCCCGCTAGCCGTTCGCCTTCTCCACGGCGGCCTTGAGCTTGGCGGGGGTCAGCGGGTTCTTCTGGTCCCCGAAGATGTTCTTCCCGTCGAGCAGGACCGTGGGCGTGCCGCGCAGGCCGGCATCCTCGAAGGCCTTGTCGGACTTGGTCACCCAGCTGTTGTGCGTGCCGTCGGTGACGCACTTCTTGAAGGCGGCGGTGTCGAGTCCCCCGACCTTGCCCGCGAGCTCGATCAGCTTGTCGTTGTCCGCGAAGGCGTCGTCGGTCTCCATGGGCTGGTTCTCGAACAGCACGTCGTGGTACGGCGCGAACTTGCCCGCGTCCTGGGCGCAGGCCGCGGCGTTGGCGGCGCGCAGGGAGCCGGAGCCGCCCATGTTGTCGTCGATGAGGGTCGCCAGGTGGTACTGGACCTTCAGGCTGCCCTTGCCCACGAGGTCGTTGATCGTCGAACGGTAGCCGTCCTCGAACTGCTTGCAGGCCGGGCAGCGGAAGTCCTCCCAGACGGTGAGGGTGGACTTGGCGCCGTCCTTGCCCGACTGGATGGCCAGCTTGTCCTTGCCCGCCGCGCCCGTGGGGGCGACGAGCGGACCCGAGGTGTCCTTCTTCTTGTCGTCGTCCCCCGCGTTGGCCGCGAGCAGGCCGCCGACCGCGGCCAGGGCCAGGACGCCGACGACGGCGGCGCTCACCAGCAGCGCGCGGCGCCGCTTGTCGCTTCTCTGCTGCCGCTCGCGCTCCTCGGCCAGGCGCTCCCGGGCCGTGCGCTTACCCTCACGGTTCTTCTCGCTCATACGGGACCAAACGAACCGGGGAGGCGCGAGCGCGCCTCCCCGGTCCAGGTCCACCCGTACGAGCTACCGCCCGTACTACAAGCCCGCGCGCACGCCCCGGGCCAGCTCGCCCGCGAGGTCGCGCACCGCCGCCAGGCCCGCCGCCTCGTCCTTCGCGTCGAGCATCCGCTGGACGAAGGCCGAGCCGACGATGACGCCGTCGGCGAAGCCCGCCACCTCGGCGGCCTGCTCGGCGTTGGAGACGCCGAGGCCGACGCAGACCGGCAGGTCGGTGGTGGCGCGGGTGCGCCGGACCAGGTCCGCGGCCTGCGCGCCGACCGAGACGCGGGTGCCGGTGACGCCCATCAGGGAGGCGGCGTACACGAAGCCGGAGCCCGCCGCCGTGATCGTCGCGAGCCGCTCGTCCTTGCTGCTCGGCGCGACGACGAAGACGGTGGCCAGGTCGTGCTTGGCCGCGTGCTCGCGCCACAGCGCCGACTCCTGGACGGGCAGGTCGGGCAGGATGCAGCCCGCGCCGCCCGCCTCGGCGAGCTCGGCGGTGAAGCGCTCCACGCCGTAGCGGTCGATGGGGTTCCAGTACGTCATGACGAGGACCGGCTTGCCCGTCGCCGCGTGCGCCTCGCGCACCGTGCGCAGGACGTCCGCGATCTTGACGCCGCCGCGCAGGGCGATGTCGTCGGCGGTCTGGATGACCGGCCCGTCGAGGACGGGGTCGCTGTGCGGCAGGCCCACCTCCACGACGTCCGCGCCGCCGTCGAAGACGGCCTTGATCGCCTCGATGCCGCCGTCCACGGTCGGGAAGCCGGCGGGCAGGTACGCGATGAGCGCGGCCCGGCCCTCGGCCCTGGCGGCGGCGAGGGTGTCGCTCAACAGCTGGACGTTGCCGCTCACTTGGCGTCCTCCTCGATCTCGGCGGTGCCCGCGGCGTCCGCGGCGACCTCGGCGTCGGTCTCGTACAGGCCGAAGTAGCGCGCGGCCGTGTCCATGTCCTTGTCGCCGCGCCCGGAGAGGTTGACGACGATCAGGCCGTCCTTGCCCAGCTCCCGGCCGACCTCCAGGGCGCCCGCGAGCGCGTGGGCGCTCTCGATCGCCGGGATGATCCCCTCGGTGCGGGAGAGCAGGCGCAGGGCCCGCATGGCGGCGTCGTCGGTGACGGCCCGGTACTCGCCGCGGCCGCTGTCCTTGAGGAAGGCGTGCTCGGGGCCGATCCCCGGGTAGTCGAGCCCGGCCGAGATGGAGTACGGCTCGGTGATCTGGCCCTCCTCGTCCTGCAGGACGTAGGAGCGCGAGCCGTGCAGGATGCCCGGCTCGCCCGCGGTCAGCGTGGCCGCGTGCTCGCCGGTCTCGACGCCGTGGCCCGCGGGCTCGCACCCGATGAGCCGGACGCCGGTGTCCGGGATGAAGGCGTGGAAGAGGCCGATGGCGTTGGAGCCGCCGCCGACGCAGGCGATCGCGGCGTCGGGAAGGCGTCCGGCCCGCTCCAGGATCTGCCGCCGGGCCTCGACCCCGATGACGCGGTGGAAGTCCCGCACCATGGCGGGGAACGGGTGCGGTCCGGCCACGGTCCCGAACAGGTAGTGGGTGTGGTCCACGTTGGCGACCCAGTCGCGGAAGGCCTCATTGATGGCGTCCTTCAGCGTGCGGCTGCCGGACTTCACCGCGATGACCTCGGCGCCGAGCATCCGCATGCGGGCGACGTTCAGCGCCTGGCGCTGGGTGTCGATCTCGCCCATGTAGATGGTGCAGTCGAGGCCGAAGAGCGCGCAGGCCGTCGCCGTGGCGACGCCGTGCTGGCCCGCCCCGGTCTCGGCGATCACCCGGGTCTTGCCCATCCGCCGGGTGAGCAGGGCCTGCCCGAGTACGTTGTTGATCTTGTGGGAGCCGGTGTGGTTGAGGTCCTCCCGCTTGAGGAAGACGCGGGCGCCACCGGCGTGCTCGGCGAACCTCGGCACCTCGGTGAAGGCGCTGGGGCGGCCCGTGTAGTTCACGAGCAGGTCGTCGAGCTCCCGGGCGAACTCGGGATCGGCCTTCGCCTTGTCGAACTCGACGGCCACCTCGTCGACTGCCGCGACCAGGGCCTCCGGGATGAACTTGCCGCCGAAGGCGCCGAAGTAGCCTTCGGCGCTGGGGACGTGACCCTCCGGGTCCGGGATGAAGAACTCGCTGGGCATGTGCTGGGTACCTCGTTGTCTGCGTGGGCGAACGTGAGTCAGCGTCTGCACGCCCGTACGCCGCCGCTCCGCGGCGGATCCTCCCACCCACCCGTTTGCTCCCGAGCGGCGAGGCGTGGGCCTCGGGGTCCAGGGGCGGAGCCCCGGTCTCGGGAAGGGGTGGGCTTGGGGAATCCAAGTCCGCCGCGACGGCGAGCAACCCCGGCAGACCGGTCCGGCGGTGCCGAACCAGCCGCGCGCAGGGGTCAGGGGCGCGCGCCGCGAGGGCGCCATCGCATCCCGTTGACCTGCCCGGGCTCGTCCCCGATGACGTACCGCACGCGCCGCCCGTGCACCCGCCGCGCGGGCGCCCGGCAGCCACGCGGCCGGCACCCGCGGGCGAGGCGGGCGTACGGGTCGCGCGTGGCGGCGAGGCGTTCGGCGGACACGGGCCGGGTCAGCTCCGGCCGTGCCGCAGGGCCGGGTGGGCACCCGCAGCGACCAGGTCGGACACGGCGGCCCTCGGGTCGCGGCCGGTGACGAGGGACTCGCCCACGAGCACCGCGTCGGCGCCCGCGTTCGCGTAGGCGATGAGGTCGTGCGGCCCGCGCACGCCGGACTCGGCGATCTTCACCACGGAGTCGGGCAGCTCGGGCGCGACGCGCTCGAACGTGGCGCGGTCGACCTTGAGGGTCTTCAGGTCGCGCGCGTTCACCCCGATGACGCGGGCGCCCGCGTCGAGGGCGCGCTCGGCCTCGTCCTCGTCGTGGACCTCCACGATCGGGGTGAGGCCGATGGACTCGGCGCGCTCGATCAGCGACTCGAGGGCGGGCTGGTCGAGGGCCGCGACGATCAGCAGGGCGAGGTCGGCGCCGTACGCGCGGGCCTCCCACAGCTGGTACGAGGTGACGATGAAGTCCTTGCGCAGCACCGGGATGTCGACCTTGGCGCGCACGGCCTCCAGGTCGGCGAGCGAGCCGCCGAAGCGGCGCTCCTCGGTGAGCACGGAGATGACGGCGGCGCCGCCCGCCTCGTAGTCGGCGGCGAGGCCGGCCGGGTCGGCGATCGCGGCGAGCGCGCCCTTGGACGGGCTGGAGCGCTTGACCTCGCAGATGACCTTGACGCCCTCACCGCGCAGCGCGGCCGCGCCGTCCTTGGCCGCCGGGGCCTTCGCCGCGCGCTCCTTGAGCTCGTCGAGGCTGACACGCGCCTGCCGCTGTGCGAGGTCGGCACGGACTCCGTCGATGATCTCGTCGAGCACACTCACGCGAGCGGCCCCCTTCCCTGCTTTCCGATGGTCACTGCGATGGTATCCGCAGCACGGCGTAGTACTCGCATCCGGTTGACGAGGCTCTCACTACCTGGACTCTACGCCGGTTCCGCGGCGGTCTCCCGGGGGCCGCTAGGGGTGCAGCCAGGACCCGAACGGCAGGTTGCGTACGAGGGTGAAGATCGCGAGGAGGGTGCCGACGGCCCACAGCTGGGCCCGGCCGAGCTCGATCCGCACGGGTCTGCCGCGCACCGCCCGGACGGCCCAGAGCACCCACAGGACGGCGAAGAGGCCGTAGCCGACGACGGCGACGGCGTTGGCGCCGAGGGCCGTGGCGAGGTCGCCGTGGGCGAAGGCGTACGCGCTGCGCAGACCGCCGCAGCCGGGGCAGTAGACGCCCGTGAAGTACAGCAGCGGGCAGGTCGGGTAGTGGCCCGGCTCGTTGGGGTCGACGGTGGCGACGTACGCGAAGGCGGCGGCGACGGAGCCGAGCACGCCGAGCGGCACGGCGAGGCGGCGCAGCGCGGGGCCCGCGCCCGTGGGCACGGCGGTCTCCTGTTCGGCGGTCACCGGGGCATTGTCCCCCGCGTACCGCCCGGGCGCCGTCCGGGCACCCGGGCGGTACGCCGACGGGGCGGCCGGACGTGTGTCCCGGCCGCCCCGTCGGCGTACGCGCGCGGTCAGCTCTCGGAGCCGGCCACCTGGGGCTGGTGCGGCTTCTGGCCGAGGCCGGCGAGGCGCATCGCGAAGCCGACGAGACCGCCGACGAGGATGACCGCCATACCGGCCCAGAAGCCCACGGGCTTCGCCATCACCATGAAGGCACCCGCGACGCAGAAACCGATGAAGGCGATGATGACACCGGTCCAGGCGGCCGGGGTGTGTCCGTGGCCATGTCCCGCCATGACTTGCTCCTCGTTAGCTGTGGCTGTGCGTGTGTTGAACGCTGGGTCCATTGTCCCGTACGCGGGATCATGCCCTGTGCCGGGGTGTCCCGGCCGGTCGGCACGGCCGCTAGCCGGCCTGTGTCGGGTCCTCGCCCCGGTCGATGGCCTTCCACAGGTCCTCGGGGCGGTCGGGGTCCGGGGCGCGGCGGGCGCGCGGGCGCGGGGCGCCGTCGCGCTCGTAGCGGCCGGACATGGCGGGCCAGGCGCGGCCGCGGGCCAGGGCGAGCAGCCCCGCGGCCAGGATGAGCACGCCGGCGGCCACGGCCGCGTACGGCCAGCCGGTGTGGCTGAGCCCGGCGACCTCGGCCGCGGCGCCGCCGGAGGCGGTCGCGGCCTTGTCGTCGAGGGCGGCGCGGTCGCTCGCGCCGAGCAGCGCCGCGACGGCGATGCCGACGCCGCTGAGGGCGAGCAGCGCCGACACGAGCACGCGCCCGGCGCGGCGGACGGCGAAGACCGCGACGAGCGCGGCCAGGCCGACTATCGCGAGCGCGGCGGGCACGCCCGTGACGTCGCTGCCCTTGGCGGTCAGCGGGAAGTCGCCGCCCGCGACGGCCGTGGAGCCGTGCGCCCAGGACTGCCGGGAGGCGAGCAGCGCGAGGGCCGCGCCCGCGGCGCCGAGCAGCAGGGCGGCGGCGAGGCTGCGGCGGCCGCCGCCGCGCGCGGTACGGCCCGCGGCGGCCTGGGGTGCGTCCTCGGTACGGGGCGTCGGCAGGGCAGAAGTCACCCGTCCACTATCCCTCACGGCCCGCGGCGGCGTGCAGGCGGTTCGCGGTATGGATGGCGCGGAGCACGGCGGCGGCCTTGTTGCGGCACTCGGTGTCCTCGGCGACGGGGTCGGAGTCGGCGACGACGCCCGCCCCGGCCTGGACGTAGGCGGTGCCCTCGCGAAGGAGCGCGGTGCGGATGGCGATGGCGGTGTCGGAGTCGCCCGCGAAGTCGAGGTAGCCGACGCAGCCGCCGTACAGGCCGCGCCGGGCGGGTTCGAGCTCGTCGATGATCTGCATCGCACGGGGCTTGGGGGCGCCGGAGAGGGTGCCCGCGGGGAAGCAGGCGGTGAGCACGTCGAAGGCGGAGCGGCCGGCGGCGACGCGGCCGGTGACCGTCGAGACGATGTGCATGACGTGCGAGTACTTCTCGATGGACATGAAGTCCACGACCTCGACGGAGCCCGGCTCGCAGACGCGCCCGAGGTCGTTGCGGCCGAGGTCGACGAGCATCAGGTGCTCGGCGCGCTCCTTGGGGTCGGCGAGGAGCTCGTCGGCGAGCTCCTGGTCCTGCTTGGGCGTGGCGCCGCGCGGGCGGGTCCCGGCGATGGGGTGCACCATGGCGCGCCCGTCCTCGACCTTGACCAGGGCCTCGGGGCTCGATCCGACGACGTCGAACCCCTCGAACCGGAGCAGGTACATGTACGGGGAGGGGTTGGTGGCCCGCAGCACCCGGTAGACGTCCAGGGCACTGGCCGCGCAGGGCGTCTCGAACCGCTGCGAGGGCACGACCTGGAAGGCCTCGCCCGCGCGGATGCGCTCCTTGATGTCCTCGACGGCGGCCTGGTACTCGAGGCCGCCCCAGCGGGCGGTGAACTCCGGCAGCGCGGAGGGCGGCAGGGCGGCCGGGGGCTGCGCGACGGGCCGCGACAGGTCGGCCTCCATGGCGTCGAGCCGGGCCACGGCGTCGGCGTGGGCCTCGTCGACGCCGGTGTCGAGGTCGTTGTGGTTGATCGCGTTGGCGATGAGCAGGACCGAGCCGTCCCAGTGGTCGAGCACGGCGAGGTCGCTGGTCAGCAGCATGGTCAGCTCGGGCAGGCCGAGGTCGTCGACCTCGCCGGGGCCGATCTTCTCCAGGCGGCGCACGATGTCGTAGCCGAGGTAGCCGACCATGCCGCCGGTGAAGGGCGGCAGGCCCTCGGACCCGGTGAGGTCGCGCGGGGTGTGCAGGGCGGCGACGGTGGCGCGCAGCGCGGCGAGCGGGTCGCCGGACGTGGGCACGCCGACCGGCGGGGTGCCCAGCCAGTGGGCCTCGCCGTCGCGCACGGTCAGGGCGGCGGAGCTGCGCACGCCGACGAAGGAGTAGCGAGACCAGAGGAAGTCGGCGCGGCCGTTCTCCGCGGACTCCAGGAGGAAGGTGCCGGGGCGCTCGGCGGCGAGCTTGCGGTAGAGCCCGACCGGGGTGTCGCCGTCGGCGAGGAGCCGGCGGCTGACGGGGATCACTCGGCGGTCGGCCGCGAGCTTGCGGAAGGTCTCAAGATCCATGGGGCGACCCTACTGGCCGAGCGGGAGCACGTCGGAGTCGAAGCAGGTGCGCGTGCCCGTGTGGCAGGCGGCGCCGACCTGGTCGACCTTGACGAGGACGGTGTCGGCGTCGCAGTCGAGGGCGACGGACTTCACGTGCTGGACGTGCCCGGAGGTGTCCCCCTTGACCCAGTACTCCTGGCGGCTGCGCGACCAGTAGGTGCAGCGTCCGGTGGTCAGGGTGCGGTGCAGCGCCTCGTCGTCCATCCAGCCGAGCATCAGCACCTCACCGGTGTCGTACTGCTGGGCGACTGCGGGGAAGAGGCCGTCGGCGCCGCGCTTGAGGCGGGCGGCGATCTCGGGGGCGAGGCTGCTGGGTGCGGGCGTGCTGCTCATGCCCGCCATTGTGCCGCGCCCGGGCGGCGCGCCCCGCGGAGGTCCACTGTGCGGACCGCACGCGCGGTCGTACGCTGGCTCCCATGTCGACCCATGCCAAGCGTGAACGACTCCTCCTCGCGGACCTCCTGGAGGCGGCGGGCCCGGACGCACCGACCCTGTGCGAGGGCTGGAGCACCCGTGATCTCGCCGCGCACGTGGTGGTGCGCGAGCGGCGCGCGGACGCCGCGGGCGGAATCGTGATCAAGCAGCTCGCGTCCCGTCTGGAGCGGGTGCAGGCCGAGTTCGCCGCGAAGCCGTACGAGGAGCTGATCCAGCTGATCCGTACGGGGCCGCCGCGGTTCTCGCCCTTCAACCTGAAGCAGGTCGACGAGGCGGCGAACGCCGTCGAGTTCTACGTCCACACCGAGGACGTGCGCCGTGCCGAGCCCGGCTGGACCCCGCGCGAGCTCGACCCCGTCTTCTCCGACGCCCTGTGGGCACGCCTGGAGCGCACGGCCCGCGTCATCGGCCGCAAGGCGCCCGTGGGCCTGGTCCTGCGCCGGCCCGACGGCCAGACGGCGGTGGCCCACCGCGGCACTCCGGTGGTCACGGCCACCGGGGAGCCCGCCGAGCTCCTGATGTTCGTCTTCGGCCGCCAGGAGGTGGCGGACGTGGAGCTGGAGGGCGACAAGGAGGCCGTGGCCAAGCTCCACGAGACCAAGCAGCTGGGCCTCTAGCGCCGCCGGGCGGCGGGGGCTCCGGGGCGGGTCAGCGCACCGGGTGGCCCGCCGTCCGCAGGGTCTCCTTCACCTCGCCGATCCGCAGGTCGCCGAAGTGGAAGACGGACGCGGCGAGGACCGCGTCGGCGCCCGCGGCCACGGCGGGCGGGAAGTGGTCGAGGCGGCCCGCGCCGCCGGAGGCGATGACGGGCACGGTGACGTGCTTGCGGACGGCCTCGATCATTTCGAGGTCGTAGCCGTCCTTGGTGCCGTCGGCGTCCATCGAGTTGAGCAGGATCTCGCCCGCGCCGAGCTCGGCGGCCCGGTGGGCCCACTCGACGGCGTCGATCCCGGCGGACTTCCGGCCGCCGTGCGTGGTCACCTCGAAGGTGCCCGACTCCGTGCGGCGGGCGTCCACCGACAGGACGAGGACCTGGCGGCCGAAGCGCTCGGCGATCTCGCGGATCAGGTCGGGGCGGGCGAGGGCGGCGGTGTTCACACCGACCTTGTCGGCGCCCGCGCGCAGCAGCTTGTCGACGTCCTCGGCGGTGCGCACGCCGCCGCCGACGGTGAGCGGGATGAAGACCTGCTCGGCGGTGCGGCGGACCACGTCGTAGGTGGTCTCGCGGTTGCCGGACGAGGCGGTGATGTCCAGGAAGGTCAGCTCGTCGGCGCCCTCGGCGTCGTAGACCTTCGCCATCTCGACGGGGTCGCCCGCGTCGCGCAGGTTCTGGAAGTTGACGCCCTTGACGACCCGGCCGTTGTCGACGTCCAGGCAGGGGATGACTCGGACGGCGAGCGTCACGATGGTGCTCCTTGAGGGACTTCTCGGAATGCTTCGAGTTCTGCTTCGACCAGGATGCGCGGGTCGACGAGGACCGGCACCCGGGCGGAGCCGCCCGCCCGGGTGCCGGTCATCGGGACACGGCCTCCAGGGCCTCTTCGAGGGTGAACGCCTTCGCGTACAGCGCCTTGCCGACGATGGAGCCCTCGACGCCCTGCGGGACGAGCTCGGCGATGGCGCGCAGGTCGTCCAGGGACGAGACGCCGCCGGAGGCGACGACCGGGCGGTCGGTGGCCGCGCAGACGGTGCGCAGGAGCTCCAGGTTCGGGCCCTGGAGCGTGCCGTCCTTGGCGATGTCGGTGACCACGTAGCGGGCGCAGCCCTCGGCGTTGAGGCGCTCCAGGGTCTCGTACAGGTCGCCGCCGTCGCGGGTCCAGCCGCGGCCGCGCAAGGTGGTGCCGCGCACGTCGAGGCCGACGGCGATCTTGTCGCCGTGCTCGGCGATGACCTTGGCGACCCACTCGGGGGTCTCCAGGGCGGCCGTGCCGAGGTTGACGCGGGTGCAGCCGGTGGCGAGCGCGGCGGCCAGCGAGGCGTCGTCGCGGATGCCGCCGGAGAGCTCGACCTTGATGTCCATGGCCCCGGTGACCTCGGCGATCAGGTCGCGGTTGTCGCCGGTGCCGAAGGCGGCGTCGAGGTCGACCAGGTGCAGCCACTCGGCGCCCGCGCGCTGCCAGGCGAGGGCGGCCTCCAGGGGGGAGCCGTACGAGGTCTCCGTGCCGGACTCGCCGTGCACGAGGCGGACGGCCTGGCCGTCGCGGACGTCGACGGCGGGGAGGAGTTCGAGCTTCGGGGCCGTGAGAGGGGCCATCAGAGGGTTCCGATCCAGTTCTTCAGCAGCTGCGCTCCGGCGTCGCCGGACTTCTCGGGGTGGAACTGCGTGGCCCACAGGGCGCCGTTCTCGACGGCCGCCACGAAGGGCGAGCCGTGCGTGGCCCAGGTGACCTTGGGGGCGCGCATCGCGGGGTTCGCGACCTCCAGGGTCCAGTCCTGGACGGCGTACGAGTGCACGAAGTAGTAGCGCTCGTCCGCGGCCAGGCCGCGGAACAGCTCGGAGCCCTCGGGGGCCTCGACCGTGTTCCAGCCCATGTGGGGCACGACGTCGGCCTTCAGGGGCTCGACGGTGCCGGGCCACTCGTCCAGGCCCTCGGTCTCGACGCCGTGCTCGATGCCCTGGGCGAAGAGGATCTGCATGCCGACGCAGATGCCCATGACGGGGCGGCCGCCGGACAGGCGGCGGCCGACGAGCCAGTCGCCGCGCACGGACCGCAGGCCCCGCATGCAGGCGGCGAAGGCGCCCACGCCGGGCACCAGGAGGCCGTCGGCGTTCATGGCCGTGTCGTAGTCACGGGTGATCTCGACGTCGGCGCCCACGCGCGCGAGGGCGCGCTCGGCGGACCGCACGTTCCCGAAGCCGTAGTCGAGGACGACGACCTTCTTGGCGGATCCGGCGGAGGTCAATTCCACACCTCCAGGCGGACGATGCCCGCGAGCAGGCACATGCCCGCGCCGATGGAGAGCAGTGTGATCAGGCTCTTGGACTGCTTCTGCTTGGCGAAGGAGTAGACGCCGCCGAGCAGGAAGAGCCCGACGAAGATCAGCATGGTGGAGATGCCGTTCATGCGGTTTACAGCGCTCCCTTGGTGGAGGGGAGGATGCCGGCGGCGCGCGGGTCGCGCTCGCTGGCGTACCGCAGCGCTCGCGCGAGGGCCTTGAACTGGCACTCGACGACGTGGTGGGCGTTGCGCCCGTAGGGCACGTGGACGTGCAGGGCGATCTGCGCCTGGGCGACGAAGGACTCGAAGATGTGCCGGGTCATCGTCGTGTCGTACTCGCCGATCATCGGGGCCAGGTTCTCGGGCTCCGTGTGGACGAGGTACGGGCGGCCGCTGAGGTCGACGGTGACCTGGGCGAGGGACTCGTCGAGCGGCACCGTGCAGTTGCCGAAGCGGTAGATGCCCACCTTGTCGCCGAGCGCCTGCTTGAAGGCGGCGCCGAGCGCGAGGGCGGTGTCCTCGATGGTGTGGTGGGTGTCGATGTGCAGGTCGCCCTCGGTCTTGACCGTGAGGTCGAACAGGCCGTGGCGGCCGAGCTGGTCGAGCATGTGGTCGTAGAAGCCGACCCCGGTCGACACGTCGACCTTGCCGGTGCCGTCGAGGTCGATCTCGACGACGACCGAGGTCTCCTTGGTGGTCCGTTCGACACGGCCTAGGCGGCTCATGCTCCCTGCTCCTTCTTGAGTGCGCGTACCGCATCGAGGAACGCGTCGTTTTCGGCGGGGGTTCCCGCGGTCACCCGCAGCATGCCGGGCACGCCGTTGTCGCGGACGAGGACCCCGTGGTCGAGGATCCGCCGCCAGGCGTCGTGGGCGTCGGCGAACCGCCCGAACTGGACGAAGTTGGCGTCCGACTCCGTCACTTCGAAGCCGAGGTCCCGCAGCCCGGTGACGAGGCGGTCGCGCTCGGCCTTGAGCTGCTCGACGTACCCGAGGAGGGTGTCCGTGTGCTCCAGGGCGGCGAGCGCGGTGGCCTGGGTGACGGCCGACAGGTGGTACGGCAGGCGCACCAGCTGGACGGCGTCCACGACCGCCGGGTCGGCGGCCAGATAGCCGAGGCGCAGGCCCGCGGCGCCGAACGCCTTGGACATGGTGCGCGAGACCACCAGGTGCGGCCGCCCTTCGAGCAGCGGGAGCAGCGACTCGCCGTGGCTGAACTCCACGTACGCCTCGTCGACCACGACCATGGACGGCTTGGCGGCCTGGGCGGCGTCGTACAGGGCGATGACGGCCTCGCGCGGCACGGCGTTGCCCGTGGGGTTGTTGGGCGTGGTGATGAAGACGACGTCCGGCGCGTTCCGCGCGATGGCCGCCGTGGCGGCCTCGACGTCGATCGTGTAGTCGTCGTTCCGCGGCCCGGAGATCCAGCCGGTGCCGGTGCCGCGCGCGATCAGGGCGTGCATCGAGTACGAGGGCTCGAAGCCGATGGCGGTGCGGCCCGGGCCGCCGAAGGTCTGGAGCAGCTGCTGGATGACCTCGTTCGAGCCGTTCGCCGCCCAGACGTGGGCGCGGGTGACCTCGTGGCCGCCGGTGCGGGTCAGATAGGCGGCGAGCTGGGTGCGCAGCTCGACGGCGTCCCGGTCGGGGTAGCGGTTCAGGGAGCGCGCGGCCTCGCGGACGCGCTCGGCGATGCGCTCGACGAGCGGCTCGGGCAGCGGGTAGGGGTTCTCGTTGGTGTTCAGGCGGACGGGGACGTCGAGCTGCGGGGCGCCGTAGGGGGACTTGCCGCGCAGTTCGTCGCGTACGGGGAGGGAGTCGATCCTTGTGTCGCTCACTGGCCGGGCACCTTCCATCCGAACCTGGCCTTGACGGCGGCGCCGTGAGCGGGCAGGTCCTCCGCCTCGGCGAGCGTCACCACGTGGTGGGCGACCTCGGCGAGGGCGTCGCGGGTGTAGTCCACGATGTGGATGCCGCGCAGGAAGGACTGGACGGACAGGCCCGAGGAGTGGCAGGCGCAGCCGCCGGTGGGCAGCACGTGGTTGGAGCCCGCGCAGTAGTCGCCGAGCGAGACCGGCGCCCACGGGCCGACGAAGATCGCGCCCGCGTTCTTCACCCGGTCCGCGACGGCGGGCGCGTCGGCGGTCTGGATCTCCAGGTGCTCGGCGCCGTACGCGTCGACGACGCGCAGGCCCTCCTCCAGGCCGTCCACGAGCACGACCGCGGACTGGCGGCCGCTCAGGGCGGGCGCGATCCGGTCCTCGACGTGCTTGGTGGCGGCGACCTGCGGCTCCAGTTCCTTGACGACCGCGTCGGCGAGCGCCACGGAGTCCGTGACCAGGACGGCGGCCGCGAGCGGGTCGTGCTCGGCCTGGCTGATCAGGTCGGACGCGATGTGCGCCGGGTCCGCGGTGTCGTCGGCGAGGACCGCGATCTCCGTCGGGCCCGCCTCGGTGTCGATGCCGATGCGGCCGGTGAAGTACCGCTTGGCGGCGGCGACCCAGATGTTGCCGGGCCCGGTGACCATGTTGGCCGGGGCGCACTCCTCGGTGCCGTACGCGAACATCGCCACGGCCTGGGCGCCGCCGACCGCGTACACCTCGTCGATGCCGAGGAGGGCGCAGGCGGCGAGGATCGTCGGGTGCGGCAGGCCGCCGAACTCCTTCTGCGGCGGTGAGGCGAGCGCCATGGAGCCGACCCCGGCCTCCTGCGCGGGCACCGCGTTCATGATCACGGAGGAGGGGTAGACGGACCGGCCGCCCGGGGCGTAGAGGCCCACGCGCTCGACCGGCACCCACTTCTCGGTGACCGAGCCGCCGGGCACGACCTGGGTGGTGTGCGGGGCGCGGCGCTGGGCGCGGTGGACGGTGCGGGCCCGGCGGATGGACTCCTCCAGGGCGGCGCGCACGTCCGCGTCGAGGCCCGTGAGGGCCTCGGTGAGCGCGGCCGCGGGCACCCGGACCCGCTCCAGGCGCACGCCGTCGAACTTCTCCGCGTAGTCGATCAGTGCCGCGTCGCCGCGATGATGCACGTCTTCGCAGATGGGCCGCACCTTCTCCAGGGCGGCCGCGACGTCGAAGTCGGCACGGGGCAGCAGGGCGCGCAGCGCGGGGCCCTCGGGGAGGGCCTCGCCGCGCAGATCGATTCGAGAGATCACATGGCCAATTCTCGCAGACGGCCGCGAGCGGCCTGTCGGCCGTATCAGTGAGTGATACGAGACGGTCCGCCACCGGGCGACGGGGCGCCCCGCGCCGGAGCCTTGCGTTCCGAATATCCGGCGCCGTCCAGCGGGAGCGCCCCGAAGGGGCGCGGGGAACTGCGCGACCAGCCACGGACGGCCCGCAGGTGCGACACGGCGCCTCCCGCGAAGCGCTAGCGTTCAGGCGGTCATGGAGCGGGCATGAACAGGTGTACGAGACACGGGCGCCCCAGAGCATCCACGGGAGGACGGCACCAGTGGTCGACGACACCGGCATCGGGGACCCCCCGGACGGGCTGACCGCCGCGGAGATCGGGATGTGGCAGGCGTTCCGCAACGGCACGGTGTACGACCTGAGGTCGGGCAACGCCACGGTCGACGATCCGCACGGCGCCCACCCCTGGGGCCCCGAGCGCAGCGTGCGGGCCCGCATCCTGGCCTGGCTGCTCCTCGACGGGCCGCCCGCGCTCGCGGGCCGGGTGTCGTCCCTGAAGCTCACGGGCGTACAGATCACGGACGTCCTGGACCTCGCGGGCGGCACGGTGGTGCCGTACACGGAGCTGAAGGGCTGCCGCTTCGAGAAGGAGGTCCTCCTGCCCGAGGCCCGCTTCACCACGCTGCGCATGGTCGACTGCTCCATCCCCCGCCTGGAGGCCGCCCGGCTGCACACCGAGGGCGATCTGCACCTGCCGCGCTGCCGGATCCACAACGGCATGCGCCTGACCGACGCCCACATCGGCACGGACCTGCTGCTCAACCAGGCCGTCGTCTACCGCGACCGGCGCACCCGCTCGCTGATGGCCGACGGCATGACCGTCGGCCAGGACCTCCAGGCCGAGATGCTGGAGTCGCACGGGGAGCTGCGCCTGCGCGGCGCGAAGGTCGGCGTCAGCCTGAGCCTGCGCGGCAGCCTCCTGACCAACCCCTACGGCCGCTACGCCCTGAACGCCCCGCAGCTCACCGTCGAGCGCACCCTGTACCTGACGCCCGCGGGGGTCGGCAATCCGCCGCAGACCAGCGGTACGACGCCCGCGCGCGGGACCCGCGTCCAGCGCTTCAGCTGCGAGGGCGGCATCCGCCTCGACGACGGGCGCTTCGGCGACGCGGTGGACTTCGGCCAGGCCCGCTTCACGCTCAAGGACGACCAGGAGGTGTCGCTGCGCCGGGTGCAGACGCCCGAGCTGCGCTTCCTCGGCGAGGCCCCGCAGCGCGGCAGGGTCGTCCTGTCCGGCGCCCGTGTCGTCAACCTGATGGACCGGGCGACGAGCTGGCCGGGCCCCGGTGCCCTCCAGATGGGCGGCTTCACGTACGAGAACCTCATCCCGCAGAGCGGCTTCCCGCTGTCGCGGCGCCTGGAGTGGGTGGCCGCGGCCACCGCCGAGTACAACCCGGAGCCGTACGAGAAGCTCGCCGCCGTCCTGCGCAACGGCGGCGAGGACGCCGACGCCCGCGAGGTCCTGCTCGCCAAGCAGCGCCGCCGCCGCGAGACGCTGCCGCTGGCGGCCAAGCTCTGGGGGTACGCCCAGGACTGGACCGTGGCCTACGGCTACCGGCCGGGGCGGGCCGCGCTGTGGATGGCGGTCCTGTGGGCGGCGAGCGCGATCGCCTTCTCCCGCGCCGACCACCCGCCCCTCAAGGAGGGCGAGCACCCCGACTGGAACCCGGCCCTGTTCGCCCTCGACCTGCTCCTGCCCGTCATCGACCTGGGCCAGGACACCTACTGGCAGCTCCGCGGCGGCTGGCAGTGGTTCGCGGCGGGCCTGATCCTGACGGGCTGGATCCTGGCGACGACGGTCGCGGCAGGCGCGACCCGCCTGCTCCGCAGGAACTGACGGCCCGGGGCACCGCCCGCGACGCCCCCGATTCGCGGCCGAACCGTTATGCGGCCCCGCACAACCAAGCCTTCGCCCCACCCGTCAACAGCAACGACCGCACCAGAACGTCCAGGCGTACGAGGGGGACCGCACATGCCGCTGCTGCGCGCCCTCATCCGCACGGCCCGCATGGTCCGGCACACCCCCCACCTGGCCGACGGCCTCCCCGCCGCCGACGAGGTGCTGCTCGACGTGCCGGACGACCGCCTCGGCCCGGCCCTCGTCGCCGCGGGCCGCGGCGACCACGGTCCGGCCGCCAAGCTGCTCGCCACCACCCGCGAGGCCGCCGAGTGGGAGAACCGCGACCGGTACGCCACCCGCCTCGCCGCCTTCGCCCGCTCCCGGCCCGAGTGGTTCGACGACTGGCTGACCGTCGCCCCGCACGACCCGGACGCCCTGCTGCTCAAGGCCGAGCTGGCGGTGGTGCGCGGCTGGGAGTCGCCCGCGCGCGCCGAGCTCCTGCGCGAGGTGAGCCCGCTGATCACGGCGGCGGCCGCGGCCGACCCGCGCGACCCCGTGCCCTGGCGCGTGGCCCTCGACCACGCCCGCGGCACCCACGCCTCGCACTCCGACTTCGAGGAGCTGTGGGGCCAGGCGGTGCGCCGCTCCTCGTACCACTACGGCTGTCACGCCTCGGCGCTGATGTACCTGTCGGCGGCCTGGTACGGCTCGCACACCGAGTGCTTCGACTTCGCGGAGCGCGCCGCCGCGGACGCGCTGCCCGGGTCGCTGATACAGGCGCTCCCGGTGCGCGCCGCGTTCGCGTACCTCGTGGGCGACGGCGGACGGCTGCCGCGCGGGCGCCTGGACGGGGCCGCCGACCTGGCCATCGCGCTCTCGGCCTCCTACGCCCCCGCCGACCCGTGGCCGGCCGAGGTGCGCAACCTCCTGGCGTACGTCCTCATCCGCCTGGAGCGCTGGCAGGAAGCGCTCGACCAGTTCCGGCTGATCGGCCCGTACGCGACCTCGTTCCCCTGGGACCGGATCGCCGACGACCCGCTCGGACAGTTCCTGGAGCTGCGCGACGGCGTCCGCATCGAGGTGGCCGCGCACACCCCGCTGCGGTCCGGACGCGGCCGCGCGGACGGCGGGGTCACCGGCGGCCGTTAGGCTTTCGGCTCGTGACGACCGTCCGGCTCCCCCTGTTCCCACTCAACTCGGTGCTGTTCCCGGGGCTCGTGCTGCCCCTGAACGTCTTCGAGGAGCGCTATCGCGCCATGATGCGCGACCTGCTCAAGTCTCCCGACGAGGACCAGCGGCAGTTCGCCGTCGTGGCGATCCGCGACGGCAGCGAGGTCGCACCGAGCGCGCCCGGCCTCCCCGACCAGACGACCCGGCCCGAGCAGGGCCCCGCCGCGGGCTTCGGCGACGACCCGCTGCGGGCCTTCCACGCGGTGGGCTGCGTCGCGGACGCGGCGACCATCCGCGAGCGCGAGGACGGCGGCTTCGAGGTGCTCGCCACCGGCACCACCCGGATGCGGCTGCGCTCGGTCGACGCCTCCGGCGCGTATCTGACGGCGGAGCTCGAACCGCTGCCCGAGGAGCCCGGCGACGAGGCGGGAGCCCTGGCCGAGGGCGTCCTGCGGGCCTTCCGCTCCTACCAGAAGCGCCTCGCGGGCGCGCGGGAGCGGTCCCTGTCGACGGGCACGGAGCTGCCGGACGACCCGTCGGTGGTGTCGTACCTGGTCGCGGCGGCCGCGGTCCTGGACACCCCCACCAAGCAGCGCCTCCTGGAGGCCGCCGACACGGCCTCCAGGCTGCGCGAGGAGCTGACGCTGCTGCGCAGCGAGACCGCGATCATCCGCAATCTGCCGTCGCTGCCCGCGACGGACCTCACGCGCGGCGCGACCAGCCTCAACTGACGTACCCCGGACGTATCCCGACGCATCCCCACGGGCAGGCGAAGTGGCGAAGAAGCAAAAGAAGTCCCAGACCGGCGGCACCCCGGCGACGGTCGCCCTCACGGGTGCGGGCGTCGCCTTCACCCTCCACGCGTACGACCACGACCCGTCCCACCCCTCGTACGGCGACGAGGCCGCCGAGGCGATGGGCGTCTCCCCCGACCGCGTCTTCAAGACCCTGGTCGCCGAGGTCGACGGCGAGCTGACCGTGGCCGTCGTGCCGGTCGCGGGCTCGCTCGACCTCAAGGCCCTGGCGGCGGCGGTCTCCGGCAAGCGCGCGGTCATGGCGGACCCGGCCGCGGCCGAGCGCACCACGGGCTATGTGCGCGGCGGCATCTCCCCCCTGGGCCAGCGCAAGAGGCTCCGCACGGTCCTGGACGACTCGGCCTCGGCCCACGCCACGATCTGCGTCTCGGCGGGCCGCCGGGGCCTGGAGGTGGAGCTCTCCCCCGCCGACCTGGCCACCCTCACCTCGGCGACGCTGGCCCCGATCGGGCGTGATTGACCCCTCGACGCCCTCGCGATCCTCGACTAGGACCACACCCATGTCGAAGAAAACGAGAAAGCGGAAGTGGCGGGTCAGGAAATCCAAGTCGAACCACGGCCGCCGCCCGGCCTGACCCTCGCGGTGGCGCCCCGGACCCGCCCCTCCCCGAACAAGGGGGCTCCGCCCCCTTGGACCCCCGTATCGGCGCTCCGCGCCTCGTCCTCAAACGCCGGACGGGCTGAAAGTCCCGGTGCCCGCCGGACGCCTTCTGCGGGCTCGCAGCCGACATCCGGTCCGCACCGGCGACGATTCAGCCCGTCCGGCGTTTGAGGACGAGCGCGTCAGCGCGATGAAGGGCGGGGTCCCAGGGGCGGCAGCCCCTGGTTCGGGAAGGGGCGGGTCTGGGGCGCACGCGAGGGCTCAGGCCTGTTCCTGGCGCGCCCCGTAGGAGGAGAACGGCTCCGGATCCCGGGGCCCGAAGAGCGCCGTGAGCACCAGGTGCACGATCATCGCGGCGACGGGCCACGAGAGCAGCACCCCCTTCGCGTTCAGCTCCATCGGCGCGTCGAACACGACCCCCCGGCCCACGGACCGCGCGTGCGCCACCACGTCCGTGTCGGGCCCGAACCACACGCCGACCTTCCAGGCGAGCACCGCCCCGAGCAGCGCCCCCGCGGCGAGCCCGACGACCAGCGGGATGCCGCCCCGCCGCCGCAGGAGGAAGACGACGAGCGCGCTGACGAAGCCGAACGCGAGCCCCAGCAGGGTGAACGTTCCGTCGACCCCGATGGCCTGCTCGCCCTCGGTGTCCTTGAGGTAGACCGCCTGCTTGTCCGCGATCAGCGGCACCCGGGGCGCGAGCCACAGCCACAGCAGGCCGAGCAGCACGCCGCTGACCGCCACCGCGGCCGCGATCACCGCGGCCTGCCCGATCTCGCGCTTCATGCCGGGCTCGCCCTCCTCGTGCCAGGTGTCGGCCTCGGGCCCCGGCTGGGGCGCGGAGGCCTGCGGCGCCTGCCAGGGATTGTGTTCGGGCTCGGGCTGCGGCGGTTGGGAGGGCGTCAGCGGTGCGGTCACGCACACATGGTGCCAGCTCTGCCTGAGAACCGCGCCACCGGACGGACGCGGCCCGCGCTCAGCGCACGGCCGCGCGCCGGTAGGCCCAGGTGGCGACGGTCAGCGAGACCACGCCGACGGCCGCGCACACCCCGAGGTCGAGCAGCACGACGCCCCAGTCGGGGTCGCCGCCGAAGGTGCGGGCGAGCGCCTCGACGCCGTACGTGGACGGCAGCAGGTCGCGCGCGTACTGGAGGAGGCCCGGCATCCGCTCGGCGGGCAGGACGCCGAGCAGGAGCGCCGCCGACATGCCCATCTGGCCGAGCAGCGTGGCCAGTTCCGGGCGGGGCGCGAGCAGCCCGAGGGCGGCGCCGAGCCCGGCGAGCGCGGCACCGGCGAGCGGGATCACCGCGGCGAGCACCCACAGGTGCGTCAGCGGCAGGCCGAAGAGCCCGCAGCCGACGACGGCCGTGACGATGGTGCCGGGCACGGTGAAGGAGGCGTACGCGGCGGCCGCGCCGAGCACGACGGCTGCGGGCGGCACGGGCAGCGTGGCGTAGTGGTCGAGCCCGCCGTCGGCGCGCAGCTGGCCGAAGTACTGGGCGAGCAGGTTCAGCGCGACGAAGGCCACGACGAGGACGGACGAGCCGGCCACGACCGCGCGGGCCTCGCTGCCGCCGTCCACGACCCCGCGCATGAGGATCATGATGCCGACCGACTGGAAGGTGGCAACGAAGAGCAGCGGGATGCGCGCGACCCGGGCCCGCGACAGCTGGGCGCGGTAGACCGCGGCCAGGGCGGGAAGCATCCGGGCCCGCGGGCCCAGCGGCGCCGCCACGTCCACCGCCGCCGCGCGGTCGTCCTCGGCCCGGATCACGGCCTCCAGGGGAACGGCACTCAACGGACAACCTTCCTGCAGACGTCCCAACGCTTCACGGCTCGGTCCCTCACGCCTTCACCAGTCCGTCCCCGCCGCGCCCGCCGAGGGCCAGATACACGTCCTCCAGGCTGGGCGTGGCCAGCGTGAAGTCGTCGAGCGCGGCGAAGGCGCCGCCGCCCGTGACCGCGGCGACGGCCGCCCTTGCCTCCTCCGGCGCGAGCCGCAGCGTCCAGCGGCGCCCGGACTCCACGGCGGACGACCGCAGCGCGGCGACCTCCGGGACGTCGACGGGCGCCCGTTCCCGCCACACGAGCTCCACCCGCACCTCGCCCGCGACCTTCTCCTTCAGGCCGGTGGGCGTGTCGCAGGCGATGACCTTGCCGTGGTCGAGCACGGCGACGCGGTCGAGCACGGTCTCGGCCTCGATGACGTTGTGCGTGACGAGCAGGACGGTCGTGCCGCGCTCGGCGCGCCGCCGGTCGACCGCGCCCCACACCGCGCGCCGCGCGACCGGGTCCATGCCGGTCGTCGGCTCGTCGAGCACGAGCAGCTGCCGCTCACCGACGAGGGCGGTGGCGAAGCAGGCGAGCCTGCGCTGGCCGCCGGAGAGCTTCTTCAGGGGCCGGGATGCGAGCTCGGTGAGCCCCAGCTCGTCGAGGACGTCGTCGCGCTGGGCCCGGGCACGGGCCGCGTCGAGGCCGCGCAGGCGCGCGGTCGTCTCGACGGCGAGGGAGACGGTCAGCTCGTCGAGGGCGGTCGACTCCTGGCCGAGGTAGGCGAGCAGCCGGGCGGCCCGCTCCGGGTGGCGCACGATGTCGTGGCCGAGGACCTCGACGCTGCCGCTGTCGGGGCGCATGAGGCCGGTCAGCTGGCGTACGAGGGTGGACTTCCCGGCGCCGTTGGGCCCGAGGAGGCCGAAGATCTCGCCGCGGCCCACCTGGATGGCGACGCCGTCGCTGGCGCGCACCTCGGGCGTCGCGGGCCTGCCGCGCCTGCCCCGGGCGGCGGGGTAGACCTTGACCAGATCGCGCACCACGCAGACGGCATCGCTGCCGTGCCCCTGCCGGAGCCCCCCTCGGACTGCCTGTGCCGCGCGCGTACTCACGAAGGACGAGGGTACGGGGTCGGCCGCGCGGCGGGGCGCGCGGGGCGGGCCTCACGCGTGTGTCCGGGCGCGCCGTGAACCCCGGGAGGGTTCTTATCCGGCCCTCGCCCCGGGCCCCACGAAACCCCTCACTCCCCGGCAGGCGCGTGCTCGGCGGCGGTACGAACGTCGATTTCCCGCCAGAATCCGGCACGGATCGCATAGCGGTCGTGCTCGTCGATCTGGTCGTCCTTGTGGGCGAGCAGCCCGAAGCGGGCGGCGTAGCGCAGCAGCTCGCCGTCGACGCGGTGCGGGATGCGCGGGTACATCGTGGACAGCTTCTGCAGGTTGTGCTGCTCGGGCAGGCGCGCCATCCAGCGGCGCGCGAAGACCTGCCCGACCTCGTACGGATCCCCGCCGACGGTGGTGATGTCCTCCTCGCGGTCGGCCCAGCGCTGCTCGGCCGTGGTGAGCTGGGCGAGCGTGGGCAGCGCGGCGGCCTCGGCGGACTCCGAGGGGGTGCCGGGGCGGTCGACCCAGCCCTTGTCCGAGGACCAGCGCAGGGTCGCGCTGGTGTGCTCCTTGCCCGCCTGGACGGGGCCCGGGCCGCGCAGGGCGGCGAGGTCCTTGGGGGTGGGGACGCCCTTGGCGGCCCGGTCGCCGTTCTCCTGGGCGCGCGGGGAGGCGGCCGCGTGCTGGGCGGCGGGCTGCTCGGCGGACTCCGCGGGGGCGGTGGTCAGGGCGGACTCGGGCAGCGGCGCGGAGAGGATCGCGGCGATCTCGGGCCGGGGCGCGGGCGGTGGCGCGCAGACGCCGCCGAGCTCCTTGGCGCGGACGGCCTTGGTGATCCAGGCGCGGTCGAGGACGCGCCGCTCGTCGGCCTCGGCGACGAGGTCCTCGGACTGGTTGTAGTCGCCGTCGGCGGCCTGGACGGCCCACAGGTGGACGGCGACGCCGTGCTCCTTGGCGGCCATCATGCCGGGCAGCAGATCGCCGTCGCCGGTGACGAGCACGACGTCGGAACAGGCGCGGTTGCGGGCCAGCTCCGTCAGCTCGGCGTGCATGGCGGCGTCCACGCCCTTCTGCGCCCACCGCCCGTCGCTGCGGGTCAGGGCGCCCAGGCGGACGGTCACGCGCGGCATGACGCGCAGCCTGCGGTGCTCGGGCTGCGGCACGCGGTCGGGCGCGCCGTCGAACCAGTAGATGCGAAGGAGCGGCCGCTCGGTGTCGGACTCGGCGCGCTCGCGCAGGCCCTGGATGAGCGCGGCGTGATCGACGGTGATCCTGGACCGGGACGGCTCTCCCGCGAGGAGGCTCGCGGCGGCTCCCAGCAGATACCCGGCGTCCACCAGGACGACGCAGCGGTCCACGCGATCCACCCTCTTTCCAGGTTGCCCGGCTTGCCCGGCCTTGCCCGAAAGCTCCCCACGGGTGCCCCGAACGGTCTCACCGGCACATGGCCGCGGACCTGCGGTCCTGGGGGTCACTTCGGGTTCGCTTCGAGTCTGCCCGACCTCGCGGAGGTTAACGGCTCGAAACTCGATCTTCGGCGTGGCGTATCCGCTCCGTACCCTCCGGCAGCCCCTATTACGCACGGTGAGTGCCCGAAATGCACGATTGTCACGCATATGTGAGTCTGGTCGCGTCCTGGCCCCCCGATCCTTCGCAGGAGGAAGATCAATATGGCCAAGAACAAGAACCGCGACCGGAACCAGAAAGCCGCGGCCCAGGCCGAGCGCGGTCAGCAGCAGGCGCAGCAGTCCTCGATGGAGGCCCAGGCGAAGTCCGCCGCCGAGGCGAACCCGGGCGATGTCGCCCGTAAGCACCGCGAACGCCGCTTCGGCCACAACTGACGCGGGCTCAGGCACACCGGAGGGGCGCACCCGATGCGGGTGCGCCCCTCAGCCGTGCAGTGCTCCGGGCCCGGCAGCGGGGCGGTCCGGCAGGCGGTCGGCCCGTTGACCCGGCAGCCGGTCAGGCCCGTCAGCCCGTCAGCCCGTCAGGCAGGACGGGCCGAGCAGCACCTTCAGGTCGCCGAAGAGGGCCGGGTCCGGCTTCACGCGGTGCCGGTCGAGCCGCAGCACCGTGGTCTTCTGCGCCCCCTGGAGCTTGATCCGCACCTCGCTGTTGCCCTTGTGGTGGCTGAGGATCTCGCCGAGCCGGGTGACCATCGGCGGGCTCACCTTCACCGTGGGGATGGTGATGAGGACCGGGGCGTTGGTGCCCGCGTTCGACAGGTCGGGGACCTGGAGCTCCATCGCGACGAGCCGGGGCACGTCCTCGCGCTTGTCGAGGCGGCCCTTGACGAAGACGACGGCGTCCTCGACGAGCTGGGTCGAGACCAGCTGGTAGGTCGCCGGGAAGAACATGCACTCGATGGAGCCCGCGAGGTCCTCGACGGTGGCGATGGCCCAGGCGTTGCCCTGCTTGGTCATCTTGCGCTGGAGGCCGGAGATGATGCCGCCGATGGTGACGACGGCGCCGTCGGAGAAGTCCCCGCCGGTGAGCTGTCCGATGCCCGCGTCGGCCTTGTCCGAGAGCACGTTCTCCAGGCCGAAGAGGGGGTGGTCGGAGACGTACAGACCGAGCATCTCGCGCTCCTGGGCGAGCAGATAGGTCTTGTCCCACTCGTCCTCGGAGAACTCCACGTCCAGGCCGAAGCCGGGCTCGCTGGAGTCGTCCTCGCCCATGCCGCCGAAGAGGTCGAACTGGCCCTCGGCCTCCTTGCGCTTGACCGCGACCACGTTGTCGATCATCGGCTCGTACTGCGCGGTCAGGCCCTTGCGGGTGTGCCCCATGGTGTCGAAGGCACCGGCCTTGATCAGCGACTCCGTGGTGCGCTTGTTGCAGGCGGCGGCCTCGACCTTGTCCAGGTAGTCGGGGAAGGAGGCGTACTTCCCCTTGGCCTTGCGGGAGCGGATGATCGCGTCCACCACGTTGGTGCCCACGTTCCGGACGGCTTCGAGGCCGAAGAGGATCACGTCGTCGCCCTGGGCGGCGAAGTTGTGCACCGACTCGTTCACGTTCGGCGGGAGGACCTTGATCCGCATGCGGCGGCACTCGTTCAGATAGACGGCCGACTTGTCCTTGTCGTCCTTCACCGAGGTGAGCAGCGCGGCCATGTACTCGGCCGGGTAGTTCGCCTTCAGATACGCGGTCCAGTACGTGACCAGGCCGTACGCGGAGGAGTGCGCCTTGTTGAACGCGTATCCGGCGAACGGGACCAGGACGTCCCACAGGGCCTGGATCGCCGCGTCGGAGTAGCCGTTCTTGCGGGCGCCCGCCTGGAAGATGCCGAAGTTCTTCTCCAGCTCCTCCGGCTTCTTCTTGCCCATCACGCGGCGGAGGATGTCGGCCTCGCCGAGGGAGTACCCGGCGATGATCTGGGCGGCCTTCTGCACCTGCTCCTGGTACACGATCAGGCCGTAGGTGAGACCCAGGGTCTCCTTGAGCGGCTCCTCCAGCTCCGGGTGGATCGGGGTGATCTCCTGGCGGCCGTTCTTGCGCTCCGCGTAGTTCGTGTGCGAGTTCATTCCCATGGGGCCCGGCCGGTACAGGGCCGAGACGGCGGAAATGTCCTCGAAGTTGTCGGGCTGCATCTGGCGGAGCAGCGAGCGCATCGGACCGCCGTCGAACTGGAACACGCCGAGCGTGTCACCGCGGCAGAGCAGTTCGAAGGTCTTGGGGTCGTCGAGCGGGAGGTCGAGCATCTCCAGGTCGATGCCCTTGTTGACCTTCACCATCTTGACGGCGTCGTCCATGATCGTGAGGTTGCGCAGGCCGAGGAAGTCCATCTTCAGCAGGCCGAGCGACTCGCACTGCGGGTAGTCCCACTGCGTGATGGTGACGCCGTCGGTGTGCCGCACCCAGATCGGGGCGTGGTCGACGATCGGCTCGCTGGACATGATGACGCCCGCGGCGTGCACGCCCATCTGCCGGACCAGGCCCTCGACGCCCTTGGCGGTGTCGATGACCTTCTTGACGTCCGGCTCGTTCTCGTACATCCCCCGGATCTCGCCCGCCTCGCTGTAGCGCGGGTGGGTGGGGTTGGTGATGCCGTCGAGGTCGATGCCCTTGCCGAGGACGTCGGCGGGCATGGCCTTGGTGAGGCGGTCGCCCATCGCGTACGGATAGCCGAGGACGCGGGCGGAGTCCTTGATGGCGTTCTTGGCCTTGATCTTGCCGTAGGTGCCGATCATGGCGACCTTGTCGGAGCCGTACTTCTCCGTCACGTACCGGATCACCTCGACGCGCCTGCGCTCGTCGAAGTCGATGTCGACGTCGGGCATGGAGATGCGCTCGGGGTTGAGGAACCGCTCGAAGATCAGGCCGTGCGTGATCGGGTCGAGGTCGGTGATGCCCATGGCGTACGCGACGATCGAGCCGGCCGCGGAGCCTCGGCCGGGGCCCACCGCGATGCCCTGCTTCTTGGCCCACATGATGAAGTCGGCGACGACCAGGAAGTATCCCGGGAAGCCCATCGAGATGATCGTGTCCATCTCGTACTCGGCCTGCTTCTGGCGGTCCTCGGGGACGCCGCCCGGGTAGCGGCGCTCCATGCCGCGGCGGACCTCCTCCTGGAACCAGGTGACCTCGGTGAAGCCCTCGGGGATGTCGAACTTCGGCATGAGGTCGCGCTTCTCGAACATGCCGGTGGTGTCGATCTGCTCGGCCACCAGGAGGGTGTTGCGGCAGCCCTCCTGCCAGGCGTCCGAGGAGTCGACGGCGTACATCTCGTCCGTGGACTTCAGGTAGTAGCCGGTGCCGTCGAACCGGAAGCGGTCCGGGTCCGAGAGGTTCTTGCCGGTCTGGATGCAGAGCAGGGCGTCGTGGGCGGTCGCCTCGTGCGCGTACGTGTAGTGCGAGTCGTTGGTGACCAGCGGGGGGATGCCGAGCTTCTTGCCGATCTCCAGGAGGCCGTCGCGGACCCGGCGCTCGATCTCGATGCCGTGGTCCATCAGCTCCAGGAAGTACCGGCCCTTGCCGAAGATGTCCTGGTACTCCGAGGCGGCCTTCAGGGCCTCGTCGAACTGGCCGAGGCGCAGGCGGGTCTGGAGCTCGCCGGACGGGCAGCCGGTGGAGGCGATGAGCCCCTCCGACCACTGGGAGATCGTCTCCTTGTCCATGCGGGGCCACTTCTGGAGCCAGCCCTCGGCGTACGCGTCCGAGGACAGCCGGAAGAGGTTGTGCAGGCCCGTCTTGTTCGCCGCCCAGATCGTTTTGTGCGTGTAACCACCCGAACCGGAGACGTCGTCCCGCTTCTGGTGGGGCTGGCCCCACTGGATCTTGCGCTTGTTGCGCCGCGACTCCGGGGCCACGTACGCCTCGATGCCGATGATCGGGGTGACCCCGGCCTTCTGGGCGGTGTGGAAGAAGTCGTACGCCCCGTGGAGGTTGCCGTGGTCCGACATGGCGATATGGGTCATGCCCATGTCGTTGCACGCCTTGAACATGTCCTTCAGCCGTGCCGCGCCGTCCAGGAGCGAGTACTGGGTGTGCACGTGCAGGTGCGTGAAGGGCGGCTTCGACACGGCTTGGGCCTCCAAGGAAAATGCTGCGGCGCGAAGCGCCTCGGTGAGGGGCGGTGGTCGGGTGACGGGAGGGCGCTCGGCGACAGGCTGCGGACAGTCTGGGGGGACAGCGGGGAAGTCTAGTCCGGGTCACTGACAGCCGAGCGGCACTCAGGAGTACGGTCGGGCGTTGGAAGAGGGCAGGGGGCACGGAACGCCTGTCCCATGTCATGCACCAGGAGGCACCCCGCGATGTCGGTCCCGCAGCCCACCGCCGAGCAGCGCGGCGAGGAGATCCTCGCCGTCTTCGGCACCGCTTTCGGCGAGCTGCTCGCCGCCGACCCCGCGGCGTTCCGGGTGAAGTTCCGGAAGATGGCGGCCTCCGCCTTCGCGTTCTACCGGGGCACGGCCTGCCTCTTCTACCACGACCTGGAGCGCGAGCACGCCGGGCGCGACGGCGGGGAGATACACACCGGACCGTACCTGGACGACCGCACGGGCCGGGTGTGGATCCACGGCGACCTGCACGCGGAGAACTTCGGCACGTACATGGACGCCCAGGGCCGCCTGATCTTCAACGTGAACGACTTCGACGAGGCGTACGTCGGCCCCTTCACCTGGGACCTCAAGCGCTTCGCCGCCTCGCTCGCCCTGATCGGCTACACCAAGGCGCTCAGCGACGAGCAGATCACCGGCCTGGTGCGGACCTACGCGGCGGCGTACCGCGCGCGGATCCACGACCTGGCGACGGACGCCAAGAGCGAGGAAGTGCCCCCCTTCACGCTCGACACCGCCCAGGGCCCGCTGCTCGGCGCGCTGCGCGCCGCCCGCTCCCTGACCCGCTTCGAGCTCCTGGACTCGATGACGGAGATCCGCGACTTCGAGCGCCGCTTCGCGCCGGGCGGCGGCTCCATCGAGCTGGACGCCGCCACGCGCTACAAGGTCCTCGCGGCCTTCGACGGCTATCTGGAGACGCTCCCGGAGTCCTCGCTGACCCGCCCGGACTCCTACCGCGTGAAGGACGTCGTGGGCCGCCGCGGCATCGGCATCGGCTCGGCCGGGCTGCCCTCGTACAACATCCTCCTGGAGGGCAACAGCGACGCGTTGGAGAACGACGTCGTGATCTACCTCAAGCAGGCCCAGACCCCCGCCGTCTCGCGCCATGTGACGGACGCCTCGATCCGCTCCTACTTCCAGCACGAGGGCCACCGCACGGTCATCTCGCAGCGCGCCCTGCAGGCGCACGCCGACCCCTGGCTCGGCTGGACCGAGCTGGACGGCGCGGGCCAGCTCGTCGCCGAGGTGTCGCCGTACGCGGTCGACCTGGACTGGTCGGACATCGACGACCCGGAGGAGATCGCCGCGGTGGTCGCCGACCTGGGCCGGGCCACCGCCGCGATGCACGCCGCGGCGGACGACGAGAGCGGCCACTCGGACCTGGTGCCGTTCTCCACGGAGCGGGCGATCGACGCCGCGATCGCGGCCGACGAGGCGGGCTTCGCGGACCTCCTCGTGGACTTCGCGCACGGCTACGGCGCCCGTGCGCGCGCCGACCACCAGGTCTTCGTCGACCTCTTCCGCAACGGACGGATACCGGGCCTGTAGGGCGCCCGCCGCCACGAGGGACCGCGTCGCCCGATTCACAGGGACCCTTTAGGGGTCCCTTACGACGGCCCGTGGGACACTCACTTCCGCGATGGACATATTCGGGACCCAGCTGAGAGTCGTGCGCGCGGCGCTGTTCACGACGGTCGTCGTGCTGCTGTCCGCCGCGTCGCACATCCTGCTGTCCCGGGCCCCGCTGCCGCTGACCACCTGCCTGGCGATCACGGCCGTCGTCTACGTCATCGCGTACGCCCTGGCCGGGCGCGAGCGCGGCTTCGGCAAGATCGCCGCGCTGCTCGTCCCGCTGGAGCTCGCCGCCGACACGGTCTTCACCACCGGTCAGCACGTCTGCTACGGCCAGGCCGGGGGCCCGGTCGCGGGCCCGCTGCGCTCCTTCGGCGTCGACGTGCTGTGCGGCGGCGCCGACGTCGGCACCCCGCTGGCCCGGATGGCGGGCGGCGAGCGGCTGCACGGCGCCGCCGCCCTGCTCGCTGACGCCGACCCGGGCGCGGCCTGGCTGCTGCTCGCCACGCACATCGGCGTCGGTCTCGCCGCCGCCGCCTGGCTGCACCGGGGCGAGCGCGCCCTCGCCCAGCTCCTTCGCGCGGTGGCCGCGGCCACCTTCCGGCCGCTCCTGATCGCCCTGGCCGTGGTGACCGCCCGGGTCGCCCCGGGGCAGCGCGCGCCGCGGCCCGTGCTCCGGGCCCGGGCGACGCGCACCCGGCTCTTCGTGCACTGCGTGGGACGGCGTGGACCGCCGTACTCGGCCGCTGTCGCCTGAGTACGCACGTCCCCCCTCACCATCACGGAGTACCACCATGAGCAAGCGCAACAGCCAGGGCGCCAAGCAGGCCGCCCGCGAGCGGATCCGCGCCCAGCAGGAGGCCGAGCGCCAGCGCGAGAAGCGCAAGCGGTCGATCATCGTCGGCGCGTCCGTCGTCGGCGTCATCGCCATCGCCGGCGGCATCGGCTACGCCGTCGTCCAGAACAACAAGCCCGGCTACTGGGAAGAGGCCAAGGACCAGAAGCTGGTCAAGCCCGCCAACACCTCGGGCAAGGACGGCACGACGATCGTCGTCGGCAAGGCCAGTGCCAAGAAGACCCTGAAGGTCTACGAGGACCCGCGCTGCCCGATCTGCGCCAGCTTCGAGCAGGCCGTCGGCCCGACCGTCGAGAAGGACCTCAAGGACGGCAAGTACAAGGTCCAGTTCGTCGGCGCGACCTTCCTCGACCGCAACTTCCCCGGCGAGGGCTCGCGCAACGCGATGAGCGCGCTCGGCGCCGCCCTGAACGTCTCCCCGGACGCCTTCCTCGCCTACAAGAAGGCCCTGTACTCCGCCGACAACCACCCCGCGGAGGACCAGGACAAGTTCAAGGACGACTCCTACCTCCTGAAGGTCGCCAACGAGGTGCCCGAGCTCAAGAAGAGCGCGGCCTTCAAGAAGGACGTCAAGGACGGCACGTACGACCGCTGGGCCCTGGCCGTGTCGGACGCCTTCAGCGACAACAAGGACGGCGTCGAGGGCACCCCGGCCTTCGTCATGAACGGCAAGCAGCTCAAGGGCGCCGACGGCCGCAACGCCCCGATGACGCCCGAGGACTTCACCAAGGCCGTGGACAAGGCCCTGAAGGCCTGACCGGGAGTCATCACGCAGACGCAGTAGACGGCTTGGGGAAGAGCGGGCGAACTTTTCGAGGGCGCCCGCTCTTTCCGCGTTACTGGTCCGTAGGGTTCGTCCTCGTGACCAGTCGAATAGACAACAACTCCCCCGCGGCCGCCGAGGACTCCGGCAGACCGCGGGCCGCCGCGCTCACACCGCGCCGCCGGACCGTCGTCAAGGCCGCGGCCGCCACCGCCGTCCTCGCCGCGCCGCTCGCGGCCGCCGGGACCGCCCGCGCCGCCGACGGCCCGGCCTTCGCGCACGGCGTCGCCTCCGGCGATCCGCTGCCCGACGGCGTCCTGCTCTGGACGCGCGTCACACCGACCCCGGACGCGGTGCCCGGCTCCGGCAAGGGCCCCGACGTGCAGGTGGGTTGGGAGGTGGCCGAGGACAAGGGCTTCACCCGGGTCGTCGGCCGGGGAACCACCACCGCGACGGCGGCGAGCGACCACACCGTCAAGGCGGATGTAAGGGGCTTGCGCCAGGCCACCACCTATTACTACCGCTTCTCCGTAGAGGGCGGTTCCACGGTGCGCTCGCCCGTCGGCCGGACCCGCACCGCGCCCGCGCACGACGCGGCCGCGCCCGGCGTCCGCTTCGGCGTGGTCTCCTGCGCCAACTGGGAGGCGGGCTACTTCTCGTCGTACCGCCACCTCGCGGCCCGCACCGAGCTCGACGCGGTCCTGCACCTCGGCGACTACCTGTACGAGTACGCGTCCGGCGGCTACGCCTCCACCCGCGGCCTGGTGCGCGAGCACCGCCCCAAGCACGAGATCGTCACGCTCGCCGACTACCGCGAGCGCCACGGCGTCCACAAGACCGACCCGGACGCCCTGGCGATGCACGCCACGCACCCGGTCATCGCGATCTGGGACGACCACGAGGTCGCCAACGACGCCTGGTCCGGCGGCGCGGAGAACCACCAGCCCGAGACCGAGGGCCCCTGGGCCGCGCGCGTGGCCGCCGCCAAGCAGGCGTACTTCGAGTGGATGCCGGTCCGCCCCTCCACCGAAGGCACCGTCTACCGCCGTCTGCGCTTCGGAAAGCTGGCCGATCTGCACCTGCTCGACCTGCGCTCGTTCCGCTCCCAGCAGGCCAAGCCCGGCAGCGGCGCCGTGGACTCGCCGGAGCGCACGATCACGGGGCGCGCCCAGCTCGACTGGCTGAAGGCGGGCCTGGCCTCCTCCGACGCCGCGTGGAAGCTGGTCGGCACCTCGGTGATGATCTCGCCGGTGGCCTTCGGCTCGCTCCCGGCGTATCTGCTCGCGCCGCTTGCCGAGCTGCTCGGCCTGCCCAAGGAGGGCCTGGCCGTCAACACCGACCAGTGGGACGGCTACACGCACGACCGCAAGGAGCTCATCGGGCACCTGCGGGACAAGGGCGTCAAGAACACGGTGTTCCTGACCGGCGACATCCACATGGCCTGGGCGAACGACGTGCCCGTCACGGCCGCCACGTACCCGTCGTCGCCGTCGGCCGCCACGGAGTTCGTCGTCACGTCCGTGACCTCCGACAACGTCGACGACTATCTGAAGGTGGCGCCGCACACGCTGTCGCTCGTCGGCGTCGCCGCCGTCAAGGCCGCCAACCGCCATGTGAAGTGGCTGGACATGGACTCGCACGGCTACGGCGTCCTCGACGTGACCGCCGAGCGCTCGCAGATGGACTACTACGTGGTCTCCGACCGCAAGGACCCCGAGGCCACGTCGTCCTGGGCCCGCTCGTACCGCACGCTCAGCGGGACGCAGAAGGTGGAGCGGGTGCGCGAGCCGGTGCGCTGACCGCTCGCCGGGCACGGTGCGGCGAGCGCCACACCGTGCCCCGCGGCGCCCGCTGGACCACCGCTAGAGGGTCTCCAGGAAGCCGAGGGCCGTGCGCCAGGTGGTCTCGGCCGCGTCGGCGTCGTAGTCGTCCAGGTCCGGGTCGGTGAACAGGTGGCCCGCCCCGGCGTAGCGGTAGACCTCCACGTCGGCGCCGGCCCGGCCCATCTGCAGGTACCAGGCGCTCAGCCAGTCGTCCGTCTCGAACGGGTCGGGCTCGGCGACGTGCAGCTGCACCGGCAGGCCGTCCACCGACGCGTTCTCGGCGATGTCGCTCGTGCCGTGCAGGAGCAGCAGGCCGCGCGCCTTGTCGTCGCCGAGCGCGAGGGTCTGCGCGACCGAGGCGCCGAACGAGAAGCCCGCGTAGACCAGGCCGCGGTCCGAGTACGGCGCCGCGGCCAGAACCGCACGTTTGAGGAGCTCGTCCCTGCCCACTTCTTCCTGGTGGGCCATGCCCTCCTCGACGGTGTCGAAGACGCGCCCCTCGAAGAGGTCGGGGGTCCACACCTGGTGGCCCGCCGCGCGCAGCCGGTCGGCCGCCGCGCGCACCGCGGGCCGCAGCCCGTACGTCGAATGGAAAAGCACGATGTTCATGGATCCATCGTGCCATCCGAGCCCACCCGCCCCACCTGCTCTCGATCGTCCCACCCGCTCCACCTACCCTCGGAGACATGGAGAACGTCCTGCGACCGTTGATCGTGGTCGGCGCCGTACTCGTGCTCACCCTGGCCGTCGGCTGGCTGGTGGACACGGCACTGCGCCGTGCCGACGCCCTGCAGCCGCAGCGTCCCCTGTGGGGGCTGCTCCGCCGCTGCCGCCTGCCCCTGCAAGTCGTCCTGTGCGCCGCCCTGCTGCGCGGCTCGTACGCGCACGCGCAGATCGCCGAGGACCACTCGGCGGGCATCGGCAGAGCACTCACCCTGGTCCTGATCGGCTCGGTGGCCTGGCTCGCGGTGCGGATCTCCACGGCGATAGTGGAAGCGTCGTACGCGCGCTACGCCGCCGCCCACCGCGACCCCGCCCGGGTGCGCCGCGTCCGTACGCAGGTGACGCTGATCCAGCGCGTCGTCGCGGCCCTGATCGGCGTGGTGGCGGTGGCCGCGATGCTGCTCACCTTCCCCGCGATGCAGGCGGCCGGGGCCTCGCTCCTGGCGTCCGCGGGCATCCTGGGCATCGTGGCGGGCGTCGCCGCGCAGTCCACGCTCGGGAACCTCTTCGCCGGGCTGCAGATCGCGTTCGGCGACATGGTGCGGATCGGCGACACCGTCGTCGTGGACGGCGAGTGGGGCACCGTCGAGGAGATCACGCTGACGTTCCTGGCCGTGCGCACCTGGGACGAGCGGCGGATCACGATGCCCGTCTCGTACTTCACGTCGAAGCCGTTCGAGAACTGGTCGCGCGGCGGCTCCCAGATGACCGGCACGGTCTTCTTCCACCTCGACCACACCGCCCCGGTCGCGGCCATGCGCGAGAAGCTGCACGACGTGCTGCGCGACTGCGCCGCCTGGGACGGCCGGGACTGGGGCCTGGCGGTCACCGACACCACGGTCAGCACGATCCAGGTGCGCGCGCTCGCCACCGCCAAGGACGCCGACGACATCTGGACGGTACGGGTCACGGTCCGCGAGCAGCTCGTCGCCTGGCTGGCCGAGCACCATCCGTACGCGCTGCCGCGGGTCAACACCGCCTGGGCGGAGCTGCCGCCCGACGACGCCCGGCCGCGGCCGACGCCGCCGCACACGCCGCGCACCGGCCGGGGCTGAGCCGGGCGCCCGTCAGCGCAGGCTGCGGACGTCGAGCTGGCGCAGGACCCGGTCCACGATCTCCGGGTCGGAGCCGGGCTCGCTGCGCGCGGAGAGGACCGCGTGCCGGGCCGCCGACATCATCTCGCGCTGGATGCGCTGGACCGCCTTGAAGCGGTCGACGCGCTTGGCGTACCGCTCGCGCCGCTCGTCGTCGACGATGTCCGGGCTGATCCGGGCGCCGATGTCGAAGGCACCGCGCAGCAGCCGCTCGGACAGCTCCTCGGGCAGCTCCTCGACCTCCTCGATCTCCCGCAGCCGGGCCTTGCCGGCCTTGGCTGCGCGCAGGGCGAGAGCGCGCTCCAGGGCCCGCTCGGCGTCGGTGTCCGCGCGTACGCCGAGCTTCTTCACCAGCCAGGGCAGGGTCAGGCCCTGGGCGACGAGCGTGGCCATGATCACGCAGAAGGCGATGAAGACGACCTCGTCGCG
The DNA here is from genome assembly GCF_006088715.1 of Streptomyces sp. YIM 121038. Classification (NCBI taxonomy): domain Bacteria; kingdom Bacillati; phylum Actinomycetota; class Actinomycetes; order Kitasatosporales; family Streptomycetaceae; genus Streptomyces; species Streptomyces sp. YIM 121038. The sequence goes on from NZ_CP030771.1 coordinate 2,809,195, forward strand.
GCCCGGGAACGGAGCCCCGTCGTCCGTCTTGAGCGGGATGGCGAGGGCCAGCGCGACCGAGGCGACGCCGCGCATCCCCGACCACCACATGACGACGGTCTCGCGCCACGACATCGGGATCTCCTCGTCGTAGTCGCGCCGCTGGTGCAGTCGCTTGGCGAGCCACGTCGCGGGCAGCAGCCACAGCAGCCGTACGCCGACGACGACGGCCACGACCACGGCGCCCCAGCCGAGCATCCGCCACTCGCGCCCCTCGGACGTACCGAAGACGTTGTGCAGTTCGAGCCCGATGAGCCCGAAGGCGACGCCGGTGACCAGCGTGTCGACGATCTGCCAGAAGGACTGGCCGGTGATCCGGCCGAGCACGTCGTCGGCGTCGACGGCGTGCTCGGCCAGATAGAGCGCGGTGGTCAGGACGGCGAGGACGCCGGAGCCGTGCAGCTCCTCGGCGAGGACGTACGCGACGAACGGCACGAGCAGGGTCAGGCCCGTCTGGAGCGTCGCGTCGGCGAGCCGGCCCATCAGCTGGTTACTCAGCCAGCCGAGCGCGAGCCCCACGGCCACGGCGACGACCGCGGAGAGCACGAGCTGACCGGCCGCCGAGGGCCAGGAGAAGGTGCCGCTGACGGCGGCGGCGATCGCCACGTGGTAGAGCACGATCGCCGTGACGTCGTTGAACAGGCCCTCGCCCTCCAGGATCGACACCAGGCGCCGCGGCAGGCCGAGCGATCCGGCCACGGCGGTCGCCGCGACCGGGTCGGGCGGGGCGACGAGCGCGCCGAGGGCGAGCGCGGCGGCCAGCGGCAGGCCCGGCACGATCGCGTGCGCGACGGCCGCGACGGCCGCCGTCGTCACGAAGACGAGAGCGACGGCGAGCAGCAGGATGGGGCGGATGTTGGCGGCGAACTGCCGCCAGGACGTGCGCTGCACGGCGGCGTACAGCAGCGGTGGAAGCACCAGCGGAAGGATGAAGTCCGGCGGCACGTCCACGTTCGGCACGAAGGGCAGGTACGCGAGGACGATGCCCCCGAGCGTCATCAGGACGGGCGCGGGAAGCCCGAGCCGGTCCCCCAGCGGCACGGTCACCACGGCCCCCAGCAACAGGACGAGCAACAGCGCCAGTTGATCCACGGGTGCCCTCCGGGGCCGAGTCCTGCACGATCAGGACCTCAACCTTGCCACGGAAGGGGGCAAAGCGGGCGAATCACCCGCCCGCCCGGCTGCGTCCGGCTAGCGCAGCGCCTTGCGCATGGCCCGGTGCGGGATCCCCGCGTCGGGGAACTCCGGGCCGTACACCTCGTACCCCAGCCGTTCGTAGAACCCCAGGGCGCGCGTCTGCGCGTGCAGGTCGACGGCGCCGAGCCCGCGCTCACGGGCGGCGTCCTCGATGGCCCGGACCAGCGCGGCCCCGACCCCGAGCCCGCGCGCGGAGCACAGCACGGCCAGCCTGCCGAGGGCCCCCACGGTGGCGTCCCCGCCGTTCTTGACGGCCGCGGCCTCGCCCGTGAGGAGCCGGCCGGTGCCGACCGGCGCCCCGTCCTCGCGGCGCACCGCGAGCACGTGCACGGCCCCCGTGTCGTACGCGTCGTACTCCAGGTCCTCGGGCACGCCCTGCTCGGCGACGAAGACCTCCTTGCGGACGGCGAAACAGGCGTCCAGGTCCTCCTGGCCGACCGCGACCCGGCAGGTCACCGGGGTGTTCACTGGCTCTCCGCCCGCACCCGGTCGAGGGCCTGCTGGAGGTCGTCGGGGTAGCCGCTCGCGTACTCGACCCACTGGCCGTCCCCGGGGTGCTCGAAGCCGAGCCGCACCGCGTGCAGCCACTGCCGGGTCAGGCCGAGGCGTTTGGCGATCGTCGGGTCCGCGCCGTACGTCAGGTCGCCCACGCACGGGTGGCGGTGGGCGGCCATGTGGACGCGGATCTGGTGGGTGCGGCCCGTCTCCAGCTTGATGTCGAGCAGCGAGGCGGAGCGGAAGGCCTCCATCAGGTCGTAGTGCGTGACCGAGGGCTTGCCCTCGGCGGTGACCGCCCACTTGTAGTCGTGGTTCGGGTGGCGGCCGATGGGGGCGTCGATGGTGCCGCTCATGGGGTCGGGGTGGCCCTGCACCAGCGCGTTGTACCGCTTGTCGACCGTGCGCTCCTTGAACTGGCGCTTCAGCGACGTGTACGCCCGCTCGGACTTGGCGACCACCATCAGGCCCGAGGTGCCCACGTCCAGGCGGTGCACGATGCCCTGGCGCTCGGCGGCGCCGGACGTCGAGATGCGGTACCCCGCCGCCGCGAGGCCGCCGATCACGGTGGTGCCGGTCCAGCCGGGGCTCGGGTGCGCGGCGACGCCGATGGGCTTGACGATCACGACGATGTCCTCGTCGTCGTGCACGATCTCCATGCCCTCGACGGGCTCGGCGACGATCTGCACCGGGGCGGGCGCCTGCGGCATCTCCACCTCCAGCCAGGCGCCGCCGTGCACGCGCTCGGACTTGCCGGCGACCGCGCCGTCGACCAGCACCTTGCCGGCGGCCGCGAGCTCGGCGGCCTTCGTGCGGGAGAACCCGAACATGCGCGAGATGGCGGCGTCGACGCGCTCGCCCTCCAGGCCGTCGGGCACGGGCAGGGTACGGATCTCGGGAATCGTGCTCACCCCACGAGTATGCAGGAGGGGGCGGACACTCCCGTACCGAAGGCCCCGCGCGCGGGGCCTTCGGCGTGGGTCAGTCCTTGTGCACGGTCCCGTCCGGGTCAAGGCCGCGGAAGGAGAGCAGCACGATCAGGATGCCGCCGCAGACGATCGCCGAGTCCGCGAGGTTGAACACCGCGAAGCCCTTGGGGGCGATGAAGTCGACGACCGCGCCCTTGAAGACGCCGGGCGAACGGAAGATCCGGTCGGTCAGGTTGCCGAGCGCGCCGCCGAGCAGCAGGCCGAGCGCGATCGCCCACGGCAGGCTGTAGAGCTTGCGCGCGAGCCGGGCGATCACCACGATCACGCCCGTGGCGATCACCGTGAAGATGATGGTGTAGGCCTCGCCCATGCCGAAGGCGGCGCCCGCGTTGCGGATCGCGTTGAAACGCAGCAGGTCACCGACCACGTCGATCGGCTCGTGGTGCTCCAGTTTGGCGACCACGACCATCTTGCTGACGAGGTCGAGGGCGTACGCGACCAGGGCCACACCGAAGAGCACGGCGATCTTGCGCTTGCCCGTGGGCTGCTGTGCGCCCTCGGCGTCCTGACCGCCGCCCTCGGCGTCCTGGCCGCCGTCGGCGCCGTGCTCTGCCTCAGGGATGTCCGGCGTACCGATGATGCGCTCCGCCTCTGCCACGTGAATCCCTCAACCTAGGTACCTGACTGGGACGAGGGTACGACACACGCATAAGGCAGCCGGTTTCCAGGCCGCGCTCAGGAGCGCCGCTCCTGCTTCTGCTTGCACTCGACGCACAGGGTCGCGCGCGGGAAGGCCTGCATGCGGGCCTTCCCGATCGGGTTGCCGCAGTTCTCGCAGAGCCCGTACGTGCCCGCGTCGAGGCGCTCCAAGGCGCGCTCGGTCTGCTCCAGCATCTCCCGGGCGTTCGCGGCCAGGGCCATCTCGTGCTCGCGCGTGATGTTCTTGGTGCCGGTGTCCGCCTGGTCGTCGCCCGCGCCGTCCCCGGAGTCCCGCATCAGCCCCGCAAGGGACGCCTCGGACGCCTCGATCTCGGCACGAAGGCGCATCGTCTCCGCCATCAGCTCGGTCCGCGCCTCGGCGACCTCGGCCGGGGTCCACGGGTCCTCACCGGGCCGCACCGCGAGCTCGCCGGGCACGGTCGCGGCCCGCGCCTTCGGTACCGTTCCCGCCTTCGTCGCGGCTGCCGCCTGCTGCGTCGCCGTCGCCGTGCCCGGAGTCTTCTTCGCAACCACTGTCGTGGCTCCCGTCGTCTCCGCGGCCTGAGCCGCATCCTCGGCCGCGGGCGCGGCCGTCTTCTTGGCCGAACGTGTGCTGGTCCCTCGGTTCCTCGCCGTGGCCCCCGTCCCCTTCTTGGACGCACCACGACCCCCGCTCACCTCCCTGCCGGGGGCGGTACCTCCCGCCGCGCCCTCGCTCCCGGCCCCGGCCGCCGCCGTCTCGTCCGGTGCCTGCGGCCGGACCGCCGCTCCGGCCGACGCCGTCTTCTTGGCCGCGGCCTTCTTGGCAGCTGCCTTCTTGACCGGGGCCTTCTCGGCAGCCGCCTTCTCGGCGACCGCCTCCTTAGCCGCGGTCTTCTTGGTCGCCGTCTTCTTGGCTGTCGTCTTCTTGGTCGCGGCCTTCTTGGTCGCGGCCTTCTTGGTCGCGGCCTTCTTGGTCGCGGCCTTCTTGGTCGCGGCCTTCTTCGCCGGTGGCGCCTGCTCGGCGCCCGCCTCCTCGGGCGGGGCCTTCGCGGCTGCCTTCTTGCCCGCGGCCTCCTTGGTCGCCGTCTTCTTGGTTGTCGTCTTCTTGGTTGTCGTCTTCTCGGCTGTCGTCTTCTCGGCCGTCTTCTTCGTGACCGCAGCCGAGGCCGTCTTCGAAGCGGCGGCCTTCTTGGCGGGGGCCTTGGCGGAGGCCTTCGCCGGGGCCTTGGCGGCGCCCGCCTTCCCGGCCGGGGCTCCGGAGGCAGCCGCCTTCTCGGCGGCGGCCTTCGCGGCCGTCTTCTTCGGCCCCTCCCCGGCGGCGCCCGCCGCCCTGCCCGCCCGCACGGTCTTCACGGCGCGGGACGCCTTGCCGCCCCCTTCTCCGGCCGCCCCGCCGGCCCCCGCGGCTGTGGATCTGCTGGACGCCGACTGCTGTACGGCGGTCTTCTTCGCCACCATGGCCGCGGCCCCTTCACATATTGTGATCTTGCACGCGAATCGTGCTGGGACGATAAATCGACTCCAGGCCCGCGGCAACGGGGCACGCCGCCCGATTCGCCCGCCCCACGGGTGCCGCGCGGCGAGCCTTCATGCGTTGTGCCCAGCTCCCCGCCCCGTAATCCGCCGGCCGGGGCGCACCGGGACACGTTGGCGCACGTCTCGCCATTCGGGTCAGTACGCCCTTCGCACCCCGGACCGCCGGGGGCCCGTCGAAATCCGGTGGGCCGCCCCTCCCCGGGCGCCGTACACTGGCCGGAGCGAAAAGCTTGGATGGGGACGAGTAGCGACGTACGCAGCCATGAGCGACCCGGGGACGGTGCGAGCCCGGGGGCGAGCGCGACGTGAAGATCACCCCGGAGCCGCCGGAGGAAAGCCGCAGCCCACCGCCGCAGAGGCGGGGCCGAGGCGAGTAGAACCGGTATCGCGACCCCAATGAGGGGGTCGTCAAGAGCGCCACCGGCGCCACGACGGCCAAGGAGGGTGGTACCGCGGGAGCGCAGACAAGGCTCTCGTCCCTCCGACGGAACGGAACGCACGTCCGCCGGAGGAAGCGCGATATGACGCCGCCGCAGTACCGCCAGGTACCCGCCCAGGTCGACCTGCCCGCCCTCGAGCACGCCGTGCTCGACTTCTGGCGCGAGCAGAAGATCTTCGCCAAGAGCCTGGAGCAGTCCGAGGGCCGCCCCGAGTGGGTGTTCTACGAGGGCCCGCCCACCGCCAACGGCATGCCGGGCGCCCACCACATCGAGGCCCGTGTCTTCAAGGACGTCTTCCCGCGCTTCCGCACCATGCGCGGCTACCACGTGGCCCGCAAGGCCGGCTGGGACTGCCACGGCCTGCCCGTCGAGCTGGCGGTCGAGAAGGAGCTCGGCTTCAACGGCAAGAAGGACATCGAGGCGTACGGCATCGCCGAGTTCAACGCCAAGTGCCGCGAGTCCGTGACCCGCCACACCGACGCCTTCGCCGAGCTCACGACCCGCATGGGCTACTGGGTCGACCTGGACGACGCGTACCGGACGATGAACCCGGAGTACGTGGACTCCGTCTGGTGGTCCCTGAAGGAGATCTTCAAGAAGGACCTCCTCGTCCAGGACCACCGCGTCGCCCCCTGGTGCCCCCGCTGCGGCACCGGCCTGTCCGACCACGAGCTGGCGCAGGGCTACGAGACGGTCGTCGACCCGTCCGTCTACGTCCGCTTCCCCGTCACCGGCGGCCCCCTCGCGGGCGAGGCCGCCCTCCTGGTGTGGACGACGACCCCCTGGACCCTGGTGTCCAACACGGCCGTCGCCGCCCACCCGGACGTCACCTACGTGGTGGCCACCGACGGCAAGGAGAAGCTGGTCGTCGCCGAGCCCCTGGTCGAGAAGGCCCTCGGAGAGGGCTGGGAGACCACGGGCCAGACGTTCACGGGCACCGAGATGGAGCGCTGGACGTACCAGCGCCCCTTCGAGCTGGTGGAATTCCCGGCCGAGGCCCACTTCGTCGTCAACGCCGACTACGTGACCACCGAGGACGGCACCGGTCTCGTCCACCAGTCCCCCGCCTTCGGTGAGGACGACCTCAAGGTCTGCCGGTCGTACGGCCTGCCCGTAGTGAACCCCGTCCGCCCGGACGGCACCTTCGAGGAGGACGTCCCGCTGGTCGGCGGCGTCTTCTTCAAGAAGGCCGACGAGACGCTCACCCAGGACCTGGACGACCGCGGCCTGCTCTTCAAGCACATCGCGTACGAGCACAGCTACCCCCACTGCTGGCGCTGCCACACCGCGCTCCTGTACTACGCGCAGCCGTCCTGGTACATCCGCACCACGAAGGTCAAGGACCGCCTCCTCCAGGAGAACGAGAAGACCAACTGGTTCCCCGAGTCGGTCAAGCACGGCCGCTTCGGCGACTGGCTGACCAACAACGTCGACTGGGCCCTGTCCCGCAACCGCTACTGGGGCACCCCGCTGCCCATCTGGCGCTGCGAGGAGAACCACCTCACTTGCGTCGGCTCGCGCGCGGAGCTCACCGAGCTGACCGGCACCGACCAGACGGACCTGGACCCGCACCGCCCGTTCATCGACGACATCACCTTCACCTGCACCCACGAGGGCTGCTCCCTCGAAGCGGTGCGCGTGCCGGAGGTCATCGACGCCTGGTACGACTCGGGCTCGATGCCGTTCGCGCAGTGGGGCTACCCGTACAAGAACAAGGAACTGTTCGAGTCCCGCTACCCGGCACAGTTCATCAGCGAGGCCATCGACCAGACCCGCGGCTGGTTCTACACACTGATGGCGGTCGGCACGCTCGTCTTCGACAAGTCGAGCTACGAGAACGTCGTCTGCCTCGGCCACATCCTCGCCGAGGACGGCCGCAAGATGTCCAAGCACCTGGGCAACATCCTCCAGCCGATCCCGCTGATGGACCAGCACGGCGCCGACGCGGTCCGCTGGTTCATGGCCGCGGGCGGCTCCCCCTGGGCGGCCCGCCGCGTGGGCCACGGCACGATCCAGGAGGTCGTCCGCAAGACCCTCCTGACGTACTGGAACACGGTCGCCTTCCAGGCGCTGTACGCCCGTACGTCGAAGTGGGCCCCCTCGGACGCCGACCCGGCGCCCGCCGACCGCCCGCTCCTCGACCGCTGGCTGCTCGGCGAGCTGCACGCGCTCACCGACCAGGTGACGCAGGCCCTGGACGCCTACGACACCCAGCGCGCGGGCAAGCTCCTGTCGGCCTTCGTCGACAACCTCTCCAACTGGTACGTGCGCCGCTCGCGCCGCCGCTTCTGGCAGGGCGACAAGGCGGCGCTGCGCACCCTGCACGAGGTCGTCGAGACGGTCACGCGCCTGCTCGCCCCGCTGACGCCGTTCATCACCGAGCGCGTCTGGCAGGACCTGATCGTGCCCGTCACCCCGGACGCCCCGGAGTCGGTGCACCTGTCCACCTGGCCGGAGGCCGACCTGTCGGCCGTCGACCCGGAGCTCTCGCGGCAGATGGTCCTGGTCCGGCGCCTGGTGGAGCTCGGCCGCGCCTCGCGTGCGGAGTCGGGCGTCAAGACCCGCCAGCCGCTGTCCCGCGCCCTGGTCGCGGCCTCCGGCTTCGAGACGCTGGGCGAGGAGCTGCGCGCCCAGATCACCGAAGAGCTGAACGTGTCCTCCCTCGCCTCCCTCTCCGAGGTCGGCGGCTCCCTGGTCGACACCACCGCGAAGGCCAACTTCCGCGCCCTCGGCAAGCGGTTCGGCAAGGGCGTCCAGGCGGTGGCCAAGGCCGTCGCCGAGGCCGACGCGGCCGCGCTGTCCCTCGCCCTGCGCGAGGGCACCGCGTCCGTCGAGGTCGACGGCGAGACCGTGACGCTCGCCCCGGACGAGGTCATCATCACCGAAACCCCGCGCGAGGGCTGGTCGGTGGCGTCCGACTCCGGCGCCACGGTCGCCCTCGACCTGGAGCTCACGGACGAGCTGCGCCGGGCGGGCCTCGCGCGTGACGCGATCCGGCTGATCCAGGAGGCCCGCAAGAACAGCGGCCTGGACGTCGCGGACCGCATCGCCCTGCGCTGGACGTCCGCGGACGAGGCCACGGCGACGGCCCTCACGGACCACGCCGCCCTCATCGCCGACGAGGTCCTGGCCACGGACTTCGCCTCCGGCGACGCGGACGACAGCTACGGCGAGCCGTTCAAGGACGACTCCCTGAACCTGACGTTCCGCCTCCGCAAGGCGTAACCCCGACGACCGAAGGCCCGGTCCCGCCGAGCAAGCTGCCCGGCGGGACCGGGCCTTCGTCATGCCGTACGCGCCGCCGTGGGACACAGCGGGAACCGGGCAGCGCACCCACGACAGCGCACATACGGCCGTGCCCGCACGGCGGCACGCACACGGCAGTACGTACAAAAGGGCGGAGCCCCCGGGAAATCCGGGGGCTCCGCCCTGAACGCTGCCGACGCCTATGGCGTGGTGTCGCCCGTCAGTTGTCGTCCTCGTCGATGAGGAAGCCGCGCATCGGGGACGGAGCCTGCTGCATCGGCGGCTGGCCCTGCGGCCGCACCGGCGCCATCGGCTGCGTCATCGCGGGCGACATCTGCTGCTGGCCGCCGTACGACGGACCGCCCGCGGGCTGGTTGCCGCCCATCGACTGGTTGCCGCCGTAGGACGGGGCACCCGCACCGGCCGGAGCCATCGAAGGCGCCGGGGACGGCGGCAGCGAGGCGGTCGCCGGAGTACGCGGCGGAGCGAGCGAGTCGTCGGCCTGGGTCTCCAGCTGACGCAGCTGCGACTCCAGGTAGGACTTCAGTCGCGTGCGGTACTCGCGCTCGAAGCCGCGCAGGTCCTCGACCTTGCGCTCCAGGGTGGCGCGGGCGGACTCCAAGGAGCCCATCGCGACCCGGTGCTTCTCCTGCGCGTCCCGCTCCAGGGCGTCGGCCTTGGCACGGGCGTCCCGCTCCAGGCCCTCGGCGCGCGAACGGGCCTCGCCCACGATCTTGTTGGCCTCGGAACGGGCCTCGGCGATCGCCTGGTCGGCGGTCTGCTGCGCGAGCGAGAGCACACGGGCGGCGCTGTCGCCGCCGGGGCCCTGGCCGGGCTGCGGCATCTGCGGGCCGTGGCCACCCATGGGACCGCCCATGGGGCCACCCATCTGCCCCTGGCCCATGGGACCCTGACCCATCGGGCCGGGACCCTGCGGACCGCCCTGCGGGCCGTGCCCACTGGGGCCTGCGGGCAGCTGCGGCGCACCGCCGGGCAGCTGCGGCGGGCCGCCCATCGGGCCGCCCATCTGCTGCTGCGGCGGAACCGGCTGCGGACCAGATATTGCGGCGGGCACGGGCGCGCCGGGACCTCGCTGGTCCTGGGGGCCGCCTTCGGGGCCCTTGCGCATGTTGCCCTGCTGCTGGTTCTGCGCGGCCGCGCGCGTGGCGGCGGCCAGCTTGGCGCGCAGGTCCTCGTTCTCGCGGAGCAAGCGCGTCAGTTCGGCTTCGACCTCATCGAGGAAGGCATCGACCTCGTCCTCGTCATAGCCTTCTCGGAGGCGGACGGTCGTGAACTGCTTGTTCCGCACGTCCTCGGGGGTCAACGGCATCTCTTCACCTCAACGTAGTCGTCGGCATTCGGCAAGACCGTATCGTTCACAGCTGGCTCACGACGGTGATCAGGATGTAGACGATGATCATCAGTACGAAGAAGGACAGGTCGAGCGCCACGCCGCCGAGACGTAGCGGCGGAATGAACCGCCGCAGAAGCTTGAGCGGTGGATCGGTGACAGTGTAGGTGGCCTCCAGAACGACCACCATCGCCTTGCCGGGTTGCCATGAGCGGGCGAACTGGAAGACGTAGTCCATGACCAGCCGGAAGATCAGCACGATGAGGAAACACATCAGCGCGATGTAGATCACTTGCAAGACCACGCCCATGTCCGCGTTTCCCTCTCCCCTGCTTCTGGTCGCATCCGCGCTGAATCGGTCCGGTACTGCTGCTGTCTACTGCACTGCGTCTCAGCTCTGGTTGAAGAACCCGCCCTCTGCGATACGGGCCTTGTCCTCCGCCGTGACATCGACGTTAGCAGGCGACAACAGGAACACCTTCTGCGTCACTCGCTCGATACTGCCATGCAGACCGAAGACCAGACCGGCGGCAAAGTCGACAAGTCGCTTCGCGTCGGTGTCGTCCATCTCCGTCAAGTTCATGATCACCGGGGTGCCTTCGCGGAAGTGTTCCCCGATGGTACGGGCTTCGTTGTAGGTCCGGGGGTGAAGCGTGGTGATGCGGTAGGGCTCACGCTCGGACACGACCTTGGGCATGATCACCGGTGCGTTCTTCTCCAGGCTCTGACGTTCAGGTGTGATAGATGCCACGGGGGCGATTCGCGCCGGTCGTCCCGATTCGGCGGCAAGCGAAGCGGGTCGCGGCGCCGGGTCGCGCTGTGCCGGTGGCTGCACCACTCGTACCGATTCGTCCCGTTCCAAGTCGCGGTCGGCGAGGTGGGACTGGTGCGACTGGTGCGGTGGTTCGTGCCGCCGGCGGTCGCGCTCGGGCTCCGGCTCGGGCTCGAAATCGTCATCGGGGTCGAAGCCCCGGCCGTCGTAACCGTCGTCCTCCACGAGGCCGAGGTAGACCGCCATCTTGCGCATCGCGCCGGCCATGCTCTGAGTCCTCCGCTCTGTGGTGGATCGAGAGGGTCGTCACCAACTGCCCGCGATCCACGAGTCATCCCCGCTCAGCGGTGGGAATGACCATATTTTCTGCTGTGGTCCGACTTCCTGGCGACGTTACCCGAGCCCGCGTCGGACTCCGAGTACCGCTGTCCCGACGCGCACATGTGTCGCACCGGCCGCAACGGCCTGTTCGAGGTCCGCACTCATACCTGCCGACACCATGTTCGCAGCCGGATGGGCCACGCGCAGGGCAGTCGACAAAACCATCAGCCGCTCGAACGCCGCCTGTTGCCGTCCCGCGTACTCCCCGGTGAGCGGCGCGACCGTCATCAGACCGTCGAGCCGGAGCCCGGGGGCGTCGGCCACGAGACCGGCCAACTCTTCGATTCCGCCGGGGCCGACGCCGCCCCGCTCCCCACGCCCGCTCTCCCCGGCGTCGAGGGCCACCTGGAGCAGGCAGCCCACCTCACGCCCGGCGCGCACGGCCGCGGCCGAGAGCGCGGTGACGAGCTTCGGCCGGTCCACCGACTGCACCACGTCCGCGTAACCGACCACGGAACGCACCTTGTTGGTCTGCAGCTGACCGACGAAGTGCCAGTCGAGCGGCAGGTCCGCGCAGGCGGCGGCCTTGGGTGCCGCGTCCTGGTCGCGGTTCTCGGCGACGTGACGGACGCCGAGCTCCGCGAGCGCGCGTACGTCGCTCGCGGGGTAGGTCTTGGTGACCACGATGAGGGTCACCTCTGCACGCTTGCGCCCGGCGGCCGCGCAGGCCGCCTCGATGCGCTCTTCCACCTGCGCCAGATTTGTGGCGAGTTCCGACTTACGGTCCGTCATGCCCCATCAGTCCAGCCAGACATAGCCCGCGAGCCGACCGGTGACGCGGTCGCGGCGGTACGAGAAGTGGTCTCCCGACTCCAGCGTGCACACCGGCGACTGCTCCCGGTCGCGCACCCCGAGCCGCTCGAGCTGGGCGTGCACTCCGGCGGTCACGTCGACCGCGGGTGTGCCCCAGCTCGTGACGGCGTGCGCCGCGGGTTCCACGGCGGCGACGTCGGCGCGCATGTCCGCGGGCACTTCGTAACAGCGGCCGCAGACGGCGGGCCCGGTGCGGGCCACGATCCGGCCGGGCTCCGCGCCGAGGGCCACCATGGCCTCGACGGCCGCGGGCACCACTCCGGCGATCATGCCGGGACGGCCCGCGTGCGCCGCGGCGGCGACGCCCGCCACCGGGTCGGCGAGGAGTACGGGGGTGCAGTCGGCGGTCAGCACGGCGAGGGCGAGTCCCCGCTCGGCGGTGACGACGGCGTCGACCGCCGGAATCTCCTGGTCCGCGGGCCAGGGCCCGTCGACCACGGCGACGTCCCTGCCGTGCACCTGGTTCATCCAGACCACCCGTCCCTGGTCGATGCCCAGGGACTTGGCGGTCAGTTCGCGGTTGTGCAGGACGGCGTCGGGGTCGTCGCCGACCGCTCCGCCGAGGTTGAGCTCCGCGTACGGAACGGCGCTCACTCCGCCCCACCGGTCGGTGAAGGCGAAGTGCGCGCCGCTCACAGTGCTCGTTCCGGAGCGCTTGCCTATCACTTCAGGAAGTCCGGCACGTCCAGCTCTTCGGCCTGGCTGTCCTGGTGCAGACGGGTCGGCGGGACCTGCGGGGGCGTCACCGGCGTCGCGGGCGCCTCGTTCACCGGAGCCGGTTCGACGGGCTCCGGGGCCGGGGGCTCCTCGCGCGGAGTGACGCTGCCGAGGCCGCCGAAGGCCGGTCCCGGACGGGAGGACTCGGTGGGACGGCTCGCGGGAGCGGGCTCCTCGCGCTTGCTGGAGGCCGACCCCAGGACGTTGTCCCGCTTGGCCGGCGGCTGTCCGCCGTCGAACCCGGCGGCGATGACGGTGACCCGGACCTCGTCGCCGAGCGCGTCGTCGATGACCGCGCCGAAGATGATGTTGGCCTCCGGGTGGGCGGCCTCGCTCACCAGCTGGGCCGCTTCGTTGATCTCGAACAGGCCGAGGTCGGAGCCGCCGGAGATGGAGAGCAGCACCCCGCGGGCGCCGTCGATGGAGGCCTCCAGGAGCGGCGAGGAGATCGCCATCTCGGCCGCGGCCACCGCGCGGTCGTCGCCGCGGGCCGAGCCGATGCCCATGAGCGCCGAACCGGCCTCGGACATGACCGACTTGACGTCGGCGAAGTCGAGGTTGATCAGGCCGGGCGTGGTGATGAGGTCGGTGATGCCCTGAACGCCGGAGAGCAGGACCTGGTCGGCCGACTTGAAGGCGTCGAGCACGCTGACCTGGCGGTCCGAGATGGAGAGCAGCCGGTCGTTCGGGATGACGATGAGGGTGTCGACCTCTTCGCGGAGCTCGGCGATGCCGTCCTCCGCCTGGTTGGCGCGACGGCGGCCCTCGAAGGTGAACGGCCGGGTGACCACACCGATCGTCAGGGCGCCGAGGGAGCGCGCGATGTTGGCGACCACGGGCGCGCCGCCCGTGCCGGTGCCGCCACCCTCACCGGCCGTGACGAAGACCATGTCGGCCCCCTTGAGGACCTCCTCGATCTCCTCGCGGTGGTCCTCGGCGGCCTTGCGGCCGACGGCCGGGTTGGCGCCGGCGCCGAGTCCGCGGGTGAGTTCACGGCCGACGTCGAGCTTGACGTCGGCGTCGCTCATCAACAGGGCTTGCGCGTCGGTGTTGATGGCGATGAACTCGACGCCCTTGAGACCGACCTCGATCATCCGGTTGATGGCATTGACACCACCGCCGCCGACACCGATGACTTTGATGACTGCGAGGTAGTTCTGCGGTGCTGCCACGTCGAAGGCCTCTCGCCTCGAGTTACGTGTCGTCGTACCGCACTGCCGCGATACGCCGACTGATGCCGAATGGGACGGTCCGAATCGCCGACCCGAACCCTAACGCTGAAGTTTAGGGTTACCAGTGTGTCTGTTCCCTGGACTCTTCCGAACAGGACACTAAGTCGACAAGTGGCGCGCGTTCAACGAACACGCCGAACCTCCCGTTTTTCTTTTCACCCTATGTGATCAGGCGTAGCAATGCCCATCCAGGGTGCTGGCCTGCGCTGATGTACGTCAACTCGCCGATGACGCCGGGGCGGTGGGGACCGCCACGTCGAAGTGCCGTGCCTTGGGGACGGCTTTCATCAGGGCGCTCAGGGCTTCGGCCTTCATACGGCCGTTCTCGCTGCTCCCCCAGGCGACGGTGCGCCCGTCCGCCAGCTCCAACGAGATGGAGTCGTACGACCGGACCTTGACGGTGGTGGTCTCCGCGGCCACGGCGCCGGGCAGGTCCGTGACCACCCGGACCGCCTCCCGGCGCAGCCGGTCGGGGCCGAAACGGCGCAGGCTGGCGGCCGCGCCACCGGACCGATGCGGCGTCAGGACCAGCCGGGGGGTGTTCTTGGGAGCCTTGTCGACCGTGGCGAAGCGCACACCCTTGGCGTCCACTTCGACGAACTTTCCGCCCTTTTCGATGAGCAGGGCGGCGGTGCGTTCGGTCACCTTCAGGGTGATCCCGTGGGGCCAGGAGCGGATGACGTCGACCGAGTCGATCCGGGGCAATTCTCTGCGCAGCCGCTCCTCGACGGCGTCGGAGTCGACCGAAATCAGCGGTCCGCCCGTGCCGATCCCGGCCACCTCGCGCACCTGGTCCGGCCTGAGGACGACCGTCCCGGTCGCCGTGATCCGCTCCACGCGCAGCCAGGGCGAGGCGTAGAGCACCCAGACCGCGGCCCCGCCGAGAACGCACAGCAGGGCCGCGAGCAGGATCAGGGTGCGCGACTTCGGCAGCCGGGGGCGGCGCGAGCGGGGGCGGGGCGGGCCGGACTTGGGCCCCTGCCGTTCGGCGGTCTTCTGTCCGGCCACTCTCCCCTGCCTTCTCACGCGCTGCGGCGTGACGCAATCGCCTCGTGCACCATGCCGACGAGGAGGTCGTCGGCGTCCCTGCGGCCGAACTCCGAGGCGGCGCGGGACATCTCGTACAGGCGGTGCGGGTCGGCGAGCACGGGGAGCACCTGGGACTGGACCCATTCGGGCGTCAGTTCCGCGTCGTCGACCAGCAGTCCGCCGCCCGCCTTGACCACCGGCTGGGCGTTGAGCCGCTGTTCGCCGTTGCCGATGGGCAGCGGGACGTAGGCGGCCGGGAGCCCGACGGCGGAGAGTTCGGCGACGGTCATCGCGCCGGCGCGGCAGAGCATCATGTCCGCCGCCGCGTACGCGAGGTCCATCCGGTCCACGTACGGTACCGGGATGTAGGGCGGCATTCCGGGCATGTTCTCGACGTACGGCAATTCGTTCTTCGGGCCGACGGCGTGCAGGATCTGGATGCCCGCGCGCTGCAGGACCGGGGCGACCTGCTGGACGACCTCGTTCAGCCGGCGGGCGCCCTGGGAGCCGCCGGAGACGAGCAGGGTCGGCAGGTTCGGGTCCAGGCCGAAGGTGTCACGGGCCTCCGGGCGCACCTTCGCGCGGTCCAGCATGGCGATGGCGCGGCGCAGCGGGATGCCGATGTAGCGCGAGCCGCGCAGCTTGCTGTCGGGCGTGGAGACCGCGACGGCCGCCGCGTACCGGGAGCCGATCTTGTTGGCGAGGCCGGGGCGCGCGTTGGCCTCGTGCACCACGATCGGCACGCCGCGGCGCTTGGCCGCGAGGTAGCCGGGCAGCGCCACGTAGCCGCCGAAGCCGACGACGCAGTCCGCCTTGGTGCGCTCCAGGATCTGCTCGGCCGCCTTGATGGTGCCGCGCAGCCGCCCGGGCACCGTGATCAGCTCAGGTGTGGGCTTGCGCGGCAGGGGGACGGCGGGGATCAGGGCGAGTTCGTAACCGCGCTCGGGTACGAGTCGGGTCTCGAGGCCGCGCTCCGTGCCGAGGGCCGTGATGCCCACGGTCGGGTCCTGCCTGCGCAGGGCGTCTGCGAGGGCAAGCGCGGGCTCGATGTGGCCGGCGGTCCCCCCGCCGGCGAGTACGACATGCACCGAAATTCACCGCTCTCCGGACGAACGCGCCTTGACGCGCCGTCGCATCGTGTTCCATCTCACCCGAGGTTGCCGCATGGCCAGGGCCGCCTTCGCCGCGGGGTCCTGTCGCGCGAAGGCGATGAGGAGTCCGACGGCGAACATGGTCGGCAGCAGGGCTGAGCCTCCGTAGGAGAACAGCGGGAGCGGGACACCGGCGATCGGCAGCAGGCCGAGCACCGCACCGATGTTGACCACGGCCTGGGCCGTGATCCAGGTGGTCACACCTCCCGCGGCGTACCTCACGAAGGGGTCCTCCGTGCGTCCGGCCACGCGGATACCCGCATAGCCTAGAGCCGCGAACAGGGCGAGCACCGACAGTGTCCCCGCGAGGCCGAGTTCCTCGCCGGTGATGGCGAAGATGAAGTCGGTGTGCGGTTCGGGTAGTTGACCCCATTTTTCCACACTCGCGCCCAGTCCGGAACCGAAGAATCCGCCCGAGGCGAGGGCATAGATGCCGTGCACGGCCTGCCAGCAGGAGTCGCCGGGGCCCGGCTCGGTCGCGCCGATGCACTGCAGGCGCGCCATGCGGTTGGGGCTCGTCTTGATGAGGATCACACCGAGGACCGCCGCGATGCTCAGGACGCCCGCGAAGAGCCGCGTGGGCGCCCCGGCCAGCCAGAGCAGGCCGAAGAGGATCGCGGTGAGGATGATCGCCGTGCCCATGTCGCCGCCCAGCATGATCAGGCCGAGCAGCATGAAGGTGACGGGCACGAGCGGCACCAGCATGTGCTTCCACTGCGTGAGCAGCCGCTTGTCCTGTTTGCGCGCCAGTAGGTCGGCGCCCCACAGGACCAGGGCGAGCTTGCCGAACTCACTGGGCTGGAGCTGGAACGGACCGCCCAAATAGATCCAGTTCTGATTGCCGTTGACGCTGCGCCCTATCCCGGGGATCTGGACGAGGACCATCAGGAAGACGGACCCCGCGAGGATCGGGTAGGACAGCGCCCGGTGCAGCTTGAGCGGCATCCGCATGGCGATGAGCAGCAGCGCGCTGCCGAGCACCGCGGCGACGAACTGCTTGCGGAAGAAGTAGGAGGCGGGCAGGTTCAGCTGCAGCGCCTGGATCATCGACGCCGAGTAGACCATCACCAGGCCCAGGGCGGTGATCAGCAGGGCGGCGCCGAAGATCAGGTAGTAGGCGGTCAGCGGCCGGTCCCAGGCCCGCCGGGCCCGGACGTAGAGCCGCCGTACGGGGCTCTCGCGCGGCACCGGGGTGCTGCGCGGGCGGGCCGGCCGTTTCGGCGTACGCGGGGCCCGGGGCGTACGGACCGGGGCGCGCCCGGCCATCAGCGCCGCCCCCGAACGGCGCGCGGCCGTACCCGAGAACGCCCCCACACCCACAACGCCGACGCTTTCACGTGCCCTCCTCACGGTGCCGGGTGCCTGACGACGGCACCCGGCCCGGGTCCGTGTCAGGCGCTCGCGCCGAGTTCGCGAACCGCTTCCGCGAACGCGTCACCACGCTTGTTGTAGTTGGTGAACATGTCCATCGACGCACAGGCCGGGGCCATCAGGACGGTGTCCCCCGGCGCTGCGAGCCGTGCCGCCCGGCGTACCGCCTCGGCCATCGCCCCAGTGTCGGTCCGGTCGAGGTCGACGACCGGCACCTGTGGCGCGTGTCGCGCGAGGGCTTCCCTGATCAGGGCGCGGTCGGCGCCGATCAGGACGGCCCCGCGCAGCCGCTTCGCCGACGCGGCGACCAGCTCGTCGAAGGTCGCGCCCTTGGCGAGGCCGCCCGCGATCCACACGATCGACTCGTACGCCGCCAACGAGGCCTGGGCCGCGTGGGTGTTGGTGGCCTTGGAGTCGTCGACGTAGGCGACCCCGGCCACGTCGGCGACGTGCTCGATGCGGTGGGCGTCCGGGCTGAAGGCCCGCAGGCCGTCGCGGACGGCCGCCGCTTCCACGCCGAAGGCGCGCGCGAGCGCGGCCGCCGCGAGGGCGTTGGCGATGTTGTGCGGGGCCGGAGGCCGGACGTCGGAGACCTCGGCGAGCTCCTGGGCCTGCTTCTGGCGGTCCGGTACGAAGGCACGGTCGACCAGGATGCCGTCCACGACGCCGAGTTGCGAGGGGGCGGGCGCGGCCAGCGTGAAGCCGATGGCGCGGCAGCCCTCCTCGACGTCGGCCTCGCGGACCAGGTCCTCGGTGGACGGCTTGGCGGTGGCGTCGGCGTTGTAGACGCACGCGACCTGGTTGCCCTCGTAGATCCGGCCCTTGTCGGCGGCGTACGCCTCCATGGAGCCGTGCCAGTCGAGGTGGTCCGGCGCGAGGTTCAGCACGGCGGCGGAGTGCGCGCGCAGGGAGGGCGCCCAGTGCAGCTGATAGCTGGACAGCTCGACGGCCAGGACGTCGTAGGCGTTGTCGCCCTCCTGTCGCTCACCGCCCTCGGCCGAACGCGCTTCGCGCGCCGCCCTGTCCTCCAGGACGACGTCGACGATCGGCGTGCCGATGTTGCCGACGGCCGCGGTGCGCAGGCCACCGGCGCGCAGGATCGACGCCAGCATCTGCGTGGTCGTGGTCTTGCCGTTGGTGCCGGTGACGGCCAGCCAGGGGGCGGCTCCGGGGCCGCGCAGGCGCCAGGCGACCTCCACGTCGCCGATGACGTCGACGCCCGCCGCGGCGGCGGCCGCGAACAGCGGGCTGTCCGGCTTCCAGCCCGGCGAGGTGACGACGAGGCCGGTCCCCTCGGGCAGCGTCTCGGCGTCCCCGAGGCGCACGGCGATGCCCGCCTCGGCGAGCTCCGCGGCCCGCGCCCGGAGCGCCGGGCCCGAGCCGCCGTCCACGACGGTCACCGCGGCGCCGAGGCCCGCGAGGGCGCGCGCGGCGCTGACGCCGCTGACGCCGAGCCCGGCGACGGTGACGCGCAGCCCCTTCCAGGAGTCCTGCGAGGCGCTCACTTCTTGGCTGCCCATCCGGCGTAGAAGAGGCCGAGTCCGACGATGACGCACATGCCCTGGATGATCCAGAAGCGGACCACGACCAGGACTTCGGACCAGCCCTTGAGTTCGAAGTGGTGTTGCAGTGGCGCCATCCGGAAGACCCGCTTACCGGTCAGTCGGAAGGAGCCGACCTGGATGACCACCGACATGGTGATGAGGACGAAGAGGCCGCCGAGGAGCGCGAGCAGCATCTCCGTGCGGGAGCAGATGGCGAGGCCCGCGAGGGCGCCGCCGAGCGCGAGGGAGCCGGTGTCGCCCATGAAGATCTTGGCGGGCGAGGTGTTCCACCACAGGAAGCCGAAGCAGGCACCCATCAGCGCGGAGGCCACGACGGCCAGGTCCAGCGGGTCTCTGACCTCGAAACAGGCGGCCGGGTTGGTGAGGTCCTGGGCGTTGGCGCAGGACTCCTGGAACTGCCAGACGCCGATGAACGTGTACGCGCCGAAGACCATCACGGAGGCGCCGGTGGCGAGGCCGTCGAGGCCGTCTGTGAGGTTCACGCCGTTCGACATCGCCAGGATCATGAACAGCGCCCAGACGACGAACAGGACCGGGCCGATCGACCAGCCGAAGTCCTCCACGAAGGACAGCTTCGTGGACGCCGGGGTCTGGCCCCGGCCGTCGGCGAACTGCAGCGAGATGACGGCGAAGGCGATGCCGACGATGAGCTGTCCGGCCATCTTCGCCTTGGCGCGCAGGCCGAGCGAGCGCCGCTTGACGATCTTGATGTAGTCGTCGAGGAAGCCGACCAGGCCCATGCCCGCCATCAGGCCGAGCACGAGCAGACCCGAGATGGTGGGCTCGGCACCCGTGATGATCTTGCTCAGGAAGTACGCGATGAGGGTCGCCAGGATGAAGGCGATGCCACCCATGGTCGGCGTACCGCGCTTGCTGTGGTGCTCGCGCGGGCCGTCGTCGCGGATGTACTGGCCATAGCCCTTGCGTGCCAGGAGCTTGATCAGCAGGGGCGTCCCGACCAGGGTCAGGAAGAGCCCGATCACACCCGCGAAGAGAACTTGCTTCATCATCGGGCGTCAACTCCGCCCGTCGCGGTGCCGGCGGCGGTGTCCGCCACGAGCGTCTGCGCGACGCTCTCGAGGCCCACCGATCTGGACGCCTTCACCAGCACGACGTCTCCTGGGCGCAGCTCGCTGCGCAGCAGGTCGATCGCCGCCTGTGCGTCGGACACGTGCACCGACTCCTCACCCCACGAACCCTCGTTGTATGCGCCCAGTTGGAGCCAGGACGCTTCCCTGCCCCCGACTGCCACGAGCTTGTTCACGTTCAGCCGGACGGCGAGGCGCCCGACCGCGTCGTGCTCGGCGAGCCCCTCGTCCCCGAGCTCGGCCATCGGGCCGAGCACCGCCCACGTGCGACCGCCCTTGGCCTCTGCGGCCTTGCCCATGGCGACCAGCGCACGCAAGGCGGCGCGCATGGACTCGGGGTTCGCGTTGTAGGCGTCGTTGACGACCGTCACGCCGTCCGGGCGCTCGGTGACCTCCATACGCCAGCGGGACAGCGTGCCCGCCTCGGAGAGCGCGAGGGCGATCTCCTCCACGGACATGCCAAGGTCATGGGCGACGGCGGCCGCGGCGAGCGCGTTCGACACGTGGTGCTCACCGTACAGGCGCAGTCGCACGTCGCTGCACCCGGAGGGTGTGTGCAGCGTGAAGGCCGGCTGTCCGTTCTCCATGAGCCGGACATTCTCGGCGCGTACGTCGGCGTCGTCGGCCTCTCCGAAGAGCAGCACACGGGCCTGCGTGCGCGAGGCCATCGCGCGCACCAGCGGGTCGTCGGCGTTGAGGATCGCGGTGCCGTCGGCCGGGAGGCTCTCGACCAGCTCGCCCTTTGCTTCCGCGATCTGCTCGCGGCCGCCGAACTCACCGATGTGGGCGGAGCCGACGTTCAGGACGAGGCCGATCCGCGGCGGGGTGAGCCCGGTCAGGTACCGGATGTGGCCCTTGCCGCGCGCCCCCATCTCCAGGACCAGGAACCTGGTCTCCTCGGTGGCGGACAGGGCGGTCAGCGGCAGCCCGATCTCGTTGTTGAACGAGCCGGGCGTCCACACCGTCGGCGCCGCGCGCTGGAGCACCTGCGCGATCAGGTCCTTGGTGCTGGTCTTGCCCGCCGAGCCGGTGAGGGCCACGAGGGTGGCGCCGAGCCGGGTGACGACGTGGCGGGCGAGCGCGCCGAGCGCCGCCTGTACGTCGTCGACGACGACGGCGGGCACGCCGACGGGCCGCTGCGCGAGGACGGCCACGGCGCCCGCCGCGACGACCTGCGCGGCGTAGTCGTGGCCGTCGACGCGCTCGCCTGCGAACGCGACGAACAGGCCGCCGGGCTCCACCTCACGGGAGTCCCGGACGACCGGCGCGGTGACCCGGACCGACGGATCCGGTATGTCGTACGTCTGCCCGCCGACGACGGTGGCGATCTCGGCGAGGGAGAGGGCGATCACAACTTCATCCCTGGGTTTGCTGGATAGCTTCGCGAAGCACCTGGCGGTCGTCGAAGGGACGGACCACCCCGGCGATGTCCTGGCCCTGCTCGTGGCCCTTGCCCGCGACGAGGACGGTGTCGCCGGGCTCGGCACGGGCGACGGCCGCGGCGATCGCGGCGGCCCGGTCCTCGAAGACGGCGACCTCGGCGCGCTCGTGGGCAGGCACCTCCGCGGCGCCCGCGAGCATCGTGGCGAGGATCGCGAGGGGGTCCTCGGAGCGGGGGTTGTCGGAGGTCAGTACGGCGGTGTCGGCGAGCCGGGCCGCGGCGGCGCCCATCGGCCTGCGCTTGGTCCGGTCGCGGTCACCGCCGCAGCCGAGCACGATGTGCAGCTTGCCCTCGGTGACCTTGCGCAGCGCGCGCAGGACCGATTCGACAGCGTCCGTCTTGTGGGCGTAGTCGACGACCGCGAGGTAGCCCTGGCCCGCGTCGACGCGCTCCAGGCGGCCCGGGACGCCGGGCACCGCGGCCACGCCGTCGGCCGCGGTCTGCGGGTCGATCCCGGCGACGGCCAGCGCGACGATCGCGGCGAGCGTGTTGGCCACGTTGAACGGACCCGCCAGCGGCGACTTCGCGGCGATCCGCTCGCCCTTGGGGCCGACGGCGGTGAACGTGGAGTCCATCGGCCCCACCTGGACGTCCTCGGCGCGCCAGTCGGCGTCCGGGTGGCCCTCGGCGGAGAAGGTGGTGACCGGGACCTCGGACTCGGTCAGGAGCCTGCGGCCGTACTCGTCGTCGTAGTTGACGACGCCGAGCCGGGCGCGCCGCCGTGTGAACAGCTGCGCCTTGGCCCGGAAGTAGTCCTCCATGTCGGAGTGGAACTCCATGTGCTCCGGGCTCAGGTTGTTGAACACGGCCACGTCGAACACGCAGCCGTCCACGCGCCCGAGCACCAGGGCGTGGCTGGAGACCTCCATCGCGACCGCCTGGACGCCGCGCTCGCGCATCACCGCGAACAGCGCCTGCAGATCGGTGGCTTCGGGCGTGGTGCGCTCGGACTTGATGCGCTCGTCGCCGATGCGCATCTCCACGGTGCCGATCAGACCGGTGCTGCGGACCTCTCTGAGGCCGCCCTCCATGAGGTACGCGGTGGTGGTCTTGCCCGACGTACCGGTGATGCCGATCTGGAGCAGGTCGCGGCCGGGGTGGCCGTACACCGCGGCGGCCAGCTCGCCCATGCGGCCGCGCGGGTCCTCGACGACGAGGACCGGCAGGTCCGTGCCGACGGCGCGCTCGGCGCCCGTCGGGTCGGTGAGGATGGCGGCGGCGCCGTGGCCGGCGGCCTGGGCGACGAAGTCGGCGCCGTGCATGCGGGCGCCGGGCAGCGCGACGTACAGGTCGCCGGGGCGCACGGCGCGCGAGTCGTGGGTGATGCCGGTGACACCGGTGGCTCCCGGTGCGGTGCCCGGGGCCGTGGCCCCCAGCTGATCGGCGAGCTCCGCGAGGGGGGTGGCGGAGACCTGGGCCGGCCGGGGCGGTCCCGGATAGGTCACGGGAGCGTCCTTCTGGGTGGTTTGGGACTGATCAGCGTGTGGCACGGCGGTGAGCGTACCGGGCGTACCCCCGCTGGGGCCAAAAGGGAGGGGCCCTGGTGTGCGGTTCCCCGGATCCGGGGTGATCGTCGTCACGGCGGATCCCGCTCAGCGGCCCGGCTTGTCGGCGACCGGAGGGCGGCCGGGCGTCTCCGGTTTGCCCGGGGTGAAGGTGACCGGGAGGCGGGCGGGGGTGTGGCCGGTGGGCGGCACCTGGAGGGTCTTCAGGGAGAACTGCATGACCTTCTTGTAGATGGGCCCGCAGATCTGTCCGCCGAAGTAGCTGCCCTTCTTGGCGTTCTGGATGACGCAGTAGACGGTGACGCGCGGCTTGTCGGCGGGCGCGAACCCGGCGAAGGACGAGGTGTAGCCGCGGTAGCGGCCGGTCTGCGGGTCGACGCGGTTGGCGGTGCCGGTCTTGCCCGCGACGCGGTAGCCGGGGATGCGCGCCTTCGTGCCGGTGCCCTCCTCGTCGTCGACGACGGACTCCAGCATCCGCGCGACCGTGTTCGCGGTCTTCTTGCTGACGACGCGGTTCTTCCCGGGCGCGGGCGCGGGCGTGAAGCGGCCGTCGGGTCCCTTGGTGCCGCGCACGAGCGTGGGCTCGATCCGCACGCCGTCGTTGGCGAGGGTCGAGTACACGGAGGCCGCCTGCATGGCGTTGATGGAGACGCCCTGGCCGAACGGGATGGTGAACTGCTGCGAGGTCGACCACTTCTCGGGCGGCGCGAGGATGCCCTTGGTCTCGCCCGGGAACCCCAGTCCGGTGGGCTTGCCGATGCCGAACTTGCGCAGGTACGAGTAGAGGGTGCGGTTCACCTGCCGCTGGGTGTCGCCCAGCTCGCCGGTGGCCAGGATCGTGCCGATGTTGCTGGACTTGGCGAGCACGCCGTTGAGCGTGAGGTACCAGGTCGGGTGGTCGATGTCGTCCTGGAAGAGCCGGTCGCCGCGGTGCAGCCGGTTGGGCACGGTCACCCGGGTGTGGGGCGTCGCCGCGTTCTCCTCCAGGACGGCGGCCATCGACATGACCTTGGCGGTGGAGCCCGGTTCGTAGGCGTCCTGCACCGCCGCGTTGCCGAGGCTTCCGCTCGCGGCCCGGGACAGGTCGTTGGGGTCGAAGCCGGGCGCGTTGGCCATGGCGAGGACCTCGCCGGTGCGGGTGTCCTGCACGACCACGTAGCCGCGGTCCGCCCGGGACTTCCTGACCTGCTCGGTGATGGCGTCCTGCGCGGCCCACTGGATGTCGCGGTCGATGGTCAGCTCGACGTCCGAGCCGGGCACGGCGGGCTTCTCGTTGGTGCCCGCGGTCGGCACCTGGCGGCCGCCGGACTGGGCGTAGCGGATCTCGCCGGGCTTGCCCGCGAGGCCCTTGTCGAGCTGCTGCTCGATGCCGCCGCCGCCCTTGCCGTCGGCGTTGACCCAGCCCAGTATCCCGGCGGCCAGGTCGTCGTTCGGGTACACGCGCTTGCTGGTGGGCACGGCGAAGACGCCCGCGAGGACGTTGACGGCCGTGGCGTCGGCGTTGGCCTTGTCGGCGAGCGTGGCGCGCAGGTCCTTGATCTGCTTCCACACCTGCGGGGTCTCGCGCCGGGCGAGCAGGGTGAAGCGGGTCTTGGGCGTCCTGAGCTTCTTGGCCAGGACGTCGGCGTCCTCGTCGACGATCGGCGCGAGCAGGGCCGCGGCCTGCTCGGGCGCGTCCTTGATCTTCGTCTCCGCGGCCGTGAACAGCGTGGGGTCGGCCGTGATGTCGTACGCGTCCACACTGGTGGCCAGCTCGACGCCGCGGCGGTCGGTGATGGCCCCGCGCTCGGCGGCGATCTTGTGGCTGGAGTACCGGTTCTTCTCCGCCTTGGCGGCGTACGCGTCGGCGTCGACGGCCTGCACCTGGAGGAGCCGCACCACGAACGCCAGCATCACCAGGGTCAGGGCGAGGCTGACCAGGCGCAGCCGGGGCCGGGGGCTGCCCAGGCGCAGCGGCCTGGCCGCGGCCGGGCGCGGGCGGCGGGCGGGCCGCCGGCCCTGCTGGGGGCGGCGCGGCCCGCCGTCGCGGGCGGGCCGGACGGGGCGGGCCGGTCCGGGGACGCGGCGCCGGGGCGGCGGCTGACGATCCGTCACTTACGTCACCTGCCGGAGGTCGTGGGGGCGGGCTTCGCGGAAGGGGGCGGGGCGGCGCCCGGCGGGGCGGACCCCGGCGGGGCGGCGCCCGGCGAGGTGCCGCTCGCGGGCGGCACGGCGGCCGGGCTCGGCGCCGGGGACGGCACGGCCCCGGGCGTGGGCAGCGCCTCGGGGGCCTGCGGCGCCGGGGGCAGCGGCGCGGGCGGGCGGGCCGCGGACTCGCGCAGGGCCGAGGGACCCGGCGCGCTGCCGGGGACCCCGCGGACGGTGCCGTCGGGGTTCAGGAAGGCCGGGTCGCCGCCGGGGACCATGCCGAGCTCGCGGGCGCGGCGCTGGAGCGCGTCCGGGGCGGCGTACTCGTCGACCTCCCGCTGGAGCTGCTGCTCCTCGTCGGTGAGCTCCTGGGTCTCCCGCTTCACCTTGCTGAGCTGGAAGGACCCTTCGTTGAGCGAGGAGTTGAGCAGCAGGAGCGTGATCAGGCCGCCGCCGAGCAGCAGTACGACCAGGAGCATGAAGGGGGTCCGGGCGGCCTGGCTCGGGCCGCCGGGCAGCAGCCGCGCGAGCCGCGCCGCCCGCCCCCGGAGCTGCGGTCTCCTGCTCACGAAAGCCACCTCCTCCACGAAGCCACCTCGGTCATGCGGACCCCTCGCTCCCCTCGCTCCCCTCGCCTCCGCGAGCCGTCCCGCTCACGCGGGCACCTCGCGGACGCCTCTTACGGAGTGACGTCCTCGCGGATGCGCTGGGCTCCGCGCAGCCGCGCGGGCGCGGCCCTGCGGTTCTCCGCGATCTCCTCCTCGGTGGGCAGTTCGGCACCGCGCGTGAGGAGCTTGAGCCGCGGCTGGTACTCCTCGGGCACGATCGGCAGGCCGGGCGGCGCGGTGTTCGCCGCCCCGGCCGCGAACACCTGCTTGACCAGGCGGTCCTCGAGGGAGTGGTACGACAGGACGGCGATGCGGCCGTCCACGGCGAGCGCCTTCACCGCCGCCGGGACGGCCCGCTCCAGGACGCTCAGCTCGCCGTTGACCTCGATGCGCAGGGCCTGGAAGGTGCGCTTGGCGGGGTTGCCGCCGGTGCGCTTGGCGGCCTGCGGGAGCGCGTCCCTGATCAGCTCGACGAGCCGGGCGCTGTTGCTGAAGGGCTCCTTGTCGCGCTCGCGCACGACGGCGGAGACGATCCGCTTGGCCTGCTTCTCCTCGCCGTACGCGCGCAGGATCCGCACCAGCTCGCCCGCGGGGTAGGTGTTGAGGACCTCGGCGGCGCTCATGCCGGTCGTCTGGTCCATGCGCATGTCGAGGGGCGCGTCCTGGGCGTAGGCGAAGCCGCGGTCCGCCTCGTCGAGCTGCATGGAGGAGACGCCGAGGTCGAACAGGACGCCCTGGACGCGCGGGATGCCGAGCCGGTCGAGCACCTCGGGCAGCTCGTCGTAGACCGCGTGGACGAGGGTCGCGCGCTCGCCGTAGGGCGCGAGCCGCTCGCCGGACAGGCGCAGCGCCTCCTTGTCCCGGTCCAGGGCGACGAGGCGGGCCTCGGGGAAGGCGGTGAGGAGGGCCTCGCTGTGGCCACCGAGGCCGAGGGTGCAGTCGACGACGACGGCTCCCGGCCGGGTGAGCGCCGGGGCCAGCAGGTCCAGGCACCGCTGGAGCATCACCGGGACGTGTCGGCCCGCCCGTCGCCCAGCACCCTTATTGGGAAGCGCTTCGCGCCCTGTCACTTTGGGGCCCTCTCAGGTCCGGCGGGTGTCGTACGCACCGCCGGGTCCCCGCCCGCTCGGTGAAGGGGAGCCGGATGCCGGCGCCGGGGAGGCGGCGTCAGCCGACCGGGAGCGGGAGGAGGCCGAGCCGTACGTACGCGCCACGCACGTGGGGAATTCTGCGAATCTCCGGATGTACCAGCGGGGAGCAGGTCTCCGCTCCCGCTTCGCGTCACTTTAGTCCACCCTGTCTCGCGGTCAATCAACCGGCCTGCGCGGCGCGGCCCGGCCGGGATCACGTCCGCGATCAGCGCGACTTCACCCGTTCGGCGGGCCCGGGCGCCTCCCTGTGGGTTACCTCACAACAACGTTCGATGACGTTCTTTGTCCCCTCCCACGGCAGGCCCGCACCCGCGGTGACCACTACCGTCATAGTCATGACGACTTCCGCATCCCTCCCCACCGAGCCCGAAGGCGCCATAACCACGGGTGCCCGCGAGGACGCCACCGTCACCGACCGCCTGGTCGACGCGAACACGCGCTACGCGGCGGGCTTCACCGACCCCGGCATGGACGCCCGGCCCGTCCTCCGGGTCGCGGTCGTGGCCTGCATGGACGCCCGCCTCGACCTGCACGCCGCACTCGGCCTCGAACTCGGTGACTGCCACACCATCCGTAACGCGGGCGGCGTCGTCACCGACGACGTCATCCGCTCGCTGACCATCAGCCAGCGCGCGCTCGGCACCCGCAGCGTGGCCCTCATCCACCACACCGGCTGCGGCCTGGAGTCCCTCACCGAGGAGTTCCGGCACGACCTCGAGATGGAGGTCGGACAGCGGCCCGCGTGGGCCGTGGAGTCCTTCCGCGACGTCGACCAGGACGTGCGGCAGTCGATGCAGCGCGTGCGCACCTCGCCGTTCCTGCTGCACACCGACGACGTGCGCGGCTTCGTCTTCGACGTGCACACGGGCCTGCTGCGCGAGATCGACCCCGCCTGAGGCCGCGACACACCCGCCGGACACGAGCGGGGCGCCGACCGGGAACGGCGGCGCCCCGCTCGCGTGCGACCGCGGAGGGCCCGCGTGACCGAATCGACAGTGTGTGACCCCGAGGTACCGGGTACCGGACAATTTCCGGCACCCGAAACGCCGCAAGATCCGACATAACGGCGCCAGTTATCCACAGGCAAGTGACACGAACCGGTATGCCCAACAAGAATGCCTGTGTGGCGCCGCGCTGAACCATTCACGCGTGGTGTCCGTGTTTCGGGGTGGGCCGGTCCGCACGTGAGTGTCGGCCCGGGGAACCATGAAAAGAGGTGTCCCTTGCTCCTTGCCGAGCGTGGGGAAGGGCCGAGGAGGGCCGGGTGACGACCTATGACGATCGAGCGAGCCTCACAGATCTGACCGCCACGGCGGAGCGTGTCCGCGGGTCGGTCGAGGGTGTGATCGAGGGCAAGCCGGAGGTCGTACGGCTCTCGCTGACCGTGCTCCTCGCCGAGGGGCACCTGCTCATCGAGGATGTACCGGGCGTGGGCAAGACCATGCTCGCCAAGGCGCTCGCGCGGTCCATCGACTGCTCGGTGCGGCGTATCCAGTTCACGCCGGACCTGCTGCCGTCGGACATCACGGGTGTGTCCATCTGGGACCAGCAGCGCCGTGACTTCGAGTTCAAACCGGGAGCGATCTTCGCGCAGATCGTGATCGGCGACGAGATCAACCGCGCGTCCCCGAAGACGCAGTCCGCGCTCCTGGAGTCCATGGAGGAGCGCCAGGTCACCATCGACGGGCAGACGTACGAGCTGCCCAGTCCCTTCATGGTGGTGGCCACGCAGAACCCGGTGGAGATGGAGGGCACCTATCCGCTGCCCGAGGCGCAGCGCGACCGCTTCATGGCGCGCGTCTCGATCGGCTATCCGGGCCCCGAGGCCGAGCTCCAGATGCTGGACGTGCACGGCGGGGTGTCCCCGCTGGACGACCTCCAGCCGGTGGCGCACGCGCACGACATCGTGAAGCTCATCGACGCGGTCCGCACGGTCCACGTCGCCGAGGCCGTGCGGCGGTACGCGGTCGACCTGGTCGGCGCCACCCGCAACCACCCCGATCTGAGACTCGGCGCGTCGCCGCGCGCGACCCTGCACCTGCTGCGGGCCGCCAAGGCGTCCGCGGCGCTCAGCGGCCGTGACTTCGCCCTGCCGGACGACGTGCAGGCGCTGGCCGTCGCCGTCCTCTCGCACCGGCTGCTGCCCACGGCCCAGGCGCAGTTGAACCGCCGCACGGCCGAATCGGTCGTCCTGGAGATCCTGCAGCGCACTCCGGTCCCGGCGGCACAACAGCCCGGCCAGGGATTCTTCGGCCAGCAGCCGCCCGGCGCCCGGAGGCTGTGATGACGGCCGGGGGGATGCCGTCGGAGCGACCCGGCGGTACCGGCGGCATCGGCGGCACTGGGCACAACGGAGACGACGGAGGCAGCGGAAACAACGGGGACAGGGGGGAGCCGGGCGGCCTGCGCACGGCGCTCGCCGGGCTCACCACCCGGGGCCGCTCCTTCTTCGCCGCGGGCATCGCCGCCGCCGTCTGCGCCTACGTGCTCGGCCAGGGCGACCTGCTGCGGGTCGGGCTGCTCCTCGCGGTCCTGCCGCTGGTGTGCTCCGGCGTGCTGTACCGCACGCGCTACCGCGTCGCGGGCAGCCGCCGGCTGACCCCCGCGCGCGTGCCCGCCGGTGCGGAGGCGCGCGTGCACCTGCGCATGGAGAATGTCTCGCGGCTGCCCACGGGCCTGCTGATGCTCCAGGACCGCGTTCCGTACGTGCTCGGGCCGCGGCCTCGGTTCGTGCTCGACCGCGTGGAGGCGAGCGGGCGCCGCGAGGTGTCCTACCGCGTCCGCTCCGACCTGCGCGGCCGCTATCCGCTGGGCCCGCTCCAGCTGCGCCTCACCGACCCCTTCGGGATGTGCGAGCTGACCAGGTCCTTCTCCACGTACGACACGCTGACGGTGGTCCCGCGCGTGGAGGCGCTCCCGGCGGTGCGCCTGACCGGCGAGGCCAAGGGGTACGGCGACGGACGGCACCGCTCGCTCGCCCTCGCGGGCGAGGACGACGTCATTCCGCGCGGCTACCGCTACGGCGACGACCTGCGCCGCGTCCACTGGCGCTCCACCGCGCGCTACGGCGAGCTGATGGTGCGCCGCGAGGAGCAGCCGCAGCGCGCCCGCTGCACGGTCCTCCTGGACAGCCGCGCGGTGGCCTACCAGGGCGCGGGCCCGGACTCGGCCTTCGAGTGGGCGGTCTCGGGCACGGCCTCCACGCTGGTGCACATGCTCGAGCGGGGCTTCTCCGTACGCCTGTTGACCGACACCGGCAACTCGCTGCCCGGCGAGGGCGCCGACGGATACGCGGGCACCGGCCAGGAGTCGGCGGACGCGGCCGGGCTGATGATGGACACGCTCGCCGTGATCGACCACTCGGACGGCGCGGGCCTCTCGCGCGCGTACGACGTGCTCCGCGGCGGCAACGAAGGCCTCCTCGTGGCCTTCCTCGGCGACCTCGACGAGGAGCAGGCCACGGTGGTCGCCAAGATGCGCCAGCGCAGCGGTGCCGCGGTCGCCTTCCTCACCGACAGCCACGCCTGGCTGCGGGGCGCGGGCGCCCCGCCGTCCCCGGCGGCCGCGAACGGCCTGCGGCTGCTGCGCGAGGCGGGCTGGACGGCGGTCGCCGTGCCGCCCGGGGTGTCGCTGGTCGAGCTGTGGCGCCAGGCGGACCACCTGCGCACCGGCACGGTGGCGGCGCCCGCGGCGAGCGCGGGTCCGATGGCGGGCGGGACAGGGGGATGGACATGAGTGGGCGTACGCGACTGGCGCTGTGCGCCGCCGCCGCGACGCTGATGGCGTCGGGCGCGATGCTGCCGCTCGTCGACGAGTCGGGCTGGGTGGTGCAGGCGGCGATCCTGCTCGCGCTGCAGAGCGGCGTGGGCGCCCTGGCCCGGCGGGTGCCGCTCGCCCGGCCGCTGACGGTGGCCGCGCAGGCCCTGGTCACGCTGCTGCTCCTGACGCTGGTCTTCGGCCGGGAGCAGGCGCTCGCCGGGGTGATCCCGGGGCCCGAGGTGTTCCGGCACTTCGGGCTGCTCCTGGAGGCGGGCGGCGACGACGTCGGGCGGTACGCGATCCCGGCGCCGCTCACCGACGGCATCCGGCTGATGCTGGTCGGCGGGGTCCTGGTGGTCGGGCTCATGGTGGACGCGCTCGCGGTGACGTTCCGCACGGCCGCGCCGGCGGGCCTTCCACTGCTCGCCCTGTACTCGATCGCGGCGGGCCTCGCCGAGGACGGCGCGGGGTGGCTGTGGTTCCTGCTCGCGGCCGCCGGATATCTGCTGCTGCTCCTCGCGGAGGGCCGGGACCGGCTCTCGCAGTGGGGGCGGGTCTTCGGCGGGGCGGCCCGGCCGCCCGGCCGGGTCTCGGCGGGCCTGGACGGTGACGGCGGCGCGCTCGCCCCGGTGCGCACGGGCCGCCGCATCGGCGCCGTCGCCCTGGGCGTCGCCCTGGTGGTGCCGCTCGCGCTGCCCGCCCTCGACGGCGGCCTCCTGGACGACTCGAACGGGCCGGGGGGCGGCGGCCGCGGGGGCGGCGGCACCATCTCCGCGGTGAACCCGCTGGTCGCGCTCCAGGACAGCCTGAACCAGCCGGAGGACCGCGAGGTCATCTCGTACCGCACGAACGCGAAGAACTCCCAGGGGATGTATCTGCGGATCGTGTCGCTCGACCAGTTCGACGGCACGACGTGGAAGACCACCGTCCGGGACATCGAGGACATCCCCTCGCGCCTGCCGGACCCGCAGGGCCTGTCCCCCACCGTCCGCAGGACCGAGATCCAGACGAACCTCTCGGCGGCGGACGGCTACGCGCAGAACTGGCTGCCCATGCCGTATCCGGCGAGCCAGGTGCGCATCGAGGGGCGCTGGCGGTACGAGCCAGTGGGCCGCGCCGTGGTCGGCGACCGCGGGCAGACCACGCGGGGCGTGCAGTACTCCGTCAACAGCCTGGTCGTGGAGCCCACGGCCGAGCAGCTCGCGGCCGCTCCCCCGCCGCCCGCGGCCGTGAAGCGGGAGTTCACCAAGGTGCCGGACTCGCTGCCCTCGGTGGTGGAGGAGACGGCCCGCAGGATCACCCGCGACGCGGCGAACGACTACGAGCGGGCGGTGAAGCTCCAGGACTGGTTCGCCTCCGACGGCGGCTTCACGTACAACACGCAGGTCCGCGCGGGCAGCGGGCCCTCGGCGATCGCGCGCTTCCTGGACCAGAAGGAGGGCTTCTGCGTCCACTTCTCCTTCGCCATGGCGTCGATGGCGCGCACGCTCGGCATTCCGGCGCGCGTGGCGGTGGGCTTCACACCGGGCTCCGCGCAGGCGGACGGCACCATGTCGGTGGGTCTGCGGGACGCGCACGCCTGGCCCGAGCTGTACTTCGAGGGCGTGGGCTGGACCCGCTTCGAGCCGACGCCGACCCGTGGCTCCGTGCCGGAGTACACCCGGGACCAGACCCCGACCGACGACTCCAGCGACCCGGCGGCGCCCGGGCCGTCCACGTCGGCGAAGGAGTCCCCGGGGCCCTCGCAGTCCTCGGACTGCCCGCGTGACCAGCGGCAGGCGGGCGGCTGCGGCAGCGCGATGCCGCAGCTCGCGTCCGGCTCCGACGACGACGGGCCGCCGGTCGCGATGATCGTGGGCGGGTCGTTGGCGGGGCTCGCCGTGCTCGCGGTGCCCCTGTTGCCGCTGCTGTGGCGGACACGGGTGCGCGCGGTGCGCCTCGGCGTCGGCGGGCGCACCGAGGCGGACGCGGCGGCGCGGACCCTCGCGGCGTGGCTAGAGGTCACGGACACCGCGTGGGACCACGGCATCCCGCCGGACGAGTCCCGGACACCGCGCACGGCGGCGGCCCGGATCGTCCGCCTCGGCAAGCTGGAGGCGGGCGCCGCGGAGTCCGTGCACCGGGTGGCCGCGGCGGTGGAGCAGGTCCTCTACGCGCCGCAGCCGCGGCACGCGACGGGGCTGCCGGACGACGTGCGGCGGCTGCGGGCGGGGCTGCGGGCCTCCGCGAGCCGTCCGGCCCGGCTGCGGGCGACGCTCGCGCCGCGTTCGGCCGCGCGGGTGATGGGGGCGCTTTCGGAGCGCTGGGCCGGGCTGCGCGCCCGGTGGCAGCGGCGCCTCGCCAAGCGCTGGCCGGCCCGGCCCGCGGCGCGCGAGGGGAGTTGAGGCCCCGGGTCCGGCCGCCCTGGCCTGGCCCGAAACGTCCGTGGGGTGACCGCCTGTGCGCGGTCACCCCACGGTCGTGTGCGGCTCCCTCACCCTTGCCTCGTGTGCGGGTGCACATGTATGAGCAAACGCCGGAGCCACTGCTTCACGGGGCCCGGTCACCAGGGCGTGCGGGCCCCGGAGCCCGCCCGGGCCACCGGGTGCCGACGGCGGCGCGGACGGTCACACGGGCACCGGCCCCGGCGCGGACCGTCGCCCGGCACCGGCGTCCACCCGGGCGGCGCCGGACAGCGACAAGGCCCGGCGCGCGGGGTGCGCGACGGGCCTTGGGCGGAGCTGGGAAGTCAGGCGCGGCGGGGAAATCCTCCGGGAGAGCTACTGGCCGCCTTGCTGCTCGTCCCTGCGGCGCTGCCAGCGCTGCTCGATGCGGTCCATCATGGACCGCCGCTGCCTGGGCTGATGCTGCCGCCGCCCGTGCGGGGCGGCGGATCCACTCGGGGTGCCGGGGGCCTGCTCGCCCGGCTTGGGCGCCTTGCGCCAACCGGTGACGGCGAGCACCGCGCAGCCCAGCATGACGAGGAATCCCACCACGCTCACCCAGATCAGCTGGGCGACCATTCCGGCCATGAGAAGGGCGATGCCCACCAGGAAGCCCGCGACCGCTTGGTAGACCCGCTTCCGGGTGTACGTACGCAGCCCGCTTCCCTCAAGCGCTGTCGCGAACTTGGGATCTTCGGCGTACAGCGCTCGCTCCATTTGCTCGAGCATGCGCTGCTCGTGCTCCGAGAGCGGCACGGAGTCCTCCTCATCGTGCAGTCGCCGGGGCGACCGGGGGGTCCCCTTCAGGATAGGCAGGGAATCGCCCCCGTGAAACCCGCCCCTCTGCGCCAACTTCGCCAAACCGGACCGTCAGGTCGCTCCGGCTCGCTGAAGCCTGCATTCCCCAGCGGCCGGTCTGTCATGCCGGACGGTGTCCCTCGATCATACGGCGCCCGTAGCCCGTTCGGGGGGCCTGTGGCGTACTCCATGTGCTGCTGCGCCCCTGATCAGCGAGGTAGCCCCAGGCGTCACAGGAGCCGCAGCGGCCCGTCGGCGCTCAGGCCCCGCTCGCCTCGGGGGTCTCGCCGAGCACATGCAGCTGGGTGGCCACGGAGTGGAACGCGGACAGCTCGGCGGCCGCCGCCTCCAGCTTCAGGAGGGCCTCCAGGGCGCCGGGCTCGGTGTCGACGAGGACGCCCGGCACGAGGTCGGCGAAGACCCGCACGCCGTGCACCCCGGCCACGCGCAGGCCCGCGCCCTCGACCAGGTCGGTGAGCTGGTCGGCGGTGAAGCGGCGCGGCACCGGGTCGCCCTCGCCCCAGCGTCCGGCCGGGTCCGCGAGCGCGCGGTGGGCCTCGGTGAAGTGTCCGGCCAGGGCCCGGGCGATGACGGCGCCGCCGAGGCCCGCGGCGAGCAGACTCAGGACGCCGTCGGGGCGCAGCGCTCCGACCACGTTGCGCACGCCTTCGGCGGGGTCGTCCACGTACTCCAGGACGCCGTGGCAGAGCACCGCGTCGTAGCCGCCGCGCTCAACGACGTCGAAGAGGCCGTGCACGTCGCCCTGGACGCCGCGCACGCGGTCGGCGACACCGGCCTCCGCGGCGCGGCGCTCCAGCGCGAACAGCGCGTTGGGGCTGGGGTCGACGACCGTGACGCGGTGGCCGAGGCGGGCCACGGGTACCGCGAAGTTGCCACTGCCGCCGCCGGTGTCCAGGACCTCCAGGCCGCCGGGGCCGTCGCCCGCGGTGGCCTTGACCCGGCGGTCGAGGGCGTCTTTCAGGACCTCCCAGACCACGGCCGTACGGAGCGAAGCGCGGGGGCGAGGGGGGTCGGAGCGCAGCGACGCCGCTTGCGGCGGGCGGGGGGAGGCGGGCGGGCGCATCGGGTCCGACACGGCAGTTGACTCCTCGGCGCGGCTCCGCCTGTGCGTCGGCGGGCTGTTCGGGTACGGGCGCTCCCACCCTATTGCCTCTGGACCTGTGCCCCGGCATCACCGGGGGCGGGCGGCGCGGGCGCCCGCTCACGGCGGCACCCGGCCGCCCCCGGGCCGGGCGCGCGCCGCGGGGCCGGCCCGGACCGCACGGCGCACGCCCAGGTCAGCCCGCATCCGGCGGCTCCTGGCGGGCCTGTGGCAGCACGGGCTGGAGGACCAGCATCCGCTCGACGAGGCGCAGGAACATCGCCGCGTCGCGCAGCAGGTCGTCGGCGTCGCGGACGCTGGCCGCGCCCTGGATGCCCGCTTCGGCGCGGGCCCTGCGGGCGGCCCCGGAGGCGAACAGGGCGCTCCACTCGGTCAGCTCGGGGGCTATCTCGGGCAGCACGTCCCAGGCGCTGCGGATGCGCTGCCTGCGCCGTGGGTTGAGCTCGGGGCGGCCGCGGGCGGCGAGGACGGCGGCGGCGGTGCGCAGGGCGGCCAGGTGGGCCGTGGCATAGCGCTCGTTCGGAGGGTCCAGGCGGGCGGCCTCGTCGAGTCCGGCGCGGGCCTGGGCGAGCAGTTCGAGGGCGGCGGGCGGGGCCGTGGCGCGGCGCAGGACGGGGTGCACGTCGCTCGCCGGGCCGGTCAGTGAGGGGGCAGGGCCTGCGGCGCGGCGCCGGGGTGCGGCGGCCGCTGCGTGCGAACGGGCCATGACGAACCTCCTGTCGTCTGTGTGACGGCGCAGTGGCCGTATGTGCCCATCGTGGGGTACGCCACTGACAATCGGCGCTGACCTGGGGCTTTGCCCCGTTCGTTGGTTCGGGCTACCTTTTGAACTGACCAGTCAGTACAAAAACTTGCCCGGTGGCCCCGCACGGCGGCCTCGGCCGGGCGGCTCGGGCTTACCGGCCCCTGCTGGTCGGCCGGTCGGCCACCACGTTTCGGACGACGTGAAAGGCGAGGAAGACCGTGAACGGTTCGCACGGCGCCGCCGTCAGCGCGGCGGACTTCGGACTCCAGGGGCCACGCGGCTGGGCCTTCCGCGGCATCGGCTTCGCGGCGGAGCCGGGCGCGCTCGTCGCCGTCGAGGGCCCTTCCGGGTCCGGCCGCACCTGTCTGCTGCTCGCCCTCACGGGACGCATGCGGGCCACCGAGGGCACGGCGTCCGTGGACCGCGCCCGGCTTCCCGGCCAGCTCACCGCGGTGCGCCGGATCAGCGCGCTCGGCCCGGTGCCGGGCGTCAACGACCTCGACCCCGCGCTGACCGTCGCCGAGCACCTGCGGGAGCGCGCGCTCCTGGAGCGGCGGTACGAGGGCTCGCTGCGCGGCCTGCTGCGGCCGCGCGCCGAGCGGGCGACCGCGTCCCGGCTGCGGATCGACACCGCGCTCGGGGCCGCCGGTCTCGACGTCGCCGCGCTCCCCAAGGGCTCGCGGACATCGGTGCGGGACCTGGAGCGCCTCGACGCGCTGCGGCTCTCGGTGGCGCTCGCGCTCGTCGGACGTCCCCGGCTGCTCGGCGTCGACGACACCGACCTCAAGCTGTCGGACGCCGAGCGGGACGAGGCCTGGGCACTGCTGCGCTCCGTCGCCGCGCGCGGGACGACGGTCGTGGCCGTGTGCAGCGAGGCGCCCGAGGGCTCGGTGGTCGTCTCGACCGCGCCCGCCGCCGAACGCCCCGACGCGACCGGCCCCACCGGCCCTGCCGGCCCCACCGACGACGACAAGGAGACGGCGGATGCGCTCCCCGAAGCTCGCCGCGCTTGAGCTCAAGCGCTTCGGCAGGGGCAGGCTCCCGCGCGCGGCACTCGTCGCGCTGCTGCTGCTTCCCCTGCTGTACGGCGCGCTGTACCTGTGCTCGTTCTGGGATCCGTACGGCCGCCTCGACCGGATCCCCGTGGCGCTCGTCAACGACGACAAGGGGACCCGGGTCGACGGCGAGAAGCTCGCCGCGGGCGACAACATCGTCAAGAAGCTGCGGGACAGCGAGACCTTCGACTGGCGCGAGGTGAGTGCCGCCGAGGCCCGTGAGGGCGTCGAGGACGGCACGTACTACCTCTCGCTGACCATGCCGTCCGACTTCAGCAGGCGCGTCGCGTCGAGCTCGGGCGCCTCCCCGGAGACGGGGGCCCTCCAGGTCCGTACGAACGACGCGAACAACTACATCGTCGGGCAGATCTCCCGCACGGTGTTCTCGGAGGTGCGCACGGCGGCCTCCACGAAGGCCTCGCGCGGCTTCCTCGACAAGATCTTCATCTCGTTCTCCGACATCCACGGGGCGACGGCGAAGGCGGCCAAGGGCGCCGACAAGCTCGAAGGCGGCATCGGGAAGGCGGAGAAGGGCTCCAAGGACCTCGTCGACGGCCTGAAGAGCGCCAAGGACGGCAGCGGGAACCTCGCCTCGGGCGTCAGGAAGCTGCACACCGGCGCGGGCGACCTGGAGGACGGCTCGCGCCGCGTCGCGGACGGCACGCGGAAGCTGGCCGACCGCGTCAACGGCGAGGCGGCCAAGGTACGGCCGTACCTGAAGGACAACGGCAAGACCCTCGGTGACAGCGCGCAGCTCGTCGCCGACTCCTCCAGGGCGGTCCGCCACAACCTGGGCACCCTGGTCGAGAAGGCCCCCAGGGCCGCCACCGACGCCAAGGAGGCCTCGGCCGCCCTGGACGGCGTCTACGAAGAGCAGTGCCTGCGCGCTCCCGAGGCCCCGCCCTGGTGCCCGAAGCTGAAGAAGGCCAAGGAGGTCGCGGCCGACGTCTCGACCATCGCCGGGGACGTGGACACGCTGGTCAAGGACCAGAACGGCGATCTGAAGCGGCTCGACACGAGCCTCGCCACGCTCCAGAAGAAGGCCCAGGGCCTCGCCGACCGCGCCCCGCGTCTGGACGAGAAGCTGGAGAAGACCGTCCGGGACGTCAACACGCTCGACAAGGGCGCGGGGGACGTCGCCAAGGGCGCCAAGAAGCTGCACGCGGGCCTCGGCACCGCCAAGACCGGCGCCACGGACCTGGACGCGGGCGTCGGCAAGCTGAAGACGGGCGCGAGCGACCTCAACGGCGGCCTGTTCAAACTGGCCGA
Organism: Streptomyces sp. YIM 121038; assembly: GCF_006088715.1. NCBI lineage: Bacteria > Bacillati > Actinomycetota > Actinomycetes > Kitasatosporales > Streptomycetaceae > Streptomyces > Streptomyces sp. YIM 121038. Next base: position 2,847,232 of record NZ_CP030771.1, read on the forward strand.
CGGCTCCCAGAAGCTGGCGGGCGGCCTGCACGACGGCGTCGAGAAGATCCCCGACTACGACAAGAAGGACCGCGACCGGCGCACCGACGTCATGGCCGACCCCGTGCAGCTCGCCTCCCAGTCCCTGCACAAGGCGCCCAACTACGGCACCGGCTTCGCCCCGTACTTCATCCCGCTGTCCCTGTGGGTCGGCGCGATGGTGGCGTACATGCTGATCCAGCCGCTCAACCGGCGCGCGCTCGCCGCGGGCGCCGCCGCGTGGCGCGTCGCGCTCGCGGGCTGGCTGCCGGTCGCGGCCCTGGGAGTGCTGCAAGTGGCCGCCCTGATGTCCGTACTGCACTGGGGCCTCGGGCTCCAGATGACGCGGGCCGCCGGAACCGTCGGCTTCCTGACCCTGGTGACGGCCTGCTTCGCGGCCATCGTGCAGTGGCTGAACGCACGCTTCGGAGCGGCCGGGCGGATCCTCGTCCTCGCGGTCCTGATGCTCCAGCTGACGTCGGCGGGCGGCACGTACCCCGTGCAGACGAGCCCCGGCTTCTTCCGCGCGATCCACCCCTACTTGCCGATGAGTTACGTCGTCGACGCCCTCAGGAGGCTCATCACGGGCGGCGGCCTCGGCCCGGTCTGGCAGGCGTGCGCGGTCCTGGCGGCCTTCACCGCGGGCGCCCTCGCGCTCACCGCCGTCACCGCGCGCCGCAAGCAGGTGTGGACACTCGACCGGCTGCACCCGGAGCTGAGCCTGTGAACGGGACGGAACCTGTGAAAATCAGGCGCATGGAAAGCAGCGCGAGCAGCACGCGGCGTGAGGCCACCAGACAGAAGTTGTACGAGGCCGCCGTCACCCTCATCGCGGAACAGGGGTTCTCCGCCACGACAGTTGACGAGATCGCCGAACGGGCGGGCGTCGCGAAAGGCACGGTCTACTACAACTTCGCCAGCAAGTCCGTCCTCTTCGAAGAGCTGCTGCGACACGGCGTGGGCCTGCTCACCGCCTCCCTGAAGGACGCCGCCGAGCAGACCGTCCTCCAGGGCGGCAGCAAGGTCGACGCCCTGGACGCGATGATCCGCGCGGGCCTCCTCTTCATCGACCGCTACCCGGCCTTCACCCAGCTGTACGTCGCCGAGCTGTGGCGCACCAACCGGGCCTGGCAGTCCACCCTGATGGTCGTCCGCCAGCAGGCCGTCGCCGTGGTCGAGGACGTCCTGCGCGCGGGCGTGGCGAACGGCGAGCTCAGCGAGGAGATCGACATCCCCCTGACGGCGGCGGCCCTCGTGGGCATGGTCCTGGTGGCCGCGCTCGACTGGCAGTCCTTCCAGCCGGAGCGCTCGCTCGACGACGTGCACGCGGCGCTGTCCCGGCTGCTCCAGGGGCGGGTGAGCGGCAGCCGCTGACCCGGGCGGGCCACCGGCGCGCACGCGCGCCCCGGTTCACCCGTTCGTACGCATCCCCCGTCGCGTGGCACCGGTCCGGTGCGGCCTGGCACAGGCACACCGGACCGGCGCTCACTCGGTCCCCCGCGCGACCCCCGTGGTCGTTCCCCCGGTCGCCCCCGTGACCTCGCTCCCGCCCTTGAGAGCGGGAGGAGCGGTCAAGGGCGCCGCCCCGTTCCGCCGCCCCGTGTCGGCGGTGCCGGTGCCGCGCCCTTCTCCGTGTCATCACTCTCCCGTCCGCGCACGTCGGACCCCATCCGCGCGCGTACTCATCTCCACCCCTAGGTACGGATACTCAGGCCCGGGTGCTCACGCGCAGGCCGGAACGTCGCTTGCTAGTTGCGATCTCGTCCGTGTCCGTGCTTCGCCGTGCCCTTCCGGGCCTTGATACGGGCCGCTCGGCCGGCATGAGTCGTGGTGAAGGCCTGGGCGAGCTGAGTGGCCAGGGCGGCGAACACACCCACCGCGAGGAGCCCGTACGGGATCGTGAAGACCCTTCCGAGAGCGGTGGCGGGAGCCAGGTCCCCGTACCCGATCGTCAGCCCGGTGCACACCGCGAAGTAGAAGGAGTCCAGCACGCCCCACCCCTCCTGATGCGCGTAGAAGAAGGTGGCCGAGGTCCACAGCAGCGCCAGCGTCCACGCCGTTCCCCGGAACGCGGGCCTTCCCCACGCCGTACGCAGCGCGCTCCCGAGCCGCACGAGCATGACCACAAGACCGAACACGCCCGCACCGTAGTCCTCGCCCCGCGGCGCTCTTCGCATTGCTGCGGTCCCCGTGCGTGTCGCCCGCGGCGCAGGACGCTTCGCGTCGCTTCTCGATGGCGTACCGCGTCCCGCTGCATGATCCTGGGGTGGTGCTGACCCGTACTGACTCCCCCGCCCGCCTGACGCGCGGTCCCGCAGGCCGGTGACCTTGTGAGTGTGCTCCCCCTGGTGTTCACCAGCGGCTGGGCCAGCGGGATCAACGCCTACGCGGTGGTCCTGCTGCTCGGTGTCTTCGGTGCCACGGGGGTATCCGACGACGTGCCCGAGTCACTGCAGAGCCCGGGGGTGCTGATCGCCGCGGGCGTGCTCTTCGCCTGTGAGGCCGTCGCCGACAAGATCCCGTACGTGGACTCGGTGTGGGACGCCGTGCACACCGTCATCAGGCCGCTGTCCGGCGCCTGGGTGGGCGCGCTGCTCGCCGGGCAGAGCGGCTCGCTCCCGGACGTGGCGGCGGGCGCGATCGGCGGCTCCACGGCCCTGGCGAGCCACGCCGTCAAGGCCGGGACGCGGATGGCGGTCAACACCTCGCCGGAGCCGTTCAGCAACGCCATCGTGAGCACCGCCGAGGACCTCGGCGTCGGCGGGGTGGTCAGCTTCGCGATGTTCCACCCCGAGGCCGCGGCGGTCATCGCGGGCGTGCTGCTGCTCATCGGCCTGCTGCTGCTCGCCTTCCTCGCCTCGCGCATCCGCCGGTTCCTGCGGCGCAGGGCGCAGCGCCGCGAGGAGCGCCGCCTGGCCGCCGCGGCGGGACGGCCGCCGGACCGGCCGCCTGCCGGTCCTGACCGCCCGCGGGACGGGCGGCCGTAGGGGCGGGAGGCCACAGGGGGCGGGCGGCCGACGGCGTTGTCAGTGGCGGCGGATAAAGTCCCTGGCATGGCACGGATTGTGGTGATCGGCGCCGGGATGGGCGCCATGACGGCCGCCGCCCGGCTGGCCGTCGCGGGCCACCGGGTGGTGGTGCACGAGCGCGCGCGGACGTACGGCGGCGCGGTCGGCCGCGTGGAGCGCGACGGCTTCGGCTTCGACACGGGCCCGGCCCTGCTGCACCTGCCCGCGGTCTACCGCGACCTGTTCGTGAAGACGGGCAAGCAGCCCCTGGAGGACTGCGTCGAGCTGTCCCAGGTCGAGCCCGCGGTCCGGCACGTCTTCGCGGACGGCACCACGACGGACCTGCCGAACGCCTCGCGGGCGGGCGTCAGCGAGGCCCTGGACGCGGCCCTCGGCTCCGGCGCGGGCGCCCAGTGGTCGGCGTTCATGAACCGCGCGCGGGAGGCCTGGGACCGCACCCGCCGCCCCCTCCTGGAAGAGCCCCTGTGGCCGAACTGGCAGGTGCTCGCCGAGCGCGAGCCCTACCCCTCGGTCGCCCGGCGCCGCCTGCTGCGCAAGGAGCGGCGCGCGGCCACGCTCGCCGAGATCGGCGCCTTCGAGCTGAGCGGCGAGCCCCGCCTGTGCGCCCTGCTCGAGCACTTCGCCCTGGCCCACGGCCTCGACCCGCGCACGGCACCCGCGAGCGCGGCCGTCCTGCCCTATCTGGAGCAGACCTTCGGCTCCTGGTCGGTGCGCGGCGGCCTGCGCGCGCTCGCCCGGGCGGTGTACGAGCGGTGCCTGGCCCGCAGGGTCGAGTTCGTCTTCGGCTCGGCGGTGACGCGGATCGTGGTGAAGGACGGCCGCGCGGCGGGCGTCGCCCTCGCGGACGGCACCGTGGTGGACGCGGACTTCGTGGTCGCGGGCGTCCCGCCGCGCACGCTGGAGGCCCTGGTGTCCGACGTGGCCGGTCCGGACGCGGGGACACCGGTGCGCGCCCCCGGCGACGTCCCCGCGCGCTCGGGCCTCCCCAGCCGCCTCACCGTCCTGCTCGCCCTGCGCGGGGCCCGCCCCGAGGGCACCCCGCACCGCACGGTGCTGCACACCCCGGACCGCGCGGACGAGCTCGACCGGGTCTTCGGGCCGCGCCCGGGGCTGCCCGCCGCCCCGACCCTCGCCGTCCTGCGTCCGGACGACCCGGCGGGCAGACCGGACGCGGACCACGAGGCCGTGACCCTGACCGCCACGGTCCCGGCGGGCGCCACCGTCACGGACACGGACGTACGGTCGCTCGTCGAGCGCGCCGAGACTGCCGTCCCCGGCCTCCGCGACCGCCTCCTGTGGCACGAGGTCCGCACCCCGGCCGACGTCGAGGAGGCCACCGGCGCCGAGGGCGGCGCGGTCCCGCCGCCCGCTCTCGCGGCGGCGGGCGGACACCTGCTGCACCCCGCCAACAGCACGGCCGTGGCAGGCCTGTTCGCGGCCGGGGGCTGGGCGCACCCCGGCGGCGGCCTGCCGCACGCGGGCATGTCCGGCACGCTGGTCGCCGGGCTGATCGTGGAGGGGCCGGAGTTCCGCGGCTCGCAGTGACCGGAGTTCCGCGGCTCCCGTGAGCCGGGCCGCGCGGGCCCGGGGCCGCTCAGTACCGGTACTGCTGCTCGCCGTTGTACCCCGGCTCGTAGCCGAAGACGTTCCGCTGGTCCGGCTCGCCGTCGGCGGGGTCGAACGGCGGGTACGGAGGCTGGTCGAGCGGCGGTTCGGCGCCGTAGGGCGCGGTGTCGCCGGTGCGCTGGTGCGGCACCCAGACGCCGCCGGGCGGGGTGTCCTGATAGCCCGTGCCGTACGCGTCCCCGCCGTAGGGCGCGTAGGCGGCCTTGTCGGCGTAGGCGTCGTAGCTCGGCTGGGCGCCGTAGGTCTGCGGGCCGATGTACGGGTCGGAGTAGGCGGCGTACCGCTGCTCCCCCGTGTCGCCGTAGGCGAAGTGCAGGGGGTCCTGCTGGGCCGGTGCGCCCTGCTGGTCGTACGGGGCGTAGGCGTCGAAGGCGTAGCCGTCGCCGGTGGCGGGCGGGGGCTGCGGGGCGTCGCCGTAGACGCCGTACTGGCCGGTGTCGTCGGGCATCGGCTCGGGTGCGTACACGCCGGGGCCCGCGGTCTGCACCTCCATCATGGCCGTCGACTCCAGCGCGTCCGGCTCGGCGGAGGGCTCGGGGCCCGCGGCGTCCGCCTCGTACTCCAGCTCGGAGACCTGGAGCGTCGGCTGGGCCGCGGCGGCGCCGGAGCCCGCCCTGCGGCGCTTGCTCGCGCCGGGCCTGCCGCCGACCGCCCAGCCGCTCGCGAAGCCGCGGCGGAACGACAGCGTCACATAGGTCTGCCCGACGGCGAAGGCGACGGCGCCCGCGGCGATCACGAGCACCGACGACATCAGCACGCCGACGACCACGCCGAGGAAGCCGACGAACGCGAGGACCCGCCAGCGCAGCCGCGCCTTGTACTGCAACAGCACCTCGCCGAGCAGCCACAGCGCGACCGCGCCGAACGCGCAGTAGAGGACCGTCAAGCCCATGTACGCCCCTCTCCCCTGCGGTCGCCGCGCGGGTACGACCGGTCAGGCCTGCTGGTGGTGCAGGCCCAGGTTCTCGTAGATCTCCAGTGTCGCCGTGGAGTTGTTCAGCGTGATGAAGTGCAGCCCCGGGACGCCCTCGGCGAGGAGCCGCGCGCAGAACTCCGTCGCGAACTCGATACCAATGGAGCGTACAGCGGCGGGATCGTCCTGCGCCGAGAGGATCCGCTCTTTGAGCGCGGGCGGGAAGTCCGCGTTGCTGAGCTGCGGCAGTCGCTCCAGCTGGCGCACGTTCGTGACCGGCATGATCTCGGGGATGATCGGCGTCTCGCAGCCCGCCGCGGCGACGCGGTCGCGCAGCCGCAGGTATTCCTCGGGGTGGAAGAACATCTGCGTGATCGCGTAGTCCGCGCCCGCGCGGCACTTGTCGACGAAGTGCCGGACGTCGGAGTCCCAGTCGGTCGAGCGCGGGTGCATCGCGGGAAAGGCCGCCACGCCCACGCAGAAGTCGCCGGACTCCTTGATGAGCTGGACCAGTTCGGCGGCGTAGGTAAGCCCTTCGGGGTGTTTGCCCCATTCGCCCATCGGGTCGCCGGGCGGGTCGCCGCGCAGCGCGAGCATGTTGCGGATCCCCGCGTCCGCGTACTGCCCGATGATGTTGCGCAGCTCGGCGACCGAGTGGTCGACGGCGGTGAGGTGGGCGACCGGGGTGAGCGTCGAGTCGGCGACGATCTGCTGGGTCTCCTTGACCGTGCCCGCGCGCGTGGAGCCGCCGGCTCCGTACGTCACGGACACGAAGCTCGGCGCGACCGCCTCGACCCTGCGCAGCGAGTTCCACAGGTTCCGCTCGCCCTTGGGGGTCTTCGGCGCAGAGAACTCGAAGGAGTACGTGGTCTTGCCGGTCGCGAGCATGTCGCGCACGGTGCGTGCGCGGTCCGTCCTGGTGGAAGCAGTGCCTAGGGCCATACCGGCAGGTTAGCCAGGCCGCGCCGGTCACCCAACCAAAGGCAGGTGATATGTCCATTTGGTCAGCTTGTTGTCCGCCCATCGGACACCCACAAGCTATTGATCAGACGGGTGTACGTACATATTGATGCGACCGGGGTACCCCTCGGGCCTCGTGCCCCCGTCGTATGCCACGGCCACGAGCACCGCCGCCCCAGGCGCGGCACGGCCACAAGCGCCGACGCCCCGCGCACGCCGCGGCCGTGGCCGCGGGCGCCGTCGTCCCGTCAGACGGTACGCAGCCGCTCGGCGAAGTCCGCCGCGGCGGCGCCGGGGTCGTCCGCCTCCGTGATCGCGCGCACGACGACCACCCGACGGGCGCCCGCTTCGAGCACTTCGTCCAGATTTGCCGCGTCGATGCCGCCGATCGCGAACCAGGGGCGGTCCGTGCCGAGCCCGGCCGTGTGGCGCACCAGGTCCAGGCCCGGTGCGTGGCGGCCCGGCTTCGTGGGCGTCGGCCAGCACGGTCCTGTGCAGAAGTAGTCCACGCCCTCCTGGGCGGCGGCCGCGGCGGCCTCCTCCTCGGCGTGCGTGGAGCGGCCGACGAGGACGTCCGCGCCGAGGATCGCGCGGGCCGCGGGCACCGGCAGGTCGCCCTGGCCCAGGTGCAGCACGTCGGAGCCGATGGCGTGCGCCACGTCCGCGCGGTCGTTGACCGCGAGGAGCTTGCCGTGGCGGCGGCAGGCGTCGGCGAAGACCTGGAGGTGCTCCAGCTCCTCCGCGGCCTCCATGCCCTTGTCGCGCAGCTGCACGATGTCGACGCCGCACGCCAGGACGGCGTCCAGGAACTGCGGGAGGTCCCCCTGGCGCCTGCGCGCGTCCACGCACAGATAGAGCCGTGCGTCCGCGAGCCGGGCGCGTGCGGAGCCGCCCGCCGTGTCGGTGGCCATGGAGCGTTCCCCCCGATGTCGGTGGCGTACGGGCCGGGCGGCTGCCCCGGCCCGTACGCCAGATGGTTGTCAGGTCAGACGGCGAGCGCCTGCGCGCGGCGCTTCACCTCCGTGCCGCGATTCTCGCTCAGGGCCTGCGCGGGCGTGCCGGGCAGGGTCGGGTCGGGGGTGAAGAGCCACTCGAGCGCCTCTTCGTCGGAGAAACCGTCGTCCCGCAGGAGCGTCAGCGTTCCGGACAGGCCCTTGACGACTTTGTCGCCGTCGATGAAGGCCGCCGGAACCTGAAGCGTCCTGTTCTCACCGCGGCGCACGGCGATCAGCTGGCCCTCCTTGACCAGCTGCCGCACGCGCGTCACCTCGATGTCGAGCATCTCTGCGATGTCGGGGAGGTGGAGCCAGGCGGGGACGAGAGCATCGGTCTTTGCGTCAATCTCGGTCACGGATCAAGCGTGCCACCTCCGGCCGGGGGCCGGTAGCGGGGGGCCGGGGCTTCGCGCCCCGGGCCCGTGTGCTGGGGCGCTCCGGCGTGAGCCGCGTCGCCGCGCGCAGGCGCCTCAGGAGCGGATCGCCTTCTTCAGCGGGATCGCCGGGTCCGTGACCAACGTCGCGTCCATCGGGGTGGCCGCGTCGATCAGCTTCCTCGACTGGGCCAGGTCCCGGGGGCGGCCCACCGCGAGGACGGCCACCAGGGCGCCGTCGCGGAGCCAGCAGGCCGTCCAGGACGGGGTCGCGGGGTCGCCGCGCCAGATCAGCTCGTCGGCGGCCGCGTGATGGCCCGCGTACTGCACGAAGCGGCCGAACTGCTCGGACCAGAAGTACGGCACCGGGTCGTACGCCTCCGGGGCCTCGCCGACGATGGCGGCGGCCACCGTGCGCGGTCCCTGCACGGCGTTGTCCCAGTGGTGGACGAGGAGCCGTTCGCCGTAGCGGCCCGACGGGAAGGACGCGCAGTCGCCGACCGCGTACACGTCGGGCACGGAGGTGCGGAGCCGGTCGTCGCCCACGACCTCGTGGTGGGTGCCGAGCTCGATGCCGGAACCGGCGAGCCAGGCCGTCGCGGGCCGGGCGCCGATGCCGACGACGACGGCGCCCGCGGGCAGCCTGCTGCCGTCGTCGAGGAGGACCGAGCCCGGCTCGACGCGCGCCACGCGCGCGTGGGTACGCAGTTCGGCGCCCGCCTCGGCGTACCAGCCGGCCATCGGGGCCGCGACCTCGGCGGGCAGCGCGCCCGCGAGCGGCCGCCCGGAGGCCTCCACGACGGTCACGGCGCAGCCCGCGTCGCGCGCGGCCGTGGCGAACTCCGCGCCGATCCAGCCCGCCCCGACGACCACGACGTCGTGCTGCTCGGCGAGCACCGGCCGCAGCCGCTCCGCGTCGTCGAGCGTGCGCAGCAGATGGACCCCGGGCACGCCGTCCGAGCCGGGCAGGCGGATCGGTTCGGCACCGGTGGCGAGGACCAGGCTCTCGTACCCGACCGGGCCCGCCGCCGTGTCCAGCGCGTGGTCCGCGGGACGGACGCCGGTGACCTCCACGCCGAGCCGCAGCTCGATGCCGAGGGCCTCGAAGTCGATGTCGAAGGCCGAGCCCTCGGCCTTGCCGAGCAGCACCGCCTTGGACAACGGCGGCCTGTCGTACGGCTGGTGCGGCTCCGCGCCGATCAGGGTCACCGGGCCGGTGAACCCCCGTTCGCGCAGCGCCACGGCCGTCTGCACCCCGGCCATGCCCGCGCCCACGATGACGACCCGCTGTTCCGCCCGCTTCCGCTCTTCGCTCACCCGATCAACTGTAGGACGGCCCCCCGCGCCGGAACACGACGGGCTTACCGGCCCGGCGGGCGACGGGCTAGGCTGGCCGGTGCAGAGCACTCGCGGGAGCCCGGACGACCGGGCTGAGAGGGAGGCTGGGACGGCCTCCGACCGTACGAACCTGATCCGGGTCATGCCGGCGAAGGGAGGGGCTGGACGCCCATGCGTTCCCATCCGAAACCACCGAACGCGTCCGTTTCCCGTACGTCACCTTCTCGTACGTCACCACCGTCCGCCGGCCCGGCGGACGTCCTGGTCGTCGGCGGTGGCGTCATCGGTCTCGTCACGGCCTGGCGGGCCGCGCGGCGCGGCCTGTCCGTCACGGTCGTGGACCCCGAGCCCGGCGGCGGCGCCGCACAGGTCGCGGCGGGCATGCTGGCCGCCGTCACCGAACTGCACCACGGCGAGCAGACGCTGCTCGGTCTGAACCTGGCCTCCGCCCGGCGCTATCCGGACTTCGCCGCCGAGCTGACGGAGGCGTCCGGCGAGGACATCGGCTACCGAGCCTGCGGCACGCTGGCCGTCGCGCTCGACTCCGACGACCGCGCCCACCTGCGCGAACTGCACCTCCTCCAGCGGCAGTCGGGCCTGCACCCGGAGTGGCTGAGCGGCCGCGAGTGCCGTCGCCTCGAACCGATGCTCGCCCCCGGAGTGCGCGGCGGCCTCCGCGTCGACGGCGACCACCAGGTCGACCCGCGCCGGCTCACCACCGCCCTCCTGGTGGCGTGCGAGCGGGCCGGAGTGGCCTTCACGCGCGCGTGGGCGGAGCGGCTCGTCGTCGCGCGGGACCGCGCCACCGGCGTCGTCCTCGCCGACGGCACCACGCTCGGCGCCGGACAGACCGTCCTCGCCGCGGGCAGCCTCAGCGGCCGACTCGCCGGGGTCCCCGACCACGTCCTGCCGCCGGTGCGGCCCGTGAAGGGCCAGGTCCTGCGGCTCACCGTGCCCGAGCGGTACGCGCCGTTCCTGAGCCGCACCGTGCGCGCCGTCGTCCGCGGCAGCCACGTCTATCTCGTGCCACGGCTCAGCGGCGAGCTCGTCGTGGGCGCGACCAGCGAGGAACTCGGCTGGGACACCACGGTCACCGCGGGCGGCGTGTACGAGCTCCTGCGCGACGCCCACGAGCTGGTCCCCGGCATCACCGAGCTGCCGCTCACCGAGACCCGGGCCGGGCTGCGGCCGGGCTCGCCCGACAACGCCCCGCTGCTCGGGCCCACCGCCCTGCCCGGCCTGCACCTGGCCACCGGCCACTACCGCAACGGCGTGCTCCTGACCCCCGTCACCGGCGACGCCATGGCGCACCTCCTGACCACCGGCGAACTGCCCGACGAGGCCCGGCCGTTCACGCCGCTGCGCTTCGCCGCGGCCGCCCCCGCCACGCCCAAGGACCTTTCGGAGCTGCCCGTATGACCACGCCCTCCGCCGCCCTCGCCCTGTCGGTCAACGGCGAGGCACGCGACGCCGCCGCGGGCACCACGCTCGACGCCCTCGTCGCCGAGCTGACCACCGCGCCGTCCGGCGTCGCCGCGGCCCTCAACGAAACCGTCGTCCCGCGCGCGCGGTGGGCCACCACCGTGCTCCGGGACGGCGACCGCGTCGAAGTCCTCACCGCCGTCCAAGGAGGCTGACGACATGGCGGACGACCCCCTCGTCATCGGCGGCCTCACACTGTCGTCCCGGCTGATCATGGGCACCGGCGGAGCGTCGAGCCTCGACGTCCTGGAGCGCTCCCTGGTGGCCTCCGGGACGGAGCTGACCACCGTCGCGATGCGCCGCGTCGACCCGGGTACGCACGGCTCCGTGCTGTCCGTCCTGGAGCGCCTGGGCATCCGCGTGCTGCCCAACACGGCGGGCTGCTTCACCGCGGGCGAGGCCGTGCTCACCGCGCGCCTGGCGCGCGAGGCGCTCGGCACGGACCTGGTGAAGCTGGAGGTGATCGCCGACGAGCGCACCCTCCTGCCCGACCCCGTGGAGCTGCTCGACGCCGCGGAGACCCTCGTCGACGACGGCTTCACCGTCCTTCCGTACACGAACGACGACCCGGTGCTCGCCCGGAAGCTGGAGGACGTCGGCTGCGCGGCCGTCATGCCGCTCGGCTCCCCCATCGGCTCCGGGCTCGGCATCCGCAACCCGCACAACTTCCAGCTCATCGTGGAGCACGCGCGCGTGCCGGTGATCCTGGACGCGGGGGCCGGGACGGCGTCCGACGTGGCGCTCGCGATGGAGCTGGGCTGTGCCGGGGTGATGCTCGCCTCCGCGGTGACACGGGCGCGGGAGCCGGTCCTCATGGCGGAGGCCATGAGCCACGCGGTCGTCGCCGGACGCCTGGCCCTGCGGGCCGGACGCATCCCCCGGCGGCACTTCGCCGAGGCGTCGTCCCCCGCGGAGGGCCTGGCCGCCCTGGATCCGGAGCGGCCCGCCTTCTGAGCCGCGGGATCGGTCACAGCTCCGCTGCAGTCTGCCCCGGGCGGGGCCCGGGGCGGCTCCGGCGTCAGTGGCGGCTCGTAGACTCCCTGCGTGGACACGACCCTTAAGGACCCCCTCGTCGGGCAGGTGCTCGACGGGCGGTATCGCGTGGACGGGCGGATCGCGGTCGGCGGGATGGCCACGGTCTACCGGGCCGTGGACACCCGCCTCGACCGCGTGCTCGCGCTCAAGGTGATGCACCCGACGCTCGCCGCCGACGCCTCGTTCGTCGAGCGCTTCATCCGGGAGGCCAAGTCGGTCGCCCGCCTCGCCCACCCGAACGTGGTCGGGGTCTTCGACCAGGGCACCGACGGCCCGTACGTGTATCTGGCGATGGAGTACATCGCGGGCTGCACCCTGCGCGACGTGCTCCGCGAGCGCGGCGCGCTGCGCCCGCGCGCCGCCCTCGACATCCTGGAGCCCGTCCTCGCCGCCCTCGGCGCCGCCCACCGCGCCGGGTTCGTGCACCGCGACATGAAGCCCGAGAACGTCCTCATAGGGGACGACGGCCGCGTCAAGGTCGCCGACTTCGGCCTCGTCCGTGCGGTGGACTCGGTCACGAACACCACGGGCACCGTCCTCGGCACGGTGTCGTACCTGGCCCCCGAGCAGATCGAGCAGGGCACGGCCGACACCCGCGTGGACGTGTACGCGTCCGGGGTCGTCCTGTACGAGATGCTGACCGGCGCCAAGCCGCACTCCGGCGACTCCCCCGCCCAGGTCCTGTTCCAGCACCTGAACGAGGACGTGCCGCCCCCGTCCGCGGCCGTGCCGGGCCTCGCCTACGAACTGGACGAGCTGGTCGCGACGGCCACCGCCCGCAACCCCGACCTCCGCCCGTACGACGCGGTGGCCCTGCTCGCGCTGCTCCGTGAGGCGCGCTTCGCGCTCACCGACGCGCAGCTGGACACGGTGCCGCCGCTGGCCCGCACCGGGGAGCACACCGCCCACGACACCTCCGAGGACCGTACGAGCGTCATCCCGCGCGCGGACCGGGCCGTGCAGCTGCCGCTGCCCGCCACCCGGGACGTCGGCCGCCCGGAGCAAGCCGGGCAGGACGGGCTCAACCGCACCAGCGTGCTGCGCACCCCGCAGCCCCCGCCGCGCCCCGCCGGGGCACCGGCCGCCCGCCCCGCCTCCGTCAAGGAGCGCATCCGCCGCCGGCTGCTCGCCCGACGCGGGATAACCGTGGCGATAGCGGCCGTGCTGCTCGTCCTGGGCGTCGGCGCGGGCGTCTGGTACATCAACTCCGGCCAGTTCACGACGGTCCCCGCGGTGCTCGCCAAGACCGAGAAGGAGGCCCGTACGCGGCTCGACGACGTCGGGCTCGACGTGCGCAAGGTCAAGGGCGCGTACAGCGACACCGACAAGCGCGGCACGGTCATCGCCACCGACCCCGACGTCGGCGACCGCATCCGGCAGAACGGCAAGGTCACGCTGACCGTCTCGCTCGGCCCGCAGACCGCGAAGGTCCCCGACCTGGAGGGCACGCCGCTCTCCGAGGCGAAGGACAAGCTCGACGACGCCGGGCTCGGCGCCGGGATGGTCACCAAGACCTTCAGCGAGGACGTGGCCAGGGGCTCCGTGATCAGCACCGATCCGAAGCCCGGCACGGTCCGCAGGGCGGGCACCGCCGTCGCCCTCCTCGTGAGCAAGGGCAGCCCCATCGACGTGCCCGACGTCGTCGGTGACTCCGAGAGCGACGCGCGCGAGGAGCTCAAAGAGGCGGGCCTCAAGGTGAGGATCGAGCCGACGCGGGTCTTCTCCGACGAGGACAAGGGCGCCGTGGCCGAGCAGTCCCCCGAGGCGGAGAAGCGGCTCGCCGGGGGCGACACGGTGACGCTGACGCTGTCCAAGGGGCCGGAGATGGTGGAGGTCCCCGACGTCGAGGGGATGAAGGTCGGCGAGGCCACGGACAAGCTGAAGGCCGCGGGGTTCGACGTCGACGAGGACCGGGGGCTGCTCGGGCTCTTCGGCGACACGGTGAAGGACCAGTCGGTGGACCCGGGGGACGAGGCGCCCAAGGGGTCGACCGTCACCATCAAGATCCGCTGACAGCTGCCCTCGCGGGGGCGCCCCTGACCCGCCCCTTCCCGATGCCTGGGGCTCCGCCCCAGACCCCGCTCCTCAAACGCCGGAGGGGCTGAAATACAGCCGCAACCGGCGACAGTTCCAGCCCGTCCGGCGTTTGAGGACGAGGCGCGAAGCGCCGAAAAGGCGGGGCCCGGGGGCGGCAGCCCCGGATCGGGAAGGGGCGCCCCGCGAGGGACCGGTCCCGGCGACGTGCCACCCTGGTTCGAATGAGCAGCAAGAAGTCCCCCATCGGCAGCCACGTCCCCGTCGCCGGCGGCCTCGCCCGCGTCGGTCTCGCCTACGCCCGCGACCTCGCCGCGGAAACCGTCCAGGTCTTCGTCGCCAACCCGCGCGGCTGGGCGACGCCCCCGGGCAACCCCGAGCAGGACGAGGCCTTCCGCGCGGCCTGCGCCGCCGAGGGGATCCCGGCGTACGTCCACGCCCCGTACCTCATCAACTTCGGCTCGCACACCGAGGCCACGGTCGAGAAGTCCGTGGAGTCGCTGCGGCACTCGCTGCGCCGCGGGCGGGAGATCGGCGCGCTCGGCGTGGTCGTGCACACCGGCTCGGCCACCGGCGGCCGGGGCCGCGACGTGGCGCTGCGCCAGGTGCGCGAGCACATGCTGCCGCTGCTCGACGAGCTGACGCACGACGACGACCCGTTCCTGCTCCTGGAGTCGACCGCGGGCCAGGGCTCCTCGCTGTGCTCCCGCACCTGGGACTTCGGCCCGTACTTCGAGGCCCTGGACGCCCACCCGAAGCTCGGCGTCTGCCTGGACACCTGCCACGTCTTCGCGGCCGGGCACGACCTGGCCGGTCCCGGCGGCGTGAAGCAGACGCTCGACCTGCTCGTCGACACCGTGGGCGAGGGCCGCCTGAAGCTGGTCCACGCCAACGACTCCAAGGACGTCGTCGGCGCGCACAAGGACCGCCACGAGAACATCGGCACCGGCCACATCGGCGCCGAGGCCTTCCGCGAGCTGCTGGCCCACCCGGCCACGGACGGCGTCCCGCTGATCATCGAGACACCCGGCGGGAAGGAAGGGCACGCCGCCGACGTGGCACGGCTCAAGGAGCTCAGGGGATAGCGGGGGCGGCCCCCGGCCCCAGGCCCCGGCCCCGGCAGCGGCTTTCAAGATCTTGAGGAATACCCCGCGGGGGTATACGGTTCCTGCTCAGAGGCAGGAACCGTTATCTGACGTCGGGGGATTTGTCATGCAGCACGACACGCATGCAGAACATGGGCACCACGAGCACCACGGACACCACACAGAGCACGGGAACCACGCGGAGCACCAGCACCACGGCCACGCGGGCCACGGCGCGCACGCCCACCACGGAGCCGGCGGCGGCAAGGTCAGCTGGTCCATGGCCGCGCAAGCGACGCTGCACTGCCTCACCGGGTGCGCCATCGGCGAAGTGCTCGGCATGATCATCGGCACCGCGCTCGGCTGGGGCAACGTGCCGACGATGACCCTCGCGATCATCCTCGCGTTCCTCTTCGGCTACTCGCTGACGCTGCGCGGCATCCTCAAGGCGGGCGTCGACTTCAAGACAGCCCTGCGCGTCGCGTTCGCCGCCGACACGCTGTCCATCGCCGTCATGGAACTCATCGACAACGGCGTGATCGCACTGTGGCCCGGCGGCATGGACGCCCATCTGTCGGACGCGATGTTCTGGTACCTGCTCGCGATCGCGCTCGCCGCCGCCTTCGTGATCACGACACCGGTCAACAAGTGGATGATCGGCCGCGGCAAGGGCCACGCGGTGGTGCACCAGTACCACCACTGACCGGCGCGGACAGCGCCGCCAGGAGTCAGAGCTCGGGGCCGTCCCCGGGCTCTTCCTGGTAGGAGTAGCGCTGCTCGCGCCAGGGGTCGCCGATGTTGTGGTAGCCGCGCTCCTCCCAGAAGCCGCGGCGGTCTGCGGTCATGTACTCGATGCCGCGGACCCACTTGGGGCCCTTCCAGGCGTACAGATGGGGCACCACGAGCCGCAGCGGGAAACCGTGCTCGGCGGTGAGCAGCTCACCGCCCTTGTGCGTGGCGAAAATCGTGCGGTCGCTGAGGAAGTCCGCGAGGCGCAGGTTCGAGCTGAAGCCGTACTCGGCCCAGACCATCACATGGGTGGCGTTCGGCGCGGGCGGCGCGAGTTCGGTCAGATCACGGGCGAGCACGCCGCCCCATTCGGCGCCGAGCATGCTGAACTTCGTGACGCAGTGCAGATCGGCGACCACCGTCGCGTACGGCAGGGCCGAGAACTCCTCGTGCGTCCAGGAGTGCTTCTCACCGTCGGCGGTGGCACCGAACACCCTGAAGTCCCAGCGCTCCGGGCGGAACTTGGGGACCGGGCCGTAGTGCGTGACCGGCCAGCCGCGCTGCAGTCGCTGCCCCGGCGGAAGGTCCGGCTCCACTACGTCTCGAGATGTACGACCCACCGGCTGACCCATGCCTCCATCCTGACAGACCGGAAGCAGTGGACGTGACCAGGTATACGCGGATTCGGGCAACTCCTACTAAGCGTGCACTTACTGGACGCCCCTCGGACGCCGGTGCAAGGATGCGCGCTACCTGCCAGTCCCCCGCTTGGAAGGAGCCTCTGCGATGCAGGGCGACCCCGAGGTCATCGAATTCCTCAACGAGCAGCTGACCGCCGAGCTCACCGCGATCAACCAGTACTTCCTGCACGCGAAGATGCAGGAGAACAACGGCTGGACGAAGCTCGCCAAGTTCACCCGGTCCGAGTCGATCGACGAGATGAAGCACGCCGAGGTGCTCACCGACCGGATCCTCTTCCTCGACGGCCTGCCCAACTACCAGCGGCTGTTCCACGTACGCATCGGCCAGTCCGTCACCGAGATGTTCCAGGCGGACCGCCAGATCGAGGCGGAGGCGATCGACCGCCTCAAGCGCGGCATCGAGGTGATGCGCGCCAAGGGCGACATCACGTCCGCGAACATCTTCGAGTCGATCCTCGAGGACGAGGAACACCACATCGACTATCTCGACACCCAGCTCGAACTGGTCGAGAAGCTCGGCGAGCCGCTGTACATCGCCCAGCTCATCGAGCAGCCGGAGAGCTAGGCCGCCTCCGGAAGCTCCGCCTCAGGGGCCAGGGCCACCGCGGGTTCCCCCTGGTCGAGGAGGTCACGGCGGGGGCATGTGCCCCGGCCGAGCAGCGCCTGGATGCGCCGCACGCAGGACCCGCAGTCGGTACCCGCCTTGCTGGCCGACGCTATCTGCCGGGGGGTGCAGGCGCCGTCCTCCGCGTGCTGCCTCACCTGCGCCTCGGTGATACCGAAGCAGTTGCAGACGTACACGCGGGTTCACCTCCCGATCGGGGCCCAGAGGCCGGTGGGCAGCGCCGTACCGAACTCTTTGATCGGTGAGGCTAACCTAACCTTACCCGCGACCCGGGACCCACAAAAGCCCCGGGTACGCCGGTGGGGCGCGGATCACATGGATCCGCGCCCCACCTGTACAGATGCCGCCGTGCGCCTACTGGTCCCGGTACATCTCCGCGACCAGGAACGCCAGGTCGAGGGACTGGCTGCGGTTCAGCCGCGGGTCGCAGGCCGTCTCGTAGCGCTGGTGCAGGTCGTCGACGAAGATCTCGTCGCCGCCGCCCACGCACTCCGTGACGTCGTCGCCGGTCAGCTCCACGTGGATGCCGCCGGGGTGGGTGCCGAGCGCCTTGTGGACCTCGAAGAAGCCCTTGACCTCGTCCAGCACGTCGTCGAAGCGGCGGGTCTTGTGGCCGGAGGCCGCCTCGTAGGTGTTGCCGTGCATCGGGTCGGTGATCCAGGCGACGGTCGCGCCGGACGCGGTGACCTTCTCGACCAGCTCGGGGAGCTTGTCGCGGACCTTGTCCGCGCCCATGCGGGCGATGAAGGTCAGGCGTCCGGGCTCGCGCTCGGGGTCGAGGCGCTCGATGTACTGGAGCGCCTCCTCGGCCGTCGTCGTCGGGCCGAGCTTGATCCCGATCGGGTTGCGGATCTTGGAGGCGAACTCGATGTGCGCGCCGTCCAGCTGGCGGGTGCGCTCACCGATCCACACCATGTGGCCCGAGACGTCGTACAGATCGCCGGTGCGGGAGTCGACGCGGGTCAGCGCCGACTCGTAGTCGAGCAGCAGCGCCTCGTGGGAGGCGAAGAACTCGACCGTCTTGAACTCCTCCGGGTCGGTGCCGCAGGCCCGCATGAAGTTCAGCGCGTTGTCGATCTCGCGGGCGAGCTGCTCGTAGCGCTGGCCGGAGGGGGAGGACTTCACGAAGTCCTGGTTCCAGGCGTGCACCTGGCGCAGGTCGGCGTAGCCGCCGGTGGTGAAGGCGCGCACCAGGTTGAGCGTCGACGCGGAGGCGTTGTACATCCGCTTCAGGCGCTCGGGGTCCGGGACGCGGGCCTCCTCCGTGAAGGCGAAGCCGTTCACGGAGTCTCCGCGGTAGGTCGGCAGCGTCACGCCGTCGCGGGTCTCGGTCGGCTTGGAGCGCGGCTTGGAGTACTGCCCCGCGATGCGGCCCACCTTCACGACGGGCACGGAGGCGGCGTACGTCAGCACGGCGCCCATCTGGAGGAGGGTCTTCAACTTGGCCCGGATGTGCTCGGCGCTCACCGCGTCGAACGACTCGGCGCAATCGCCGCCCTGGAGAAGGAACGCCTCGCCCCTGGCGACAGCTCCCATGCGGGCGCGCAGCTGGTCGCACTCACCCGCGAAGACGAGCGGCGGATAGGAGCTGAGCTCGGCGATGACGTCGCGCAGGGCCTCGGCATCGGGGTACTCAGGCTGCTGCGCCGCGGGCAGGTCTAGCCAGGTCGCCTTGGCGGCGACGGCTTGGGAATCAGCGTTCACGGTCACCCCGTAAACCTTACGGGGTCGTGCCCGGTGGTTTTGCCTCCGCCCGTCAGATGAGACGACGGGGGAGCGACGCCGCCCGTCGCGCCCCGCAACCCCGCAGAAGCGGGGATCACACTGCGCCTACCTGCAGCAGAGTCTTGAGCTTGGGGCCATCCCCAGCATGCGGGGAGCAGGTGTCTCGGGGCCATAACGAGCGTTCCCTCACGTGGTCACCGTCCGCTCCGCCCGCTCGGCCGCGCTCGGGGTCGTCAGGGCCAGGGCCCGGTGGGTGCGGCGCAGCATCAGGCGGGCCAGGAAGGGGTGTCCGAGGCGGACCGCGCTCCAGTAGAGGCGGCCGCGGGCGGTATCGGTCCGCACGGCTGTGCTCAGGGTGACGTACTGCTCGTCGATCAGGATCGACGCCCGGGCGGTCAGGCCCGTGACCTGGACGTCCAGGAGCACCTCCCCGTCCTGGCGGGCCAGGACGGGGAGGCCGCGCAGGACGCCGGTCCAGGCGTCGGGGTCGCGGGGCTGGCCGGGGAGCAGGGGCATGCGGTACGCGTCCCGGTACCCGGGCCGGTCGACGGCGGCGCGGAGCAGGCGGGCCCCTTCGGGCCGGGCGACGGCTTCCGGGCGGTCCCAGGAGAGCCGGTTGAACAGTTGGACGCGCGGGGTCCAGCGGACGGGGCGGGCGCAGGTGCCGGTCGCGGCGCGCTCGACGTTGTCGAAGAGCTCCTCGATCACCGTGTCGTGCACGGGCCGGATCACCGCGAGCCACCGGATGCGCCCCAGCCCCTTCGGCGTGGTCTCCAGGACGTGCCGCACACGGCAGCGGCGCTCCCCCAGCGGCTCGACGGTCAGCTCGTGGAAGCCGCCCGAGGCGGCGGTGAAGTCGAAGCGGATCCGGCGCCCGGGCTCGTACGCCGCCACCCGGTAGCGGATCGGGCCGTGGCCGCCGGTGGCGCCGACGGCGAGCGGGCCGTCGAAGGTCATCGCGGGCCAGGCCGGTGTGGGGAAGAGCGGGTCGTCCGGCGCGGACAGCCGGTCCAGGAGGGCCCCCACCGCGCCGGCCGGAGCCTCGACCACCCGCTCGTGCTCATTGCGTACGACACTCATGGCACCCCTCCATACGCTGGCGTATGGTAACCGTACGGTACCGTATGGCCATGGCGCAACGGCAGCGGAGGACCACCCCGGCGAAGCCCCGGCTCACCGCGCGGGCCTGGGCGGACGCGGCGCTCGTGGCGATCGGCGAGGGCGGGCTCGCGGCCGTCGCCGTGGAGCCCCTCGCGGCCCGCCTCGGCACCACGAAGGGCAGCTTCTACTGGCACTTCGCGAACCGCGACGCCCTCATCGACGCCGCCCTGGAGCGCTGGGCGGAGACCAACACCGAGGAGACCATCAGCGAGGTCGAGGCGGAGCCGGACGTGCGGCGGCGCATCCGGCTGCTCTTCGCCGAGGCCATCGGCGCGGCCGCCGCCGACCCGCTGGAGGTCGCGCTGCTCGCGACCGCGTCGGACCCGCGGGTCGCCGCGGCCCTGCGGCGGGTGACCGAGCGCCGCGTCGCGTACGTCGCCGGGCTCTTCGGCCTGCTCGGCTTCCCCGAGCAGGAGGCGCGCCGCCGGGGCCTGCTCGCGTACACGGTCTATCTGGGGCACGCCCAGCTGGGGCACGCGGTGCCCTCGGTGCTGCCGGGCGAGGCCGAGTTCGGCGCCTATCTGGACGAGGCGCTCGACGTGCTGATGATGCGCTAGGGTGCGGGCATGTTCACGCAGTCGACCCGCTCCTGGTGGTGGCCCGCTCATCCGGCGGCCCACTGACTGCGCGTACCCAGCAGACATCGCGAAGGCCGCCCGAGGGGCGGCCTTCCGTGCTTCCCGGACGGTGTCCGGGACCGGCCGTTCCTCTCCCTCCCAGCGAAGGAACCGCCCATGCACCTGTCCGACCTCCTGACCGACGACCGCCCCTTCGCCCTGCTGCGGCGCCGCGCCCCGGGCCGTGACCACGCCGTGGTGGAGGTGCTTCGCGGCCCCGTGACCACGTACGAGCGGCTCGCCGACATCCCGGAGGGGCTCGCGCTCGTGCCGTTCCGGCAGATCAGGGAGCGCGGCTTCGACGTCACGGACGACGGCACCCCGCTCGCCGTGCTCACCCCCGAGGAGACGTACGAGATCCCGCTGGAGCAGGCCCTGTCCCAGCTGCCCGGGCACGACGTCCGGGTCACGGGCCACGGCTTCGACGTGAGCGACGACGCGTACGCGCGGATCGTCGGCCGGGTCCTGCGCGAGGAGATCGGGCGCGGCGAGGGCGCCAACTTCGTGATCCGGCGTACGTACGAGGGTGAGATCCCCGGCTTCGACCGTGCGGACGCCCTCGCGCTGTTCCGCAGGCTCCTGGAGGGCGAGCGGGGCGCCTACTGGACCTTCGTCGTGTGCACCGGGGACCGAACGCTGGTCGGGGCGAGCCCCGAGGTGCACGTGCGGATGTCCGGCGGGACGGTCGTGATGAACCCGATCAGCGGGACCTACCGCTATCCCGCCGAGGGGCCGTCGGTCGACGGTCTGCTGCGCTTCCTCGGCGACGCCAAGGAGACCGAGGAGCTCTCGATGGTCGTCGACGAGGAGCTCAAGATGATGTGCACGGTCGGCGACATGGGCGGCGTGGTGGTGGGGCCGCGGCTCAAGGAGATGGCGCATCTGGCGCACACGGAGTACGAGCTGCGCGGCCGCTCGTCGCTCGACGTGCGGGAGGTGCTGCGGGAGACGATGTTCGCCGCGACCGTGACGGGCTCGCCGGTGCAGAACGCCTGCCGGGTGATCGAGCGCCACGAGAGCGGCGGGCGCGGCTACTACGCCGGTGCCCTCGCGCTCGTCGGGCGGGACGCGGGCGGCGCGCAGACGCTGGACTCGCCGATCCTGATCCGCACCGCCGACATCGACGCGGCCGGGCGCCTGCGGGTGCCGGTCGGCGCGACCCTGGTGCGCGGTTCGGACCCGGCGGGCGAGGTGGCCGAGACCCATGCGAAGGCCGCGGGGGTCCTCGCGGCGCTCGGGGTGCGTCCCGGGCGGCCGCGGGCGGAGGGCGCGCGGCCCGCGCTCGCCGACGACCCCCGGGTGCGGGCGGCGCTCGACGCGCGGCGGGCGGGGCTCGCGCCGTTCTGGCTGCGGATGCAGGAGGTGGCGCGCGAGCTTTCGGGGCACGCCCTGGTGGTGGACG
The DNA here is from genome assembly GCF_006088715.1 of Streptomyces sp. YIM 121038. Lineage (NCBI taxonomy): Bacteria > Bacillati > Actinomycetota > Actinomycetes > Kitasatosporales > Streptomycetaceae > Streptomyces > Streptomyces sp. YIM 121038. Next base: position 2,869,081 of record NZ_CP030771.1, read on the forward strand.
GCGAGGACACGTTCACGGCGATGCTCGCGCACGTCCTGCGCTCGGCGGGCCTCGGTGTGAGCGTGCGGCGGTACGACGAGGCGGGGCTGCGCGCCGCGGTGCTCGGCCACGGCGGTCCCGTGGTCCTCGGGCCCGGCCCCGGCGACCCGTCCGACACCGCCGACCCGAAGATGCGGCTGCTGCGCGGGCTCACGGCCGAGCTGATCCGCGAGCGGCGCGGCCCGGTGCTCGGCGTGTGCCTGGGCCATGAGCTGATCGCGGCGGAGCTGGGCCTGGACATCGTCCGCAAGGACGTCCCGTACCAGGGTGCGCAGACGACGATCGACCTGTTCGGGCGGCCGGAGACTGTGGGCTTCTACAACAGCTTCGCGGCGCGCTGCGACGACGAGGCCGAGCGGGAGCTGGCGGCGCACGGCATCGCCGTGAGCCGGGACCCGGCGACGGGCGAGGTGCACGCGCTCCGCGGGCCCGGCTTCGCCTCGCTGCAGTTCCATCCGGAGTCGGTGCTGTCCCTGCGCGGGGCGGCGGTGGTGCGCGAGCTGCTGGGTCAGCTGGCCGGGAGCGCGGGCACCAGCACGTTCTCGGAGCGGCGGCCCGCCAGGTAGTCCAGGACGTTGGTGACCGTGGCGTCGATGATCTGGCCGACGGCGTCCTCGGTGTAGTACGCCTGGTGCGAGGTGACCACCACGTTCGGGAAGGTGACGAGGCGGGCCAGGGTGTCGTCCTCGACCACCTCCAGCGACTTGTCCAGGAAGAAGAGCCCGGCCTCGGCCTCGTAGACGTCGAGGCCGACGCCGGTGAAGCGGCCCGCGCGCAGTTCGGCGACGAGGGCGTCGGTGTCGATGAGGCCGCCGCGGCTGGAGTTCACCAGGATCGCGTCGTCCTTCATGGCGCGCAGCGCCGCGGCGCCGATCAGGTGCCGGGTCGCGGGCAGCAGCGGTACGTGCAGGCTGACCAGGTCGGACTCGGCGAGGAGCTGGTCCTTCTCGACGTACTTCATGCCGAGTCCGACGCAGGCGGGGTTCTCGGCGACGTCCCAGCCGAGCAGGTTCATGCCGAAGCCGTGCGCGATCCGGGTGAAGGCCTCACCGATCTTGCCGGTGCCGAGGACGCCCGCGGTGCGGCCGCGCAGGTCCCGGCCCATGAGGCCGTCGAGCCGGAAGTCGAAGTCGCGGGTGCGGTTGCTGGCGCGGACGATGCGGCGGTTCACGGCCATCGCCAGGGTCCAGGCGAACTCCGCCACGGAGTACGGGGAGTAGGAGGAGACGCGGGCGACGGTGAGGCCCAGGCGCTCGGCGACCTGGAGGTCGATGTTGTTGAAGCCGGTCGAGCGCTGGGCGACCATCTGGGTGCCGCCGGCAGCGAGGGTCTGGAGCACGCGGTTGTCGAGGATCGCGTTGACGCTGGTGGAGATGACCTCGTAGCCGGCGGCGATGGGGGCGGTGTCCTCGGTGAGGAAGACGTCCAGGCAGCGGATGTCGTGGTGCGGGGCGAAGGCCTTCTCGATGAGGGGGCGCTCGTCGGCCTGGACGCCGAAGGCGAGAATCTCCACGGTTTCACTCCCGTTCAGGGGGCGCGGGTCCTGTACGGGGTGAATATACGTTTTGGCCTAGTGAACAGCGCGGGGCGGTGAGGGCTGTGCCCACCCTTCCCCAAGCTCTCGGCTTCGCTCGAGCAGGGGATGCCCCACTCGCCCTCTGGGCGGACCAGCTGCCCACAGCGGGGAGCGGCGGATATCAGCCGAAGAAGACTTCCACTTCCTTGTAGAGGGCGGGGTTCACCGTCTTGAGGTGGGCCGTGGCCTCGGCGATGGGGACGCGGACGATGTCCGTGCCCTGGAGGGCGACCATCTTGCCGAAGTCTCCGTCGCGGACGGCGTCGATCGCGTGCAGGCCGAAGCGCGTGGCGAGCCACCGGTCGAAGGCGCTGGGCGTGCCGCCGCGCTGCACGTGGCCGAGGACCGTCGTCCGGGCCTCCTTGCCGGTGCGCTTCTCGATCTCCTTGGCCAGCCACTCCCCCACGCCGGACAGGCGCACGTGCCCGAAGGAGTCGAGGGACCCGTCCTTGAGGACCACGTCGCCGTCCTTGGGCATGGCGCCCTCCGCGACGACCACGATCGGCGCGTACGAGGCCTTGAACCGGGAGGTCACCCACGCGCAGACCTGGTCGACGTCGAAGCGCCGCTCGGGGATGAGGATGACGTTGGCGCCGCCCGCGAGCCCGGAGTGCAGCGCGATCCAGCCCGCGTGGCGGCCCATCACCTCGACCACCAGGACGCGCATGTGCGACTCGGCGGTGGTGTGCAGCCGGTCGATGGCCTCCGTGGCGATGCCGACGGCCGTGTCGAAGCCGAAGGTGTAGTCGGTGGCGGACAGGTCGTTGTCGATGGTCTTCGGCACGCCGACGACGGGCACGCCGTACTCGTCGGTGAGGCGCGCGGCGACGCCGAGGGTGTCCTCGCCGCCGATGGCGATGAGCGCCTCGACCTCCAGCTTGGCGAGGTTCTCCTTGATGCGGCGGATGCCGTTCTCGGCCTTGAGGGGGTTGGTGCGCGAGGAGCCGAGGATGGTGCCGCCGCGGGGCAGGATGCCGCGGACGGCCGGGATGTCGAGCTGGACGGTGTCGCCCTCGAGCGGTCCGCGCCAGCCGTCGCGGAAGCCGACGAAGTCGTAGCCGTACTCCTGTACGCCCTTGCGGACGACGCCCCGGATGACGGCATTGAGCCCGGGGCAGTCGCCGCCTCCGGTCAGAACTCCGACCCGCATGGAAATGTCCCTTCGCCGCAGTTGCGCTGACGCGAGCCACGCTAATGGTGATCCGCGTCACTCCGGGATGGGGCGAACCGTGAATTCCCGGGCGCGCCAAGGGAGTTGCCCGGGAGGGGAGCGGACCGGTTCACCCGAAGGGGGCATGCCGGGGCGTCACTCCTGTGACTCCCGGGGGTCAGGTGCCGTCGGTGTCGTCCGTGTCGAGGCCGCGTTCGATCGCGTACCGCACGAGCTCCACCCTGTTGTGCAGCTGGAGCTTGCCGAGGGTGTTCTGGACGTGGTTCTGGACCGTGCGGTGGGAGATGACGAGGCGCTCGGCGATCTGCTTGTAGCTCAGGCCCTTGGCGACCAGGCGCAGCACCTCCGTCTCGCGGTCGGTCAGCCGCGGGGCGCCCGGCTCGTCGGGCGTCGCGGACGCGGGCTCGGAGGCGAGGCGGCGGTACTCGCCGAGGACCAGGCCCGCGAGGCCGGGGGTGAAGACGGCGTCGCCGACGGCCGTGCGGCGCACCGCGTCGATCAGCTCGGCGGTGGACGCGGACTTCAGCAGATAGCCGGTGGCGCCGGACTTGACCGCCTCCAGGACGTCGGCGTGCTCGCCGCTCGCGGACAGGACGAGGACGCGCAGGGCCGGGTTGGCGCCGACGAGTTCCTTGCACACCTGGACGCCGGGCTTCAGCGGCAGGTTCAGATCGAGGACGAGGACGTCGGGCGCGGCGGCCCGGGCGCGGCGCACCGCCTGCTCGCCGTCGCCCGCGGTGGCCACCACGTCGAAGCCGGACTCGCCGAGGTCGCGGGCGACGGCGTCGCGCCACATCGGGTGGTCGTCGACGACCATGACCCTGACCGGGTCCGCGGCGTCCTGGCCGGTCGGTTCCTTGTGCTGTTCGCTCATGTCCGCGTTTCCGCCTTCCCCCGCGCGTCCTTGGGGACGCGTAGTTCCACTTCCGTTCCCTGGCCCGGCACCGAGATCAGTTCGGCCGTGCCGCCGATGTCCCGCAGCCGGCCGCGGATCGACTGGGCGACGCCGAGCCGCCCCTCCCCCTCGGCCTGGGCGAGCCGCCCCTCGGGGATGCCGGGCCCGTCGTCCCTGACGGTGACGACGACGGCGTCCGGCTCGTCCTCGACCAGGATCCAGGCGCGGGCGTCGGTCCCCGCGTGCCTGCGCACATTGTCCAGGGCGGCGCCGACGGCCGCCGCGAGTTCCCGGGCCGCGTGCCCGGCGAGCGGCACCGGGGCGCCGGGCTCGGACAGGGTCACCAGCGACCCGGCGTACGGGGAGAGGAGTGTCCGCAGGTCGCACGGCGAGGCCCCGGCCGACGCGTCGTCCGGCTCGTCGACGACGCGGACGACGGCCCCGAGCGCGGCGTCCTCGGAGACGCGCGAGGCGGGCACCAGGCCGCCCGCGACCAGCGAGCGCAGGGCGACCTCCTGTTCGCCCGCCATCCGGCCGAGCTCGGCCGCCTCGCCGCCGATGGCGGTGCCCCGGCGCTGCACCATGGCGAGGACCTGGAGGACGCTGTCGTGGATGTCGCGGGCGAGGCGCTCGCGCTCCCGGGTCGCGGCCTCGATCTCCAGGGCCCGGGCGAGGGTGCGCTCGGAGGCGCGTGCCACCTCCACGACGTAGCCGATGGCGATGGAGGCGATGCAGACGAGCAGCACGTTGTGGACGGTGTCGCGGCTGAAGGCGCCGCGCTGTACGACGTTCGCGACGCCGACGAGCAGCGAGGCGAAGGCGGCCCAGCGCCAGCCGCCCTTGATCGCGAAGGCGAGGACGGCGCCCGCGGTCCATATGGAGGGCAGGGTCGGGCCGCCGTCGCTGATCCGCTCGGCGGCGTCGGCCGCCCGGGTCAGCAGGATGCCGGTCAGGGCGATGGTGAGGTCGGCGGCGAGGAAGCGCTTGGTGCAGTGCGCGGCGCCCGAGACCTTCGGCAGCGTGGCGAGGGTCCAGACGGCGAGCACCGAGAAGTAGGCGACGGCGACCCAGGGCCGGGCGAAGTCGTCGTGCGCGGCGACGAACAGGCCGATGGCGTACAGCATCGTCAGGACCCGGTACCCGGTCAGCGCGCGCCACAGCGGCTGCTCGACCGACATCCTCATGACTCTCTCGCGCTTGGCCATGCCCCCCACCCCACGGGACGCCCGGCGCGCCCCTCTTGCACCGACGCCACCGGGAGCCGGACCGTTCCCCCGCGGTCCTTCCGGCCTACTCGGCGTCGGCCTTCTGTGCCTTCTCGGCGGCGGGCTTCTGGGCCTCCGCCTTCTCCGCCTCCGCCTTCTGGGCCTCGGCCTTCTGGGCGCGCGCGAGCTCCTTGGCGGCTTCCTTCTCCGCCTTGGCCGCCTCCTGGATCTGGCGCTTCGCGGCGGTCGCGTACACGTCCACGTACTCCTGGCCGGAGAGCTTCATGATCTCGTACATGACCTCGTCGGTGACCGCGCGCAGGACGAAGCGGTCGCCCTCCATGCCCTGGTAGCGGCTGAAGTCCAGCGGCTCGCCGATGCGGATGCCCGGGCGCATCAGCTTGGGCACGACCTTGCCGGGCGGCTGGATCTTCTCCGTGTCGATCATCGCCACGGGGATGACGGGCGCCCCGGTGGCGAGGGCCACGCGCGCGAGGCCGCCGGGCTTGCCGCGGTAGAGGCGGCCGTCGGGCGAACGGGTGCCCTCCGGGTAGATGCCGAACAGCTCGCCGCGCTCCAGGACCTCGATGCCGCTCTTGATCGCGGCCTCGCCCGCGCCGCGCGCGCCGGAGCGGTCCACCGGGAGCTGGCCGACGCCCTTGAAGAAGGCGGCCGTCATGCGGCCCTTGATGCCGGGGGTGGTGAAGTACTCGGCCTTCGCGATGAAGGTGACCTTGCGGTCCAGGACCGCGGGCAGGAAGAAGGAGTCCGAGAACGACAGGTGGTTGCTGGCCAGGATGGCGGGGCCCTCGGCGGGAATGTTCTCGAGGCCTTCCACCCAGGGCCTGAAGGCGAGCTTCAGGGGCCCTCCGATGGAAAACTTCATTGCGCCGTAGATCAAACCGAGTGCCTCCTGTGTCTGTGGATCAGACCATAACCCGAGCAGGGCTCCGGCTCCCCCCGGAGCGGGGCCGACGGGCCCGCTCCGCCGCCCGGAGCGGGGCCCGGAGGACCTGGTCGGTGTCAGTCCGGTCGCGTACGGTGAGGTACTCCCCGAACACGACGTGCCCCACCCCGGAGCCTCCTCTCACGCCCCCTCTGCCCCTCGCACGCCTCTCCCCGCCGCGTCACCCCGTTCCACACATTCCACGCATCCCACCTCACGAAGGAGACCGAAGGTGCCGGTCCTCCCCGGAGCCGAGCCGTACCGCCACGAGGGCGGCGAGGTCGGCGTCCTGCTGTGTCACGGCTTCACCGGATCCCCCCAGTCGCTGCGCCCCTGGGCCGAGTACCTGGCGGAGCGCGGCCTGACCGTGTCCCTGCCGCTGCTGCCAGGGCACGGCACACGCTGGCAGGACATGCAGGTCACCGGCTGGCAGGACTGGTACGCGGAGGTGGACCGCGAGCTGCGGCTGCTCCTGGAGCGGTGCGCGGAGGTGTTCGTCTTCGGGCTCTCCATGGGCGGCGCCCTGACGCTGCGGCTCGCCGCCAAGCACGGCGACGCGGTGCGCGGCCTGGTCCTCGTCAACCCGGCGAACAAGGTGCACGGCCTGGCCGCCCACGCCCTGCCCGTCGCCCGCTTCCTGCTGCCCACCACCAAGGGCATCGCCAGCGACATCGCCAAGGAGGGCTCGGCCGAGATCGGGTACGACCGGGTGCCGCTGCACGCCGCGCACTCGATGCGGCGCTTCTTCCGCCTGGTCGACGCGGAGCTGCCCCAGGTCACCCAGCCGCTGCTGCTCCTGCACAGCCCGAACGACCACGTGGTGCCGCCCGCCGACTCCGCCCGCATCCTCAGCCGCGTCTCGTCCACGGACGTCACCGAGATCCTGCTGGAACAGAGCTACCACGTCGCGACGTTGGACCACGATGCGGACCGGATCTTCGAGGAGAGCTACGGATTCATCGGCCGGCTCGCCCCCAGCGCAGGCAAGGAAGGGACGGCCACCGGTGGCTGAGCAGCAGGACCGCGACGAGAGCCGCGAGCCCGAGGAGCAGACCGCGCCCGCCGGCGAGGAGCGCGCGGTGCCCCTGGACGAGGACGCCGCGTGGCGGGCCATCGTCGCGGGGTACGGCGAGGAGCCCGCGGACCCGCCCGGCGCGAAGCCGTTCAAGTCCGTGGAGGACCTGGCGCTCCTGGAGCCGGAAGCCAACGACACCGCGGACGACGGGCCGCGCCCCGACCTGTCCAAGGACACCGGCGACAAGTCCGGCGCGGGCGACGCGGCGCGTCCGCTCGGCAGCTCCGTCTCCTTCGCCCCCGGTGTCGCCGGGGGCGGCCCGCGCGACTACGCCGCGGCCGAGGCCTCGGACGACGACTTCGACGAGAGCGACGAGGGCCACTTCGTGCCGCCCGAGCCGCCGCCGCTGCCGGACGCGGACGTCACCGCCAAGTTCGCCTGGCTCGCGGTGCTCGGCGGCCCGCTGCTGCTCCTGCTCGCCGTGCTGCTCGGCTGGGAGATGACGTGGTGGCTCACGACGATCGGCATCGGCGGCTTCCTCGGCGGCTTCGCGACCCTGGTGGCCCGCATGAAGAGCGGTGACGAGGAGGAGGACGACGACCCCGGACGCGGGGCCGTGGTCTAGGGCCTGTCCGAGCCCGCCGACTGTGCGGGCACTCTGAGCGCGGCGAGGACCGGCAGGTGGTCCGTGGCCGCCCCGAGGTCCGCGTCGCGTACGCCGGGGTGGCCCAACGGCACGCCGCAGCCGAGGACTTGGACGCCCGGCGTGGCGAAGACCGCGTCGATGCGCTGGTGCGGGTCGGCCGGGGTCGAGGTCTGTTCGCCGCCCCAGGGGGCGGTGGCCCAGCAGTCCTGGAGGCCGTCGGCGAGCCTGCGGAACGTACGGCCGTCGGGGCGGTCGTTGAGGTCGCCGCCCGCCACCGCGTGCGGGACGCCCATCCCGGCGATCCGGTCGAGGAGCATGCCGCCCTGCGCGTACCGCTCCTCGTCCCGCAGGCTCAGATGACAGCTCAGGACGCCGAGCCGGGCGCCGCCGAAGCGGACGACGGCCGTCGCGAAGCCGCGCCGGTGCTGGCCCGGCGTCAGCGGGAGCAGGACGTCCTCGGTCCGCTCGACGGTGGCCCGCAGCGAGCAGAGCAGCGCGGGCCCCGCCGCGGTGCCGCCGCCGGAGAGCGTCACCAGGTCGCAGGCGCGGGCGAGCCGCGCGAGCTTCTTGCGCCAGCGGAAGAACCGGGGTGCCTCCTGCACGAGGACCAGGTCGGGCTCGCACGCGGAGATGACGCGGGCGAGCGCGTCGGTGTCGTCGCGCATCGAACGGATGTTGTAGCTGAGCACCCGGATGACGGCCGAACCGTCCGGCTCGGTGCGGGAGTTGGGCAGCGTACGCGTCGGGCTCGTGGGCATGGCGATCAAGATACGGGAAACGCCGGGCGGGCCGGACGGCACCGGCTCACCCGGCGGACGTCCGGCCCGCCCGGCGTGTGCGGACGGGCGCGGGGCGCGGTCGGCAGCAGCCCCGGCTCCGCGCGGGGAGCCAGGGGCGTCACATCACCGGGTCGGGCTCCCTGGCGAGGTCCGCGGCGCCGACCAGGCCCGCCTTGTTGCCGAGCTGGGCGGCGATGACCTTGGCCTCGGGGCGCCACTGCGCGCCGACGAGCCAGCGCTTGAAGGACTTGCGGATGGGTTCGAGCACCAGCTCGCCCTCGTCCGAGAGGCCGCCGCCGATGATGAAGGCCGACGGGTCGAAGAGGGAGGCCAGGTCGGCCAGGCCCGCGCCGACCCAGCGGGCCAGCTCGCGGTAGGAGTCCACGGCGACCAGGTCGCCCTGGCGGGCGGCCATGGAGATGTGCTTGCCCTCGATGCCGTCGGGGGTGCCGTCGCCGAGCGAGAGGAGGTACTCGGCGTTCTCCGGGGCGGCGTTGGCGCGCTGCTTGGCGTACCGCACGAGGGCGCGGCCGGAGGCGTACTGCTCCCAGCAGCCCTGGCTGCCGCAGCCGCACAGCAGGCCGTCCGGCACCATGCGGATGTGGCCGAACTCGGCGGCGACGCCGAAGTGGCCGCGGCGCAGCTTGTTGCCGATGATGATGCCGCCGCCGAGGCCGGTGCCGAGCGTGATGCAGATGGCGTTGCGGTGGCCCTTGCCGCCGCCGAACTTGTACTCGCCCCAGGCGGCCGCGTTGGCGTCGTTCTCGACCACCACCGGCAGGCCCACGCGCTCTTCGACCTTGTCCTTGAGCGGTTCCTGGCGCCAGTCGATGTTCGGCGCGAAGTAGACCGTGGAGCGCTGGCGGTTGACGTATCCGGCGGCGCCGATGCCCACGCCGACGATCTCGTGCCCGGCTCGCGCGCCCTCCACGGCGGAGGCGATCGCGTCGACGATGGCCTCGGGGGTGCCCGGTGTGGGCACCTTGAACGTCGACAGGATGTGACCGTCCTCGTCGACCACTCCGGCCGCGATCTTCGTGCCGCCGATGTCGACGCCGATGGTGAGTCCCATGTATCCCTCAGTTCGATCGAGCCCCGCTACGGCCCACCGTACCGGAGGGGGGTCAGTCCAGATCGATGTGTTCGCCGGGTCCGGGACCGTCTTCGGGACGCCCGGATCCGTCCGGGGCGGCCGGGCGGCCCGCCTCGTCGCGGGTCCAGCGGCCCTCCTGGGCCGTGACCGCGCTGCGGTAGGCGGCGAGCAGCTCGGAGCCCGCGGCGGCCAGGTGGTCGAAGACGTCGGGGTTGCGCTCGATGACGGGCTCGACGGCGGCCTTGGCCTGGCGGACGACCTGCTGCACCGTCTCCTGCACGGCGCCCTGGGCGACCGCGCCGAGCAGCGGCGCCTGGAGGCCGGAGAGCTTCTCCGAGACGGCGTCGACGAGCTTGCGCAGCTCTTCGGCCGCGGAGCCGGGCGGCGGGCCGTACCGCGCGCGGCGGCGGGCCTTCTCCGCCGCGAGGTCCTCGGCGCACGCGGTCGCCCAGGCGTCGTCGTCCGGGGCCGCGGCGGCGTCCTCGCGGGGCTCGGGGCCCTCGGGGGCGGCGTCCCGCGGGCGCTCCGGCTCGGACGCGTCGTGCGCGTCACGCTCAGTGGCATCGCTCATGGCGGGCTGACTCCTGCGCAGGGCCGACGATTTCGTACTCTCGACGTTACCCGAATGGCGGTAAGGCGTTCACCGGGTCCGGGGCCACAGGTCCGGGTCGGGGGTGAAGCGGACGCGCAGGCAGCCGTCGCGCAGGCCCGCTCCGCTGACGGTGCAGCGGCGCAGCGCGGAGGGCAGCGAAACGATCCGGCGGAACGGGCCCGCGGTCAGCACCAGTTCGTCGCCGCGCCGCACCAGGCCGAGGTCGTCGCGGACGGCGCCGGGCAGCGGGACGGTCCAGATCAGCAGGGACTCCTCGGCGAGCGCGTCGGTGACGGGCCAGTCCAGGGGCGCGGGCGCGGGGCCCGGGGCCGCCGGACCCAGCGCGGTGAGGTCGTCGAGGCCGCGCGGGTCCTGGCCGAGGTGCGGAACGCGGTGCGTGGGGTGGGCGGCGCCCCACTCCGCCCGGGCGGCGTCCCACTCCGCCAGGGCCTTGTGCTGCTGGGCGCGGAGCGCGGCGAGCCAGGGGCTGTCGCCGCCGTCGGGCAGCACGCGGTTGGCGACGAGGCCGTCCAGGCGCAGGCCGTGCAGGGCGAGGCCGAGCGCGGTGCGGGCCACGGCGTCGACGGCGGCGGGGCCCGGTTCGACGACCAGGCGCACGCTGGTGCCCGGGGCGTCGAGCAGGCTCCGCGCGGCGGCGAGCCGGTCGTCCCAGCGGGCCGCGTTCTCGTACAGGGACGCGGCGGGCACGGGGACGCCCGCGAGCCGGCCGAGGACGGGGCGCAGCGCGCGGGCCGCCTGCCGCTCCGGGGGAAGGAGGCGGCGCAGATAGCGGCGCAGCTGTTCGGGCAGGGCGAGCAGCGCGAGGGCGCGGGGCGCGGCGGGCAGGTCGACGACGAGGGTGTCGTACGGGCCGTGCGCCCCCCGGGCGGCGTCGCGCAGGGCGCGCAGCAGGGCCAGCTCCTCGGCTCCCGGCAGCGGGGTCAGCTCCTCGCCGTCGAGCCGGTCGGCGCCGAGCAGGTCGAGGGCGGCGCCCGCGTGGTCCTGGAGGGCGAGCAGGTCGTCGCGGAAGGAGTCGTCCGGGGCGGGCCGCAGCGCCGTCAGGCCGTCGGTGACGGCCCGGGGGCGGGGGCCCGTGGGGGTGCCCAGGGCCGTGCCGAGGGTGTCCTGGGGGTCGGCGGAGAGCACCAGGGTGCGGGTGCCCGCGCGGGCGGCGGCGAGGGCGGTGGCCGCCGCCAGGGTGGTCCGCCCGGCGCCGCCGGGGCCGGTGATGAGGAGGGTGCGCATGGGTCTGTACGGGGCCTAACTGTCCGGTTGCTCGGCGCCTGGGCTGTGCCCACCCGTCCCGTCCCGCGGGACGATGGCCCGCGGCCGGGACCAGCAGAGCCGGACTACTTCGTCTCCACGCGCTGCTTCAGGCCCGCCAGGGCGCGGTCGATGATGACCTTCTCCGCCTTGCGCTTGATCATCCCGAGCATGGGGATCTTGACGTCGACGGTGAGCCGGTAGGTCACCTCGGTGCCGGTGCCCGCGGCCTTGAGGAGGTAGGAGCCCTCCAGGGAGCGCAGCATCTGGGACTTGACGAGGGTCCAGGAGACCTCGTGCTCGCCGGTCCAGGTGTAGGCGAGCGTCTGGTCGTCCTTGATCGCGCCCGCGTCCATGACGAGGCGGACCTGCTCGGCGCGGCCCGCGCCGTCCGTCGCCAGGACCTCGGCCTGCTTGACCTCTCCGGTCCATTCCGGATAGCGGGCGAAGTCGGCGATCACGCCCATGACGTCGGCCGGTGCCGCCTCGATCGTGATGCTCGAGCTGGTGTGTTCCGCCATCGCCGTGGCTCCTCCAGATGCGGTCCGGTACGGGGTGGTGTGTCTGCCGCGTGAAGGCTACCCCGGGCGCCGCGCGCGCTGGTCACCACTCCAGGGCCCAGGGCCGTCCGGCACTCGCGAAGTGTCCGACGTTCACGCACTCCGTCGACCCGATCCGCATCCTCCGGACGAGCGGCTGGTGGACGTGGCCGAAGAGGGAGTAGCGCGGCCGGGTCCTGCGGATGGCGGCGAGCAGGGCGCGGCTGCCGCGCTCGAAGCGGCGGGCCACGGTGTCGTAGACGAGCTCGGGGACCTCCGGCGGGATGTGCGTGCAGAGCACGTCCACCTCGCCGACGGCCTCGATCTTGGCGGCGTACTCCTCGTCGCTGATCTCGTACGGGGTGCGCATGGGGGTGCGCAGGCCGCCGCCGACGAAGCCGAAGACGCGGCCGCCGATCTCCACCCGCTCGCCGTCGAGGACGGTGGTGCCGGGCCCGGCGTATTCAGGCCAGAGACGCGGGATGTCGACATTGCCGTACGTGGCGTACGTCGGGGCGGGAAAGGCCGCGAAGAGTTCCGCGTACTGCTTGCGGACGGCGCTCTCCACGGCGGGGCCCCGGTCGATGCCCGCCCACAGGGACGCGCCGAACACGCGGGCCTCCTCGAAGCGGCGCGCGGTGCGCAGCTCGACCAGGCGGGTGGCGTTCTCCTTGCCGAACAGGTCGGGGAAGATGCCGCGCGCGTGATCCGCGTAGTCGAGGAAGAGCACGAGATCGCCCAGGCAGACCACGGCGTCGGCGCCGTCGCCCGCGCGGGCCAGATCCTTGGCGTTGCCGTGCACGTCACTGACCACATGGACCCGGAAACCTGGCATGCCGGTCACCCTAAGCCGCCCGGTGCGGGGCGGGACAGGGCGGGGTGAGGGGGCCGGGCGCGGCGGGGGACCTGCGGTTACTTCCGAGTCAGGAAGTGCGTGGCGTACTGTGCGGTTCAGACCACAACGTCGTGTGACGCACGGAACATCTGGCCCGGCCCCCCTACCGAACCAGCCATACCGGTGGGTAACGTCCGGGCAGTCCAGTAGCGCTCGGCACCTCGACGAACCCCCCGTAAGCCCCCCTTCGGCTGAGCGCCTGCCCGACCTTGGACCGCACCGTCGCATCGCACAACGTCGTGGCGTCGGCGCCCTATGTAGGAGCAGCAGTCTTGCGCGAGTTCAGCCTTCCGGCCCTGTACGAGGTCCCCGCGGACGGCAATCTGACCGACATCGTCCGCCGCAACGCCGCGCAGCATCCGGATGTCGCCGTCATCGGCCGCAAGGTGAACGGACGTTGGGAGGACGTCTCGGCGACGGCCTTCCTCGCCGAGGTGCGGGCCGCCGCCAAAGGGCTGATCGCGGCGGGCGTCGGGCCGGGCGACCGGGTGGGTCTGATGTCCCGTACGCGCTACGAGTGGACGCTGTTCGACTTCGCGATCTGGAGCGCGGGCGCGGTCACCGTGCCGGTGTACGAGACCAGCTCGGCCGAGCAGATCCAGTGGATCCTCGGCGACTCGGGCGCCGTGGCCTGCGTCGTCGAGTCGGACGCGCACGCGGCGGCCGTGGAGTCGGTGCGCGACCGGCTCCCGGCCCTGGCGCACGTGTGGCAGATCGACCGGGACGCCGTGGCGGAGCTGAACCGGACGGGCGCGGAGGTCTCCGACGCGGCCGTGGACGAGCGCAGCGCGGTCGCGGGCGCCGACGACCCGGCGACCATCGTCTACACCTCGGGCACCACGGGCCGCCCCAAGGGCTGCGTCCTCACCCACCGCAGCTTCTTCGCGGAGTGCGGCAACGTGGTGGAGCGGCTCAACCCGCTGTTCCGCACGGGCGAGTGTTCGGTGCTCCTGTTCCTGCCCGTCGCGCACGTCTTCGGCCGTCTGGTGGAGGTCGCCGCGCTGATGGCCCCCATCAAGCTGGGCCACGCCCCCGACATCAAGCACCTCACGGACGAACTGGCCGCGTTCCGGCCGACGTTGATCCTCGGGGTGCCGCGCGTCTTCGAGAAGGTCTACAACGGGGCGCGCGCCAAGGCCCAGGCCGACGGCAAGCTCAAGATCTTCGACAAGGCCGCGGACACGGCGATCGCCTACAGCCGCGCGCTCGACGCCCCGGGCGGCCCCTCGCTCGGCCTGCGGCTGAAGCACAAGCTCTTCGACAAGCTCGTCTTCAGCAAGCTGCGGGCCGTCCTCGGCGGGCGCGGCGAGTACGCCATCTCCGGCGGCGCCCCGCTCGGCGAGCGCCTCGGCCACTTCTTCCGCGGCATCGGCTTCACCGTTCTGGAGGGCTACGGCCTCACCGAGTCCTGCGCGGCCACCGCCTTCAACCCCTGGGACCGGCAGAAGATCGGTACGGTCGGGCAGCCGCTGCCCGGCTCGGTCGTCCGCATCGCCGACGACGGCGAGGTGCTGCTGCACGGCGAGCACCTGTTCAAGGAGTACTGGAACAACGAGGGTGCCACCGAGGAGGCCCTCGCGGACGGGTGGTTCCACACCGGGGACATCGGCACGCTCGACGAGGACGGGTATCTGCGGATCACCGGCCGCAAGAAGGAGATCATCGTGACGGCGGGCGGCAAGAACGTCGCGCCCGCCGTCATCGAGGACCGCATCCGCGCGCACGCGCTCGTCGCCGAGTGCATGGTCGTCGGGGACGGGCGGCCGTTCGTGGCCGCGCTCGTCACGCTCGACGAGGAGTTCCTCGGCCGGTGGGCCCAGGAGAACGGGAAGCCCGCCGGGGCCACGGCGGCCTCGCTGCGGGAGGATCCCGAGCTGCTCGCCGCGGTCCAGCGGGCCGTGGACGACGGCAACGCGGCGGTCTCCAAGGCGGAGTCGGTGCGCAAGTTCCGGGTCCTGTCCGCGCAGTTCACGGAGGACTCCGGGCACCTCACGCCGTCCCTGAAGCTGAAGCGCAACGTGGTGGCGAAGGACTACGCCGACGAGATCGAGGCGCTGTACCGGGGGTAGCCCGCGCGGGTTCATCGGCGCTTCGCGCCTCGTCCTCAAGCGCCGGACGGGCTGAACGTCTCCGGCTCGGGCCGTGACCATCCAGCCCGTCCGGCGTTTGAGGACGAGGCCGCAGGCCGATCAAGGCGAAGCCAGGGCTACAGCAGGTCCCGCAGCCGCTCCGCCAGGAGGTCCCAGCGCCAGCGCTCCTCGACCCAGGCGCGGCCCCGCTCCCCCATCCGCCGGCGCAGCTCCGCGTCGCCGAGCAGGGGCAGGATCCGCTCGGCCGCGGCCTCGGGGGACCCGCCCCTGACGACCCAGCCGGTCTCCCCGTCGAGGACGGCGTCCGGTGCCCCGCCGGAGTCCCCGGCGACGACCGGCAGGCCCGTGGCGGAGGCCTCCAGATAGACGATGCCGAGGCCCTCGACGTCGAGCCCGCCGCGGCGGGTACGGCAGGGCATGGCGAAGACGTCCCCGGCGCCGTAGTGCGCGGGCAGCTCGGCCCACGGCACGGCCCCGGTGAACACCACGGAGTCCGCGACCCGCGTCTCGGCGGCGAGCTTGCGCAGCTCCTTCTCGTACGGCCCGCCGCCCACGATCAGCAGCACCGCGTCGGGCTCGGCGGCGAGGATCCGGGGCATGGCGAGGATCAGGGTGTCCTGCCCCTTGCGGGGGACGAGCCGGGACACGCAGACCACGACGGGGCGGTCGGTGAGGCCGAGGCGCGCCCGCACCGCGGCGCCGCCCGAGCCGGGGTGGAAGGTCTTCTCGTCGACGCCGGGCGGCAGTTGGACCATGCGCGCGGCCGCGGCGGGCGTCAGCGCGGCGGCGATGCGCGAGCGCGTGTACTCGCCCAGGTAGGTGAGGGTGTCCGTGGACTCGCCGATGCGGCGCAGGAGCTGACGGGACGCGGGCAGCCGGGCCCAGCCCGCCTCGTGCCCGTGCGTGGTCGCGACCAGGCGCCGGGCCCCCGCCTTGCGCAGGGCGGGCGCCATCAGGCCGAGCGGTGCCGCCGCGCCGAACCACACCGACGTACAGCCGTGTTCGCGCAGCAGCGAGACGGCGCGCTGCGTGACGCGGGGCGTGGGCAGCAGCATCGTCGTCCGGTCGCGGACGACCGTGAAGGGCTGCTCGGCGTCGAAGGCGGCGGTGGCCTCGGCGCCCTCGCGGCCGCGCTTCCAGGTGGAGGCGTAGACGACTAGCTCGGCCGGGTCGAGCCGCAGCGCCATGTTGTGCAGGAACGCCTGGATGCCACCGGGCCTGGGCGGGAAGTCGTTCGTGACGATCAGGGTCTTGTGCATCGCGGCTGACAGTACCGGCCGGGCGCCCCCGCGCGTCGCACGGCCCCGCCTCACACGACCCCGCCCCCGGTCCGGGCATCATGACCGACGAATAGGAATGAAGTACTGGAAAACGGGCGAGGTGCGCATGGCGGGCACGAGCACGAGCACGGCCGCGGGGCAGGACACGGAGACGAGCACGGGTGCGAGCACGCTCGCGGACCCGGCACCCGCACCCGCACCCGCACCCGCACCCGCACCGCGGACCGGTGTCCACGAGCTGGGGCTCCTGGCCGTCTGGATCCTGACCAGGGCCGTGCTCCTGCTGTGCGTCTTCCGGGTGATCGTGACGCCGGGCCCCGACGTCACCAGCGACGTCACGTTCATCTACCAGGGCTGGTACGACGTCCTGCGCACCGGCACGTTCCCGCTCGACGACGTCACCTGGCAGTACCCGCCCGCCGCGGCGCTCGCGGTGCTCGGTCCCGGGCTGCTGCCGTTCCTCAGCTATCCCGCCGCGTTCTTCCTCCTGTCGTTCGCGGCGGACGCGGTGGTGACGGGCCTGCTGGCGCACGCGGGCGGACGGCCGGGCCGCACGCCGCGCGGCGTGTGGGTGTGGACGGCGGGCGTGGCGCTGCTCGGCCCGACCGCCTACGCCCGGTACGACCTGATGGTGACGGCGCTCGCGGTCGCCGCCCTGCTGGCGGGCGCGCGCCGGGCCCGCGCGGCGGGAGCCGTCGCCGGGCTCGGCGCGCTGGTGAAGGTGTGGCCGGTGCTGCTGCTCGTGGGCGCCCCGCGCGGAGCCGCGACGCGGCGCTCCTGGGGCGCGGCGGCGGCCACGGCGGCCGCGGTCGCGCTGGTGTCCGTGGTGGCGATGCCGGGCGCCTTCGCGTTCCTGGCCTTCCAGCGCGACCGGGGCACGGAGGTGGAGTCCCTCGGCGCGCTCGTCTTCCACGTCGCGCGCCACCTGGGCTGGCAGGGCACCGTGCAGCTCAACTACGGCTCGGTGGAGTTCCTCGGCCCCTACGTACCCGTGGTGAGCACGGGCGCGCAGGTCCTGTCGGTGGCGGCCCTCGGCTGGCTGCTGCTGTGGCGGGCGCGGGCCCGCGCCTGGTCGGTGACCACCCCGGCGGACGCGGCCTTCGCGGCGGTGCTGCTCTTCACCACGACGAGCCGGGTGATCAGCCCGCAGTACCTGGTGTGGCTGGTGGGGGTCGCGGCGGTGTGCCTGGCGTACCGGGACAGCCGGATGGCCGTGCCCGCCCGGCTCGTGCTGCTCGCCACGCTCGTGACGTTCCTGGAGTTCCCCGTGTGGTTCGCGCACGTGGTGGCGAGCGACGCGCTCGGCGTGACGCTGCTCGTCGTGCGCAACGGCCTGCTCGTGGCGGCGGCGTTCCTCGCCTGCCGGACGCTGTGGCGGCAGACGGTCGTCAAGGCCGCCCCCGCGCTCAGCCCAGCTGCCGCCGCAGGTAGTCCCGCCAGCGCGCGGTGAAGTCCTCGGTGCTGACGCCCAGGACGTCCCGCAGCTCCTTCTCCACCGCGCCCGCGCGCTCGTCGTGGGCGCCGACGGCCGCGTAGAACTCCACGAGCTTCCGCTCGCCCCACTTCTCGACGATCATCCGGCAGGCCAGCCAGGACCCCTCGTACGCCCGGGAGAGGCGGTTCGCGTCGCCGCTGAAGCCGAAGTCGGCGTCCTCGGGCAGGACCGCGGGCAGCGAGCCGTCCACGACCGCGCGGCGCAGCTCGGGGGCGGCCTGCTCGGGCGCGCGGCCCGTGCCCCGGTAGCCGACCCAGTCCGCGAAGCCCTCGGAGAGCCACAGCGGGGTGGCCCGTGAGGTGTCGGCGCGGGTGGCGACGTGCGTGGCCTCGTGCGTGAGGACGACCTGTTTACCGAGGTCGCCGAGGACTCCGTACGCGTCGGGGTTGATGATGATCCGGTCCGCGGGCGCCCGGCCCGAGCCGCCCGCCTCGCCCGTGGTGACCGCGGCGATGCCCTGGTAGCCGGAGGCGGGCGCGCCCAGCAGGTCGGCCATGCCGTTCAGGGACCTGGGGACGAGCACCACGACCCGGCCCGCCCACGGGCGCGGCCAGGCGGCGCTCACGTCGGGCACCGCGTCGTCGGCGAGCCGCGCGTACCGCCTGAGGTCCGCGCGCTCCCTGCCGACGCCGAGGACCAGGCTGTGGGTGCCGCGCACGGACTCCACGCGGCCCTGGTCCCAGAGCTGCTCGGCGGCCTTGCGCGCGGGCCGCTCGGAGCCCACGGACCAGCGGCCGTCGCGCTCGCGCAGGACCAGCGTGCGGTCGACGCCGAGCGGCGCCCGGTCGTAGCCCGCGACGCGGTAGCGCAGCTCGGCGGTGACGGTGGCGCGCGCCCCGTCGCGGTCGAAGTCCTTGAGGCGGTACGACCACGACCTCAGCGGCAGCTCACGGACGTTGTCGAACGTGGTGACCGGGCCGCCCGTGGCCCGGTAGGCCCGCTCGTCGCGGTCGAGCACCGCCGCCGCGCGCCGCTCCAGGAGCTCCCGCACCCCGTCGGGCACGGTGTCCGCGGGCTCGGGGCCGCCGCAGCCCGCGAACGCGAGGGGGGCGAGCACCGCGAGACCGACTCCCGCCGCCCGCACTCCACGTCCACGCCGTCGACCAGCCACGTTGTCGATCGTACGGGGGCGGGGCGCGCGGCCCCCGGCGGACGGCGGGTCACCCGCGCAATCGCGTCACTCAGACCCGGGTCACGGACGACACCGGCATCATCCCCACCGGGTCGTAGCGCACCGCGGCGCCCGGGTAGGGCGCGTGCACGACCTGGCCGTTGCCCACGTACATCCCGACGTGGCTGGCGTCGTCGCGGTAGGTGACCAGGTCACCGGGTTGCGCCTGGGAGAGCGGGACCTGCGTCCCGGCGTAGCGCTGCGCCTGCGAGGTGCGCGGCAGGCCGACGCCGGCCTGCGCGTACGACCACTGGGTGAGGCCCGAACAGTCGAAGCCGGAGGGGCCGTTGGCGCCCCACACGTAGGGCTTGCCGACCGCCGAGCGGGCCGCGGCGATGGCGGCGGCCGCGCGCGAGGACGCCGGTGCCCCGGCGCTCGCGAGGTCGGGCCGCGACGAGCCGCCGTCCGTCGAGCGCGAGGACCTGTCGTACGCCTCGCGCTGCGTCGCCGAGAGGGAGTTGAGCAGCCGCCGCGCCTTGGCCAGTTTCTCCTCGACGGTGCGCTTGTGGCGGGCCACGGTCGTGCGGCTCTTCTCCAGTTCGGCCAGTTTGCGCCCCGCCTCGGTGCGCTCCTGGGCGAGGGCGCGCTGGGCGCGCTGGAGCTTGGTGAGGTGGCCGGTCTGGCGGGCGCTGAGGCGGTCCAGGGCCGAGGCCTTGTCCAGATAGGCGTCCGGGTCGGAGGAGAGCATGAGGGCGAGCGAGGGGTCGATGCCGCCCGAGCGGTACTGGGCCTCGGCGAGCGTGCCGAGCGTGCCGCGCATCTCGTTGATGCGCTCCTGGCCGCGGGCGACCTTGTCCTTGGACCGCTCGACCTGGCGGCGCAGCGTGTCCGCGCGCTCGTCGGCCTTGTTGAACGCCTCCGTCGCCTGCTCGGCCTGCTCGTAGAGCCGGTCGACCTTGGCCTTTGTCGCGGCCG
Organism: Streptomyces sp. YIM 121038; assembly: GCF_006088715.1. Lineage (NCBI taxonomy): Bacteria > Bacillati > Actinomycetota > Actinomycetes > Kitasatosporales > Streptomycetaceae > Streptomyces > Streptomyces sp. YIM 121038. The sequence goes on from NZ_CP030771.1 coordinate 2,888,686, forward strand.
GCGGGTCGGCGGGGGCGGCGCTCGCGGGCACCGCGAAGGCCGCGGCCGCGGTGGCGGCGGACAGCACGGTGACGGTGGCGGCGCGTGCGCTCCGGTCGAGGCCGGTGACTGCGGGACGGCGATGGGACCCCACGGGTAGCCGCTCTCCCTTCCGCTGGACGGACCCCCGCGGACGCGGGAGCCGTACCCCGGTTGTCGGGGAACGCGCGCGACAGTAGCCGCGTGATCAGGTCGCGACCAACGACCTCCGGTGCCTACGCACGGTGACGCCCCGCCTCAGACGCAGGTCATCGGCGGGGCGCGGGGTCACTGGAAGGTGGCGGAATTCGCCCGATTGGGCGGTGCCGCTACGGCCGTCGGGGTCAGATGCGGACGCCGAACTGGAACGGCATGTTGTTGATCGACTCGTAGCGCACCACGGCGCCGGTGCGCGGGGCGTGCAGCACCTGGCCGTTGCCCGCGTAGAAGCCGACGTGGTGCAGGTCGCCGTAGAAGATGACCAGGTCACCGACCTTGAGGTCGCTCTGCGACGCGATGCGGGTGCCGAAGCTGGCCTGGGCCTGCGAGGTCCGGGGTATGGAGACGTCGGCCTGGGCGTAGGCCCAGGAGGTGAGGCCGGAGCAGTCGAAGGAGCTGGGGCCGCTGGCGCCGTAGACGTACGGCGAGCCGATCTTGCTCTGCGCGGCGGCGTACGCGGCCATCGTGCGGCTCGAACCCTTGACGCCGCCCTGGGGCGCCTTGGTCTTGGGTGCGTCGGCCGTGTCCGAGGCCTTGCGCTCGGCGTCGCGGCTCGCGCGGTCCTCCTTGGCCTTGAGGGCGGCGCGCTCCTTGGCGGACAGCGTGTTGAGCAGGCGCTGCGCCTCGCCGAGCTTGCCCTGGACCTCGCGCTTCTTCTTGCCGAGCTCCTCGCGCGTGGTGGCGAGGTCGGCGAGCTTGTCGGAGGCCTCCTTGCGCTGCTGCGCGAGGGTGCGCTGCTTCGCCTGGATCTTCTTGAGCGCCTCGGCCTGCTTGGTGCTCAGCTGGTCGAGCGCGGAGGCCTTGTCCAGGTAGCTGTCCGGGTCGGCGGAGAGGAACAGCTGCAGGGAGGGGTCGATGCCGCCGGAGCGGTACTGCGCGCTGGCGAGCGAACCGAGGCCGCCGCGCAGGTCGTTGAGGTCGTCCTGGCCGCGGGCGACCTTGTCCTGGAGGCGGTCGACCTGCTTCTCCAGCTTCTGCTGCTTCTCCTTGGCGCCGTTGAACTTCTCGGACGCCTTCTCCGCCTCTTCGTAGAGCTTGTCGACCTTGGACTTCACCTCGTCCTTGCTCGGCTTCTCGCTCGGTGCGGCGTTGGCCGCCTGCGAGGTGAGCGCCACGGCCGCCGCGGCGGTCGCGGTGAGCACGGTCACGCGGGCGCGGCCCGGCTGCTTGAGACGACGGTGGGAAGCCACGAAGGCGGCTCCTTCGATGAGTGATCAACAGAGCGGAGGTCTGGCCGCGACCCTAGTGACCCCGTTGTGATCAGATCAAATCCTGACCGCGAAAAATTCGGTCAACGAGCGTTTTCTTTACAGTTGATCGACGGACCGTAGCGGTCAGTTGACGCTCCGTCGCATGCGGCAACGGTCCAATTCAGGCATAGGGAACGTGAGTTACGGATCCCGGCTAGCCGCGCGTAAGCCGCTTCAGGAGCACCACGGACGCCACCGGCCGCGCCCCGGCCTTGGCGATGCCGTCGGCCACCTCGCGGTCGGTCGAGGCGACGATCACCGGCCGCCCCGGCGGCTCGGCGCGCACGAGCTGACGGATCAGCTCGTCGGCCGTGACACCCGGCTTCGAGAAGAGCACCCGTACCCCGCGCGGCGGCGCGAGCAGCACCGGCGCGGCCAGCTCGGCGCCGTCGAAGACGCAGGTGACCTCGGCCCCGGTCTGCAGCGCGAGCTGCGAGAGCGAGCCGAGCAGGCGCAGCCGCTGCTTGTCCAGGGGCATCGTGGGATAGCCGGTCTTGGTGACGTTGTAGCCGTCGACGACCAGATGCGCCTGGGGCAGCGCGAGCAACTGGTCCAGGATCGCCGGGTCGTTCTCGGACAGGGCGCGGGCCGCGATGTCCTTGGGCGTCATGCGGCCGGGCTCGACGGCGTCCACGGTCTCGGCGGGGCGCACCGACACCGGCGGCAGCGCGAGTTCGCGGCGCAGCCCCTGGGCCGCGTCGAGCACGGTGTCGAGCAGCAGGCGCACCCGCATGTCCTCGACGCTGCGGCCCTCGCGCGCGGCCCTGCGGGTGGCCTCAAGGGCCGCCTCCGCCTCGCTGAGGCGGGCCTTCAGGCGCCGGGTCTCGCTGTCACTGGCCGAAAGCTGCGTCTGCCCCTCGGCACGCGCGGCCTCGGCGTCGGCGGTGACCTTGCGCAGGGCCGCCTCGCCGCGCTTGACGTCGCTGAGTGCCCCGCGCAGCTTGCGGTGCATCGATTCGGCTTCCTTCTTCGCCGCGTCCAGCTCCGCGCGCAGCCGCTCGGTCTCGGCCTTGGTGTGGGCGCGGGCGGCGGCGAGTTCCGCGCGCAGCCGCTCCAGCTCGGCCCGGGTCTCCTCGTCGGCGCGCTCGGCGTCCGCCCGCTGGGCCTCCTCGCCCGCGGCGGTGACGAGCTTCACCCAGCCGGTGGGGCGCAGCACATAGGCGGCGGCCGCCACGTCCAGCGGGTCGGCGGCGGGCGGGGGCGTGCCCGCGTCCAGGGCCGCGGTCAGCTCGGGCTGGGCCTCGCGGAGGCGTTCGCCGATGCGCTGGCGGAACACCGGGTCGCCCTCCAGGGCCGCGGCCATGGCGTTGCCCGCGAACTTCACGCGCCGGGTGGGCGTGAAGCGCGCGTACTGCCGCAGCTGCGGCGGCAGTTCTCCCACCGTGAGGCCGCCGAAGCCGTCCGACACGATCTGTACGACCGCCCGCCGCACGCCGTCGGGCAGCGGACGGTCGAGCACCTCGGCGGCGCCGTCCTCCGGCGTTCCGCCCGCGCTCTCCACCATCGGTCACCCCACTAGCTGTGCGGGGCCCGCTCCCTTCAGGAGCCGGCCCCGGGCCTGTCCACGAGTTCCACCTGGTCCACCGCGTTGCACCAGCGGCAGCGGACCGACTCGATGGTCTCACTGACCACCTCGCGTTCCTCGACGTTCGGCTCTCCGGCCAGGTCGAGGTGCACATATTCGACGACCTTCGAGGAGCGGGTCACATCGAACCGCGTGAGGTTGCCGCAGAGCGTGCAGCGCCATCGGGTGGTGTCGGTCGGCAGGGGAACCGTCATCGTGACGTTCGCTTTCCTTCAGGAGGCCGTGATGCGTATTTCCCGTAACCCTAAGGCCTGCGTAAGGACCACCGCGCGCACCTGCGGAGGCTGCCCGTCCTGTACCCCCCACGACCCGGGCGAGGCGGTCTGTACCGTTTGGCTCGCTTACGCCATGCTCTGTGCATGATCAACACGTGGGGCGTGGCGACGGTCCGCGCGCTCAGGCGCCCGACCGCCCCGGTGACGTGCGCGCTGATCGCCGTCTGCTGCGTCGTCTTCGTCCTGTCCCCGCTGTCCGGACTCAACCCCTCGTACGGCACGGGCGACCGGCTCATCGCCGCCCAGCAGGCCTACTTCGAACGCTGGGGGGTGGTACCCGTCGAACTCCTCAGCGGCAAGCCCCGTGCCGCTCTCACCCCCCTGACGGCCCTCTTCGTGCACGGCAGCTGGCTGCACCTCCTGGGCAACATGCTGTTCCTGTACGTGTTCGGCGTGATGGTCGAGGAACGCATGGGCCACCTCCGGTACGCGTTCTTCGCCGTGTGCTGCGGCTGTCTCGCCCTGTTCGGCTACGCCGTCGCGCACGCGGGGTCCGGGCAGACCCTCGTCGGTGCGTCCGGGGCGATCTCCGCCGTGCTCGGCGCCTTTCTCCATCTCTTCCCGAAGGCGCGCGTCACCAGCCTCTTCCCGTTCCTGTTCTTCCTGCCGCTGCGGTTCCCGGCCTGGGTGGTGCTGCCGTTCTGGGTGGCGCTGCAGTGGGTGGCGGCGGGGCAGCAGCGACAGGGGCCCGGTGTGGCCTATCTGGCGCACCTGGTGGGGTTTTCGCTCGGTTTTGTCCTCGCCTGGGTGTGCTGTCGGCGGGGGACTAGAGTGAAAGCCTCAGGACCGGCCACCGAGGGAGACAGCCAGCCGTGATCACCGCGATCGTGCTCATCAAGACCAGCGTCGACCGGATCCCGGAGATCGCCGAGTCGATCGCCGCCCTCGACTGCGTCAGCGAGGTCTTCTCGGTGACGGGCACGTACGACCTGATCGCCATGGTCCGGGTGGCCCGCCACGACGACCTGGCCGACGTCATCCCCGGCCGGATCAGCAAGATCCCGGGCGTCGAGGGGACGGACACGCACGTCGCCTTCCGCACGTACTCGCAGCACGACCTGGAGGCCGCGTTCGCGATCGGCCTCGACTCCTAGCGCCGGACCGCGCCGGATGGGGGCTTCCGCGCCGGATGAGGGTTTCTTCATCCCCGGCTCATCCAGATGACGCGGTACGCCCCGCACGCTCGCTGCCATGGTCTTCTCCCACCGCATGGCGGCGCTCGCGGCCGTCGTGGCGATCCCCCTCGGCATCGCCGCGACCAGCTACGCCCTGACGGACTCCCCCGCCGAGCCGAAGGTCCCGCCCAAGGTGGAGCTGGAGAGCGGCTCCCCGTCGGGCACGCCCACCGGGCCGCAGCCCACCCCCGGCGACCAGGTCGTCGACCGGCCTCCGGTCAGCGAGAGCTCCGAGGAGAGCGGGAACGGCAAGGGCGGCGCGGGGGCCACAGGGGACACGGATGACGATGACGACGACCGGGGCTCCGGATCCGGCGGACCCGGGCGGCCGGGCGACGATGCCGACGACACCGACGACGACGGGCCGGGCGACGACGGCTGACCCGCGTGCCTCCCCCGACCCGCGTGACCCCCGCGACACCCATGAGCCGCCCGGCTCCCCCGGATCCCCCGACTCCCAGGGCTCCCAGGGCTCCCAGGGCTCCCAGGGAGGCGACTCCCGCGGGGCCGTGCGCCGGCGCATCTCGGCGCGCGTCCGCATCCTGCTGTGGCTGCTCGTGGTGATGGCGGTCGCGTTCGCCGCCGTCGCCGCGACCACCCGCTCGATCCTGCTGCGCGACGTCGACCACCGCGTGAACCGGCTGCTCACCCAGGAGACCGGGGAGTTCACGCACTTCGTGGACGGGGGCGTCGACCCGGAGACCGGCGCGGGCTTCACCGACCCGCGCCGCCTCCTCGAAGTCTTCCTGGAGCGGCAGTACGCCGACCCGGGCGAGGAGCTGATCGGGCTCGTCCACCGCCCCGGCCAGGGCCCCGCCCAGCTCACCCAGGCCCGTGAGCTGTCCGTCGCGCACCCGCTGCACCGCGACCCCGCGGCCCGTCGCCAGATCTTCGCCGCGCAGGGCTCCACCGGCACCCTCGACCGGCCGTCCGGCGAGCTGCGCTGGGCCAAGGTCGAGGTGGCCCCGCACGGCGGCGAGCCGGAGGCCGCCTTCGTCGTCGCCTTCCACCCGGGCGGCGAACAGGCCAGGGCGGACGACGTGTTCCGCATCCTCCTCGCCATCTCCGGCGTCGCGCTGCTGCTCACGACCGGCATCGGCTGGGTCGTGGCCGGGCGCATCCTCAAGCCGGTCCGTCTGGTGCGCACCGCCGCCGCCCAGCTGACCGAGCAGGACCTGACCCGGCGCATCCCGGTGCGCGGGCGCGACGACGTCGCCGCGCTCGCCGAGACGTTCAACGGCATGCTGGACCGCCTGGAGCGGGCCTTCGCCGCGCAGCGCGAGTTCGTCGACGACGCCGGGCACGAGCTGCGCACCCCGATCACCATCGTCCGCGGCCATCTGGAGCTCATGGGCGACGATCCGGCCGAGCGCGAGGAGACCGTGCGCCTGGTCACCGACGAACTGGACCGGATGAGCCGCATCGTCGAGGACCTGCTGCTGCTCGCCAAGGCCGAGCGCCCGGACTTCATCACCCCGGAGCCGGTGCGGCTCGCCGAGCTCACCGCCGACGTCTTCGTCAAGGCCCGCACGCTCGGCGAGCGCCACTGGGAGCTGGCCGAGGTCGCCGACCGCGAGGCCGTCCTCGACCCGCAGCGCATCACCCAGGCCATGGTGCAGCTCGCGCAGAACGCCGTGCAGCACACCACGCGCGGCGAACGCATCCGCGTGGGCTCCCGCGTCGCGGGCCCGCGCATCGAACTGTACGTGGCCGACAGCGGCCCCGGCGTCCAGGCCCAGGACGCCGACGTCATCTTCGAGCGCTTCCGGCGCGGCACGTCCCGGCGCGGCGCCCGCACCAGCGGCGCGGGCCTCGGCCTGGCCATCGTCCGGGCGATCGCCGAGGCCCACGGCGGCCGGGTCGGCCTCGGCGCCACCGAGGGCGGCGGCGCCACCTTCACCCTCACCCTGGACCTCGTACGCCCCCTGGAAGAGGTACGCACGTGAACCGCATCCTCATCGTCGAGGACGAGGAACGCATCGCCTCCTTCGTCGAGAAGGGCCTGCGCGCCAACGGCTTCACCACCACCGTGGTCGGCGACGGCGACGCGGCCTACGAGTACGCCCTCACCGGCGGCTTCGACCTGGTCGTCCTGGACATCGGGCTGCCCGGCCGCGACGGCTTCACCGTCCTGCGCGAACTGCGCGAGGCCCGGGTGACGGTGCCGGTGATCGTGCTCACCGCCCGGGACTCCGTGCGGGACACGGTGGCCGGTCTGGAGGGCGGCGCCGACGACTGGATGACCAAGCCGTTCCGCTTCGAGGAACTCCTCGCCCGGGTGCGCCTCAGGCTGCGCACGGCGGCGCGCGCGCCGGAGGTGACGGTCCTCAGGTCGGGCACGCTCTCCCTCGACCTGCGCACCCGCAGGGCCCGCTCCGGGGAGCGGACGGTGGATCTGACGGCCCGTGAGTTCGTGCTCCTGGAGCTGTTCCTGAGGCACCCGGGGCAGGTGCTCGCCCGCGAACAGATCCTGTCCCACGTGTGGGGCTACGACTTCGACCCCGGCTCCAACATCGTGGACGTCTACGTACGGGCGCTGCGCAAGAAGCTGGGCGCGGAACGCCTGGAGACGGTGCGCGGGATGGGGTACCGGCTGCCCGCCTGAGCCGTGCCGCCCGAGCCGTGCCGCCGGGGCGGTAGCACCCGCGCGCCCGTGCCGGTGGCGGGGGCGCGCTCGGTGAAGTTTCCTTCATGTGCGGCTCATTGAGGGCTCACCGCGCCCCGCGACGCTGGACGCGTGACAGCGACACCGCGGCAACTGATCCTCCTGTGCCTGGCCCTGAGCCTGTGCGCGCTCCTCGCCGTCCCCGGCACCTTCGCGGGGCTGAGCGGCGACGCCCGGCTCACGCTCGCCGTGTTCGCGCTCGCCACCTGCGCCTGGATCGGCACGCCCATCGACGACACGTACATCGCGCTCGGCGCGGGGCTCGCCCTCACCGCCACCGGCGTGATCAGCAGCGACACCCTCTTCGGCACCCTCGGGGACGCCACCGTGTGGCTGCTGATCTGCGCGTTCGTGCTCGCCGCCGCCGTGGCGCGCAGCGGGCTCGCGGGGCGTGCGGCGGCGTTCCTGGTCAGCGGGGCGCGCAGCGTGCGGCAGCTGACCCATCTGACGACCGCCGCACTCGTGGTCACGGCGTTCGCGGTGCCCGCCACCTCCGGCCGGGCCGCGCTCGCGCTGCCCGTCTTCCTGGCCCTCTCCAAGGTCCTCGCCGACCGCGGGCGCCTGGTCGTGATGCTGGCGCTGCTCTTCCCGACCGTCATCCTGCTGTCCGCGGTCGCGACCCTGATCGGGGCCGGAGCGCATCTGATCACGGTGTCCGTCCTGTGGGAGAGCACCGGGCAGGAGATCGGCTTCACGAAGTGGCTGCTGCTCGGCCTGCCGCTCGCGGTCGTCTCGTCCCACCTCGCCGCCGAGGCCGTGCTCCTGACGACCACGCGCCGCGCGGACCGCGCGGGCCCGGTCGCGATCACCGCCGAGGACATCCAGGCGCACAGCGACCGCCCGGTGACCGGGCCCTGGGATCCCGCGGAGACGCGCTGCGCGCTGCTGCTCGCCACGGTGGTCGCGCTGTGGTGCAGCGAGCCGCTGCACCGGGTCCCGCCCGCGGTGGTCGCGCTGATCGGCGCGGTCGTGGCGGCCTCGCCCGCGCTCGGCACCGTCCGCCTCAAGGACGCCCTGAAGACCGTGCCGTGGTCGCTGCTGCTCTTCATGGCCGCGACGATGGCGATGGGCGTGGCGCTCGCCGACTCGGGCGCGGCGACGTGACTCGTGACGGGGCTTCCCGTCGACGTGCCGCCCTGGCTCTTCCTCGCCGTCGTCGTCGCGGTCAGCACGGCGGCCCACCTGGTCCTGCAGTCCCGCTCGGCCCGCTCGTCGGTCCTCGTCCCGCTGGTCGTGGCCGCCGCCCTCGGCGCGGGCGTGAACCCGGTCGCCGCGGCCCTCGCGTCCACGGCCGCCGCGGGCTTCTGCCACACCCTGCCCGCCTCCGCGAAGCCGGTCACCCTCTTCGCCGAGGTCCCAGGCACCCCCACCTACACCCCGCGCGACCTGCTGCGCCTCTCCGCCGTCCTGGCCCCGCTCACGGCCGCCCTCGTCCTGCTGTTCGCCCTCGCGGTGTGGCCGCTGCTCGGCGTGCCCGTCAGCCGCTGAGCCCCGCCCCGCCCCGCCCCGCCCTCAAGGAGTACGTCCCGTGCCGCACACGCCCCCCGCGCCGTCCTCGCTCCGCCGTGTCGCCATCGCCCCCAGCGGCTTCAAGGAGTCCCTGTCCGCCCAGTCCGCCGCCGAGGCCATCGCACAGGGCGTCCGGCGCGTCCTGCCCGCCGCCGAGGTCGACCTGATCCCGCTCGTGGACGGCGGCGAGGGCACCGCCCAGGCGCTCGCCGCGGCCGCGGGCGGGCGGCTCGTCGCGCTGCCCGCCACCGGCCCGCTCGGCGAGCGCATCGGCACCCACTTCGCGCTCCTCGACTCGGGCACCGCCGTGGTGGAGATGGCGGCCGCGGCGGGCCTGCGCCTGGTGCCGCGCGAGCTGCGCGACCCCGGCGCCACCACGACGTACGGCGTGGGCGAGCTGATCCGCGCCGCGCTCGACACGGGCGCCCGCCGCATCCTGGTGGGCTGCGGCGACTCGGGCACCTCGGACGGCGGCGCGGGCGCGCTGCAGGCCCTCGGCGTGCGGCTCCTGGACGCCGACGGCTGGGAACTGCCGCAGGGCGGCCGGGAGCTGCCGCGCCTGCACCGCGTCGACGCCTCCGCCGCCGACCCGCGCCTCGCCGAGGCCGAGCTGCTCGTCGCCTGCAACCAGCACAACGTCCTGTGCGGCGAGCAGGGCGTGGCCCGCGTCTTCGGCCCGCAGAAGGGCGCGACCCCGGCCCAGGTCGAGGAGCTCGCCGCGGGCCTGGAGCGCTGGGCGTACGTCCTCACCCGCGATCTCGACGTCGGCGCCGATCTGTTCCACGGCCCCGGCACCGGTGCGTCCGGCGGCCTCGGCGCGGGCCTCGCCGCGCTCGGCGCCCGGCTCCTGCCGCGCTTCGACGTGCTCCTCGACCACCTCGACCTGGACGCCCGCCTGGCCCGCGCCGACCTGGTCGTCACCGCCGAGGGCGCCCTCGACCGGCAGACGCCGCGCGGCAAGGTCCCGGCCGAAGTGGCCCGCCGCGCCAAGCGGTTCGGCCGCCCGGTGCTCGCCCTCGCGGGCACCATCGGCGACGGGGCGCACCTGGTGCGGGCGGCGGGCGTGGACGCCTACAGCGCGATCCTGCCCGCCCCCGTCACGCTCACCGAGGCGCTCGGCCGGGGCGGGGAGTTCCTCACCGACGCCACCGAACGGGCCCTGCGGATGATCCTGCTCGGCTCGCGCCTGCCGGGTCAGGCCGCGGTGGCCGCCGTGTCGGCGCCGGTGTCGGGCACGCAGCGCCCGTCCTCGGTGCGGTAGCTCCACCGCGCGCCGTCGCTGACCAGCTCCTTGACGGCCCGTACGAACCGCTCGACGTGCTCGTCCGGGGTGCCCGCGCCGAAGCTCACACGGATCGCGTTCAACGACCGCTCGCCGGGGGCGGCCTCCGGGGCGCCGCACTCGCCGGGCTCGTCCGGGGCGCTGCCGAGGAGCGTGCGCACCAGCGGGTGCGCGCAGAAGAGTCCGTCGCGCACGCCGATGCCGTACTCGGCGGACAGCGCGGCCGCGAAGTGCGAGCTGTTCCAGCCGTCGACCACGAAGGAGATGACCCCGACGCGGGGCGCGTCGTCGCCGAACAGCGAGAGCACCCGCACCTCGGGCACCTCGGCGAGCCCCTCGCGCACCTTCTGGATGAGCTGCCGCTCCCGCGCGACCAGGGAGTCGAACCCGGCCTCGGTCAGGGCCTTGCAGGCGGCGGCGATGGAGTAGGCGCCGATGACGTTCGGCGAGCCCGCCTCGTGCCGGGCGGCCGTGTCGTGCCACTCGACGTCCACTCCCCCGTCGGCGCGCCGCGTCACCGTGCGCGAGGCACCGCCGCCGGCGAGGTAGGGCTCGGCCTCGCCCAGCCAGTCGGCCCGCCCGGCGAGCACCCCGGAGCCGAAGGGCGCGTACAGCTTGTGCCCGGAGAAGGCGATCCAGTCGACGTCCAACTCGGCGATGTCCACGGGGTGGTGGGGCGCGAGCTGCGCGGCGTCGAGGACGATGCGGGCGCCGTGGGCGTGCGCGGCGGCGGCCAGCTCGCGCACCGGCCACAGCTCACCGGTGACGTTCGAGGCACCGGTCACGCACACCAGGGCGGGCCCGTAGGGGTCCCGGTCGGCGAGCGCGCGCTCCAGGGTGCGCACCGCCTCGCCGGGCGTACGGGGGGCGTTCAGATACGTGACGCGCGCGTCGCGCCACGGCAGGAGCGAGGCGTGGTGCTCGGTCTCGAAGACGAAGACCTGGCAGTCGGCGGGCAGGGCGGCGGCGAGCAGGTTCAGCGAGTCCGTCGTGGACCGGGTGAAGACCACCTGGTCGCCCTCCCGGCAGCCGAGGAACTCGGCCACCGTCCTGCGGGAGTTCTCGAACAGGTCGGTCGACAGCTGCGACAGGTACCCGGCGCCGCGGTGCACGCTGCCGTAGTACGGCGCGTACGCGGCCACGTCGTCCCACACCCGCTGCAGCGCCGGGGCGCTCGCCGCGTAGTCGAGGGCCGCGTACGTCACCTCGCCGCCGGTGACGAGGGGCACGGTGACGTCGCGGCCGAGCACGGGCAGCGGCTCGGCGCAGCAGGGGTCGGCGGACTCGGCGGCGGCGGTGGCGGTGGCGGTGGCAGCGGTGGAGGCAGACATGGCGAACTCCCGTAAGAGGCAGGCGAGATCACTGTGCGGACAACGGTCGACGGGACCGGTCAACGGCACAGGAGAAGAAGTAAGGGGGTACGGAGAACGGGGCCTTCGGCCCTATCGCATTCGCTGGCTCACGAGACTGCTCCCTCGACGACCAGGACCCCTGGTGACGCGAGGGGTCCGCGCTTGCGGTGAACCTTGCTGTTCACCGCCTGGTCTTCACCCGGGGCACCCCGCCACGGACGGAGGGTTGCCGGACAGCGGGCCGGGGCCGTAGTCGCTGTCACTCATGACCTGCGCAGCATCTTGCCACACGATCTTGCAAGCGCAACACCGCCGTCCACGATCCGGACCGGCGGGCCCCGTCAACCGGGCTGGGTTGAGGTGCCCCGAAGGGGCGCGGGGAGCTGCGCGCTGAGCGCGCAGCTCCCCGCGCCCCTTACGGGCGGGGCTCAGGCGTTGCTGGCGGCTACCCAGCGCGCCAGCGCCGCCTTCGCCGCGCCGGAATCGATGGCGTCGGCCGCCTTGGCCATCCCCGCGTGGATCTGCTCCGCGAGCGGGCCCTCGCCCGGCTCCAGGGCGACGAGCGCCGCCGCGGCGTTCAGCAGCACCGCGTCCCGCACGGGACCGGTCTCGCCGTCCAGGAGCCGCCGTGCGACCTCCGCGTTGTAGGAGGCGTCGGCGCCCCGGAGGGCCTCGACGGGCACCAGGTCGACACCGACGTCGCGCGGGTCGAAGGCCTCCTCGCGGACGCCGCCGTCGCGCACCACCCACACCCGGGAGGCGGCCGTGGTGGTCAGCTCGTCCAGGCCGTCGTCGCCGCGGAAGACGAGCGCGGAGGAGCCGCGCTCGGCGAGCACGCCCGCGAGGATCGGCGCCATCCGCGCGTCCGCGACACCGGTGGCCTGGGCCCGGACCTTCGCCGGGTTGGTCAGCGGGCCGAGGAAGTTGAACGTGGTGCGGATGCCGAGCTCGCGCCGCGCGGGGGCCACGTGGCGCAGCGCCGGGTGGAACTTCACCGCGAAGCAGAAGGTGATCCCGGCCTCGTCGGCGACCTCGCGCACCCGCTGCGGCGTCAGCTCCAGATTGACGCCGAGCTTCTCCAGGACGTCGGAGGCGCCGGACGCGCTGGAGGCCGCCCGGTTGCCGTGCTTGACGACCTTCGCGCCGGTCCCGGCGACGACGATCGCGGACATGGTGGAGATGTTGACGGTCTTGGCGCCGTCGCCGCCGGTGCCGACGATGTCGACGCTCGGTCCGGGTACGTCGATGACGTGCGCGTGCGCGTACATGGCGCGGACGAGACCGGAGATCTCCTCGACGGTCTCCCCCTTGGCGCGCAGCGCGACGGCGAAGCCCGCGATCTGCGCGTCGGTCGCCTCGCCGCGCATGATGCGGTCCATCGCCCAGGCCGTGTCGTCGGCGCTCTGGTCGCGGCCGTCGAGCAGTCCGTTCAGCACGTCGGGCCAGGAACGGGCCGCCGCGGTGTCGCCTCCTGCGGGGGTCACAGCGCTCATGGCCGCTCCTGTGTGTTCGTCTGTGTGCGTCGAGGGGGTCCGTCCCGCCTCCGCGGGTGCCCCCACCCTATCCAGCCCGGGGACGGCGAAGAGCCCCGTCCAGCACCTGGACGGGGCTCTTGCCGTGGCGACCTGCAACGGTCTGGGACCTAAGGGTCAGTGGTGGCCGTGGCCGCTCGTGATCTCCTTGTACTCGTCGACCGTCGGCTTCGGGATCTGGCCGTCCTCGCCGTACATGCCCTTGGACAGCTTCGCCCGCAGCTTCTGCGAGCCCGTCACCTTGCGCTCGACGCCGTTCTCGTCGACCGTCGGGCCGATCTCGAGCGGCTTGTACTGCTCGTGCGCGGTGAGGGTGTGCAGCTGGTCCTGGTCGAGCGGCTCGTGCACCTCGATGAACTCACCGTGCGGCAGGCGCTTGATGATGCCGGACTCGCGCCCGTGCAGCACCTTGTCCTTGTCGCGGCGCTGGAGGCCCAGGCAGATCCGCTTGGTGACGACGAACGCGATGACCGGTCCGACGAAGAAGAAGATCCGGACGAACCAGGTGATGGCGTTGATCGACAGGTGGAAGTGCGTGGCCCACAGGTCGTTGCCGCCACCGACCAGCATGATCATGTACGCGGTGACCCAGGCGACACCGAACGCGGTCCGCGTCGGGGCGTTGCGCGGGCGGTCCAGGATGTGGTGCTCGCGCTTGTCGCCGGTGACCCAGGACTCGATGAACGGGTAGACGGCGATGGCCGCGAGGACCAGCGGGAAGATGACCAGCGGGATGAACACGCCGAGGACCAGCGTGTGGCCCCAGAGGTTGATCTCCCAGCCCGGCATGACACGGATCAGACCCTCGGCGAAGCCCATGTACCAGTCGGGCTGGGCGCCGGTGGACACCTGGTCCGGGCGGTACGGGCCGATGGCCCAGATCGGGTTGATCGAGGCGATCGCCGCGACGGCCGCGATGACACCGAAGACCAGGAAGAAGAAGCCTCCGGCCTTGGCCATGTAGACCGGAAGGAGCGGCATGCCGACGACGTTCTTGTTGGTCTTTCCGGGGCCCGCGAACTGCGTGTGCTTGTGGTAGAAGACCAGGATCAGGTGCGCCACCACGAGGCCGAGCATGATGCCCGGCAGCAGCAGGATGTGCACCGAGTAGAACCGCGCGACGAAGTCACCGCCGGGGAACTCCCCGCCGAAGAGGAACATCGACAGGTACGTGCCCACGATCGGCACGGACAGGACCGCGCCCTGCATGAAGCGGACACCGGTGCCGGAGAGCAGGTCGTCGGGCAGCGAGTAACCGGTGAAGCCGGTGAACATGCCGAGGACGAACAGCAGGAAGCCGAACAGCCAGTTGACCTCACGCGGCTTGCGGAACGCACCCGTGAAGAACACGCGCATCATGTGCACGAACATGCCGGCGAGGAAGATCAGCGCCGCCCAGTGGTGGATCTGCCGGATCAGCAGACCACCGCGCACATCGAAGGAGATGTGCATGGTCGAGTTGAACGCCTCGGACATCAGCTGGCCCTGCAGGGGCACGTAGCTGCCGTGGTACTCCACCTCGTTCATCGACGGGTGGAAGAACAGCGTCAGGTACACACCCGTGAGGATGATGATGATGAAGCTGTAGAGGCAGATCTCACCGAGCATGAAGGACCAGTGGTCCGGGAAGATCTTGCGCATGTTGGCCTTGGCCAGGGAGTAGATCCCAAGGCGGCCGTCGGCCCAGTCCGCGACCCGCTCACCGGCGGGCGCTTTCTTGCGTGAATCGGTCGACGGGGCCGCCGTCGCCGTGGTGTTCTCGGTGCTCATCCGCGCTCCCAGAAGGCAGGACCGACGGGCTCTTCGAAGTCGCCGTGCGCCTCGAGGTAGCCCTCCTCGTTCACGCCGATCTTCAGCTGCGGAAGGGCGTGACCGGCGGGGCCGAAGATGACTCGGGCGCCGTCGGAGAGGTCGAAGGTGGACTGGTGGCACGGGCAGAGGACGTGGTGCGTCTGCTGCTCGTACAGGGAGATCGGGCAGCCCACATGGGTGCAGATCTTGGAGTACGCGACGATGCCCTCGTGCGACCACGCCAGCTCGCGCTTGTCCTTGATGTCGTCGGGCTGGAGCCGGACGATCATCAGGGCGGCCTTGGCGATCTGGGTCTGGAAGTCGTGGTCGTGCTCCTCCAGGCCCTCCGGCTTGGCGAAGGTGAGCGAGCCGACGGCGACGTCGGAGGGACGCAGCGGCTCGTTCGTGTTCATGTTCACGAGCAGCTTGCCCTTGGACCACAGGGTGTGCCGCAGCTTGTCCTCCGGCAGCGGACCGAGGTCACGCAGCAGGACGACACCGGACAGCGGGACCAGGGTCAGCGCGCCGAACATGGTGTTGCGGATCAGCTTGCGCCGGCCGAGCTGGGACTCCTTCGCGCCCTCCGCGAAGTCCGCCATGACCTTGGCCTTGACCTCGGGCTCGGCCTCGATCGCGTGCCGCTCGTCGGCGACCTCGACGTCGGACATCAGGGTGCGGGCCCAGTGGACCGCGCCCGCGCCGATGCAGAACAGCGCCACGCCGAGGGTCATGCCGAGCGCGAAGTTCAGCGCGCTGATGTGCCCGATCGGCCAGATGTAGACGTTCTTGTCGACCGGGAACGCCACGTACGAGGCGATGAAGCCGACGGTCGCCAGCATCGAGATCGTGAAGAGCATCGCGACCGTGCGCTCGGAGCGCCGGGCGGCCTTCTCGTCGATGTCCTGGACGCGGTGCTCGTGCGGCGGCAGGCCCGGGTCCGCGAAGGGGTCCTCGGCGACGGCCACCGCGCCGTGCGCGGACTCCTGCTCGCTGGGCAGGTTCTCTTCTGGGGTTTCTTGGCTACTCATGACTTCTTGGCCTTTGCGGTCCGGGCGGCGACCCACACGGCGACCGCGATCAGCGCGCCGAGGCCGAAGATCCAGGCGAAGAGGCCTTCGCTGACCGGTCCGAGACCGCCCAGCTTGAGACCGCCGGGGCTCTCGGTCTTCTCGCTGTTGACCGCGTCGATGTACGCGATGATTTCCTTCTTGTTCTTCTCCGGCATGGTCGTGTCGGGGAAGGAAGGCATGTTCTGCGGGCCGGTCTGCATGGCCTCGTAGATGTGCTTCTTGCTGACGCCTTCGAGGCTCGGCGCGAACTTGCCGTGGGTCAGCGCGCCACCCTCACCGGTGAAGTTGTGGCACTGGGCACAGTTGGTGCGGAACAGCTCGCCGCCCTTGGCGATGTCGGCGCCCTTCGGGTCGACCTGCTTCTCGGTCGGGACGGAGGGGCCGGCGCCGAGCGAGGCGACGTACGCGGCCAGCTGGTCGATCTGGGCCTGGCTGTAGATGACCTTCTTCTTCGGCGCCTGGGCGCCCTGCTGCTGCAGCGGCATGCGGCCGGTGCCGACCTGGAAGTCGACAGCGGCAGCGCCCACGCCGACCAGGCTCGGGCCGTCGGACGAGCCCTGACCGCCGGTTCCGTGGCAGCTGGAGCAGCCCACGGCATAGAGCTTCTTGCCCTCGTCGATGGCGAGGGACTGAGCGGTTTCGTCGGCCTGCGCCTTGTCCGCCGGCGCGAACGCGGCGTACAGCCCCCCGGTGGCCGCCAGCGCGAGGAGTAGGACGACGACCGCCGCCAGCGGATGGCGTCGTCGTGCGGAGAGCTTTTTCACGGATTACCCCGGTGTCAGGATCTTCTGCGTCGATGCTTCTGGAATGTGTCGGTACGTCGGGCTCTGCGGGCGACGCGGTGCCGCCCCGACCCCGGCGCCGACTACTTGATCATGTAGATCGTGGCGAAGAGGCCGATCCAGACGACATCGACGAAGTGCCAGTAGTAGGACACGACGATGGCGGCGGTCGCCTGCTCGTGGGTGAACCTCCTGGCCGCGTACGTACGGCCGAGGACCAGCAGGAAGGCGATGAGACCGCCCGTCACATGCAGTCCGTGGAAGCCGGTGGTCAGGTAGAAGACCGAGCCGTACGGGTCGGACGAGAGCGAAAGGCCCTCGTGCTTGACCAGCTCGGTGTACTCGAAGACCTGGCCGCCGATGAAGATCGCACCCATGATGAAGGTGACGATGAACCACATCCGGAGCTTCTTCACGTCACCGCGCTCGGCGGCGAACACGCCGAGCTGACAGGTGAGAGAGGAAAGCACCAGGATCGTGGTGTTGGTCGCCGAGAACGGGAAGTTCAGGGCATCGGCCATTTCCTTCCAGTGGTCGGGACCGGTCACCGATCGCAGGGTGAAGTACATCGCGAAGAGGGCCGCGAAGAACATCAGCTCGGAACTCAGCCAGATGATGGTTCCGACGCTGGTGAGGTTCGGTCGATTGACCGGCGGGTGCGCGTGCCCGGTGTCTACTGTCGTTGCTGTCGCCACGACCGACATTATGTCGGTCGCTTATCCCGCCCTCACCCCGGGGGGTGCCGTTCGGAGTGTCTGCGGCCTGTGTCCTGCCCGGATGGCCCATCGCGGCACTGTCCGAACCGGTGTTGACGGGGTGTCGGGAGGAGTAGCATCCGCGCGAGATCCCTCGACGAAGCGGAGGAACCATGCAGCCGACCGCCACAGTGTTGATCTACAGCGATGACGCGAGCACCCGGGAACAGGTCCGCCTCGCGGCCGGGCGCAGGCCGGCCGTCGACGTCCCCGAAGTCCGCTTCGTCGAGTGCGCGACGCTGCCCGCGGTCCTGAAGGAGCTCGACCACGGCGGCATCGACGTGTGCGTGCTCGACGGCGAGGCCGTGCCCGCGGGGGGCATGGGCGTCTGCCGCCAGATCAAGGACGAGGTCTTCCAGGCCCCGCCCGTGCTGCTGCTCATGGGGCGGCCGCAGGACGCCTGGCTGGCCACCTGGAGCCGCGCGGAGGCGGCGGTGACCCTGCCGGTCGAGCCGGTGGAGTTCGCCGCCGCCCTGGCCTCCCTGCTGCGCTCCAGGGCCGCCCTGAGCGCCTAGGAGCCCCGCTCCCGCCCGCCCCCCCCCTACGCGGACTGGGGGCGCAGGCGGGTCGCCGCCAGTGCCGCGCGGCCCGCCTTGGTGTCCGCCAGGAGGGCGCTGCCCTTGCGCCAGGACTTCCAGGGGACGTTCCAGTCGCCGTAGCCGTTGCCGAAGTGGTCCATGTCGGCGCCGTAGCTGTTGACGACCTCGACGATGTCGCCCTGGCGGACCGTCTCGTAGAACCAGGCGGCGTTGCCCGTGCTCATGCCGGTGCAGCCGTGGCTGGTGTTGGCGTAGCCCTGGGAGTCCACCGACCAGGGGGCCGCGTGGATGTATTCGCCGCTGTCGGTGACCCTCGTGGCGTAATAGACCATCTTGTCGTAGAAGTCCGATGCGCCGATGCTGGCGCTGGTCATCCGTACGGCGTACTCCTTGCCGAGCACCACCTTGATGCCGTTGCGCGTGGAGTATCCGGGCTTGCCGGTGGTGACCGGGATGGAGTTGATCTCCTCGCCGTTGCGGTAGACCGTCATCCAGTGCGAGGCGGCGTCCGTGACGGCCACGACCTTGTCGCCGGTGGTCAGCTTCAGGGGCTTGGACCCGGCGCCCCACAGCTTGTCGGTGACCTTCACGCCCTCCAGGTTGCTGTGCGCCTCGATGGTGGCGTGGGTGGGCCAGAACTCCTTGGGGCGGTAGTGCAGCGTCCTGCTGTCCACCCAGTGCCAGGAGCCCTCCGTCGCGGGCTGTGAGCGGACCTTGAGCGCCCGTTCGACGACGGCCCTGGCCGCCTTGGCCTTGACGGGGGCGCTGAGCTTGGCGGTGACGGGCTGGCCGACGCCGTACTTGCCCGCCTCCGGGCCGAAGGTGACCTTCAGCCGGCTCTTCTTGGCGGCCGCCGCGGTGTCGAGGGCCAGGACCTTGCGGCCGGGCGAGCCCTCGTCGTCCTCCGTGCTCACCCGCACGGTGTAGTGGGCACCCGCCGCCAGGGGGACCGTGCTGTGCCAGCGGGTGCCGTCGGCGGAGAGTTCGCCCGCCACGTAGCGGCCCTGCTCGTCGGTGGCCGTGACGTCCGTGATGCGCCCGTCGTCGCCCTGTGCGGTGACTTCGAGGGGCTTGTCCGGGTCGGCCTTCCCGCTGCTGCCCGCGGGGCCGTTGAAGGCGATCTGGCCCGCCGCGTCGTACGGCTTCGCCGAGAGCGGATGGCCGCCAGCCCCGCAGGCCGTGGTGACCGTGCCGACGGCGACCACAAGGAGGGTGCAGCTCAGTACCGTGCGGATTCGCGGAGAGTGGCTCATGACCACACGGTATGAAGGTATGACACGCCGTGCGCGGTGAGTGACCCGTACGAGGGTTCACCCGGAAGGCGGACGCGGGGCGGCGGCGGAAACGGCCAGGGGCCCGGACGCTCCTGACGGAGTGTCCGGGCCCCTGGGGTGCGGCGGGAGTCCCTACTGGTTCTGGTTCTCGCCGCGGTAGTACTCGAAGACCCAGCCCCACAGACCGATGAGGATCATCGGAGCCGAGAAGTACATCAGCCACCAGCCGAAGACGACGCCCATGAAGGCGAGCGCGCCACCGACGGCCAGGGACAGCGGCTGCCAGCTGTGCGGGCTGAAGAAGCCCACCTCGCCGGCCTCGTCCGCGACGTCCGCCTCCTTGTTGTCCTGCGCGGCAGCGTCGACTCGCCGGGCCGTGAAGGCCAGGTAGTAGCCGATCATGATGCACAGGCCGAAGGCCAGGAAGAGCGCGGTGGTTCCGGCGGGCTCCTTCGACCACCAGCCATAGACGATCGCCATGGCCAGTACGAAGACGCTCAGCCAGATGAACATCTTGCCCTGGATCTTCACTTGCCGGCCTCCTTGCCACCGGCCACGGCAGCCTTCTCACCGTGACCGGCGTTCTCCAGCTGGTCGAGCGCGGCGATCTCAGGGTGGTGCAGGTCGAACGCCGGGGATTCGGAGCGGATCCGCGGCAGGGTGAGGAAGTTGTGCCGCGGCGGCGGGCAGGACGTCGCCCACTCGAGCGAGCGGCCGTAGCCCCACGGGTCGTCGACCTCGACCTTCTTGCCGTACTTGGCGGTCTTCCACACGTTGTAGAAGAACGGCAGGATCGACAGGCCGAGCAGGAACGAGGCGATCGTCGAGATCGTGTTCAGGGCGGTGAAGCCGTCGGCGTCCAGGTAGTCCGCGTAGCGGCGCGGCATGCCCTCGGCGCCCAGCCAGTGCTGGACGAGGAACGTGCCGTGGAAGCCGATGAAGAGCGTCCAGAACGTGATCTTGCCGAGCCGCTCGTCGAGCATCTTGCCGGTGAACTTCGGCCACCAGAAGTGGAAGCCGGAGAACATCGCGAACACCACGGTGCCGAAGATGACGTAGTGGAAGTGCGCGACCACGAAGTACGAGTCGGAGACGTGGAAGTCCATCGGCGGCGAGGCCAGGATGACGCCGGTCAGACCACCGAAGGTGAAGGTGATCAGGAAGCCGACCGCCCAGAGCATCGGGGTCTCGAAGCTCAGCGAGCCCTTCCACATCGTGCCGATCCAGTTGAAGAACTTCACACCGGTCGGTACCGCGATGAGGAACGTCATGAAGGAGAAGAACGGCAGGAGCACGCCGCCTGTGACGTACATGTGGTGCGCCCACACCGTCACCGACAGACCGGCGATCGCGATGGTCGCGCCGACCAGGCCCATGTAGCCGAACATCGGCTTCCGGGAGAAGACCGGAATGACCTCGGAAATGATTCCGAAGAATGGTAGGGCGATGATGTACACCTCTGGATGGCCGAAGAACCAGAAGAGGTGTTGCCAGAGCAAGGCCCCGCCATTGGCCGGATCGAAGATCTGGGCACCGAACTTGCGGTCCGCCTCCAGGGCGAACAGCGCGGCCGCCAGGACCGGGAAGGCGAGCAGGACGAGCACACCGGTCAGCAGCACGTTCCAGGTGAAGATCGGCATGCGGAACATGGTCATGCCGGGCGCGCGCATGCAGATGATCGTGGTGATGAAGTTGACCGAGCCGAGGATCGTGCCGAAGCCGGAGAAGGCCAGACCCATGATCCACATGTCCGCGCCGATGCCCGGGGAGCGGACCGCGTCCGACAGCGGGCTGTAGGCGAACCAGCCGAAGTCGGCCGCGCCGTTCGGCGTGAGGAAGCCGCCGACCGCGATCAGCGAGCCGAACAGGTACAGCCAGTAGGCGAACATGTTCAGTCGCGGGAAGGCGACGTCGGGAGCGCCGATCTGGAGCGGCATGATCCAGTTCGCGAAGCCCGCGAACAGCGGCGTCGCGAACATCAGCAGCATGATCGTGCCGTGCATCGTGAACGCCTGGTTGAACTGCTCGTTCGACATGATCTGCGTGCCGGGACGGGCGAGCTCGGCGCGCATGAAGAGCGCCATCACACCGCCGATGCAGAAGAACGCGAACGACGTGACCAGATAGAGCGTGCCGATCGTCTTGTGGTCAGTGGTGGTCAGCCACTTGATGACGACGTTTCCCGGCTGCTTGCGCCTGACCGGCAGCTCGTCCTCGTACGAGTCGTTCGCTGCGGCGGCACCCTGGGGTTCGTTGAGGATGCTCACAGGTTGTTCGTCTCCCGGTTCTTCTCGTGGCCCGTCTGCTCGATGCCGGCCGGGATGTAACCGGTCTGGTTCTTCTTCGCGAGGTCTTCGAGGTGCTTCTTGTAGCGCTCGGGGGAGACGACCTTGACGTTGAAGAGCATCCGGGAGTGGTCGACGCCGCAGAGCTCGGCGCACTTGCCCATGAAGGTGCCCTCCTTGTTGGGAGTCACCTCGAAGGCGTTGGTGTGGCCCGGAATGACGTCCTGCTTCATGAGGAACGGCACCACCCAGAAGGAGTGGATGACGTCACGCGAAGTCAGAACGAAGCGGACCTTCTCGCCCTTGGGGAGCCAGAGGGTCGGACCGGGGTTGCCGTTCTGCGGGTTCCGCTCGCCGGGCGTACCGACCTCGTAGACGCCGCCGGCGTTCGCCGGGAAGTCCTTGCGGAAGCGGTCCGGAATGGCGTCGAGGTCCTTGGACGTCTTGGCGTCGCCCTTGTCGGAGCCCGGAACGTCCTCGATGTAGTTGAAGCCCCAGCTCCACTGGTAGCCGACCACATTGATGGTGTGGGCCGGCTTGTCGTCGAGCGCGAGGAGCTTCGATTCGTCACGGGCGGTGAAGTAGAACAGCACCGAGACGATGATGAGGGGGACGACCGTGTACAGCGCCTCGATGGGCATGTTGTAACGGGTCTGCGGAGGGACCTCCACCTTGGTGCGGCTGCGCCGGTGGAAGATGACGCTCCACAGGATCAGGCCCCAGACCAGCACGCCCGTGGCGAGCGCAGCCGCCCACGAGCCCTGCCAGAGGGAGAGGATCCGCGGAGCCTCCTCCGTGACCGGGGTCGGCATACCCAGGCGGGGAAAGTCCTTGTATGTGCAACCGGTGGCGGTTACCAGGACCAGGCCCGCAGTCAGTGCCTGCAGCAGCTTCCGCCGCATCGGGCGCCGCGGCGAGCGGTCGGAGCCGTTGGGACTCACGTAGCGCCTTCCCGAGAGTCTCGCCCGCGCGGTTCGGCTGCGGCCTTCTCGCTGGTCGGTCGCCGCCCTGCGTCGGGCAGGGGTTTGGATGTTTATGCGGACCAAACCCTACTGGACGCTATTTGGGGTCGCGCGGGGAGGGTGCCTAACGCGCCGCGGGTCACTCCGAAGGGGGGCGGTTGCCCCTCCGGGGCCGCCTTCTGACGGGGCCTCGGGACCCGGTCGCCCGGCCGGAGGTCTTAGCGTTGCCGCGTGTCCTACTTCGACGCGGCCTCGTCCGCCCCCCTCCATCCCGTGGCCCGTCAGGCCCTGCAGGCCGCCCTGGACGAGGGGTGGGCGGATCCCTCCCGGTTGTACCGGGAAGGACGGCGGGCGCGGCTGCTGCTTGACGCGGCGCGGGAGGCGGCCGCCGAGGCCGTGGGCTGCCGCCCGGACGAGCTGGTGTTCACCACGTCCGGGACGCGGGCGCTGTACGACGGCGTGGCGGGAGCCCTGGCCGGGCGGCGGCGCGCGGGGCGGCACCTGGTGGTGTCCGCGGTGGAGCACTCCGCCGTACTCCATTCGGCCGCGGCGCACGAGCGGGCGGGCGGCACGGTGACCGAGGTGGACGTGGACCGCGCGGGGGCGGTGGACGCCTCGGCGTACGCGGCCGCGCTCCGCGACGACACCGCGCTCGCCTGTCTGCAGTCCGCCAACCACGAGGTCGGCACCCGGCAGCCGGTGGCCGAGGTCGCGGCGGCGTGCCGGGCGGCCGGAGTGCCGCTGCTCGTGGACGCGGCGCAGTCGCTGGCGTGGGGGCCGGTGGACGGGCCCTGGTCGCTGCTCACGGCGAGCGCGCACAAGTGGGGCGGCCCGTCCGGCGTGGGGCTCCTCGCGGTCCGCAAGGGTGTGCGATTCGCGCCCCAAGGGCCGGTGGACGAGCGGGAGTCGGGCCGGTCGGCCGGGTTCGAGAACATCCCGGCGATCGTGTCGGCCGCCGCGGCGCTGCGGGCGGTGCGGGCCGAGGCGGCGGCCGAGGAGGCCCGGCTGCGCGAGCTGACCGGGCGGATCCGGGCCCGGGTGCCCGGCCTCGTACCGGACGTACAGGTCGTCGGCGACCCCGCGCGGCGTCTTCCGCACCTGGTCACCTTCTCCTGTCTCTACGTCGACGGGGAGTCGCTCCTGCACGAGCTGGACCGGGCCGGGTTCTCCGTCTCCTCCGGGTCCTCCTGTACCAGCAGCACGCTCACGCCGAGCCATGTCCTCAAGGCGATGGGGGTGCTCAGCGAGGGCAACGTACGGGTGTCGCTGCCGCTCGGCACGGGCGAGGCGGAGGTGGAGCGGTTCCTGGAGGTGCTGCCGGACGCCGTCGCCCGGGTCCGCGCGACGCTGGGCGCGCCGGTGTCCGACGCGGCTCCGGCCGACGCGCTCGACGAGCTCACCGTCGACGCCCTGGGCGAGCGCTGCCCGCACCCCGTCATCGAGCTGGCCAAGGCGCTGCCGCGGGTACGGACCGGCGGCACGGTGACCGTCCTGGCGGACGACGAGGTGGCCGCCGTGGACATCCCGGCGTGGTGCTGGACACAGGGCCAGGAGTACGTGGGTGCCGAGCCCCGGGGGCTCGGCACCGCCTATGTCGTACGCCGCCGCGCCTGAGGCCCTCTCCCCCGTCCACCCTTCCGTCGGCGCTTCGCGCCTCGTCCTCAGACGCCGGACGGGCTGGATGGCCTCGGCCGAGCGCCGTCGCCGTCCGCCCGCCCCCTCAGGGGCGGGCGGATGAGGACCGGCCCGGGGTCAGGCCAGGTGGGTGCGGACCTCCGCGGCGGCGGCCTCGCCGTAGGCCACGGCGAAGCGGTCCATGAACGAGCTGCGCCGCAGCTCGTACTCCTGCGTGCCCGTCGTCTCGATGACCAGCGTCGCGAGCATGCAGCCCACCTGCGCCGCCCGCTCGTGCGACACGCCCCAGATCAGCCCGGAGAGGAACCCGGCGCGGAAGGCGTCGCCCACGCCCGTCGGCTCGACCTTGGCCTCCTCCTGCGGCACGCCGACCTCGATCGGGTCCTGCCCGGCGGTCTCGATGCGCACGCCCTTGGCGCCGAGGGTGGTCACCCGGTGCCCGACCTTGCCCAGGATCTCCTCGTCGGACCAGCCGGTCTTGGACTCGATGAGGCCCTTCTCGTACTCGTTGGAGAAGAGGTACGTGGCGCCGTCCATGAGGGTGCGGATCTCGTCGCCGTTCATGCGGGCGATCTGCTGGGAGAAGTCCGCGGCGAAGGGGATGTCCCGGCTGCGGCACTCCTCGGTGTGGCGCAGCATCGCCTCGGGGTCGTCGGCGCCGATCAGCACGAGGTCGAGACCGCCCACGCGGTCGGCGACGGTCTTGAGCTCGATGAGGCGGGCCTCGCTCATCGCGCCGGTGTAGAAGGAGCCGATCTGGTTGTGGTCGGCGTCCGTGGTGCAGACGAAGCGGGCGGTGTGCAGCGTCTCGGAGATGCGCACCGACTCGGTGTCCACGTTGTGCCGGTCGAGCCAGGCGCGGTACTCGTCGAAGTCGGGGCCCGCGGCGCCGACCAGGACGGGCCGGGTGCCCAGCTGGCCCATGCCGAAGCAGATGTTGGCGCCGACGCCACCACGGCGGACATCGAGGGCGTCGACGAGGAACGAGAGGGAGACCGTGTGCAGTTGGTCGGCGACCAGTTGGTCGGCGAAGCGGCCGGGAAAGGTCATCAGGTGGTCGGTGGCGATGGAGCCGGTGACTGCGATACGCACGGCTGGAAGCTCCTGCGGCGTGTAGCGGCGGCGCACCGCCCTCGTGGTCAAGGCGGTGACGGACGTCGCGTGGGCGGTTGACGGTTAACGCTATCCGGTCGGACCCGGAACGATGAACGGCTGAAAATACCCGATAGTAGGTCTTTCTCCTTGAGCTCAGCGGTGCATACGGTTCCGGTATGACCCTCTTTCCGCAGGACAGCGCAGCGCCGCAGGCTTCCGAGCAGGGAGTCGAGACCTGGGAGGCATTGCGTGGTGCTTGCACGCGCATGGTCCGGCACTGGGCCGTGCCCGCGGTGCCCACCGGGGCGCCCGTACCGCCGTCCCGGATCCATGGCGTGACGGTCCCGGCCGCGTCCGCGCGCCTCCTCGACGGGATGTCCGAGTACGGGGACTGAGGCGCACGGGACGGGAGGCGCACCGGGCTGGGACGCGAGGGGCCCGGGACGGGTCGAGGGAACCGGTCGCTCCCCCGCCGCGTCCCATCGCCGTCCCCCGTCGGGGGGATGTCATGTACGACGGGACGCCGCGGCGCGCGTGCGCCGTGACGGATCGCCGTGCAGGCTCGTGAGGACGGCCGGGCACGCGAAGGAGCGATGCGGTGAGCACCGAGCAGGCACAGGACGGACGGCGGCGACGGCCCTCGCTGGTGGTCGCGTCGGTGGCGGCCGCGGTCCTGTTGGCGGGCGGCGGCGGGGCCTATCTCGCCATGGACCCCTCCGGCAAGGACGACAGCCCGGCGGGCGACGGCGGGCCGCCCCCGCCGCTCGCCCTGGGCGGGTACGCGGACGGATCAGGCGGACACTCCGATTCCGGGACGGATCGCACGGACGGGACGAACGGCGGGGGCGGCACCACCACGTCCGAAGGCATCGCCCCGGGCGAGCCCGACCCCTCGGGCGTGACCTACCGGGCCGTGGGCGAGCTGCCCGACGGCCCCGACGAGGCCGCCGTGTACGAGCCGCGCGGCGAGGTCGGCAAGGACCGGGTGACCCGGCTCGCCAAGGCGCTCGGCCTGTCCGGCACGCCGACCGCGCAGGGCGACTCCTGGCGGCTCGGCCCGGCGAACGACGGCTCGGGCCCCTCGCTCCAGGTGTCCCGCAAGGCCCCCGGCACCTGGTCGTTCACCCGGTCCGAGCCCGGCGGCGGCGACAACTGCCTGAAGGGCAAGCCGTGCCCGCCCAGGACCGGTACGGAGCTGGACGGCGGCACTCCGGTCAGCGTGCGGGACGCGAAGGCGGCCGCCGCGCCCGTCCTGAAGGCCATCGGCCAGGACAGCGCCAAGCTGGACGCGCGCCAGCTCATGGGCTCCGTGCGGGTGGTGAACGCCGACCCCGAGGTGGACGGCCTGCCGACGTACGGCTGGTCGACCGGCATCCAGGTGGGCCCGGACGGCGAGGTGGTGGGCGCCAGCGGCCAGCTCGCGAAGCCGCACAAGGGCGCGACGTATCCGGTCGTGGGCGCGGCCGAGGCCCTCGCCCTGCTGAACGCGTCGGGCAAGGGCGGCGGCGTGAGCATCGGCGGCTGTGCGACACCGGTGCCGCACCGGGGTGACAAGAGCGACAAGAGCAACAAGGGTGACGGGGTCGCCCGGCGCGACGAGGTGCGCTGCCCGCCGACCGTGCCGCCGAAGCAGGAGCCGATCGCCGTGGAGGGCGCCACGTTCGGCCTGGCCGCGCACTTCGTGGCCGGGCGGCAGACGCTCGTGCCGTCGTGGCTGTTCGAGGCCAGGCCGCAGGGCGCGCGGGACTCCTCCACGGTGCAGCACCCGGCGGTGGACCCCGCGTATCTGACGGCGCCCGGGGCGCCGGGCGACCCCGAGCCGAAGCCGAAGCCGGACACCAAGGGCGACACCTACACCAGCGACATCAAGGTCGACGGCTACACCGCGTCGGGGCGGACGCTGACCGTGCACTTCACGGGCGGGGTGTGCGGCACGTACGAGGCGTCGGCGCGGGAGAGCGGCGCACAGGTCGCCGTGAAGGTCACCGCGACGGAGGAGAAGGGCAAGGTGTGCATCGCGCTCGCGAAGTTCTACACGCCGCCCGTGACCCTGGACAAGCCGCTCGGTGACCGGAAGGTCGTCACGCCCGGCGGCACGGCGGTGCCGCGCGCCGAGGGCGTGGCGAAGGGCGAGCCCGCGCCGCGGTCGTAGCCCCCGCGGGCCGGACGGGCTCCGGACACGCCGAAGGCGGCGGCTCCCCCGAGGGGAGCCGCCGCCTTCGTCCGCACGGTCTAGCTGAAGGAGTCGCCGCAGGCGCAGGAACCCGTGGCGTTCGGGTTGTCGATCGTGAAGCCCTGCTTCTCGATGGTGTCGACGAAGTCGATGGAGGCGCCGCCCAGGTAGGGGGCGCTCATGCGGTCGGTGACGACCTTGACGGTGCCGAACTCCTTGACGACGTCGCCGTCGAGCGCGCGCTCGTCGAAGAAGAGCTGGTAACGCAGACCCGAGCAGCCGCCGGGCTGAACGGCGACGCGCAGTGCCAGGTCCTCACGGCCTTCCTGGTCGAGCAGGGCCTTGACCTTGGCCGCGGCGGCGTCGGTCAGGATGATGCCGTCGGTGACGGTGGTGGTCTCGTCCGATACGGACATCTACATCGCTCCCGGGTAGTACGGAGACTGCTTGCCGACCGGTTCCAACCGGTGTGGCCGCGAATTCATTCCCATGCTCGCACACGGGGACACACAGGGGATGCGTCACATCGACACTATGGCCATCGTCAAACTGACGTGAAGCAGTTATGATAGATAACGTCAATTAGACGAAAAGGCATCGTCTGCAGAACAGAAAGGGTGCGTGACGTGACCACCGCCCAATCCCCCGCGGCCCCCGTGGACCTCGGCGTCGAGCCGACCCCGCTCGCCCTCCTGCTGCTCGGCCGCGAGGCCGACCCGAGGAGCGAGCGCGGTGTGGAGTGCCCGGGCGACCTGCCCTCGCCGTCGGACCCCGGCCTGGTGGAGCGCGCCCGCGCCGCCAAGGAGAAGCTCGGCGACAAGGTCTTCGTGCTCGGCCACCACTACCAGCGCGACGAGGTCATCCAGTTCGCGGACGTCACCGGCGACTCGTTCAAGCTGGCCAAGGACGCGGCCGCCCGGCCGGACGCCGAGTACATCGTCTTCTGCGGCGTGCACTTCATGGCCGAGTCCGCGGACATCCTGACCACCGACGACCAGAAGGTCGTGCTCCCGGACCTGGCCGCGGGCTGCTCGATGGCCGACATGGCCACGGCCGAGCAGGTCGCGGAGTGCTGGGACGTGCTGACCGAGGCCGGCGTCGCCGAGCAGGTCGTGCCCGTCTCGTACATGAACTCCTCCGCCGACATCAAGGCGTTCACGGGCAAGCACGGCGGCACCATCTGTACGTCGTCGAACGCCCAGCGGGCCCTGGAGTGGGCCTTCGAGCAGGGCGAGAAGGTCCTCTTCCTGCCGGACCAGCACCTCGGGCGCAACACCGCCGTCCGCGACCTCGGGATGTCCCTGGACGACTGCGTCGTCTACAACCCGCACAAGCCGAACGGCGGCCTGACCGCCGAGCGGCTGAGCGCCGCGAAGATGATCCTGTGGCGCGGCCACTGCTCCGTGCACGGCCGCTTCTCGCTGGAGTCGGTCGAGGACGTCCGGGCCCGCATACCCGGCGTGAACGTCCTGGTCCACCCCGAGTGCAAGCACGAGGTCGTGGCGGCGGCGGACCACGTCGGCTCGACCGAGCACATCATCAAGACCCTGGAGGCCGCCCCGGCGGGCTCCAAGTGGGCCATCGGCACCGAGCTGAACCTGGTGCGCCGCCTGGCCAACCGGTTCGCGCCGGAGGGCAAGGAGATCGTCTTCCTCGACAAGACGGTGTGCTTCTGCTCCACCATGAACCGCATCGACCTGCCGCACCTGGTGTGGGCCCTGGAGTCCCTGGCCGACGGCAAGCTCGTCAACCGCATCGAGGTCGACCGCGAGACCGAGCAGTTCGCGAAGCTGGCGCTTGAGCGGATGCTGGCGCTGCCGTAGCCGGTGCGCCGTACGGCCGCTGCCCGGCGGCTGTACGGCGTCAGTCGCCGCGCGGCCGTACGAGGCCCGACTCGTAGGCGATCACGACGAGTTGGGCCCGGTCGCGGGCGCCCAGCTTCGCCATGGCCCGGTTCACATGGGTCTTCACGGTCAGCGGGCTGACTTCCAGGCGCTCGGCGATCTCGTCGTTCGACAGGCCGCCCGCGACCTGGACGAGGACCTCGCGCTCGCGTCCGGTGAGCGCGTCGAGGCGCTCGCCGCGGCCGGGCGCGTCACCGTCCGAACCGTCGCTCTGCGCCAGGAACTTGGCGATGAGCCCCTTCGTCGCGGTGGGCGACAGAAGCGCCTCGCCCGCGGCCGCGATCCGGATGGCGCCGAGGAGTTCGTCGGGCTCGGCGCCCTTGCCGAGGAATCCGGACGCCCCCGCCCGCAGGGACTGCACCACGTACTCGTCGACCTCGAAGGTCGTCAGCATCACCACACGTACGTGGGAGAGCGCCGGGTCCTCGCTGATCATCCGGGTCGCGGCCAGGCCGTCCGTGCCCGGCATGCGGATGTCCATCAGGACGACGTCGGCCGCCTCGGCCTTCGCGAGACGCACGGCCTGGGCGCCGTCGGAGGCCTCGCCGACGACCTCCATGTCCGGTTCGGAGTCGACGAGGACCTTGAACGCGCTGCGCAACAGCGCCTGGTCGTCGGCGAGCAGCACCCGGATCGTCACGCGGTCCCTCCCCTGGCCGGGCTGTGCTCCCGGCCGCCCTGTTTCACGGTCGTGACCGGCAGGATCGCATGTACGCGGAAACCACCTCCGTAGCGGGGCCCCGCACTGCACCGCCCGCCGAGCGCGCTGACGCGCTCCCGCATGCCGAGGAGCCCGTGTCCGCCGCCGCGGTCGGGGTCGTCGACGGGCTGCGCGTCGTCGCCCGCGCCGTCGTCGAGCACCGTGATCTCCAGGTTCGGCCCCACCCGCACCACGCTGACCTCCGCCCTGGCCCGCTCGCCCCCGTGCTTCTGCACGTTCGTCAGCGCCTCCTGGATGATGCGGTACGCCGCCAGGTCCACGGCGGCGGGGGGCGGCTGGCCGCTGTCGCCGCGGGCCACCTCCACGGGCAGGCCCGCGTGCCGGAAGGTGTCGACGAGGTCGTCGAGGCGGGCCAGGCCGGGGGCGGGCTCCGTGGGGGCCTCCGGGTCGCCGTTCTGCCGCAGCAGGCCGACGGTCGCGCGCAGCTCGCCGAGCGCGGACCTGCTGGCCTCGCGGACGTGCGCGAGGGCCTCCTTCGCCTGGTCCGGCCGCTTGTCCATGACGTGCGCCGCGACCCCCGCCTGGACGTTGACCAGGGCGATGTGGTGGGCGACGACGTCGTGCAGGTCGCGGGCGATGCGCAGCCGCTCCTCGGCGACCCGGCGCCGGGCCTCCTCCTCACGGGTGCGCTCGGCCCGCTCGGCGCGCTCCCTGATGGCGTCGACGAAGGCGCGGCGGCTGCGCACCGCGTCGCCCACGGCGGCGGCCATGCCGGTCCAGGCGAAGATGCCGAGGTTCTCCTGGCCGTACCAGGGCAGGGGCCCCGCGACCATGGCGACGCCGGTGAGCCCGGCCACGGTGATCAGGCCGATGCGCCAGGTGGTGGGGCGGTTGGTGCGGGCCGCCACGGTGTACAGGGCGACGACGGCGCACATCACGACCGGCGCGCGGGGGCCGGTCGACACCAGCTCCACGATGGAGAACGCGGAGGTGGCGGCGAGCACCGCCCACGGGGCGCGGCGGCGGAAGACGAGGGCGGCCGCGCCGACGACCATGAGGACGATGCTCATGGTGCTCGGGGCGTGCACGTTCCAGCTGGAGCCCTGCTCCCCGTAAGGCTCGGCGAAGGAGCCGATGACCATGAAGACGAGGGCGGCGGCCGCGAGGACTGCGTCCACGGCCAACGGGTGCGTTCTGGCCCAGCCGCGGCACCGTTCAAAGTTGGTCACGGCTAAACGGTACGGGGCGCCGTCCGGCGGGGGGAACGGAAAGCGGGTTCAGGGCGCGGGGGTTGACGTCACCCCCGGCCCCCGGGGGCTTGGGGGGGGACGGGGCGTCAGCCGGGGATCAGGCCGTCGTCGGAGAGCATGTCGCGGACTTCCGCGAGGGTGGCGTCCGGGGCGGGGAGGATGAGTTCCGAAGGTTCGAGGGCGTCGTCGGGGAGGGGTTCCCCCAGTTCGCGGACCTTGTCGAGGAGGGCGTGCAGCGTGCGGCGGAAGCCGGGCTCGTCGCCGCCCTCCATCTCTTCGAGCAGTTCGTCGTCCAGCTTGTTCAACTCGGCGAAGTGGCCGTCGGCCAGCTTCACCTGCCCCTCCCCCATGATCCTTACGATCATGACGCCCTCCTCGGACGTGAGCGGTGGCTACTGCTTGTCGAAGCGGGGCGTGTCCTGCGGGCGCCCCTGGCCGCCCTCGATGGCGGGCTTCGGCGAGGCGCTGGAGCCCCCGGCCAGCTCGGCCTTCATGCGCTGCAGCTCCAGCTCTACATCTGTACCACCGGAGAGCCGGTCCAGCTCGGTCTGGATGTCGTCCTTGGCGAGGCCGGAGGAGTCGTCGAGGGCGCCCGAGGCGAGGAGTTCGTCGATCGCGCCGGCGCGGGCCTGGAGCTGGGCCGTCTTGTCCTCGGCGCGCTGGATCGCCATGCCGACGTCGCCCATCTCCTCGGAGATGCCGGAGAAGGCCTCACCGATGCGGGTCTGGGCCTCGGCCGCGGTGTAGGTGGCCTTGATGGTCTCCTTGCGCGTACGGAACGCGTCGACCTTGGCCTGCAGGCGCTGGGCCGCGAGGGTGAGCTTCTCCTCCTCGCCCTGCAGGGTCTGGTGCTGCGTCTCCAGGTCGCTTACCTGCTGCTGGAGCGCCGCGCGGCGCGAGAGCGCCTCACGGGCCAGGTCCTCGCGGCCGAGCGCGAGCGCCTTGCGTCCCTGGTCCTCCAGGGTGGAGGACTGCTTCTGGAGCTGGTTGAGCTGCAGCTCGAGGCGCTTGCGGGAGGTCGCCACGTCGGCGACGCCGCGGCGCACCTTCTGCAGCAGCTCCAACTGCTTCTGGTACGAGTAATCGAGGGTTTCGCGCGGGTCCTCGGCCCGGTCAAGGGCCTTGTTCGCCTTCGCGCGGAAGATCATCCCCATACGCTTCATGACACCGCTCATGGGCTTCGCGCGCCCCCTTCTGACGGACTCCAGCTCCAGCTGCTGCAACAGAACCCACGGTACGGGGTCTGTATCCATTACCGCACTGTTCGCGGGCGGATGCGCTCATCCCCAAGGACGACTGCTCCGCCCGCCCCTCCGGCGCAAGGAGTAGGTGCGCCCCCGGGAACGGCCCGGGACGACCCCCTTTGTCGCTCGGCCACATCAGCAAGACGCCCGGTGTGGCGGGATCGTTCCCCGGCGGGCGCCCGTCCATGCGCCCGCCCGTCCTCCCCCGGTCCTCCCCGGTCCTCCCCCTGTGCGCCCCCGGCAAAGCCCCGGGAAAGGCCCGGGAAAGCCCCAGGAAAGGGGTCCTCCGGCCCCACCGCTCCGGCCGACCCCGTACCCTTGGCTTTTGTGTTCCGTAGCCGATCCAAGGACGACAAGGCCCCGGCCGCCAAGGCGCCGGTAGCCGAGAGCGCGTCCGCCCCCCGTGACCCCGAGGCCCCCAAGGGCCGCCCCACCCCCAAGCGTGCCGTGGCCCAGTCGCAGCGCCGCAGCGTGATGAACACGCCGACGACGCGCAAGGAGGCCGCCAAGCGGTCGCGCGAGGAGCGCCGCGCGAACATGGAGAAGCAGCGCCAGGCGCTGGCCAGCGGCGACGAGCGGTATCTGCCGCCGCGGGACAAGGGCCCGGTGCGCAAGTACGCCCGCGACTTCGTGGACTCCCGGTTCTGCGTGGCGGAGTTCTTCCTGCCGATGGCCGTACTCATCCTCGTCCTGAGCCTGGTCCGCGTGGCCCAGCTGCAGAACATCGCGCTGCTGCTGTGGCTCGTCGTGATCGTCCTGATCGTGCTCGACTCGATCGTCACGGGCTTCCGTCTGAAGAAGCGCCTGAACGAGCGCTTCCCCGACGAGCACAAGAAGGGCGCCGTCGCGTACGCCCTGATGCGTTCGCTCCAGATGCGTCGGCTGCGGCTGCCGAAGCCGCAGGTCAAGCGCGGGGAGCGACCCTGAGCGAGGTCCAGGGCGCGGGCCCTGGAGAGCGTACGGCCGTGTGCCAGGAGCTGGTGGCACGGCAGCTTGACGAGCAGATCGCGGCGCGCTTCCCGGTGGGACGGCGGCTGCGGGTGCTCGACGTCGGCATGGGGCACGGGGTGCAGGCACTCCGCCTCGCCCGCGCCGGACACGAGGTGACGGGCGTCGAACGGGCCGCCGAGGGGCTCGCCGCCGCGCGGGCCGCGGCGGCCGCCGAGCCGGAGGGCATCCGGTCCCGCATGCGCATCGTCGAGGGCGACGGGCGGGACACGGGGGTGCACTTCCTGCCCGGGAGCTTCGACGTCGTGCTCTGCCACGGCGTGCTCATGTACGTCGACGAGCCCGACGCACTGCTCGCGGGCCTGGGGCGGGTCCTCGCCCCCGGCGGCCTGCTCTCCCTGGTCGTACGGAACGCGGACGCGCTGGCCATGGCCCCCGCGCTGCGGGGCGACTGGGGCGGGGCGCTCGCCGCGTTCGGCACCGACACGTACGAGGACCCCTCCGGGGGGCGTGCGCGGGCGCATCGGCTCGACGCGGTCTCCGGGGCGCTCGCGGGCATCGCCGCGCCGCTGCGGGCCTGGTACGGGGTGCGGGTCTTCTCCGACGCGGTGCCCGCCGCCGGGGCCGAGCTCGACGCTCTCCTCGCCGCCGAGGAGCGGGCCGGACGCACCGACCCCTACCGCACGGTGGCCGCCCTCCTGCACGTCTGCGGCACCCGCGACTAGCCTCGGGCTCCGCTCCGGCGGGTGCGCCCCCTGTTCGGCCCCGTACCGGAGGACGGTCGGGGCGGCGGCGGTGAGACTCGGGGGGTATGAGAGCTTCGCGTGGGTTCGTGGTGGCGGGGGTGCTGGTCTCGGTCGCGGTGGCGGCCGGGTGTGCCGGGGAGGGCGGGGGCTCCCGGGAGAAGGAGTCGACGACTCAGGCGGCCGCTCCCGCCGCGGCCAATGACCTCCAGGACGACTATCTGAAGGTCATCAAGGACGCGCTGCCCTCCGTCGTCCAGATCGACGCCTCCGACAGCCTGGGCTCCGGGGTGGTCTACGACGACAAGGGGCACATCGTCACCAACGCCCACGTGGTGGGCCGGGAGAAGACCTTCAAGGTGACCACGGCCACCGGTGAGCAGCCCCTCGCGGCCACGCTCGTGTCGGCGTACCCGGAGCAGGACCTCGCCGTCATCAAGCTCGACAAGGTGCCGCGCGGCCTGAAGGCCGCCGACTTCGGCGACTCCGCGAAGGTGGAGGTCGGCCAGATCGTGCTCGCGATGGGCTCACCGCTCGGCCTGTCCTCCAGCGTCACGCAGGGCATCGTCTCGGCGACCGGGCGCACGGTCAGCGAGGGCCGGGCGGGCGGCGGCACCGGCGCCACCATCGGGAACATGGTGCAGACGTCCGCCGCGATCAACCCGGGCAACAGCGGCGGCGCCCTGGTGAACCTCGACGGCGACGTCATCGGCATCCCGACCCTCGCCGCGACCGACCCGGACATGGGCGACGGCGCGGCACCCGGCATCGGCTTCGCGATCCCCGCCTCGATGGTGCGTACGGTGGCCGATCAGATCGTGAAGAGCGGCAAGGTCACCGACTCGGGCCGGGCCGCGCTCGGCATCAGCGGGCGCACGGTCCTCGGGGACGACTACCGGCCCGCGGGCGTCGCCGTGGCCGAGGTCAGGAGCGGCGGCGGCGCCGACAAGGCGGGCATCAGGCCCGGCGACATCATCACCGGGCTCGGGGACGACGAGATCACCACGGTCACCTCCCTCTCGGAGGCGCTCGCCGGGGACGAGCCGGGCGACAAGGAGCGGGTGACGTACGTACGGGACGGCGCCGAGCGGACCGCCGAGGTGACCCTCGGGGAGATGTGAGGACGCGGAGGGAGGCGGGGCCGATGGCCCCGCCTCCCTCCGCGTTCGTGGATCCGGCGCGTCAGGGCCGCGCCGGCTCCTGCGCGTGGCGCGTCAGGCCTGCGCCGCGTCCTGCGCGTGCAGACTCATCGGGCCGTAGATCTCCGAGGTGTCCTCGAAGAGCGTCACCTGGTCCGCGCCGCCCTCGGCGAGCTCCTTCCAGTGCTCGCCGATCCAGGTCTCCGCGTCGCCCTGCGTGGTGAACTCCTCCGGCTGCACCGCGGGCTGGACCTCCGTCCCGTCCGCCTTCTCGAACCGCCACGTCCATGCCGCCATGTCAGCCTCCCGAGGTCCAGTGGTGTCCGAAGCCGCTTGAAGCCTAGCCGGGCGCGCGGCGCGCGGGGCGACGCGGGAGGATCTTCCTGTGGAACTGACTCTGCTCGGCACCGGAGCCCCCGAGGGGCTGCCCCGCCCCGGCTGTCCCTGCGCCGCGTGCGCGACCGCGCTCGGCGACCAGGCGCGGGCGGCGACGGCCCTGCTCGTGGACGGTGTGCTGCTGCTCGACCTGACCCCGGGCGCCGCCTTCGCCGCCGCCCGCGCCGGGCACTCGCTCGGCGGGGTGCGCCAGGTGCTGCTCTCGCATCCGCACGACGGGCCCGCCGTGGAGGTGCCCGCCGGGCTGCCGCAGCCGGGCCGGGTGCCCGACGGCCGCGAGCTGGCGCTGCTCACCGGGCACCGGGTGCGGGCCGTAGCGATGGACGCGCCCGGCACCGGCTACGAGGTGACCGGGCCCGACGGCGAGCGGCTGCTGTACCTGCCGCCGGGCTGCGCGCCCGCGGGGGTGGGCCCCGAGAACGGCGGCGGGCAGGTCGTGTACGACATGGTCGTGGCCGACGTCGTGGGCCGCCCGGACGGGCTCGCGCGGCTGCGGGCGGCCGGTGCGTCGGGCCCGACCACGGACGTGATCGCCGTGCACATCGGCCACGAGGTGCCGCCGGGCCCCGAGCTGGCCCGGCGGCTCGCGGCGGCCGGGGCGCGGGCGGTGCCGGACGGCACGACCCTGGAGGTCGGCGCGTACGAGGACGTACCGGACGTGCCGCGGCGCACCCTCGTGCTCGGCGGCGCCCGCTCGGGCAAGTCGGTGGAGGCCGAGCGGCGCCTGGAGGCCTTCCCCGACGTGCTGTACGTGGCCACCGGCGGGCTGCGCGGCGGGGACCAGGAGTGGGCGGAGCGGGTGCGCGCCCACCGCGAGCGGCGGCCCGGCTCCTGGCGCACCACGGAGACCTGCGACCTCGTGCCGCTGCTCGCCGAGCCGGGGCCGCCGCTGCTCATCGACTGTCTGTCGCTGTGGCTGACGCACGCGATGGACGACGTGAACGCGTGGGACGACACCGAGTGGGCGGGCGGCGGCGAGCGCGCGCTGCGCAAGCGGGTCACGGAGCTCACGGACGCGGTGCGGGCCGCGCGGCGCACAGTGGTCGCGGTGTCGAACGAGGTCGGCTCCGGCATCGTCCCCGCGACCGCGTCGGGGCGCCGCTACCGCGACGAACTGGGCCGGCTGAACGCCGCGTTCGCCGCCGAGTGCGAGCACGTGCTGCTCGTGGTGGCGGGGCAGGCGCTGGCGCTGCGCGGCTGAGGCAGGCTCAGCCGTCGCTCTCGCGGCGGGCGATGACGCGGTAGGTGTTGCCGAAGCCGGTGCGGACGAGCAGGGGCGCGAGCAGCTGGTCGAGGGCGTAGGCGAGGACGATCAGGGGGGCCGCCGCCCATCCGCACGCCCGGCGCGGCCCGGCGGCCCGCGGCAGCCGGCGGCCGACGACGAGGACGGCCGCGCCGGTCAGGTCCAGCGGCAGGTGCGGGGTGCGGCGCTCGACGTCGACGAGGGTGAAACCGAGGTCGTCCAGGGCGCGGCGGAGCCTGCCGAGGGGCAGCAGGCACGCCCGCGGCGAGCGCGCGTGCGGCGGCCACCAGGGGCCGAGGAGCCGGGCGGAGCGGGACTCGGGGTCGGCCGCCTCGATCAGCAGGTGGCCGCCGGGGCGCAGGACGGTGCGGGCGGCGGCGAGCTCCGCGTCCGGGTCGGGGACGCGCTCCAGGTGGTGGACCATGCTCACCGCGTCGTACCGGTCGGCGAGGCGCGGCGCGAGGTCCGGCAGGAGCCCCTGGTGGGCCTCCTCGATGTGCCCGGCCTCGCGGGCCTCCTCGACGGCGTCGCCCGGGTCCGTGCCGTCGTACGCGGTGTACGGCAGGACGTCCTTGGCGGCGGCCGGGAGGCGGCCGTGGCCGGTGCCGACGTCGAGCCAGCTCTCGGGTTCGAGGTGCCGTGCGAGGGCGTGGGCCGTGGCGCGGTGGCGCCGGGTGGAGTGCCGGGCGCGGAGGACGCGCTCGACGGGGTCGTCGGTGGCCTGCTGACGGACGGACGGGACAGGGCGATTCGGCACAAATGGAACGTATGGGATCAGTGGTGGCGGGGCAACGACGTCGCGGGGCCTGTCTCACCGGTGGCGGACCGGCCCGGGGCCGTTCGCGCGCGTGTCACCGCCCGCCGGTACTGTTCGCCGAATGAGCTCGCTGATTCTCGACGACTTCACCGACCTGATCGAGCGGCCCGACGGCGGGGTGCGCCGCGACGCCGAGGAGCGCAGGGAGCGGCAGAGCCTGCCGCCCGGCGCCCTCGGCCGGCTGGACGAGCTCGCCGAGTGGCTGTCGGCGGCCCAGGCGTCCGTGCCGGTCAAGCCGATCGAGCGGCCGCGGGCACTGCTCTTCGCGGGCGACCACGGCGTCGCCGAGCTCGGCGTGTCGGCGCGGCCCGCGGGCGGGGCGGCGGACCTCGTGCGGTCCGTCCTGTCCGGCGAGGCGCCCGCGGCCGTGCTCGCGCGGCGGCTCGACGTGCCCGTGCGGGTGGTCGACCTGGCCCTGGACTGCGAGCCGGACGAGCTGCCCGCCGAGGTCGCGGGCCACCGGGTGCGGCGCGGCTCGGGCCGCATCGACATCGAGGACGCGCTCACCGCCGACGAGGCCGAGCGCGCGGTGCGCGCGGGCATCGCGCTCGCCGACGAGGAGGCCGACTCCGGCACCGACCTGGTCGTGCTCGGCGACGTCAGCGTCGGCGGAACGACACCCGCGGCGACGCTGATCGCGGCGCTGTGCGGCACCGACGCGTCCGTGGTGACCGGGCGGGGCGGGCGGCCGATCGACGACCTGGCGTGGATGCGCAAGTGCGCGGCGGTCCGGGACTCCCTGCGGCGCGCGCGGCCGGTGCTCGGCGACCAGCTGCAGCTGCTCGCGGCGGTGGGCGGGGCCGACGTCGCGGCCATGACCGGGTTCCTGCTCCAGTCCGCGGTGCGGCGCACGCCCGTGGTCCTGGACGGCGTGGTGGCCGCGGCGGCGGCCCTCGTGGCCCAGCGGGTCGCCTTCCGGGCGCCGGACTGGTGGCTGGCCGGGCACGACAGCGGGGAGCCCGCGCAGGCCAAGGCGCTCGACCGGATGGCGCTCGAACCGCTGCTCAGCCACGGGGTGAAGGTGGGCGAGGGCGTGGGCGCGCTGCTCGCGGTGCCGCTGCTGCGCTCGGCCGCGGCGCTCGCGGCGGAGCTTCCCGTCTCCGAGTAGCCGCAGGTCGCGGCGGGAACCGGGACAGCAAGCCCCATATCACACCACAACACCCCATAAGATCCCGCTTTATGGGAGAAGAACGGCCGAAGGAAGAACAGCGCACGACGTCCACCCCGGTCTCACGCAGAGCCGCGGCGGCCGCCGTCTGGTATCTGCGGGCCGTGGCCTTCGTCAACTTCCTCAGTGCCGTCTGGGTCTCCCTGGGGCAGGACCTCAGACGGCACAACACGGAGAACTACTTCACCCCGTACATGCTCACCGCGGGGTTCGCCTCCGGTGTGTTCACCGCGTTCCTCGCGGTCACGATGCGCCGCCGCAAACGGGCCTCCTGGATCCTCAACCTCGTGCTGAGCGGCCTGTTCCTGCTGCTCTTCGCGGTGGCGATGTTCTTCCCCGAGATCCGGCAGTACGCGCAGAACTGGATCTCGCTCGTCCTGACCGCGGGCTTCGTCGCCGCACTGCTCGTCGGCCGCCGCGAGTTCTACGCCAAGGGCGACCGGTCCAACCCCAAGCTGGCGGCGGCCGTCGCCGTCGGCGGGCTGCTCGCGACCTCGCTGCTCGCGGCGCTCCTGGTGACCGTCACCAACCACGCCCACGACGACTACCGCTCGACGTTCCTCGACCGCTGGCGCTACGGCACGATGCGCCTGGTGTCGCTGGCCGCCGACGACTCCCGGTTCGCGGGCATCTCGACCCCCGGCTGGGTCAACGTCACCATCAACGTCCTGAGCACGCTCCTGGTCATCGCCGTCCTGTACGCGGCCTTCCGCTCCCGCCGGGCCGTCGACCCGCTCAGCGAGGACGACGAGGCACGCCTTCGCGCCCTGCTCGCCAAGCACGGCGAGCGCGACTCGCTCGGCTACTTCGCGCTGCGCCGCGAGAAGAGCGCCGTCTGGTCCCCGACCGGCAAGGCCGCGGTCACCTACCGCGTGGTCGGCGGCGTCTCGCTGGCCTCCGGCGACCCGATCGGCGACCCCGAGGCCTGGCCCGGCGCCATCGAGCCGTGGCTCGCCGAGGCGCGCGAGCACGGCTGGACCCCGGCGGTGATGGGCGCGAGCGAGGAGGCGGGCACGATCTACGCCCGGCACGGCCTGGACGCGCTCGAACTCGGCGACGAGGCCATCGTGGAGATCGCCGACTTCACCCTGGAGGGCCGGGCCATGCGCACGGTCCGCCAGGCCTACAACCGGGTCAAGCGCGCCGGGTACGAGGTGCGCGTACGGCGCCACGCGGACATCCCCGAGGAGGAGATGGCCCGCCTCCTCGAACGCGCCGACGACTGGCGCGACGGCGCCACCGAGCGCGGCTTCTCCATGGCGCTCGGCCGCCTCGGCGACCCGGACGACGGCCAGTGCGTGATGCTGGAGTGCACCGACGACAAGGGCGAGCTGCGCGCGGTGCTCTCCTTCGTCCCCTGGGGGCCGCACGGCCTCTCCCTCGACCTGATGCGCCGTGACCGGGACTCCGACAACGGCCTGATGGAGTACATGGTCATCGAGCTGCTCCAGCGCGCGGCGGAGATCCAGATCACGCAGGTGTCGCTGAACTTCGCGATGTTCAGATCTGTCTTCGAGCGTGGTTCGCGGCTCGGCGCGGGCCCGGTGCTCCGGCTGTGGCGTTCGCTGCTCAGCTTCTTCTCGCGGTGGTGGCAGATCGAGTCGCTGTACCGCGCCAACGCCAAGTACCGACCCATCTGGGAGCCGCGGTTCCTGCTCTTCGAGAAGAGCGCGGACCTGCCGCGCATCGGTGTCGCGTCCGCCCGCGCCGAAGGCTTCCTGGAAGCGCCGGGGCTGCCGAAATGGCTGCACCGTACACACTTGGAGTCCCGAAGATGAGCACCCTGTCCCGGCTGGCCCGTGCCGAGTGGGGCGATCTGTACTCCACGGTGCGCCGCGGCCTCGCCGCGCGGCGCTGGCGCGCGATCCCGATGACGCTCGGTGCCGTCGGCCTGACCGCGGCCTTCCAGTACGTGCAGAACCAGTCCTGGGGCTATCAGTTCGTCCAGAACGTCGGCTCCGTGCGGGCCGAGGAGCCGCTGTGGCTCGCGCTGGTCCGCACCCCGCTCTCGCTCTTCGTCCCCGCCCTCGACCTGCCGGTGTGGGGCGCGCTCGCGCAGATCCTGCTGGTGTTCGGCATCGCCGAGATCTGCGTCGGCTGGTGGCGCACGCTGCTCGTCGGGTACGCGGCGACGCTCGCGGGCACCCTCTACGCGCGCGTGGGCATCGCCATCGGGCCCGACAGCTGGGTCGGGCTTCCCGCCTCCGACGCGCAGGTCATCGACACCGGCCCGTCGGCGGCGGTCGTCGGGCTCGCGGTGTTCGTGTGCTGGCGCTACCGGGCGTACGCGACCGGCGCCCTGGTGATCGCCCTGATGGTGGTCGAGGTCCTGGTCAAGAACAACCTCGCGGGCAAGGAGCACCTGGCGGCCATCGCGGGCGTCCTGGTCGTGTGCGCGGCGGCCACGGCGGTACGTCACCTGCGGCGCGGCGACGCCGAACGCGGCTCCGGGTCCGGCCTGCCGCCGATGACGTCCTGAAGCCAGCGCCGCTTGGCCGTCCAGCGGCGGTCGTGGCGGAAGGCGCGCAGCCCCGCCCGGGCCCGGACGCGCGGCCGGTTGCGGTAGAACCGCCGCGCCCAGGCCGATCCCGGGCGGGCGAGGCGGATCGCGCCGACGAGCGCCACGAACGGCACCACCATGCCGATCAGGGCCGTGCGCAGCTTGCCCTTGAGCATCGCGATCAGCGCGAAGCCGCAGTTCACGGCGACGTTCAGGGCGAAGGCGAAGCGGTTGTGCCGCTCGGCCACGGAGAGCTCGTTCACGCCGAACGGGGTGAAGCCGGTGAGGATCAGGACCACCAGGGCCGTGGTGAGGACCACCACCTCCACGCTCTTGCGGCCCTGCTCGCTCCAGTACACGTCGTCCAGGTGCAGGATCAGCGCGAACTCGTCGAGGACCAGGCCCGCGCCGATGCCGAAGATCACGGCCGCGCACATCGAGCCGAAGCCGTGCCGCCCGGCCGCCACCGCCCAGAAGCCGCCCACCAGCATCAGGAAGATGCCCGGGACGACGTGGTGGACGTGCACGTCCCCCGTGGTGATGTTCCGGAACGGGCCCTTCCCGGCGCGGATGAGACGGGTGATGGTGCGCGTCACCAGGAACGAGCCCACGAAGGAGACCAGCGCGAGCAGCAGGGGCAGCTTCCCCGGCTCGACGACGTTCCGGTACCACCAGCCGTCCATGGGCCCATCTTGCGGTTCGCCGCCGCCGCGCGCAGGCCGGGGCCCCGCCGCGGCAGGGCGGCGACGGGTGCCCCGGGCCGCCCGGGTAATCTCGCCCAATGCTCAGACCCACCCCCGCCGACGGCCTCCGCTTCGCCTTCGGGACGCTCACCGCGCTGCCGGTGCGGGTGCGCCGGTGGGACCGCGAGGCCGCCCGGACGGGCATGCTGTGCGCCCCGGTCGCGGGGCTCGTGCTCGGCCTCCTCGCCGGGGGTCTCGGGGCGGCGCTGCTCGCCCTCGGCGCGAGCCCGCTGCTCGCCGCCGTCGCCGCCGTCGCCGTGCCCGCCGCGGGCACCCGGGGGCTGCACCTCGACGGTCTCGCCGACACCGCCGACGGCCTGGGCAGCGGCAAGCCCGCCGCCGACGCGCTGCGGATCATGAAGCAGTCCGACATCGGGCCGTTCGGCGTGATCACCCTGGTCCTGGCCCTGTTCGCGCAGGTCGCGGCCCTGGCCGAGCTGTACGACGACGGCTGGGCGCGCGGTCTGTGCGGCGCCGCCGTGGCCGCCACCGCCGCCCGGCTCGCGCTCACCCTCGCCGCCCGCGCCGAGGTGCCGCCGGCCCGGCCCGAGGGGCTCGGCGCGGCCGTCGCGGGCACGGTCCCCGCGCGCGCGGCCCTGGCCGTCCTCGTGGCCGTCACCGCCGCGGCCGCCGCCGCGGGAGCGGTCACGGACCCCGGCACCGCCGTCTCCACCGTCCGGAACGCGGCCGCCGTGCTGCTCGCCTGCGCCGCCGCCGAGGCCCTCCTGCGGCACTGCGTACGGCGGTTCGGCGGCGTCACCGGCGACGTCTTCGGCGGGCTCGCCGAGACCGCCGCCACGGCCGCGCTGCTTGTGCTCGCCCTCGGCCAGCACGCACAGTGAGGCGCACCGCATTGCTTGCGGGCGTAGGCTCGCGACGGGCTTACCACCCCAAAGCCCGCAAGAACTCCGTGAAACCTCCTATGAAAGAGGGACTTCAGCACCGTGACTGCTCTGACTCTCAGCACCGCCGCCGCGTCCGGCCTGCGTGCCGACGCGATCGTCGTCGGTGTCGCGAAGGGCGCCAAGGGACCGGTCGTGGCCCCTGGCGCCGAGTCCGTGGACAAGGCGTACGACGGCAAGCTCGCGTCCGTCCTGGAGACCCTCGGTGCCTCGGGCGCCGAGGGTGAGGCGACGAAGCTGCCCGCGCCGTCCGGCTTCAAGGCGCCGGTGATCCTGGCAGTCGGCCTCGGCGCGGTCCCCGAGAAGGACCAGGCTTATGACGCGGAGGTGCTGCGCCGGGCCGCCGGTGTCGCCGCGCGCGCTCTGGCCGGTTCGAAGAAGGCCGCGTTCGCGCTGCCCCTGGAGTCCGCCGCCGACGCGGGCGCGATCGCCGAGGGCGCGCTCCTCGGCGCCTACGCCTTCGACGCCTACAAGGGCACCGCCGACGCCAAGGACGCCAAGGCCAAGAAGGGTGCCAAGGACGCCAAGGGCCCGCTCCCCGAGGCCGCCCTGCTCGGCGGCAAGCCGCGCGACAAGGCCTACAAGGCCGCCGTCGAGCGCGCCCTGGCCGTCGCCGAGGAGCTCAACCGCGCCCGCGACCTGATCAACACCCCGCCGAACGACCTCTACCCCGAGGCGTTCGCCGCGGTGGCCCAGGCCGCCGGCAAGGAGCACGGCATCAAGGTGCAGGTGCTCGACGAGAAGGCGCTCGCCAAGGGCGGCTACGGCGGCCTCCTCGGCGTCGGCGCGGGCTCGGCCGCCCCGCCGCGCCTGGTCAAGCTGTCGTACACCTCGTCCAAGGCGAAGAAGCACCTGGCCCTCGTCGGCAAGGGCATCACGTACGACTCGGGCGGCATCTCGCTGAAGCCCGCGGGCCACAACGAGACCATGAAGTGCGACATGAGCGGCGCCGCCGCCGTGTTCGCGGCCGTGGTCGCCGTCGCGCGCCTCGGCCTGGAGGTCAACGTCACCGGCTGGCTGGCCCTCGCCGAGAACATGCCGTCCGGCTCGGCCACCCGACCGGGCGACGTCCTGCGCATGTACAGCGGCAAGACGGTGGAGGTCCTGAACACCGACGCCGAGGGCCGTCTGGTCCTGGCCGACGCGCTCACCAAGGCCTCGGAGGACAAGCCCGACGCGATCGTCGACGTGGCGACGCTGACCGGCGCCATGGTCCTGGCCCTGGGCGACCGCACCTTCGGCATCATGGCCAACGACGACGCCTTCCGCACGTCGATCCACGAGATCGCCGAGGAGGTCGGCGAGCCGTCCTGGCCGATGCCGATGCCCGAGCACCTGCGCAAGGGCATGGACTCCCCCACCGCCGACATCGCCAACATGGGCGAGCGCATGGGCGGCGGCCTGGTCGCGGGCCTGTTCCTGAAGGAGTTCGTGGGCGAGGGCATCACCTGGGCCCACCTGGACATCGCGGGCCCCGCCTTCCACGAGGGCGCCCCGTACGGCTACACCCCCAAGGGCGGCACCGGCTCCGCCGTCCGCACCCTGGTGCGTCTCGCGGAGCGCACCGCCGCGGGCGACCTCGGCTGAGCAGCCACTGACGTACGGCCCCGGGGCGCCCTCGCCCGCGGGGCCGTACGCGTCGGTACCGCTCCCCGGCCCGCTCGTCCCGCACCAGCCGCACCTCCCGCACCGGGATTTCGCTGTCGATGAAATCCGTACGTGCGTACGTGGTCCTGACCTCCGGCGGAGACCGATCAGCCCGGCCCGGCGTCCCGCCTGCCGCCGACAAGTGCGAAGATGGGTTCTCGGCAGGACAGGGCCCCCACCACAGGGCCGAAGAAGAGCGGCCGTATACCAGCCGACCGACCGGTCGTCCCCGGCAATGAGGGGTCCGGCGCACGGCGCACATGCATGGAGGACGTGACGTGGCGAACGACGCCAGCACCGTTTTCGACCTAGTGATCCTCGGCGGTGGTAGCGGCGGTTACGCCGCGGCCCTGC
This sequence comes from Streptomyces sp. YIM 121038, assembly GCF_006088715.1. NCBI lineage: Bacteria > Bacillati > Actinomycetota > Actinomycetes > Kitasatosporales > Streptomycetaceae > Streptomyces > Streptomyces sp. YIM 121038. The sequence continues at coordinate 2,933,568 of NZ_CP030771.1, forward strand.
GCGCGTCGCAGCTGGGTCTCGACGTCGCACTGATCGAGAAGAACAAGCTCGGCGGCACCTGCCTGCACAACGGCTGCATCCCGACGAAGGCGCTGCTGCACGCCGGCGAGGTCGCCGACTCGGCGCGCGAGGCCGGCCAGTTCGGTGTCAAGGCCACCTTCGAGGGCATCGACATCAACGCCGTCCACAAGTACAAGGACGACGTCATCGCGGGCCTGTACAAGGGCCTGCAGGGTCTGGTGGCCTCCCGCAAGGTCACCTACATCGAGGGCGAGGGCCGCGTGTCGTCCCCGACCTCCGTCGACGTGAACGGCCAGCGGATCCAGGGTCGCCACCTCCTCCTGGCGACCGGTTCCGTGCCGAAGTCCCTGCCGGGCCTGGAGATCGACGGCAACCGCATCATCTCCTCGGACCACGCGCTGACCCTGGACCGCGTGCCGCAGTCCGCGATCATCCTGGGCGGCGGCGTCATCGGCGTCGAGTTCGCCTCGGCGTGGAAGTCCTTCGGCACCGACGTCACGGTCGTCGAGGGCCTGAAGCACCTCGTGCCCGCCGAGGACGAGAACAGCTCCAAGCTGCTCGAGCGCGCCTTCCGCAAGCGCGGCATCAAGTTCAACCTCGGCACCTTCTTCGAGAAGGCGGAGTACACCGAGAACGGCGTGCGCGTCACCCTCGCCGACGGCAAGACCTTCGAGGCCGAGGTGCTGCTGGTGGCCATCGGCCGCGGCCCGGTCTCCCAGGGCCTCGGGTACGAGGAGCAGGGCGTCGCCATGGACCGCGGCTACGTCCTGGTCGACGAGTACATGCGCACGAACGTCCCGACGATCTCCGCCGTCGGCGACCTCGTCCCCACCCTCCAGCTCGCGCACGTCGGCTTCGCCGAGGGCATCCTGGTGGCGGAGCGCCTGGCCGGTCTGAAGACCGTGCCGATCGACTACGACGGCGTGCCGCGGGTGACGTACTGCCACCCCGAGGTCGCGTCGGTCGGCATCACCGAGGCGAAGGCCAAGGAGATCTACGGCGCGGACAAGGTCGTCGCCCTCAAGTACAACCTGGCGGGCAACGGCAAGAGCAAGATCCTCAAGACCGCGGGCGAGATCAAGCTCGTCCAGGTCAAGGACGGTGCCGTGGTCGGCGTCCACATGGTCGGCGACCGCATGGGTGAGCAGGTGGGCGAGGCCCAGCTGGTCTACAACTGGGAGGCTCTGCCCGCCGAGGTGGCGCAGCTCATCCACGCCCACCCGACGCAGAACGAGGCGCTCGGCGAGGCCCACCTCGCCCTCGCCGGCAAGCCCCTGCACTCCCACGACTGACCTTCAGTCCACGGACGCGACCGACCACAGACTTCTTCCCCGCGCTCTCGGCTACGCTCGAGCAGGGGAGACCCCATTTTCGTAAGGAGCAACCGAAACCATGGCGGTTTCCGTATCCCTTCCGGCGCTCGGCGAGAGCGTCACCGAGGGCACTGTCACCCGTTGGCTGAAGGCCGAAGGCGAGCGCGTCGAGGCCGACGAGCCGCTGCTCGAGGTGTCGACCGACAAGGTCGACACCGAGATCCCCTCGCCCGCCGCGGGCATCCTGGCCTCCATCAAGGTCGCCGAGGACGAGACCGTTGAGGTCGGCGCCGAGCTGGCCGTCATCGACGACGGCTCCGGCGCTCCCGCCGAGGCCCCGGCCCCCGCCGCCGAGCCCGCTCCGGCCGCCGAGCCCGCCCCGGCGCCCGCCGCCGAGGCCCCGGCCGCTCCGGCCGCCCCCGCCGAGGCGCCCGCCGCCCCGGCCGGCGGCGCCGCCGAGGGCACCGACGTCACGCTGCCCGCGCTCGGCGAGTCCGTCACCGAGGGCACCGTCACCCGCTGGCTGAAGGAGGTCGGCGAGGAGGTCTCGGCCGACGAGCCCCTCCTCGAGGTCTCCACCGACAAGGTCGACACCGAGATCCCCGCGCCGGTCTCCGGCGTGCTGCTCGAGATCACCGTCGCCGAGGACGAGACCGCCGAGGTCGGCGCGAAGCTCGCCGTCATCGGTGCCGCCGGTGCCGCCCCCGCGGCCGCTCCGGCCGCCGCCCCGGCCGCCCCCGCCGAGGCCCCGGCACCCGCCCCGGCCCAGCCTGCCGCTCCGGCCGCTCCCGCTCCCGCTCCGGCCCCGGCCCAGCCCGCGGCCCCCGCCGCTCCGGCTCCGGCTCCGGCCAAGGCCGCCGCTCCGGCCGCCCCGGCCCCGGCCCCGGCCACCCCGGCCGACGACGGCGCCTACGTCACCCCGCTGGTGCGCAAGCTCGCCGCCGAGAACGGCGTGGACCTGGGCTCGGTCAAGGGCACCGGCGTCGGTGGCCGCATCCGCAAGCAGGACGTGCTCGCCGCCGCCGAGGCCGCGAAGGCCACCCCGGCTCCGGCTCCCGCCCCGGCCGCCGCCCCGGCCGCGTCGAAGGCCCCGGCCCTCGAGGTGTCCCCGCTGCGCGGTCAGACGGTCAAGATGACCCGCATGCGCAAGGTCATCGGCGACAACATGATGAAGGCGCTGCACGGCCAGGCCCAGCTCTCCAGCGTGGTCGAGGTCGACATCACCAAGCTGATGAAGCTGCGCGCCAAGGCCAAGGACGGCTTCGCCGCCCGCGAGGGCGTCAAGCTCTCCCCGATGCCGTTCTTCGTCAAGGCGGCGGCGCAGGCGCTGAAGGCCCACCCGGTCGTCAACGCCCGCATCAACGAGGACGAGGGCACCATCACCTACTTCGACTCGGAGAACATCGGCATCGCCGTGGACTCCGAGAAGGGCCTGATGACCCCGGTCATCAAGGGTGCCGGTGACCTGAACCTGGCCGGCATCGCCAAGGCGACCGCCGACCTGGCCAACAAGGTCCGCGCCAGCAAGATCACCCCGGACGAGCTGTCCGGCGCGACCTTCACCATCTCCAACACCGGCTCGCGCGGCGCGCTGTTCGACACGATCATCGTGCCGCCGAACCAGGTCGCCATCCTGGGCATCGGTGCCACGGTCAAGCGCCCGGTGGTCATCAACCACCCGGACCTCGGCGAGACCATCGCCGTGCGCGACATGACCTACGTGACGCTGTCCTACGACCACCGTCTGGTGGACGGCGCGGACGCCGCCCGTTACCTGACCACGGTCAAGGCGATCCTGGAAGCGGGCGAGTTCGAGGTCGAGCTCGGCCTGTAAGGGTCCGGAGACGGACTGTAAGACTCGTCTCATCGGCGGCTGCGCCCCCGTCCGGAGGTTTCCGGACGGGGGCGCAGCCGTATTGTCTAGAGGTCGCCCGTAGTAGCCGACCTCCGGAGCCCCCATATGACCGCGCCCGTCATTCACTCGCTGCGCGAACAGATTCGCGAGCACATTGTGGAAGGCATCGTCAGCGGTCGCTGGAAGCCGGGCGAGCGGATCGTGGAGCGGCGCATCGCCGTCGAGCTGGAGGTCAGCCAGACGCCGGTGCGCGAGGCCCTGCGGGAGCTGGAGTCCCTGCGCCTGATCGAGTCCGCGCCCAACAAGGGCGTGCGCGTGCGGAACCTCTCCGCGGCCGACCTGGAGGAGAGCTACCCCGTCCGGGCGGGCCTGGAGGCCATCGCGGCCGAGCTCGCCGCCGACGGGCTCGCGGCGGACTGCTCGGCCCTGGAGCCGCACGTCGCCGCCCTGTATGAGGCGGACCGGGCGAGCGACGGCACCGGGCAGGTGCGGCACACGGTCGCCTTCCACCGCGAGATGGTGCGGGCGGCGGGCAACTCGGTGCTCCTGCACACCTGGGAGGGGCTCGGCATCGAGGTCTTCACCGCGCTCTCCATCCGCTGGCTCGGCACCGTCCAGCAGTCGTACGCGGAGGAGCACGAGGCCCTCGTCCAGGCGTTCCGGCGCCGTGACCCCCGGATCGCGGAGCTGGTGAAGGCCCATGTCCTCGGCTGCGCGCCCCGGCCCGACGGTGACGCTCATCCCGAGTGAGCCGCGCTCATACGTCGCCCCACCTGCGCGAATCCGATGAATCCAAGGCACCCGGTGCCCTGCACCCTGGCACCCTGTGCCTACTTTTGCCCCGAGAGGGAAGTTTTCCGCTCAACGCTTTGATCGATCATCGATCGCTGGCTTACAGTCGACGACGGGCTCCCACCGGGGCCCCACGCCCTGTCCTGCCAAAGACCTAGGGCACCCCCGACCCTTTCCGTTAAGGGCCCCCGCCCGACCAGGCACGGGAACCCCTCCGACTCAGGAAGGCGGCGTAATGACCGACCCCTCCCGCATCCAGCCGAGCGAGCTCGACCAGCTCCCGGACCGCGACCCCGAGGAGACCGCCGAATGGCAGGCCTCCCTGGACGCCGTGACCAAGGCGGCCGGGCCGCACCGTGCCGCGTATCTGATGCGCCGCACGCTGGAGCGCGCCGAGGGCGCGGGCCTGGCGCTGCCCAAGCTCCTTGAGACGGACTACGTCAACAGCATCCCGACCTCCGCCGAGCCCGTCATCGACGGCGACGAGGCGATGGAGTCCCGCATCACCGCGTGGAACCGCTGGAACGCGGCCGCGATGGTGACCCGCGGCGCGAAGTACGGCGTCGGCGGCCACATCGCCACCTTCGCCTCGGCGGCCTGGCTGTACGAGACCGGCTTCAACCACTTCTTCCACGGCAAGGAGGGCGACGGCTCCGGCGACCAGCTGTACATCCAGGGCCACGCGTCGCCCGGCATCTACGCCCGCGCCTTCCTCGACGGACGCCTCGGCGAGCAGCAGCTCGACAACTTCCGCCAGGAGGCGGGCGGCGACGGCCTGCCGTCGTACCCGCACCCGCGCCGGCTGCCCTGGCTGTGGGAGTTCCCCACCGTCTCCATGGGCCTCGGCCCGCTGTCGGCCATCTACCAGGCCCGCTTCAACCGCTATCTGACGAACCGCGGCATCAAGGACGTCTCGTCCTCGCACGTGTGGGCGTTCCTCGGCGACGGCGAGATGGACGAGCCGGAGTCGACGGCGGCCCTCGCACTCGCCGCCCGTGAGGAGCTGGACAACCTCACCTTCGTCATCAACTGCAACCTGCAGCGCCTCGACGGCCCGGTGCGCGCCAACTTCAAGATCGTGCAGGAGCTGGAGGCCCAGTTCCGCGGCGCGGGCTGGAACGTCGTCAAGTCCCTGTGGGGCGGCGCCTGGGACGAGCTGTTCGCGCTCGACACCACCGGTGCCCTCGTCCGCCGTCTGCGCGAGGTGCCGGACGCGCAGGTGCAGACGTACCAGACGCGTGACGCCGCGTACATCCGCGAGGACTTCTTCGGCAAGGACCCGGCGCTCGTCGAGATGGCGAAGCTGCTGAGCGACGACAAGATCCTCGAGTGTTTCCACCTGTCCCGCGGTGGCCACGAGCCGCGCAAGGTGTACGCCGCGTACAAGGCGGCCCTGGCGCACAAGGGCGCGCCGACCGTCATCCTGGCGCAGACCGTCAAGGGCTTCACCCTCGGTGAGGGCTTCGCGTCCAAGAACGCGAACCACCAGATGAAGAAGCTGTCGACGGACGAGTTCAAGAACATGCGTGACCTTCTTGAGCTGCCGATCTCCGACAGCCAGTTCGTCGACGGCCAGGTGCCCTACGGCCACCCCGGCGCCGACTCCCCCGAGGTCCGCTACCTCCAGGAGCGCCGCGCGGCCCTCGGCGGCCCGGCCCCGGCCCGCCGCACGCACGCGCTCGCCCCGCTGCCCGCGCCCGCCGACAAGGCCTTCGCGGCCTTCGACAAGGGCTCCGGCTCGCAGTCGGTCGCCACCACCATGGCGCTCGTCCGGCTGGTCAAGGACCTGGTCCGCGACAAGGAGACCGGCAAGCGCTGGGTGCCGATCGTCCCCGACGAGGCGCGCACCTTCGGCATGGAGTCGCTGTTCCCGTCGCTCGGCATCTACTCGCCCAAGGGCCAGACGTACGAGCCGGTCGACCGCGACCAGCTGATGTACTACAAGGAAGCCAAGAACGGCCAGATCCTCAACGAGGGCATCACCGAGGCCGGCTCGATGGCGGACTTCATCGCCGCGTCGTCCGCGTACGCCACGCACGGCGAAGCGATGATCCCGTTCTACATCTTCTACTCGATGTTCGGCTGGCAGCGCACCGCCGACCAGATGTGGCAGCTCGGCGACCAGCTCGGCCGCGGCTTCCTCATCGGCGCCACGGCCGGTCGTACGACGCTGACGGGTGAGGGTCTGCAGCACGCGGACGGCCACTCGCCGCTCATCGCCTCCACCAACCCGGCGGCGCTGACGTACGACCCGGCGTTCGCCTACGAGATCGGGGCCATCGTCAAGGAGGGCCTGCGCCGCATGTACGGCGAGGCCAAGCCGGGCGACGCCGCCGAGGACAAGGACGTCTTCTACTACCTGACGGTCTACAACGAGCCGATGCCGCAGCCCGCGAAGCCCGCGGGTGTGGACGAGGGCATCATCAAGGGCCTGTACCGCTTCAACACGGCCGAGACCGCGGGCCTGTCCCCCGCGGCCAACGCCGCGCGGATCCAGCTCATCGGCTCGGGCACGGCCATCCACTGGACCCTCAAGGCCCAGCGGATGCTCGCCGAGGAGTGGGGCGTGGCCGGTGACGTCTGGTCCGCGACCTCCTGGACGGAGCTGCGCCGGGACGCCCTGGAGGCGGACGAGGCGCTGCTGCGCGGCGAGGAGCGGGTGCCCTACGTGCGCCAGGCGCTCGCCGGTGCGGAGGGCCCCGTGCTCGCGGTGTCCGACTACATGCGCCAGGTGCCCGACCAGATCGCCCAGTGGGTCGAGCAGGACTACTCCTCGCTCGGCGCGGACGGCTTCGGCCTCTCCGACACGCGTGACGCGGCCCGCCGCCACTTCGGCGTCGACGCCGAGTCGATCGTCGTCGCGGCGCTCGCGCAGCTGGCCCGCCGCGGCGCGGTGCCGGCGTCGGCGGTGAAGGAGGCCCGGGCCAAGTACGGCCTGTAAGCCTCCGGCTCGGTACGAGGGGTGCGGGGGTCCTGCCCGGGGTGGGCAGGACCCCCGCACCCCTCTGTTTGCGCCGCTGACGCGGCGGTTTCTCCCACCCGCCCACCCGTGACCCCACGGCTTCGCGGGGTGCGGGTCCGACGCGGAGCGCTTTCCCGCCGTCCTCGCGCGCGCGGCATGATGGGGGCATGCGTGCTGCCCGGCTTATCAAGATGGTGTTGCTGCTGCAGGCGCGGGCCTCGATGACCGCGGGCGAGCTCGCGGCCGAGCTCGAGGTGTCGGAGCGGACCATCACACGGGACGCGCAGGCGCTCTCGGAGGCGGGCGTGCCGGTGTACGCGGACCGGGGGCGGGCCGGGGGCTACCGGCTGATCGGGGGCTACCGGACCCGGCTCACCGGGCTCGCCCGCAGCGAGGCGGAGGCCCTGTTCCTGTCGGGCGTGCCGGGGGCGCTGCGCGAGATGGGCCTGGAGGACGCCGCGTCCGCGGCCCGCCTCAAGGTGTCCGCCGCCCTCCTGCCCTCCCTGAGCGACGCCTCCCAGAACGCGGCGCAGCGCTTCCACCTGGACGCCCCGGGCTGGTTCAAGGAGACCCCGGCCCCGGAGCTGCTGCCCGCCGTGGCCGACGCGGTGTGGGACGACCGCCGCGTCATCGCCCGCTACCGCCGCCAGGACAGCGAGGTGGAGCGGGAGTTGGAGCCGTACGGCCTCGTCCTGAAGGCAGGTGTCTGGTACCTGTGCGCCCGTGTCCCGGACACCGGTTCCTTCCGGGTGTACCGCGTCGACCGCTTCACGGCCCTCTCCTCGGCCGCCTCCGGCGACGACCGCTTCGTACGGGACGAGGAGTTCGACCTGCCCGGCTTCTGGGAGGAGCGGGCCGCGCAGTTCGCGCGGGCCATCCTGCGGGACGAGGCCGTGCTCAGGCTGTCGCCCGACGGGGCCCGGCAGCTTCCGTACGTCACGGACCGCGCCGCCGCCCACGAGGCCCTCGACGGCGCCGAACCCGACGAGCGGGGCCGGGTGACCGTCACCCTGCCCGTCGAGTCCCCCGTCGTCGCGTACACGCAGATGCTCGCGCTGGGCCCGGAGGTGGAGGTCCTGGAGCCGCCTGAGCTGCGCGAGCGGCTCGCGGCCACGGCGGCGCGGATGGCCGAGCTCTACCGGTGACGGCCGCCCCGTGACGGCCGCCCCGTGACGACCTACCGGTAGTCGGTCACGTCCGCGGTCGGGCTCTCCTGGTCGACCTCCGTGATGTACCGCCAGGCGTCCGGCGCCGAGCCGTCCACGTCCGTGAAGCCGTACTCCTTGGCGAGCCCGCCGCTGGAGAGCGACTGGCCGTTGAAGCGCGCCACCTCGGGGTCGGCGGCGAGCGCGGCGAGGGCGCGGCCGACGTACGTGGGGGTCTCGGAGATCGCGAAGTGCGGGTTCTGCTTGGTGCCTTCGTGCCAGTTCTCCTCGGTGACCTTGAAGTACGTGTCGAGCATGGCCTCCGAGCGCAGCCAGCCCGGCGTCAGGCAGACCGCCGTGCAGCCGTACTCCGTGAGCTCCTCGGCGAGCGCGCGGGCCATCCGCAGCGGGGCCGCCTTGGCGAGGTCGTAGTAGTAGGGCTTGCGGTAGCGCTTGTTGTACTCCTCGGTGCCGTCGGTGACCTCGACGACCAGGCCGCCCTCGTTGCGGACGAGCAGCGGCAGCGCGAAGCGGCTGGTCACGATGTGGGTCTCGACGCCGAGGCGCAGGATGCGCAGGCCCTTGTCGAGGTCGTGCTCCCACATCTTCTTGTCCCACTCGACGTGGACGTCACCGCCCCAGATGTCGTTGACGAGGATGTCGAGGCGGTGCTGCTCCTTGTCGATGCGGTCCACGAGCGCCCTGACCTGCTCGGGGTCGAGGTGGTCGGTGGGGACGGCGATGCCGCGGCCGCCCGCCGCGGTCACGAGTTCCGCCGTCTCCTCGATGGTCTCGCGGCTGCGGCCGACCTCGCTGACGTGCTCGCGGGTCGTGCGTCCGGTCGCGTACACGGTGGCTCCGGCCCGGCCGAGTTCCACGGCCATGGCCCGCCCGGCCCCGCGTGTGGCCCCGGCGACGAGGGCGATCTTTCCGGACAGGGGGGCCGTGGTCGTCTGTGCGTTCTCCATGGGACGAGCCTTCCACCGAAAGCCGACATCTTCTGTCGGGCTTTCCAGGGGCATGTGCACACATAACGACACAGCCGCATTCCGGAGCACTCCGCGTGCGCCCCTACCCGCCAGGGCAGATGCTTGTCCCGTGATGGACGAGACGGAGTTCTGGGAGATCGTGGACAGCACCCGGGAGGCCGCCGACGGCGACCCGGAGGACCACGCCGAGCTGCTGGTCGAGCGGCTGCTCCGGGCCGACCCGGACGCCGTGCTCGACTTCGCGCGGCACTTCGAGGCCCGCTACAACCGCGCCTACCGCTGGGACCTGTGGGGCGCCGCGTGGGTGCTGCTCGACGGCGTCAGCGACGACGCCTTCGACTACTTCCGGTGCTGGCTCATCGGGCAGGGCCGCGAGGTCTTCGAGGGCGCCCTGCACGACCCGGACTCCCTGGCCGAGCTCCTCGACGACTTCGACGAGGAGCTCGACGGCGACGGCGAGGAGCTCGGCTACGCGGCCGACGAGGCGTACGAGCAGCTCACCGGTGTCGTGGCGCCGGACCTCGGCATCGCCCCCGCGCCGCCGGAGCCGGAGGGCACCGCGATCGACTTCGAGGACGACGCGGTGCTCGCGCAGCGGTTCCCGAAGCTGTGGGAGCGGTTCGCCGCCCGCTGAGCCCCGGCCCGCGCCCCCTCCGCGTCCCCCGTCCCCGTACCCGTCCCCCGGTGTCCCCGTCCCCTGGTGTCCTCGTCCCGTCAGCGCTCCCACGCGAACACCAGGAGCGCCACGTCGTCCCGTACGCCGCCGGAGAACCGCACCAGATCCCGCCAGATCGCGTCCGTCAGGGCCGCCGGGTCGTCCCGCTCGGCCTCGAAGAGCGCGGGCAGCCGGGCCACCAGCGGATAGAAGGCCCCGGAGGCGTCCCTGGCCTCGGTCACGCCGTCCGTCACGGTCAGGAGCCAGTCGCCGGGCCGCAGCGCCACCACGGTCTCCTGGGGCGGCGCGACCCCGGCGATGCCGAGGCCGAGCGGAGGCCCCGGGGACACCTCCAGCTCGGTGACGGCGGTGCCGCGCAGCAGCAGGGGCGGCGGATGGCCGCAGGAGACCAGGCGCAGCGCGTCGGCGTCGGCCTCGGCCCCGAACTCCATGAGCAGGGCGGTGGCGAAGAGTTCGCCGGGCTCGCCGCGCCGCGCGTCCCCGGTGTCCGCGACGGCCTCGGCGTCGGTGACCAGGCGCCGGTCCAGGCGGGCGGCGACGCCCTCCAGGCCGGGCTCGTCCAGGGCCGCCTCCCGGAAGGCGCCGATCAGCGCGGCCACGGTCCCGACGGCCGCGAGGCCGTGCCCCTGGACGTCGCCGACCATGGCCCGCACGCCGCGAGGGCCCCGGCGGACGTCGAAGAGGTCGCCGCCGACCAGGGTGCCGTGCTGCGCCGCCCGGTACAGGCCCGCGCAGCGCACCGGGCCCACCCGCTCCGGCAGCGGCGGAAGCACCGCGAACTGCGCGGCCTCCGCGACCGTGCGGACGGTGATGAGCTGGGCGTCCCTACGGCTGCGGACGGCGGCGAAGACCACGCTGAGCACGGCCACGAAGGCCACGGTCGCGGTGTCGCTCTCGCCGGGGTGGCCGAGGTCGTAGCGCGGGAGGTTGAGCATCAGGAGCACGAGGCCGCCGAGGAGCGCCGTGGCGGCGGGCCCGTAGGCGAGGGCGGCGAGCGGCGGGACGGCCGCGAGCAGGAAGCTCAGGTCGAGGGTCTTGGGCGTGAGGACCTGGATGACCACGGTCAGGACCAGGAGCACGGGCGCGGGCCAGCGCATCCAGGGCGGGGTGGGCAGGCGGCCCGGCAGGTCGGGGTCGCGCGCGCTCCGCCGCCCTACCGCGGGCCTGGGCATGCGGGCTCCTTCCCGGCGACGGGGGTCGTCCTCACGCTCCTACGAGCGCGGGGCGTCCGCACGCCGGGCCGGTCAGGTCGGGTGTCGCACCGTCCCCGCGCGGCCGCCCGGGGACGGCTCCACGGCCGTACGGGCAGCCGGGTCCTGGCAGGTCACAGCACGCGGCCCATCAGCACGTCGTCCACGTACTGCCCGTCCAGGAGGAACTCCCCGGGCAGGACGCCCTCGGTCACGAAGCCCTCGGACTCGTACAGCGCCCGGGCGGGCGCGTTGTGGCCGAGCACCCGCAGGGTGAGGCGGCGCGCGCCCTGGCGGCGGGCCTCCGCCACGACCGCCCTGATCAGCTCCCGGCCCACGCCCTTGCCGCGCACCTGCTCGGCGACGACGAAGCCGAGGATCTGGCGTACGTGCGCGTTGACGGCGAGCGGGGTGGGGAAGCCGAGCCGGATGTAGCCGACGACCTGGCCGTCCACCTCGGCGACCAGGTGGTCGCGGGGGCCGAAGCGGTCGGAGAAGAACGGCTCGTGCGGGGGTGCGGGGCGGGGCTGCACGGAGTGCACGGTGGACCAGTTCTCGCGGTCCAGGCGGGCCAGCACGTCGTCGTCGCCCACGCGGGCCGCGCGTATGTACGTCTGCTGCATGAGCAGCACTGTACGGCGCGAGTACGACGCCCCACCCGCCCTTTTCGCGGCAGGATGGGCCCATGGAGCCTACGCGTCCGCAGCCTTCGGACCCTTCGGAACAGCCCGCCCGTGTCGCCGTCGCCGGCGCCTCCGGACTCATCGGATCGGCCCTCACGCGCTCCCTCGCGGCCGACGGACACGAGGTGGTGCGGCTCGTCCGGCGCGCCCCGCGCACGGCGGACGAGGTGCGCTGGGACCCCGCGGCGGGCCGCGTGGACACGGCGGGGCTCGCGGGCTGTACCGCCGTGGTCAATCTGGCGGGTGCCGGGATCGGCGACCGGCGCTGGAGCGACGCGTACAAGCGGGAGATGTACGACAGCAGGGTGCTCGGCACGAAGGCGCTGGCCACCGCCGCGGCCTCGCTGGACGAGCCGCCCCGGGTGTTCGTGAACGGCAGTGCGATCGGCTACTACGGGGACACCGGTGACCGCGCGGTCGACGAGAGCGCCCCTGCGGGCGAGGGCTTCCTGCCGTCGATGTGCGTGGACTGGGAGGCGGCGGCCCGGCCCGCCCAGGACGCGGGCATCCGCACGGCCTTCGCGCGCAGCGGCCTGGTGGTGGCGCGCTCGGGCGGCGCGTGGGGGCGGATGTTCCCGCTGTTCAAGGCCGGCCTGGGCGGACGGCTCGGGAACGGACGGCAGTACTGGAGCTTCATCGCGCTGCGCGACGAGGTGGCCGCCCTGCGGCATCTGCTGGCCCGCGACGAGCTGTCCGGCCCCTTCAACCTGACCGCGCCGACGCCCGTGACCAACCGCGAGGTGACGGCCGCGATGGGCCGGGTGCTGCACCGGCCGACGCTGTTCCCGGCCCCCGCGCCGGCCCTGCGCGTGGTGCTCGGGGAGATGGCCGGGGACGTCCTCGGCAGCCAGCGGGTGCTTCCCGCGCGGCTCTTGGAGTCCGGGTTCGCCTTCGCGCACCCGACGGTCGACGAGGCGGTGCGGGCGGCGCTGAAGTAGCCGCGGGCCCGGGTCCCCCAGGGGCGCGGGGAGCTGCGCGCCCGGCCCCCGCGCACCGCACCCGACGAACCACGGGCAAGGGGTGCCACGGGGTCGGCCCCGGCGTTCACGGCGCTCCCGCGTGCCCACGCGCCATCGTTTCGCCGTGCGCGTGCGACCGCCGTGCGACCATGCCCGGTCCATGCGCGACTGCCGCCGCCCCGGGGGGCTTCTACCCTCAAGCGGAACTCGGGGATTCCGCCGCCCTGTGACGGGCATAAGCGTCCCCAGCAGCCGCGCAACCTCCGGGAGGAGCACGTGCCAGAGCCTGCGCACCATGCGGATGTCGTCATCGTGGGAGCCGGGGTCTCGGGACTGTCGGCCGCACACCAGCTGAACAGGGCCGGAGTAACGACCGTCATCCTGGAGGCCGCCCCTTACGTCGGGGGCCGCATGTCGACCGAGAAAGTGGACGGCTTCCGGCTCGACAAGATCGGGCAGCTGCTCAGCACGTCGTATCCGGAACTACGTCACACGCCGGGTCTCGACGCGCTCGCCCTGCGCCCGTTCGCACCCGGCCTGCTCGTCCACAGTGAGGGACAGCACCACCGTGCGGCGGAGTTCATCGGCGGCCAGGGCCCCCGGCGCACAAGGGGCGCACTCCATGCGGCACGCGCCCTGGCGAGCGCCCCCCTGGTCCCGCGCCCGGCCCGCGCGGGTGCCAGGGCGCCACTGCGGACGCCGGACGGGGCCCCGTCCGGCCGTGCGCCGCGGCCCTCACGACCGGCCGCGCGCAGCACCCCGCTGGGGAGCGCGCTCGACCAGGCCCGGCTCGGTGCCGCGCTGGCCCGGCTCGCCGCCACGCCGGTGCGGCGGCTGCTCGCGCGCCCCGAACTCCCGGCCGCGCGGGCCCTGTCCGCGCACGGCCTGCCCGCCCGCACCGTCGAGGGCTTCCTGCGCCCGCTGCTGTCCGCGCTGCTCTGCGACCCCGACCTGACGACGTCCAGCCGGTGCGCCGACCTCGCCCTGCACGCGTTCGCGCGCGGCCGTCTGTGTCTGCCCGAGGGCGGCGCCGACGCCCTGCCCGAGCTGCTCGCGGCCGCGCTGCCGCCGGGGACGGTGCGCACCGGCGTCCGCGTCACCGCGGTGGCCGCCAACCGCGTCACGACCGCCGAGCACGGCGAGCTGACCTGCCGGGGCGTCCTCCTGGCCACCGACGCGCGCGCCGCCGCCGAGCTGCTTCCCGGTCTTCGCGTGCCGTCCTTCCACGCGATGACCGTCGTGCACCACGCGGCCCCCGAGCCGCCGCTCGCCGAGCCCGCGCTGCTCCTGGACGCCGACCGGCGCGGCCCGGTCGCGCACACGGCCGTCGTCAGCCACGTCGACCCCACGCGCGCGCCCGCGGGCCGCTTCCTCGTCTCGTCGACGGTCCTCGGGCCGCCGCCGGACGACCTCGACCGCACCGTGCTCGCCCACCTCGCCGAGCTGTACGGCACGCCGACGGACCGGTGGGAGCTGCTCGCCGCGCATCACACCCGCGAGGCGGTGCCCGCGATGCCGCCGCCGCACGACCTGCGCCGTCCGGTGCGGCTCCTGTCGGGTCTGTACGTGTGCGGCGACCACCGCGACACGAGCACGGTGCAGGGCGCCCTGCACTCGGGCCGCCGCGCGGCCCACGCGGTCCTGTCCGACCTGGGTATCACCCCCACGCACACCAAGGACCAGCTCCCGACCGCCGCGTAGGGGGCAGCGCCCCGAAGGGGCGCGGGGAACGGCGCGACCAGCCCCCACGAACCCGCACCCGGCGACGAGACAAGGGGGAAAGGGGAAGGGGGGCGCCCCGCCGGAGGCGCCCCCGTGGTCAGCCGAGCGCCGCGATCTTGTCGCGGTACCCGCGCACGGGCGCCGCGTCCCGGTACGGCTCCAGGCGGCGCTCGAAGTCGCGCACGTACTCCACCGCCCGCACCGAGCGCATCTCGCCCGCCGCCTGGGCCGCCTCCGCGCCCAGCTGGCAGGCCTGCTCCAGCTCGCCGAGGCCGAGGCGCGAGGTGGCGAGGACGACCCGGCAGAAGAGCCGGGAGCGGGCGTAGCCGGGGGCCCGCAGCTGGAGGGAGCGCTCGGCGTGCTGGGCGGCCGCGCGGTACTGCTGGAGGTCGCGGTTGCAGTGCGCGAACTCGTCGGCGAGCTGGGCCTCGTCGAAGAAGCGCGCCCAGTACGGGACCTCGTCACCGGGCCGGGCGGCTTCCAGGGCGCGCTCGGCGCGCACCATGGAGGCCGTGCACGCCCTCACCTCGCCGAGTACGCCGTGGCCGCGCGCCTCCACGGCGTGCAGCAGGGCCTGCACCACCGGCGGCGCGGAGGAGCCCACGCCCTGCTGGGCGACCCGGGCCAGCTGCACGGCCTCGCGGCCGTGGCCCAGATAGACGGCCTGGCGGCTCATCGTGATCAGGACGTAGGAGCCGTACGCGCGATCGCCCGCCGCCTGGGACAGGCGCAGGGCCTGCACGAAGTACCGCTGGGCGAGGCCGTGCGCCGCGATGTCGTACGACGTCCAGCCCGCGAGCCGGGTGAGGTCGGCGGCGGCCGCGAACAGGCGGCGCCCGGCCTGTTCGTTGTAGGTGCCGCGGAGCATCGGCTCGGCCTCGTGCTCCAGATAGCGCACGAGGGCCTGGCGGGCGTGGCCGCCGCCGTAGGCGTGGTCGAGCGCGCGGAACAGCTCGCCGACGGAGCGCAGCGCCGCGATGTCGCCGCCGGACACGCGGTGCCCGGGGCCGCGGTCGGTGTCGCGGCGCTGGCGCGGCACCCCGGGGCGGCCCTGCGGGGGCACCCGCGGCGGCTGCGGCGGCTCCCCGCCGCGGGCGACGCGCTCGTCGGCGCGGCCGATGAGCCAGTCCCGGCTCGGCACCACGAGCCCGGCCGGGGTGAAGGCGATCTTGCGCAGTTCGGCGTGGCTGCCGGAGTCCTTGCGCCACAGGCCGCCGACGATGTCGATGGCCTCCTCGGGCGTCGCCGCGAACTCGAGCCCCGCGTAGACGGGCGCGCAGGCGTCGAGCCCGAGGTCCTGCGCGGACAGCCGGCGGCCGAGGCGGCGGGTGAAGACCTCGGCGATCAGCGCGGGCGTCGTACCGCGCGGCTGCTGGCCACGGAGCCAGCGTGTCACCGATGTTTTGTCGTACCTGAGGTCGAGCCCGTGTTCGAGCCCTAGCTGATCGACGCGACGGGCCAGGCCCGCATTGGAGAATCCAGCTTCCGCGATGAGCGCGGCGAGCTGGCGGTTGGGGGTGCGCTGCGGGGGTCGTTCCGTCATCAGCTGTGCGGTCTCCTGCCCTTTGGGCCTGCCTTGAGCAGCCCATTTGGCCTCGTGAACGGCGTGAATGTAACGGCCTGCACCGCCCCCATCGCGACCTTCAAGCCGCATTCATCCGATCGTGTGAGGATTGACCGGAGGGCTGACGGGAGAACGCCAGTCGTACAGTGGCTGGGGCGCGATCCGTGCACGGTGAAGGTTTCCGTGTGCGGTGAGGTTTCGGTGCACGGTGAGGTTAGGGAGGCACGCGCCGTGGGCGAGTTGCGATTCATCCGGCTGGGCTTCGGCCCGGACTACGTCGAGTACCAGGAGGCCTGGGACGAGCAGCGCCGCGTGCACGCGGCCCGGTTCGCGGACGAGGGCCCCGACACCTGCCTGCTGCTCGAGCACTCGCCGGTGTACACGGCGGGCCGCCGCACGGCCGACAACGAGCGCCCGCTGGACGGCACGCCCGTGGTGGACGTGGACCGCGGCGGCAAGATCACCTGGCACGGCCCGGGGCAGCTCGTCGGCTATCCGATCCAGAAACTGCCCCGTCCGGTGGACGTCGTAGCACATGTACGGCGTCTGGAAGAGGCACTTATCCGAACGTGTGCCGACTTCGGTGTGGTCACCACGCGGGTCGAGGGCCGCAGCGGTGTGTGGGTGCTCGGCGACCCGGTGGAGCGGCGCCCGGCCCTCGGCGGGCTCGACCTGGACTTCGACCCGCGCCTGACGGACGACGAGTTCGACCCCCGTCTCAACGGCCCGGAGTACGCGCCCTCCAACGCGGGCCAGCGCCGCGAGGACCGCAAGGTCGCCGCGATCGGCATCCGCGTCGCCAAGGGCGTCACGATGCACGGCTTCGCGCTGAACGTGAACCCGGACAACACCTGGTTCGACAGGATCGTCCCGTGCGGCATCCGCGACGCGGGCGTGACGTCGATCGCCAACGAGCTGGGGCGCGACGTCACGATCGCCGACGTCCTGCCGGTGGTCGAGAGGCACCTCAAGGACATCCTGGAGAACGCGGACCTGAAGCCGCGGGTCATCGAGCAGCAGCCCGCGGAGGCCTCCGGGCACGCCGCCGCGGCACCGGCCGCCGAGCGGGTCCCCGAGACCGCCGCCTCCTAGCCGCCGCACGGCCGGGGGGCGCGTTCGGGAATGCACCCCCTTGGCCAGAGGTTGGCCGGGAGTAAGCCCCATGAGACAACGGGCGTACCCTGGGGTGCGCCGATGAATCGAAGTTACGCCAGCTAGCAGGGAGCCGATGTGTCCGCAGTCGCACCCGACGGACGCAAGATGCTGCGCCTGGAGGTCCGGAACGCCCAGACCCCCATCGAGCGCAAGCCCGAGTGGATCAAGACCCGGGCGAAAATGGGCCCCGAGTACAACGCCCTCCAGAAGCTCGTGAAGAGCGAGGGCCTGCACACGGTCTGCCAGGAAGCGGGCTGTCCCAACATCTACGAGTGCTGGGAGGACCGCGAGGCGACGTTCCTCATCGGCGGTGACCAGTGCACGCGGCGCTGTGACTTCTGCCAGATCGACACCGGCAAGCCGCAGGCCCTCGACCGCGACGAGCCCCGCCGCGTCGGCGAGTCCGTCGTCACGATGGACCTGAACTACGCCACGATCACCGGCGTCGCCCGCGACGACCTGGAGGACGGCGGCGCCTGGCTGTACGCGGAGACGGTCCGCCAGATCCACGCGATGACGGCGGAGCGCGCCGAGGGCTACACCAAGGTCGAGCTGCTCATCCCCGACTTCAACGCCGACCCCGACCAGCTGGCCGAGGTCTTCTCGTCCCGCCCCGAGGTGCTCGGGCACAACGTCGAGACGGTGCCGCGGATCTTCAAGCGGATCCGCCCCGGCTTCCGCTACGAGCGCTCCCTCGAAGTGATCACGAAGGCCCGCGAGGCCGGTCTGGTCACCAAGTCCAACCTGATCCTCGGCATGGGCGAGACCCGCGAAGAGGTCAGCGAGGCGCTGCGCGAGCTGCACGAGGCGGGCACCGAGCTCATCACCATCACCCAGTACCTGCGCCCCACGCCGCGCCACCACCCCGTCGAGCGCTGGGTGAAGCCGGCCGAGTTCGTGGAGCTGAAGCAGGAGGCCGAGGAGATCGGCTTCTCCGGCGTCATGTCGGGCCCGCTGGTCCGCTCCTCGTACCGCGCCGGGCGGCTCTACCAGATGGCGATCGAGCGCCGCGGCGCGTACGTGGCCTCGCAGGCGGTCTGACGCACGAGCGGGGGCCCGGCGTACGGCCGGGCCTCGGGGCGCGCGTCCGTGGCGGAGCGTACGCATCCGCATCGGGGCGAGCGCGTGTGAATCCGCGCACAAGCAGCTACCGCTCGGTAGTGGCCGAGTTCCCGCGGCCCATACGGTCTCCGCAGGTAGGGGCGACCGTATGGGCCGCGTCAGCGTTCGGGCCCTTCGCGTCAAGGCTTCATCGGTGTTTGACCGCTCGGTCACGCCCTGGTAACACCAATCAGTGACGCTGGAACTACCGCACGTAGGGCCTTGACCAGAGGCCTGGCGGCAGCCCCAGCCACTGGCCCCCACCGCACGACGCAGTGCCAGCGAGAGCCACTCGTAGCGTTCCCCCGTTCACCATCGCTTCTCGGATCTCGGAGGGCATCACCATGCAGGCCGCGCCCGTACGCGCCACCGCCATTCCGTCCGTCACCGACGCGCTGCGCGCCGTCGAGTCCCTGCTCCTGCGCGGTGGCCAGCGCACCGCACGCCGCAATGCCTGGACCTCGGTGCTCGAGGACCGGCGCCGCGCGAAGGACCGGGTCGAGGCCCAGCGCGTACTGGAAGAGGCGGGACCAACCCGCACGTCGTAGTACCCCGCCGGGACACGTAGACTTCACCGCATGGCGAGGAAGGAAACCACCGCGGCGGACGCCGCGGCGAACCCGGGGCGACTCAAGCAGATCGCCCTCACGTACAAGATGACCCGACGGACCGACTCCAAGATCGGTCTCGTCATCGCAGCTGTGGGAATCGTCACCTTCGGTGTCTTCCTCGCGATCGGCCTCTGGATCGACCACCCCGTTTATCTCGGCATCCTGGGCTTCGTGCTCGCCTTCCTCGCGATGGCGATCGTCTTCGGGCGCCGCGCCGAGCGGGCGGCCTTCGGCCAGATGGAAGGCCAGCCCGGCGCGGCGGCCGCGGTGCTCGACAAGATCGGCCGCGGCTGGACGACGACCCCCGCGGTCGCGATGAACCGCAGCCAGGACGTGGTGCACCGGACCGTCGGCAAGGCGGGCATCGTCCTCGTCGCCGAGGGCAACCCGAACCGCGTGAAGCCGCTGCTGGCCGCCGAGAAGAAGAAGATGGCCCGCATCGTCGCGGACGTCCCCGTGCACGACGTCATCGTCGGCACGGGCGAGGGCCAGGTCGAGCTGAAGAAGCTGCGCACGACGCTCCTGAAGCTCCCCCGCGTCCTCCAGGGCCCCCAGGTGACGGCGACCAACGACCGTCTGAAGGCGATGGGGGACCTCATGAGCAACATGCCCCTGCCGAAGGGCCCGATGCCCAAGAACGTGCGCATGCCGCGTGGTCCGAAGGCGCGCTAGCGCGACGTACGCGTGAACGCCGATGGGGCGGCCCGAACCTGCTGGTTCGGGCCGCCCCATCGGCGTCTGTACGCGTGTGCATCGGCGTCTGTGGGTGTGTGTACGCCGGCCCGGCCCGGCGTACCGTACGGGAGCGGTGTCCGGCGACGTACGGGTACGCGTACGAGCGACGTACGAGTACGGGCGACGTACGGGTACGCGTACGAGTACAGGGCGACGTGCGGGACAGGTACGGGCGCGGGTACGGGAGCTAGCCGCGGATCTGTACCGCGCGGGCCAGGCGGTCGTGGAGGCCGCGGCCGTCGCGGTCCCAGATGATGGCGGGGATGCCGAGGCACAGCAGTACGCTGCGCACCAGCACGCGGCCCGGGCCGAGGCGGCCGCCGTCCTCGGCGATGACGCGCAGGCCGAAGAGGCGCTTGCCCGGCGTGCAGCCGACCGTGCCGACGGTCAGCACGCTCATGACGAAGAGCAGGCCGAGCGCCCAGTTGCCCGCCGCCTGCGCGTTGTCCCGGGCGAACAGGCCGTATGCGATCACCATGACCAGGGCCCAGTCCACGGCGATCGCCCCGAGCCTGCGCCCGGGCCGGGCGATGGAACCCGGGCCCTCCTCGGGCAGGCCGAGCCGCTCTCCCCGGTATCCGAAGTCGACGCCCGCGTCCTCTGCTGCCGCGCGGGGGCCGGAGAGCCACGATCCGATTGCTTGCCTGTTGTCCACCCGTCCACGGTACTGCGCCCGATCGCGTACGGGGCCCGGCGGGGTCCGGGTGGCGAGGGGCCCGCGAGGCCCCGGGCGGGTCGCGGCAACCCGCCCGGTTAACTTCGGCGAAACAAACGGGTCACGCTTGAGAAATGCCCCCTCCCTATGGTCGGGTCCAGCGTGTGCCACCGCACTGGCCGCACGACCGAGCTGCAACCCCGCTCCTCCTGGGCGGGAGTAGGAGGAGCTGGATGTTCCAGAACGCCGACGACGCCAAGAAGTTCCTCGCGGACGAGGACGTGAAGTTCGTAGACGTCCGCTTCTGCGACCTGCCGGGTGTGATGCAGCACTTCACGGTGCCGGCGGAGGCGTTCGACCCCGACGAGGAGCTGGCCTTCGACGGCTCGTCCATCCGCGGCTTCCAGGCCATCCACGAGTCCGACATGGCGCTGCGCGCGGACCTGTCGACAGCCCGCGTGGACCCCTTCCGCCGTGACAAGACACTGAACGTCAACTTCTTCATCCACGACCCGATCACGGGCGAGCAGTACTCCCGCGACCCGCGCAACGTCGCCAAGAAGGCCGAGGCCTACCTCGCCTCCACCGGCATCGCGGACACCGCGTACTTCGGCCCCGAGGCCGAGTTCTACGTCTTCGACTCGGTGCGCTTCGAGACCTCCGCCAACCGCTCGATCTACGAGATCGACTCCGAGGCGGGCGCCTGGAACACCGGCGCGATCGAGAACAACCGCGGCTACAAGGTCCGCTACAAGGGCGGCTACTTCCCGGCTCCCCCGGTCGACCACTTCGCCGACCTCCGCGCGGAGATCTCCCTGGAGCTGGACAAGCAGGGCCTGAAGGTCGAGCGCCAGCACCACGAGGTGGGCACGGCGGGCCAGGCCGAGATCAACTACAAGTTCAACACGCTGCTCGCCGCGGCCGACGACCTGATGCTCTTCAAGTACATCGTGAAGAACGTCGCCTGGCGCAACGGCAAGACCGCGACCTTCATGCCGAAGCCGATCTTCGGTGACAACGGCTCGGGCATGCACGTCCACCAGTCCCTGTGGACCGGCGGCGAGCCCCTCTTCTACGACGAGCAGGGCTACGCGGGCCTCTCGGACACCGCCCGCTACTACATCGGCGGCATCCTCAAGCACGCCCCCTCGCTCCTCGCCTTCACGAACCCGACGGTGAACTCCTACCACCGCCTGGTCCCCGGCTTCGAGGCCCCGGTCAACCTGGTCTACTCGCAGCGCAACCGCTCCGCCGCGATGCGCATCCCGATCACGGGCTCCAACCCGAAGGCCAAGCGCGTCGAGTTCCGCGCCCCCGACCCGTCCTCCAACCCCTACCTCGCCTTCTCGGCCCTCCTCCTGGCCGGCCTCGACGGCGTCAAGAACAAGATCGAGCCGGCCGAGCCGATCGACAAGGACCTCTACGAGCTCGCCCCCGAGGAGCACGCGGGCGTCCCCCAGGTCCCCACCTCCCTCCCCGCGGTCCTCGACGCCCTGGAGGCGGACAACGAGTACCTCCAGGCCGGCGGCGTCTTCACCTCCGACCTGATCGAGACCTGGATCGACTACAAGCGCACCAACGAAATCGCCCCGATCCAGCTCCGCCCGCACCCGCACGAGTTCGAGCTTTACTTCGACATCTAAAAGGTGGGGTCGGGTGACCTGCGAGGGTCATCCAGAGCGTGCTGCGGCCTGCGAGAAGACTCCTCGTGAGTTCTCACAGTTCCCGACTGGTTTCCGCCGCGTTGTGCACCGAGTGTGCACCGGACGACGGAATCTCTGACCTAGCGTCAGTCACGACGTGAAGGCCGTCATCTACGGGTGGCGGCCTTCACTCATTACTCAGGCCGTATGCCGCCACGACATCACCCCATGTGAGCCCTCGCCTGCCCCGGCCTCCTCAAGGGAACTGTGAGAGGCATGGAAGCTGTGGGAGAACCAGACCCAGCCTGCGTGCCACCTCGCCGCAGAAAACCTGTGGGCGTTGTCGGGTGGGCGGTTCTACGATCGTTGGTCATGGGCGTATATGCGAGCCAGAGTCGGACGGATTCCTCGCCGAAGCGTGCAGCAGAGTCGCAGTCCGAGTTCCTTGGGAGGATCGCCGGCCCGTTCTGGGATCAGGTTCGGGATGTGATCAACGAATGGTGGTCACACCTCCCGGACCAAGCCCGGCCCGGTTTGCGTAGTCGGCTGTTGGATCGGAACTTCGACGCGAACGTCTACTCCGCGCTGTGGGAGTTGTACCTGCACGAGATGCTCATTCGCTCCGGTTGCACCGTGGAGGTCGAGCTTGGAATCGGCACTCGCGGTGCGAATCCCGACTTCCTGGTTAGCCAAGAGGGCAAGCAGTTCGTCGTCGAGGCAAAGTGGACGGTTCAGCGTCTGGACGAAACGGTACCCAACAGACAGCTCCCACCCGTCCTGATCGATGCTATCGATGATGTACCCAGCCCCAACTTCTTCGTGTCTTACAGGATTCACCAGGCAGGGTCGGCAACACCATCGCAGAGGCGGCTGAAGGATGAGCTGCAGCGTTGGCTCGCCAGCCTTGACCCCGATCAGGTCATCGCTGATTACGAGCGAAAGGCGCCATTGCCCAAACACACCTGGCAGGAAGCCAACTGGTGCCTCTCGTTCGAAGCAATCCCCCGCAGCCCCAGCAAGCGAGGAAATCCCACGAGCAGGACAATCGGCATCTACCCCGCGATGGCCTGGATTAATGACGAGTCGACTCAAGTGCGCAAGGTAGTCAAGAAGAAGGGAGGGAAGTACGGTGATCTAGCGCTGCCGTTCATCGTGGCGGTTGGCCGTGCGGGCTTCTTCCCCGAAGACGAAGACGTGGAGACCGCGCTGTACGGAACCTCCGTCGAGTACGTCCACAACAGCGCGCCAGCCTTCGGCCGACGGCACGACGGCTACTGGACCGGCACCTACGCCCACGCTCACAGCCGGGTCAGTGGCGTGCTTACCGTAAATAACCCGGCGCCCTGGACCTGGACCAAGAACACCCCCGTCCTTTGGCAGAGCCCTGACCCCAGTTCGCTTCGGGCTCCCGTCCTCTCCGCCTGGAAAACGGCACAACTGGTCAATACCCAGGTTCGCTACCAGCCACCGGCCGACCCCGTCCACACCGCCCTCGGTCTGCCCGAACACTGGCCAGGCGGTGCCCCCTTCCCTCGAAACCACCGGAGTAATGCGGACTGACTGCAGTCGCCGTCGCCCATGTCCGTCCAAAGGCTGCCCCCGCCATCAGAGATAGTGCCTGCAGGCATTGCAGCGGGGCAGCTACTCATGGCTTACGGTCGGTTCCTCGGAGCCATTGCCGTCGTCGGGCCTTACGAACGGGCGAGTGTTCACTGGCGCCCACCAGCGAGAGACACCTGCGGGCCATTGTCAAGGTATCGGTGAAGGGCGCTGGCGGTAGTGCCGACGAACTCCTCGGGGACGGCGCTGGCATCGACCCAACTGACCTGAGCGTGTTTGCGGGGTTCACGGTTTTCGGGTTCGCCGGTCCATTCGTGGGCGACGAAGACGACTGTGAGGAAGGCGTTTGGCGCTTCCCCTCCCCAGGCTCCGTGGATGATGTGGGCGACCTTGAGGGACCCAGGCTTCACTGTGAGGCCGGTTTCCTCGTAGAGCTCACGCACCGCGGTTTCGGTGATGGGTTCGCCGGGTTCGCTCTTGCCGACGGGCAGGTCCCACATGCCCTTGGCGAACTTGGCGTTCTGGCTGCGTTGGAGGAGGACGACGCGGTTGGTGGCCCTGTCGTGGACGATGACGGCGGCGACCAGCAGGGTCATGGATTCGAGGGCGGGCTTGAGCTCTTGAGGGCGGCCGTCGGACGTGGGCCCAGCCACGTGGTTCGAGCGCGGAATCGAGACGGCCTTGCGGGTGCGGTCCGACGTCATGCCTGGTCAGCCACCACGCGCTTGATCTCAATGGCCAAGGCGCCGAGGGCTTCCTTCTCGGGGTCGTAGATGGAGCGGATGTTGGCCAGCTGTTCGTCGCGGCTCGCACGGGGGTTGACGTTGGCCGGGCCTTCGCCGTCGAGGAGCGCTTCGAACGTCTCGTACTCGGTGACGCGCAGGACGTGGACTTCGCAGGTCTCGTCGGTGCCCTTGATGCGGAAGCGGATGGTGTCGCCTGCGGCGAGGTCCTCCAGGTGCGGGTATTTCACCCGCACCTCGATCGTCTTGGTGCCCGCGGCCACGAGGTCGAAGTACTTGCGGTAGAGGTTGAGTTCGTGGACGCGGGCGGTGGTGTCGGTCATGGGGTGGGGACGCTCCTGGGCGCTGGTGTCGTCATCATGCGGCCGATCTCGGCAGCTGAGTACGAGCGGAAGAAGTGGCGGGGGTCGGACAGCAGGGTCTCGGTCAGGTCGAGCAGTTGCTTGGCGTACTCGGGCAACGAGCCGGGCCACTGCCGGGTGTCGAGCATCCAGTCGGTGGCGCCGTCGGGCAAGGGTGCGTGGCCCTCGCGGATCAGGGACTTGGACAGCTTCGCGCCGGTGTCGGTGACGATCTGGGGGCAGAAGAGTCGGGCTGGGAGCTGGGCTCGTGTGAGGCCGGCTGCCTGGAGGGCTCCGTCAACGGGGTGGGAGCCGAAGACCCAGTCGCCGCCCTTGACCATGACGTGGAGCGTGTCGCGTGGGCTGGACAGGGCGAGTTCTTTGACGAGGTTGCGGTACAGGGTGGCCAGGTCCAGATACGCGCCTGCGGTGGGCTTGATGGTCGTCTCATAGGGGCCGTGGCGCAGGCACACAGCGGTCACCGTGGCGGCCTCCGGGCTGCTGGCGTACACCTGCGTGCGCTCGGCGTACTTCTCCGCCCAGCCGCATCCGAGATGCGGGCACGGAACGCGAATGTGCGGGGTGCCCGTCGAGGGGGCGAGCCACCAGCGGGCGGCGTCGATGCGCGGCAGGATCCGTAACCAGGTGCGGCGGAAGTGCTCGCCCGCCTGCTGCTGTGTGTACGTCTCGACGCGGTACGGGATGCCCAGGCGCCGGGACAGCGCGGTGAACAGGGGCTCGTACAGGGCGGCGACGAGGTCGGTGAGAGCTTGGGCGCCGAGGACCTGGGCGTAGGCGCGCTGGTAGCGGTGGCCGGTCGCCGGGTCGGTGGTCAGGTCGTAGGGGGCATTGTCGAGGGCGCTGAAGAGGACTTCCATCGGCAGGTCGAAGCGGGTGCGGAGGCGGGCGGCCACGGCGAAGGCGAGGGACTGGATCAGTGAGGTGCCGAGGTGCGGGGCGCCGTTGATCTGGGTGCCGACGACCAGCACGATCCGTTCCGGTGGGTCGGCCATGATGCGCGGGGTCAGGACGTCCTCGGCGTGGTGGAGGGCGTTGGCGAGCACGGTGTTCGGCGAGACGGGGTGCACTGTCACGGCGGATTCCCTTGCGTCGGGGAGCAGTTCATTCGGTCCAGGTGTGGCCGAAGAGGAGCCGTCGCTGGAGCGAGGCGCGGTCGAGCTAGGCGTCGATCTCAGCGGGTGCGGCGGCATGCGAGAGGGCGTCGAGGCCCAGCACGAGGGCGGCCGGGGCGCGCTGGCGAAGAAGTAGGCTCCAGGGTCTGCCTGCGGGTATGCGCTTGCGGTACGGAGTTCCGTTGAAGCGCAGGGCGACGTCGGTCGGGGTGAGAGGGCGCAGGCGCGGCCCGATGTCGGGTGGTGGTGCTGTGGCGGGGCCGAGGCCGAGCGAGGTCGCGACGGCGCGCATGCGCTGCTCGATGATCGCGGACGTCTCGTACGGGCTGCGGGGCAGCTGTGGCACGAGGAGCAGGCTGACGAGTTCCGGCGTGCAGAGACGGACGTCGTCGAGGCGTTCGCCGCAGCCCCACTGGGTAAGGGCCTCGGCGATGAACTCGCGGGCGGCGCGTGCGGTGAGCTTGCGCCGGGCGAAGAGCATCGCGCGCTGCACCGTGGCACCTGCGGTGTGATCCGGCTCGTCGGTATTCGGCTCATCGCGTGGTTTGTTGAGCATGCCCAACAGCCAACCGCCGTCGCTCGTTCGGGTCGGGAGCCAGCGCGGGGGCCAAGCAGGGGGCCACTATGGGGGCCAGGATCCGCATGCTCCGGGGAGACGGGATGGGCGACACGGGTATCGGTGCCTTGCTCCTCGGTCTGCGCAAAGGTCGTGGGTGGTCCCAGCAGAAGGTCGCCGACGAGTACAACGCCCGAGAGGGCCGTGCCGCCATGACCGGCAAGGAGATCGGGCGCTACGAGCGTGAGGCGCGCATCCCGGTCCCGTACACCCGAAGCCACTTGGCTCGGGTCTTCGCGGTCGACGTCGGTGTCCTCGACCGCGCTGTCGCGCTCACCAAGCGGCGTCGTGGTGACAGGGATGGGGACGGTGTGGAGGGCCTGCATGGTCTGCCGGTTCCGAGCCCTGCCGTACGGTCCGTGACCGGCGCCGTGTCGGAGGACGCCTCGTCGTCGGCCGAGTTCGCCAGGTTCATCACGCAGCGCAACGCCGACGAGGTGGTCGTCGAGCAGTTGGAGGCCGACGTGGCGCGACTCGCGCGCTCGTACGTCAGCCACCCTCTGCTGGAGTTCTACGCCGAGATCAAGCAGCTACGGGACGGCGTCTTCGACCTGCTGCGTGGGCGCCAACGGCCTCGGCAGACCAGCGACTTGTACGTCTCCGCCGCACGACTGTGCGGGCTGTGCGCCCACGTCTGCCTGGATCTGGGGCACTACGACTCGGCAGCCACCCATGCCCGCACCGCCCGCGCGTGCGCCGAGGCCGCCGGACACGAGGGGATGCTGGCCTGGGTGCGGGCGGTGGAATCGCTGATCGCCTACTGGACCGGGCGCTACGAGCAGGCCGCCTGGCTCGCTCAGGCGGGGCGTCAGCACCGAGCAGGAGGAAGCATTGGCGCCCGCCTTGCGAGCCTGGAGGCGCGTTCACTGGCGATAGCGGGCGACAAGGCGGGCGCCACAATCGCCCTGGCGGACGCGGAGTCCTCACGCGACGGGATGCTCGGGCACGACGACGCTCCAGGAGTCTTCGCCTTCCCCGCCGCCAAGCAGTTCGCGTATGCCGGGACGACGCATCTGGCCATCGGCGGTCGTGGCCATGTGCGGCAGGCCATCACCAGCGCGGGCACGGCGATCCGGCTCTACCGCGGCGCCGAGGCCGACGACCAGTCGGTCGGTGACCTCTTCGCCGCCCACCTCGATCTCGCCCGTGGCCACATGCTCTTGGATGACCTCGACGGCACGGAGGCGATGGTCGGCTTCGTGCTCAAGGCGCCTGTGGAACGGGTGTCGGCGAGCATCGTGCGGCGGTTGGTCGATCTCGGACGGGAGCTGGGCGGGCGGCAGTACGGTGGAGCTGCGCAGGTGGCCCAACTGCGCGAGCGCATCCAGCACACGGCCGTCCTCGTGGCCTCCCCCGCCGCCCGTCCTCCGGAGCTGCCGACGTGACTGAACTCTCCGCCGCCCACGACGCCGCGGTGACCGACCGCGACCGCCTCTCCAAGAGTGCGTACAACGGTGACCGGGACCTGGCCGCCCGCCAGTCTCTCTACCAATGGCAGAAGCCCCGCTACGACCTTCCTGGCATGGTCACGGAACATCTGAGCACCGTGCGCGGGCGGGTCGTCGATGTCGGCTGTGGGAACGGCAGGTTCATCAAGCGTCTGCGCCAGGACCGACCCGATCTGGAACTTCTGGGCCTGGACATCGCCCCCGGCATCCTCGCCGACGTACCCGGCGCGGTCACGGTGGCGGACGTGGCGAGGCTCCCTCTGGGGACGGCGAGCGTGAACGCCGCTCTGGCACTGCACATGCTCTACCACGCCCCGGACATCGCCCAGGCGGTGCGCGAACTCTCCCGCGTCGTCACCTCCGACGGCCTGCTGATCGCCTCCACCAACAGCGACCGCGACAAGGCCGAGCTGGACGAGTTGTGGATGCGCGCGGCCGGTGACGTCCTCGGCACCGGCCGCGGGCCCGCTCGCATTTCGCTCAGCGCCCGGTTCTCACTGGAGAAGGCGCCGTTCTTCCTCGGCGAGGAGTTCGGCCGCGTCGAGACGATCGAACTGCCCGGCACCATCACAGTTCGCGACGCCGGACCCGTGGTTGCGCACATGGCCTCGTATCAGGCGTGGGCAGACCAGCACGACGTGCCCTTCACAGCCGTGGTCGAGCGGGCCCGCACCATCGTGGACGAACACATCGCACGGCATGGGGCATTCGAAATCCATTGCCTGGGCGGGATCCTCGTCTGCTGTCGCTAACGGCGGCGAGCGCGTACTTCGTGGCGCCCGGGTGAGGGGCGGAGCTGGGCTGCGGTGCTGATGTATCCGCTGTACTTCGACATCTAAAGAGGCCTGGCCTGATGTCGGGCTCGGTGTGGAGGGCCGTCGCCTAGGGGTGGCGGCCTTCGTTGTGGGTGGGGCGGGGTGGCGTCGAGGGAGGCTGGGGGAGCGTCAGGGTGGCGGTGGCGCCCTGGGGGGTGGCGTTCGTCAGGGTGAGGTGGGCGTTGAGGACGCGGGCGTGGCCGAAGGCGATGGTGAGGCCCAGGCCGTGGCCGTGTCCGCGTTCGGCGGCGGCGGTGTGGAAGCGCCGCGGGCCGTGGCGGAGCAGGTCCTCGGGGAAGCCGGGGCCGTGGTCGCGGACGACGACGGTCGTGCCGTCGACGGTGACCTCCACCGGGGCCCCGCCGTGGCGGTGGGCGTTGAGGACCAGGTTGGTGACGACGCGGTCGAGCCGGCGCGGATCGGTCTCGGCCACGGGGTGTCCGACGACGGTGACGGTGACGTGTTCCGCCAGGCCCGCCCTGCGCACGGACTCCGTCACCAGTTCGCCGAGCGGCACCGGCTGGACGTCGGCCCGCTCCGCGCCCGCGTCCAGGCGCGAGATCTCCAGGAGGTCGTCCACCAGGCCGCGCAGCACCCGCACCCGGTCGCGGACCAGGTCGGTGGCCTCGCTCTCGGGCAGCAGCGAGGCCGAGGTGACCAGGCCGGTCAGCGGTGTGCGCAGCTCGTGGGCGACGTCCGCGGTGAAGCGCTGCTCGCTCCGCAGCCGCTCCTGGAGCGCGTCCGCCATGTGGTCCACGGCCGAGGAGATCTCGCTGATCTCGTCGTGGCCGCGGCCTTCGGTACGCGCGTCGAGGTCGCCGTGGCGGATGCGGCGGGCCGTCCCCGCGACGCGCCGCAGGCGTCGTACGACCAGTTCGGCGGCCAGGAGCGTAAGGGGGACGACGACGGCGAGCGTGGCGATGGCCGCGTAGCGGATGTGCCGGTCGAGGGCTTCCAGGCTGAGCTGCTCGCCGAGCATGCTGGTACTGACGGCGATCACGGTGCCGTCGACGCGTTCGGCCGCCCACATGCTGGGCCCTTGGAGCGGCTTGCGGGTGTCGTACCAGGTCACGATGGTGGAGGTCGAGGAGTCCAGCCGGTCACGCAGCGGGTCGGGCACCTCGTCGCCGAGGACGTAGTCCGAGCGCTCCCGGGGGTCGCGCGTGGGCCGCTCGCCCCGGAAGTCGGCCTTGGCCAGGTCCAGTTCGCGCATCGCCGCGGCGCGGCCGATGCCAAGGCCGCGCTCCTCGGTGCGCTGGTGCACCAGCAGCCCGATGCCGACGGCCATCGCGCAGGCCGCGGCGGCGACCCCGGCGGCGATCTTCCAGCGCAGCGAGCGGGGGTCGGCGAAACGCAGCAGCGCGCGGCCCTCGCGACCCGTGTCACGTCCCACGTCAGCGCCGGAACCGGTAGCCGAAGCCGCGCGCGGTCTCGATGTGATCGGCGCCGATCTTCTTGCGCAGCCGCTGCACCGCCAGGTCGACGACCCGGCTGTCGCCCTCCCAGCCGTAGTCCCACACGGTGCGCAGCAGCCGCTGCCGTTCCAGGACGACCCCGGGCGCGGCCACGAATTCGAGGAGCAGACGCAGTTCGGTGGGGGTGAGCGCCACCAGGCGTCCGTCGACGCGCACTTCGAGGCCCCGGGTGTCGACGGTGAGGTCCCGGAAGGCGAGCACCCCGCCCTCGTCGGCCGCCTCGGGCGCGGCCTCGGCGAACGTGGCCCGGCGCAGCAGCATGCGGATGCGCGCCACCAGGACCGTGGTGTCGACGGGCTTCACGACGTAGTCGTCGGCGCCCGCTTCGAGTCCGGCCACCACGTCCAGCGCGTCGCCCCGGGCGGACATCATCAGGATCGGGGCCTGGCTCGTCTCCCGGATCCTGCGGCACAGCCCGATCCCGTCGAGGAACGGCAGCATCACGTCGAGCAGCAGCAGGTCGTGGCGCCCGTCCCGGAACGCCTCCAGGCCCGTCAGCCCGTCCGGCGCGGCGGACACCTCGTAGCCGTAGCGCTCCAGGACCATGCCGACGGACCTGCGGATCGTCTCGTCGTCCTCGACCAGCAGGATGCGGACACTGGCGGAGCCGCCGCCACGGTTCTGTCCCATCACGTCACCCTAGATCGTGGCCGCGGTGTTGATCGACCGCTCGCCTCGGCGGAGGTCCCGGCGTACGCGGGCGTGGTCCTCATGCGCGCTCCCCCGTCACAGCCGGAAGGACGCCGCGACCGGCAGGTGGTCGCTTCCCGTGCGCGGCAGGGTCCAGGCCGACACCGGCGTGACCCCCCGCGCGAGGATCTGGTCGAGCCGGACCACCGGGAAGGCGGCGGGCCAGCTGAACCCGAAGCCCTGCCCCGCCTCCTCCTGCGCCGACCTGAGCCGCGAGGTCAGCGGCCGCAGCGCGCGGTCGTCGGTGGTGCCGTTGAGGTCGCCCACCACGACGACCCGGGGCAGCCTCTCCTCGCGTACGAACCCGGCGAGCCGCGCGCCCGCCTCGTTGCGCTTCTCCGTGGCGAATCCGCTGCTCGGGTGCACACGGATGGACGCGAGATGGGCGACGTACACGGCGAGCGGCCCCTTGGGGGTGTCGACGGTGGCCCGCAGGGCGCGGGTCCACGGCATGATCGCGAGGGGCTCCGCGGCACGGAGCGGGCGCTTGCTCCACAGCCCGACGGACTCCCGTACCGCGTGGTACGGATAGGCGGAGGCCAGCGTCCGCTCGTACACCGGGGCGGTGCGCGAGGTCAGCTCCTGCAGGGCGATGACGTCGGCGCCCGAGGCGGCGAGGTCGCGGGCGGTGCGCCGCGGGTCGGGGTTGCCGTCGTGGACGTTGTGGCTGACCACGGACAGGTCCCCGCCCCCGGAGCTCTTGTCGAGCACCGTACCGGCGAACAGGGAGCACCAGACGAGGGCCGTGAGCGCGACGGCGGCGCAGGCCACGACGGACCGGCGCAGCAGGGCCGCCGCCAGCAGGACGGGCACGCTCACGCCGAGCCAGGGCAGGAAGGTCTCCAGCAGGCTGCCCGCGTTCCCGAGGGCGTTGGGCACGAGCGAGTGCCCGAGCATGAGCAGCGCGACGAGCACGGCGAGCGTGGTGACGAGCCAACCGGACCGTGCGGTGACATGCCGACCGGACCGTGCGGTGGCGAGCCAACCAGGCCGTGCGGTGACGAGCCGACCGAAACGTGTGGTGACGAGCCGACCGAACCGTGTGGTGACGAGCCGACCGACCTCTGCGGAACGTTCGCTTCCGGCCTGGGAGTCGGCGCGTCCGGGCCGCTCAGCCACACCTGTCGCGGACGGCTCGGCTCCACCTGTCGCGGGCAGCTGGCCCCCGCCTGTCGCGGGCGGCTCGGCCCCGCCTGTCGCAGATGGCTCGGCCCCGCCCGCGGCAGGCGCCTGCGCCCGGTCATCGGCGTGTTCCGGCAGCACGGTCATGTCCGCACCCGCTCACCGTCGCGCAGCGCGGCGGGAAGGCCCGTCCGCACCGCCTCGATCAGCGCGCCGCTCTTCTCCAGGGCGGCGTCCAGGCCCTCCGCGGGGTTGGTGTGGGCGCGCTGGCCCAGGACGACCCCGAGGACGAGGTGCCGCCGCGCGCCGGAGGTCACTTCCGCGGCCCACATGAGGTTGCCGCCCGCGGGCGTGCTCGACCCGGTCTTGAGCCCGATCACCCCGGGCTCGTCGAGGAGGCGGTTGGTGTTGGTGACGGTGCCGGGCACCCCCGGCACCTTCGTGCTGCGCAGCGCCACCACCGCCCGCAGCACGGGCTCCCTCATCGCCTGCCGGGCGAGCTTGAGCTGGTCGTCGGCGGTGCTCGTGGTGCTGGCCTCGAAGCCGCTGGCACCGGTGTACGTCGTACGGCTCATGCCGAGCCGGGCGGCGGCGCGGTTCATCTTCGCGACGAACGCCTTCTCGCTCCCGGCGTCCCAGCGGGCCAGCAGCCGGGCGACGTTGTTGCCGGAGGGCAGCAGCAACAGTTCGAGGAGCTGGCGCTGGGTGTGCCGCCGTCCTTCGCGGAGCGGGGCCGTCGACTCGCTGAGCGAGTGGGACTCCTCGGCGGCGGCCGTGTCGACCGTGATCCGCGGCCCCTGCTCGCCGCGCGCGAGCGGATGCTCCTTCAGGATCACGTACGCGGTCATGACCTTGGTGACGCTCGCGATCGGCACGGGCTCGTGGCCGCCCGCGCGGCCGAGGCCGCCGAGGCCCTCCACCGCGACGCTCGTCTGCCCCTCCCGGGGCCACGGCAGGTCGAGCCGCTCGGCGACCGCGGCGGTCCCGTACGACGCCTTGGCCCCGCCGTCCTCGCTCCCGGAGAGCCCGAACCACCCGCCGACCCCGACGACGGCCAGCAGCCCGGCGGCCCCGCACACAGCCCCGACGTCCCGCACCCGACGACCCCTCACCGCAAGCACCTCTCCGCAGCCCGGCACGTGCGGTGGTCCCCGCACGCCTCCCAGCCTTGGCGGAGCGCGCATCCAACCGGTCAGGGTCGTGCATCCGGCGGCCCGCGAACATGTGTCATCCACGTATCGGCCGCCCACCGCCGGAGCGCCGCCGGAACGGGTGCTCCTGCCGAGCGGTTGGCCCGGAACGCGTCCCCGGGCGAAGAGCATCGCCCCGCGTCGGCCCGCGCCGGCCCGCGCACCCGATGGCGGCCGCGCCGCCAGTGATCGTTTTGCCCGCATTTGTGCTAGTCAATACGCATGTCGCATCCCGGGACACTGATCCTGATCATGGCCATGGCGGTGCTCGCCCCGCTCCTCGCGTACGCGGTCGGGCGTCGGCTCACCGTCCCCGTGGCCCTCTTCGAGATCGCGCTCGGCATCCTGATCGGCCCGGACGTGCTCGGCCTCGCCCACCCCGACGCCGTCATCGACACACTGTCCGATCTGGGACTCTCGATGCTGATCTTCCTGGCCGGGTACGAGATCGAGTTCGCCGCCGTCCGCGGGGACACGCTGCGCCGCTCCGTCGGGGCCTGGACCGTGTCGCTCGCCGTGGCGCTCGGCATGGCCTTCGCCCTGACCGGTGCGCAGGCCACCAAGAGCTTCGTCATCGGCACCGCGCTGACCAGCACCGCGCTCGGCGCCGTCCTGCCGATGCTGCGCGACGCGGACCTGCTGCGCGGCCGGTTCGGCACCGTGGTGATGGCGTTCGGGGCGGTCGGCGAGTTCGGGCCGGTCATCGCGGTCTCGCTGCTGCTGAGCGGCCGCAGACCCGGCGTCGCGACCGCGCTGCTCGTCGCCTTCGCCGCGATCACGGCCGTCGCCGTCTTCTGGGCGCTGCGCCCGCGCCCTTGGTGGTTCACCCGCGTCGTCGCCAAGACCCTGCACTCCAGCGGCCAGTTCGCCGTGCGGTACGTGATGCTGCTGCTGGCCTCGATGCTCGGTCTGTCCGCCGCGTTCGGCCTCGACACGCTCCTCGGCGCGTTCGCCGCCGGGCTGCTCACCCGGCTCGTCCTGCGGGGCGCGGACCCCGAGGCGGGCGCGGAGGTCCTCGGCAGGATCGAGGCGATGGGGTTCGGCTTCCTGGTCCCGGTCTTCTTCGTCGTCACCGGCATCGGCTTCGACCTCTCCGCCCTGCTGCACGGGGGCCGTCCGCTCGCCCTCCTGCCGGTCTTCTTCCTGCTGTTCCTCCTGGTGCGCGGGGGACCGACGTGGCTGCTCGCCCCGCGCGACCTGTCCCGGCGCGAACGCGCCGCGCTCACCCTGTACTCCTCGACCTGTCTGCCGCTCGTCGCGGCCATCACCGCGATCGGCACCGACGACGGCGTCCTGGGCGCGGGCGAGGCCGCCGCCCTGGTCGGCGCGGCCATGCTCTCCGTCCTGGCCTTCCCGCTGCTCGCCCTGAAGGCCCTCGCCGGCCGGCGGGCCGGGCCCTCCTCCCCCACGGCCGGGGCGGCCGAGACGTGGTGACCCCGTCGGCCCACCGCGCCCCGGCCGCCGGTCGCCGCCGGGCCGTCAGCTCCGCGCGCCCTGCGCGGCCCGCGCCCCGGGGGCGGCGGCCGCGTGGCGCCCTGCACGGGCGATGACGGCGTGGGCCGCCTCCGCCGCGACGAGGCCGAGGGCGATGAAGGCCGCGCCGACGGGCCCGAGCCAGTGGGGACCCGCCCAGGCCATGCCCGCCTGGCCGACCAGGGGGGCCGCCGAGACGCCTACGTAGACCATGGCCGAGGCCAGCCCCGTCAGCAGGGGAGCCGCGGTCGGCAGGGCGGTGATCAGGCGGTGGGTCTGCGGGGCCAGGAGGCCCCAGCCGCACACGCCCCAGACGAGCAACGCCACGACGGTGGACGCGAGATGGGCGCTCGTCCACGGCAGGAGGGCGAAGTCGACCGCCGCCACGGCTGTCGCGGTGTTGATGACGCGGCGGCCGCCGAAGCGGTCGACCAGGCCGCCCGAGCCGAGCGTGCCCGCGGTGGCGGCCAGGCCCCAGACGAAGAGCAGCACCGCCAGGGTGGTGCCGCTGCCGTCCGTCGCGCGGTCGAGGCTCTCGCTGATGAAGGAGTAGACCGTGTAGAGGCCGGTGTAGACGAGGAGCGTGGTGAGGAGGGTGAGGCCGATGCGGCGGTCGGCGAGCGGGGCGAGGCGCGTGCGCAGCGGGACCGCCGGGGGCGTGGGGATCGTGGGGAGCAGCAGCGCGACGGCCGCGGCGGCGAGGACCCCGAGGGCCGATACGAAGACCATGGTGAGGCGCCAGTTGCCGGTGACGCTGCCGATCGCCGTGCCGAGGGGCGAGCCGAGGGCCGTCGCCGCGCTGAGGCCCGTCATCACGGTGGCGATGGCCCGGCCGCGCCGCTCGGGCGGGGCGAGGGCCGCGGCCGCCGCGACGGCCGCCGGGGTGACCATCGCCCCGCCGAACCCGGCGAGCGCCCGGCCGGCCAGGGCCACGCCGAAGTCGGGGACGAAGGCGGTCAGGAGGTTGCCCGCGGTGAAGACGGCGAACCCGGCGAGGAACAGCGGCCGCCGGGCCCTGCGCGCGGTGCACGCGGCCATCACGGGCCCCAGTACGGCGTAGGTGAAGGCGTAGGCGGTCAGGAGCCAGCCCGCGGTGCCCACGGACACGCCGAGCGAGTCGGCCGCGTCCGGCAGGATCCCGGCGATGACGAAGCTGTCGGTGCCGATGGCGAACATTCCGGCGGCGAGGACGAGGAGTGATCGGTACACGGGGGCGGGACCTCCGGTGGGTGTGGGGGCACCACGGGTGCGGTGCCTGCGGTGGATGCGAGGGGCGCGCCGGGGCGCCGGGCGCCGGGGGCGTCCGTGCGAGCGCTCGATGTAACTGAACCTGTTACGACACAGGGTGCAAGAAAGGCCGGTCCGCTCGGACCGGCCCGTTCGGCAGGGTCAGGCGACCGTCTCCTTGAGCACGTCGGCGACGGTGACCGCGGCCAGTTCGGCCTTCATCGCCTCCTCCGCACGGTCGTACGCGCCGCGCAGGACCGGCGGAATGCCGCGCCCCACGGGGCACTTCCGGTTGGGGGCGGAGGCGTGGAGGGCGAGGAGCGGGTCGGGCTCGACCGCGAGGTAGACGTCCCGGAGCGTGATCGCACCGGGCTCGCGGGCGAGGCGCCAGCCCGCGCCCTGGCCGCGCTGCGACACGACGAGGCCCGCGTCGCGCAGCCCGCCGAGCGTGCGGCGGATGACGACCGGGTTGGTGTTGACGCTGGCGGCGATCTCGTCGGACGTCACGATGCCGTCGGGCCGCTTGGGGCAGACCAGGGCCATCCACGTCAGCGCGTGCGTGGCCACGGTCATGCGGCTGTTGGCGCTCACGGGCCCTCCGGTCGCTCGGTTCGCTCGGCTCCGCTGTCGAAACTGATTCTGTTACGACAGGGGCGCGGCTGTCCAGCCCTGCCCCTGTCCGCGCAGGTGCGCGAGCGCGTCGAGGGGGACGTCGAGGGGGACCTCGGCGTCGGGAGGCGCAGTCATCCGAGGAGCGCGGGCGGCGGGTCCGACGGCCGCAGGAAGGTGACGGTGGGGTGGTCCTGGGGCGCGGCGGGCGGGGTGACCCGGGCGCGGACGCCGTAGACCTCCGCGATGAGGGGCTCGGTGATGACCTCCACCGGCGTGCCGTGCGCGTGCGCCCTCCCCTCCTTCAGGACCAGGATCTCGTCGCAGAACATCGCCGCCAGGTTGAGGTCGTGCAGGGCGATCACCGTGGTGACGGGGAGGGCGGCCACCAGGGCGAGGAGGTCCAGCTGGTGGTGGATGTCCAGGTGGTTGGTGGGCTCGTCGAGGAGGAGCTCGCGGGGGGACTGGGCCAGGGCCCGGGCGATGTGGGAGCGCTGGCGTTCGCCGCCGGAGAGGGTGTGCCAGGGCTGGTCCGCGCGGCCGGACAGGCCCGTGCGGGCCAGGGCCTCCGCCACGGCCCGCTCGTCCTCTGTGGTCGACGGCGCCCAGGCGCGGCGGTGCGGCACCCGGCCCAGGCGTACGACGTCCCGCACCGTCAGGTCGACCTGGGTGTCCGCCTGTTGCTCCACCAGGGCGAGACGGCGGGCGACCGCGCGGCGGCCCAGGTCGCGCAGCGGCTCGCCGTCGAGGGTGACCGCCCCGGCGGTGGGGGCCAGGACGCCCGCGAGGAGGCGCAGGAGCGTGGACTTCCCGGAGCCGTTGGGGCCCAGGAGGCCGACCACCGTGCCCGGCCGCGGGGCCAGGGTGACGCCGTCGACGATGAGGCGCCCGCCCGCGGCCCGGGAGACCCGGTCCGCGCTGAGGCCCGCGCCGCCCTCCGCGGGACCTGCCGAAAGCTCCCCCGGAAGGCCCGCCGAAGGCTCCGTCGAAGAACCTGCCGAAGGCTCCGCCCGCGACTCCGCCGCGCTCATCCGACCCTCCTCGTGCGGTAGAGGACCGCCACGAACGCGGGGACGCCGATCAGCGACGTGACCACCCCGACCGGCACCTCCTGCGGGTCCAGGAGCGTACGGGCCAGGGTGTCCACCCAGATGAGGAACACCGCGCCCGTCAGGGCCGTCACCGGCAGCAGGCGGGCGTGGCGCGGACCGACGAGCACACGGGCCGCGTGCGGCAGGGTCAGGCCGACGAAGCCGATGGCCCCGGCCGCGCTGACCAGGGCCGCCGTGAGCAGGGCCGTGGTGCACAGCAGGAGCAGCCGGACCCGGGTGACGTGCACGCCCAGGGCGGCCGCCGCGTCCTGGCCGAAGGCGAACGCGTCGAGGGTGTGGGCCTGGGACAGACAGATCACCAGGGCCACGGCGAGGACCGCCGCGCACACCGCCACGTCCGTCCAGTCCGCGCCGCTCAACGAGCCGAGCAGCCAGAACAGGACGCCGCGCGTCGTCTCCGCGTCCGCGGCCGTCAGGATGACGAAGGAGGTGAGGGAGGAGAAGAGCTGCATGGCCGCGACGCCGGACAGGACCACGCGGTCCGTGGTGGCGCCCAGGGCCTGGCTGAGGAGCAGCACGAAGCCGAACGCGCACAGGGCCCCGGCGAAGGCCCCGCCGGAGACCGACACCGCTCCCCCGCCGACCCCGAGGACCACCACCGCCACCGCGCCCGTGGACGCCCCGGAGGACACCCCGAGGACGAAGGGGTCGGCGAGCGGATTGCGCAGGAGCGACTGGAGGACCGCGCCGCACACGGCGAGGCCCGCCCCGCAGACGCCCGCGAGCAGGGTGCGCGGCATGCGCAGGTTCCACACGATGCCGTCGCGCAGCGGGGTGAGCCGGGCCTCGCCCCAGCCGAGGTGGGCGGCCACCGCCGCCCAGACGTCCGGTACGGAGATGTCGGCCGGGCCGATGGTGACGGCGACGGCCACCGAGAGCGGGAGCGCCACCAGGCCCGCCGCCCACAGCAGGGCCGTGCGCCAGGCGCCGGACCGGAGGCGCGGGCCGCCGCGGGCCCGCTCGCGTGCGGCCGTGCTCACCGCGCCAGGCCGAACGCGCGCAGCCCCGCCGCGACTTGCTCGATGCCGTCGACCGTGCGGATCGTCGGGTTGAGGGCCTGGCCGCTGAGCAGCACGTACCGCTTCTTCTTCACGGCCGTGAGGTTCTTGGTGACGGGGTTGGACTCCAGGAACCTGATCTTCTGGCGGGCGCTCTCGGCCGACTGGGCCTTGCGGGTGAGGTCGCCGATGACGAGGACGTCCGGGTCGCGGTCGGCCACGGTCTCCCAGTTGATCTGGGGCCACTCGGCGCGCGTGTCGGCGAAGACGTTGCGGACGCCGAGGGCGCGGGTGATGACGCCGGGCGCGCCGCAGCAGCCCGCGATGTAGGGCGCCTTGGAGTCGGAGAACCAGTACAGGACGGACGCGTCGGACGCCTTGAGCGTCCGCTTCGCCCTGGTCACGCGGGACTTGAGGTCCGCGACGAGGCGCTCGCCGCGCGCCTGGACGTGGAAGACCCGGGCCAGGTCGCGGATCTCGCCGTAGACGGTGTCCATGGTGAGCGTCTTGGTGCGGGTGCCGTCGCCGTCGCCGCCGTTGTCCTTGCCCGCGCAGTCGGTGGGCGAGACGTAGACGGGGACGCCGAGCTCGGTGAACTTGGCGCGGTCGGCGACGCCGCCCTTGCCGACGGTGTAGAGGAACGACGCGCTGACGAAGTCCGGCTCCTTGGAGAGGACCTTCTCCAGGGACGGGTAGCGGTCGGCGAGGCGCTCGACCTTCGCGTTCTGCTTCTTCAGGCGGGGCAGGACCGGGTCGGTCCAGGTGCCGGTGCCGGCCATGCGGTCGGCGAGGCCGAGGGAGAGCAGGATCTCCGTGGAGCCCTGGTCGAGGGAGACCGCCCGCTTCGGCGGGGCCGTGACCTCGGCCTTCTGGCCGCAGGAGGTGACCGTCACCGGGTAGCCCGCGGCCTTGGCACCGGCGTCCTGCCGCTGCGCGGAGCCGCCGCCGCAGGCGGTGAGCAGGAGCAGGCCGCCCGCCGCGAGCAGCGCGGTCAGACGCGGCCCGGGGGCGGTGCGGGCACCGGGGGCGGCGCTGCGGGGACGGGCGGCCGCGCGGCGTGCGCGAGGGGCAAGAGGGGGCACAGGACTTCCCGGGTCTCATGGCTCATGCGCGGAGCCTGGTCTGCGAAACCCCGCCGCCCGGCGCGCGGTCGGCGGTGCCAGCAGGTCTTCGGACTCGGGTTCGTCCGGGCGGGGCCGCCTTCCCGGATGTCCGTGACATCCAGTGGCCGCTGGTCCCGCCCGTCCCCCTCACCGCTGCGCGTCAGTTCCGGATTCCCACCGGATTCCCTGGCCCGGGTACGGGCGCGACTGGCGTGCGCAAGCTATCACCCCGCCGCGGGCCGGGAGGACGTCACCCCTGCTCGGGGCGTGGTTCGCCGCGGTAGGTGCCGAAGGACCACTTGTTGCCCTCCGGGTCCGCGACAGCGAACTCGCGGCTGCCGTACGGCTGGTCCTCTATCTCGCGGATGACCTTCACGCCCGCCTCCTTGAGGCGGCGGTGGAGGGCGTCGACGTGATCCGTGACGACGTACGCGCCGAACGTCCCCGGCTTGAGGCACCACTCGGCCGACCGCGGGTCGTAGGAGCCGAGCATGACGCCGCCGCCCTCGGGCCAGTCGAGCTGGGCGTGGGCGACGCGGCCGCCGTCCTCGTACACGGCGGTGCGCAGGAAGCCGACGGTGGTGACGAGGAAGTCGATGAGGGCGGGGGCGTCGTGGGCCTGGAAGGTGGGCCAGACGTCGGGGGCGCGGAGGTTCGGGGTGGTCCGAGTGCTCTGTACCGCTTCGTTGGTGTTCATGTCCCTCAGTCTTCGCCGTCGCGGTGCCCCCCGGCTTGGATATTCCGGCACTCCTCGGCCAGCCAGGCGCTCGGGCTCGCGCCCGTGTACTGGCGGAAGTCGCGCACCAGGTGGGAGTGGTCGTAGTAGCCGCAGTCGGCGGCGACGCGGGCGAGGTCGGCGGGCGCGCCCGCGACGACCGCGCGCACGACCCGCGCCTTCGCGTGCTGGAAGCGCATCAGGCGGGCGGCCTGCTTGGGCGGCACGCCGGTCTCGGCGCGGAACAGGGCCGTCAGGCGGCGTTCGCTGAGCGCGACGTGCGCGGCCAGGCCCCGCAGGGTGCCCGCGCCCCGGTGCCGGGCGAGCCAGGCCCAGGCCTCGGCGACCTCGGGGCGCACCGGGGCGAGGCGCCCGGCGTCGGCGGCGCGGCGCGCCAAGTAGGCGTTGAGGCAGGCGAACCGCTCGTCCCAGCCGTCGGCCTCGCACAGCCGCTCGCGGACGTCGGCGGCGATCCGGCCGAGGACGTCCGTGCCGTCGGTGACGAGCCGTCCCGTCAGCTCGGCGGCCGGGAGGCCGAGGAGCGAGCGGGCCGCGAGCGGGTGCACGGCGAGCTGGATGCCCGCCTGGTGCTCGGGCTGCACGACGTACGCCGGGCTCTGGTGCAGCCCGCCCACGACGATGTCGGTGCGCACGGCGTCGGGCCCGGTGGCCTGCTCGGCGGTGGAGCCGGTGACGACGGGCCCGTCGAGCGAGAAGATCAGCGTCAGATACGGCGACGGCAGGCCGCGGTGCAGGCCCGGCGCCTCGCCGCTCGTGCGGTAGCCCACGGCGGACACGACCTTGCCGCCCTGCTCCGGCGGGAGCGGGGGGCGGACGAACTCGCGGCGGGCGGTGTCCATGCGTCCATTGTGACCACGCGCGGGGCGCCGGGCACGGCTTCGCGGGCGCCGGGCACGGCCTCGCGGGCGCCGGGCACGGCCTCGCGGGCGCCGCCGCGCCTACCCGCTCCGCCGCGTCCCACGCCCGCCACGCACCGTGACATCGATCATGGGAATCGGCTGCGCGCGCTCGTAGCATGGCCCGCCGCTCCGCACCGGGCGGCGCGTCACCTCCGAGGATCCGAGGAACGGACACCATGGCTGTACGAGCACGAAGCAGGACCAAGCGGGCGGCCCTCGGACTCGCGGGGGCGCTCGCCGCGGCGGTGTTCGCGGGCGGTGTGCTGTGGCCGGGCGCGGACGCGGCCACGGCGAGCCCGTCGGCCGCGCCCGTCCGGCTCGCGCACTGGCCGAAGCCGGTGGCCGCCGAGCTCGGCGAGGTCATCGCCGAGAACGCGCACAACGGCGCGTACGCCGTCTTCGACGCGGACAACACGACGTACCGCAACGACCTGGAGGAGGCGCTGCTTCCGTTCCTGGAGATGAAGGGCGTCCTGACCCGGAAGTCGATGGCCCCGTCCCTGAAGGTCATCCCGTTCAAGGACACGGCCACGCACCAGGAGAGCCTCTACAGCTACTACACCCGCCTCTGCGAGGTCGACGACCAGGTCTGCTACCCGTGGGCCGCGCAGATCTTCGCCGGCTTCACGCTGAAGCGGCTCAAGGGGTACGTCGACGAACTGCTCGCGTACGACAGGCCGATCCCGGCGACGTACTACGAGAACGGGAAGGTGACGCGGACCGAGGTCCACCGCCCCGAGTTCTCCCCCGGCATGCGCGAGCTGTACACGTCCCTGCGCGCGCACGGGATCGAGGTGTACGTGGTGAGCGCCGCGAGCGAGGACCTGGTGCGGATGGTGCTCGCCGACCCGAAGTACGGGTACGGGGTGAAGCCGCGCAACGTCATCGGCGTCGGCCTCCAGCTCAAGGACCCGCGGACCGGCCGCGTCACCAGCTCCCGCAAGGAGATCGCCGAGGGCCGCTTCGGGCCGGAGGACCGGGCGCGGCTCGCCCGCTACGAGCTGACGCCGAACCTGTGGGCGCCGCTGACCTGGTACCAG
Organism: Streptomyces sp. YIM 121038; assembly: GCF_006088715.1. Classification (NCBI taxonomy): domain Bacteria; kingdom Bacillati; phylum Actinomycetota; class Actinomycetes; order Kitasatosporales; family Streptomycetaceae; genus Streptomyces; species Streptomyces sp. YIM 121038. The sequence continues at coordinate 2,975,669 of NZ_CP030771.1, forward strand.
GGCAAGCCCGCGGCGATCTCCACGTACATCGACGAGTGGAAGAAGCCCGTCCTCGTGGCCGGGGACACGCCGTCGAGCGACGGGCCGATGCTCTTCCACTCGGCGGACGTGCGGCACGGGGGCGTACGCGTGTGGGTCAACCGCAAGGACGGCTACATGGAGCAGCTGGACGAGATGAAGCGGAAGAACGCGGCGCGGCAAAGGGAGTTGGGGCAGCCCGTGACCGCGGACAAGCGGTGGCTGACGGTGACGCCGGAGCAGCTCGGCTAGGCACCGCTCCCGTCCAGGCGGCGGAACGCCGTCTCGACGGCCGGGCGGTCCGCGCCGTCCGCGAGGAGGGCGTGGAGCAGCAGGCGGGCCTTGGGCGCGTCGAGGGCGCCCGCGGAGATCAGGCCGCGGGACAGCAGGTCGGCCTCGGAGCCGGGGCCGCGGTAGGTCTCGCTGAGGAGCGGGCCCGCGCCGGTGCGCGAGGCGAGGACGACGGGCATCCGGGCGGCGCGGGCCGCGAGCGGTTCGACCAGCCACTGGGGTGCGTGTCCGGCGCCGAAGGCCGCCACGACCAGGCCGTCGAAGCGGTCGTCCACCGCCTCCAGGAGCTCGCCGCCGTCGCCCAGGGAGAGGGTCAGCAGGGCCACGCGGGCGGCGTTCCCCAGCCGCAGCGGGCGCTCCACGGTGGGCTCCTGGGGGCGCAGCAGGATCCGCGGCACGCCCTCCACCACGCGGCCGAGCGGGCCCGCGCCGGGCGAGACGAACGTGGTGAGGGAGGTGGTGTGCGCCTTGCGCGCGTGCCGGGCCGCGTGGATCTCGTCGGCGAGGACCACGAGGACGCCGAGGCCCCGGCAGCGGGGGTCGGCGGCGACGGCGAGCGCGGCGGCGAGGTTCGCCGGGCCGTCCGCGCCCGGCAGGTCGGGGCGGCGCATCGCGCCGGTGACCACGATCGGGGCGCGCGGCGCGCACACCACGTCGAGCAGGAAGGCCGTCTCCTCCAGGGTGTCGGTGCCCTGGACGACCACGACGCCGTGGCCCGCGGCGGTGGCCTCGTCCACGCGCTCCGCGAGGGCGGCCAGGTCCGCCAGGGTCAGGGAGGAGCCCGGGAGCCTGCGGAAGTCGTGCAGCTCCGTCTTGACGTCGTCGGGGACGGGGACGGCGGCGAGGGTCTGGGAGCCGGTGAGGCGGGCGGAGCCGCCGCCGGAGTGGGCGGAGATGGTGCCGCCGAGGGTGAAGACGCTGACGGTTGTGGTCATGCCGGAGGCTCTCCCCGGGCCCGCACCGGCCCGAAACCAGGAGGCGTGGTCGCGCTCGTCACACGGCGGTCCGGGCGGCGGGCCCCTTCGGTACGCCGTTCAGTACGCCGTGGTCGCGGTGAGGACCCCGGCCTCGATCGCGCTGGTCAGCGCCTTGTGGTCGGTCGCGTTCTGGGAGACGTAGCGCACGGCGAAGGCCGCGACGGCCCGGTCGAAGGTGTCGGCGGAGCCCAGGTAGGCGGCGATGGCCACGCGGTCGCCGGAGCGGGCGTGGGCCCGGGCGAGGGCGGTGCCGCAGAGGCGGGCGTAGGCGAGGAGTTCGGCGGGTTCGAGGGCGGCGACGTCCACGGAGCCCTTCATGTCGCGCAGCTGGCGCCAGTAGTAGGCGCGGCCCTGCGGGCCCGTCATCCAGCCGAGGAAGATGTCGCCCGCGGCCTGGAGCAGGCGCTGGCCCGCGACGACGCGGTGGCCCGGGTGGAGGTAGGGGCCGCTGGGCAGGTGCTCTTCGAGGACGGACCGCACGGCCTCCTTGATCTGCAGGAACAGCGGGTCCTCGGCGTCCCGGCCGGTCAGCAGCACGATGAAGCAGCGGGTGCCGACGCTGCCGACGCCGACGACCTTGCGGGCGGCGTCCACGAAGCGGTAGCGGTCGAGCAGGAGGCGGCGCTCCTCGGCGAGCGTCGAGCGGTAGTCGCCGAAGATCTTGCGCAGCGCCGCCATGTCGGGGGCGCCCGCCGGTTCGAGGAGGGGCGGGTCGTGGACGATGCGGCGGCGGTCGTCGACGACCTCGGTGAGTCTGCCGAGAGCCTGGAGGCTGGTGCGGCGGCGGGCGTGCGCGAGGCGGGCCGCGGCGCGCTCGCGCTGGTGCGCGGAGTCCATGAGGCGCAGCACGTCGCCGGTGTCGACGCTGGCGTACCAGACGTCCAGCTCGCCCTTGCGGGCCAGGCGCCGGATGCCGGTGCGGTAGGCGGTGACGGCGGCGAGGGCCGCGTCGTGGGCGCCGTCCTCGCCCCCGCCGGTCTCGCGGGCGGCCACGGCGACGCTGGCGGCGAGGCGTTTGACGTCCCATTCGAAGGGGCCGGGGTAGGTCTCGTCGAAGTCGTTCAGATCGAACAGGAGGCGGCGCTCGGGCGAGGCGAACACGCCGAAGTTCAGCAGGTGCGCGTCCCCGCAGAGCTGCACGGTGAGGCCGGTGTGGCGCTGCGCGGCGAGGTCGCCCGCCATCACGGCGGCGGCTCCGCGCAGGAAGGCGAAAGGGGACGCGGCCATGCGCCCGTAGCGGATCGGCAGGAGCTCCTGCACGCGGTCGGCGGCCTGCCGCTCCAGGACGGCCACCGGGTCGGGCCGGTCCGCCGAGGGGATCCAGATCCCGTGCGAGGACCGGGAGGCCCGTTTGCGGGCGGCCTTGCCCCGCTCCGCGCGCTCGGCCGCGGTGGTCATGGGCGGTCCCCTTTCCGCGGGGCGGGTCCGGGGTGCTCGCGGGGCACCCCGGACCCGCCCCTCTTCCCGTGGTCAGGGGGCCCTCCCCCTGCGTCCCCGTCTATCGCTCTTCGCGCCCGGCCTCAAACGCCGGACGGGTTTGAGGGGCCAAGAGCAGCCAACGCCGGAGCGCGCGGGCGCGCATGTCGGTTACGCCGGGCGGGTGACGCCGGACGCCGGGGCCGGGGGGGGGGAGGATCCGCGTCAGCGGTTGTAGCGCATGAAGGCGCGCACCATGTGGCACGTCGTGTCGGACGGGGGGTGGATGCCCACCGTTTCGGCCATCGTGCGTATCCGTACGTTGCTCGCCTGGTTCGGCACCCAGACGCCCGCGTCGAGGAGGGCGATAGCCAGGCGCATGGCCTTGAGGCGGCGGTTGTGCGTGATGTACCACTCGCGGGGGCGGCCGGGCGGCAGGGGGTGCTTCTCCATCGGGACGTACGGCACGTCGAGCAGCGGCTGCTGGCCCTGGCACGGGGTGCGGGACGCTCGGGACGGGGTGCGGTTGCGGGAGCGGGCGGTCGGCTTGGCGGGCACGGACGGGACTGCGGCAGCGGGCACGGACATCCTCCTGTCGCGGTTCGGGAACCCTCGCGGGCCCCTTCGAACATTGCTTCCATTCTACGTGCCGGCACTGACAACGGCCCGTGCCCAGAGGAGCAATCCCCGCTGGCCAGAAGGGGTTTGAGGGGGCGTGGGGCGGATGGTTCGGAGGTAGCGTGTGCGGCATGGAGATCTGGATCAACCCCGCCTGTTCGAAGTGCCGCAGCGCCCTGACGCTGCTCGACGCGGAGGGCGCCGACTACACGGTGCGCCGCTATCTGGAGGACGTGCCCACCGCCGACGAGATCCGCGACGTGCTCGGCAGGCTCGGCCTCGAACCCTGGGACATCACCCGCACCCAGGAGGCCGCCGCCAAGGAGCTCGACCTGAAGGACCGCGCCCGCTGGCCGCGCGACGACTCGGGCCGCGAGGCGTGGATCGAGGCGCTCGCCGCGCACCCGAAGCTCATCCAGCGGCCGATCATCACGGCGGACGACGGCACGGCGGTGGTGGCCCGCACGGAGGAGGCGGTGCGGGACGCGCTGGGGCGGTGACGCGCCCCGCCCGGTGACCTGGCGGCGCGGGGCGGCCGGGCGAGGCGCGGGGCGGCCCGGCAAGGCGCGGGGCGGCCCGGCAAGGCGCGGGCCGACCGAGCGACAAGAGCGGGCAAACCTTTACAGACACGTGCGTATCCGTACGTAGGGTGGAGCGCTCCACCCGGGCCGGACCTGCGGCGCGGGACGAGCGAAGGGAGCGGCCCGTGCGCAGCTGGCTCGCCGGGGGCGTCTACGGCACGGTGCTCGCGAGCGCGCTGCTCGCCGCGCTGCAGTCCGAGGGCGAACGCTTCACGCCGTACTACGACGCGGCCTGGGTCATGGTCACCGCGGGCACGGCGGCGCTCGCCCACGGCTACGCCCACCACATGGCCACGCACAAGCCGGGCAGCGGCAGCCACCGCTGGCGCCAGCTCGGCTGGGCGCTCGCCGACGAGTGGCCGGTGGTCATCGCCTGCTGGCCGACCGTCGCGCTCCTCGTCCTCGCCGGGATCATGGACTGGCCCGAGCGGAGCGTCACGTATACGGGGCTCGGCCTGAACGCGGCGCTGCTCTTCGGGTGGGGCACCTTCGCCGCGCTGCGCTCGGGCTACCGCAGGCGCTCGGCCGTGCTCATCGGCGTCGCCGACGCGGCGATCGGCCTGCTGATCGCGGCGGCCAACGCGGTGATCAAGTAACGCCGGGCCCCGGCCCCGCGGGGTGATCTGAACCACTCCCGCCCCAGGTAACACGGGGTTCACATACGGGCAACGGACGGGAAATCGCGCGTTGACAGGCTGCCGTCATCGCCACGGCCCGCAGCACCCGCACGACTGCGCCGTACCAAGTGTTCTAAGGATGAGGCCCGTGACCTTCAAGGCTGAGTACATCTGGATCGACGGCACCGAGCCGACCGCCAAGCTCCGTTCCAAGACCAAGATCCTCACCGATGACGCACAGGGCGCCGAGCTCCCCCTCTGGGGCTTCGACGGCTCGTCCACCAACCAGGCGAAGGGCCACGCCTCCGACCGCGTCCTGAAGCCGGTCTTCTCCTGCCCGGACCCGATCCGCGGCGGCGCCGACATCCTGGTCCTGTGCGAGGTCCTGAACACGGACATGACGCCGCACTCCTCCAACACGCGGGCGCTGCTCGCCGAGGTCGAGGAGCGGTTCGCGGCGCAGGAGCCGATCTTCGGCATCGAGCAGGAGTACACGTTCTTCGAGGGCGACCGCCCGCTCGGCTTCCCGGCCGGAGGCTTCCCGGCCCCGCAGGGCGGCTACTACTGCGGCGTCGGCGCGGACGAGATCCACGGCCGCGACGTCGTCGAGGCGCACCTGGAGCACTGCCTCGCGGCGGGCCTCGGCATCTCCGGCATCAACGCCGAGGTCATGCCCGGCCAGTGGGAGTTCCAGGTCGGCCCGCTCTCCCCCCTCGAGGTCTCCGACCAGCTGTGGGTGGCCCGCTGGCTGCTCTACCGCACCGCCGAGGACTTCAAGGTCTCCGCCACCCTCGACCCCAAGCCGGTCAAGGGCGACTGGAACGGCGCGGGCGCGCACACGAACTTCTCCACCAAGGCCATGCGCGAGGGCTACCCCGCGATCATCACCGCGTGCGAGTCGCTCGGCGAGGGCTCCAAGCCGATGGACCACGTCAAGAACTACGGCGCGGGCATCGACGACCGCCTCACCGGCCTGCACGAGACCGCCCCCTGGAACGAGTACTCGTACGGCGTCTCCGACCGCGGCGCCTCGGTCCGCATCCCGTGGCAGGTCGAGAAGGACGGCAAGGGCTACATCGAGGACCGCCGCCCGAACGCGAACGTCGACCCGTACGTGGTGACGCGGCTGCTGGTCGACACCTGCTGCGCGGCCCTGGAGAAGGCCGGTCAGGTCTGACCCGTTCCGTCCGTTGTGCCGGTTTCTGCGAGGGGCGCCCACCGCTGTGGTGGGCGCCCCTTTCGTGCTGCTCAACGCCCTTGTCAAAGGCGTCACTTCACGCCATCCAGATGTCAAGACGGCGTATCAACGTTCGAGAAGGGGTCTGGCGGACCCGTTCCCATCTGCTTCAATGGGGCCATGGGCAGCTTCCAGAACACCGCGACGGGTCATCATGACCTTGAGCCCTTCTGGCCTTCCCGGCAGCACCACGACTTCGACCGGGTGTGTTGCCGCGCGCTGAACGCGCGGGCCCTCTAAAGCCGTTCCCCCGGCCTCCGGCCTGACGCGCACGACGTACGTCCTCGACGACTCCTTAGCGCGAAAGAGCTGACTCATGGCGAACTCCCGTACCTTCACCGCCGCCAACGCCGCCACCGCCACCCGTCCCGCCGTGCCCTCGGCGCGGGGACGGCTGCGGGCCGTCACGCCCGACGAGGTGGCGCGGATCTCCGACCTCGCCGACTTCTCCGGCTTCCTGCCGCCCGGCGCGACGCTCCTGCCCGCGCCGCAGCACACCCTGCCCACGCTGCCGGGCCAGCCGCCGATGATCGGCTACCTGGTCCTGCTGCCCGCCGGGCAGGAGCACCTCGCGGCCGTCGCGCCCGACCCCGAACAGGCCCCCGGGGCGAGCGGCGAGGGGCCCGTGCGGATCGACGCCGCGCGGCGCTCCGCACACGTCGACGGGCGCCACCTGGACCTCACGTACCTGGAGTTCGAGCTGCTCGCGCACCTCGTCGCGCACCCGCACCGGGTGCACACCCGCGACCAGCTGGTGACGACGGTGTGGGGCTACGGCCACGTGGGCGACGGGCGGACCGTCGACGTCCACGTCGCCCGGCTGCGCCGCAAGCTCGGCGCCGAGCACCGCAGGACGATCCAGACCGTGCGGCGCGTGGGCTACAAGTACGCGCCGCCGACGGCGGGCTGACCCGCCCGTTCTCCTGCTGGCGGAATCCGGTTCCCGCGGGCCGGTCCTGGCGGGCAGAGTGCGGATCATGAGACTTCTGATGCTCGGTGGTACGGAATTCGTGGGCCGGGCCGTCACGGAGGCCGCGCTCGCGCGCGGCTGGGACGTGACGGTCTGCCACCGCGGGCGGCACCCGGCGCCCGCCGGGACGCGGGCGGTCACCGTCGACCGCGCGGCGCCCGGCGGGCTCGCCGCCCTCGCCGCCGACGGCGGCACCTGGGACGCCGTCGTCGACACCTGGTCGGGGGCGCCGCGGGCCGTGCGGGACGCCGCGCGGCTGCTCGCTGGGCGCGCCGGACGGTACGCGTACGTGTCCAGCGGCTCGGTGTACCGCTACCCCGGCGAGGCGGGCTCGGACGAGTCGTTCCCCGTCGTGGACGGCGACCCGGACGCGGACGCGGTGGCGTACGCCGAGGACAAGCGGGGCGGTGAACTCGCCGCCGAAGCCGCCTTCGGTCCTGAGCGGACGCTGCTCGTGCGGGCCGGGCTGATCCTCGGCCCCTACGAGAACATCGGGCGCCTTCCGTGGTGGCTGAACCGGGTCGCGCGGGGCGGTCCCGTGCTCGCCCCCGGGCCGCGGACGGCGGGCATCCAGTACATCGACGTACGGGACCTCGCCCGGTGGACGCTCGACGCGGTGGCGGCCGGGCTGCACGGGCCCTACAACCTCGTGTGCCCCCAGGGCCACGCCACGATGGGGGACCTCCTGGAGGCCTGCGTGGACGTGGCCGGGGGGCCTGGCGCCGAGCTGCGGTGGACGGCGCCGGAGGCCGTCCTCGGCGCGGGCATCGAGCCGTGGTCGGAGCTGCCGGTGTGGCTGCCGCCGGGGGAGCTGTACGAAACGATGCACGACACGAGCGCGGCCAAGGCCGGGGCGCGCTGCCGCCCCGTGGCCTCGACCGTGGCCGACACCTGGACCTGGCTCCGGACCCTCGGCGGGGTGGCCCCCCACCGCCCGGACCGCCCGGCGGTGGGCCTCTCGCCGGAGAAGGAGGCGAAGGCCCTGGCGTAGCCCTGGCCGGGGCGCCGGGCGGCGCCCCGGGCCGGGGGTGTCACGCCGGGACCCTGACCCGGGCCGGAGCCTCCGTCGGGGTTTCGCCGTGGGAGACCTGCGGGAGCCAGCGAAGGCCCCGGGGGGTGTGCCAGTTGCGGTCGCCGAGGAGGGTCATGAGGGAGGGCAGCAGGATCATGCGGACCACCGTGGCGTCGAGGAGGACCGCGACCCCGAGCCCCACGCCCATCTGCTGCATGTCCTGCATGGACAGCATGCCGAACACCGCGAACACGGCCACCATGATCACCGCGGCTCCGGTCACGGCTCCCGCGGTCCGCGAGATGCCCTCGCGGATCGCGGCCCGGTTGTCGAGCCCCTGGTCGCGGGCCTCGCGGATCCGGGAGACCACGAACACGTGGTAGTCCATCGACAGGCCGAAGAGGACGACGAGCACGAACAGCGGCATCCAGCTCTCGATGGCGCCGGCCTTCTCCGAGCCGATGAGCGAGGCGCCCCAGCCGTGCTGGAAGACGGCCGTCATGACGCCGTAGGCCGCGCCCACGGAGAGCAGGTTCAGGGCGATCGAGGTCACCGCGATGACCACCGAGCGGAAGCTGAGGAGCATCAGCAGGAAGGTGACGGCGGCGATGAAGAGGAAGACCGGCACGATGCCCTCGCCGAGCTGGTCGGTGAAGTCCCGCGATCCGGCGAGCTCTCCGCCGACGTAGGCCTCCAGGCCGTCGGCGCGGGTGCCGGCGCGGAAGTCCCGCACGTCCGACCTGAGGTCGTCCAGGGCCTTCTTGGCGGCCGCGTCGCTGCCGGTGCCCGGCAGCGGCACCTCGATCTCGGCCACGTTCGCGGCCTGGTGCAGCGTCAGCTCGGCGCCCTTGCCCGCCTGCGCGGTGAGCGCGCGCAGGCCGTCACGGACCGGCGCCGCCCCGATGTCGTCGGCGTGCACGACGACGCGGGCGGGCGCGGGGCCGCCGGGGAACTCGTCGGTGATCTCCCGGTACGCCACGGAGAGCCGCGCGTCCGAGCCGAACTGCTTCTCCAGGCCGAGCTGTTCGGTCTTCATGCCGAGCGCGGGCGCGGCCAGGGCGAGCAGCAGCCCGGCGGAGGCGACGGCGAAGACCTTGGGCCGGGCGAGGACCGGCTTCACCAGGGACCCGGCGAGCGTGCCGCTGGCGTGGACGCCCTTCTTGGCCCGGCGGTTGAGGAAGGGGATGCGCCCGGCGTCGATGCGGTCGCCGAGCCAGGACAGGAGCGCGGGCAGGACGGTCACGGAGCCGAGCATCGCCACGCACACCACCAGGATCGTGGCGACGGCGAAGCCCTTGAAGAGGAGCAGGCCCGACAGGAACATGCCCGCCATGGCCACCATCACGGTGAGGCCGGAGACCAGGACGGCGCGCCCGCTGGTGGCGGCGGCGATCCGCAGCGCGGTCTCGGCGTCGTGGCCCGCGGCCCGCTCGTCGCGCTCGCGCCGCAGATAGAACAGGCAGTAGTCGACGCCGACGGCGAGGCCCATCAGGAACATCACGGAGTACGTGGTCTCGGCCATGTGCACCGCGTGGCTGGCGAGCCCGAGCAGCCCGAAGGCGGCGACGCAGGCGGTCAGCGCGAGCCCGACGGGGAGCAGCGCGGCGACGACCGCGCCGAAGGCGACCAGGAGGATGGCGAGCGCGAGCGGCACCGCCATGAACTCGGCCTTCTTCAGGTCGTCGGCGAGCAGGTCCTTGAGGAACTTCTCGGAGCTGGCGTCGCCGAACTGGTGGACGGCGATCCCGTGCGCCTTCCCCGCGTCCCTGGCCTCGTCGACGGCCGCGAGCACCGGGTCGACGCGGTCGGCGGCCTGGTCGGACTCACCCTTGACCGCGAAGCGGAGCAGCGCGTCCTTGCCGTCCTTCGAGGGCAGCGGCGGCTGCACCTTCGTCGTCTCCCCGGTCTTCTCGATCGCCGCCGCGAGGTCCGCGGCCGCCTCCCGCCAGCCGTCGGCGGTGCGCGCGCTGACCATGACGAGTTCGGAGGCGGGCTCGTCGATGCCGGCGTCCTTGAGGATCGTCGCGGCCCGCGCCGAGTCGCCGGTGCCCATCTCGTCGTCGTCCGCGGTGACGGTGCCCGTGGCGCCGCCGACGACGGTGGCGAGCACCACGAAGAGCAGCCAGCCGAGGATCGCCTTCTTGCGGTGGTGCGCGCTCCACACCCCGAGTCGTGCCGCGAGGTTCAGCCTCTTGGCGCTCATGACCTTCGCCCCCATTGGTAAGCGTGAGTTAAGCGAGTTGACGTGAATCACGCTAGGAATCGGCGGCGCCCGGCCCCAGCCGCCGAACCCCCCTCTCGGTGAAGCACAGGGCGAGGCCGGGGGGTGTCGTCAGGTACACCCCCGTTCCGGTGGCGGAACCGAATGACCCGGGCCGCCCCGACCAGGGAAACTGTCCTTGTGCCCGGTGTTCTCGAACACGGCGGGACACAGCGGGCCACGGGCGGACACCGCCGGACGCGGCCGGTCACGGCAGCCGAGGAGAGGGAGACCATGAAGACGTCGAGGGTGCGCGAGAGCCTGCTCGCGGGAGCGCGCGGCCTGTATATGACGGTGCTCTCACTGGTCGGGTCGATCACGCTCTTCGTGCTCTCGGTGGTGTCGATCGTGCTGATCCCGCTCGGGATCGGCGTGTTCACCACCCCGCTGGTCCTGACCGCCGTACGCAAGTACGCGACGCTGCACCGCGTGCACGCCGGGGAGTGGGCGGGCGTGCCGATTCCGGTCCCCTACCGGCAGGAGCCCGCGCGCCCTGCCCGCGGCGTGGTCGGGCAGGTGGAGCGGTGCGGCCGGATGCTCAAGGACCCGGCGACCTGGCGGGACCTGCAGTGGCTCCTGGTGAACATGACCTTCGGCGTGGTCCCGGCGATCCTGCCGCCCGCCCTGGTCCTGTACATGGCGTACGGCTGGGTCCTCGCCTGCGGCGTCTGGAAGCCGATCTACGACGCGGGCGGCGGCGAGTGGTTCGCCTTCATCCACGTCACCTCGCAGAACGCCGCGTTCGCCGCCGCCGCGCTCGGCACCGCCTTCTTCGTACTGAGCCTGTACGTCAATCCGCTGCTGCTGCGCGCCCACTTCCAGCTCTCGCGCACCCTGCTGGCCCCGACGGCCACCATGCGGGAGCGGGAGCTCGCGCAGCGCGTGGACCGCCTGGAGGAGACCCGGCACGACGCCGTGGACAGCTCCGCCGCCGAGCTGCGCCGCATCGAACGCGATCTGCACGACGGCGCGCAGGCCCGCCTGGTCGCCATGGGCATGGACCTCGGCACCATCGAGGCCATCGTGGAGCAGAACCCGGCCAAGGCCAAGGAGATGATCGCCAAGGCGCGGCAGAACTCCGGCGAGGCGCTCACCGAGCTGCGCGACCTGGTGCGCGGCATCCACCCGCCGGTCCTGGCCGAGCGCGGCCTCGGCGACGCGGTGCGGGCCCTCGCGCTGCGGCTGCCGGTGGCGACGGACGTGGACGTGGACCTGGCGGGGCGGGCGGACGCCTCGGTGGAGTCGGCGGCGTACTTCGCGGTGAGCGAGGTCCTGACGAACGCGGTCAAGTACGCGCAGGCGGAGCAGATCTGGGTGGACGTCCACCACACGGACGGCATGCTCCGCATCGCGGTCACCGACAACGGCAAGGGCGGGGCGAGCGTCGGCTCGGGAACCGGCCTGAGCGGGATCGAACGGCGGCTCGGTACATTCGACGGCATACTCGCCGTCAGCAGTCCCGTTGGCGGCCCGACCATGGTGACCATGGAGATCCCTTGCGAGTTGTCCTAGCCGAAGACCTCTTCCTGCTGCGCGACGGCCTGGTGCGGATGCTGGAGGCGTTCGACTTCGAGATCGCGGCCGCCGTGGAGACCGGACCGGAACTCACCAAGGCCCTGGCGGAGCTCCAGCCGGACGTCGCCGTCGTCGACGTCCGGCTGCCGCCGTCGCACACCGACGAGGGGCTCCAGTGCGCCCTCGCCGCGCGCCGCGCGCGCCCGGGCCTGCCGGTCCTCGTCCTCTCCCAGCACGTGGAGCAGCTGTACGCGCGCGAGCTGCTCGCCGACGGCACCGGCGGCGTGGGGTACCTCCTGAAGGACCGGGTGTTCGACGCCGGGCAGTTCATCGACGCGGTGCGCCGGGTCGCGGCGGGCGGCACCGCGATGGACCCGACGGTCATCCAGCAGCTCCTGTCGCGGCGGTCGGCGAACGAGCCGCTGGGCGCGCTGACCCCGCGCGAGCGCGAGGTCCTGGAGCTGATGGCGCAGGGCAGGTCCAACGCCGCGATCGCCGCGCAGCTCGTGGTGACGGAGCGGGCCATCGCGAAACACACCTCCAACATCTTCGCGAAACTCGGCCTTCCGGTCTCGGACGACGACAACCGCCGTGTCCTCGCGGTTCTCGCATTCCTCGACCAGGGCCGCTGATCAACTTCCGGTCGCCGTAAGGGATTTACCCGCTCCGCGTTGAACGCGGCGGGCTCCTGGTGCGTACGTCAGCCCATGGGACGCACCACACGACGCACGTCACGAAAACGATCAAAGCTGGCCGGGCGGGCGATCGCCGCGTCGGCGGCGCTCATCCTGGGCGGCGGCGGACTCGTCGCGGTGAATGTCTACGCGAACGCCGAGGAACGTCCGCCGCCGGACGTCCGGAACCAGAGCCAGGTCCAGGGGGACGGGCCCCGGGCGACCACCATCAGCTGTCCGGACGTGGGCAATCAGCTGCCCGCGGTCCCCAAGGACGCCCGCGCCGAGGTCGACCGGCGGCTCGCGGAGCTGGACAGCCAGCTCACCGAGGCGTACGCGCGCTTCGCCGAGGCCGAGAACCCCGAGGACCAGAGCGCGGTCCTCGATCCGCTGGAGGAGCAGCGGCGGCCGACCCTCGACTCCATCCGCACGGCGCTCGACCGGAGCGGCGAGGCCCCCGAGAACCTGGACGGCATGGCGCGGTGCACCATGCGCGCCGACGACGACGGCCCGCCGCAGCAAGGCACGGGCCAGGACGCGGACCAGGACCAGGGCGCGGGCCAGGGCCAAGGGCCGGGCCGGACCCAGGAGCCGGGCCAGGACCAAGGACCGGGCCAGGGCCAGGGCCAGGGCCAGGCGGGCAACGGCCCCGAGGCCGGGGACTTCGTCGACATCACCTCCGTACGGCCCAACGTCCAAAAGCCCCGCAACCAGCGCGGCGCGTCACGCGGCGCCTTCACCACCCGCTGCGGCACGAACGAGAACGGCAAGTTCAACCCGGACAACGTCATCGTGGCGCCCGGCGTGAGCAACGGCGCCCACCACATGCACGACTACGTCGGCAACCAGGAGACCGACGCCTTCTCCAGCGACCAGGAACTCGCCGGCGGCCGCACCAGCTGCCGCAACCAGGGCGACAAGTCGACGTACTACTGGCCCGTCCTGCGGCTCCAGAACGGAAACGACGAGGACGACTCCGGTGCGGACGGCGGCGGCCGGGACAAGAACGTCGGCGAGATCCAGACGCCGGACCAGGTCACGCTGAAGTTCGTCGGCAGCCCCGTCGGCAAGGTCACCGCGATGCCGCGGTTCCTGCGCGTCATCACCGGCGACGCCAAGGCGTTCACCAACGGCGACGCGAACGCCAACGCCTCCTGGAGCTGCACCGGATTCGAGAACCGGCAGCTGAAGGACAAGTACCCGATCTGCCCCGAGGGCAGCGAAGTGGTCCGCACCTTCCGCTTCCAGAGCTGCTGGGACGGCCGGAACACCGACAGCGCCAACCACCGCACGCACGTCGCGTTCGCCGACCCGCGCAGCGGCCGCTGCCCCCGGGGCTTCCGCGCCGTGCCGCAGCTGGTGCAGCGCATCGTGTACGACGTGCCGCCGGGCCCCGGCTTCGCCGTGGACTCCTTCCCCGAGCAGCTGCACAAGCCCGTCACCGACCACGGTGACTTCATCAACGTGTTCGACCAGAGGCTGATGCGACGCGTCGCCACGTGCCTGAACGAGGGCCGTCGCTGTTCTTGACGCCGCGGGCCGCCGGTGGCTGACCGCGCCCGGGCGGCGGGGCCGGGTACCGGCGCAGCCCCGCGCCCCTTCGGGTGCTCTGCGCGGTCAGCCCGCCGGTGTGTGGTGCGAGGACCTCTCCACCGTCCCGCCGAGGTGGCCGCGCAGCGCCCTGAGCACGCCCGGCTCGCCCACCGCGACCCACTTGCGGCCCACGAGGTAGCTGCCGCCGTAGTCCTTGGCCTGGTTGAGCCACTCGCGCTCGCCCCGGTCGGTGGCGAAGGTCGCAAGGACGAAGCGGCCGTCGCCGTTCCGGCAGTTCGCCCGGCGCAGCTCCGCCGCGTCCGTCTGGACGTCGGGCGCGCACTCGGCCCTCGCCGCGAGCTGCTCCAGGGTGCCGGTGGCCGTCGCGGGGCGCGCGGGCCCCGCCCCTTCGCCGCCGTCGCCCGCGAGCCCGGCCGCGATCACCAGGCCGATCGTGGTGGCCGAAACGGCCCCGGCCGCCCACACCATGCTCCTCATCCGCCGCTCCCGTCTCATCAGGTGATGTGAACGCGCCGTGTCCGTGCGTTCCGTCGCGCCCCGCAGGCCGCCCGGATACCGTGCGCCGCAGCCATCGACGCAGGGGGTACACATGTACGAGCCATCGCGACGCTCCGTCCTCGGCACCGCGGGCGCCCTCGGCCTCACCGGCCTGGGCACCGCCCTTCCGGCCGGGCCGGCCCGCGCGGCCGAAGGGCCCGTCCGGGGCCCGGCCTTCGATACGGATGCGGCGCGCGCCGTGCTCAATCGTCGACTCCCGCACCACGCGGACCAGTTCCGGCTCAGACTCGTCCCGGCGCACGGCCGCCGGGACCGCTTCCGCGTGACCGGGACGACGGGGCGCGTCGAGGTGTCGGGCACCACCCCCGCCGTGCTGCTCGCCGGAGTCCACTGGTACCTGAAGTACGTGTGCGGCGCGCACCTCGCCTGGAACGGCGGCCAGCTGAACCTGCCGCGCCGGCTGCCCGCGCCCGCGCGCCCGCTCACCCGGTCCACCGCGCTCCCCCACCGGTTCGCGCTCAACGACACCAACGACGGCTACACCGCCCCGTACGCCGACTGGCCGTACTGGGAGCGCATGATCGACCTCCTCGCCCTGCACGGCTGCAACGAGGTCTTCGTCATCGCGGGCACCGAGGCCGTCTACCACCGGCTCCTGAAGGACTTCCGGTACACCGACGCCGAGTCCCGCGCCTGGCTGCCCGCGCCCTCGCACCAGCCCTGGTGGCTGCTGCAGAACCTGTCCGGCTACGGCGGCCCGCTCTCGCCGGAGCTCATCGCGCGTCGCGCGGAGCTAGGCCGCCGGATCGTGGACCGGCTGCGCGAGCTGGGCATGGCGCCGGTCCTGCCCGGCTACTACGGACACGTCCCCGACGGCTTCGTCACCCGCAACGGCGGCGACGCCCGCGTCGTCCCGCAGGGCACCTGGCACGGCTTCAAGCGGCCCGACTGGCTGGACCCGCGCACCGACGCGTTCGCGCGGGTCGCCGCGGCCTTCTACCGCCACCAGCGCGATCTGTTCGGCGCGGCCGGGCACTTCAAGATGGACCTGCTGCACGAGGGCGGCACCGCGGGCGACGTGCCCGTGCCGGACGCCGCGCGCGGCGTGGAGAAGGCCCTGCGCGCCGCGCACCCGGGCGCGACCTGGGTGATCCTCGGCTGGCAGGAGAACCCGCTGCCCGAGCTGCTCGACGCCATCGACAGGAAGAAGATGCTCATCGTCGACGGCGTCTCCGACCGCTACGGCAGCGTCACCGACCGCGAGAAGGACTGGGGCGGCACGCCCTACTGCTTCGGCACCATCCCGAACTTCGGCGGGCGCACCACCATCGGCGCCCGCGCGCACGTCTGGCAGGAGAAGTTCTTCGCCTGGCGCGACAAGCCGGACAGCGCGCTCGCCGGGACCGCCTATCTGCCGGAGGCCACCGACCGCGACCCGGCCGCCTTCGCCCTCTTCTCCGAACTGGCCTGGCGCGACGGCGAGGTGGACCGCGCCGCGTGGTTCTCCTCCTACGCCGACTTCCGCTACGGCGGGCACGACCGCGCCGCGCGGTCCGCCTGGCGCGCCCTGCACGACACCGCGTACCAGCACACGGCGGTGGAGCGCAGCGACCCGCACGACTCGCTGTTCGCGGCCCGCCCCGACCTGGCCGCGAACCGCGCCGCCGAGTACGCGCCGCGCGCCCTCACCTACGACCCCGCCCGCTTCGACGCGGCCCTCGCGGGCCTGCTCGGCGTCGCACCGCGCCTTCGCGGCAGCGCCGCGTACAAGTACGACCTGGTGGACGTGGCGCGCCAGGCCCTCGCCCACCGCAGCCGCCAGCTCCTGCCGCAGCTCAGAGCCGCCTATCTGCGCAAGGACCAGGACACCTTCCGGGCCCTGTCCACGCTGTGGCTGCGCCTGATGCGGCTCGCGGACGACGTGACCGGCGCGCACGAGGCCTTCCTGCTCGGGCCGTGGCTCGACGACGCGCGGCGGCTCGCCACCGGCGACACCGAGCGCGCCGAGTTCGAGCGCACCGCGCGGGCCCTCATCACCGTGTGGGGCGACCGCCCCACCTCCGAGGGCGGCAATCTGCACGACTACGGCAACCGCGAGTGGCACGGCCTGCTGCGCGACTTCTACACGCCGCGCTGGCAGCGGTGGCTGGACGAGCTCGCGGACGCGCTCGCGGCGGGCCGCGCGCCCCGGGCGGTCGACTGGTTCGCCGCGTTCGAGGAGCCGTGGACGCGCCGCCGCGACGACCATCCGCTGCGGCCAGTCACCGACGCGCACCGCACGGCCTCGCTGGTCCGGGACGCGCTCGCCCGCGCGCCCTACCAGGGCTCCTTGGAGGTCACCGCCGAGCCGCCCGCGTTCCCGCCCGGCGGCGGCGCCCGCGTCGAGGCCCGCTTCCGCAACGTCAACGGGCTGCGCGCCACCGGCCGCGTCGACTTCGCCCTCACCGGCATCGACGCCGCGCCCGACGGGCCGACGTCGCTGCCCCGCGTGCCCGCCGGCGGCTCCGGCACGGTCGCCTGGCGCGCGCACGCCCCCGGCACCCCCCTCGACCGGCCGCTGCGGCCCCTCCCCTACACGATCGCTGTGGAGTACGGTCCGCGGGGCGAGCCGCGGGTGCGGGCGGTCCACGAAGGCACCCTCTTCGAAGCCGGGCCCCTCGGCCCCGAGTGGCGCACCCACACCAACAACGCCGCCGTCTTCGGCGAGCTCGACGGGCGGTACGCCATCGACGGCGCCGGGGCCGATCTGTGGCGCGGCACCGCGGAGTTCGGCACGCTCTTCAGGCCGGGGGCCCTGCGGGACGGGGGCTCCGTGACCGTGCGCGTCGACTCCCAGGCGGCCACGGGGCCCTGGGCCCGGGCGGGCCTCGTCGCCCGCAACTCCCTGGCCGCCCCCGGCTCCCCGGGCTTCCTGAACCTGGCCGTCACCCCCGCCAACGGGGTCGTCCTCTCCTACGACACGAACGGCGACGGCACCCTGGACACCTACCGCCGCGTCACCGGGGTGAAGGCGCCGGTGCTGCTGCGCCTCTCCCGGGCGGGGGGCTCCTTCACCGGGGAGTTCTCCACGGATGGCGGGGCGTCCTGGCGGGCCGTCGCCACGGTGCCCCTGCCGGGGGTGGCCGCGGTCCAGGACGTGGGCCTCTTCATGACCGCGGCCAACGCCGGCGCGGGGGCCCGCGGCCTCGTCGAGTTCAGCGCCTGGCACCTGACCTGACCTCGCGGCGCGCCCCAGACCCGCCCCTTCCCGCTTCCTGGGGGCTCCGCCCCCAGACCCCCGCTCCTCAAACGCCGGAGGGGCTGAAAGATCTGCCGCAACCGGCGACAGTTCCAGCCCGTCCGGCGTTTGAGGACGAGGCGCGAAGCGCCAAAAAGGGGGGAGCACGGGGGCGGCAGCCCCCAGTGTGAAGTGACCGTCGGACCATTCGCTCGTTCTGCTGAACGTGTCGTCATCGCAGTCCACGAAAGCCGCCGCGCCGACCGGAGGGGCCGGGGAGACCGGGTCCGCCAGGTCCGTCGTCGACGTCGAGCAGGCCGAAGCCGCCCTCGTCGAGCACTACCCCCGCCTGGTCCGCCTGGCCTACCTGGTCCTGCCGCCCGGCCTCGGCCGCAACCGCCGCGTCCTGACCGCGCACGCGCTCGTCCAGCGGGCCCTGCCCCGCGGCCGCGCGCAGACCGCGGTCGTGCCGGACCAGCGCGGCCCCGGCCGGAGCGCCGACCCCGGCTACGCCTACGTACGCCGCCACGTGCTGCGCGCGGCCCTGGAAGCGGGACTTCCGCTCAAGCGCCGGGCCTGGCCCAAGCGGTCCCAGCTGCCGCCGCTGCTGCCCCAGGTGTGGGGCCTCAGACTGTTCCCGCGCTCCGGCGGCGCCGACGAACTCGCCCTGGACCAGCGGCTCTCCGCCCTGTCCGGGCCCGCCCGCGCCGTGTACGTGCTGCGCGGGCTCGAACGGCTCGGGGACGACGAGGTGCGCCGCGCCCTCGACGCCGCCGGGGTCGCCGACGTGGACACCGCCCTCACCGAGGCCGACGGCGTCGAGGCCCTGTACGCGCTCCTGGAGTCCCCCGAGTTCGACCCGTGCTCCCTCCAGGCCAGGCCCACCGACCTGATGCGGCGCAGGCAGCACCTGCGGGCCGCGGCCGTGGCCGCCGCTGCCGCCCTGGTCTGCGGGGCGCTGCTCGGCATGCCGGGCGAGGGCTGGGGCCCGGACGGCGCCGCCGCGCCCCCGTACGCGAAGAACCCGGCCGCCGAGGCCGCGCTCGACCCCGCGAAGCTCACGAAGGCCGCGCCCGCCGCCTGGAAGCGCTCCCCGCGCACCGACTTCACGGTGTGGCCCGCGCGCGGCGAACTCACCGGCGACACCGCCCTGTTGCGCCGCGCCCTCGCGGTGTGGGCGCGGCCCGGCGAGTCCGTACGGGTGTCGGCGACGCCGGGCACCGCGGCGGGGGCGCCGCCCGGGCCCGCGCAGCTGCTCTTCGCGGGCGAGGTCGACGCCGCGCGCGTCGTCCTCCTCCACGACGGCCTGCGCGTCGTGCGGTACGCCGAGCCCGAGGACGGCACCGGCGGCGCCGCGCTCGACTTCGCCCGGGTCGACGGCGCCACCGCCGCCGACTCCGGCGCGGTCGTGCTCGGCCGCTCCGACGGCAACGTCCGCTATCTGACGGCTCCTTGGGTGCGCTCCGCCGCCGTCCGCGACCTGCTCAGGCCGAGCGGCGCGGCCACCGCGCTGCGGCGCGGCGCCGACGGCGTCACCGCGCCCTTCGCGAGCCCCGCCCTCGCGGGCGACTGCCGGTCCTGGAACGCGCTCCAGCTGCGCGAGGCGGACGGCGCCACGCGGCTCTCCACGGACCTCGGCGAGCTGACCCCCGCCCGGCTCACCGCGGGCCGGCCCACCGCGCCCCGCGACGCCCGCGCCACCGACTGGGACCGGACCGCCTGCTCCCTCGCGGCCGCCCGCTCGCACGGCGTCCGGTCCGTCAACGCGTGGCAGTACGCCCGCCAGGCCCTGCCCGACGGCAGCGGCCAGGCGCGCTGGGTGTGCACCCGGGCGGAGACCTGGCAGGGCAACGCGAGCCAGGCCCTCGCCCAGGTCCTGACGCCCGGCGCCGCGGCGGGCGCCGTCGCCGCCAAGGCGGAGAACTCGCCCGCCTGCGGCGAGCGGGAGCCGCGCGTGCTCGCGGGCGTGCTGTGGAAGGCCCGTACGGGAAGCTGGTACGTCCTGGCCGCGGGCAGCGAGGACGTGGTCTCGGTGCGGGTCTCTGGGCGAGCGCCTGTTGCCGGTCCCGTGGCCGCGCTGCCCGCGAAGCGGGGCGAACGGCTTCAGCTGACCGCGAGGCTCGCGGACGGCTCCAGGCTCAGCGTTCTTCACTGACCTCCGCCGTCGACCGTCTGCGGACCGTCGTGGCTCGTCGCGCAGTTCCCCGCGCCCCTATGGGGCGCGGGCCCTCGGGCCGCGACCTCCATGGGGCGCGGCCCGAAAAGCCCCTCCGAGGGGTGTACCCACGGGGTTACTCGGCCGTACATTGACGCCATGTCTAACACGAAGGCCCGGCTCCCCCAGCCCGTCGCCTCCGAGCACATACCGCTCAAGGCCCGCAACGTCTCCTTCTCCTGGGAGAAGACGCCCCTCCACTGGCTCCCGGGCGACCCCTTCACCACGCACACGATCAACGTCCTGCACCTCCTGCTGCCCGCGGGAGAGCGCTGGTTCGTGCACGTGTACAAGCAGGCGCTCCCCCTCATCCGCGACGAGGAACTGCGGGCGGACGTCATCGGGTTCATCGGCCAGGAGGCCATGCACGCGCAGGCCCACGACGAAGTCCTGCCGCACCTGCGGGAGCAGGGCCTCGACCCGACCCCGTACACCGCCCAGGTCGACTGGCTCTTCGAGAAGCTGCTCGGCGACCGGACGCTGCCGCCGGGCCGGGCCCGCCGCTGGTGGCTCCTGGAGCGCGTCGCGATGATCGCGGCGATCGAGCACTACACCGCCTTCCTCGGCGACTGGGTCCTGAACGCGCACGAGCTGGACCGGCGCGGCGCCGACCCCACGATGCTGGACCTGCTGCGCTGGCACGGCGCCGAGGAGGTCGAGCACCGCTCCGTCGCCTTCGACCTGTTCGTGCACCTCGACGGCTGCTACCGCCGCCGGGCCCGCACCTGGGCCACCGCCTTCACTGCGCTGGTGTTCCTGTGGCAGCGCGGCGCCCGCTTCTTCATGGAGAACGACCCGACGCTGCCCGGCGGCAAGGCGACCTTCAGGGACTTCCACCGGAGCGGGCGCGCGGGCACGCTGCCCAGCACCGGCGCCATGCTCCGCTCCATCCCCACGTACCTGAGCCGCTCCTACCACCCCTCGCAGGAGGGCAGCACGGCCCAGGCCGTCGCCTACCTCGCCGCGTCCCCCGCCGCCACCGCCGCCGAGGCCCGCGCGAACGGAGCCGCGTGACCATGCCGCTGCCCCGCACCGCCCGCACCGCCCTGCTCGTCACCGGCGCCGTCCTGGTCGCCGGGCGGACCAGACGCGCCCTGCGCCGCCGCATCGGCGCGTCCCCGCTGTGGCCGCTGCCCGCCCTGGAGACGCCCGTCTCGGGGCAGCCGCGCTCGCGGGCGCTGCGGCTGCGCGTGGCCCGCCACGAGCAGGTCGCCGACGGCGTCGTCCAACTGCGCCTGGAGGGGCGGGCGTTGCCCGCCTGGGAGCCGGGCGCCCACCTCGATCTGGTGCTGCCATCGGGGCTCGTACGGCAGTACTCGCTGTGCGGCGACCCCGGCGACCCGTCCTCGTACACGATCGCCACCCGCAGGATCGGCGCCGACGAGGGCGGCAGGGGCGGGTCGCGCGAGGTGCACGAGGAACTGTACGAGGGCGCGGAGGTCGAGGTGCGCGGGCCGCGCAACCGCTTCCCGCTGGTCGCGGACGCCCCCGCGTACGCGTTCGTCGCGGGCGGCATCGGGATCACCCCGATCCTGCCCATGGTCCGGGCCGTCGAGGCCCGGGGCGGCAGCTGGCGGCTGCTGTACTGCGGGCGCGGCCGGGCCTCCATGCCCTTCCTCGACGAGGTGGAGAAGGCGGGCGGCGAGCGGGTCACCGTCGTCGCCGAGGACACGGACGGGCGGCCGGACGTCGCCGGGTTCCTCGACGGCGCCGCCGAGCGGGGCGCCGCCGTGTACGTGTGCGGGCCCGAAGGGCTCATGGACGCCGTGGCCGCCGCGCTGCCCGAGAGCGGCCCGCCGCACCTGGAGCGGTTCGCGCCCCGCGCCCCGGCGGACGGCGGCGCCTTCGAGGTCGAACTGCGCCGCAGCGGCCGCACGGTGACCGTCGACGCGGACACCACGGTGCTCGCCGCCGTCCGCAAGGAGCTGCCGAGCACCCCGTACTCCTGCGAGCAGGGCTTCTGCGGCACCTGTCAACAGCGGGTCCTGGAGGGCGAGATCGACCACCGGGACGAGCTGCTCACCGACGGCGAGCGGAGCGACTCGATGCTGATCTGCGTGTCCCGCGCGCGAGGGGAGCGGATCGTCCTCGACCTGTGAGCACGCCGACGGCGGCGAACGGGCGGAGCAGGGGCCTCCGTTCATGGTCCGAACGGATCGGTAGAGTGTTCGCATGACTACGGGGACGCGGCGCAGGATGGGTGTCGAGGAGCGGCGGCAGCAACTGATCGGGGTGGCCCTCGAACTGTTCAGCCACCGCTCGCCCGAGGACGTGTCCATCGACGAGATAGCCTCGGCCGCCGGCATCTCGCGCCCGCTCGTGTACCACTACTTCCCCGGCAAGCTCAGCCTGTACGAGGCCGCCCTGCAGCGGGCCGCCGACGAGCTGGCCGAGCGGTTCGTGGAGCCGCGCGAAGGGCCCCTCGGCGCCCGCCTGCTGCGGGTGACGGGCCGGTTCTTCGGCTTCGTCGACGAGCACGGGCCCGGCTTCTACGCGCTGATGCGCGGCGGACCCGCCGTCGGCTCCTCCACGACGAACGCCCTGATCGACTCGGTGCGCCAGGCGGCGTACGACCAGATCGTCGCGCACCTGGGCATCGCCGCGCCGCCCGCGCGCCTGGAGCTCGTCGTGCGCTCCTGGATCTCCCTCGCCGAGTCCACCGCCCTGATCTGGCTGGACGGCCGCCGCATCCCGCGTGCCGAGCTGGAACGGCAACTCGTGCACGACTTCGCGGCGTTGGCGGCGGTCAGCGCGGCGTACGACCAGGAGATGGCGGAGCTGCTCGGCCAGGTCCTCGCCGACGAACCCGCCGACGGCCCGTTCGCGGACCTGCTCTCCCGCCTCGCCGCGTTCGCGCCGCCCGCCGTGCTGCCGTCCTAGCTCCCGGGCCCGGCGGCGGCGCGCCCGCCGCCGTCGGTGAGGCGCAGCGCCAACAGCGCGATGTCGTCCTCCCGTTCGCGGCCGAAGCACTCCAGGAGCGTGTCGCACAGGGCCGTCACGCCGTGCGGAGCCCCGGCGGCCGCGACGCGCAGGTGCTCCATCGACACGGCGAGGTCCGTGCCGCGCGTCTCGATCAGGCCGTCGGTGACCATCAGGAGGCGGTCCTCGGGCGTCAGCCGCACCTCGGTGGGCTCCGGGCGCGGCAGCCCGAGGCCGAGCAGCGGGCCGCGCGCCCTGACGTACCCGGCCCTGCCGCCGTCGTGGACGACCAGCGGCGGGATGTGCCCGGCGTTGGCGACCCGGACGCGGCCCGTCACCGCGTCGACGAGCGCCAGGCACAGGGTGGCCGTGACGTCCGGGTGGTAGCGCTGGAGCATGCGGTCCAGGCGCCCGGCGAGCGCCCCGGGCTCCGGGTCCTCCACGCAGTAGGCGCGCAGCGCGTGGCGCAGCTCCACCATCACCGTGGCCGCTTCCAGGGAGTGGCCCACGACGTCGCCGATGCCGGTGAGCACGCCCGCGGACGTGGCGAGCACCGCGTAGAAGTCGCCGCCGATCTCCGCCTGCCGCGAGGCCGGTTCGTAGCGGACCACGACCTCCGCGCCGGGGGTGTGCGGCAGCCGGGCCGGCAGGAAGCTGCGCTGGAGGGTGAGGGCGACGTGGCGCTCCTCCTCGTACATGAAGAGCTGCTCCGCGACGCGTGCGGTGGCGTGGGCGAGGCGCGTGAGCTCGGCGGCGTGGTCGTGCGCGTGGGCGGGGGTCGCCAGGCACACCGGGGCGTGGTCCTCGCGGGTCCGGGCGAGGGCGAGCAGCGCGCCGTCGGGCGGGGCGAGGAGCGGGTCGTCGTACGCGTGGTGGCCGCCGTGGCCGTTGCCCGCGCGGGAGTCCGGGCGGGGCCCGAGGACGTCGGGGCCCGCCGCGAAGGGGCCCGCGCCGAAGAACCCGGCGGGCCAGACCGGCGCGGGGATCACCGTGCTGTGGGCGCCGGTCCTGCCGGACATGAGGCTGCGCAGCAGCCGGGCCACGGCGTCGTGGGCGCCCCGGTCGGGCAGCGCCGTGGCGGCCCGGCGGCGGGACAGGCCGCGGTGCATCTCGCCCTCGTCGTCGAGCACGAAGGCCGCGGCGGGCGTGCCGCTGAGCCGGGCCGCCTGGGTGGCCGCGGTCTCGGCCAGCTCGTCCGGGCAGCCCGCGGACTGGATGTCGAGGACGGCCTCGGCGAGCAGCGCGAGCCGGCCCGCCCGGGTCGTGGCCGCGCTGCGGTGCCGGGCGCCGCGGGCGGCGGCGCGCACCACCGCCTCGATCTCCTCCGGCTCGGCGGGCACGGTCAGATAGGCCTCGGCGCCCGCGTCCAGGCCCCGGCAGCGGTCGAGGGTGCCGTGCGCGACGGCGGAGAAGTGCACGACGGGCAGGCCCGCGGTCGTCGGTGACGCCTTCATGCGGCGGCACAGGTCGTAGCCGCTCATGTCGGGCAGGCCGACGTCGACGAGCGCCACGTCGGGCAGTTCGCCCGCGCGCAGCCGGGCGTCGAGGGCGAGCAGGGCCTCGCCCGCGCTCCCGGCGAGCAGGACCCGGTGGCCCGCCCGGCACAGGACCGCGTCCAGCGCGTACCGGCTCGCGGGCACGTCGTCGACCACCAGAACGGTGGTGGCGTCCGGCCGGGCCTCTTCCTTCCGGCCCGCGACGTTCTCCATGACGCCCACGTGGACTGCCCCCCGGAGCTGCGGACGACAGCGGGCCCCCTCGGCACGCTCGGATCGCCCGTCCACGCTAGCGCTCCGGCACGCTCCTGGGGAGCGCATGGCGCCCTTGCGCCCCCGTCCACGGCGAACGCGCGGGCCGCGCCGGGTCCGCCCGCTCGTGACCTTCGCCTCCCGCCGGGCGTTCACCAGGGCGTCCGGCTCCCCCGCGCACGGCATCGGGAGGGGCGCAGTCGATCCCCGTACCGGCAAGGGACTTCATGACCCAGCACCTCACCGACGCACCGGCCGACGACGCCGACCGCACCGCCGCCGCGCCCACCGGCTGGTGGCGCGACGCGGTCATCTACCAGGTGTACCCGCGCAGCTTCGCCGACTCCGACGGCGACGGCATGGGCGACCTGCCGGGCGTCACCGCCCGGCTCCCCCATCTGCGACGGCTCGGCGTCGACGCCGTCTGGCTGTCGCCGTTCTACGCCTCGCCGCAGGCCGACGCGGGGTACGACGTGGCGGACTACCGCGCGGTCGACCCGGTGTTCGGCACCCTCGCCGACGCCGACGACCTGGTGCGCACGGCCCACGGGCTCGGCCTGCGCGTGATCGTCGACATCGTGCCGAACCACTGCTCCGACCAGCACGAGTGGTTCCGGAAGGCCCTCGCCGACGGCCCCGGATCGCCGCTGCGGGAGCGGTTCCACTTCCGCCCCGGCCAGGGCGCGCACGGCGAACTCCCCCCCAACGACTGGGAGTCGGTGTTCGGCGGCCCGGCCTGGACCCGGGCCGCGGACGGCGCGTGGTACCTGCACCTCTTCGCGCCCGAGCAGCCCGACTTCAACTGGGAGCACCCGGCGGTGCACGAGGAGTTCCGCTCCGTCCTGCGGTTCTGGCTCGACCTCGGCGTCGACGGCTTCCGCGTCGACGTGGCGCACGGCCTGATCAAGGCGCCGGGCCTGCCGGACGTCGGCCACGGCGAACAGGTCAAGCTGCTCGGCTCCCGGCCCACGCCGTACTTCGACCAGGACGGCGTGCACGAGGTCTACCGCGACTGGCGCGCGGTCCTCGACGCGTACGACGGCGAGCGCGTCGCCGTGGCCGAGGCGTGGACGCCGACGGTGGAGCGCAGCGCCCTGTACCTGCGCCCGGGCGAGCTGCACCAGGCCTTCAACTTCGCCTATCTGACGACCGAGTGGGACGCGGCGGCGCTGCGTGCCGTGATCGACCGCTCGCTGGCCGCCATGAACGCCGTGGGCGCCCCGGCGACCTGGGTGCTCTCCAACCACGACGTGGTCCGGCACGCCACCCGCCTCGCCCCCGGCGACCCGGCGCGCGGCCTGCGCAGGGCCCGCGCCGCGACCCTGCTCATGCTGGCGCTGCCCGGCTCGGCCTACCTCTACCAGGGCGAGGAGCTCGGCCTGCCCGAGGTCACGGACCTGCCCGACGAGGTGCGTCAGGACCCGGCGTTCTTCCGCGGCTCGGGCGCGGGCGGCGCGGGGCAGGAGGGCACCCGCGACGGCTGCCGGGTGCCGCTGCCCTGGTCGGGGACCCGGCCGCCGTTCGGCTTCGGGCCGGTGGAGGGCGGACCGAGCTGGCTGCCGCAGCCCGCCGCCTGGAAGGACCTCACCGTCGAGGCGCAGGAGGCCGACCCGGGCTCGACGCTGTCGCTGTACCGTGCCGCGCTCGCCGCGCGCCGGGCACAGCCCGCGCTGGGGGCGGGCGAGGCCGTGGAGTGGCTTCGGGCCCCGGAGGGCGTCCTCCTCTTCCGACGGCACGCGGAGGAGGGCCCCGGCGGTGCCGTCGTCGTCGCCGTGAACCTCACGGACCGTCCGGTGACGCTCCCCGCTCCCGGCCGGCTGCTCCTGAGCAGCGCCAACTCGGAACCGTCGGAGGCCGAGTTGGACGGCTCCGCCGCGGGCACCGTCGTACCCCCCGACACGACGGTCTGGTGGGCAGCGTGAGAGTCGCCCGGTACAGTCCAACCCTGTGACCGCGCGACTGGCCGACATCGCAGCCCAGGCGGGGGTCAGCGAGGCGACCGTGAGCCGGGTCCTGAACGGCAAGGCGGGCGTCGCTGCGGCCACCCGTCAGTCCGTGCTCGCCGCGCTCGACGTCCTCGGCTACGAGAGGCCCGTACGGCTGCGCAGGCGCAGCGCGGGCCTCGTCGGCCTGATCACGCCCGAGCTGGAGAACCCGATATTCCCCGCGCTCGCCCAGGTGATCGGGCAGGCCCTGACCCGGCAGGGGTACACGCCCGTCCTGGCCACCCAGACCCCCGGCGGCTCCACCGAGGACGAGCTCACCGAGATGCTGGTGGACCGGGGCGTCGCGGGCATCATCTTCGTCTCGGGCCTGCACGCCGACACCACCGCGGACACCGAGCGCTACGAGCGGCTGCGCGCCCAGGGCGTCCCGTTCGTGCTCGTCGACGGCTTCTCGCCCACGGTGCGGGCACCGTTCATCTCGCCCGACGACCGCGCGGCCATGCGCCTCGCGGTCACACACCTGGCGTCGCTCGGCCACACCCGCATCGGCCTGGCCCTCGGCCCGCGCCGCTTCGTACCGGTACAGCGGAAGATAGAGGGCTTCGCGCGCACCATGCGGGAGCGCTTCCAGCTGGCGCAGGACGCCGTCGAGGCGGAGCTCGTCGAGCACTCCCTGTACACGCTCGAAGGCGGTCAGGCGGCGACGTCCGCGCTCCTGGACCGCGGCTGCACGGCCGTCGTCTGCGCCAGCGACATGATGGCGCTCGGCGCGGTGCGGGCGGTGCGGGACCGGGGCCTGGAGGTGCCGGACGACGTCTCCGTCGTCGGCTTCGACGACTCGGTGCTCATCGCCTTCACGGATCCGCCCCTGACGACGGTCCGCAAGCCCGTGCCCGCGATGGGCCAGGCCGCGGTCCGCACGCTCCTCGAGGAGATCGCGGGGACGCCCGCGCCGCACAGCGAGTTCGTCTTCATGCCGGAGCTGGTCGTGCGCGGCTCCACGGCGATGTGCCCGGACGGGCGGCCGGGCACCGGGTCCGCCCCCTAGGAAATCGGCCTGAAGCGGCTCGTCCCTGAGGTGTAGGGAGTGCGCCCGGAACCCATCGGGGGGATGATCTGAGGTGAGGTGGGTATCTGGCAGACTCTGTGCCTATGGGTGAGATGACTGTGACGACACTGGAAGGCCGCCGGCGGCCCACCACATCACCCACCGCGGGCGAGCAGGATGACCGCTTTGGGCGGAATTTGCTGCGCCGCTTGCGTACGCCCCGACGACCACGGCTGTGGTTCGAGATCCTGCTGATCGCGGTGAGTTACTGGACGTACTCGCTGATCCGCAACGCCGTGCCGGAGCAGAAGTCGGCCGCGCTGCGCAACGCCGACTGGATCTGGGACGTGGAGAACACCCTCGGCATCGCCGTGGAGCGTTCCGTCAACCACGCCGTGGATTCCGTGACATGGCTCATCGTCGGCATGAACTACTACTACGCGACGCTGCACTTCATCGTCACGCTCAGTGTTCTCGTGTGGCTGTACCGCAGTCATCCCGGGCGGTACGCGGCCACGCGCCTGGTCCTCTTCGCGACCACGGCGGTGGCCCTGCTCGGTTACTACCTGTATCCGCTGGCTCCGCCCCGGCTGATGCCCGGCGGGGACTTCATCGACACCGTCATCGTGCACAACACCTGGGGCTCGATGGCGTCCGGCGACCTCAAGAACATGTCGAACCAGTACGCCGCGATGCCGTCCATGCACATCGGCTGGTCCCTGTGGTGCGGCCTGACCATCTTCGCCCTCGCCTCGGTGCCCTGGGCGAAGGTCCTCGGCCTGCTCTACCCCGTGGCGACGCTCGTGGTCATCGTCGCCACCGCCAACCACTTCTGGCTGGACGCGGTGGGCGGCATGATCTGCCTCGCCTTCGGCTACGCGGTCGTCCGCCTCTGGTACGGCGCCTTCCCTTACGCCCTGCCTCAGCAGATCCCGCCACTCCGGGCCTGATCCTCAAACGCCGGAGGGGCTGGATCTTCCAGCCCGTCCGGCGTTTGAGGACGAGGCGCGGAGCGCCGATACGGGGGTCCAAGGGGGCGGAGCCCCCTTGTTCGGGAAGGGGCGGGCCCGGGGCGCACCGCGAAGGGCTACGCCCCGTAGAAGCGCGCTTCCACCACGGC
The DNA here is from genome assembly GCF_006088715.1 of Streptomyces sp. YIM 121038. Classification (NCBI taxonomy): domain Bacteria; kingdom Bacillati; phylum Actinomycetota; class Actinomycetes; order Kitasatosporales; family Streptomycetaceae; genus Streptomyces; species Streptomyces sp. YIM 121038. The sequence goes on from NZ_CP030771.1 coordinate 3,004,120, forward strand.
CCGGGCCCGCCGGGTGGTGCGGCGGTAGTCGTCCAGCATGTCCCCGACGTGCCCGGCCTCGTACCCCAGGTAACGCCCGACCGCGGCGAGCTCCCGCCCGTCGGACGGAAACGTGTCGCCCGCCCGCCCCCGCACCAGCATCACCGCGTTCCGCACCCGCGTGGCGAGCACCCACGCCTCGTCGAGGATCGCGGCCTCCTCGCCGGGGATGAGCCCGGCCGCGCAGGCCGCGGCGAGGGCTTCCCGGGTGCGGGTGGTGCGCAGGCCCGGCTCGGCCCAGGCGTGGCCGAGCTGGAGGAGCTGCACGGTCCACTCGACGTCGGAGAGGCCGCCGCGGCCCAGCTTGGTGTGCAGCGTGGGGTCGGCGCCGCGCGGCAGGCGCTCGGTCTCCATCCGGGCCTTCAGCCGGCGGATCTCGCGGACCGCCTCGTCGCCGAGCCCCTCGGCGGGGTAGCGCAGCGGGTCGACCAGCTCGACGAAGGCCCTGCCGAGGTCCGCGTCGCCCGCGACGGGCTCGGCGCGCAGGAGCGCCTGGGACTCCCAGACGAGGGACCAGCGGCGGTAGTAGGCGGCGTACGACTTCAGGGTGCGGACCAGCGGGCCGCTCTTGCCCTCGGGGCGCAGGTCGGCGTCGATGAGGAGCGGCGGGTCGGCGGAGGGCAGCTGGAGCAGGCGGCGCATCTCGGCGACGACCTTGTTCGCGGCCTTGGCCGCCTCCTGGTCGTCGACGCCCTCGCGGGGCTCGTGCACGAAGAGGACGTCGGCGTCGGAGCCGTAGCCGAGCTCGCGCCCGCCGAAGCGGCCCACGCCGATGACGGCGAAGCGGGTGGGCAGCTCGTCGCCCCAGCCGTCGCGGACCACGGCGCGCAGGGCGCCCGCGATGGTGGCGGCGGTCAGGTCGGACACGGCGGTGCCCACGCGGTCCACCAGCGCGCCCGCGTCGGTGCCCGCGCTGCCGTACGAGGCGATGAGGTCGGCCGCGGTGGTGCGGAACAGCTCGCGCCGCCGCACGCCGCGGGCGGCGGCCACCGCCTGCTCGGGCCCGTCGGCGCGGCGCACGGCGGCCAGGACCTCCTGTTCGAGGGCGGCGCGGCCGCGCGGCTCCAGGCCGCGTTCGTCGCCGAGCAGGGCGACCGCCTCGGGGGCGCGAAGGAGCAGGTCGGGGGCGAGGCGCCCGGCGGAGAGGACCCGGGCGAGGTTCTCCGCCGCCGCGCCCTCGTCGCGCAGCAGGCGCAGGTACCAGGGGGTCTTGCCGAGCGCGTCGGAGACCTTGCGGAAGCCGAGCAGGCCCGCGTCGGGGTCGGCGGAGTCCGCGAACCAGCCGAGCAGGACCGGCAGGAGCGTGCGCTGGATGGCGGCCTTGCGGGTGACGCCGGAGGCGAGGGCCTCCAGATGGCGCAGGGCGGCGGCCGGGTCGGCGTACCCGAGGGCGACGAGCCGCTCGCGGGCCGCCTCGGTGCTCAGCCGGGTCTCGCCGGGTGCCAGCTGGGCGACGGCGTCGAGCAGCGGACGGTAGAAGAGCTTCTCGTGCAGGCGGCGGACGACGGTGGTGTGCCGCTTCCAGGCGCGGCCGAGGTCGGTGAGGGGCTCGGCGCGCATGCCGAGGGAGCGGCCGATGCGGCGCAGGTCGGCGTCGTCCTCGGGCACCAGGTGGGTGCGGCGAAGGCGGTACAGCTGGATGCGGTGCTCCAGGGAGCGCAGGAAGCGGTAGGCGTCGTCGAGCTGGGTGGCGTCGACGCGGCCGACGTAGCCCCCGGCGGCGAGCGCGGCCAGGGCGTCGAGCGTCGTACCGCTGCGCAGCGACGCGTCCGCGCGGCCGTGCACCAATTGCAGGAGCTGGACGGCGAACTCGACGTCGCGCAGGCCGCCGGGGCCGAGCTTCAGCTCGCGGTCGACCTCGCCCGCCGGGATGTTGGCGATCACTCGGCGGCGCATCTTCTGCACGTCGGCGACGAAGTTCTCGCGCTCGGCGGCCTGCCAGACCAGGGGCGCGACGGCGGCAGCGTACTCCGCGCCGAGCTCGGCGTCGCCCGCGACGGGCCGGGCCTTGAGCAGCGCCTGGAACTCCCAGGTCTTGGCCCAGCGCTGGTAGTAGGCGAGGTGCGAGGACAGGGTGCGCACCAGCGGGCCGTTGCGGCCCTCGGGGCGCAGATTGGCGTCGACGGGCCAGATGGTGCCCTCGACCGTCGTGTCCGAGCAGATCCGCATCAGGTGCGAGGCGAGCCGGGTCGCGGCCCGCAGCGCCTTGCCCTCGTCGACGCCGTCGGCGGCCTCGCCGACGAAGATGACGTCGACGTCGGAGACGTAGTTCAGCTCGTGGCCGCCGCACTTGCCCATGGCGATGACCGCGAGGCGGCACTGGGCGGCGTCGGCGGGCGCGGCGGCGCGGGCCATGGCGAGCGCGGCGCGCAGCGTGGCGGTGGCGAGGTCGGCGAGCTCGGCGGCGGTCTGGGCGACGTCGGTGGTGCCGCACACGTCGCGGGCGGCGATGGAGAGCAGGCAGCGGCGGTAGGCGACGCGCAGCGAGACCGGGTCGGTGGCTTCGGCGAGGCCGCGCTCGAACTCCTCGACGCCCGGGTGCAGATCGGCGGCCTCGTACGTGACCAGGGCGCGCCAGTCGCGCGGGTGCCGGGCGAGGTGGTCGGCGAGCGCCTCGGAGGCGCCGAGGACGCCGAGCAGCCGGTCGCGCAGCGGCTTGGAGCTGACGAGGGTGTCGAGGAGCTCGCGCCGGTCGGTCTCGGCGGACTCCTTGGGCTGGGCCTCCACGAGGCGGACGAGGCCGAGCAGCGCCACGTCGGGGTCGGCGGTGGCGCCGAGCGCGTCCAGGAGCACCGGGTCGGCGCGGACGGCGTCGAGGCCGGGCGCGGCGAGCAGCCGCTCGGCGGCCGACGGGTCGGTGAATCCGTGCCGCAGCAGCCGCGTGAACGTGCTGCTCCTGCGCCCTTGCGGCAGCGTCATCCGCACGCCTTTCGCTCGCCTGTCCTGGCCAGAGCCTACCGAGCGGTGACGGGGCACGGTCCGATGAGTTTCCCGCGCGTGCGGGGTCTGCACCGGGACGCGAGCATGGAAGCGACAGGAGGGCCGTCATGACGAGCCAGGAACCGGTGACCGAGCTCGATCCGCGCTACAGCAGCGAGGACGCCGTCGCCGTCCCCTGGGCGCACGCCCTGGAGCTGCTGCGGTCGGCCGAGCAGTTCTGGATCTCGACGGTGCGCCCCGAGGGCCGTCCGCACGTCACGCCGCTGCCCGCGGTGTGGCAGGACGGGGCGCTGCACTTCGCGACGGGCCCCGAGGAGCGCAAGGCGCGCAATCTGGCGCGCAACCCCGAGACGGTCCTGACCACCGGCACCGGCCGGTGGGACCAGGGCTACGACGTGGTCGTCGAGGGCACGGCGACGCGGATCACGGACGAGCGGCGGCTGCTGGCCCTCGCCGCCGCGTGGGAGGACAAGTACGGCAGCTTCTGGCACTACGAGGTGCGGGACGGCTGCTTCCACCACGGCGCCGGGCACGCGTACGTCTTCGCGGTGGCGCCGCGCACGGTGTTCGGCTTCGGCAAGGGGGAGCCGTTCAGCCAGACGCGGTGGCGGTTCGCGTGACGGCGGGCGGGACGGAGGCGGCGGGCACGCCGGGGTCGCCGGGGTCGCCGAAGCCCCTCCCGAATCGAACAGACATCCGTACGATGAGCGGGCCAGGGTGCGCCCGGGTCGCGGCGTACCCCCGAAGGAAGGGATCGAGCCATGGAGTGGACGCTCGAAGTCGTGACACTGCCGGTCGCGGACCTCGACCGGGCCAAGGACTTCTACGAGACCAAGTGCGGCTTCAAGGCGGACCTGGACAGCGAGGTCGCGCCGGGCGTGCGCGTCATCCAGATCACACCGCCCGGCTCGCGCTGTTCGTTCGCGATGGTGACCGGTCTGCCCCTGGCCCCCGGCCAGGACGCGATGGCGCCCGGCTCGCTCCAGGGCCTCCAGCTCTGCGTGACCGACATCGAGGCGGCCCGTGCGGAGCTCGCGGGCCGCGGCGTGGACGTCACGCCGGTGCGGACGCTGGGCGCGCGGGGCTGGGAGGACGGCAGGGGCGACGCGGAGTGGAGCTCCTTCTGCTTCTTCAAGGACCCCGACGGCAACGGCTGGACGGTGCAGGAGGCCCCGGCCCCGCTCGCGCACCGCTGAACGCCGAACGACCGGCCACGAGGGCGCCCCGGCCCCGCGGACGCCCCCACGAGGAGGAGTCGATGGACTACACACTCGAAGTGATCCCCCTGCCCGTCACCGACATCGACCGGGCCAGGGACTTCTACGCGGACAAGTGCGGCTTCCACGTCGACATCGACGGGGAGGTCGCGCCCGGCATACGGCTCGTGCAGCTGACGCCGCCCGGCTCCGGCTGCTCGGTGATCCTCGGAGACACCGTCTGGGAGGCGACGCCGGGCCCGACGCCCGAGCCCGGCTCGTACCAGGGCCTGCAGCTCGTGGTCGCCGATCTGAAGCAGGCTCGCGAGGAGCTGACCGCCCGCGGCCTCGAACTGTCCGAGACGGTCTCGTACGCGGAGGCGGACGGCGCCTCCTTCATGTACTTCACGGACCCCGACGGCAACGGCTGGTGCATCCAGGAGTACAAGGTCCGGGCGGCACGGCCGCTGCGGGAGGTCATCTGAGCTTCTCCTCCATCCAGGCCACGCCGAACTCCACGACGTCCCGGGCCTCCAGGAGGTGGCTCTCGGCGGCGCCGACGAGCCCCCGCGCGCCCTTCCCGGTGGCGAGCAGCTCGCGGGCGATGACCTCGAACGGCCAGACGCCGTCCGGCACGACCGGGGAGTAGTCGAAGGCGCCGTCGGCGGAGTCGATGTCGTGGAAGCGCCGCCAGACGCGCTCGCCGCCCTCCAGGACGGGCTGTTCGTAGTCCACGAAGCGCTTGCCGGGGGCGTCGGCGAGGGCCTCGGCGTGGTGCAGCAGCGTGAGCGAGTCGAGCGGCGCGCCGAGGAGCAGCACCCGGCCGCCCTTCGCCACGAGCCGCGCCAGGGGGCTGTCCGGGCCGTGGGGGTCGTCCCACGGGTGGTCGGCCATCAGCGCCCGCGCGTCGGCGCCGAGCGCGGCGAAGCTGGCGTCGGGGTGGCGGCTGCGCACGGCGCCGGGCCAACGGCGCAGCGCCTCGGGCAGCCGCCCGTTGTTGTGGTCGGCCTCGCTCAGCTCCGGGTCGTAGGCGGGGTGCTCCGCGCGCAGGGCGTCCTGCCACTCCTGGGGCCAGTCCGTGCTGAACTCGTACGGCGGCGCGTCGTTCCACCCGCAGGTCACCATCAGCGTGCCGCGCTCCCCCACGACGTCGCCGAGCGCCCCGATGAGTGTCTGGGGCCCGCCCGCCACGTACCCGATGGCGGACATCCGGGTGTGGAACATGACGACGTCGCCCGCGGCGAGGCCCAGCGCCCGCAGGTCCCGCACGAGCCGGCCCCGGGTCACGGGGCCGCCGGAGCGCTTCAGCAGTTCCTCTTCGTCCATGCCCGCGACGCTATCCGCGCACCACGACACGCGAGCAACTCATTTACCGGTACGGGGAGTCCGGAAGGCGGCGGCCGCCGTGCGGCTCAGCGGTCGGCCGCGGCGCCCAAGGGCTCGCCGACGATGCGCTCGGCGAGGCGGGCCGCCAAGCGCCGTGCGTCCCGCTCCAGTTCACCCCGCGCGGCGTCCCGCTCCGCGGCGACGGCGGCCTCGGCGAGGGCCGCGTCGGCCGCACGGGCCCCCGAAGACCCCACGCCTCCAAGACCTTCCGGAGCCCCAAGTCCCCCAGGAGCGCGGGAGGTTCGCGCCCCTACAGCACCGGCAGGTTCTTGCGCAGCTCGAAGGCCGTGACCTCGGAGCGGTACTCCTCCCACTCCTGCTTCTTGTTGCGCAGGAAGAAGTCGTAGACGTGCTCGCCGAGGGTCTCCGCGACCAGTTCGGAGCGTTCCATGAGGTGGATGGCCTCGCCGAGGTTCTGCGGGAGGGGTTCGATGCCGAGGGCGCGGCGTTCGGCGTCGCGGAGGGCCCAGACGTCGTCGTCGGCGCCGGGCGGGAGTTCGTAGCCCTCCTCGATGCCCTTGAGGCCCGCGGCGAGGAGGACCGCGTAGGCGAGGTAGGGGTTGGCGCCGGAGTCGAGGGAGCGGACCTCGACGCGGGCCGAGCCGGTCTTGCCGGGCTTGTACATGGGCACGCGGATGAGGGCGGAGCGGTTGTTGTGGCCCCAGCAGATGTACGAGGGGGCCTCGCCGCCCGCGCCCGCGGTGCGCTCGGAGCCGCCCCAGATGCGCTTGTAGGAGTTGACCCACTGGTTGGTGACCGCGGAGATCTCGGCGGCGTGCTTCAGGAGGCCCGCGATGAAGGAGCGGCCGACCTTGGAGAGCTGGTACTCGGCGCCGGACTCGTAGAACGCGTTGCGGTCGCCCTCGAAGAGGGACAGGTGCGTGTGCATGCCGGAGCCGGGGTGCTCGGAGAACGGCTTCGGCATGAACGTCGCCTGGACGCCCTGCTCCAGGGCCACCTGCTTCATGACCAGGCGGAACGTCATGATGTTGTCCGCCGTGGAGAGCGCGTCCGCGTAGCGCAGGTCGATCTCCTGCTGTCCGGGCCCGCCCTCGTGGTGGCTGAACTCGACCGAGATGCCCATGGATTCGAGCATCGTGATGGCCTGGCGGCGGAAGTCCATGCCCACGTTCTGCGGGGTGTGGTCGAAGTAGCCGCTGGTGTCGGCGGGGGTGGGCCGCGAGCCGTCCAGGGGCCGGTCCTTCAGGAGGAAGAACTCGATCTCGGGGTGCGTGTAGAAGGTGAAGCCGAGGTCGGAGGTCTTGGCGAGGGCGCGCTTGAGGACGTAGCGCGGGTCGGCGAAGGACGGGGAGCCGTCCGGCATCAGGATGTCGCAGAACATCCGGGCCGTGCCGGGCGCCTCCGCGCGCCAGGGCAGCACCTGGAAGGTGGACGGGTCCGGCTTGGCGATCATGTCGGACTCGTAGACGCGGGCGAAGCCCTCGATCGCCGAGCCGTCGAAGCCGATGCCCTCGTCGAAGGCCTGCTCCAGCTCGGCGGGGGCGACCGCGACCGACTTCAGGAAGCCGAGTACGTCCGTGAACCACAGGCGCACGAACCGGATGTCGCGCTCCTCCAGAGTGCGGAGCACGAACTCCTGCTGCTTGTCCATCTCGACTTCCACCCATCCTTGCTGGTCGGAACCGGCTGCTCCCAAGCCATGGGACGTCGCCCCGGCACATGAGCATCCCACCACACGGTTTCACGCGCGTTGCGGCCGCTCATCGCCCATACTGCACGGTTCCGCGGAGGCGGTGACAGCCGCGTCGGACCATCCGCTTAAAGTGGTATCTCAGATGCAAGTTTTACGCGGGCCGGGCTCCGGTCCCGTGCGGAGCCGTGCCCCGGTTCCGCCGGGGACGGGGCGCCGCGCCGCGCGAGCCGGGACGCCCGTCCCGCGAGAGGAGGCACCTTGCTGTCCGACCAGTCCGCCGCCGCCGTCCGCGCCACGCTGCCCGCCGTCGGGGCCGCCATCGAGGACATCACCGCCCGCTTCTACGACCGGCTCTTCGCCGCCCACCCGGAGCTGCTCCGGGACCTCTTCAACCGCGGCAACCAGGCCGCGGGCACCCAGCGCCGGGCCCTCGCCGGGTCCATCGCCGCCTTCGCCGCGCACCTCGTGGACCGCCCGGACGAGCGGCCCGACGTGATGCTCGCCCGCGTCGCGCACAAGCACGCGTCGCTCGGCGTCGCGCCCGGCCAGTACGAGACGGTCCACCGGCACCTCTTCGCCGCCATCGCCGAGGTCCTCGGCGACGCCGTCACGCCCCGGGTGGCGGCCGCCTGGGACGAGGTGTACTGGCTGATGGCGAACGCCCTCATCACGATCGAGGCCCGCCTTTACGCCGAGCGGGGCAGTACGGCGGGCGCGGACGCGCTGCGCGCGTGGGACGTGGTGGAGCGGATCGAGGAGACGGCGGACGTCGCCACCTTCCGACTGCGCCCGGCCGACGGGACGCCCCCGCCCGCCTTCCGCGCGGGCCAGTACGTGTCCGTGCAGGTCGAGCTCGCGGACGGGGCCCGGCAGATACGCCAGTACAGCCTGTCAGGGGTGCCGGGCGGGGACGTGCGGCAGATCAGCGTGAAGCGGGTCCGGGGCGGCGCCGGGCCCGACGGCGAGGTCTCCGCCCACCTCCACGCGCGCGTGCGCGTGGGCGACCGGCTGCGGATCTCCGCCCCCTACGGCGACCTCGTCCTCGACGACGGCGTCCTGCGCGGCCCGGACGGCCGGACGCCCGCGCCGCTCCTGCTCGCCTCCGCGGGCATCGGCGTCACGCCCATGGTCGCGATGCTCGAACAGCTCGCGGCCGCCGGGCACCGGGGTCCGGTCACCGTCGTGCACGCCGACCGCTCCCCCGCCGACCACGCGCTGCGCGCCGCCCACCGCGCCTACGCGGACGCGCTGCCGGGCGCCACGGCCCACTTCTGGTACGAGCGCCCGGAGCCGGGCCACCCCGCCGACCGCACGGGCCGCGTGGACCTGGCCGCCGTGCCGGTGCCGCCCGGCACGCACGCGTACCTGTGCGGACCGCTGCCCTTCATGAAGGCCGTACGCGCCCAGCTCCTCGCCAAGGGGGTCGCGCCCGCCGCCGTCCACTACGAGGTCTTCGGCCCCGACCTGTGGCTCGCGAGCCCGAGCAGCAGCGGTCCCGTCGGCGAGGCCACGATGTCCGCGACGGTCAGCGGGTCGAGGGTGGCGTAGAACGCCTCCTGCGCACGGCGCAGCGCGCCCCGCAGCCGGCATCCCGAGTTCAGCGGGCAGGGCGTGGCGCCCTCGCACTCCACGACGTCCCCGTCGCCCTCGAACTCGCGGACCAGTGCCCCGACGGACGCGGTGCGCCCCGCCTCGGTGAGCACGAGCCCGCCGCCCCTGCCGCGGCGGGCCTCGACGAGGCCGAGGTGCGTCAGGCGCGCGGCGACCTTCGCGGCGTGCGTGTAGGGGACGGCCATGTCCTCGGCCACCTGGCGGGTGGTGGGGGCGGCGCCGGTCGCGGGCGCGTCCCCGTGGCGGCGGCCCGGCGCGTCCGCGACGGCCAGGCGCATGAGCATGCGCAGGGCCAGGTCGGTGGAGTGCAGGAGCCGCATGTCGCGCAGCGTAGGGAATGCGCATGAGGGGTTCAAATTTTCGAGGCGGGCGGGCGGTGGGCCCGGGGAGCGGCGGGGTCCGGCCCGGCCTCCGTGAGGGACCGGGCCTGTCTCCCGCAAGAGACCGGGCCTGTCTCCGTGCGGGGCGGCGCCGCCCGGCCCCGGCCCCGCGTGCGGTCGGCCGGATGGCGACGGTCAAAGGGCGCCGCCCGCGCTGGATTTGGGAGATTGGAAGAGCGGCCCTTCCGCTCGGCGGGACGCGGGCTACGATCAACGCACTCGCAACGCCCCCTGTTCGACCCATCCGATCCGTCCCTTTCCGCAGAAGGACACACCATGGGTTCCGCCAAGAAGACGAGCAGCGCCGAACGCAAGGCCCGAATAGCGGAGATGCGGCGCGCCGAAGCCGCCCGCGAGCGCCGCACCCGCGCACTCACCATCACCCTGAGCGCGGTCATCGTCGCGGCCCTCGGCATCGGCGGCTACTTCCTGGTCTCGCAGGCCGACGACGACGATGACTCGGGCAAGGCGGGCGACGCGGCGGCCGTGGCGAAGTTCACCAGGACCAAGGACGGCGAGAAGGTCTGGGACGCCAAGAAGCTGGGCCGCACCCACGTCGCGGGCAAGGTGAAGTACCCGGTGACACCGCCGGTGGGCGGCAACCACAACCAGGTGTGGATGAACTGCAACGGCGACGTCTACCAGAACGAGATCCCGAACGAGAACGCCGTCCACTCCCTCGAACACGGCTCGGTCTGGGTGACGTACAACGACCAGGCGAAGCCCGCCGACCTGAAGAAGCTCGAAGCGAAGGTGAAGAAGACGCCGTACTCGCTGATGAGCCCGGTCAAGAAGCAGAAGGAGCCGCTGCTGCTCACGGCCTGGGGCCACCAGCGGGCCATCACGGGCGCGGACGACGCGAAGGTCGGCTCGTTCTTCTCCACGTTCGTCCAGGGCAAGCAGACCCCCGAGCCGGGTGCCGCCTGCACCAACGGCAAGGGGCAGTGACACGTCCGTGAGGACGGGGATGGGGCAGTGATGAAGCGCACCGACTGGCTGATCGGCGCCGTCGCGGGCGCGGTGCTCGCGGCGGGCGGCATCACGGCCGCCGTGGCCGCCACCGACGACTCCTCCGGCTCGGGGTCGGGCTCCGGCGTCGACGGCGCGCCGTCGGCCACCTCCGCCGACGCGGGGTTCGCCCGCGACATGTCCGTGCACCACCAGCAGGCCGTGGAGATGTCGTACGTCGTCCGCGACCGCACCAAGAACGAGGAGATCCGCAGGCTCGCGTACGACATCGCGCAGACCCAGGCCAACCAGCGCGGCATGATGCTCGGCTGGCTCGACCTGTGGGAGCTGCCCAAGGTGTCCGAGGACGCGCCCATGAAGTGGATGGGCATGGGCGACGCCCCGGCGGGCGACGACGGCGCGCTGATGCCCGGCATGGCGACGAACGCGCAGATGAAGCGGCTCGGCGAGCTCAACGGCCGCAAGGCGGAGATCTACTACCTGCGGCTGATGACCGCCCACCACAAGGGCGGCATCCACATGGCGCAGGGGTGCGTGGAGCGCTGCGCGGTGCCGGTCGAGCGGCGGCTCGCGCAGGGGATGGTGGAGTCCCAGGAGTCCGAGGTCAAGCTGATGGCGGACCTCCTGAAGGCCCGGGGCACAAAGCCATAGCCTTCCGGCGGTACCGGGGCCGGGCCCCGGGAGCCCGGTCTCGAAGCGACCTCGGGCCCACGGCACCCCGGCCCCGGAGCGAACCCCGGGCCCATCGCGGCCCGGCCCCGGAGTGGCCCCGGCCCCCGAGCGGCCTCGGGCCCAAGGCACCCCGGGCCCATCGCGGTCCCGGACCCACGGCGCCCCGGACCCGGAGCGGCCCCCAGCCCATCGCCGCCCGGGTCAGCCCGTGTGCCACGCCACGTGCGGTGGGCGGACCGCCGCGCACCGCGGCATCCCCGCCCCGTCCGTGAGCCCCAGCTCGGCGACGCCCGCCCCGGCCGCCAGCACCTCCTCGGGGAGGTCCGCGAAGAACAGCTTGGCGCGGCGGAACATCGCGAAGTCGCCACCGGGCGGCAGCTCGCCCCACGTCAGGTAGAAGAACCGTGCGCCCCGCGCGCCCTGCACGTACGGGCCCCTGAAGTCGGGCGTGCCGTCGAGTGCGGGAGCCATCGCCACCTCGAACTCCCACACCGCCTCGGGCGCGTCCCCCCGGACCGGGCCCTCCGGCTCCCTGCCCCGCTGCACGGCCACGTGCACGTCCCGGAACTCCCCGCACTCCGCCCCCGGCAGCTCCCGCCCCACCACCCGCAACGCCAGCCTCTGAGTCATGCGGTCCATAGCACCACGAGCCTCTGACAACAGCCGCCACCACCGCTGCCGCGACGGGTCTTCCCCGGCTGTGCGAGGCCCGGCCCCTACGCGGAGCGCTGCCGCTGAGCGGGCGGCCCCGCCGCTACCGCGGCGGGTTTTCCCACCCGCCCACCCGGATCTCCTCAGCCTTGCGCGGCCGGGCCCCGACGCGGAGCGCTCGCGGCCCGGTGGGTGGTTTCCGCCGCTACCGCGGCGGGATCTCCCACCCGCCCGCCCGGAACTCCTCAGCCTTGCCGGGTCCGGCCCCGACGCGGTGCGCTCGCGGGTGGGTGGTGCCCCATGGGCTCCCGCCCCGGGTAGGGGCGGGCGGGTGGGCCCGCCCCGGCCGCGCGCAGCGCGGCACCACGGACCCGCCCCCGGCTTCCCCGCTGTGGGCAATCGTCCCGCAGGGCGGGACGGGTGGGCACAGCGCAGAGGTGCCGAGCAACCGTTGAAGCAGGGGCCCGACCCCGGCGGCACGCGGCCCGGGCTCCCGCTGGGGGGCCATCGTCCCGCAGGGCGAGTGGAGCAATCCCCTGCTCAAGCGGAGCCGAGAGCTCGGGGAAGGGTGGGCACGGCGCCCAGGTGCTGAGCAGCCGCTGAGGCAGGGGCCCGTCCCCGGTGGGGGCGGGTGGGTGGGAGACGGCCCCGGCGGCGCGCGGCCCGGCTTCCCGCGGGGGGCCATCGGCACAGCCCAGGTGCCGAGCAATCGCCCCTCCGAGCCCGGCCCTGGCGAGGGCGGGTGGGCAGAGCCCCAGGTGCCGAGCAACCGTTGAGGCAAGGGCCGCAGCGAGGCCCGGCCCCCGCGAGGGCGGGCAGGCGCAGCCCCGGGTGGCGGGCGGCCGGAGGGCCGGGGCGAGGGTCCGGCTAGCGTGTGGCCAGGATCGTCTCGGCGACCTCGTGGGGGCGGTCGCGCATCAGGAGGTGGCCCGCGGGACACAGGGCCTGGAAGGACGCCCCGAGGACCGCGGCGAGGCCGCGCTGCCGCGACACCCAGCGGCTCGCGCCCGCAGGGCCCGCGGCGAGCACCGCCACCGGCACGTCCGGCAGCGCGGCCACCCGCCTGAGCAGGGCGAGTTCATGCGCCACGTCGCCGTACGTCACGTACTCGACGAGCCCGGCCCGCCACACCCGGCTCGCCCCGTACACCGCCCGCGGCCCACGCGGCACGCCCCCGCCCCGCAGCAGGGGCCCGAGGGCCCGCGGCACCCCGAGCGCGCCGAGGACCGCCCCGCCCGCCCGCGCCCCCGCGACCCGCGCCCCGCGCGCGGGCAGCGCCCGCGTCCGCTCCTCCACGCTGGAGTCGACGAGGACGAGCCCGGCCACCCGCCCCGGCCACCACCGCGCGAACGCCTCCGCGTGGAACCCGGCGAGCGAGTGCCCGACGACCGTCACGGCCCGCTCCCCCAGCCCCACGGCGTCCAGGACACGGGCGACGCGCTCCGCCTCCCCCGCCAGCGTGGGCGCCCCGCGCGCGGGCCCGCTGCGGCCGAGCCCGGGCCGGTCGAAGCGGACGACGGTGCGGGCGGGGGCGAGCAGCTCGACCACCGGGTCCCACTCGAACCACGCGAGCCCCAGCCCCGCGCTGAGCACGCACACGGGGCCGTCCCCGGTCACGTCCACGTGGTGCGGCACCCCGTCGATCCGTACGAACACCCTCCCGGTCACCTCCGCCGTCGTCCGAGGACGAGCCACGCGAGGCCCACCAGCCACAGGGCGATCGCGAGCACCTGGAGCCGCTGGCCGATGCCGAGCCCCCACGTGCCGTGCCCGGCGTCGAAGGCGAAGACGGCCGCGAGGGTCCAGACGGTGGCGGCGAGCTCGACGGCCACGAGCACCGCGAGCACCGCCCGCTGCCGCACCCCGCCCGCGCCCGCCCGGCGTACGGCCGCCGTCAGGAGCACCATCCCCACCAGCGCCCCGGCCACGGCCACGCTGCTGCTGACCGCGTGCGCGGAGTGCGTGAAGGGCACGAGCCCGGCCCGCTCGCGCGCGAGGCACGCCGCGTCCACGGTGGGCGCGCAGCTCAGCGGAAGGCGCGCGTCGGCGGCCGTGGCCGCGCCGAAGAGGACGAGCCCGGCCCAGCCGAGGGCCGACAGGGCGCGGACGCGCGGCACGGCGGCCCGGCAGCGCAGCCGCGCCAGGCCGCCCAGGGCCCCCGCGCACACCAGCACGCCCGCGGCGAAGTCCACCGTCCGGAAGAAGGCCCCGTACGGCTGGTCCTCGGCGGCGAGCTCGCTCACGTACGTCCGGAGCGGCGAGAGCCCGGTCGGCAGGACCGCTTCGAGGGTCCACGAGGTGTACGCGGCGGCGCCGACGACCAGGAGCGCGGCCACGGCCACGCGCACGGCGCGGGGCGCTTCGGTGGCTCGGGGCGTGGGGGACATACGCGTCGTGAGGCTAGTTGAGAGCATTCGCGCCCTGGTGGTCGGGGTGGATCCATTCCGGTTTGCGGAACTTGAGGAAGGCGGCCGGAGCGGCCACGCCGATCGCGAGCAGCCCGCCGCCGACGATCATCAGATAGCGCCACAGCGGCGCGTCGCCGAACTGGTCCGGCGGCACGAAGCCGATGCAGAGCGCGCACGCCGAGGCGACGAAGCCGACCCCGGCGACGAGCGTGACGGCGGGCACCACGAAGCCGCGCTCGACGTGCGGCTGGGTGCGGCGCAGCCGCACCACGGCCACGAACATCAGCAGGTACGCGATGAGGTAGATCTGCACGGTGATCACGGAGAACATCCAGTACGCGCTGGAGACGTCGTCGCTGAAGGCGTACATGACGCCGATCAGGGTGGTGATCACACCCTGCGCGATCATGATGTTCAGGGGCACGCCGTGCTTGTTGAAGCGCTGGAGGAACGGCGGCAGATAGCCCTCCTGCCGGGCCAGCGTCACCAGGCCCTTGGCGGGTCCCGCGAGCCACGTCAGCATGCCGCCGAGCGCGGCCATGACCAGCATGATCCCGACGACCTTCGTCATCCAGCCGATGTGGAAGTGGTCGAAGAACGCCTGGAAGGCCTGCATGAGCCCGGCGGTGAGGCTGAGCTGCTCGGACGGCATGACCCAGCTGATGGCCAGGGCCGGAACGACGAAGATCAGCAGGACGAGGCCGGTGGCCAGGAAGATCGACCGCGGGTACTCCGCGCGCGGGTGCCGCAGCGACGACACGTGGACGCCGTTCATCTCCATGCCGGCGTACGACAGGAAGTTGTTGACGATGAGCACGAGGCTGGCCAGGCCCGTCCACGGCGGCAGCCAGTGGTCGGCGGTCATGGGCGCGGCGGGCTCGTTGCCCTGCCCCAGGAAGACGAGGCCGAGGGCGACGAGCACGACGCCGGGGATGAGCGTGCCGATCACGAGCCCCAGGGACGAGAGGCCCGCCACCGTCTTGGTGCCGCGCGAGGTGATCCACACCCCGGTCCAGTAGATGACGACGATGACGATGGCCACGTAGAGGCCGTCCTCGGCGAGGCTCGGATGGACGACGTACGCGAACGTCGAGGCCACGTACGCGAGCAGGCTCGGGTAGTACGCGATGGTCATCGCGAACTGGCACCACACCGCGACGAATCCGAGCGGCTTGCCGAGCGCCTCGCTCACCCACCGGTAGATGCCGCCCGTCCACCCGGAGGCCAGCTCCGCGCCGACGAGGGCCGTGGGCAGCAGGAAGACCACGGCGGGCAGGAGGTACAGGAAGACGGCGGCGAGGCCGTAGATGGCCATGGCGGGCGAGGGCCGCAGGCTCGCCACGGAGGCGGTGGTCATCAGGGCGAGCGTCACCCAGGAGATGAACTGCCGTGAGGTCCCGGTGTCCTCCCCGAACTCCGCGGCCCCGGCGTCACCGGCCTTCGCGGCCGCCGCGGCCCGTTCGGCCGCCGTCGTCTCGCCCGCGCTCTGTCCGGGCTTGTCCGTAGTCGTCATGGGTTCATGATCAATGTTTCTCGCGGGCCCCGCACATCGCCCCATACCGGGGAGGGGTAGGCTCCCGTCCATGGCCCCGAAGCAACAGCCCACGAGCGCGAGCGGATTCCTGCTCCTCGTGGCGCTGTTGTTCGGCATCGTGACGATGCACACGTTGGGGCATCCGCAGGAGCACGGCGACGGCTCGACGCCCTCGGCCCACGCGCGCGTGGCGGACACCACGGGGCCCGGGGAGGCTCACGCGGCCACTCGGGGCACCGTGACGGGGCCGCTCACGCACGCGGGGGCTGCCGCCCCCACGGGGGCCGGGCCCGTGGCCGGGAACCAGGCCGCCGCGGATACGAGCGCCGGGCCGATGGCCGCGGGCCGCGCTGTCGCGCAGACGGGCACCGGACCCCTGGCCGCGAGCCACGCTGTCGCGGACGCGGGCGTCGAGCCCATGGCCGCGCGCCAGGCCGCACCGCACGCGGGCGCCCAGCCCCTGACCGCGAGTCACGTCGTCGCGGACGCGGGCGCCGGGCCCATGGCCGTGAACCACGTCGTCGCGCATGCGGGCCTCGGGGCCATGGCCGTGAGTCAGGCAGCCGCGGACGCGGGCGCCCAGCCCCTGACCTCGCCCCACGCCGCCCCGCACGCGAGCGCCGGACCCACGGCCGCGCACCAGGCCGCACCGCACACGGGGGCCCAGCTCCTGACCTCGCCCCACGCCGTCCCGCACGCGGGTGCCCAGCCCCCGGCCGCGAGTCACGTCGTCGCCCGTACCGCCTCCCCGCCCGGCTCTCCTTCCCACGGCACCGGCATGGACCCGATGTCCGTGTGCCTGGCCGTCCTGGGCGGCGCCCTCGTGCTCGCGCTGTTCGGCGCGGTGGCGGCGCGGCCGCCGGTGGCCGCGCCCGTCCTGCTGCCCGCCGGGCTCCGGGCGGCGCCGTGGCCCGAGCCGCCCCCGCCGCGCGCGCTCCTCGCCCGGCTCTCCGTGCTGCGGATCTAGGCCGCCGTACCGGCTGCTTCGCGCTGCCCGTGCCGCGGTGGGAACCTCCGCGGCCGCAGCGGTGTACCAGAAGCAGCAGACGCGCCCTTCTGCACGCACCACTCAGTACGGACGAGGTGTATCCAGTCATGCGCACCCACACCGAGCGCACCCCGCACCCATCGCGCCGAGCCCTGCTCGGCGCCGCCCTCGCCACCGCCGGGGCCGGGCTCGCCACGGCCTGCTCCAGCGGCTCCAGCGACGGCTCGCACTCCGGCCACGGCGGCCGGGGCGGCCCTTCGGCCGGTTCGAAGGGCTATGTGACGCCCTCCGGCCCCGAGGTCGCCGCGGCCGAGAAGAAGCGCCCGGGCGGCGGCCGCCTGCGCGAGCTGAAGCTCATGGCCATGCCCGCGACGCTCGACCTGGGCGGCCCCACGGTCAAGTCCTGGGCGTACGGCGACGCGCTGCCCGGCAAGGAGATCCGCGCGACGGCGGGCGACACGCTCTCGCTCACCCTCGCCAACCACCTCCCGCAGACCACGAGCCTGCACTGGCATGGCCTGGCCCTGCGCAACGACATGGACGGCGTCCCCGGCCTCACCCAGCGGGACATCAAGCCCGGCGCCGCCTTCACCTACCGCTTCAAGGTCCCGCACCCGGGCACCTACTGGTTCCACCCGCACTCCGGCACCCAGCTGGACCGGGGGCTGTACGCGCCCTTGATCATCGACGACCCCAAGGAGCCCCTGACGTACGACAAGGAGTGGGTCGTCGTCCTCGACGACTGGGTCGACGGCGTCGACGGCTCCACCCCCGACGCGGTCCTCACGGAGCTGCGCGGCGGCATGGACATGGGCGGCGGCATGGACCACGGGGGCGGCATGGACCACGGCGGCTCCGGCGGCAGCGGCGGCGCGGACGGCTCCGGCGGCAGCGGTGGCGGCTCGGGGCACGAGGGGCACATGTCCCGCACCGCCCTGACCGGCTCCGCGAAGGCCTCCCCCGAGCCCGAGCCCAAGGGCCCTTCCCGCATGCTCATGGGCTCCACCAGCGACATCCTCGGCCGGGACGCGGGCGACGTGGCCTATCCGCACTACTTGATCAACGGCCGCACCGCGAAGGCCCCCACCTCCTTCCGCGCCCGCCCCGGCGACCGCATCCGGCTCCGCCTGATCAACGCCGGCGGTGACACCGCCTTCCGGGTGGCGCTCGGCGGCCACGAGCTGACGGTCACGCACACCGACGGCTTCCCGGTGCGGCACCAGAAGGCCGACGCCCTGCTCATCGGCATGGGCGAGCGGTACGACGTCCTGGTCACCGCCAAGGACGGGGTCTTCCCGCTGACCGCCGTGGCCGAGGGCAAGAAGGCGGCGGCCCAGGCGGTGCTCCGCACGGGCGGCGGCCGCGCGCCGTCACCGTCGGTCCGGCCCAAGGAGCTCAAGGGCCGCGTGGTGCTCGCCGAGCGGCTCACGGCGGACGACTCCGTGGCCCTCAAGCCCGGCGCCCCCGACCGCACCATCAAGATCCGGCTGACAGGAGGCATGGAGAAGTACGACTGGGCCTTCGACAAGAAGCCGTACGCACCGGACCGGCGTCACCCGGTGCGCGCGGGTGAGCGCGTGCGCCTGGAGTTCAGCAACTCCACGTCGATGTGGCACCCCCTCCATCTGCACGGCCACACCTTCGCCCTGGCGAGCGCCCCCGGGCGCCCCCGCAAGGACACCGCGATCGTGCTGCCGAACGGCCGCCTGACGGTGGACTTCGAAGCGGACAATCCAGGCCTGTGGATGATCCACTGTCACAACGTGTACCACGCGGAGGCAGGAATGATGACCGTCCTCGGCTATCGCTCCTGACCCAGGTCAAGGCCAGGGCGCGGTGCTCCTGGGCGGTCGTCCGCCGTCCGTTCCAGGGGCATCGCGTCGGGTTGACGATTACACTGGGGCCGTGCCTCAACTACGCCTTGCGCTGAATCAGATCGACTCCACCGTCGGCGACCTCACCAAGAACGCGGACGCGGTCCTCCGCTGGACCCGGCACTCCGCCGAACAGGGCGCGCACCTCGTCGCGTTCCCGGAGATGGCACTCACCGGTTATCCGGTGGAGGACCTCGCCCTGCGTTCCTCCTTCGTGGAGGCGTCCCGTCGGGCCCTGCGCGCGCTCGCGGTCCGCATCCGCGACGAGGGCCTGGGCGAACTGCCCGTCGTCGTCGGCTATCTGGACCGCAGCGACGAGGCCAAGCCGCGTTACGGCCAGCCCGCGGGAGCCCCGCGCAACGCGGCGGCCGTGCTGCACCGCGGCGAGGTGGCGCTCACCTTCTCCAAGCACCATCTGCCCAACTACGGCGTCTTCGACGAGTTCCGCTACTTCGTCCCCGGCGAGACGCTCCCGGTCGTCCGCGTGCACGGCGTCGACGTGGCGCTCGCGATCTGCGAGGACCTGTGGCAGGACGGCGGCCGCGTCCCGGCCGCCCGCACGGCCGGGGCCGGGCTCCTGCTGTCCATCAACGCGTCCCCGTACGAGCAGAACAAGGACGACCAGCGGCTCGAACTGGTCCGCAAGCGGGCGCAGGAGGCCGGTTGCACCACCGCCTACCTGGCGATGACGGGCGGTCAGGACGAGCTGGTCTTCGACGGCGACTCGATCGTCGTCGACAGGGACGGCGAGGTCATCGCGCGGGCCCCGCAGTTCGCCGAGGGCTGTGTGGTGCTCGACCTGGAGCTGCCCGCTGCCGCCGCGCAGGCGCCGTCGGGCGTCGTCGACGACGGGCTGCGCATCGAGCACGTCACGCTCTCCGCCGAACCGCTCGCGCCGTACGAGGCCGAGCACACCGGCACGTACGCCGAGCGCCTGGACGACGACGAGGAGGTCTACTCGGCCCTCGTCGTCGGCCTGCGCGCGTACGTCCAGAAGAACGGCTTCCGCTCCGTGCTCATCGGGCTCTCCGGAGGCATCGACTCGGCACTCACGGCCGCCCTCGCCTGCGACGCACTGGGCGCGGAGAACGTGTACGGGGTCGCGATGCCCTCCCGGTACTCCTCCGAGCACTCCATCGCCGACGCGGCGGAGCTGGCGCGCCGCACCGGCCTCGGCTTCCGCACCGTGCCGATCGCGCCGATGTTCGACGCGTACATGGAGTCCCTCGGGCTCACCGGGCTCGCCGAGGAGAACCTCCAGTCGCGGCTGCGCGGCACGATGCTCATGGCGCTCTCCAACCAGGAGGGCCACATCGTGCTCGCGCCGGGCAACAAGTCCGAGCTGGCCGTGGGCTATTCGACGCTGTACGGCGACTCCGTCGGGGCGTACGGGCCCATCAAGGACGTCTACAAGACCTCGGTCTTCCGGCTCGCGAAGTGGCGCAACCGGGCCGCCGCCGAGCGCGGCGGGACCCCGCCGATCCCCGAGAACTCCATCAGCAAGCCGCCGAGCGCGGAGCTGCGGCCCGACCAGGTGGACACGGACTCGCTGCCGGACTACCCCGTCCTCGACGCGATCCTTGAGCGGTACGTGGACCGGGACGAGGGCGCCGAGGCGGTCGTCGCCGCGGGCTTCGACGCGGAGCTCGTCGCGCGGACGCTGCGGATGGTGGACACCGCCGAGTACAAGCGGCGGCAGTACCCGCCGGGCACCAAGATCTCCCCCAAGGGCTTCGGCAAGGACCGGCGGCTGCCGATCACCAACGCCTGGCGCGAATAGCCCCCGACGGGCCGCGGCTGCCCACCGCTGCCGCGGCCGAGCGGGTGCCGCCCGGGGCCCTAGTGGTGGGTCCGCTCCCGGGTCGGCTTCGGGGTGGGGGTGACGACCCGGCCCGGGGAGGGCGCGGGGGTGCGGCGGAGGTCCTCGGCGTAGGCGATCGCCGCGACGCCGAGGCCGAGGACGGCGAGGGCCGCCCCGGCGAGGGCGGGGGACGTGACGCCGAAGCCCGCCGCGAGGGCGAGGCCGCCGATCCACGCGCCGCCGGCGTTCGCGAGGTTGAACGCGGCCTGGTTGGCGGAGGAGGCGAGCGAAGGCGCCGCGGCGGCCTTCTCCATGACCATGAGCTGGAGCGGCGAGCCGGTGGTGAAGGCGGCCATGCCGAGGAGGGTCACGCCGACGGCGGCGCTCCACTCGGCCTTCATGAGGAGCGGGAAGAGGAGGAGGACCAGGGCGAGGGAGGCCAGGCCGCCGAAGAGGGTGCCGCGCAGGGCGTGGTCGGCGAGCCGCCCGCCGAGCAGGTTGCCCGCGGTGGCGCCGACGCCGAAGAGCGCGAGCAGCAGCGTCACACTGGCCTCGGCGAACCCCGCGGAGTCGGTGAGCATCGGCGTGACGTAGCTGTAGGCGGCGAAGAGCGCCCCGAAGCCCGCGACGGTCGTACCGAGCGCGAGCCACACGGGCAGCGAGCCGAGCGCCCGCAGCTCGCCGCGCAGGCCCACGCTCTCGCCGTGGCCGTGGTCGGCGGGGACGAGCAGCGCGAGCGCGGCGATGGCGGCGAGCCCGATCGCGCTCACGGCGAGGAACGTGGCGCGCCAGCCGAGCTGCTGCCCCATGAGCGTGGCGATGGGCACGCCGACGACGTTGGCGACGGTGAGCCCGAGGAACATCAGGGACACCGACCGCGCCTTGCGCTCGGGCGCGACGAGCCCGGTGGCGACGACCGCGCCGACGCCGAAGAACGCCCCGTGCGGCAGTCCGCTGAGGAAGCGGGCGGCGAGGAGCAGGTGGTAGTCCGAGGCCGCGGCCGAGAGCGCGTTGCCGACGACGAAGAGGACCATGAGGCCGATCAGGACGCGGCGCCGGGGCAGCCGCGCGGTGACGGCGGCGAGCAGCGGGGCGCCGATGACGACGCCGAGCGCGTACGCGGACACGAGGTGTCCTGCGGTGGGTATGGATATGCCGAGGTCGTCGGCGACGTTGGGCAGCAGGCCCATCATCACGAACTCGGTCGTGCCGATGCCGAAGGCGCCCACGGCGAGGGCGAGCAGGGCCAGGGGCATGGAGACGTACTACCTTCCGAACAGCCCGTACGAGGGCAGGGACGATCCAGGGAATCGTTTGGTTCACGTACGGAACAAAGAGGTCCGCACCCAGTATTCCGCCCGCGCGCACCGCGAGGTGAAGGGCACATGACCATCGAGCGTCGACGGCGCGCGGCCCTCAGCGGCTGGCCGTGCGTGACCTCAGAGGTCGACGCTCGCCGCCACCGGCAGGTGGTCGCTGTCCGTCCGCGACAGCGTCCAGGACGACACCGGCTCGACGCCCTTGACCATGATCTGGTCGATGCGGGCCATCGGGAACGACGCGGGCCAGCTGAAGCCGAAGCCGTCGCCCGCGGCGCCCTGCGTGGAGCGCATCTGGGAGGTGACGGCGTTCAGGGCGCGGTCGTTCATCGTGCCGTTCAGGTCGCCGAGCAGGATGACCTTGCTGATCTTCTCGTGGGAGATGGCCTCGCCGAGCGCGTCGGCGCTGTCGTCGCGCTGCCCGGCGGTGAAGCCCGCGTCGAGCTTGACCCGCACCGACGGCAGGTGGGCGACGTAGAACGCCACCTCGCCCTTGGGCGTGTGCACGGTCGTCCGCATGGCCCGGGTCCAGCCCAGCTTGATGTCGACGGGCTTGGTGGCGGTCAGCGGGTACTTGCTCCACAGCCCGACGGTGCCCTGCACCGAGTGGTACTTGTACGTGCCCGCCAGCGCCTTCTCGTACGTGGGGACCGCGGCGGAGGTGAGCTCCTCCAGGGCGATGACGTCCGCGCCGGACGCGGCGACGTCACGGGCGGTCGAGGCCGGGTCGGGGTTGTCCGCGTTCACGTTGTGCGTGGCCACGGTGAGGTCGCCGCCGCTGCCCGACTTGTCGGTGACGAGGCCGCCGAAGGCGTCGAGCCAGACGATCACAGGGAGCAGCAGGGTGACGAGCGCGGTCGCGGACTTGCGGACGACGGCGATCACGAGGAGCACGGGGATGAAGAGGCCGAGCCACGGCAGGAACGTCTCGGTGAGACTGCCGAGGTTGCCCACGCCGTTCGGGATCTGGGCGTGCACGAGCATCACCAGACCGATCACGACCGCGAATCCGGCCGTGACGAGTCCGCGCCGCCAGATGCCGGGGTCACCCCGCCAGCCGTCGACGAAACGCCGCAGCGGGGAGCCCTGGCGCTCGGGCCGCGAGCTGCCGCTGTCCGTCTCCGCCTTGTACGCCTGCGCCATACTCTCGTCGCCTCACTGACTGCCGTGCACACCGTCCCCCGCCCCTGAACCCTAGGCGATGATCGGGTGTCGTCCCCGCCGTCCGCGGACGGCCCTACGGACCCGAGGACGAGCGGGGGCGCACGACAGGTTCCGGATGCGCCCCCAGGGTCCGCACTCTGTGACGAAACGCGCATATCGCCTGCGAGTTCAGGGCTGCTCGGGGCGACACGCTAACACCCCGCACCCCTCTCGGGGGCTCACTCTCAGGGGCGCAGTCCGTCGAGGATCAGGTCGACCACGCGCTCCGGCAGGTCCTCGTCGAGGGGGGCGTCGGAGCGCATGACGGTACGGACCAGCATGGGGCCGACGAACAGCTCGTGGGCGAGCGCGATGTCGACGTCCGCGCGCAGCTCGCCGTTCTCCTGGCCCCGGCGCAGGACGTCGTGGGTGCGGCGGCGCTGTGGCTCGATGACCGTCGCGTGGTACGCGTCCCAGAGCTTGGGCAGGGTCTTCATTTGCGCGAAGACGTTGTGCAGGATCGCCGACGCGCGCAGGTTCAGACCGCGGCGGCGGATCTGCTCCAGGAGGACGACGAGGTCGTCGCGCATGGAGGTGCCGGGCAGGACGGCGGGCGGCGCCTCCAGGGTGCGCAGGACGTCGACGAAGATCTCTTCCTTGCCGCTCCAGCGGCGGTAGATGGTGGCCTTGCCGACGCCCGCGGTGCGGGCGATGCGCTCGATGGACAGCTCGGCGAGGGGGGTGCCCTCCTCGATGAGCCGGATCACGCCCTCCAGGATCGACCGCTCCACGGCCTCGCTGCGGGGGCGGCCGCGGGCGGCTCGGGTGGGGCTCTGCGCCACGGTGTCGACTCCTCTGCGGTTGAGCGGCTGGCCCCATTTTCCCCTGGCCCGGCCGTGCGGCGTGCCCCCTTGCAGCGGCCCTCGCCCACGCCCTTCGCCAGCGGTGCGGGGCAGCTGTGGGCTGCGCCCACCCGTTCCGCCCCCTGGGAGGAACGGGTCTGCACAGCAGCGAGCGCTCCCAGCCGCGTCAGCGGCCCGCGGAGGCCGGTTCCCGGTCGTGGGGTTCTGCGGGGGCGGGGGCTGCGGAGGCCGGGGGCTTGCCCGGGAGGAACAGGGCCACCACCAGGACGCCCACCAGGGCGACGCCCGCGCCGCACAGGGCGGTGACGTGCATCGCGTGCAGGAAGGAGTCGTTGGCGGCGGAGACCAGGCCCTCGCCGCGCGGCCCGAGCCGCGCCGCCGCGCCGAGGGTCGCCTCGATGGACTCGCCCGCCGTGTGCCGCATCCCCGCGGGCAGGAGCCGCATCTCGTCCTCCACGCCGCCCCGGTACGCCGCGGAGAGCACGGACCCGAGCACCGCGATGCCGAGCGCGCCGCCGACCTGGCGGAAGGTGTTGCTGAGCGCGGACGCGGAGCCCGCCTTCTCGCGCGGCAGCGCCTGCATGATGACGACGCTGGTGGGCGTCATGATGTGCGCCATCCCGGTGCCCATGAGGAAGAAGACGACCTCCAGGACCCAGATCGGCGTGTCCGAGTCGAAGATCGTGAACGCGGCGAGGGTCACGGCGATGACGGAGAGCCCGCCCACGCAGGTGGCCCGCACCCCGAACCGGTCGACGACGTGCCGCGCCCGCGGCGCGAAGATCAGCTGCGCGGCGGCGAGCGGCAGCATCAGCAGTCCGGTCTGCAGCGGCGTGTAGCCGCGCACGCTCTGCGTGTAGAAGACCGAGAAGAACGTGACGCCCATCAGCGCGAAGAAGACGAGCGCGATCGCGGTGATCGCCGCCGAGAAGACGCGGTTCTTGAAGTACGAGATGTCGATCGACGGGTGGTCGGCGCGCTTCTCGTACCAGACGAAGCCGACGAGCACGGCGAGCCCGGCGAGGATGGTCGCGAGCACGGCCGGGTCGGTGAAGTCGGCCAGCTGGCCGCCCTTGATGATGCCGTAGACGAGCAGCACGAGGCCGATCACGGACAGGACGACGCCGACCAGGTCGATCCGGCCGGGCTTCGGGTCCTTGGAGTCCGGTACGAGGACGACCATGAGGATCAGCGCGACGATCACGATCGGCACGTTGATGAGGAAGACCGAGCCCCACCAGAAGTGGTCGAGCAGGACGCCGCCGGTGATCGGGCCGATGGCGACGGCGAGGCCGACGCCGGCCGCCCAGATGCCGATGGCCTTGGGCTGCTCGTCGCGCTCGAAGACGTTCATGAGGACGGCGAGCGTGGCGGGCATCACGAAGGCGGCGCCGAGGCCCATCACCCCGCGGAACGCGATGAGCTCGACGGGCGAGCCGGACTGGGCGGCGAGCGCGGAGCCGATGCCGAACACCGCGAGCCCGGCGAGCAGCACCTTCTTGCGGCCGACGCGGTCGCCGAGCAGGCCCGCGGTGAAGAGCAGACCGGCGAAGACGAGCGTGTAGGAGTTGATGGCCCACTCCAGCTCGCCCTGGGTGGCGCCGAGGCCGGTGGGCGCGGGCGTGGAGATGGTCTTGATCGCGACGTTCAGGATGGAGTTGTCCAGGACGACGATCAGCAGGCTGAGCATCAGGACGCCGAGGATCGCCCAGCGCCGCCGGTGGACGGCCTCCGGTATCCGGGACGTGCCGGGGACGGCAGGTGTTGTCATGCTCCGACCTTAGCCACATTCCGATACGAGACCGTCTCGTATTGGAAAGGCTTTGCCAGGCCTTTCCCGGAAGGACACCAAGGAACACCCGCGTCCGTCATACGTCTCCAAAACGGCCGAAAAGAACCCCTCTAGCGCCCGGGCGGCACGCGATGCCACCATGGACGTGATCCGGGGACGCCGTCAGGGCGCCTCGAGACGACAGAAGGAGCCGTTGCGATGACGCAGCTTTCGGCTGCCCAGAGCCCTGCCCTGAACGGGCGGAAGACCGACAGCAGCAAGACGCTGTACGGCGGCAAGGGCACACGCCGCATCACGGTCCGCGACATCACCGCCGCCAAGGAGCGCGGCGAGAAGTGGCCCATGCTCACCGCGTACGACGCGATGACCGCGTCCGTCTTCGACGAGGCCGGGATCCCGGTCATGCTCGTCGGCGACTCGGCGGGCAACTGCCACCTGGGGTACGACACCACCGTGCCCGTCACCCTCGACGAGATCACCATGCTCTCGGCGGCCGTCGTCCGGGGCACGAGCCGCGCCCTGATCGTCGCCGACCTGCCGTTCGGCTCGTACCAGGAAGGGCCGGTCCAGGCCCTGCGGTCCGCGACGCGCCTGGTCAAGGAGGCGGGCGTCGGCGCGGTCAAGCTGGAGGGCGGCGAGCGCTCGCTGGCCCAGACCGAGCTGCTCGTGCGGTCCGGCATCCCGGTCATGTCCCATCTGGGGCTCACCCCGCAGTCCGTGCACACCATGGGCTACCGCGTCCAGGGCCGCAGCGAGGAGGCGGCGCACCAGCTGGTGCGCGACGCCAAGGCCGCCGAGGCCGCGGGCGCCTTCGCCGTGGTGCTCGAACTCGTACCGGCCGAGCTCGCCGCCGAGGTCACCCGCTCGCTGCACATCCCGACCGTCGGCATCGGCGCGGGCGTCGACTGCGACGCCCAGGTCCTGGTGTGGACGGACATGCTGGGCCTCACCGGCGGGAAGATGCCGCGCTTCGTGAAGCAGTACGCCGATCTGCGCGGGGTGATGGGCGACGCCGCGAAGGCGTTCGCCGAGGACGTGGTCGGCGGGGCGTTCCCGGCCGCGGAGCACTCCGTCCGCTAGCCCCGGCCCGGAGCGCCGGCCGGCGTTCCTTTCGAGCCACTGCGGCACTGACGGCAGCCCGCCGACCGTCCCCCGTCGGCGGGCTGCCGGCCCCGGCAGAGCGGATCTGTCGGGGTCTGTCGGGATCTATCGGTGTCCGTCGGTGCCGCTGTCGCCCGCCTGTAGGACATCTGTCGGCGCGTTGTCGGTGGCGGCTGCTCTCATGTAGGGCATGACACGCATCGAGAACACCCCCCAACGGGGAGCGAGCGGCGGAGCGAGTGCCGTCTCGGTACGGGGGCTGGTCAAGCACTACGGCGAGACCAAGGCGCTGGACGGCGTCGACCTGGACGTCCGCGAGGGCACGGTCCTCGGCGTCCTGGGGCCGAACGGCGCCGGCAAGACCACGCTCGTACGCTGCCTCTCCACCCTGATCACCCCCGACTCCGGCAGCGCCGTCGTCGCGGGCTACGACGTGCTGCGCCAGCCGCGCCAGCTGCGCCGCGTCATCGGCCTCACCGGCCAGTACGCGTCGGTGGACGAGAAGCTCTCGGGCTACGACAACCTGTACATGATCGGGCGGCTGCTCGACCTGCCCCGCAAGGAGGCCCGCACGCGGGCCCACGCCCTCCTGGAGCGCTTCTCCCTCACGGAGGCCGCCAAGCGCCCGGTGCGGACGTACTCCGGCGGCATGCGCCGCCGTCTCGACCTCGCGGCGTCGATGATCGGCAGCCCGGCCGTGCTGTATCTGGACGAGCCCACCACGGGCCTCGACCCGCGCACGCGCAACGAGGTCTGGGACGAGGTCCGGCGCATGGTCCGCGAGGACGGCGTCACCGTCCTGCTGACCACCCAGTACATGGAGGAGGCCGAGCAGCTCGCCGGCGAGCTCACGGTCATCGACCGCGGCCGGGTCGTCGCGGGCGGCAGCATCGGCGAGCTGAAGGCGAAGGTCGGCGGCCGCACCCTGCGGATCCGCCCGGCCGATCCTGCGCAGCTGCGCCCCACGGCGCTCGCGCTCGACGAGGCGGGCCTGACCGGCCTGGCCACCACGACCGTGGACTCCGAGGACGGCACGGTCCTCGTGCCGATCCTCAGCGACGAACAGCTCACGGCGGTCGTCGGCGTGCTCAGCGCGCGCGGCATCACGCTCGCCGACATCGCCACCGAACTGCCCAGCCTGGACGAGGTGTTCCTGTCCCTGACCGGCCACAAGGCCGGCCTCACGGACGACGCCGCGACCACCGAGTACGAGGAGGTCGCCGCATGAGCGCGACCGCAGTCAAGGCGCCCCCCGCGCCCCCGAGCCAGGCCGTCCCGCTCACCGGCCAGGCGGACACCCGCATCGGCCCGCGCGCGTTCGCGCGGCACACCGGCGCCCTGGTGCGCCGCAATCTGCTGTGGATCAAGCAGGACGTGGAGTCGATGTTCGACGCCGTCCTGATGCCGATCGTCTTCACGCTCCTGTTCGTGTACGTCTTCGGCGGCTCCGTCGGCCAGTCGCTCGGCGGCGGCCGCGAGGAGTACATCCAGTACGTCGTCCCCGGCCTGATGGCCATGATGGGGATGAACATGGCCATGGGGGTGGGCACCGGCTTCAACCAGGACTTCCAGACCGGTGTGATGGACCGCTTCCGGTCGCTGCCGATCGGGCGCTCCTCGGTCATGATCGCCAAGATCGTGGTCGAGCTCATGCGCATGCTGGTCGCCACCGGAATCCTGTTCGTCGTCGCCCTGTGCATCGGCTTCTCGGTGGAGAGCGTCCCCGGCCTGCTCGCGGCCGTCGGCCTCGCCATGGTCTTCGGGATAGGCCTGATGTGGATCTTCCTCACCATGGGCGTCGTGATGAAGAGCGCCCAGGCGATTCAGGGAATGGGATTCCTGGTGCTGCTGCCGCTGCAGTTCGGCTCGTCGATCTTCGCGCCGACCGACTCCATGCCCGGCTGGCTCCAGGCGTTCACGGACTACAACCCGCTGTCGTCCCTCGCGGACGCCGCGCGCGGTCTGATGAACGGCGGCTTGCCGGTGGCCCACGACATCTGGGTGACGCTGATCTGGTCGGTGGCCCTGACCGCGATCATGGCGCCGATCGCGATCCACAAGTTCCGTACGAAGACGTGACGTCGGCGGCGCCCGCCCGGCCGGGGCGTCACAGGCCCGCCGCGGCGACGGCCTCCTCCCAGGTGAGGCCGGAGCCCTCGGCGTACGCGGCGGCGTAGGCCGCGTCGCCGAGGGGCGCCCGGACCGCCTGCTCGGCGGCCGTGCGCACCTCCCGCTCGAAGACGGTCCGCACATGGCCGGGCGGCAGCTGTCCGTCGGCCACCGCAAGGAGGCGCGCCGCGACGGCGGCCCGGTCCGGGGCGGTGCGGGCGAACGCGTGGGCCACGGTTCCCAGATGGACGGCGAGCAGCTGGGGGGCCACGATCTGCGAGAGCGGGTCGGCGGCCTTCTCCAGGGTCGCGCGGGCGCCCGCGAGCACGCCCTCGTAGTGGCCCTCGATGGTGTCGAGCCAGGCGCTGACGGCGAGCACCGTGCCGTCGAAGACGGCGAAGCCGACGGCCTTGAACTCCTTGCGCAGCAGCGCCAGCTGGTCGCGGGCCTCGCGGACGTGGCCGCGCATGCCGAGCAGCCCGATGAGGAAGATGCGGGCGGCGGGCAGCGCCCCGTCGAGACGGCCCACGCTGTCGTCCACGACGCGCCGCAGCAGCCGCTCGCCGCGCTCGGTCTCGCCCAGTTCGACGAAGACCGCGCCGAGCCGGGCCGTCAGGAGGGACACCTGGGTCTTGGCGCCGAGCGCCTCGGCGTGGGCGATGGCGGCCGCGAAGTCCTCGGCGGCGCGCGGGAAGGCGCCGCGCCGCTCATGGGCCTCCGCGCGCGAGGACAGCGCCTCGGCCATGCCCCAGGTGTCGCCGAGCCGGGTGAAGATCTCCAGGGCCTCGTCGGCGTCCTGCCAGGCGTCGCCCGCCCAGTCGACGCGGTTGGCCAGGACGTTGGCGCGCCACTGCAGGGCCCCGGCCAGCTCCCAGGTGTAGCCGAAGTCGCGGCAGGCGGCGACGGTCCGGTCCACGATCTCCCGGACCCGGTGGACGTCGCCGCTCAGCAGGACGGCGTAGAACCACAGGCTCCCGGGGTTCCGGCAGGTCTGCGGCAGGCCCGGCCGGTAGGCCTCGCGGATGGCACGCAGCTTCTCCTCGGCCCGGGGGGTCTGCCAGGCGTCCGGGTCCATGTCCATGCAGGACATGTGCACCAGGTGCACCCCGCGCCGGGCCTCCTGGAGCACCTCGGGCCGCATCGGCGGCGGGGCGTCCGTGCAGCGCTCGTGCAGCGGCTCCACCGGCGCGACCGGCTCCGCGAACGGGTCGGGCCCGAGCGCCATCACCTCGCGGGACCAGTGTCTGACCTCGGTGCGCAGGTCCCGCATCAGCCAGAACCACGACAGGGCGTGCACCAGGCACAGCGCCTCGTGCTCGTCGCGGGCGGCGACGGCGCGGCGCAGCGCGGTGCGCAGGTTCTCGTACTCGTTCTCCAGGACCGCGACGGCCGTGCGCTGGCCGTGGCCGCGCAGCTCGGGGTCGGTGCGGCGGGCCAGCTCCCGGAAGTAGGTGAGGTGCGCGCGCTCGGTGGCGGCCCGCTCCCCCGACTCGTCGAGGCGCTCGACGGCGTACTCGTAGACGGTCTCCAGGAGGCGGTAGCGCATGCCGCCGCCCGCGGCCGAAGGGGCGGCCACCACCAGGGACTTGTCGACGAGTGAGCCGAGCAGGTCGGGCACGTCGCGCGGGTCGACCTCGACGTCCACGGCCCAGGAAGCGGTCCCGGGGGCGGCCCCGGAGGTGGCCCCGGAGGTGGCCCCGGAGATGGCGCAGACCGCCTCCGCCGCGGCGAGGTCGCAGCCGCCCGCGCAGACCGCGAGGCGGCGCAGGACGGCCCGCTCGGAGCGGTCGAGGATGTCCCAGGACCAGTCGACGACGGCGCGCAGGGTCTGCTGGCGCGGCAGGACCGTGCGGGCGCCGTTCGTCAGGAGCCGGAAGCGGTCGTCGAGGCGGTCGGCTATCTGGCGCGGCGTGAGCATCCGCAGACGGGCCGCCGCCAGCTCGATGGCCAGCGGGAGCCCGTCGAGCCGCGCGCAGATCTCGGCGGCGGCCTCCGGGTCGTCCGTGACCCGGAAGCCCGGGCGTGCCGCCTGCCCCCGGTCGGCGAGCAGCCGCAGGGCGAAGGGCTCCGGCAGCGGGCCGACGGGGCGCAGGGCCTCGCCGGGGACGCCGAGGGGCTCGCGGCTGGTGGCGAGGACGGTCAGTTCCGGGCAGGCGGCGAGGAGCCGCTCCGCGAGGTGGGCGGCGCCGTCGATGACGTGCTCGCAGTTGTCGAGGATGAGCAGCATGCGGCGCGGCGCGCAGTATTCGGTGAGCCTGAGGACCGGGTCGTCGCCGAGCCGCTCCGCCGCCGCGCGCAGCTCCTCCGCGCCCGCGCCGCGCAGCACGGTCTCGCGGGCGCCGAGCGCGGTGAGCACGGCCTCCGGCACGCCCTGCGGGTCGTCCAGGGGCGCGAGTTCGGCGAGCCACACCCCGTCCGGGGCCTCGATCCCCTCGGCGGCCTCCTGGGAGAGCCGGGTCTTCCCGGCCCCGCCGGGGCCGACCAGGGTGACGAGCCGGGCCCGCCGCAGGTCCTCCCGGATGGCGTCGATGTCGCCCGCCCGGCCGACGAAGGAGGTGAGCCGGGCGCGGAGGTTGCCGGGGGCGGCCGCCGTGGACGCGCGCGCGGCGGCCGTGGGCTCCTCGCCCGCGCGCTCCCGCGGGGCGGCGGGCCCGGCGCGGTCCGCGGCCGCGCCGGGGCGGAGCAACTCCTCGTGCAGGGCACGCAGTTCGGGCCCCGGGTCGGTGCCGAGGCGGTCCGCGAGGAGGCGGCGGACGGCGTCGTAGGCGGCGAGGGCCTCCGCGGGGCGGCCCGCCGCGCGCAGGGCGCGCAGGCGCAGCGCCTGGAGCGGCTCGTCCAGCGGACGCGTGTCGCACAGGGCGGTGATCTCGGGCAGGGCGTCCTCGGCCCGGCCGAGGGCGACGGCCGCCGCGAGGCGGGCGCGCCGGGCCTCCAGGCGCCGGGCCGCCCAGCGGGCCGCGTGCGCGGCGTGGTCCGGCAGATCGGCGAAGGCGTCCCCGTGCCAGAGCGCGAGCGCGTCGTCGAGGACGACGGCGGCCTTGGCCGGGTCGCCGTCGGCGAGGGCGCGCGTGCCCTCGCCGACGAGGCGCTCGAAGCGGTGCGCGTCCACGTCGTCCGGGGCCGCCCGCAGTTGGTAGCCGCCGTCCACCGAGGCGACGGCCTGGGCGCCGAGCGCCCGGCGCAGTCGGCCCACCAGGGCCTGCAGCGCGCCGGCGGCGTCGGCCGGGGGCTCACCGCCCCACACCTCGTCGACCAGGACGGCCACCGGAACGGTCCGCCCCGGCCGCAGCGCGAGCGCCGCGAGCAGGGCACGCAGTCGGGCACCACCGACGGCGGCGAGGGTGCCGTCGGGGCGCAGGGCCCGGGTGATGCCTAGAACGCGATATCGCACGCCCCCATTGTCGCCGTTCGCGCTCCGGGCCCGGGTCCCGGCTCCGTCCGGGCACCGCGGGGCCCTCGTTCCCGCCCCGTGGAACCACCCCGCCGTCGCCGGACGTTCACGTACTCCTGCTGTACGGTCGGGCACGCCGCGCAGGCCGCAGGCCTGCCGCCCGCCCGCTCCGGGCGTACGGCGACCGCACGAACCTCAGGAGCCCCGCACCATGACCGGCCACTCCCACGGCGACCGCCGGGTCAGCCCCGTCTTCCTCGGCATCGCGGCCGTCACCGCGGTGAGCGGCTGGGCGGCCTGGACCGGCTTCGCGGACAACCCCGGCTTCGCCGTCTTCCTGTTCGTGACGGCGGCCTGGGTGGTGTCGCTGTGCCTGCACGAGTACGCGCACGCGCGCACCGCCCTGCACGGCGGCGACATCTCCGTCGGGGCGAAGGGCTATCTGACCCTGAACCCGCTGAAGTACACGCACGCGCTGCTCAGCATCGTGCTGCCCGTGCTCTTCGTGATCATGGGCGGCATCGGTCTGCCCGGCGGCGCCGTGTTCATCGAGCGCGGGCGGATCCGGGGCCGCTGGCGGCACAGCCTGATCTCGGCGGCGGGCCCGCTGACGAACGTGCTGTTCGCCGTCGTGTGCACGGCCCCGTTCTGGCTGGACGCGCTCGACGGCGTCCCGGACACCTTCCGCTACGCCCTGGCGTTCCTCGCGCTGCTCCAGGTGACGGCGGCGATCCTGAACTTCCTGCCGATCCCGGGCCTGGACGGCTACGGCGTCATCGAGCCGTGGCTGTCGTACTCGGTCCGCCGCCAGGTGGAGCCCTTCGCGCCGTTCGGCCTGCTCGCGGTGTTCGGCATCCTGTGGATCCCGGAGGTCAACGACGCCTTCTTCGACGCGGTGGACGCCGTCCTGCGCGGCCTCGGCGTGGAGGAGTGGGACACCTACTGGGGCCAGCGGCTCTACCGCTTCTGGCAGGGCACCCCGGACATCCCCGCGATCAGCGGCTAGCGGCGGCGGTCTCGCGCGCCGCCCGCTCCAGCTTGGCCCGGCGGACGTAGTACCAGGTCATGTTGGACGACAGGCCCGCGAGCAACACCCACACGATGCCGAGGAGGCTGCCCTGGACGAAGGAGACCACGGCGGCGGCGACGGCCAGGACACAGACGACGAGGGTGTAGAGCGCTAGGCGGGGCATGGGGTTCGGCTCCCTGATCACAGCACGACGGATACGGCATTCCGGACGGACGTACCGCACCAGTGTCCCCCATGCCCCGCCCGCCCGGGCACGGGCCTAGACGTCGGTGACCCGGAGCCCCGCGTGCGCCTTGTAGCGCCGGTTGACGGAGATCAGGTTGGCGACCAGGGACTCCACCTGGTGGGCGTTGCGCAGCCGCCCGGCGAAGACGCCCCGCATGCCGGGGACGCGGGCGGCGAGCGCCTGCACCAGGTCCGTGTCGGCGCGGCTCTCGCCGAGCACCATCACGTCGGTGTCGATCTCCTCGATCGAGGCGTCCTGGAGCAGCACGGCCGACAGGTGGTGGAAGGCCGCCGTCACCCGGGAGTCGGGGAGCAGCGCGGCGGCCTGCTCGGCGGCGCTGCCCTCCTCGGGCTTGAGGGCGTACGCGCCCTTCTTGTCGAAGCCGAGCGGGTTCACGCAGTCGATGACGAGCTTGCCCGCGAGCGGCTCGCGCAGGGCTTCGAGGGTCTTGGCGTGGCCGTCCCACGGCACGGCGACGATCACGATGTCGCTGCGCCGGGCGCACTCGGCGTTGTCCGCGCCCTCGACGCCGAGGCCGAGCTCGGCGGCCGCGGCCTCGGCGCGCTCGGCCGCACGCGAGCCGATGATCACCTTCTGTCCGGCGCGGGCGAGCCGGTAGGCGAGGCCGCGCCCCTGGTCACCGGTGCCGCCGAGGACCCCGACGACGAGCCCGGACACATCGGGCAGGTCCCAGGGGTCCTTGGCGGGCGCCTTCTGCACACTTTCCGTGGAAGTCATGGTCAGACCCTACGTCCGCGTCCACGGCGACCGCGTTCAGGTGAGCCGGTCGAGCGGCACCCTGCGGAAGGTGATCGTCTCGTACGCGCCGAAGTCCCCGGTCTCGTAGAGGAGTCCGACGGCGTCCTCGTCGAGGCGCACGAGGTCGGAGTACGCGGCGGGCAGCCCGTCGACGGTGTGCACGGGCTGCCAGGTGGTGCCGTCGTCGTCGCTCCTGTGGATGCTCATCCGGGCGCGGAAGCCGGGGTCGGCGGGCCCGGAGAAGAGCAGCACGTCGGGGTCGCGCAGCTGGAGCACGCTGCACTCGACGACAGGTCCGGTCAGACAGGACTGCGGCCGGAAGGGCTTGACGAGGCTGGCGCCGCCGTCGCGGGAGTGGGCGTCGGCGCGGTTGCCGGGGGCCGGCGAGTCGTTGCGGGTGTTGAAGTACACGCGGCCGTCGGGGAGTTCGGCGGCGGTGGTCTCGTTGACGTTGATGTAGCCGTTGGTGTTGTCGTCGACGTAGCCGATGCGCCAGGTCTGGCCGAGGTTGTCGCTCAGCAGGCAGTGCCCGCCGTTGTACTTGCCCTCGGTGCCGGTGTCCGTGCCGGTGGGCGGCAGCGAGTGGTTGGCGGGGACGACGATCCGGCCGCCGCCGAGCTGGATCGCGTGGCCCGGCGTGGTCGCGTACCAGCGCCAGTCGGCCCGCTTCACCTGCTTGGTGATCTCCCGGGGCACCGACCAGGTGAGGCCGTCGTCGTCGCTGTGCTGCACCCAGACCCTGCGGCCGTCCGCCGGGGTCACCTGGCCGCGCCGGATGGCGTCCTCGGAGGCCGCGGCCGCGTTCCTGACCTGGACGAGCAGGACCCGCCCGGTGTCGAGGACGACGGGCGCCGGATTGCCCGCGAGGTCCGTGCCGTTGGCGCCGACGACCTGGAGCGGGCCCCAGGTGCGGCCGCCGTCGGTGGACCGTTTCAGCACGATGTCGATGTTCCCGAAGTCCTCCTGCGACCCGACGCGGCCCTCGCAGAAGGCGAGGACGGAGCCGTCGTGCGTGACGACGACCGCCGGGATGCGGAAGCTGGCGTACCCTTCGCGGCCCGCCCGGAACGGTACGGACGCCTCAACTGTCTCCACTGCCATCCCCGCCCCTTCCCCACCTCGGGGGAATTCGGAGTGAACTGCGGCTGTACGAATGACTTGTTGAGGCAGTATGCGCCTCCATGGACGCGGTACGGGTCGCGCTGCTGCGCGAAGTTCTGAACGGCACCGAATGGCCGGACGCCACGCGCCGCTTCGCCGGGGCGCTGCGCGCCGGTGTGGTGCCGCACGGCGGGGGCCTGCTCCTGGTGGGCACGCACGAGTACGAGCCGTGGCATCTGGCCGCGCACCTCACGGACGAGGCCGCCTGGTCCGGCACGCCCGAGCTGACGCCCACGCTCGTGCGCCACCGGCCGCGGGCGGGGGCGCCCGCGCACCTGTCGGTGGGGCTCGGCCGCGTCGAGGCCGCGCGGCGCGGCGAGACGCTGCTCGTGGTCGCGCCCGGCACGCCCGCGCCGGAGCTGCTGTCCCGCGTCCACGACGCGCGGCGCGCGGGCGCGACGGTCTTCGCGCTCGGCCCGGACACGGGCGCGGGCGACGAGCTCGGGGCGCTCGCCCACGAGGCGCTCACCGTGCCGCGCACCGGGGACCTCGACCTGGACACGGTCCAGCACCTGGTGAGCGCGGCGACGGGCGAGAACAGCCTGCCCGCGCCCCGGGGCCGCCGCCGCGTGCGCGACCGCCTCTCGCGGCTGGCGGACCAGCTGACGGCTCCGCCGTCGACGCGGTGGTGAGCCCCCCCCCGGGGGGCGCCCCTCGGGGGCGACTGGCGTTCGAGAAATCGTTTGCACGACGGCATTCGCGCCGCTGACCATGTCCCCTTGTGAAACGAATCGCCGCGATACTGCCCGACCTCTCCCCCTGGCGCTCAAGCCGGGACTTCCGGCTCCTGTGGGTCCAGGGCCTGGTCACCTACTTCGGCAGCTTCATGGCACTGATCGCCCTGCCGCTCCAGATCAAGGACCTCACCGACTCGCCGCTCGCGGTGGGGGCGATGGGCGCGGTCGAGCTGGTCCCGCTGATCGTCTGCGGCCTGTACGGCGGGGCGCTCGCCGACGCGGTGGACCGGCGCAAGGTGATCCTCCTGACGGAGGCCGCGCTCGGCGTGCTCGCCCTCGTCCTGTTCGTCAACGCGCTGCTGCCGCAGCCGCTCCTGTGGCCCCTGTACCTGGTGGCGGCCGGGGTCTCCGGGCTCGCCGGGCTCCAGCGCCCGGCGCTCGACTCGCTCCTCGCCAGGATCGTGCCGCACGACCAGCTGACGGCCGCCGCCGCGCTCAACTCGCTGCGCTGGAACGTCGGTGCCATCGCCGGGCCCGCCCTCGCCGGTGTCGTCGTGGCCTACGCCGGGCACGCCAGCGCGTACGCCGTCACGGTCGTCGGCTTCGCCGTCTCCGTGGCGCTGTGCACCCGGCTCTCGCCCGCGCCCGCCGCGCACGGCGCGCAGAAGCCGTCACTGCGGGGGCTCGCGGAGGGGGCTCGGTACGCGTGGTCGCGGCCCGTGCTCCTCGGCACCTACGCCATCGACGGGGCGGCCATGGTCTTCGCCTTCCCCAACACGATCTTCCCGTTCCTCGCGGACGACCTGGACGCGAGGTGGTCGCTCGGCCTGATGTACGCCGCCGGGGCCGTCGGGTCGCTGCTCCTCAGCCTCACCAGCGGGTGGACGTCGCGGGTGCGGCGGCACGGGGTGCTCGTGGTGTGCGGGGCGGCCGGGTGGGGGCTCGCCATCACGGCGGCGGGGCTCCTGTCGAACGTGTGGCTCGTCCTGGCCGCCCTCGCGCTCGCCGGGGCGGGCGACATGCTCAGCGGTCTGGCCCGCAGCACCATCTGGAACCAAACCATCCCCGACGAGCTGCGCGGGCGGCTCGCCGGGATCGAGGTCCTCTCCTACAGCGTCGGGCCGCAGCTCGGGCAGGTGCGGGCCGGGGCGGCGGCCGGGTGGACGGGCACGCGGTCGGCCATCTGGTCCGGGGGGCTCGTCTGCGTGGGCGCGGTGGGCGCGCTGTGCGCGGTGCTGCCTTCGCTGCTCTCCTACGACTCGGCCACGGACGAGGACGCCACCCGCCGCCGGGTCGCTGCCGCTTAGCCTGGACGGTACGGGCCGGGCCTTGCTGCGGCCCTTGCCTCAAGGGTTGCTCGGCACCTGGGGCCGTGCCGATGGCCCCCCGCGGGAAGCCGGGCCGCGTGCCGCCGGGGTCGGGCCCCTGCTTCAACGGTTGCTCGGCACCTCTGCGCTGTGCCCACCCGTCCCGCCCTGCGGGACGATTGCCCACAGCGGGGAAGCCGGGGGCGGGTCCGTGGTGCCGCGCTGCGCGCGGCCGGGGCGGGCCCACCCGCCCGCCCACCCGCAAGCGCTCCGCGTCGGGCCCGGCCGCGCAACGCCGAGGAGTTCCGGGTGGGCGGGTGGGAGATCCCGCCGCGGTAGCGGCGGAGCCACCCACCGGGCCGCGAGCGCACCGCGTCGGGGCCGAGCCCGGCAACGCCGAGGAGATTCGGGTGGGCGGGTGGGAGATCCCGCCGCGGTAGCGGCGGAAACCACCCACCGGGCCGCAAGCGCACCGCGTCGGGGCCCGGCCGCGCAAGGCCGAGGCGCTACGGGTGGGCGGGCGGGAGGGGCTCCGCGCAGCGGGGGCCCGGTGGGGTCAGGGGTTGGGCCGGTCCGGGTCACCGGTGGCGTCGTGCCAGCGAGGGTCCGTGTCCCAGTCCAGGTTCCGCTCCGCCGCCGTCTCCATCGCGTGGGTAGCCTCCTCCCGGGAGGCATAGGGCCCGAACCGGTCCTTGCCGGGGCACTCCGGGCCCTCCTCGACCTTCTTGTGCTCCAGGCAGTAGTACCACTCGCCCGGTTTCCCGGCGGTCCGCTTCTTGAACAGCGCCATGGCCACAGCTCCCGTCTCCCCCGCTCTCTCCCGCCATGCTGCCCCATCCGGGCTCGTTAGACTCGCTGGCATGTCTGGCCAGTCACTGCTCGTACCAGGGGAGCTCTCTCCCACCCGTTCCGTGCCCGGGAACATCAGGCGCCCGGAGTACG
This sequence comes from Streptomyces sp. YIM 121038, assembly GCF_006088715.1. NCBI lineage: Bacteria > Bacillati > Actinomycetota > Actinomycetes > Kitasatosporales > Streptomycetaceae > Streptomyces > Streptomyces sp. YIM 121038. The sequence continues at coordinate 3,042,043 of NZ_CP030771.1, forward strand.
TCGGCAAGCCCGCCCCGACGCCGTACACCGGGCCGGAGGTGCAGACCCCGGAGACCGTCGAGCTGATGCGCACGGCGGGCCGCATCGCCGCCCGCGCGATGGAGGAGGCCGCGAAGGCCATCGCTCCGGGCGTGACCACCGACGAGCTCGACCGCATCGCGCACGCGTACATGTGCGACCACGGCGCCTATCCCTCGACGCTCGGCTACCGCGGCTTCCCGAAGTCGCTGTGCGCCTCGGTCAACGAGGTCATCTGCCACGGCATCCCGGACTCCACCGTCCTGCGCGACGGCGACATCGTGAACCTCGACGTCACCGCGTACATCGGCGGCGTGCACGGCGACAACAACGCGACGTACCTGGTGGGCGACGTGGACGAGGAGTCGAGGCTCCTCGTCGAGCGCACCCGCGAAGCCCTGCACCGCGCCATCAAGGCCGTCAAGCCCGGCCGTCAGATCAACATCATCGGCCGCGTCATCGAGTCGTACGCCAAGCGCTTCGGCTACGGCGTGGTCCGTGACTTCACCGGCCACGGCATCAACACGTCGTTCCACTCCGGCCTGATCGTCCCGCACTACGACAGCCCGCACGCGACCACGGTCATCCAGCCCGGCATGACGTTCACGATCGAGCCGATGCTGACGCTGGGGACGCACGAGTACGACATGTGGGACGACGGCTGGACGGTCGTGACCAAGGACCGCAAGCGCACCGCGCAGTTCGAGCACACGCTCGTGGTGACGGACAGCGGGACGGAGATCCTCACCCTGCCGTGAACCGGACGGGCGGGTAACGTTTTTACCGACAGAGCGTCGGGAATTTACCGACAGGGCGTCGGGAACCGGTTGACTTAGGTAAGCCTAACTTGCATGATCGGTGCTGGCCACACTGGTTTTCCGCCCCTCTCGGCACCCGGAGGTCCCGCATGGACTCGGCGATCCCTCAGCCCACCGCCCCGCTTTCGTTCTCGACGCTCATCCGCACCGCGTCCCACGAACAGCACACGGAGGCGGAGACGTCGACGTTCATGAGCGACCTGCTCGGCGGCCGCCTGGGCGTGGACGCGTACGCGCGCTACACGGAACAGCTGTGGTTCGTCTACCGCGCCCTGGAGGACGGCACCGAGGCCCTGCGCGACGACCCCGTCGCGGGGCCGTTCGTACGGCCCGAGCTGCTGCGCGTCGCCGAGCTGGAGCGGGACCTCGCCCATCTGCGGGGCCCGGAATGGCGCGAGCGGGCCACCGCGCTGCCCGCGACGGCCGCGTACGCGGCCCGGGTCGAGGAGTGCGCGCGGACCTGGCCCGGCGGATACGTCGCCCACCACTACACCCGCTACCTCGGGGACCTCTCCGGCGGACAGATCATCCGGGGCCGGGCCGAGAAAGCCTGGGGCTTCGCCCGCAAGGGCGACGGAGTCCGGTTCTACGTCTTCGAGGGGATCTCCAACCCGGCCGCGTTCAAGCGGGACTACCGCGAGCTGCTCGACGGGATCGAGGTCACCGTGCCCGACGAGCTGGAGCGGCACCGGATCGTCGACGAGTGCAAGCGGGCGTTCGCCCTGAACACGGCCCTGTTCCGGGACCTCGCCACCGAGTTCCCGCACGCGGCGTAGCCCTCTGACCGGGCCGGGCAACCGCATTTTCGCGCTGCGCGCTCGTCCTCAAACGCCGGACGGGCTTGATGCTCCGGCAGCGCGAGGTCCGGGTGACCCGGCCCCGTTCAGGCCGACGGCCAAGTGGCGTGCGACGGCAGGGACACGCGGCCGCCCACATCGATGAGGTCGTCGGGGCCCGGTGCCGTGATGATCTGGGAGCCGCGCCCCTGCGTGATGTTGAGGGCCCGGCCCAGCTGGTGCGTGAGCAGGAGGGCCGCCGCCCCGGTGGCCTCGTCCTCGCGGATGCCGTCGTTGCGCCCGGGGAAGCCCCGCGCCCGCACCCGCCCCGCGGCCTCGTCCTCCCACGCCCAGGCGTAGATCCACTCCCCGGCGGGCGGCACCGCCAGCGCCTCCACCTCGGCCGCCGAACCGTACGCGCGCAGCGTCCGCGGCGGCGCCCACCGCGCCCGCGCCGCGATCCAGGTGAACTCCCCGTCCTGCCGGGCCTCGACGACCCCGGCCTCGGTGACGAGCTCGGGCACGTCGAGCAGCCAGGCCGCGCCGAGGCAGGGGTATCCGGCGAAGGGCAGCCGTGTGGTGGGCGTGTAGATGTCGATGTGCCCGCGCTCGGGATCGTCGACGAACACCGTCTCGCTGAAGCCGAGTTTCCCGGCAAGCTCCTGCCGCGCCTCGCGCGCGGGCACGCGGCCGCCGTTCCTGACGACCCCGAGCTCGTTGCCGTACCGGCCGTCGGGGCCGCAGAAGACCCGCAGGACGTCGACTCCGGCGTGTACGTCGGTCCCGACGGGCACGCCGGTCCCGTCCGCCGCGCCGGGTGCGCCCGGCCGCTGTTCTTCGGTCATTCGGGCATTCAAGCATCCGGCGCCGCACGGACGTGCGGCGCCGGAGAAGGAGTTGGGGTCGTCACACCCCGGCCCGGGTCAGGCCGGTGGCGTCACGCCCGCGCGCCGTGGCCGGGGTGGTGCCGCCGCGCCGCGTACACGGCGCCCGCGCCGGCCGCGACCACCGCGCCCGCGATCCCGAGCAGCGCGCCCGAGGGCGTGTCGGAGCCGGTCTCCGCGAGGGCCCCCGTGTCGTCGCCGACCGAACCGCCGCCCACGGACCCGGCGGGCACGGCGCCGCCGCCCGTGCCGGACGCACCGCCGGAGCCGGAGGACCCCACCGAGCCGGACGGGCCGGCCGCGCCGGAGGAGCCGGAGGAGTCAGCGGCGGCGGGCGGGATGCTCGCCCGGTCGGACAGGGTGAGCGCGACGGTCACCGGGTCGACCGGGTCGCCCGCCTTGTAGGGGGAGCCCACTGTGTCGTTGGCGAACTGGCGCGCGCCCGCGGCCGTGAACTTCGCGGGGACCTTGCTGAGGAGCACCACGTCGTTCTTGGCGGCGTACGAGACACGGGACAGGTCGAGCGTCGCGAACTTCACGTCGTCACGGGTGCGGCCCTGCGCCTTCACGTCGGCGTACAGCGTGCCCTTCTTGCCGCTCGCCTTGACCCTGAGGTCGCTGAACGTCATGTCGATGCCGTGTCCCGAGTACCGGAACCGCACGCTGCCGCCGAAGGAGGCGTCCACCGTCTTGGCGCTCGCGTTCCACTTCGCCTTCGCGTACGGGAAGTCGAAGCCGTGGGACTTCTTCTTGGCGCCACCGGCCGTCGTGATCTTGCCGCCGGAGGAGATGTAGCGGCGGAAGCTCTCCTTCATGCCCCACGACATCTTGCCGCCGACGACCTTCTTGGGCTTGGCGGCGGTCGGGGTCGGCTTGGGCTTCGGCTTGGGCTTCGGCTTGGGCTTCGTGGGGGTCGACGGGGTCGGCTTCGGCTTCGTGGGGGTCGACGGGGTCGGCTTCGGATCGGGGCCGGGGACGGGCGCGCCGGGCTTCACCGTGAGGGTGGCGGGGTCGAGCACCTCGCCCTTGCGGTACATGCCGTTGAAGGCCTTCGCGCCCTTGGCGGTCAGCTTCGCCGGGACGTCCTTGAACGTCACCGCGCCGCCCTGGCCGTGGCCCGGCCGGATGCCGTCGAGGTCGAGGGTGGCGAGGTCGATGTCGTTCTGCTTGGCGCCGTTGAGGGTGACGTCCGCCCGGACGGCGCCGGTCCTGCCCTTGGTGCGCACCTTCACGTCGGCGATGGTGATGTCGAATTTGTGCAGCTGGGAGGTGAAGCGGACGCCGCCCTTGAAGGAGGTCTTCAGGGCGTGGTCGCCCACGTCGTACGTGCCTTTGGCGCCGCCGAAGGTGAACACGCCGTTGCGCGGGGCCTGCTGGGCGCCGCCGCTGGTGGTGATCTTCCCTTGCGCCATGCCGACCACGTAGCTGCGGAAGCTCTGCTTGAAGCCCCAGGTCAGGGTGCCGTCCACGATGCTGTACGCGGGCGGCGCCTGCGGGGAGCCGACGGCGGGCTCCGCGGCGGGCTCGTCGGCGGCGAACGCCGGCAGGGTGAGCGCGCTCGCGCCGAGCGTGACGGCCGTGGCGACGGCGGCCGCGCGGACTATGGGGCGGCGGGGGGCAGCCATGGGGTGTGCTCCTTGGGGTGAAGGAAGGGGGGAAGGGAGGGAAGGGGGAAGGGCAGAGGGCGGGGAGTGGGGACGGGGTGGTTCAGGGGGTGCCGGTGGAGTCGTCGGCGGTGCCGGTCGCGCGGCCCCCGCGCCGCTTGCGGACGATGCCGTAGGCGGCCGCTGCCGCGACGAGCAGGGCGGCGACGGCGCCGATGGTGATCGGCAGGGCGGCGGACGAGTCCGCCGTGTCGTCGGCGGACGCAGCGGCCTTCTCCTTCTTCGGCCCGGCGTCCGGGGCCTTCGCGGCCTTGGGCTCCGCGGCCGAGCCGAGGTCGGGCAGCGCGGGCAGCTCCGCCTTCTCGTCGACGGCGACGGCCAGCGAGACGGGGTCCATCGCGGTGCCCGCCTTGTACAGGGAGCCGAACGCCTTGGCCCCGTCGGCGGTGAGCTTCGCGGGCGCCTCGGTGACGGCGATGAGGCCGTCCTTCGGCTTGAGGTCGGCGAGGCCCGCGCCGGTGAAGGTGACCAGCGGCGCCTTCTTCTTGGTGAAGTCCCCGCTGTCGACGTCGGCGTAGAGCGTGCCCTTGCCGTCCTCGACGCCGACCGCGACCCGGCTCAGACCGATGTCGAGCCCGTGCTTCCCGGTGAAGCGGACGGCGCCGGTGAAGTCCGCGGCGAGGGTGCGCTTCTTCTTGTCGTACGAGCCCTCGCCGCGCGGGAAGCGGAACAGCGCGCCGCCGTCCTGGGCCCCGGCGGTCAGGGACCACTTGCCCCGGGCGATGGATCCGGAGACGTACTCGCGGAAGGTGCGGCGCACGCCCCAGTCGACGGCGGCGTCCTCGATGCGCCCGGCGGCCTTGGCCTTCTCACCGGCCTTCTCACCGGCCTTCTTCGCGGACTTGTCCCTGGACTTCTCCGGGGACTTCTCCGGCTTCTCCGGCTGTTTGCCGCCGGTGGCCGCGGTGAGGTCCGCCGAGAGGCTCAGCGGGTCGAGTCGCGTGCCCGCCGTGTAGTACCCGGCGAAGGCCTTCGCTCCCCGCGCGGTGAGCGTGGCGGGGATGTTGGTGAGGGCGATCGGCCCCGAGCCGCCCTTCATGTCGATGCCGGACAGGTTCAGCGAGGCGAACGGCACCTGCGTGGTCGAGGTGACCTTCCCGGAGCCCTTGGCCTTGCTGACCATGTCGACGTAGAGCGTGCCGGAGCCGCCGGAGACCTTCACGGTGGGGCGGCTGAGTGCCAGGTCGAGCTGGTACGAGGAGCCCTTCTTGTGGCCGGTGAAGTGCACCCCGCCCGAGAACGCGGCGCTGAAGGCGCCGCTCGCCGGGTCGTAGGACCCCTTGGCGGAGTGGAAGCGGAACTGGCTGCCGCCGACGGTGGCGGCGCCGCCCGTGAGGTTCCAACTGCCGTGCGCGACGGGCCCGGTGACATAGCTCTGGAAGGAGGACTTGAGGCCCCAGTCGAGCCTGCCGCCGCGCACGGTGCGCTCCTCGGCGTGGGCGGCGGCCGCCGGGAGCAGAGCGGTGACGAGTCCGGCGAGAACGGCCACGACGACGGGACGGGCGCCGTGGCCGCGGCGCGGGCGCGACGGTCTTGACGGCAAGGGACACCTCCAAGTGGAACGACGACGAGCGAGCCCTAGATCGTTAGGTAAGGCTAACCTAATCTAAGATCTCGTCATCAGGGAACCACACGACAGGACGGTGGACTTCGGTGCGTAAGTCGCGCTCACTCCGGATGGCCGGCGCCTTGGCGGCCGTACTCGCCCTCGCCCTCAGCGGCTGCGGATCCTCGGGTGACGGCGGCTCAGGAGGCGGGAACGCCAAGGCGAGGACGGCCCACGCCGACCGCCTCGAACCGCTCAAGGGCACGCCGGAGCAGAAGCTCCCGGCGACCGTCGAATCCGCCGACGGCAAGAAGGTCACGGTCGAGGACACCAGCAGGATCGTGCCGCTCAGCGGCGGCCTGAACGAGATCGTGTTCACGCTGGGCCTCGGCGGACACGTCGTGGGCCGGGACATCACCGCGACCTTCGAGCAGGCCGGGAAGCTGCCCGTCGTGACGCGGGCCCACGACGTGTCGGCGGAGAGCGTGCTCTCCCTGAAGCCGACGGTCGTCCTCGCCGAGAGCACCACGGGACCGGCGGAGGCCGTCGACCAGATCCGGGACGCGGGCGTCCCGCTCGTCGTCCTCGACCCGGCCAAGGGCCTGGACGACGTCGGCCCGCGCATCGAGGCGGTCGCGAAGGCCCTCGGCGTGCCGAAGGCGGGCGCGGCCCTCACCTCCCGTACGGAACAACGGCTCGACAAGGTGCGCCGGTCCGTGCCCGCCGGGGCGAAGAAGCCGCGCGTGGCCTTCCTCTATCTGCGCGGCTCGGCCTCCGTGTATCTGCTCGGCGGCCGCGAATCGGGCGCCCCGTCGCTGCTCGAAGCGGCGGGCGCCGTCGACGCGGGCAAGGAGTCGGGCCTGAAGAAGGACTTCACGGCGATCACCAGCGAGGCCCTCGCGAAGGCGGCGCCCGACGCGATCCTGGTGATGTCCAAGGGGCTCGACTCGGTCGGCGGCGTCGACGGCCTGGTGAAGATCCCGGGCGTGGCCGAGACCCCGGCGGGCATGGACCGCCGCGTCGTCTCCGTCGAGGACGGGGTGCTGCTCAACTACGGCCCGCGCACGGACCGGGTGCTCGCCTCCCTCGTGGACCAGCTGTACGGGGACGCCGAGTGAGTCTCCTGACCAAGTCCGCCGCGGCCCCCGCGCGGGAGGCCGCCACCGCCCGGCGCGGGCGGCGCGGGACGCCCGCGCTGCTCACCGCCGCCCTGGCCGCCGTGCTCGCCGTGCTGTGCCTGCTGTCCGCGGGGCTCGGCGCGTACGACATCCCGCTCGGCGACGTCCTCGCCTCCGTCCAGCACCGCGTGGGGCTCGGCGGGCACGCGCTCGACCGGGTGCCGGAGAGCGTGCTGTGGAAGGTGCGCCTTCCGCGCGTGGCGCTCGCACTGCTTGTGGGCGCCTCGCTGGGCTGCGCGGGCGCGCTGATGCAGGGCGTGTTCGGCAATCCGCTGGCCGAGCCGGGCGTCATCGGGATCTCCGCCGGCGCGGCCGCGGGCGCGGTCGCCTCGATCGCGCTCGGCCTGAGCTTCCTCGGCAACTGGACCGTCACGGTGTGCGCGTTCGCCGCCGGTCTCCTCACCGTGCTGCTCGTGTACGCCCTCTCGCGCGAGGGCGGCCGCAGCGAAGTGGTGACGCTGATCCTCACCGGCATCGCCGTGAACGCCTTCGCGGGCGCGCTGATCGGCCTGTTCATCTTCTTCGCCGACAACGCCCAGGTCTCCCAGATCACGTTCTGGCAGCTCGGCTCGCTCGCCCAGGCCACCTGGCCGAAGGTGCTCGCCGTGCTGCCGTGCGCGGCGGTGGGGCTGCTCGTCGCTCCCCTGTACGCCCGCAGGCTCGACCTGCTCGCGCTCGGGGAGCGGCCCGCGCGGCACCTGGGCGTGGACGTGGAGCGGCTGCGGATCGTCCTGGTGCTGGTGGTGGCGCTGCTCACCGCGGCGGCCGTGGCGGTGGCCGGGGTCATCACGTTCGTGGGGCTGCTCGTGCCGCACCTGCTGCGGATGGCGGCGGGGCCGGGGCACCGCTTCCTGGTGCCGGGCAGCGCGCTCGGCGGGGCCGTGGTGCTCGTCGGCGCCGACCTCGCCGCCCGTACGGTGGCGGCCCCCGCCGAGCTGCCGCTCGGCGTCCTCACCGCGCTCTTCGGCAGCCCGTTCTTCTTCTGGCTGCTGCGCAGGACCCGTCGCAAGCAAGGGGGTTGGGCATGATCGGGCGGCTCTTCGGCGGGCGCGGGCGCGCGCTGCCCGGGCCCGTGGCACCCGGCGACGTCCTCGCCGAGGCCGTGGACGCGCGGCTCGCGCTCGGCGGCCGTGAGGTCCTCAGGGGCGTGTCGGTGCCGGCCAGGGCGGGCGAGGTGCTCGCCCTCGTCGGCCCCAACGGCGCCGGGAAGTCCACCCTCCTGGCCGCGCTCGCCGCCGACCTGCCGGTCGCCTCCGGCACCGTGCTGATCCGCGGCCGGGCTGCCGGGGACTGGCCCCCTCGCGAACTGGCCCTGCACCGGGCCGTGCTGCCGCAGTCGGCGGCGCTGTCCTTCCCCTTCCCCGTCGAGGACGTCGTCCGGATGGGGCGCGCGCCCTGGGCCGGGACCCGCCTGGAGGAGGACGACGACAAGGTGGTGCGCGAGGCGATGGCCGCCACGGAGGTCGCCGGGTTCGCGGCGCGGCCGTTCTCCGCGCTCAGCGGCGGCGAGCGGGCCCGGGTCGCGCTCGCCCGCGTGCTCGCGCAGCGGGCGCCGCTGCTGCTGCTCGACGAGCCGACCGCCGCGCTCGACCTGCGCCACCAGGAGCTGGTCCTCAGGATCTGCCGGGAGCGCGCCGCCGCCGGGGACGCGGTGGTCGTCGTGCTGCACGACCTGGGTCTCGCGGCGGCGTACGCGGACCGTGCGGTGGTGCTGCACGGTGGGGCCGTGGCCGCGGACGGCGCCCCGTGTGACGTGTTCGACGCGGCGCTGCTGTCCGGTGTGTATCGCCAGCCGATCGAGGTGTTCCCCCATCCGCGGACCGGAAAGCCGCTGGTCACGCCGGTGCGAGGGGGGAGCTGACGGCGACCGCGCCAACGATCACCGTCGATTTCAGGACAGCACTTGACCTGTCCTTTGCCCATTCCTGGTCATGCCCGAAGTAAGGCTCGGTTAAGTTAGGCTCCCCTCACTTTCTTCCATCTGGAGCCTCCATGCACCGCGCCCGTCTCCCCCTCGCCGCCGCCACCGCGGCGGCGGCCCTCGCGGCCCTCACCGGCTGCACCGAGAAGAGCGACGGCAAGGGCGGCGACGGGACCGTCAAGGTGACCGCGAGCGACGACAAGTGCGAGGTGTCGAAGAAGGAATTCCCCGCCGGGCACGTGAAGTTGGCCGTCGAGAACAAGGGCTCCAAGGTCACCGAGGTCTACCTCCTGTTCCCCGACGACCGCATCGTCAGCGAGCGCGAGAACATCGGCCCCGGCACCCGGCAGACCCTCACCGCCGAGGTGAAGGCGGGCGACTACCGCATCGCCTGCAAGCCCGGCATGAAGGGCAAGGGCATCCGCCAGGACGTGAAGGCGACCGGTGGCGGCAGGACGGCGAAGCGCGACCCGCGCCTGGACAAGGCGGTGGCCGAATACCGCTCCTACGTCCAGGCGCAGGCCGACGAGACGCTCCCCAAGGTGAAGGTCTTCACGGACGCGGTCAGGAAGGGCGACCTGGAGGCCGCGAAGAAGGCGTACGCGCCCTCCCGCATCGGCTGGGAGCGCACCGAACCGGTCGCCGAGTCGTTCGGTGACATCGACCCGAAGGTCGACGTCCGCGAGGACGGGCTCGCCGACGACCAGGACCCCGCGAAGGACTGGACGGGCTGGCACCGCCTGGAGCGCGCGCTCTGGCAGGACAAGAAGATCGGGCAGCGCGAGAAGGACCTCGCGACGCGGCTCGACAAGGACCTCGCCCACTGGCGCAAGCGCGTCGGCAAGGCCGTGATCACCCCGACGTCCATGGCCAACGGCGCCAAGGAGCTCCTCGACGAGGTCGCCACCGGCAAGGTCACCGGCGAGGAGGAGCGCTACTCGCACACCGACCTCGTCGACTTCAAGGCCAACGTGGAGGGCGCCGAGAAGGCCTACGCCCTGCTCAAGCCGGTGGCGTCGGAGAACGACCCGGCGCTCGCCAAGGAGCTCGACAAGCAGTTCGCGGCCCTGGACGAGCTCCTCGGCCGGCACCGCGCCGGCAAGGGGACCGCGGACTCCTACGACTTCACGGCGTACGACAAGGTCGGCAAGGCGGACCGCAAGGAGCTGCTCGACGGCGTGAACGCGCTCGCGGAGCCGCTGTCGAAGCTCGCGGCGGCCGTCGTCGCCTCCAAGTGACGCGTCCCAGGGAGGGGAGGCTCAACCATGTCTGAGGAGACCAGCACCGGTGCGCCGTCGCGGCGTTCCCTGCTCGGCTGGGGCGGCGCCGGGCTCGTGCTCGGCGCGGCGGCCGCGGGCGGCGCGGTCGCGGTGACCCGTGAGGAGTCCGGCGCCGGTGACGCGGTGCCCGCGGCCTCGACCGGCGCGGCCGTCGACTTCCACGGCCCGCACCAGGCGGGCATCGCGACGCCCGTCCAGGACCGGCTGCACTTCGCCGCGTTCGACGTGAAGACCGAGGACCGCGAGGAGTTCGTGGCGCTCCTGAAGGAGTGGACGCGGGCGGCGGCCCGGATGACCGCGGGCCACGCGGTCGGCGAGGGCGCGTTCGGCGGGCTCGCCGAGGCGCCGCCGGACGACACCGGCGAGGCGCTCGGCCTCAGGCCCTCGCGCCTGACGCTCACCCTCGGCTTCGGCCCTTCCCTGTTCGAGAAGCACGGCGAGCGGTTCGGCCTCGCGGGACGGCGCCCGAAGGCCCTCGTGGACCTGCCCAAGTTCCCCGGCGACAACCTCGACCGGGCCCGCAGCGACGGCGACCTGTGCGTCCAGGCCTGCGCGGACGATCCGCAGGTCGCGGTGCACGCGATCCGCAACCTGGCCCGCATCGGCTTCGGCAGGGTCGCCATCCGCTGGTCGCAGCTCGGCTTCGGCAAGACGTCCTCGACCACGCCCGACGCCCAGACGCCGCGCAACCTCATGGGCTTCAAGGACGGCACCCGCAACATCGCGGGCACCGACGAGGCCCGCCTCGCCCGGCACGTGTGGGTCGGCGAGAAGGACGGCCCCGACTGGATGACCGGCGGCTCCTACCTCGTCGCGCGCCGCATCCGCATGAACGTCGAGACCTGGGACCGCACGTCGCTGCGCGAACAGGAGGACGTCTTCGGCCGCGACAAGGGCGAGGGCGCCGCCGTCGGCAAGGCCGAGGAGCGCGACGAGCCGTTCCTGAAGGCGATGAAGCCCGACGCGCACGTACGGCTCGCGCACCCCGACTCCAACGGCGGCGCGACGATCCTGCGCCGGGGCTACTCCTTCACCGACGGCACCGACGGACTCGGCCGCCTCGACGCGGGCCTGTTCTTCCTGGCCTACCAGCGCGACGTGCGCGAGGGCTTCATCCCCGTACAGCGCTCGCTCGCGGCGACGGACGCGCTCAACGAATACATCCAGCACGTGGGTTCGGCGGTCTTCGCGATCCCGCCCGGGGTGCGGGACAAGGACGACTGGTGGGGCCGCGCGCTGTTCACCGGGAAGGCATGAGGCGATGTTCGGCAACTATCTGATCGGCCTGCGGGAGGGCCTGGAAGCCAGCCTCGTGGTGTGCATCCTCGTCGCGTACCTGGTGAAGACCGAGCGGCGCGACGCGCTCGCCCCGGTGTGGACCGGCATCGGCGTCGCCGTGGCGCTGTCCCTCGGCTTCGGCTGCGCCCTCACCTTCGGCTCGCAGGAGCTGACGTTCGAGGCGCAGGAGGCCCTGGGCGGCTCCCTGTCGATCCTCGCGGTGGGGCTCGTGACCTGGATGGTCTTCTGGATGCGGCGCACCGCCCGGCATCTGCGGGCGGAGCTGCACGGACGGCTCGACGCGGCCCTGCGGATGGGCACGGCCGCCCTCGTCGCGACGGCGTTCCTGGCCGTGGGCCGCGAGGGCCTGGAGACCGCCCTGTTCGTCTGGGCGTCCGTCCGCGCGTCGAACGACGGCACGCACGCGCCGCTGCTCGGCGTGGTCCTCGGCCTGCTCACGGCCGTCGCGCTCGGCTGGCTGTTCTACCGCGGGGCCCTGCGCATCAACCTCGCCAAGTTCTTCACCTGGACCGGCGCGATGCTCGTCGTGGTGGCGGCGGGCGTCCTCGCGTACGGCGTGCACGACCTCCAGGAGGCGCGGTTCCTCGGCGGCCTGGAGGACAAGGCGTTCGACATCAGCACGACGATCCCGCCGGACAGCTGGTACGGCACCCTCCTGAAGGGCGTGTTCAACTTCCAGCCGAACCCGACGGTCCTCCAGGTCGTCGTCTGGTCGCTGTACCTGGTGCCGGTCCTCGCGCTGTTCCTCGCACCGGCCCGCGCGGGCTCCGGCACGCCCGCCGACCGGGCCCCGAAGGCCGCGAAAGCGGCGAAGGCCGACGCCTCCGGTTCCTGACAGCGCCCCCGCGCCCGCTCCCGGCGGGGCCCCGGTAGGGTTCGGGCCCGGGAGCGGGGAGAGTGAAGGGGTCCCATGATCAGGGTGCGCAGGCTCGGGCGGTTCGGTGCCTCGGCGGCAGCGGCACTCGCCCTGTCGACGACGGCGAGCGGATGCGTGACGGTGCACGGGGAGCGGGAGGTCGTCCCGACCGCGACCGAGGCCGAGGCCGCCCGCGCCCTCAAGGACTTCCTGCGCGCCTACAACAGGGCCGACCGGGCCTACGACCCCGCCCTGGACGCGGCCCGCGTCACGGGACCGCTCGGCGCCATCAACCAGGCGGGCCTGAAGGCGCGGCGCGCACAGCACCCGGACGGCAACGCCCGGCACGTGCCGCTGCGGTTCACGGACGTCGAGTACGCCGTCCCGAAGAAGGCGGGCTGGCCCCGGTTCTTCGTCGTCAACGCCCTCAGCAACCGCAAGCCGCACGGCTACCGCTGGCTGATCGTCTTCACCCGCGCCGGCGGGGACCAGCTGTGGCGGGCCACGTATCTGAACCTGGTCCGTCCCGACCGGATCCCGGACCTGAAGCGGGACGGGGACGGGTACGCGGAGCCGGTCGCCGCCGACCGGGCCGGTCTCGCGCTGGCGCCCCGGCGGCTCGGCGCGCGGTACACGGCGTTCCTCAGGTCCGGCGGCGACGCGTTCGCCCCGGGCCCGCACACCACGCAGTGGAAGGCCGCCCGCGACCGGAACGGCAAGCGCCTCGGCCTCGCCGTGCAGTACCTGGACGAGCCCCGGAACTCCGGCGCGTTCGCCCCCCTGGGCCTGCGCACCCGCGACGGCGGCGCGCTCGTCTTCTTCTCCACCCACCACTACGAGAAGCAGACCGCGTCCAAGGGCCTCACGGTCAGCGTGGAACCGGACGTCAAGGCCCTCATGAAGGGCGAGGCCAAGCAGTCCGTCACCCTGGAACGCGTCTCGAACCAGGTCTCCCTGACGCCCAGGAAGGGCGAGATCACGATACTGGGCCGCATGCAGGGCCTGGTGGGGGCGAAGGGCGCATAGCCCTCAGCCGCGCAGCGGCCAGGCGGCCACGTCCTCCCGGGGCTCCCCCGCGTACCGGGCGCACTCGTCCGTGAGGATCTCAAGCAGGGTCAACGGGTCGGGCAGCGCGAACTCGGGCCCCCGCACCCAGCCGACCGCGAGGTCACCCGGCAGTCGCGCGGGCGGCACGAGGACATAGGACCCGCGGCAGTGCCACCGCAGCCCGGGGTGCTCGTCCATCGTCTCCGGGTGGCAGTCCAGCTCGCAGGGCCACCACTCGTCCTCGTCCTCCGGCGTCCCGCGCGTCGCGGTGAAGAAGAGCATCCGCCCCTGGCCGTGCGCGCCCTCGGACTCGGCGACGGGCCCGACCTCGATGCCGTCGGCGAGCAGCCGCTCCAGGGCGGCCCGCCCGGCCTCGAGCGGCACGTCGAGGACGTCGTGCACCATGCCGGTCGCGGTGATGAAGTTGGCCTGCGGCTGGTGCCGCGCCCAGCGCTCGACCTGGCCGCGGTCGGTGGTGGACTGGGTCTGCCAGGCGAAGGAGACGGGGTGCCGGGCGGGGGTGGGACAGCCGATGCGGTCGCAGGAACAGCGGTATCCGGCGGGGTGCGCGGCCGGCGCGAGCGGCAGCCCCGCCGCGGCGACGGCGAGCAGCAGGTCCTCACGGCGCGTGGCTTCGGCGTCGCCGTCCGCGCCCGCACGTGCCCGTCGGCGAAGCCATTGGGAGATCCTGCTCTGCGCGCCGGACGTCCGGCCGAACTCTGCGCCCATCTATCCCCTCACCTCGCCGTCGTGCGGAACAGCATGACCTATGGTCCCACCATCCTGCTCCCCGGGTGGCCGTAGCCCACATCCGGGGTAGCTGGGGTGATGCAAGGCGGGGGGTGACATAGCGCGTCATTACGGGCGAAGTGGCGTTTTCCGCTCCTACCGTGGTCGCCATGGTCACACGGACTGTGCTGTCACTCTCGGGCGTCACCGCCCTGGTCCTCACCGGGCCCACCGCCTTCCTGGCCCCGCTGGAGTGGGGCGGCGGCCCCCTCACGGTCGACGCGCTGCCGCCGTTCGTCTACACCGCCCACCGGGGCGGCGCCCTGGAGGTGCCGGAGAACAGCATGTCGGGCCTGATGGCGGCGTTCGAGCGGGGCACGGCGCAGGTCATCGACGCCGATACGCGGATGCTGGCCGACGGCACCCTGGTGGTGCTGCACGACGCGACCCTGGACCGCACGACGTACGCGACGGGGCCGGTGCACCTGCTGACCGCCCGCGAGTGGCAGCACGTGCGGCTGCGCCCGCAGCGGCACGTGCCGGGCCTGTGGCGGGTCGAGCGGCCGCCGACGGTGACGGAGGTCCTCGACCGGTTCGGCGGGCGGGTCATGCTGATGCTGGAGGCGAAGGACCCCGAGAGCCTGAACCGGCTGAGCGCGCTGATCCACGAGCGCGGCCTGGCCCGCTCGGTGTTCGTGAACTCCAACAAGCCCTGGGTGGCCCGGCGCGCGCACCACCTGGGCCTGCTCGCGCAGCTGTGGCGGTCCAAGCGGCAGCTGCGCTCGGACCGCCCGGAGCGCTGGGCGTCGTTCGTCGACGTGCTGGACGTGGACCACAAGGCGCGCGAGCAGGACCTGCGGCGGGCGGTGAACTCCGGCGTCCCGCGCGTGTGGGCGCACACGGTGACCACGCCCGCGCAGCGCGACCGGGTGCTCCGGCTCGGCTGCAACGGCGTGATCACGGACGCCCCGGGGCTCCTCTCGCGGACCCCGGTCAAGGGCGCACGGAAGGCGGCCCGGCGCCCGCTGGGGCCGCTCAACCAGCGGTGACGCGGGGCGCGATGCCGTAGAGGGCGTACTCGACGAGCGTGTCGGCGTACGCGTGGGTGAGCGGGCCCGTGCGCTGCATCCAGCGCTGGGCGAGCGGCCCCGTCCACAGTTCGAGGGCGATGCGCGGGTCGATGTGGGCGGCGACCTCGCCGCGGTCCTGGGCGCTGCGCAGGCGCTTCACATAGAGCTGGAGCTGGGGTTCGAGGAGCTTCTCGACGAACTCGGCGCCGAGCTCCTGGTTGACGACGCCCTCGGCGGCGAGCGCGCGGGCGGGGGCGTCGAACTTGGGGTCGGTCATCTCGTCGACGGTGGCGCGCAGCACGAGCTTGAGGTCGGCTTCGAGGTCGCCGGTGTCCGGGATGTCGGTCGCGGGCTCGGCGAGCCCGGCCTCCTCGCTGAGCTGGGCGTTGGCCTGTTCGGCGAGGTCCAGGAAGGCGTCGAGCAGGACGGCGCTCTTGGAGGGCCACCAGCGGTAGATGGTCTGCTTGCCGACGCCCGCGCGGGCGGCGATCGCCTCGATGGTCATCTTGCCGTAGCCGACCTCGCCGACCAGGGCGAGAGCGGCGTCGTAGATCGCGCGGCGGGAACGCTCGCTGCGGCGCGTGGAGTCAGGTGCGGTCTTCTGGGCCATGCCGTCGAATGTAGCAGCGCCGCGAGACGCCGCGTCTCACCAACGCCGACGGCGCCCTCAATCCCCTCGACAAGACGGATCGTCTCGGTTACTGTCGAGACATGACGAGACGCAACGTCTCGTCGCTCGGCGGTGCGACAGCGGTGCCGCCGACTACTTCGACGACTCACGGAGGTCACACCATGTCGCGAGGCGGATCCGGAATGCTCGGCGTGGGCGGCACCCGCTCCAACCTGTCGCGCAAGACCCTGCGCGGCGGGAAGGGCGCGGGCCGCGTCGGCGGCGGGCTCAGCCCCCAGGAACAGAAGCGTGAGCTGCTGCGCAAACTCCAGGAGGGCCGGGCGGCGAACCACGACTCATGACGCGGGATGCCCCCGGGAACGGAGGCTCCTGACCGCCGGAACCTCCGGTTCATGAGCATTTTCCCGTCCACACCACAGTTCGAGCAACGCAGATCACTGCGCGAAGGCTCCTCAGACCGCACCATGGGCAGCAATAGCCCCTGCGGTTCGTGAGGAGCCTTCGTTGCGTCAAGCTGCCCGGCGCGCCACACCCCGGCGCTACCTGATGTGCCCACCGGCGCACTTCAAGGTCACGTACTCCATCAATCCGTGGATGGACCCCGCCAAACCCGTCGACGTCCCGCTGGCCATCGCCCAGTGGGAAGACCTGCGCGACCGCTACCGCTCGCTCGGCCACACCGTCGAGGAGCTCGAACCCCGACCCGACCTGCCGGACATGGTCTTCGCGGCCAACGGCGCCACCGTCGTCGACGGCCGGGTCCTCGGCGCGAGCTTCGCCTACCCCGAGCGGCAGGCCGAGGCCGCGGCCCACCTGGAGTGGTTCCGCGCCCACGGCTTCGAGCACGTGCACGAGCCGACCCACATCAACGAGGGCGAGGGCGACTTCGCCGTCACGTCCTCGTACGTGCTCGCGGGCCGCGGCTTCCGCGCCAGCCCGCTCTCGCACGGCGAGGCCCAGGAGGTCTTCGGCCGCCCGGTGATCGGCCTGGACCTGATCAACCCGCGCTACTACCACCTGGACACCGCCCTCGCGGTCCTGGACGACACGACGGACGACGTCATGTACTACCCGGGCGCGTTCTCGCCGGGCAGCCAGGCCGTGCTTCAGCGGCTGTTCCCCGACGCGCTGATCGCCGAGGAGGCGGACGCCGAGGCCCTCGGCCTCAACGCCGTCTCCGACGGTCTGCACGTGCTCCTTCCGCAGGCGGCGACCGGGCTCTTCCAGCCGCTGCGCGACCGCGGCTACGAGCCGATCGGCATGGACCTGGGCGAGTTGCTCAAGGGCGGCGGCAGCGTGAAGTGCTGCACGCAGGAGCTGCGGCTGCGTTAGGCCGTCCTTCGACTGCGGGCCGCCTGTGGCTGGTCGCGCAGTTCCCCGCGCCCCTACGGGGGCGCTCCTCTGTGCGGGCGGCCTGTGACCGCCCGCACCTCTCCTTCAGGAGCCCGCGTCCGCCGGACACAGCCGCCGCGGCCGCGCGTCCGTGCGCAGCTTCGCGTCGACGCAGCCGCCCGGGAGTCCGGCGCGGGCCTCGGTGCCGAAGTTGGCGGTGACGGTCAGGGTGCCGTCGCCGAAGACCGTGCGCTGGACGGAGCGGTCGCCGGTCAGCCACCGGAACGACGTGAGCCGCTCGGCCCCGGCCGCCCGGTGCAGGGGCGCGAAGTAGCGCTGGAGCGCGGCGAGTTCCCGGCCGTGGCGGGCCAGCGCGGGCCCGTCGAGGACGTAGTTCAACGGCCGGTCGTACAGCATCGCGAGCAGCGCGCGCCGCGTCTTCTCCGCGGGCAGCTTCTCGTACGACAGCTCCCAGCGCTCGGCGCTGACGGTCGCGCCGTGCAGGGCTGTCCCGTACAACGGGACGCGGTAGCGCGGCGCGTACATGGCCCGGCTCAGGTCGGCGGGCAGGCGTACCGGCTCGAAGAACGCCTTCGGGGCGTTCTCCGGGTAGTAGCCGCCCCATTTCTCCCGGTCCTTCTGGAGTGTCCACAGGCCGTCGGCGACGGGGGTCGCGCTGCCGTGGTCGAAGGCGACGGCCTGGTTGGCCCAGGCCTGGGCGGTCTCGGAGCCGAGGACGAGGCCGGACCCGGCGATGCGGCGCATCCGCGCGAGGCGGTGGGCGCGGTCCTGGGCCTTGGTCATCGGGTGGGCGGCGGAGTGGTCGCGGAACAGCTCGCCGGTGGCGTCCACGTCGAGGAAGTAGCTGTCGGCGCCGTTGCGGACCATGGCGCGGGTGCGGTCGGCCAGGTAGTGGCGGGCGGGCTCGGCGCGCTCGAAGGCGGCGGAGCTGAGATAGCAGCCGCGGCCGCCGAACCCGGTGTGCGGGGTGCCGTCGGCGTTCCGGACGCAGAAGTCCGGGTAGATGCGCCCCGGCCACACGGAGGTGGGGCTGTCGGCGGTCTTCGGGTCCTGTCCGTTGGCGAAGGTGTCGTACGGGCCCACGAGGTATCCGGCGGCCCGCGCCGCGGCGACCGCCTTCTCGTCCATGGGGTCCGGCCCGGCGTCGTACCCGAGCCACATCCGGTCGGCGCCGAGCGCGCGCAGGCGCCGCACCCCGGCGGCGGTGCGGGCCTCGCCCCAGAGGTAGGCGTGGAAGGCGCCGAGGAGCTTGCGCGCCGCCGGGTTCTGCCGGAACTTCGCGCGCAGGCTGCCGAGCCGGCCGCGCTCGGCGAGGTAGGCGCGGTAGTCGGCGGCGGGGGCGACCGGGCTGCCGTCGGTCAGGGCGAGCGTGACGGTGTACGCACGGGTGCCCTCGGCGCGGCGGAAGGCGTGCGCGGCGGTGGCGCGCAGGCGCCCGTGGGCCTTGGTGAAGGCGAGCGAGGTGCCGATGTCGGTCGGGGTGAGGTAGCTGACGCCGTGCCGCCCGGCGGAGTACCCCCACAGGGGCAGCGTGAGGTCGGCGCCCACGTCGACGCTCGTGCCCGCGAGGCGGCCGCCCCCGGAGGTCCAGAAGGGGTCGGCCACCGGGATGTCGAGCCCTTCGCCGCGCGGGAGTTGCAGGCTCGCGGCGGCCGGGGCGCCGACGCCGGTGACGGGCCAGCGCAGCGTGGTGTCGCGGCGGGCGGCGAAGCTCAGGGCGAGGCGGCCGTGGTCGGAGCGGGCGGTGACGTCGAGGCCGCGCTCGGGGTAGCTCCAGCGCACCCGGCCGCCGTCGAGCCGGTGCACGGGCCCCGGTGCGCCCAGCGGGGTGGCGGACGCGGCCGAGAGCAGCCGGTCGTGGCCGTCGCGGGTGCGGGCGCGGACGGCGAGCGTGGCGGTGTCCACGACGGCGGTGCCGCCGCGGACGGCCAGTTCGACACCGGTGCCGGGGGCCCGGTCCGGGGCGGCCGCGGCGGGGGCGGCCCCGGCGGCGAGGGCGAGGACGAGCCCGAGGGCTGTTGTGGTCTTGAGGGGCATGGTGACGTGGATAGTCACCGGTTCTAAGGGACTTCTAAGAGCCGGGGCCCGGCGCCGCGCCCCGCCTCGGGCCAGGCGTCGCGCCGGGCCTACGCCTTCGGCCAGGCGTCGCCCCAGGCGGCGTCCCGCGCCTCCCGGTAGAGGGCCCCGTGCCGCTTCGTCACGGTCTCCCGGCGCAGCGCGCCCTCTGCCTCGCACAGGTCGAGGAGGACCTGGCCCTTGCGGATCTGCGGCTTGCGGACGACGCGGCGGGGCGCGGGCGCGAGGCCCTCGGCCGCGGGTCCGGTGGCGCGGACGGCGGCGACGTACGCGAACTTCTCGTCCTCGTACGCCAGGGAGCCGCCCTTGACCTTGCGGTGCAGCGAAGAGCGGCTGACCCGGGCGGAGAAGTGGCACCAGTCGCTGCCGGGCACGATCGGGCAGGTGTCGCTGTGCGGGCAGGGCGCGGCCACCCGGAACCCGGCGGCGACGAGCCGGTCCCGGGCCTGAAGGACGCGGGCGTAGCCGTCGGGGGTGCCGGGCTCCACCACGACCACGGCGTCGGTGGCGGCACGGGCGGCGACGTCGACGACCCAGCCCCGGTCGTCCTCGGTGAGCTCGCCGAGGACGTACGAGAGGGTGACGAGGGCGGTGGGCGCCACGGTGAGCGACGCGCCGATGCGGGCGCGCTGCCACTGGGCCGCGGCCAGGTCGGGGTGCGCGGCGGCCAGCTCGCGCCCCAGGTCCAGGGCGGGTTCGGCCCAGTCCAGGACGGTGACGGGCCGCTCCCCCGGCCAGGTGGCGCTGACCGCCCAGGTGGCGGCGCCGGTGCCGCCGCCGATGTCGGTGTGCCCGGCGGGGGCCCAGTCCTCGGGGGCCGCGGCGGCGAACGCCCGCAGGGCGGAGCGCACGGCCTCGAAGGTGGCGGGCATCCGGTACGCCGCGTACGCCGTGACGTCGGCGCGGTCCCGCAGGACGGGGGCCTCGGTCGGGGTGGCGCCCCGGTAGTTCGCGATCAGCCGGTCCACCGCCTGGGCCGCGGCGCGCGGAGGGAGGTCCGCCAGCAGGTCGGCGAGGGCGGTGCGGAGGGTCTCGGCGGGGGAAAGGTGGTCGTGCACCTGTCGATTTTAGACACCGGGGCGGAGCGGCCCGGCGCCCCTGCGGGTCACCGGGGGCGGAGCGCCCGGGCCAGGGTGGTGGCCGCCCGGGCGCGCGGGGCGTTGGCGGGCGGCCGCCGCCGGGGGTGGACCGTGGTGGCCAGGAGCACCAGGAAGGTGTCCGTGGCCCGGTCGAGCACCAGGGACGTGCCGGTGAAGCCGGTGTGCCCGGCCGCGCCGCGGCCCGCGAGCTCCCCCATGAACCACGGCTGGTCGACGGCGAAGCCGAGCCCGGGCGGCGCCAGCATCAGGTCGACGAAGGCGGGCCCCAGGACGCGGGCGGAGCCGTACGCGCCGCCGCACAGCAGCGCCCGGCAGAACACGGCGAGGTCCCGCGCGGTGGAGAACAGCCCGGCGTGGCCCGCCACGCCGCCGAGCGCCCACGCGTTCTCGTCGTGGACCTCGCCGCGCAGCATGCCCCGGTCGGCCTTCGCCCAGGGCCCGCGCTGGTCCTCGGTGGCGGCCGCGCCGGGGCGGGGCCCGAAGGCGGTGGCGGCCATGCCGAGCGGCCGGGTGATGCCGTCGCGGACGAGGACGTCGAGGGGATGCCCGGTGACGCGGTGCAGGACGTGCTGGAGGAGCAGCAGGTTCAGGTCGGAGTAGAGGTGGGTGCCCGGCGGCCCCGAGGGAGCCTCGGCGCGCAGGGCCCGCAGCCGCGCGGCCGCGTCGGGCAGGTCGTACAGCGGCAGCTCGGGCCGCAGCCCGGACGTGTGGGTGAGGAGCTGGCGCACGGTGGTCCCGTGCGCGGCGGCGCCCGTGAACTCCGGGACGTACGTCCCGACCGGCTCGTCGAGGCCGAGGGTGCCGCGCTCCAGCTGCTGCACGGCCGCCACGGTCGTGAACAGCTTGGTGAGCGAGGCCAGGTCGAAGGGCGTGTCCACGGTCATCGGCACCCGCCGTCCGGCCGGCAGCTCGACGCCCGCGTCGGCCCGCTCGTCGTACGCGGCGTACCGCACCGCCCAGCCCGCCGCCTCGGCCACGGCGATCACCGGGCCGCGCCCGGCGAGGACCACGGCGCCCGCGCACCACGGCCGCGGGCCGCGCGTCAGCTCCCGTACGTCGTGGACGAGGCGGGCGAGTGCGTCGGGGTCGAGCCCGGCGCGGTCCGCGGTGCCCGGGCGCAGGACCCGGGGCGGCGTCAGCGGTCCGCCCCCTCCGGCTCCCGATGGGTACTGGTCCGCTGCCACGGGCGGCACAGTCCCACGAAGCAGCCGATGGCCGCCAGCCCGCACGTCAGCTGGACGACGGCCATCGGGACTGCGGTCTTCTCGCCCGCGATGCCGACGAGCGGCGAGGCGATCGCGCCGATCAGGAAGGAGGAGGTGCCGAGCAGCGCGGAGGCCGACCCCGCGGCGTGCTTGGTGCGCATCAGCGCGAGGGCGTTGGTGTTGGGCATGGCCAGGCCCATCGCCGACATCAGGACGAAGAGCCCGGCGGCCACCCCGACGAGGCCGACGTCACCGAAGACGCCGCTCGTCATCAGCAGCAGCGCGGTCGCGGCGAGCGTGATCACCACGAGTCCGAAGCCGAGCGCCTTGTCGAGGCTGACCCGGCCCACGAGCAGCTTGCCGTTGATCTGGCCGACGACGATGAGGCCGACGGAGTTCACGCCGAACAGGAGGCTGAAGGTCTGCGGCGAGGCTCCGTAGATCTCCTGGATGACGAACGGGGACGCGGAGATGTACGCGAACAGGGCGGCGAAGGCGAAGCCGCCCGCGACCATGTAGCCGGTGAAGACGCGGTCCGCGAGGAGCCCGCGCATGGTGCGCAGCGCCTCGGCGGTGCCGCCGCCGTGCCGGTCCCCGGGCGCGAGGGTCTCCGGCAGGCCGCGCCACACGAGCAGCGTCAGGGCGATGCCCACGACGGTCAGGACGACGAAGATGCCGCGCCAGTCCGTCAGGCGCAGCACCTGGCCGCCGATGAGCGGCGCGACGACGGGGGCGACGCCGGAGATCAGCATCAGCGTGGAGAAGAACCGGGCCATCTCCACGCCGTCGTACAGGTCGCGCACCACGGCCCGCGCGATCACGATCGCGGCGGCGCCCGCGAGGCCCTGGAGCAGGCGGAAGGCGATGAGCAGCTCGGCGGTCGGGGCGAACGCGCAGATCGCCGTCGCGAGGACGTAGACGAGCAGGCCGGTCAGGAGGGGGCGGCGTCTGCCCCACTTGTCGCTCATCGGCCCCACGACCAGCTGGCCGAGCGCCATGCCCATGAGGCAGGCGGTGAGGGTGAGCTGGATGGTGGCGGCCGGGGCGTGCAGGGCGTCGGTGACCTCCGGCAGGGCCGGGAGGTACATGTCCATGGAGAGCGGGGGCATGGCGGTGAGGCCGCCGAGGATGAGCGTGACGAGGGCCCCTGTCGCGATGCGGCGGGCGACGGGGTCCTGGGGCCCCGCCGCCTCCCGTATCTGTCCCTCTGCCTGTGTCTCCGCCATCGCGCCCCTCCCGGTAGTTGTCGTGTCCCCCTATCGTCGCAGGCCCTGCCGGGCGGTCCCCAATCCCGCCCCTTCCCGCTTCCTGGGGGCTCCGCCCCCAGACCCCCGCTCCTCAAACGCCGGAGGGGCTGAAACACCGCCGCAAGCGGCACCATCCAGCCCGTCCGGCGTTTGAGGACGAGGCGCGAAGCGCCGAAAAGCGGGGGGGGGGGGAGCTACGCCGGGTGCAGGCCCGGGTTGCCCGCCTCCGTGACGAAGGACGCGGCCGTCGCGAGAGGGGCGCCCGGCGTGGTGACCGCGGAGACCGTCTTGAAGTCGGCGCGCGCCTCGTCGCGGCCCAGGGCCACGGTCACGTAGCCGCGGCGGCCGTTGTAGAACTTCAGGTGCGGATTGGCCTTGGTGTACGTCTCCCAGTTGGCGGGCCGCTCCGCGCCGTCCTTGCCGCTGGTGATGGACGTCGCGACGATCTCCGTGCCGACGATCTTCGACGAGGGCTTGTCGAAGTCGTCGAGGATGTCGAAGGCGTAGCCGACGTGCACGTCACCGGTGAGGACCACGAGGTTCTCGACGTCGGCGGCCTTCGCCCCGTCGAGGACCCGCTGCCGCGAGGCCGCGTAGCCGTCCCACGCGTCCATGCTGACCTTGGCGACGGGGTTCAGGTCGAGCTTGCGCTGGGAGAAGGTGACCTGCTGCGGAACGACGTTCCACAGGGCGCGCGAGCGGCGCCAGCCGTCGATGAGCCAGCGCTCCTGGCCGGCCCCGGTGATGGTCCGCTTGGGGTCGAGCGACTCGGGCCCGGGTACGTGCGCCCCGTCGCCGTAGGCCTGGTCGGACCGGTACTGCCGGGTGTCGAGGATGTCGAACTGGGCGAGGCGGCCCCACTGGAGGCGGCGATAGAGCTGCATGTCGGGCCCGGAGGGCTGCTGCGGGCGGCGCAGCGGCTGGTTCTCCCAGTAGGCGCGGTACGCGGAGGCGCGGCGCAGCAGGAACTCCTCGGGCGGGTTGCCGTTCTCGTCGAGGTCGTCGGCGTAGTTGTTCTCGACCTCGTGGTCGTCCCAGGTGACGACGAAGGGGTGCGCGGCGTGCGCGGCCCGCAGGTCGGGGTCGGACTTGTAGAGCGCGTACCGGCGGCGGTAGTCGTCGAGGGTCTGCGTCTCGCGGTTGAAGACGTCGGGCAGCACGCGGTCGGTGTACTTGCGGGCGCCGCCGACGGAGTTCACGGCGTACTCGTAGAGGTAGTCGCCGAGGTGGAAGACGACGTCGACGTCGTCCTCCGCGAGGTGCTTGTACGCGGTGAAGTAGCCGTCGTGGTACGCCTGGCAGGACACGGCGGCCAGGGTGAGCTCGCCGGTGCGGCCGTGCGGGTGCGGCGCGGTCCGCGTGCGGCCGGTCTCGGAGGTCCACTTGCCGGCGCGGAAGCGGTAGTAGTACGCGCGGTCGGTGTCGAGGTGGTCGACCTGGACGTGCACGGAGTGGTTGAACTCGGGGTGCGCGGTGGCCGTGCCGCGTCTGACGGAGCGGCGGAAGCGGGGGTCGCGGGACAGCTCCCACTGGACGGTGACGCGCTCGGCGGGCAGGCCGCCGTTCTCCGCGTACGGCTCGGGCGCGAGGCGGGTCCACAGGAGCACGGAGTCGGGCTGCGGGTCGCCGGACGCGACGCCCAGGGTGAACGGGTCGTCCAAGACGCGTGCGGCGTCGAGCTCGGCGGCGCCCGCGACACCGGCCGTGGGCAGGTTGGTGGCGAAGGCCAGCGCCGCGGCCGCGCCGGTGCCGGTCAGGAAGCGGCGGCGGCCCAAGTGGCGTGCTGCCGCGCGGAGTTCGGGTGCGTGGTGACCTGAAGCTGACATGTGCCCCTCCCGGACAATGGCTGTACGGTGCATTGGAGTGCCGAGGGACGACGATGGCCTGTCACGTACACAACAGCCATATGTCGAGCAGATGATGTCCGAGTTGCGGACCCTCCCGTACGCTGCGGGGCCATGAACGCAGAGCGAACGGCCTCCCCCAGCACCTCCCGGACGGACCCTCAGGAGGCCCCCGTGGCAGCCGAGACGGCCGGGGAGGCGACCCCGGAGGCCGCCCCGGACGCCGCCGCGAAGACCGCCGTGGTCACCGGCGCGGGCTCCGGAATCGGCCGTTCCGTCACCGTGGAACTGCTGCGCGCGGGCTGGTCCGTCGCGCTCGCGGGCCGCCGGGACGAGCCGCTGCGCGAGACGGTCGCCCTGGCCGCCGCCGAGGGGGGCGAAGCCGTCCGCGAACGGGCGCTGTGCGTACGGACCGACGTCTCCGCGCCCGACGACGTCGCCGCGCTCTTCGCCGCCGTGCGCGAGCGGTTCGGGCGGCTCGGCCTGCTCTTCAACAACGCCGGTACGTTCGGTCCTGGCGGCGTGCCCGTCGAGGAGCTGCCGTACGACGCCTGGCGCCACGTCGTCGACACGAACCTCAACGGCGCGTTCCTGTGCGCGCAGGCGGCGTTCCGGCAGATGAAGGAGCAGGAGCCGCGCGGCGGCCGGATCATCAACAACGGCTCGATCTCCGCGCACGCGCCGCGCCCGCACTCCGTCGCGTACACCGCCACCAAGCACGCCCTCACGGGCCTGACCAAGTCCCTGTCCCTGGACGGGCGTCCGTACCGCATCGCCGTCGGCCAGATCGACATCGGCAACGCGGCGACGGACATGACCGCGCGCATGCGTACGGGGATCCCGCAGGCCAACGGGGACGTCGCGGTCGAGCCGGTGATGGACGTGGCCGACGTGGCGCGCACGGTGCGGCACATGGCGGAGCTGCCCCTGGAGGCCAACGTGCAGTTCGCCACGGTGCTCGCGACCGCGATGCCGTATGTGGGGCGGGGCTGAGGGCCGCACGCCGGGGAGCGCCCCGCGGGGGGCGCGGGGCCGTGTCTGTGTGCGGCTCCGCCGCGTGGGCGCGACCAGCCACGATGAGGCCGCAGACGTCCGACGTGATGGCGCGGCACATCCGTACCGCAGCGGACTTCACCATGCCCGCCAGGGCGCGCAACCTCCCTGCGCCGAGCGGCGGATGACGCCCCTACGGATTTCGGACGAACTGGGGACCAGGCTCTGGCCAGCCTCCGGGATCCGCCCTCGGGGCCCGCGGCCAGCCGCTAGGCTCGGCAGCTCTCCACGGAAACTTCACACACGGAGCACACGTTGCGCATTCGTTCGGCGGCCACGGCCGTCCTCGCCGCCACCGCACTCACGGCCCCGCTGCTCGCCGCAGGCCCGGCGACCGCGGCCCCGCGCCACCAGGGCGGTCTGCACCTCGGCTTCATCCAGTACGACAGCCCCGGCCGGGACACCACCGCCCGTGCCTCGGTCAACGGCGAGTGGGTGAACATCCACAACAGCAGCAGCGGCCCGATCCAGCTCAAGGGCTACCGGCTGAAGGACAACACCAACTACACCTACACCTTCGGCAGCTACAAGATAGGCGCGGGCAAGACCGTCAAGGTCCGCACCGGCAAGGGCACCAACGCCTCCGGCGTGCGCTACTGGGGCCGCGGCTGGCACGTGTGGAACAACACCACCGACAAGGCCCGCCTGATCAAGCCGAACGGCTCGCAGCTCGACTCCTGCTCGTGGACCACCCGCGACGGGGGCTCCAAGAACTGCCACTGAGCCCGGGCGGGCTCGCGCGCGCACCCGCGTGCGGCCGGGAATGCCCCCGGCCGCACGCGGGTTATCGTGCGGCATGAGCACATCAGACCAGCACGCCCAGACCGCCGACGTCCTGCGCTACACCGCCTTCGCCACCGACCCCGACGGGGGCAACCCGGCCGGAGTCGTCCTCGACGCCGACGGGCTCGACGGCGTGCGGATGCTCGCGATCGCCGCGGACCTCGGCTACAGCGAGACGGCGTTCGTGACGCCGGGGCCCGCCGGGCTCGGGCCCGAGGGCCGCACTTTCACCGTGCGGTACTTCAGCCCGCAGACGGAGGTCCCCTTCTGCGGCCACGCCACCGTGGCGACGGCGGTCGCCCTCGCCGAGCGCGACGGGGCCGGCGACTTCGTGTTCACGACCGAGGCCGGCACCGTGCCGGTCACCGTCGCGGAGGCCGACGGGGTGCTGCGCGCCACCCTGACCAGCGTCGAGCCGAAGGTGAGCGAGGCCCCCGCGGCCGACGTCACCGAGGCCCTCGCCGCCCTCGGCTGGGCGGCGGACGACCTCGACGCACAGCTGCCGCCGCGGATCGCCTACGCGGGCGCCCGGCACCTGGTCCTCGCGGCGGCCACGCGCGAGCGGCTCGCCGACCTGGACTACGACTTCGAGCGGCTGAGGTCCCTGATGCTGCGGCTCGACGTGGTGACGGTCCAGCTGGTCTGGCGGGAGACCCCGTCCGTCTACCACGTACGGGACCCGTTCCCCGTCGGCGGCGTCGTCGAGGACCCGGCGACCGGCGCGGCAGCGGCGGCGTTCGGCGCCTACGCGCGCGAGCTCGGCCTGGTGCCCGCCGCGGCGGAGCTGACCCTGCACCAGGGCGTGGACATGGGGCGCCCCGGAGTCCTCACGGTGACGCTGCGCGAGGGGGACACCCGGGTGCGCGTGTCGGGCGCGGCGGTGCGCATCCCGGCCTGATCAGGAGCGACACCCTCCGGTCCCGTTCAGGCCTGTCCGGTCTCGAACCCCGGTCCCGGTTCAGGCCTGTCCGGTCTCGAACCGGGACACCTTCCCGCCGTCCACCGTGAACTTCCACTTGGTGCGCATCGCGCCCCAGGTGTCGTTGCGGTAGTCGGCCACGAGGGCGCGGCCGCCGTCCGCCTCCGACTCGACGTCCATGTGGCCGCCGGACGAGAACGCCTCACGGTCGAGCCACTCCATGAGGTTCCGGTCGGAGCCGTCGTCGGACATGGTCGCGTCGGGCGTGAGCAGGCCCGTCAGGGCGGTCCTGTCGCCCGCGTTCAGGGCGGTGACGAAGTCCCTGACCGTCGGGTCGCTGAGCTGGTTCACCGGAATGGTCATGCGTCCACGGTCACACCGGGGCGGTGGTCCCGCCACCGCGCGCCCGCGTCCGGCCCCGGCGGCCACTCACCCGGGCGGCGGGCCGCACCTCGTGGGCGGGGCCGTCCCGGTGGACGGTGGAGGGAAGCGTCCTTCGGGGGTGCCCCGCCAGGAGGCGCCCCCGTCCCGAACCCGCCCTGGAGCCCGCCGTGACCTGTCGCCGTTCCCACCCGTGCGCCCGCCCCGACCGGCGCGACATCGGCCTGCTGCTGCTCCGCACCGGCACGGGCGCGGTGCTCGCCGCGCACGGCTCGCAGAAGCTGCTCGGCTGGTTCGGGGGCGGCGGGATCGAGGGCACCGGCGCGTACTTCGAGTCCGTCGGCTACCGCCCGGGCAAGGCCAACGCCGTGCTCGCGGGGCTCGCGGAGGCGGGCGGGGGCGCGCTGCTCGCGCTCGGCCTCGCCACGCCCGCGGCCGGGGCCGCGGCCGCCGGAGCCATGGCCGGGGCAGCGCCCGTGCACGCGCCCAACGGCTTCTTCAACCAGGGCGGCGGCTTCGAGTACCCGGCGGTCCTCGGCCTCGTCTCGGCGGCGCTCGCGATCACGGGGCCGGGTCGCCTGTCCGCCGACCACGCGCTCGGGGACGCCCTCAACCGGGCCTGGATGGCACCGGCGGCCCTGCTCGCCACGGGGGTCGCGACGGCCGCACTCGTGGCCTCCCGGAGGCGGGCCTTGCGGGAGGCCGAGGCCTGAAGGACCGCCCTAGTACCCGCGAGGGCATAAATCCCGTGCACCGGGCGACCACGAACGCATAGCGTGCCCCACCATGACCTCCACAGACGCCCCGCCCCGCCTCACCCGCCTCACCTTCCACGGCCCCCTGTCCGAGGCGCGGGCCACCCGCATCGTGGCGCGGGCCGCCGAGGCCCTGACGGCCGCGGACCGGCCCACCGTGCTCGACCTCGGCTGCGGCTGGGGCGAGCTGACGCTGCGCCTCCTCCAGGCGGCGCCCGCCGCCACCGCCGTCGGGGTCGACCTGAACGAGGAGGACCTGGAGCGGGGCAGGGCCCTGGCCCGGGCCAGGGGGCTCGCGGACCGGGTGGAGTTCGCGGCCGAGTCGGCGACGGACACCGCGCGCGGCCCGGCCGACGTCGTGCTCTGCCTCGGCTCCGCCCACACCCTGCGCCCGGCCGACGCCGCGCCCCCGCACACCGCCGACGCGCTGCGGGCCCTGCGCCGCCTGGTGCGCCCCGGCGGGCGCGTCGTCCTCGGCGAGGGCTTCTGGGAGCGCACGCCGACCGCGGCGGAGCTGGCCGCGATGTGGCCGGACGCCCGCACCGACGAGCATCTGCACCTGGGCGACCTGACGGACGCGGCGGTCGCCGCGGGCTTCCGGCCGATGTGGGTGGAGACGGCGAACGCCGAGGAGTGGGAGGAGTTCGAGTCGGCGTACCTCGCGGACACCGAGGTCTGGCTCGCCGCCAACGCGGGGCATCCGCTCGCGGCCCAGGCCCGCGAGCGCGCGGACCGGCACCGCGCGACCTGGCTGCGCGGCTACCGCGGCCTGCTCGGCATCGCCTATCTGACGCTCGTGCCCGTGGACTAGGCCGCCGCTAGCCCCGCCCGAACCAGTGCTCGGCCAGCGCGTCGAGGGTCGGCTCGGGCGGGGCGGGCAGCTCGCGCAGGTAGCGGGGCAGGTTGCTGTAGACGTGCAGCAGCGTGTGGGCGAGGAGTCTGCGGGGCTCGAAGGCGCGGCCGTACGCCGAGGTGAAGCGGGCCAGGAGGCGGGGGTCGGCGCGCGTGACGTAGAGGCCGACGGCCACGAAGTCGTACGCCGGGTCGCCGATCATCGCGGGCTCGAAGTCGAAGAGCCCGGTGAGCTCCCAGCGGCCGTCCGGCGCGGGCGCGGCGAGCAGGTGCTCGCGCATGAACTCGGTGTGCAGCAGGGCACGCCGGCCCCCGGCGGCGGGCGCCTGCGCCGCGCGCTCCCCCGCGCTCTCCGCCGCGCGCTCCCCCACGCCCGCCACCGCGTCGAGGAAGTCCGGAATCTGCTCCAGCCAGTGCTCGGGGAGGTGCCGCGCGCGCTGCCGTTCGACGGCGCCCGCCCGCTGCCGGGCCAGGAACGCGTCCCAGTCGCCGGGCCCGAGGGCGCCGGCGAGCGGCGCGTGGTCGAGGGCGTGCAGTGCGGCGAGCGTCCGCCCGGCCCGCTCGACGAGCCGCTCCCGGTCGGCCCCGGGCACGCGCGGCCAGGCGTGGTGCAGGCTCTCGCCGGGGAGCTGGGACATCAGGACGTAGCGCCAGCCGTTCTCGTACGCGCCCCAGGAGTGGACCCGGGGGGTCGCGACGGGCAGGCGGCCGTGCACGTGGGCGAGGACGCGGGCCTCGGTGACGCCGTCGTCGGCCGCGGCGGCGGGGAAGAGCTTGAGCACGAGGTCGTCGCCGACGGCGTAGACGGGCTGGGAGCCTTCGCGGAAGCGGGTGAGCGGCACCCCCGCGACGCCGAGCCGGGCGCACAGGTCCGCCGCGCCGGGCCGCATCACGGCCTCGTCCGGGACGATCGCGTCCCACTCCTCGTCGGTGCGCACGGGGGGCAGCATGATCGGAACGGTAGGCAGGGCGCGGGCGCGGCGGCAACGGGATTTCGGGTGGGGCGCCGCCGCCCGCCGTCCGGGCGGCGGCGCCTCTGCGGGGCGGTCAGAAGACGAACGGCCCCGGCTTCTGCTCGGACGTCGCGTTGCAGGTCACGGTGATGCCGAAGACGACGACCTTGAGGGACTTGGCCGAGAGCCTGTCGCCGGAGGCGACGGTGCCCTTGAGCGGGCCGCTGGAGATGGGGCTGCCCGCGGGGATGGCCGGGTTGGCGCGGCCGGTGAAGGTGGTGGTGCCGGTGCCGTTCTTGGTGAGGGTGAGGGTGGAGTTGACGGCGCCCGCGCCGACGTTGACCGGCGCGGTGATCGCGGACGTGGAGAGCTCGATGGTGGCGCTGGTGCCGTTCTGCGTGGCCTTGAGGGTCGCCGCGCCCGAGCCGAACGAGCCGCACTCGAAGTCGAGGGTCGCCGTCGTCGGGTCCACGGCGGTCGCGGTGGGGGAGAGCGCGAGGGCGCTCAGCGTGAGCGCCGCGGTGCCGAGTGCCGAACAGAGGGCGAGTCTGCCGTGCCGCATGGAATGACCTGCCTTCGCATGGGGGGAGTGTGGGGTGCCGCATCGCCGAACACGCCCCCGCACCACGGCGGCTGACGGTGTGTCAGCGATTTGGGTTGGAGGCATTGAGACACGCTCCCCCGGAGGTCACAAGGGACGCCTTCTTGATTTTTGACATGTCACGACCAAAACCGGTCGAGCCGTCGGCGCCTTTCACTGCGCCACCTGGCGCACGCGCCGGAGTGAACGTCATGAACGCGCCCCGTCGTGCGATGAACACACCGGTGAACGGCTACCATCGCCAGAACCGTCAAGGCGGCGCACCGCTCCCCCGGCCGCGGCCGAACCGCCCCGACCACCCCTGCGACCCGATCTGGAGGGCTCCCCGTGTCCGAACCGCGCCTGGGTGTGGCCATCGTGACCATGGGCAACCGCCCCAAGGACGTCGACGCCCTCCTGGAGTCCGTCGCCAAGCAGGACGTCCCGCCCACCCGGGTCGTGATCGTGGGCAACGGCACCGAGCTGCCGGACTTCCCCGCCCACCCCGGCGAGGTCACCACGATCGCGCTCGACGAGAACCTGGGCTGCCCCGGCGGCCGCAACGTCGCCCTGCGGCGGCTGCGCGAGTTCGGCGACGTGGACGTGGCGATCGAGCTCGACGACGACGGGCTGCTCGTCGACCCCGACGTGTTCCGCACCGTGCAGCGCCTGTTCGCCGAGGACCCGCGCCTCGGCGTCGTCGGCTTCCGCATCGCCGACGAGCACGGCGAGACCCAGCGCCGCCACGTGCCGCGCCTGCGCGCCAAGGACCCGATGCGCCGGGGCCTGGTCACGTCCTTCCTCGGCGGCGGCCACGCCTTCTCCATGGAGATGCTGGAGCGGACCGGCGACTGGCCCGCCGACTTCTTCTTCACGCACGAGGAGACCGACCTCGCCTGGCGCGCGCTCGACGACGGCTGGAAGGTCCTGTACGAACCGGCGCTGCTGCTCCAGCACCCCAAGACGTCCCCCGCCCGGCACGCCGTCTACTACCGCATGACGGCCCGCAACCGCGTCTGGCTGGCCCGGCGCCGCCTTCCGCTGCTCCTGATCCCCCTCTACCTGGCGGTGTGGACCCTGCTCACGCTCCTGCGCACCCGGTCCCTCGGCGGCCTGCGCGCCTGGGCGGGCGGCTTCGTCGAGGGCCTGCGCACCTCGTGCGGCGAGCGGCGGCCGATGCGCTGGCGCACGGTGTGGCTGATGACGAAGCTGGGCCGCCCGCCCCTCGTCTGACCGCCCCCGGCCGCTGCCCCGCCGGGCCGGGCTACGGCAGGAACGCCCAGACGAACGCCCCCAGGATCGGCAGCACCAGGACGTCGGTCCACTCCACCCGCAAGCGCCGCCGCACCGGCGCCGACGCCGCGCCCCCGGCCCGCCGCACCGCCTGCCGCAGCTCGCGCCGCGCGGCCTCGGCCCTGCGCCCGTCGAACACCGAGCGCGTCATCGCCCACGGAAGCACCGTGCCGAGGCCCTCGACGTGCAGCGCCCCGCCCCGGCCCGCCCGGCCGAGCAGCCGCACGTCGGCCAGGCACGCCTCGTACACGAAGAACGGGTTGCGGACCACGAGCCGCTTCTCGTCCCACGCCACGGACGGCGTGAGGCCGGTGCGGACGAGGACCCAGGTCACCCCGGCGGGCAGGGCCAGGGCCAGGGCGACGTCCCAGGCGTCGCGCGGCCCCTCGCCGCCGCCGAAGAGGAACTGGACGGCGACGAGCGCCATCATCGCGACGACCGCCCACGAGGCCCGTCGCACGGGCCGGTTGGTGTAGTGCATGTGTCTGTACGCCTCATCCTCTGGGTCGCCCGGCGGGGGCGCCGCGCGCGTGGCGCCACGCCCCCACCGGGCGGACTGCCGCTAGCAGTACCGCATCTTCCAGCTCATCCCGCAGGTGAGCGTGCCCGTCCACGCGTTGCCCGCGTAGCCCCACGCCGTCCTGCGGTAGGAGAACCGCTTGGCGTGCCGGCTGCGGCCCGCGGCGTGCCTGCCGCCCCGGGAGAAGCCCTTGCTGGACTTCCACCAGGAGCCCGCGGCGAAGCGGCCCGCGCCGACGCCCACGGCGGTCCAGGCCGCCGACTTGGCCGTCGACCGCCAGTACTTCTTCGTCCGCCACTTGCCGCCGCGTCCGTCGGCGGCGGACGTCGCGGCGAACACCGCGACGCTCGCGATCGCGCAGGTGCCCGCCGAGGCGACGATGCACGCCGCCGTCGCGCCGTACCCGGCGTACGTGCGCCAGTTCTTGCGGACGTTGCGGCCGACCCGCTTGAGGCCGCGCTTGACCTTCTTCCACCACTTGCCGTCGAGGTCGAAGCGGTTGACGGGGTCGCCGCCCACGTACTCGTAGGCGTTGTTGCCGCCGCCGTAGACCGGGTCGACGGACAGGAAGCGGCCGGTGGCCGGGTGGTACAGGCGCACGCCCATCAGGGTGAGGCCGGTGAGGGTCTCGGCCGAACGCTGTTTGCCGCCCAGCCAGCCGTAGCGGGCCGGGGCCTGGCCCGCGCGCGGGTTGCCGTACTCGTCGGAGTCGAGCGCGACGGGCGCCCGGCTCTTGTCGAGGGGCAGCTGGAGCGCCACGTCGCCGTGGACGGTGGTGAGCTGGAGCACCGCGTCGCCGGTCTTGTCCGTGGTGGCGGCCAGGTCGCCGGAGGCGGAGTCCACCATGCGGGTCAGGGCGCCGGTGGCGGTGTCCTCCACGATCCAGCGGGGGTTGTCGCCGTCGCTGTCGTAGTGGTTGACCTTGGACTGCTCCTTGGCCCAGGAGGAGCCGGAGCCGGACTCGACGGTCCAGGAGCGGAACCGCAGGGCGGCGTCGAGCTGCCAGGTCTGCCGCTTGCCGCCCTCCGTCTGCCGGTGCACCAGGTCGTTGGCGTAGTAGCCGAGCGAGCCGTTGCCGGGGGCCGCGGTGGTGCGGCCGAAGGCGTCGTAGGCGTACCCCGGGTCGACGAGCCGGTCGGCGCTGTCGTAGGTGTGCTTGGCGGTGGTGCCTCCCGATGCGGGGCAGTCGGCGCCGGGCGTGCCGGACGCGGTGGTCAGGGACGTGCGGTTGGCGCGCGCGTCGAAGCCGTAGGCGCGGCGCGTGCACACCGTCTCGGCGGTGTCCTCGACGGTGGTCAGCCGCCCCGTGGCGTCGTAGCGGTAGCTCTGCCCCGACCAGCCCGCGTGCTCGGTGACCTGGCCGTGGACCGACTTGGTCACGGTGTCGGAGTAGACGGTCGTGCCGTCGCTGTCCCGCGTGTACGTGCGGTCCGTGACCGCGCCCGCGGTGTCCTCGGTCTGCGTGAGGGTGTAGCCGCCGGGCAGCTGCTCGCTCGCCACGGAGCCGTCGGCGTCGTACGTGGCCCGGAACGCGCCCGCGACGGAGTCGACGGTCTTCGTGGCCAGGCCCCGCGGCTCGGCCGCGGTGTCATAGGTGTACGTGACGGTGGACGGCGCCGTGTCGGTGACCTTCACCGGGCGGCCGAGCAGGTCGTACTCGGTGGTGGTGGTGCCGCCGTCGGTGTAGGCGACCTGGCGGCCCAGCCTGTCGAACGTCTTGGTGAGGCTGCCGCCCGTGGGCGACGTCGTCCGCACGGCCTGGCCGGTGGCCGGGTCGTACTCGGTCGTGGACTGGGGGACCTGCTCGCCCGTGCCGCCGGTCACGGCCACCTTGGTCTGGCGGCCCGCGTCGTCGTACGTGGTCGTGGTCGTGCGGGTCACGCCGTTCGCGGTCTCGGTGACCTTCGCGGGGCTCCCCCACCAGTCGTACTCGGTGGTGAACGAGGGCAGTTCCTTGGGCTGGCTGCCACCCCCGGTGACCTCGCCGCCGGGCGCGACCTCGCAGACCAGGTCGGCCCACTCCGGGCGCCCGGCGCAGCGGCCGCTGCCCGTCGCCGACCAGTAGCTGGTCACGCGGGTCCCGGCGTCCGAGCCGTTCGCGCCCGGCAGGAGCTGCTTGACGACCCGGCCCTGCGCGTCGTACTCGGTGGTCGTGGTGAGCGCGAGCCCGCCCGGGTCCTGGATCGTCTTCGCGGGCTGGCCCTTGGCCCAGTCGAACACCGTCTGCGTCACGCGGCTCTCGCCGAGGACGCCCGGGTGCTCGCGGACCTCGGCGCCCGTCGTGACCTTGGTGACCTGGTCCTTGACCTTGGCGGTGCCGTCCGAGGGACGCCCGGCGTCGTACTCGTTGAGGGTCCTGCCGCGCGCGGCCACCGACGTGCCCGCCGGGACCAGGGTGGTGGCGCCCGACTTCAGGTCCGCCGTCAGGTCGACGCGCCGCAGCGGGCCGAGCTCCTCCAGCTTGCGGGTGCCGTTGTCGTTGTACAGGGAGCGGGTGGCGAGCAGGTCGGCGCGCTCCGCCGGGGTGAGTCCGGCCAGGCCCAGGTCGGCCTGGACGGCCTTGTCGGCGGCGGTCAGGCCCAGGGCGACCGCGCGGTTGGCCGCGCTCAGTTCGCGCACCGTGTTGCCGAAGCGGTCGGACTCGGTGGTGGTGAGGTGCCCGCCGGGCGTCGCCGTGTTGACCTCGCGGCCCGACACGCCCAGGTAGTGCACGTCGGCGCGCCGGTACGCGGCCGGGGTCAGCTCGTCGCCGGAGTGCGCGGACGGCACGGCGTCGGCGGGGAGCACCGCCGCCGCGTCCGTCGGGGCGTCGAGCTGCCCCCACGCCTTCACGTCGGCCGCGCCCATCTTGTACGGGGCCTTGGCGCCGGTCAGCGGCACGTCGTAGACGACGGCGGTGCTCGCGGTGCCCTCCTGCGTGCCGGTGGTGCCCGGCTTCAGGCCGGAGCGGGACGCCTTCAGGAGCATGCCCTCACCGGCGGTGGCGGCGCTGCCCGCCTTGCCGTACGTGAAGGTCCAGGGCAGTTCGCCGGGTGGGGTGTACGTGGTGACCCGGCCCGCGCCGTCGTAGTCGTAGGCGGACTTGAGGGCCGGGCTGATCTGCGGGTTCCAGGCCTGGCGCAGCCGGCCGGCGCCGTCGTAGGCGTACTTCTGGACGGACTTGGCGGTGGCCTCGCTCGCGCCGGGGGCGGTGGCCCACAGGCGCAGCTCCCTGACCCGGCCCTCGTGGTCGCCGAAGGTGTCGCCGGAGGCGGTCGTGCGGTCCGCGTACACGAACTCAAGGACGCGGCAGCCCTTGGTCGCCGGAGTCGCGGTGCAGGCGGCGGCGGACGCGGCCGAGGTGGGCGCGACCACGCGCCGGGGGCGGGCCAGCTTCTTGCCGTCGACGGTCACGGACTCGGACACGATGGTCGTCGTCGAGTTGGCGAGCCCGTCGAGGAGGGTGCTGGACACCTGCCAGGTGCTGGCGGCGGCGTCGGTGCGGGTGAACTCGGTGACGGTGCCCTCGGTGTCGGTCAGCGTGAACGACCCGGTGACGCCGCCCTTGAGCGTGAGGTCCTCGGAGCCGGGCTCCGGGATCCACGCGCTCTTGGCCGCGTTCGCGGTGAAGTGGGTCTCCTCGCCCTCGGCGTCGACGACGGCCACGGCCGTCGCGGAGATCTTCCGCAGGTGCGAGAAGTCCGAGTCGGTCAGCTCGGCGGCGGTGCCCGCCACCCACTCCTTGCCGAAGATCGGCGCCTGGTTCTCCTGCTTGGCCCCCTTGTCGGGGGTCCGCGACGAGGCGGTGCGGCTCACCGACAGGTCGAACGCGGAGGCGTCCGTGGCGGACAGGGTGTGGTCACCGGTGAGCAGGTTCACCGAGCCGGGGCCGGTCTCGGCGGTCGCGGCGTCACTGGCGTTCCGGTCGACGACGACGGTGAGCGGCGCGGTGCTGCCCGTGGCGCCCTTCGGCCCGGTGAAGTCGGCCTTGATCTGCACGCTGCCGTCGGGGCCGACGGTGTCGGTGGCGTTCCACACCAGCCTGTCGCTGCGGCCCTCGGTGAGGGCGACGGGCCAGCCGTCGAGCGCGCTGCCGCCCGCGCCGACGTCCTTGGCGGGGATCCGCACCCAGTCGTCGGCCTCGGCGCGGCGCCACGAGAAGGACACCTCGTCGAACGTGTCGCCGTCGGCCTCGGCGAGCAGCGGCAGGCGCCGCGCGGTGCGCTCGCCGTCGGACGGCTGCACGAAGCCGCCGGGACCGGCGTGGAAGGTGTACTCGACGGCCTCGGACTTGTTGTCGGCCTTGTCGACGGCGCGTACCTGGAGGGTGTGCGTGCCGTCCTTCGGCGGGGTGACGGAGATGTTCTTCGCCGCGCCCGTCCCGCCGGTGGGCTCCTTCGTCCAGGTCACGCCGTCCAGGGACCACTCCAGCCAGTTGTGGTCGGAGCCGGGCGGCGTGACGGTGAAGGTGCCGGGCTTGCCCGCGCCCTTCACCCAGGCGCCCTTCGGGTAGTCCGTGGACGTGACCTTCGTGGGCGCGGACGGCGCGGAGGTGTCGACCGTGAAGGTCTTCCACGCCGACCAGCCTGTGTTGTAGTGCGCGTTGTCGTACGGAGACGTACGGAACTTGTACGTCTTTCCGTGCGCGAGCACGCCCGCGGGCACGGTCACCGACGCGACCTGCCCGGACGGCACCCACTTCGACACCAGCACGTTCCCGACCTGCTTGTCGGTGGCGGTGTCGAAGATCTGGAAGGTGCCGTTGACCTTGTCGCCGTCCGCGTCGGTGAAGGTGTCGCGCAGCGTCGGGGTGAGGCTGTTCACCACGTACGCGCCGCCGTAGGAGAAGTACGGCGGGCCCGCCTCCTGCTTGGTGCCGGTGCGCGGCCGGTAGTTGTAGGTGACGGTCAGCTTGGGCGGACGGGTCGCGGCGTTCGCGGAGTTGACCCGCTTCCACTGCGCGACCACGGTCTCGTTCGCGGCGCGCAGGCCCATGTGGCCGCGGGCGGCCTTCGCCGAGGCCCACTCCTGGACGAGGCCGGTGACGTCGGCGTTGATCCAGCCGTCGGGCGCGGCGGTGCACGCCGGGTTGCCGCGGGTCTCGTTCGACGTCGCCTTCTTCGCGGTCCACGCGGGCTGCGCGGTCCAGCGCGAGGACGTGGACGCGGCTCCGGCGGACCACACCTCCCACGGCTGGGCCTTGCAGTCCTTCTCGTTGGCCGAGTGGAAGTTCCACAGCGACAGCTTCGCGTCCATGACGAGCGCGTCCTGGACGGGCCGGGTGTCCCAGGAGATGAAGGAACGCGCCGTGCGCGGCGTGCCGTTGGCGTTCTTCGTGCCCGGGTTGCCGAGGTCGAGCTCGGTGTCGGTGGACCAGTCCCGGGTCTCGCCCTGCTGGACGTAGGTGTCGAAGACGTTGGCCAGGGCGGAGGTGGACGGGTCGACGGTGACGGGGTATGTGGTCTTCGGGTCGGCGAGGAAGTCCGCGTCGGGGGTGACGACGAGGTCGACGCCGCCCTTGACCTCGACGGCCTTCATCTTCACCGGGGCGCGGCGGGTGTGCTCGCCGGAGACGGGGTCAACGGTGGCGTCCCACATCACGGGCGCGGGCATGACGGCCCGCCGCTGGTCCTTCTTGCCGCGGCGGTCGGTGAAGGTGAGGCTGCCGTCCTTGTGCTGGACGACCTTGAGGCCCTTGGCGCGCAGGGGCAGGGTGTAGCCGTAGTCCCGCTCCGTCGGCCTGCGCTTGATGTCCACGAACTGCTCGAAGCCGGTGCGGGTGGCCTCGACCACCACGTCGGCGCCGGGCACGGCGTTCTCGTACGTGGCGCGGGTGCCGTCCAGCTTCGGCGCGGGCAGGCCGCCCTGCCACCGGAGCGTGATGCGCTCCTCGCCCTCGCCGAGGGTGACCAGGTCGCGGGCGGTGCCGTGCTGGTCGATGCGGGACAGGCGCTTGCCGCCGGGCGCCCCGAGCTCCAGGCCGCGCGGGTGGGCCTTCGGCTCCACCGAGCCGTCGTCGTTCTTCACCAGGTCGAGGTCGACGTCCCGCCACCGGCCGGACTCCTCGTCCTCGAACCGGGTGGGCCCCGCGGTCAGTTCGGTGGTGAGGCTGCCGTTGGGGTTGGCCCAGGTCGTCGACGTCTCGGTGCGCTCCGCCAGGGCCTCGATCCGCTTGCCGTGCAGGCGGGCGGCGACCCGGGCCGACGCGAGGTCCGCGGCGGTCGTGGCGACGGGCTTCGCGGCCTTGCCCGCGGTGGGCTCCGCGGGCGCGGCCGTCGCGGCCTCGGCGCCGTACAGACACGACACGGCCATGAGCAGCGCGAGCCCGGTGGCGAGCGACTTCGGCGCGGGCCCGTCGCCGAACCGGCGGCGTCTTCGGTACCCGGTGTCCTCGGGTACGGGCGCGTGTTCACTGCGGTGGTGCACAGTCTCCCCTTGGTGTGGGTGCGGTGGTGGTGGCTGTGGGGGGGTGTGGGGCGTGTGGGGTCTGGGCGCGGCACGCGGCGGGGCACTCGGTGGGGCGCTCGGCCGGGGCGTGTACGTGGGGCGTGTACGTGGGGCGTGTACGTGGGGCGTGTGCGCGGGGCGTGTGCGCGGGCAGCACGGCATCGCCGAGCGGCGGTCGTACGGGGCCGTCGGCGGGGTCCTTCAGGAGGACGGGCTAGGGCTCGATCAGGCCTGCCCTGATGGCGTACCGGGTCAGGGCGAGCCGGTCGCGCAGGCCGAGCTTGTGGAGGAGGTTCGCGCGGTGGCGCTCCACGGTCTTGGCGCTGATGGTCAGCAGATCGCCGATCTCCTTGGAGGTGTGCCCCTCGGCGACGAGCTTCAGGATCTGTTCCTCGCGGTCGGTGATGGCCTTGCGAGGCAGCGCCCGGCCCTGCCGGAGCAGGTCGAGGTACTTGCGGATGAGGGTGCTCTCCGCGCCCGGGTAGATGAAGGGCTCGTTGCGCATCGCGGACCGGCACGCGGCGACGAGGTCGCGATCGGCGACGGACTTGAGCACGTACCCGCACGCTCCGGCCCTGAGGGCCTCGAAGAAGTACTGCTCGTTGTCGTACATGGTCAGGATCAGAATGCGGGGCCCGTCCGCCAGCCGGGACAGCTCCCGGGCCGCCTGCAGCCCCGTGAGACGCGGCATCGCCACGTCGAGCACCACGAGGTCCGGCCGCACCTCCCTGGCCAACGCGAGCGCCTCGGCCCCGTCCCCCGCCTCGGCCACCACGGAGAGGTCCCCCTCCCCATCAAGAATCAGCCGCACCCCGCGGCGGACGAGGGCATGGTCATCAGCCAGCAGAATCCGCGCGGGAGCG
Source organism: Streptomyces sp. YIM 121038 (assembly GCF_006088715.1). Lineage (NCBI taxonomy): Bacteria > Bacillati > Actinomycetota > Actinomycetes > Kitasatosporales > Streptomycetaceae > Streptomyces > Streptomyces sp. YIM 121038. Next base: position 3,081,963 of record NZ_CP030771.1, read on the forward strand.
GGAGCGGGAGCGATCACGGTCGCGCCGGTCATGCGGGGCCCTCTGGGTGGGGGGTGGCGGGGGCGTACGGGGTGGGGGGCACGGCGGGTGCGGTGGGGCTCGCGCCGACGCCGGTCACGGCGGCGGACGCCGTACCCGTCGACGCGTCGGGGCCGTCGAGCCCGGCGGCGTGCGCGGCGGACAACCCCGCCCCGGCAGGCGCGGCGGACGTGGCGGTGGCGTCGGGCCCGGAGGGGCGCGTGGTGGTGCGGCCCGCCGGGATCCAGAGGCGTACGACCGTGCCCGTACCGGCCCCTGACGGGTCCGCCCCCACCGTCAGCCGTCCCCCGAGGAGCAGGGCGCGCTCCCGCATGCCCCGGATGCCGGAGCCTTCCGCGGCGTCGCGCAGGCCGTGGCCCTCGTCGCGGACGATCAGTTCCACCCCGTCCCGTACGCACCGCAGGGCCAGCTCGGCCCGGCCGGTGCCCGCGTGCCGGGCGGTGTTGGTGAGGGCTTCCTGCGCGACGCGGTACACCACGAGTTCGGCCTCCCCGTCCAGGCGGGGCAGGCCTGAGTCGAAGCGGTCGTGGACGGCGAGACCGGACTCGCTGAACTCCCCGGCGAGGGCTCGCAGGCCGCTCACCAGGCCGAGGTCCTCAAGGACGCCCGGCCGCAGCCGCCGCGCGATGCGGCGGATCTCGTCGAGGCTGCCCCGGGTGGTCTCCTGCACCCCGCTCAGCTCCTCGCGCAGCGGCTCCGGCGCCCGGTCGGCGACCCGCTTCACCTGCAACAACACGGCGGTGAGGGTCTGCCCCACCTCGTCGTGGAGCTCCCGCGCGACCCGGCGGCGCTCGGCCTCCTGGGCGGACAGCGCCCGGGCGCTGCTGGTGGCGCGCTCGCTCTCGAGCCGGTCGAGCATGGCGTTGTACGTGCTGATGAGCTGGGCGACCTCGCCGTGCCCGGCGACGGCGGTCCTGGCGCCCGGCCGCAGCAGATCGGCGGCGGCCATGGCCCGGCTCAGCCGCTTCAGCGGGGCGAGCCCCACCCGCAGCAGCACGGCGTTGGCCACGAGCATCGCCACGACCCCGCCGAGCACGACGAGCGCCTCGCCGAGCAGCACCGGGCTGGACACGGTGACCATGGGACTGAGCAGCAGCAGCGCGGCGACCACGAGCACGACGGCGTTCATCGAAAAGATCCGCCAGAACAACGACACCGCACTCCCTCTCTCCACAACAGCACCCCCATCCTCCCGGACCGGACGCGCACGACGTTTCCCGCGGAACCGGACCAGTTTGGACACGGGGGTGGCCGAAATCCATCCGTAGTGACACCCATTTCGGGGCGGTGGCGTGACTCGCGGAGTTACGGAGTGACGTACTCCACATACAGGGGCGTAGCCACGACGTACCGCACGCCCCCGCCGCCCGGCGCGGCCAGGGCCGCCGTGACGCGGGCGTGGCCGCGCATCCAGGCTGCGGTCTCGACGGGGAGCTGCCGGTCCAGGGCGGCCAGAACCTGGCGGGTACCTTCGGCGAGGGTCGGCGGAGCGTGCGGCGTGGAAGTGGAACCGGGTTCGTCGACGGCTCCGGGCTGTGCCGCGAGGGTGTCGAGAAGCGTCGCGGCCCGGGTCGCCACGAACTCCACCCAGGAGGGGCCGCAGCTGTCACCACCACCGTCCCACCTGTCCTCCACCAGGGCGGGCGGTTCGGCCACACCGGGCTTCGAGCCACCTCCCAGGTGCTCGACCGACCCGTGCAGCACGAGCCGAACGGCGCCCCCGCTCTCATATCCCTCCACGCCCGCTGCCGGGTCGAGGAAGAGGACCATGCCCGGAGCGGCACCATTGAGGGCCCGGTAGTTCAGCGGCGCCTCGAACTCCACCCAGGCCCCGGCTCGGACCTCCGGCTCCGTGAACCAGCGCGCGCTGACGGACACGTGCTCCACGATCCGCCGCAGCCGCTTCTCCCGTTCCCGCTCGGCATCCGGCGTCCCCGCCTCGACCCCCACCCCGCCTACGGGCGTACTGACCTGCCACCCATGCCGCCCCGTCAGCCACCGCCGCTCGGGCATGAACTGCCGCAGCTTGCGATCGGACAGATACACGAGCTCGCGCACGAGGCTCCCCGGGATGAGCGAAGGCGACGGGTCGCCCTGAACGACAACGGCACGCCAGCAATGTACTCAAGTGCCCTGTGCCGTTCAGCAGTTACTCGTCCTCACAGGAGCCGCCGAGGCGGGCGGCCACAGACGCACGGACGCGGAACGGACAGTCGACGCACCCCCGACAGCTCACCCCTCTACGCCGCCACGTCCAAGAGGATGAGCCGTCACACGTGACCGCGCGGAATCCCCTCGGGCGTGCCCCTGGTGAGCGGCAGACGAGTCGGGCTGTACGCCGGGTTCTGTCGCCCGGGCGCCTCGCGGCGGCCGGGGAGACGGCCATCCATCTAGGGCCTCCGTTGCCGAAGGCCTCGTGCGGTCTACCCGCGGACTCGGGCGGGCAGCCCTCGGTCGTCCGCGCAGAAACACCGGAGTGTTTCCTTTTGACCTTGCTCCAGGTGGGGTTTACCTAGCCGCCTGAGTCACCTCAGGCGCTGGTGGTCTCTTACACCACCGTTTCACCCTTACCGAGGACCGAGGTCCCCGGCGGTCTGTTTTCTGTGGCACTGTCCCGCGGGTCACCCCGGGTGGCCGTTAGCCACCACCTTGCCCTGTGGAGCCCGGACGTTCCTCGGAGAGGTCCGCCAGGACCTCTACGCGGCCGTCCGCCCGGCTCGTCTGCCGTGTCGACCATGGTACCCGCCGTGACCGGCCCCGCGGCGCCGAGGCCGCCGTGGCCAGGAACGAGCCCGCCAGGATCAGGGTGAAGGCGGCCCAGAAGGCGGGGGTGAGGTGCTCGGAGAGGAAGACGACGCCCGCGATCGCCGCCACCGCCGGGTTGATGTACGTGAAGACGACGGCCCGGGTCGGGCCCGCCTCGTGGATGAGTTCCAGGAAGACCACGAAGGCCAGGGCGGTGCAGATGACGCCGAGGCCCGCCAGGGCCGCGAGCGCCAGGCACGGGGCGATCAGCTGGAGCGTGGGCACCCGCCGGAGGTGACGGGCCACGATCAGCGGGGCCGTGGCGTAGCCGAGTGCCGTGATCAGGACCTCGGTGAGCGACCAGGCGTCGCCGCCCGTCAGGTGCGGGACGGTGAGGACGGCGACCCCCGCGAAGCCCAGGCCGAGCCCGGTCAGACGGCGGGCGCCGAGGCGTTCGGCGGCGCCGAAGAAGCGGGCGAGGGCGGCGCCGATGATCGGCACCGCGGCGATGAGCAGGCCCGCCGTGGAGCTGGACAGATGCCGCTCGGCGTCGGTCAGGGTCCACCAGGGGCCGAGGATCTCCACGGCGGCGAAGGCCAGCATCGGGCGCCAGTGGGTCTTCAGTACGCCGGGGAGTCCGCCCTGGCGTATCGCGAAGGGCAGCAGCAGCGCGGCGCCGAGCGCACAGCGCGTGAACACCACCATGGACGGTGTCAGATCACTGTCGACCGCCACTTTGATCATCAGGTACGGGATGCCCCACAGGACACCCATGAGCGAGAAGAGAAACCAGCCTCGTGCCGTCATGCCCGCAGTGTGCGGGCGGCGGGCGGGGGGTGTCTTGAACGTTGTTGCAGGCCCGCGGCACGCCGGGCTCAGGGCCCCGGGCCCCATGCCACGGGCCCCGGCGCGCGCCGGGCTCAAGGCGCGGCGACCCCGCGCACGCTCTTCCGGTACGCCGCCGGCGTCACCCCGAGCACCCTCCTGAACCAGCGCGTCAGATGGGCCTGATCGGCGAAGCCCACCAAGGCCGCGACCTCGGCCGGTCTGCGCCCCGCCTCCAGGAGCGCGCGGGCCCGGGCGACGCGGTGCTGCGCCAGCCAGGCGTACGGCGGCATCCCCATCGTCGTACGGAAGGCGCGCAGCAGTTGGTAGCGGGACAGGCCGGTTTCGGCCGCCAGCTCGGCGAGCGTGGGCGGGGTGCCGAGGTCGTCGGCCAGGCGGTCGCGGACGGCGAGGGCCAGGGCGGCCGCGCCCGGGACCGTGCCGGGGGCGGGGCGGGCGCCGCCGTGGCGGCGGACCAGCGTGCTGAGCAGCCAGGTGAGCCGGGACTCGGCGGCGAACGCGGTCAGGGGGTCGGCGGCCCCGCCCGCGCTCAGCTCGGTGTGCGCCGCGTACAGGGCCGCCGCCAGCTGGCTGTCGTCCACGACCGCCTCCCTGAAGTGCGGCAGGTCCCTGGCCGCGTCGGCAAGCAGGTGCGGGGCGGGGTACATCGCGCGGTACGCGTAGCCGTCGCCCAGGGCCGGGCGGCCGGTGTGGGGCTCGCCCGGGGCGAGGACGACCACGGCGCCGGGGCCGATGTCCAGGCGGCCGCCCCGGTAGTCGATGATCTCGCTGCCCGCCACGCAGACGCCGACGGTGAACTCCTCGTGGGCATGCGGGGCGTAGCGGTGCCGGTCGAAGCGGGCGGTCAGCAGGTCCAGCGTGGCGCCGCCCCCCAAGGGGGCTCGGGTCCAGATCGCTCGTTCGCCACCGCCACCGCGTTCGCCGCCCCCGCGTTCGGTGCCGCCACGTGCCCCTCCCCTGCCAGTCATCCCCGTCGCCCCCCGTGCCTCCGTGCTGGACGCGCCTTGCCGGTCGTCGCCTCACTGCCGATCCGTCGTGGCTGGTCGCGCAGTTCCCCGCGCCCCTACGGGGCCCGCCCGTACGAGGAAGCCGCATGTCGACAAAGCCCCGCGCCCCTAACGGGGCGCTCCCCCTAAGGGGCGCTCCTCTCGAACGCCGTCACGCCCCTCTTCCACGCTTCCCCGAGGCCGACCCCCTCGGGGAAGCGGCCGTGGATCTCCAGGATGACCATGCCATGGGCGAACGCCCATACGGCGCGGGCCCGTTCCACGTCGCCCCCGCAGACGCGGAGCAGCGGGGCCGCCGCTCGCTCCTCCAGGCCGGGCGGCAGGGCGTGGCGGGGCAGGGGGCGCTCGGTGGCCAGGCGGTAGAGGTGGGGGTGGGCCAGGGCGTGGGTCCGGTAGGCCTCGGCGAGGGCGGCGAGGGAGCCGGGCGCGCGGTCCACGGCGGCCTCGCAGGCCGCGGCGGACCCGGCGAGCTGCTGGGCGATCAGCTCGACCTCGACCGCGGCCTTGTCGGGGAAGTGCTTGTACAGCGACGGCGCCTTGATGCCGAGCCGGTCGGCGAGGGAGCGCATGGTCAGGGCCTCGGGGCCCGCCTCCTCCACGAGGGCGCGGGCCGCCGCGACGATCTCGCGGGCGCGGGCGGTCAGTCGCTGGTCGGCCACGCCGGAGCCCTTCCTCGGTCAGCCACGCTGGAACCCTTCCTTCGTACGCAGTCCATAGCCGAAGGCGCGATCGTACGAGATGTGGGCGAGCCAGGCGCACAGGGCCGCGACCACGGGGGGCCAGGTGAGGGGCACGGCGGTGTAGACGGCGAGGAGCGCCAGGGGGACCGGGGCGCGGTGGGCCGCGTTGTAGTACGGGACGGCGCGGGGCGGGAGCTGGCCGCGGGCCGTGCGGGGCGCCTCGCCCAGGCCGACGAAGAGGGCCAGGTCCGGGGCGAGGGCGAAGAGGAGCGCGGCGGTGCCCGCGGGCCAGCCGTGGTTCACGCCCTCAAGGACGGCGAAGACCGTCCAGAGGACGGCGGCGGCGAACCAGCCGACGCGCGCCGCGACGCGCGCGGCCGTGTGGCCCTGGGCCTTGGGTGCGGGGGTGGCGACGGTGGCCATGGGTCTCCTCCAAGTCCGGCTAACAGCGTTAGCCACACCGTATGGCTAACGCTGTTAGCCCGTCAAGGGGGAGGCAAGGCAGCGGCGAGGCGGAGGCTTGACCTTGACGCGGCGTCAACGTTTCTACTGAGGGCATGCGGATCGGAGAGATCGCGGCGGCCGTCGGCCTGACCACGCGCGCCATCAGGCACTACCACCACCTCGGGCTGCTTCCCGAGCCGGTGCGCCTGCCCAACGGCTACCGCTCGTACGGCCTGCGCGAGGCCATCGTGCTCGCGCGGATCAGACGCCTCACCGAACTCGGCCTCGGCCTCGACGAGGTGCGGGACGTGCTCGCCGACGACGCCGGGCGCGAGCTGACCGAGGTCCTCGCCGAGCTCGACGAGGACCTGGCCCGGCAGGAGGCGGCCGTACGGGAGCGGCGCACCCGGCTCGCCGAGCTGCTCCAGCTGTCCAGGGAGGGGCTGCTGCCCGGCGACGGGCCCGTATCGCCGGGGCTCGCCGACCTGTTCGCGCGGCTGTGGCCCGCCGACTCGGCGAGCGCGGCGAAGGACCTCGAACACCTCGCCCTGTTCGACGCCATCGCCGAGCCCGGCCTGCGCGAGCGCCTCTACGCGACGCTGCGCGAGGTCGCCGACGACGCCGGGCTCAGCGCCCGCATGCGGCAGGTGTACGCGCGCCTGGACGAGCTGACCGACGCGCCCGCCGACGACCCCCGGGTCGTGCCGCTCGGCGAGGACCTCGCCGGGCTCGTGCCCGACGGCATCCTCGCGGTCCTCGTGGGCGGGGACGAGGACCGCGAGGCGCCCGGCGGCCCGGGCGGCGGGCGCGCGCCGCGGGAGCGGGCCCGCCTCGGCACCGCCTTCGGGGACGCGTTCCTCGACGACTTCGCGCCCGCCCAGGCGGCGGCCGTACGGCACATGCTGAAGCTGCTCACCGGGACGACGCGGTGGTCGCCGTGACCGGGCCGGTCCGGGTGGCGCGGCGGCTGCTCGCGCACGAGCTGCGGGGGCTGCGCGGCCTCGGCCTGTGGGCGGCGCGGCGGCGCCACGGAGTCGGCCCCGGCGACCGGGCGGCGGCGTACACCGGCCCGCAGACCGCGACGCTCTTCGCCTTCGCCTTCCTCGCGGTGGTCGAGACGGTCGCGCTGGCCGTCGTCGTGCCGTGGCCGCTCGCGCACGCCGCGCTGCTGTTCGTCGACGCGTACACCGTGCTGCAGATCGTCGCCCTGCACGCCGCGTGCGTGACCCGGCCCCATGTGTCGGGCGCGGACGGCTCGCTCAGGGTGCGCTACGGACAGCTCCTCGATCTGCGGATCCCGGCCCCGCTCATCCGCGGCGCCCGCGTGGACCGGCGCTACCCCGAGGGGCGCGCGCTCCGCTGCGGCGCCGACGGCACGGTCGACGTCTCCGTCGGCAACCAGACGACGGTCACCGTGGAGCTCGCCGAACCCGTCGCGTTCGTCCGCCCGTTGGGGCGGACGGCGTACGCCCGGGTGGTGCGACTGCACGCCGACGACCCGAAGGGCCTCGTCGACGCGCTCCGCGGCGCCCGGGAGCGGCACGAGCCGGCGGCCGACCGCCCGGCGCCGGTCCCGCCGGAGGCGTGCGACCTCGTCACGCGGGAGTGAACAGGACCTTCGCCTCGGCGGGGTCCGCCCGCGCGAGGCGGACGCGCAGACGTTCGCCCAGGGGCAGCCGGGCCGCGGCCGACTCGACGCGGGCGACGACGGCGGGGTCGGTCAACTGGACGGTGCCGACGGCGGGTTCCGCCTCCTTCACGTCCACGACCACCGCGTCGAAGAGCTCGCCCACGCGGTCCTTGAGCAGCGCCGCCTCGACGAGGTCGACGCTCGCGCGCTCCACGGCGTTGCCGCGCCGCGTGCCCTCCGCCATCTCCTTGGGCAGGCCGGGCAGGGCCGCGAGCACCCACTCCGGGGGCGCGGCGTCCGCGCAGGCGGCCAGGCACAGCTCGGCCGCGTACCGGTCGACGAGGCGGCGCAGCGGCGCCGTGCAGTGCGCGTACGGCGCGGCCACCGCGGCGTGCGTCGTCAGCTCGGGGACCTCGCCGCCGCCGAACGCCGTGTACCCGGCGCCGCGCAGCAGCGTCGTGCACTCCTGGAGGAACGCTGCGTGGCGGGGCAGGCGCGGGTCGAGGGAGCGGACGAGCGCGGCGTACGGGACGTGGTGCGGCCAGTCGATGTCCAGGGCCTTCGCGGTCCTGCGCAGCCGGCCGACCGCGCCGTCCGGGGCCGTCGGCAGCGTCCGCAGGACGCCCGTACCGGAGTCGATCATGAGTTGCGCGGCGGCCATGCCCGTGAGCAGGGAGATCTGGGCGTTCCAGCCGTCGGCGGGCAGGGGCGCGCGGTAGGCGAGCGCGTAGGTGTCGCCCGGGCCCTCGACGACCTCCTGCTCGGGGACGTTGAGGGAGATGCCGCCGCGCTCGACCTCAAGGCGCTCGCGGAGCCTGCCGACGTCCGCGAGCAGCGCGAGCGGCTCCTCGGCGGTGCCCGCGTCGATGCTCGCCTGGACGCCGTCGTAGTCGAGCTTGGCGCGGCTGCGGACCAGGGCGCGGCGCACGTCGGCGGACTCGGTGCGGCCGTCCGCGTCCAGGTCGACCGTCCACACCAGCGCCGGGCAGGTCTGGCCCGGCAGCAGGCTGGCCGCGCCCTCGCTGAGGGCGGTCGGGTGCAGCGGCACCTTCTCGTCGGGGAAGTAGAGGGTGGTGACGCGCCGGTGGGCCTCGGTGTCGAGGGGGCCCTTCGGGGTGACGTACGCGGCCACGTCGGCGATGGCGTACCGCACCCGGTAGCCGCCGCCCGGCCGCCGCGACAGGTGCATGGCCTGGTCCAGGTCGACCGAGGCCGGCGGGTCGACCGTGAAGAAGGGGACGTCCGTCGCGTCCTCGTCGGGCAGCCTCGGGGCCGCGGCGGCGCGCTCCGCCTCCGCCAGGGCCCCCGCCGGGAACTCTTCGGGTACGTCCAGCCTTGCGCGCAGGTCCCGCAGCGCCGCCCGCAGCGGGGCCTCGGCTGCGCCGGTGACTCGGAGATGACGCCGGGGCATACCCCGAGCGTAGGCCCGGCCCTTTGGGGTGGCATCTGGACTCCTTCGCCTGCGGGCCGCCTGTGGCTGATCGCGCCCACGCGGCGGAGCCGCATATCGGCACAGTCCCGCGCCCCTTGCAGGGGCGCCACACCGTACGCTGGGGCGGCGCCCAGTCCATAGCCTCCGAAGGAGAAGACCCTTGCTCGTCCTGCTGCCGCCGTCCGAGGGTAAGGCCGCCTCCGGGCGCGGGGCGCCGCTCAAGCCCGAGTCGCTGTCCCTCGCGGGCCTGGCCGGAGCCCGCGCCACCGTCCTCGACGAGCTCGTGGAGCTGTGCGCCGCCGACGAGGAGAAGGCCCGCGAGGTCCTCGGCCTCAGCGAGGGGCTGCGCGGCGAGGTCGCCAAGAACGCCGAGCTGCGCACCGCGGGGGCCAGGCCCGCCGGTGAGATCTACACCGGCGTCCTGTACGACGCGCTCGACCTGGCCACGCTCGACGCCGCGGCGAAGCGGCGGGCCGCACGCTCCCTGCTCGTCTTCTCCGGCCTGTGGGGCGCGGTGTCCGTCGCCGACCGCATCCCCTCCTACCGCTGCTCGATGGGCGTGAAGCTGCCGGGCCTCGGCGCGCTCGCCGCGCACTGGCGCACCCCGATGGCGGCCGTGCTCCCCGAGGCCGCGGGGGACGGTCTCGTCCTGGATCTGCGGTCTGCGGCGTACGCGGCGGCGTGGAAGCCGAAGGGCGAGGTCGCCGGGCGGACCGCGACGGTACGGGTGCTGCACGCGCGCGTGGTGGACGGCGTGGAGCGCCGCTCCGTCGTCTCGCACTTCAACAAGGCCACGAAGGGCCGCGTGGCGCGCTCGCTCCTGACCGCGGGGGCCGCGCCCGCGTCCCCCGCCGAGCTGGTGGAGGCGCTCCGGGACCTCGGCTACGCGGTGGAGGCGCAGCCGCCCGCGAAGCCGACCGCCGCGTGGTCCCTCGACGTGGTGGTGCGGGACATCCACTGAGGCCCCCGCCAGCCCGTTGCAGGGAGCGCAACGGGCTTTGCGGAGGGTGGTGGCGGCGAGGCACGATGCCCCCATGGACACCCCCGCCGCCCAGGCCTCCGTGCTGGACCTCGCCCCCGTCATCCCCGTAGTGGTGGTGGACACCGTCGACGCCGCCGTGCCGCTCGCGCGGGCGCTCGTCGCGGGGGGCCTGCCCGCCATCGAGGTCACGCTGCGGACGCCGGTGGCCCTGGACGCGATCCGGGCGATCGCCGCCGAGGTCCCGGACGCGGTGGTGGGCGCGGGCACGGTCCTCTCGGCGGACCAGGTGAAGGCCGCGGTGGACGCGGGCGCCCGGTTCCTGGTCAGCCCGGGGTGGACGGACACGCTCCTGGAGGCGATGCGGGGGGCGGGCGTCCCGTTCCTGCCGGGCGTCTCGACGACGTCGGAGGTCGTGGCGCTGCTCGAACGCGGCGTGCGCGAGATGAAGTTCTTCCCCGCCGAGGCGGCCGGGGGCACCGCCTATCTCAAGTCGCTCGCGGGCCCGCTCCCGCAGGCCCGCTTCTGCCCGACGGGCGGCGTCTCCGCGGCGTCCGCGCCGTCGTACCTGAAGCTCGCGAACGTCGGCTGCGTGGGCGGCAGTTGGATGCTGCCCGCCGACGCCGTCGCGGCCGGGGACTGGACGCGGGTCGAGTCCCTGGCGCGCACGGCGGCGGCCCTGCGCTAGGCGCCGACCGGGCGGGGCCCGGTCGGCGCGGCCGCGCGGTCAGCGCAGGTGCGCGGTGTCGTTCAGGAGGCGCACGCTGGCGTTGCCGTCCGCGTAGTACGCCACGGCCGACAGCGAGGCCGCCGACAGCTCCATGCGGAACAGCGACTCGGGCGGCGCGCCGAGCGCGAGCCGTACGAGCGTCTTGACGGGCGTGACGTGCGTGACGAGCAGCACGGTGCGGCCCGCGTAGGCGGCCTGGAGCTTGTCGCGGGCCGCCGAGACCCGGCTCGTGACCTCGGCGAAGGACTCGCCGCCCGGCGGCGCGACGTTCGGCGAGGCGAGCCATGCCGTCAGCTCGTCGGGGTAGCGCTCGCGCGCCTCGGCGAAGGTGAGGCCCTCCCAGGCGCCGAAGTCCGTCTCGCGCAGGCCCGGCTCCAGCTCGACGTCGAGGCCGAGCCGGGCGGCGACCGTGCGGGCGGTCTCCTGGCAGCGCAGCAGCGGCGAGGAGACGACGGCCTGCACGGTGCCGCGCGCGGCGAGCGCGGCGGCGACCCGGACGGCCTGCTCCCGGCCCACCTCGGACAGCGAGGGGTCGCTCCCGCCGCTGCCGGAGAAGCGCTTCTCGGGCGTCAGCGGGGTCTCGCCGTGCCGCAGCAGCACGAAGGTCGCGGGGGCGCCGAGGTCGGCGGCCGCGGCCCAGCCGACGGGCGGGGTCGCGGTGTCCGTGCCGGTGCCGGAGGTGCCAGAGGTGGCGGAGGCGCTGGAGGTCGCGGAGGCGCTGGAGGTGGCGGAGGTGCCCGCCGCCACGGAGTGCGCCGCGCGTACGTCGGCGGCTACGGCACCCGCGTCCGTGCCCGTCCCGCCGGTGCTCGTCCCGCCGGTGGCCTTGCCCGTCGCCCCGGCGAGCGCCGCCCGGGCCTTCGCCGCGCCCGCGGCCGCGTCGCCGGGCGGGCCCGCGGGCTCCGCGGCGGCGCGGGACGCGGCGCGCAGGTCCGCGGTCGACGCCGAGGGCGACCACTGCTCGCCGCGCTTGCCCGCGTCCATCGCCTCGTTCGCCAAGCGGTCCGCGTGCTTGTTCTTCTCGCGCGGGATCCACTGGTAGGTGACCTGCGCACGCGGAAGGACCGCGGCCGCCTCGGCGGCCAGGGGCTTCATGTCGGGGTGCTTGATCTTCCAGCGGCCCGACATCTGCTCGACGACCAGCTTGGAGTCCATGCGGACGCGGACCGTCGCCTCGGGGTCCAGGTCGCGGGCCGCCCTCAGGCCTGCGACCAGGCCCTTGTACTCGGCCACGTTGTTCGTGGCGACGCCGACGTACTCGGCGGTCTCGGCCAGCGTCTCGCCGGTGACGGCGTCGATGACGACCGCGCCGTAGCCCGCGGGCCCCGGGTTGCCCCGGGAGCCGCCGTCGGCCTCGACGATGAACTCCTGTGCCACGCCCGCCCCTTACAGGCCGGACTCGGAGGTGCGCACCAGGATGCGGCTGCAGTTCTCGCAGCGCACGACCTTGTCGGGCGCGGCCGCCTTGATCTCGTTCACCTCGGTGATGTCCAGCTCGAGGCGGCAGCCCTCACAGCGCCGCTGGTGGAGCTTGGCCGCACCGATGCCGCCCTGCTTCACGCGCAGCCGGTCGTACAGCGCGAGCAGATCGGCGGGGACGGCACCGGCCACGACCTCGCGGTCCTTGGTGACCGTGGCGGCCTCGCGGTCGAGATCGGCCTGTGCGACGTCCCTGCGGCCCGTCGCGTCGTCGAGCTTGGCCTGCACGGAGGAGACCCGCTCGGTCAGCTCGGCGACGCGCTCCTGCGCGGACTCGCGGCGCTCCATGACCTCCAGGACGACGTCCTCCAGGTCGCCCTGGCGCTTGGCGAGGGAGGCGATCTCCTTCTGGAGGTTCTCCAGGTCCTTGGGCGAGGTGACCGCGCCGGAGTCCAGGCGCTGCTGGTCGCGGACGGCGCGCTGGCGCACCTGGTCCACGTCCTGCTCGGCCTTGGTCTGCTCGCGGGCGCAGTCGCTCTCCTCGGTCTGCGCGGCCACGAGCAGGTCGCGCAGCTGCGTGAAGTCCTTCGTCAGCGACTCGATCTCGGCGTGCTCGGGCAGCGACTTGCGCTTGTGCGCGAGCTGGGCGAGACGGACGTCCAGGTCCTGGACGTCGAGGAGACGGATCTGGTCGGCGGGCGCGGCGTTCAGTTGGGGGCTCCAAAGGAATCAGAAGGGGCGCCGGGGGCGCTCCCTGCGGGGGACGACGCCGCGTGGGCGGTCCAGGGGTCGGTGACCGTCTTCGAGACGTGGACGCGAAGGCCCCATCCGTGCCGGTCGGAGATCTGGTCGAGCTGGGCGGCCGCCAGCTCGCACCAGGGCCACTCGGTGGCCCAGTGCGCGGCGTCGAGCAGCGCGAGCGGTGCCTCGGCGCGGGCCTCCGACACCGGGTGGTGGCGCAGGTCGGCGGTGAGGAAGGCGTCGACGCCCGCGGCGCGCACGGCGCCGAAGAGGCTGTCGCCGGAGCCGCCGCTGACCGCGACGGTACGGATGAGCTGCTCCGGGTCGCCCGCGACGCGGACGCCCTGCGCGGTGGCGGGCAGCCGCTTCGCCGCCTGTTCGGCGAACTCGGCGAGGGTCAGTGGGTGTTCCGGCTCGCAGATCCGGCCGAGCCCGCGCCGCCCGTGCTCGTCGGCCGGGTCCGGCACCAGGGGGCGCAGGACGCGCAGGCCGAGGGCGCCCGCGAGGGCGTCGGAGACGCCGGGGTCCGCGGTGTCGGCGTTGGTGTGGGCGACGTGCAGCGCGATGTCGTTCTTGATCAGGTCGTGGACGACCCGGCCCTTGAACGTCGAGGCGGCCACCGTCGTCGTACCGCGCAGATAGAGCGGGTGGTGGGTGACGAGCAGGTCGGCGCCGAGCCGGACCGCCTCGTCGGCGATGTCCTGGACGGGGTCGACGGCGAACAGGACCCGGGAGACCTCCTGGTCCGGGTCACCGCAGACCGTGCCGACCGCGTCCCACTGCTCGGCCCGCTCCGCGGGCCACAGGGCGTCGAGCGCGGCGATGACTTCAGACAGACGGGGCACGCACAAAAGGCTACCTGTAGGTCCTGCGCGCCTGAACCGGCGCCGCTCTCGCCGACCTGGCCGATCGCCGCCGACGGCCCCCGCGCCGCGGCCCCAGTGATCTTCGCCACAGGCGCCCCGGAGCCCGAGGGCCCGGCCACCCGGGGGCCCAGAGGCCCGGGACCCAGGCGCCCGACCGCCCGAGCGCCGGGTGCCCGGGCGCCCCCTACTTGGCCAGGTACCCCTTGAGGTCGTCCAGGACCGCGTCCGCCGCGGTCACGCCGAGGCCCAGGTACCAGGTCTCGTCCGGGACGTTCTTCGCCCGGCCCTCCCGCACGGCGTCGAGCTTCTTCCACAGCGGGTTGCGCTCGGCGGCGGAGCGGCCGGTCTTCTTCGGGTCGCCGTAGACGCCGGTGAAGATCCAGTCGGCGTCCGCCTCGTCGATCTTCTCCGGGCTGATCTCCGTGGCGAGATCGTCGGCCCGCTGGTTCTCGGGCCGGGGCAGGCCGACGTCTTCGAGGATGGTGCCGATGAACGACGCCTTCGCGTACAGGCGGACGCGGTCCGGCAGGTACCGCAGCATGGTGACGGTCGGCTTCTTCGGGCCGAGCTCGTCGCCGAGCGCCTTCGCCTTCTTCTCGTACGCGCCGAGCTGGGCCCTGGCCTCGGCGGACCTGTCGAGCGCGGCCGCGTTCAGGAGGTAGTTCTCCTTCCAGGTGAAACCGGGGCGCACGGAGAACACGGTGGGGGCGATCCTGGAGAGCTGCGGGTAGAGCTTGGCGGCGCGCAGCTCGCTGCCGAGGATCAGATCGGGCTTGAGCTTCGCGATCGCCTCCAGGTTGAGGGAGTTGATCGTGCCGATGTCCCGGGGGCTGCCCGCCCGCTTCTTCAGATAGCCGGGGACGCCGTCGTCGCCCTCGGTGGGCGCGTAGCCGACGGGCTTGACGCCGAGGGACACGACGTTGTCGAGCTCGCCGACGTCGAGGACCACGACCCGCTGCGGCCGCTGCTTCAGCTCCGTCCTGCCCAGGGCGTGCGTGAGCGTGCGCGGGAACTGGCCGGGCTTCGCCGTGGTGCCCATCCGCGCGGTCCGCTCGGCGGCCTTGGCGAAGTCCTCGCCGCCCTGGGCCACGGCCTTGCTGCCGCCGCCGTTGTCGCTCTTGCCCGAGCCGTCGCCGGAGCCGCAGGCCGCGAGGGCGAGCGCCCCGGCCACGGCGAGGGCCGCGGCGGCGGTGGCGCGGGCGGGTCGGCGGCGTCGTACGGACATGCGGTGCTCCAGGGGGACGTGCGGGGCGCACGGGGCCCGAGGGGACGGAGCCGTGCGTAACTTAGGGTTGCCTAACCATAGCTGCTCCCCGCCCAGCACACTCGCCCCCGGCTTCTCAGGCGATTCGGGACATCACCACACGTACGCGTGAAGCGACCGGCCTCGGATGCCACGCCAGAACGTGCGAAAACTAGCGTCGCGAGCGGAGGTGACCCCCATGACAGCGCCTGTGGCCGAGCCCTCGCCGCCCACTCCCCCGGCCGCGTCGCCGCCCCCGCCGCCCGCCGGACCCCCGCCGCGGCGCGTCCCGGTGCCGGGCGGCGGGACGCTCCTCGTGCCCGGACCCCCCGGCCCCTCGGAGCCCGCCGCCCCACGGCGGGGACCCGCCCCGGCCGCCGTCCTCACCGCCGACGGCGCCTACGCCGCCCGGCTCACGCACACCGGCGGCTCCTGGTACCCCGAGCGCTGGACGCTCGACTCCCCCGAGCCGTACGCCGTGCCGCTGCCGGGGCACCAGCCCGAGGAGCCCGGCACGGCGGTGCACCCGATGGCCGACGGCCGCGTCCTGGTGCACCGGCGGGCCGCGGGCCGCCACGTCTTCGCGCTCCTGTACCCCACCGGGCCCGGCACCGGCGAGGTGGCGCTCGGCGGCGTGGAGTGCGCGGGCGCGGAGCTGACGCTGCTGCCGCCCGCCCCGGACGGCACGTACGCGTACGCCCTCGCGGCGGGCGAGCGCTCCACCGCGGTGTGGCTGGTCGCGGGCGGGTCGTTCGGGCCCGAGCACCTCGCCGAGGTCCCCGGCCGCTGCACCGGCGGCGTCTGGCTCGACGGCACCAACCGCATGCTGGCGCTCGACCGGGAGCTCGACGGGCTGACCAAGACGGTGGCCGTCGACCTGGAGCGCGGCGGCGAGGTGACGCCGCTGCTCCAGATCGCGGCCGACAGCGACGACCGGCTGCTGCTCGCCGACGCCGCCAGCGGACTGCTGCTCCTGCGCTCCGACGCGCCGGGCGAACCGCGCCTGGGCTGGGGCGTGTTGGGCAGCACGCACCCGGTGCGCTTCCCCGAGTGCCTGCGCCTTCCCGGGAGCGGGGCGACGCCGTTCGCGATCCAGCCCGGCCAGGTCCTCACCCCGGAGGCCTGCGCGGTCGCGCTGCGCCTCGACGCCGCCGACCCCGCGTCCCGCCCCGCGCTCTGCGCCTGGCGCCCCGCCGACCGCAGGGTCCACCGACTCACCACGCCCGACGGCTGGTTGCCCGGCGTGGGCCACTGGACGCCCGAGGGCGTGCTGCGCCTGCCCTACGCCGGCGGGGCGGCGCCGTGCGGCGTTGCCCGGGTCGAGGTGCCCGGCGCCCCGGCCGGGCGCCCCGCGGAGGCCGCCGGGGCGCCGCCGAGGACCGCCGCCGCGGGCGCGTGCCCGCGCGGCTCCGACGGGCCCGGGGGGCGGGGCGGCGCCCCCCGGGCCACCCGGCCCGTGCCCCTGCAGCAGGCACCCCTCGGGGGGCGCGCGGCGGGCGGTTAGACTCGCCCGCCGGTACGAACGATCTTTACTACGGGGTGAGTTTCATGACGACCGACACCACTACGGACACCATGGTCGATCCGCGGTACGCCGAGGGCGACGAGGAGACGGGGCACGGGCGCCACCGGGGGCCCGGGGCCGCGCATGACGAGGAGGCCGCGCCGAGCGGCCGCCACCGCCGCCAGGGCCCCGAGGCCTAGCCACTTCCTGGGGGCTCCGCCCCCAGACCCCCGCTCCTCAAACGCCGGAGGGGCTGGATCTCCGGCGGAGCCCCCGGTTCGGGAAGGGGCGGGGTGGGGGATCAAGCGCGCTTCAGGGACAGGACCTCCGTCGCCGCGAAGGTCTCGCCGTCCGGGCGGCCCGCGAAGTACGGGGTCAGGGACTCGTCCAGCTCCCCGCAGCTGAAGGCCCCGGCGGTGGCCCGGAACACCGCGGCCACCCTGGGGCGCTCCATCACGGCCACGACGCCCCCGTGCACGACGAGGAGTTGCCCGTTGACGCGCCCGGCCGCGGGCGAGGCGAGATAGCCGACCAGCGGGGCCACGTGCTCGGGCGCCAGCGGGTCGAGCTCGCCCTCGGCGGGCTCGGCGAAGCCCGCGAACACGTCGGACGTCATCCGCGTCCGCGCCCGGGGGCAGATGACGTTCGCCGTCACGCCGTACTTGGCGAGGGCGAGCGCCGTGGACGTGGTCAGGCCGACGATCCCGCCCTTGGCGGCGGCGTAGTTGGGCTGTCCGGCGGATCCGGCGAGGAACGCCTCCGACGAGGTGTTCACGATCCGGCCGTAGACGGGGCCGCCCGCCGCCTTGGAGCGCTCGCGCCAGTGCGCGGACGCGAACCGGACCGTGTTGAAGTGGCCCTTGAGGTGCACGCGGACGACCGAGTCCCACTCGTCCTCGGACATCGAGAAGATCATCCGGTCCCGCAGGATGCCCGCGTTGTTGACCAGGACGTCGAGCTTGCCGTAGGTCTCGACGGCCAGGTCCACCAGGGCGCGGGCCTGGGCGTGGTCGGCCACGTCGCCGGAGTGGGCGACGGCCTTGCCGCCCGCCTCGCGGATCTCGGCGGCGACGTCCTCCGCGGGTCCGGCGGACGCCGCGCCGGTGCCGTCGCGGCCCGGCTGTCCGAAGTCGTTGACGACGACGCCCGCCCCGAGCCGGGCGAGTTCGAGCGCCTCGGCCCGGCCGAGCCCGCGGCCCGCCCCGGTGACGACGGCCGACAGGCCGTCGAGCGGCTGCAGCACGGTGCCTCCCTCAGATCTCTATGCAGGTCCGCAGGGCCGCGCCCGTGCGCATCTGGTCCAGGGCTTCGTTGATCTCGGCGAGCTGCACCCGGTGCGTGATCATGCCCGCGAGGTCGACGCGTCCGGCCCGCCACAGCGCGATGGCCCGCTCGTACGACCGCAGCACGTCCCCGCCCCCGTACAGGGACGGCAGGATGCGCTTCTCGTCGAAGAACAGCTCGAACATGTTGAACTGGACGTGGTCGTCCATGGCGCCCGCGCCGACCACGCACAGCGTGCCGCCGCGCCGGGTCGCCTCGTACGCGGCGCGGGCCGTGGCGGACTTGCCGACGACCTCGAAGACGTAGTCGAAGCCCTCGCCCGCCGTCGCCCGCTGTTTGGCGTCGTCGAGGGCGTCGGGCGCCACCGCCTCGCT
Source organism: Streptomyces sp. YIM 121038 (assembly GCF_006088715.1). Taxonomy (NCBI): domain Bacteria; kingdom Bacillati; phylum Actinomycetota; class Actinomycetes; order Kitasatosporales; family Streptomycetaceae; genus Streptomyces; species Streptomyces sp. YIM 121038. The sequence goes on from NZ_CP030771.1 coordinate 3,099,926, forward strand.
CGCGCCGAACCGCAGCGCGGCCTCGCGCCGGGCCGCCACGGGGTCGACGGCCACGATGTGGGCGGCGCCCTTGAGCCGCGCGCCCTGGATCGCCGAGACGCCGACGCCGCCGCAGCCGATGACGGCGACGGACGAACCGGCCGCCACGTCGGCGGTGTTGAGGGCGGCGCCGAGCCCGGTGGTGACGCCGCAGCCGATGAGCGCCGCGATGTCGTAGGGCACGTCGTCCGGTACGGGCACCGCGCAGGCCGCGTCGACCACGACCTCCTCGGTGAAGGTGCCGGTGCCCGCGAAGCCGAAGACGTCGCCCTGCGGGCGCTTGAAGTTGGGCGTGCCCGCGTTCACGAACCCGGCGAGGCACAGCTCGGTCTGGCCGCGCCGGCAGGCCGGACACTGCCCGCAGGCCGGGAGCCAGCACACCACGACCCGGTCGCCCTGCTTGACGTTCGTGACGCCGTCGCCGACGTCGATGACCTCGCCCGCGCCCTCGTGCCCGGGGACGAACGGCGCGGGCTGCGGCAGGACGCCGTTCATCGCGGACACGTCGGAGTGGCACAGGCCCGTGGCCCGGACGCGGACGCGGACCTTGCCCGGGCCGAAGCCCACCGCCTCGACGTCGTCGAGCACGTCGAGCTTGTCCTGGCCTGTCTCGTGCAGTACGGCTGCGCGCATGAGGGTGGGGCTCCTCTCACCTCTGGGGTACGTACACCGGTGGTCCGTACGTCGGCCGTGCCCGCCCGGGCACGTCAGTCGTGCTCCACGACCGTGTCCGCGAGCACCGGCGCCCCGTCCCGCTCCAGGGCCGTGACGACCGCCTGGACCCGGCCCGCGGACTCCCACATGCCGATGTGCAGGGTCTCGCCGGGGAAGACGACCCCGGCGAAGCGGGTGCGGTAGCCGCGCACCCGTGACACGTCGCCGCCGAGCACGGTGTCCACGACGGCCTTGAGCGTCATCCCGTACGAGCACAGGCCGTGCAGGATCGGCCGGTCGAAGCCGCCGAGCGCGGCGAACTCGGGGTCGGCGTGCATCGGGTTCCAGTCGCCGGACAGGCGGTAGAGCAGTGCCTGGTCCTCCCGGACGGGTCGCTCGGCGGTCCGGTCGAAGGGCCGGTCGGGCACGTCGAGCCGCGCGGAGGGGCCGCGCTCGCCGCCGAAGCCACCCTCGCCGCGGAGGAAGAGCTGGGCCTCGCTCGCCCACAGCGGCCCGTCGCCGTCGGCCGCCTCGGCGCGCAGGACGATCACGGCGGCCTTGCCCTTGTCGTGGACGGCCGCGACCCTGGACGTCAGCGTGGCCGTGCCGCTCACCGGGATGGGGCGGTGCAGCTCGATGGCCTGGCCGCCGTGCAGGACGGCGGCCAGGTGCACGTCGATGCCGGGTGCGGAGAGCGCGCTCATGGCCCCCATGCCCGCGCCCGCGACGGTGGCGAAGCTGGGCAGCACGTGCAGCCGGGACTCCAGCGTGTAGCGCAGCTCGTCCGGGTCGGTGGCGGGGTGCTCCTTGTCGGGGTTGGCGGCTGCGCCGATGCCGAGGTGGTAGAGCTGCACGTCCTTGTGGCCCCAGGTGATCTCGGCGCTGCGGGGCTCGGCGGCCAGGGCCTTGGCGGCATCGATGGGCATGGGTGGCGGCTCCTTGGTGGTCGTGAGACCTCGGTGCGACCGTCCGCACCGTCGGCCGCACCGAGGTCGCGACGGGGCCGGAGGAGCCCGTTCTAGAACGCGTTCCAGTCCGGCGCTCTCCTGTATAGCCCAGCACCCCGGAGTTGGGAAGGCCGCCGACGGCCACTCCTGACGTATCGTCAGATCTACCGCCGCCATCGGCACCCGTGACATTTGTCCTGGCCAGGACCGTACGTAGCGGTCTACGCGACCCCGGTCCGCGTTTCGTACTGTCGACCTCACGCAAGGAACGGAATCGGGGGAGTACGAGATGTCCTGGATGCACGGTGTCACCCGCCGACTGCACGAGGCGCGCGCGGCGCGTGCCGCCTGGCACGCCGAGTGGCCGCGGCAGAAGGCGGCCTGGCGGGAGCAGCGGCGGAACTGCAAGAACGACAGGACGGCGCTCGCGGGCCCGCCCAACGGCTTCGCGCTGCTCCCGTGGCTGCTCATGGGCCTGGGCGCGTTCTCCCACCTGCTCCAGGGCAGGACCCCGAACCCGTGGATCGCGGCCATCGGCCTGCTGGTCTTCAACTCGCTGTACGTCTCGATCGCGTTCCGGGCCTTCGACAAGGCCAAGCGGGAGTCGCGCGCCACGCTGGGCGCGCTCCTGGCGATGGGGGCGCTGACCGTCGCGCTCGCCGCGGGGTACGGCGGGAACTGGCTGATGTTCTTCCCGCTGTTCGGCCTCGCCGTCGGCGCGGTGGTCCGGGGGCGCCGCCTCGGCCCGGTCGGCCTGGCCCTGAGCGCCCTCGCGGGCGCGGTCGCCGGGCTCAGGGAGGGCTGGGACGGCGTCAACATCGCCTACGGCACGTTCCTGTCGACGATGGTGACGGCGGCGATCCTGTCCCTGTCCGAGGCGGTACGGGACCTGCGGGCGGCCCGGGAGGAGCTGGCGCGGCGCGCGGTGGCGGAGGAGCGGCTGCGCTTCTCGCGGGACCTGCACGACCTGCTCGGCCACACCCTGTCGGTGATCGTGGTGAAGTCGGAGGCCGCGCGCCGCCTCGCGCCGCGCGACGTGGACGCGGCGCTCGGCCAGGTCGCGGACATCGAGTCCGTCGGCAGGCAGGCGCTCACCGAGATCCGCGAGGCCGTCACCGGCTACCGCGAGGCCTCGCTGGCCACGGAGCTCGACCGGGTGCGCGACCTGCTGGACGCCGCGGGCGTGGAGACGGTCGTGCGCCAGTCGGGGCCGCCGCTCGACCCGCCGTCGTCGGCGCTGCTCGGCTGGGTGGTGCGCGAGGCGGCCACCAACGTGGTTCGGCACGCCCGGGCCAGCCGGTGCGAGATCGAGGTCACCGGCACCGCGGACCGGACCCGCCTGGCGATCACCGACGACGGCCGCGGCGTCGGCTCGACCCCGCCCGGCAGCGGCCTCAAAGGCCTGGCCGAACGCCTCGCCGCGGCGGGCGGCTCCCTGGAGTCGGGGCCAGGGCCGCGCTCCGGCTTCCGGGTCACGGCGGCGCTGCCGGCGGGCGGCGGGGAGCGCGCGGGGGCGGGGGCCGGGCGGGCGGAGGCCGCTCCGGCCTGACCGGGGCCCGCCCACCGGCGGAGGGGCGGGCCGGGGACCTGCGGCCATGGCGGACGGTGTGCCAGAACCTGCCGCAACTCTTGACGGAGTTCAGTCAATCCGTAAGGTCTAGGCCAATGGACCGGCCCAGGCGCCGGGCCGGTCGCCCCTCATCCCCCACCGCGGAGGGAGCACACGATGCACACCAAACGGAAGCTGGCCGCGGGCCTGGGCGCGGTGTGCGCGCCCGTCCTCGTCCTGGCCTCGGTCACTCCGGCGAGCGCCCACGGCTACATCAACTCGCCGCCGAGCCGCCAGGCCCAGTGCGCGGCGAACACCGTCCCGTGCGGCGAGATCAAGTGGGAGCCGCAGAGCGTCGAGGGCCCCAAGGGCCTCACCAGCTGCAGCGGCGGCAACGCGCGGTTCCGCGACCTGGACGACGACAGCAAGGGCTGGAAGGTCTCCGACGTCAACGCGTCGCAGCAGTTCACCTGGCGCCTCACGGCACCCCACCGCACCAGCACCTGGCAGTACTTCGTCGACGGCCGCAAGGTCAAGGAGATCAACGACGGCGGCCGCCAGCCGCCCACGACCGTGACCCACACCGTCGACTTCGGCGGCATCACGGGCCGCCACAAGATGCTCGCGGTCTGGAACATCTACGACACCGCCAACGCGTTCTACGCCTGCGTCGACATCAACATCAGGGGCTGACGCTCCGGGGCACGCCCGAACCCCCGGACGGGGGCAGGCCGGCCGGACCCGAAAGCCCCCGGGGGTCCGGCCGGCCCGCGCACGCTGCCCGACCTGGCGTTCCGGCCTTAGCCTGACGCCATGGACGAGATGCCCGAAGACCGCCGCCCCGCGAAATGCGTCCGGGTCCTCCTCGCCGAGGACCAGGGCATGATGCGCGGCGCGCTCGCGCTGTTGCTCGGGATGGAGCCGGACATCGAGGTCGTCGCCCAGGTCGGGGCGGGCGACGAGATCGTGCGGACCGCGCTCACGGCGCGGCCCGACGTGGCGCTGCTCGACATCGAGCTGCCCGGGCGCAGCGGCCTGGACGCGGCGGCGGAGCTGCGGGAGGAGTGCCCGGACTGCCGAGTGCTCATCCTCACCACGTTCGGGCGGCCCGGGTATCTGCGGCGGGCGATGGAGGCGGGCGCGGCGGGCTTCCTGGTCAAGGACGGGCCGGTGGAGGACCTCGCGGAGGCGATCCGCCAGGTGCTGCGCGGCGAGACCGTCATCGACCCGGCCCTGGCCGCGGCCGCCCTGAGCGCGGGGCCGAGCCCGCTCACGCCGCGCGAGGCGGACGCGCTGCGGGCCTCGGTGGACGGGGCGACGATCGCCGACATCGCGTCGGCGCTGCACCTGTCGGAGTCGACCGTACGGAACTACCTGTCGGCCGCCATCGGCAAGACGGGCACGCGCAACCGCATGGAGGCCGTGCGGGAGGCCCGCCACCAGGGGTGGCTGTAGCCCCGGCGGTCAGTCGCGGGCGGCGCGCGGCATCCAGACGAGGACGACGAGCGCGGCCAGGGCGAGGAACACCGCGCCCCAGAGGAAGGCGAGGGCGTAGCCCTCCGCGACCGCCTGCGCCCCGGGCCGCCCCGCCGTGCGGGCCGTGGCGACCGTGGAGAGGATCGCGAGCCCCAGCGAACCGCCCATGGTGCGCGAGGTGTTGATGAGGCCCGCGACGAGCCCCGCGTCCCCGGGCTCGGCCCCGCTGGTGGCCAGGGACGCGAGGGGGGTGCCCGCGAGGCCCGCGCCCAGCATCATGAGGATGCCCGGCAGCATGATCGAGGTGACGTACGCGCCGTGCGCGCCGTCCCCGGCGAGCATCCGCCACTGCCAGGCGAATCCGGCGGCGGCGGTCAGGACGCCGATGACGGTGACCGTCCGCGCCCCCATGACCCGCATCAGCCGGGGCGCGACCTTGGATCCCACGACGACGCTGACGGAGCTGGGGATGAGCGCGAGCCCGGCCTCCAGGGGCGTGTAGCCGAGGACGTTCTGCGCGTACAGGGTCATGAAGAACCACATCGCGAACAGGCCCATGCCGCAGACGAACATGGTCGCGTTGGCCGCCGAGACGGACCGCACCCGGAACAGCTTCAGGGGCATGAGCGGCGCCTTGGAGCGCGCCTCGACGCCGAGGAACGCGGCGATCAGGGCGAGCCCGGCCACGAGCGGCACCAGGGTCGCGGCGGCGGTCCAGCCCGCCACCTCGGTCTGCACGATGCCGTAGGCGAGCGTGGCGATGCCCGCGGTGACCAGGACGGCCCCGGGCACGTCGAGCCGCCGGGCGCCGCTCGCCCGGCTCTCGCTGATCCAGCGCAGCGCGGCGGCGAACACGAGGACGCCGACGGGCACGTTCACGAGCAGCACCCAGCGCCAGGAGAGCCCGTCGGTGAGGACGCCGCCGACGAGTCCGCCCGCGGCGCCGCCCCCGGCCCCGACGGCCGACCAGGTGGCGATGGCCCGCACCCGCGCGGCCCCCTCCGGCACGGCGGAGGTGAGGATGGTCAGGGTGGAGGGCGCGAGGACGGCGGCGCCCAGGCCCTGCACCGCCCGCGCGGCGAGCAGCTGCCACCCCTCCTGCGCGAGCCCCCCGCCGAGCGAGGCGAGCGTGAACAGGCCGAGCCCCACCAGGAACATCCGCTTGCGCCCGAACAGATCGCCCGCGCGCCCGCCGAGCAGCATGAACCCGGCGAAGGCGATGGAGTAGGCGTTGACGACCCACTGCAGGCCCGTGGCGCTGAGGCCCAGGTCGGCTCGCATGGACGGCAGGGCCACGTTGACGACGGACACGTCGAGGACGACGAGGAACTGCCCGGCGCAGGCGGCGGCCACGACGAGCCACAGGGGGGCGGCGGCGCGCCGGGATATCGGGGTGTCGACGGGGGTCTCCAGCATGGGCTCCATGCTGACAGCCGACGCGTGTCCCGTACATCGGAAATTGGCGGGGCAGGCCGTGGGGCGCGGGACCTAGGCCGGAAGTCCCGGTCCTTCGCCGCCCCGCCCCGGCCGCCGCAGCAGCGTCACCACCGCCGCGCCGCCGAGCCCGATGTTGTGCGCGAGCCCGGTCCGCGCCCCCGACACCTGCCGCTGTCCCGCCTCGCCCCGCAACTGCCAGGTCAGCTCGGCGACTTGGGCGACACCCGTCGCGCCCAGGGGATGCCCCTTGGAGATCAGCCCGCCGGAGGGGTTCACCACCCAGCGCCCGCCGTACGTGGTCGCGCCGGACTCGACGAGCTTGCCGGACTCGCCCCGCGCGCACAGGCCGAGCTCCTCGTACGTGAGGAGTTCGTTGACGGAGAAGCAGTCGTGGAGCTCGATGACGTCGAGGTCGTCGGCGGTCAGGCCCGAGCGCTCGTAGACCCGGTCCGCCGCCGCGCGCGTCAGCGGGCGGCCCACGACGTCGAGACAGGAGCCGGAGGCGAAGGACTCCTCGGTGTCCGTCGCCATGGCCTGGGCGAGGATCTCGACCGCCCGGTCCGCGAGCCCGTGCCGCTCCACGAAGCGCTCGGACGCCACGAGCGCCGCCGCCGCGCCGTCGGAGGTGGGCGAGCACTGGAGCTTGGTGAGCGGGGCGTGGATCACCTCGGCGGCGAGGACCTCGCCCACGGTGGGGGCGGACCGGAACTGGGCGAGGGGGTTGTGCACCGAGTGCCGGTGGTTCTTGGCGGCCACCGCCGCGAGCTGCGCGGGCGTCGTGCCGTACCGCTCCATGTGCTCGCGGGCCGCGTTGCCGAAGATCTGGGCGGTGGGCGGGGTGGCCGCGAAGCCGTGCCGGGCGGCCATGACGCCGTAGTGGCGGGCCACGGGCGAGGCGGCGAAGTCGCCGCCGCCCCCGCCGAGGGAGCCGCGCTTCATCCGCTCGAAGCCGAGGGCCAGGACGCAGTCGCCCGCGCCGCCCTCGACGAGCTGACGGGCGAGCATCAGGGCGGTCGCGCCGGTCGCGCAGTTGTTGTTGACGTTGTAGACGGGCAGCCCGGTCAGGCCGAGTCCGTACACCGCGCGCTGGCCCGCCGTCGAGGCCTGGAAGCAGTGGCCGACGACCGCCTGCTCCACCACCGCGTACGGAATCCCGGCGTCCGCGAGGGCCGCGGTGCCCGCCTCCGCCGCCATGTCCCAGTACTGCCAGTCCCTGGTCTCGGGCTTCTCGAACTTCGTCATGCCGACGCCGACGACGTACGCCTTCATCCGTGCCTCCCTGGCAGCGCCCTGCGGGACGGCGGCAGAATAGAACACGTTCCAATCTGATGGAAGGTCAGATGCGGAGCGCGGGGCGCGCGGGAGGGTAGGGCGCCGGGCGGCGGGCAGAGTGAGGGGCGGGTGGCGGGCAGGGCGGGCGATCGGCGTGCGTACAGGCGCGGTCAATGGGAGGTCAAGAGTTCCCCTGGTTCGACGTACGTCGGAATAGTCGCCCCGGGAAACAAGTTCATCGCGCATGTAACCGCGGGCGTCCCGCACGCCCCACCCGCCACACACGTGACGTCCTGTCCCTCACACCCACGCCGACGACACCCACACCGACGGCACCCGCACCCACGCCGCACGCGCGACGCGCTCCACGCCCCACCCGGCCGTCGCACCGCTCCACCGCCCCGCCACCCTTCGTCCCGGAGGCACCAGCCCTATGTCCCACGCGACGGCCCACTCCCGCGCCGACCGCGCACCCCGCGGCGTCGTGCCCGTCCTCGCCTTCGCCGGCATCACCGTCGCCGTCATGCAGACGCTGCTCGTCCCCGTCATCAAGGACCTGCCGGCCCTGCTGCGCACGACGCCGTCCAACGCCACCTGGGTCATGACGTCGACGCTCCTCGCGGGCGCCGTCGCCACCCCGATCATGGGCAGACTCGGCGACCTCTTCGGCAAGCGCCGGATGCTGCTCACGAGCCTCGCGGTCATGGTCGTCGGCTCGCTGGTGTGCGCCCTCACCGACGACCTCGTCGTCATGATCGCCGGGCGGGCGCTGCAAGGCTTCGCGATGGGCGCCATCCCGCTCGGCATCGGCCTGATGCGCGACGAGCTGCCCCGCGAGAAGCTCGGCTCGGCGATGGCCCTGATGAGCTCCTCCATAGGCGTCGGCGGCGGCCTCGCCATGCCCGCCGCCGCCCTCGTGGCGCAGCACGCCGACTGGCACGCCCTGTTCTTCGGGTCCGCGGGCCTCGGCGCGCTCGCCATGCTGCTCATCGTCCTGCTGGTGCCGGAGAGCCCGCTGCGGGCCCCGGGCACCTTCGACGTCCTCGGCGCGCTCGGCCTCTCGGCGGGCCTGGTCCTCTTCCTCCTGCCCATCACCAAGGGCAGCGACTGGGGCTGGAGTTCGGGCCTGACCCTCGGCCTGTTCGCGGCCTCGGCGGTGGTGCTCGCCCTGTGGGGCGTGATGGAGCTGCGCGTCGCGGCGCCGCTGGTCGACCTGCGCACCACGGCCCGGCGCGAGGTGCTGCTCACCAACCTCGCCTCGATCATGGTCGGCGTCGCCTTCTACGCCATCTCGCTCGTGCTCCCCCAGCTCCTCCAGCTGCCCACCGCCACGGGCTACGGCCTCGGCCAGTCGATGGTCGTCGCGGGCCTGTGCGTGGCGCCGCTCGGCCTGACGATGATGTTCACCGCGCCCCTGTACGCCCGGCTCTCGGCCGCGTACGGGCCGAAGGTCACCCTGATCCTCGGCATGCTCGTCATCGCCATCGGCTACGGCTCGGGCCTCGGCCTGATGAGCGCCGCCTGGCAGACCATCGTCATCTCGGTCGTGGTCGGCGCGGGCATCGGCCTCGCCTACTCCTCGCTGCCCGCGCTCATCATCGGTGCCGTCGACCCGTCCGAGACGGGCGCGGCCAACGGCCTCAACACCCTGATGCGGTCCATCGGCACCTCCGTGTCCAGCGCCGTCATCGGCATGGTCCTCGCCAACACCGCGCACACCGTGGGCCCCGTCGAGGTGCCCACCATGGAGGGCTTCCGCGCCTCCTTCCTCATCGCCACCGGGGCCGTCGCGATCGGGCTGCTGTTCGCGCTGTTCCTGCCGGGCAAGGAGCGGGCCGCGGCCGGGCAGCACCCGCAGCTGCGGGCCAGCAGCGAGGAGGACGCCGCGCTCGCCCGGGCCGCCGAGGCGCTCACCGGCGGGTTCCGGGGGCGGGTCCTGTCCCCCGCCGGGGCGCCCGTCGCCCGCGCGCAGGTCACGCTGATCGACCCGCAGGGCCGCCGGGCGGGCGCGGCCCTCACCGACGGCGAGGGCCGCTACGCCCTCGCCGTCCCGGCCGACGGCGCGTACGTGCTCTCGGCCACCGCCGCCGGACACGCGCCGGGCGCCGTCTCGGCCGTGCACCGCGGCGAGGAGCGGGCCGTCGAGGTCGACCTGGCGCTGCTGGGCGACAGCGAGGTCCTGGCCTGAGCCGTCGGCGCGGCCGCGGGCCGCACCCCCGTCGCCCCGGCGCCGGGGGTGTGGTGCACCATGGGCGCCCGTACGTAAGCGGGTGGATCCCGCGCAGGACGAGCCCGGAAGGAACGACGATGGCCGCCACTCAGGCTCAGGCCCCGGCACCGGAGGTCCTCGGCGCCTTCGAGGCGGCCAAGGGCTTCATGCCCGTCCACGAAGGGCTCGCCCTGTACGCGGCCGCGCGCGAGGCGGCGGCCCTCGGCCTTCCCCTGCTCGAAGTCGGCACGTACTGCGGGCGCTCCACGATCCTGCTCGCGGACGCGGCCCGCGCGGCCGGTGTGAGTGTGATCACGGTCGACCACCACCGCGGCAGCGAGGAGCAGCAGCCCGGCTGGGAGTACCACGACCCGCAGACCGTGGACCCGGAGGTGGGCCGGATGGACACGCTGCCCGTCTTCCGGCGCACGCTGCACCGGGCGGGCCTGGAGGACCACGTGATCGCGGTCGTCGGCCGCTCCCCGCAGGTGGCACGGCTCTGGCAGGCCCCGCTCGGCCTGGTCTTCATCGACGGCGGGCACACCGACGAGCACGCGAACGCGGACTACGAGGGGTGGGCGCCGCACGTGGCGGAGGGCGGCCTGCTCGTCATCCACGACGTGTTCCCCGACCCGGTGGACGAGTGGACGGGGCAGGCCCCGTACCGCGTGTACCTCCGGGCCCTGGAGTCCGGGATGTTCACAGAGGCCTCCGTCACCGACTCCCTCCGCGTCCTGCGCCGAACCGGCGCGGGCGACTCCGGCCGCGGATAGGCTCCCTGTCGTGTCGTACGTAGGTCCGGACAGTCAGCCACCGCGCCCGCCCCGCCGCTTCGGCGGCGGCCGCACGCTCGCGGTCACCCTCGCCGTGCTCGCGCCCGCCACGCTCGCGGGCTACCTCATCCACGACGCGACGAGCGGGCCGGAGGACGCCAAGCCGCCGAGAACGCTGCCGTCGGCAAGCCGCTCGGACCAGAACGCGCCCTCGAAGCCGACCGCGGACGACCCCTCGAAGTCCCCCGCCCCGGACCGACCGGAGAAGCCGAAGGGCGAGCCCGCGGGCAAGGGCGACGGCAAGGCGGACGACAAGCCGTCGGGCAAGGCCCCGTCGGGAGGCCGCCCCGCGCCCTCGGGCCCCCTCAAGGGCAAGGTCGTGGTGATCGACCCGGGCCACAACCCGGGCAACTTCCGGCACACCGCGGAGATCAACCGCCCGGTGAACATCGGCACCCACTCCAAGGAGTGCGACACCACCGGCACCTCCACCAACCGGGGTTACACGGAAGCCCGGTTCACCCTCGACGTCGCCCACCGGCTGCGGGACCTGCTGCACCGGCAGGGCGCCACGGTCCGCCTCACCCAGGACGGCGACCGGGCGTGGGGCCCCTGCGTCGACGAGCGCGCCCGCATCGGCAACGCGGCCCGCGCCGACGCGGTCGTCTCCCTGCACGCCGACGGCTCGGCCGTCGGCAACCGCGGCTTCCACGTGATCCTGCCCGCGAAGGTCCGCGGCGGCGCCGCCGACACCACCGCCATCGTCGGCCCCTCCCGCGACCTCGGCGAGCGCATCGCGGGCCAGTTCCTCTCCGCCACCAAGAGCGCCCCCTCCAACTACGTGGGCGACGGCACCGGCCTCGACGTCCGCCGCGACCTCGGCGGCCTCAACCTCTCCAAGGTCCCCAAGGTGTTCATCGAATGCGGCAACATGCGCGACCCGAAGGACGAGGCACTGCTCACGAACTCCGGCTGGCGCCAGAAGGCCGCGACCGGCATTTCAGCCGGAATCGCGAGCTTCCTCACCGGCTGAGCACGGGCGGTCCCGACGCGTCCGTTGCCGCCTCGTCACGGGACGGCAACCGGGAGATCTTCACTGAGTGACGATCTTTATCTCAAGCAGACACCCCGGCCGGGCGGACGATAAGGTCCTCCGTACGATGAGGGGCCACCCCCGCCGCTTCACGCCCGCGAGCCAACCGCGACCAGGCGACAGCGACGCCTCTAACGACGAGACGACTGACGAAGGACCTGAAGTGAATTTCCGCTCCCTCACTCGAGGCGACGGCGTGGTGATCGGAGCAGCGGTGTTGCTCTTCATCGCCTCGTTCCTCGACACCTTTGACGGTGACGAAGCTCCCAATGCCTGGGACAACGGCAACCTGCTGATGAGCGTCTACCTCGCCGGGATCATCGGCGCCGGGCTCATCGTCGTGGGCCGTGCGATGGGCTCGCAGCGCAAGGTCGCCGGTCTGGACCTCGGAAACTTCGGCATCGGCCTCACCTTCGCCGCCGCCTGGAGCTCGCTCGGCGCGATCTTCGACACCGGCCAGTCCTACGACAAGTTCTTCGAGCTCCTCAACGCCAGGTTCGGCGCCAGCGGCGGCGGCGCCGAGTCCCCCGACGCCGGCGTGGGCCTCATCCTCGGCCTGATCGGCGCTCTGGTCCTCGTCGCCGCCGCCGTCGCCTCGAACATCGTCCCCGCCCTCAAGGCCCCCCTCATGGGCGCCCCGGGCCCCGTCGCCCCGCAGCCCTACGGCGGTCAGCCGCAGGGTGGCTACGGCTACCCGGGGGCCGCGCAGTCGCAGCCGTACGGTGCGCAGCCGGGGCAGCCGCAGCAGCCGTCGTTCGGTGGGCAGCCGCAGGGTGGCGGCGCCACTCCGCCGCCGGCCGCCGCGCAGGCGCAGCCCGCGTCGGCGGACTTCTCGCCGTTCTGGTTCGCCGTGCCGGTGCCGCGCCCGCTGTACCCGGAGGACGGCTCGCCGACCCCGATCGCCGAACTGGCGCCGGGCACCTGGTACCTGGCCGTCGAGCAGCGCGGCCAGAGCCTGGTGGCGCAGACGCAGGACGGGCGTCGCGGTGTGCTTCAGGACACCACCGGGATCCAGCGCGGCTGACCCGGCCCTCCGCACGTCCTTCAGCGGCCCCTCGCCCTTCCGGGCGGGGGGCCGCTGGCGTACAGTCCCGGCGGAGGCGGAAATTGACGACCCGTCAGGTAGCGGCTCGGGAGGGACCATGCGGCTTGGGCTCGCGCTCGGGTACTGGGGCCGTGGCCCCGAACCCGGGCAGCTCGCGCTCGTCCAGGAGGCCGAGCGGCTCGGGTACGACTCGGTGTGGACCGCCGAGGCCTGGGGCTCGGACGCGTTCACGCCGCTGACCTGGATCGCGGCGCACACCTCGCGGATCCGGCTCGGCACGGCGGTGGCGCAGATGGCCGCCCGCTCCCCCACCGCCACGGCCATGCACGCCCTGACCCTCGACCACCTCTCCGGCGGCCGCGTACTCCTCGGGCTCGGGCTCTCGGGGCCGCAGGTGGTGGAGGGGTGGTACGGCAGGCCGTTCCCCGCCTCCCCGCTGACCGCGACGCGGGAGTACGTGGACGTCGTACGCCAGGTGCTGCGGCGGGCGGCCCCGGTGACCCTCGACGGCCGGTTCCACCCGCTGCCGTACCCGGGGGACGACGGGTCCGGGCTCGGCAAGCCGCTGAAGTCCATCACGCACCCGCTCCGCGGCGACCTGCCCGTGCTGCTCGGCGCCGAGGGGCCCAGGAACATCGCCCAGACGACGCGGATCGCGGACGGCTGGCTCCCCCTGTACTGGTCCCCGACCCGCACGGACGTCTACGAGGCCTCGCTCACCGGCCTGCGGGACGGCTTCATGGTGGCCCCGCTCGTCCGCGCGACCGTCTGCGACGACGTACAGGAGGCGCTCCTGCCGGTGAAGGCCATGCTCGGCTTCTACATCGGCGGCATGGGACACGCGCAGCGCAACTTCCACGCCGACCTGATGGCCCGGATGGGCTTCGCGGACGCGGCGCGGCGGGTGCGGGAGCTGTTCCTGGCCGGGCGGCGCGAGGAGGCCGTGCTCGCCGTGCCGGACGCCTTCGCCGACGAGATCTCCCTGGTCGGCCCGCGCGAGCGGATCGCCGAACGCCTGGAACTCTGGCGCAAGGGCCCCGTCACCGACCTGCTGGTCCTCACCCGGGAGCCGGGCACCCTGCGCGTCCTCGCCGAGCTCTGCGCCTAGCCGCCGCGGCTCAGCGGAAGATCGCCACCGGGTCCAGGGTCAGTTCGCCCGCGTCGCGGTTCCAGGTGCGGACCTTGCCCAGGCAGCGGGCCTGGAACTCGCCGCTGAAGTAGTCCTCCTCGTGGAACTCCTCGCGGATGCCGTCCTCGGCACAGGTGATCTTTACGTGCGCGGCGGGACGGCCCTCGCCGTAGCGGGCGCGCAGGACGACGTCGCCGCCGGGCAGGCCGCGTGCGGTGAAGCGCCCGGTGACCGAGACGAACTCGGACATCACCGCGCTGAGCGCGACGCGGTCGTCGTCACTGTCGCGCAGGCTGTCGGCGAGGGCCCGGTTGGGGGCGAGCAGCCCCGTGGTGAGGTCGGCGTGGACGACGGCGTCCTCCCGGCGCATGGTGTCCATGAGCAGCCCTATCACCGTGATGGGGGTGTTCTGCTGGACGTACGAGGTGAACCGCTCCTTGGTGACGTCCCGCCCGGCGGTGCCGCCGGAGCCGCGGAACCTCGTCCACAGGCTGAAGCCCGCCGTCACGTTCGTGCGGTCGGCCACCTCCTGCTCCAGGGCGGCCGAGAAGCCGCCCGTCTGGTAGAGGTCCATCACCCGCTGCTCGTGCAGGTAGAAGCACATGCCGTGGAAGGTCCTGCGGCCCCGCGCGGCCCGCCGCGGGCCGCGCCTGAGCCAGCCGAGGCGCACCAGGGCGTGGCGCACGAGCACGCCCACGCAGCCCGCCGTCAGGAGCCAGACGGTCATCCACGGCCACCACAGGTCCCACCACGCGCTGTCAACGACACCCACGGATCTCCTTGAACGCCTGGGAGAGGGAGGAGGATCCGGCGTCCACGACACGGCCGCCGGTCGCCCCGGCGGCGCGCCGCAGCGCCTTGGCGTCGGCCTCTCCTAAGTGGACGGGGAAGGTGGGCACCGACCGCACGGCGGCGCCCCGTTGTGCGTAGCGGCGGACGAACTGGCCGTACGACAGGCCCGAGTTGCTCTCGCCGTCGGTCATCAGGACGATCGAGGCACGGCGGCCCGGGTCGGCGTCGACGGTGGCCTCGGCCCGGTCGTAGCCCCGGTCGAGGGCCGACCACACGGCCGTCGCGTCGCCGAAGCGGCCGCCCGCGACGAAGGAGTTCAGGGCGCGCAGATCGCCGTCGCCGCGCACCGTCACCGTACGCTCCTGAAGGACGCGGCCCGCGAACCGCACCACGGTCAGCCGCTCGCCCCGGTAGAAGCGGGCGAACTTGCCCGCCGCCGTGGGGTCCGCGCCGCTCAGCCCGGCGAAGGCCGCGCGCAGGTCCGCCATCCGCGCGCCGCGCATCGACGTGGAGAAGTCGAGCAGGAACACCACGTGGTCGCCGGTGCGGCGGGCCGGGTCGCCGTAGTCGTCCATCAGGCGCCGGATGACGGAGAGCTGGTCGGGGTAGGAGAGCGCGTTGCCGATGGCGGACCGCAGCTGCGGCGGCCGGGGCACGTCCGCGCCGACGGGCCGCCGCCAGGTGCGCTCCACCAGTTCCTTCTGTACGTCGTCGCGCCGCAGCCAGTCGACGACCTTGCGGTACGCCTCGTGCCGCTCGGCGTCGAGGAGCATCAGCGGGAAGTCGGACAGGACCATGCCGTCCGCCGGGTGCACGATCTCCAGGGGGCGGCGCAGGGTCCCCGCCGCGTTCAGGGAGAGGAGTTCCGCCTCGTGCGCGATGAGGGCGTTGGTCCGGCCGGGGCGGCGCGCGTAGGCGTCGATCAGGGCGCGGGAGCTGGCGGCGGTGAGCGTCTGCCCGGAGCGGAAGCCCCGCAGCCGGTCGCAGGACACGTCCCGCTCGCGCAGCACCCCGCCGGTGCCCGCGGCGGCCGTGGCCACGCCGACGAGCGCGGCGCGCCCGGTGTCGCTGCGCCGCGGGTCGGCCATGCCGAAGCGCACGGTCCCGTCGGCGGCGGCGTCCGCGATGTCGGCCCAGGTGATCCGGCCGCCCCGGGCCGAGGCCCGGACGCGCTCCGCGGTGGCGCGGGTGAGGCCGACGACGACCGGGGAGCGCATGATCGCGGTGGACTCGGGCGGCGCGGCGGGCCGCCCGCCCTCCCGCAGCCGCAGCAGGTACGAGCGGTCGGACGCGGGCCAGGCCAGGTCGTAGGAGCCGAGCGGTTCGGAGAGGTCGGCCGTGGCCTTGAAGTCGATGTCGAGCTCGACCCCCGTGTCGTCCTTCAGCCGGCCGAGGAACGGCTCCACGTCGGCGAGTTCGGGGCTCGCGAGCACCCGCAGGGTCGTGGTGTCCCCGCCCCGGCCGCAGGCGGTCAGGGTGGTGGCGAGCAGCGCCAGGCAGACGGCGAGGGCGCGCCGCCTCACGAGGGGCCGCCGGCGACGGGCGGGCAGGTGCCGACGTAGTTGATGATCCGCTCCAGGGCGTCCAGGTCGGGCGCGTCGGCCTTCGTCTGGTCGGGGTTGGGGGTGGGCACCTGCACGCCGTGCTCGCGCAGATAGGAGTTCAGCTGCTCGCTGGTGCTGTCCTCGCCGGAGAACCGCACCCGGAAGCCCAGCTCGATGGCCCGCTGGCGCAGTTCGGGGTCGGACTCCAGCAGCTCGGTGAGCCGGTCGCCCCGCCCGTTGAGGGAGATGAGCTGCGGCTCGGTGAGGGCCTGCGGCGAGGGGTAGAGCAGCACGCGGCGGCTGTCGGCCCGCCGGTGCCGCTTCTGGAAGTCCACCTGGTGGGCGAGGAACTGGTGCTCGTAGATCAGCGACACCGGCGCGATGGACTCGCCCTCGTCGGAGAAGTAGCTGTCGGCCTGCTCGTCGGCGGCCATGCCCTGGAGGTTGATCAGCGGCTTGACCTTGGCGGCGACGTCGAGGACCGGGTCGCCGCCGCGCCCGTCACCGCGCTTGCGCTCGGTGCCCGGGGGCCGGTTCCCGTTCTTCACGAAGGCGAGGATGCTCAGATACGTACCGGCGGCGTTGGACTCGCAGACGCTGGAGGTGCGCACGAGGACGCGGCCGCTGTTGCTGTGGGTGGAGTGCTCGCGGTAGCCGATGCCGTTCCAGGTCTTGTCGCGCTCGATGAGGCGCAGGAACCCGGCCATGTCGAGGTCGTAGTACAGCGTGTCGCCGCCCCGCGCCCGCTGCGGGCGGGCCACGCCCTCCGCCGCCAGCGTCTCGGCGTACTCGCGGAACGTGCCGAGCGCCAGGGGCGTCACGAACGGGCGGGCGGTGCGCACCGAGCGCTGCTGGCCCCGCATGATCAGGCGGGCGGCGGGCTGGCCCGAGGGGAAGACGACGTCCATGCCCGCGAGCGACTGCGTGGCGATGCCGCGCGAGCCCAGGCGGTGGATGTCCACGCGGAGGCCGTGCTTCAGGAGCAGGCGCTGGACCTCGGGGTCCTTGAAGTAGTCCGACTTCGACGCCATCTTGCCGTCGATCGTCGTGATGCGCTCGAAGGGGCGCAGGGCGTTGCCCGAGACGAGCAGGGCGAGGGTGCCCGCGAGGGCGAGGGGCATCGCGGCGACCACGTGCCGCGGGAAACGGCGGCGGCGCCGGGCCGCCGGGCGGCGGGTGGCCAGGCGGGGTTCTTCTCTGCTGGACGTGCTGGCTCTGTCGGGCACCGCGCTCTCCTGCCGTGTGCGGGGGCAGGAGCATGCGCCCCCGCCGCGAACGGGGTGCCTTGGAGTGGGTAACTCCGCCTGAACCTAAGGTGAATGACGGACCATCAGGTACTGGGTCCCTCGCGGGGGCGCCCCTGACCCGCCCCTTCCCGAACCCGGGGGGCTCCGCCCCCGGACCCCCGCTCCTCAAACGCCGGAGGGGCTACGAGGAGCCCTCAGCCCTTGGTGAGCTGACCTGCCGACGGGACCTGGTCCGTCACCTCCACGCCCGCGGCGCGGCCCGCCTCCTTGACGGAGTTGATCGTGTCGTCGAAGGACCCGACCACCGCCTCGGTGGAGTCCCCCTTGCGGAGCTTGGACGGGAGGTCCTTGAGGGCCTCGATCCCCGCTGTCAGGGGGGCCATGGCACGGGCGAGGGCGGCGTCGCCCTGGGCGTTGCGCAGGGCCGCCCTGAGCCGGTTGTAGCTGAAGGCCCCGGCGATCCCCGCCTTGACCAGGGCGAACCTCCGCCCGTCCGCGCCCGCCTTGAAGCGGCCGTCCCGGTACGGCTTCACGATCCACTGGTACGTCGCCCCGGCGGCGAGCCCCGCGTTGGTGACGAAGCGGGTCTTGGCGAACTTCTGCCGCTCGGCGGAGCTGGTGCCGGTGGGGCTCGCCGGGTCGCCGTCGTCACCGCCGCAGGCCGTGGCCCCGGCGAGGAGGGCGCAGCACAGCAGGAGCGGGACGAGCGCGCGGCGTACCGCGGTGGCCGGTGCGGAGCGGAACACGGGTGACCTCCCGGAGGCGGGGACGGCTCCCCCGGCCAGCAGCCTCACCCCGCCGGGGCGGCCCCGCAAGGCGGGCGGGGCCGTTGGAGGCTCCCGGCCCCGGCCCTCCCTCCCGGCCCCGACCCCGGCCCCGGCCCCGGCCCTCCGGGTTTCAACGGCGCGGAGGCCGGTACCCGCCCCTCATGTCCCCCCGATTCACCAAGAGCACCCGAGGCGGCGCCGACGCCGCGAAGGTCATCGTCGTCATCGCGAACGTCGCGGCGGTCATCATCGTCCTGTGGATCCTGATGGACCTGCTGAAGGCCAACCGGGGCAACGACCTGGTGCAGGTCGTGCGCGACGTCGCCCGGTGGCTCGCGAGCTGGTCGCACGACCTGTTCACCTTCGACGAGCGCTGGGCGCGGGTCGTGGCGGGCTACGGCCTGGCCGCCGTCGTGTACCTCGTGGTCGGCCACCTGGTGGCCGGGCAGCTGCGGCGGCGCTGACGCCGGGGCCCTAGCAGCAGTCCGGGTCCAGGCCCGTGGGCAGGTCCGTGCCCGAGAACACCCGGCAGGTCGCCTCGTCGCCGCCGAGCGCCGCCACGGCAAGCAGCAGGGAGCCCGCCGTCCAGGTGGTCTGCTCGACGGGCCAGACGGCCGCGTCGTCGTAGACGTAGCCCGTCCAGTACAGGCCGGTCTCGTCGTCGCGCAGGTGCTGGATGGACTTCAGGACGTCCACGGCGCGGTCGGACTCGCCGAGCGCCCACAGGGCGAGGGCCAGCTCGGCGCTCTCGCCGCCGGTGACCCAGGGGTTGGGCACCACGCAGCGCACGCCGAGGCCGGGCACGACGAAGCGGTCCCAGCCCTCCTCGATGCGGGCCTTGGCCTCGGCCCCGGCGAGCGCGCCGCCGAGGACGGGGTAGTACCAGTCCATCGAGTAGCGGTCCTTGTCGAGGAACCGCTCGGGGTGGCGCCGGATCGCGTGGGCCAGGGCGCCCGCCGCCAGCTCCCAGTCCGGCTGGGGGTCCTCGCGCGTCTCGGCGACGGCGAGGGCGCAGCGCAGCGCCTGGTGGATGGAGGAGGAGCCGGTCAGGAGCGCGTCGGCGACCGGGGTGCCGTCCGGCTCCCGCTTCCAGCCGATCTGGCCGCCCGGCTGCTGGAGGGCGAGCACGAACTCGACGGCGGCCACGACCACCGGCCACATCCGGTCGAGGAACGCCTCGTCGCCGGTGGTCAGGTAGTGGTGCCAGACGCCGACGGCCACGTACGCGCAGAAGTTGGTCTCGCGGCCCCGGTCGGTGACGGCGTCCGGGTCGCCGTCGGCGTACGCCGCGTACCAGGAGCCGTCCGCGTTCTGGTGCCGGGCGAGCCAGTCGTAGGCGCGGGCGGCGGCCGCGTGCTCGCCCGCCGCGTCCAGGGCCATGGCCGCCTCGGTGTGGTCCCACGGGTCCAGGTGGTGGCCGCGGAACCAGGGTATGGCGCCGTCGGGGCGCTGCGCGGCGAGGATGCCGCGGACCGTGTCCGCCGCCTGATGCGCCGTCAGAACGCCGGGCAGGACCAGGTGTTCGGTACGCTCCGGGCTCGTCACGCCCCGGCCTTCGCGTCGACGGGAGCGGGAGCGGCGGCGGGGGCGGCGGCGGCACGCGGCAGGTGCGGCTTGGTCGCGTACGCCACGAAGCTCTTGCCGATCAGCGGGTTCAGGGCCTGCTCGGCGAGCTTCGTCGCCAGCGGCTTCTTCATGATGTCCCAGACCAGGAGCTTGTGGTAGGCGCGGACGGGCAGCGCCTTGTCGTTGTCCACGCCGAACGCGCACTTGAGCCACCAGTACGGGGAGTGCAGCGCGTGCGCGTGGTGGGTGCCGTAGGGCTTGAGGCCCGACTCCCGCATCCTGGCGAGGAGTTCGTCGGCGCGGTAGATGCGGATGTGGCCGCCCTCGACCTCGTGGTACGCGTCGCTGAGGGTCCAGCAGACCTTCTCCGGGCCGTAGCGCGGGACCGTCACGGCTATGCGGCCGCCGGGCTTGAGGACCCGGACCATCTCGGCGAGGACGCCCTTGTCGTCGGGGATGTGCTCCATCACCTCGGAGATGATCACGACGTCGAACGACTCGTCGGGGAAGGGCAGGTTGAGCGCGTCGCCCTCCATCGCGGTCGCGGTGGCGCCCGCCGGGGCCTCGCCCGCCTCCTTCATGGCCGCGAACCACTTCGCGACCTCGCGGATCTCCTCGCCGTTCCGGTCGAGCGCCACCACCTGGGCACCGCGCCGGTAGCACTCGAAGGCGTGCCGTCCGGCCCCGCAGCCGAGGTCGAGGACGCGGTCCCCCGGCGCGAGCGGGAAGCGGGTGAAGTCGACGGTCAGCACGGGGTCCTGCTTTCGTGGTGGGGGCCAGCAACTTCGGAGAGGGCGGCGGCGGGAGCCGCGCCGCGCGGGGCGGCGGGGCGGACCGGGGCCGTGCCCGCGGAGCCGGCCATGGCCGCGCGGTAGCGCTCCACCGTGCCCTGCGCGGCCCGCGCCCAGGTGAACCGTTCGAGGACGCGGGCGCGCCCGGCCGCGCCGAGCCGGGCCCGCAGCTCCGGGTCGCCGAGGAGCCGTCCGAGGCCCGCGGCGAGCGCCCCCGAGTCGCCGGGCGGCACGGCGAGGCAGGTGCGGCCGTCGGGCCCCGCGACCTCCGGGATGGCCCCGCCGGTCGTGGCGAGCAGCGGCGTCCCCGTGGCCATCGCCTCGGCCGCGGGCAGCGAGAAGCCCTCGTACAGGGAGGGCACGCAGGCGACCTGGGCCGAGCGCACCAGGTCGACGAGTTCCGCGTCCGTGATGCCCTTGACGAACTCGACGGCCCCTTCGAGGCCGTACCGCTCGATGGCGGCGGCGACCGGGCCGTCCTCGGCGCGCTTGCCGACGACGACGAGGTGCGCGTCGGGGTGTTCCGTACGGGTCTTGGCGAGCGCCTCGACCAGGTGGATCAGGCCCTTGAGCGGCACGTCGGCGCTGGACGTCGTCACGATCCGGCCCGGCACCTGGGGCACGGCGGGGTCGGGCGAGAAGAGGTCGGTGTCGGCGCCGATGTGGACGACGTCGATCCGGTCCGGGCGGACGCCGAGGTGGTCGACGATCTCCTGGCGCGAGGTCCCGGAGACCGTGACGATCGAGGGCAGACGGCGCGCGACGCGCTTCTGCATGCGCGTGAACGCGTACCAGCGCCGCACGGACGCGCGGCGCTTCCAGTCGGCGGCCGCGTCCAGCTCCAGCTGCCGGTCGACGGTGATCGGGTGGTGGATGGTCGTCACCAGCGGGGCGCCGAGGTCGCCGAGGAGGCCGTAGCCGAGCGTCTGGTTGTCGTGGATGACGTCGAACGCGCCGCGCCGGGCGCGCAGTTGGCGCCGGGCCCGCAGGCTGAAGGTGACCGGCTCCGGGAAGCCGCCGGTCCACATCGTGGCGACCTCGAGGGCGTCGATCCAGTCGCGGTACTCGTCGCGCTTGGGGGTGCGGAAGGGGTCCGGCTGGCGGTAGAGGTCCAGGCTCGGCAGCTCGGTCAGGCTGAGCCCGTCGAGGTCCTCGCCCTCGTCGAGCACCGGGTAGGGCTGGGCGCCGATGACCTCGACGCGGTGGCCGAGCCGGGCGAGCTCACGCGAGAGGTGCCGGACGTACACGCCCTGGCCGCCGCAGAACGGGTTCCCCTTGTAGGTCAGGAGAGCGATGCGCAGGGCGCGGCCGCCGTCCGTCGCAGGGCCCGGCGGGGGGCCCGCCTCTCTGGCCTCAGCGGTCACTGTCGGCCCCCTTCTTCCTTCAGTTGTCCGGGAGACTACGCCGGGACGGTAATGTAGAACAAGTTTCAGAGTTCGTTCCCGTCGCGACCGCCCGTGATCGCCGGACGGGCTCGAATCTACCGGCAAGTAGCCACGCCGGAAGGCCGGGATCAGGTGATTCGCGCCACGGCGACCGCCCTGCTGTACGGTCGCATCGCGGTCGTGGTCCCGGCGTCCCACGGACGGGACCACGGGGCGGAACTGTGGGATCTTTTGCGGACGAGTGGGCCGGGCTCGGGACCCCCGGGACCCCAGGGACGGCTGACGGGACTGACGGGGCGACGGGACGATGACAGCTGACGCGAAGACGGCCGGGGCGCGGGCGACGGTGTCACCCCCGCTCACCGAGCGCCAGGAGGCGCGCCGCCGCCGCATCCTGCACGCCAGTGCCCAACTGGCCAGCCGGGGCGGCTTCGACGCGGTCCAGATGCGCGAGGTCGCGGAGGCCGCCGGGGTCGCGCTCGGCACGCTCTACCGCTACTTCCCCTCGAAGGTGCACCTGCTCGTCGCGACGATGCAGGACCAGCTCCAGCACATGCACGCCACGCTGCGCAAGCGGCCGCCCGCCGGGGAGACGCCCGCCGAGCGGGTCGCGGAGACCCTGATGCGGGCCTTTCGCGCGCTGCAGCGCGAGCCGCACCTCGCCGACGCCATGGTGCGCGCCCTGACCTTCGCCGACCGCTCCGTGAGCCCCGAGGTGGACACGGTCTCGCGGCTCACGACGGCGATCGTCCTGGACGCCATGGGCCTGGACGGGCAGCCGACGGCGGCGCAGCTCTCCGCGGTGCGGGTGATCGAGCACACCTGGCACTCGGCGCTGATCACCTGGCTCTCCGGCCGGGCCTCGATCGCCCAGGTGAAGATCGACATCGAGATGGTGTGCCGGCTGATCGACCTGACCGCGCCGGACGCGGCCTAGCCCCCCGGGGGGGAAGGCGCGCCCGGCTCCGCGGAGCGCCCCGCTACTCCTCCGGCGGGAACACCACCTCGCCGCTGCCGAGCAGGGTGATCGTGATGGCCTCGACCGGGCAGCCCTCGGCGGCCGCCAGGAGCTGCTCGGAGGCGTCCGTCTCCGCCCGCCGGGGGTGCGACTGACGGGCGGGGTCCAGGGCGAAGCCGTCCGGCGCGAGGTTCACGCACATCCCGGAGCCGATGCACACCGACCGGTCGACCTCGACGTGCCAGCGGTCGCCCATCAGGCCCCGGCCCCCTCGGGCGCGTACCCGGCGGGCAGATGGATCATCTTGTGCTCGAAGTACTCGCCGTATCCCTCGGGCCCGAACTCCCGGCCGAGGCCGGAGTTCTTGTAGCCGCCGAAGGGGCCCGCCATGTCCAGGCTGAAGGTGTTCACCGCGTACGTGCCGGTGCGCACCCGGCGGGCGACGTCCAGGCCGCGCTCGACGTCGGCGGTCCACACGCTGCCGCTGAGGCCGTACTCGGAGTCGTTGGCGATCCGCACGGCCTCCTCCTCGTCGCCGTACTCGATGAGGCAGATGACGGGCCCGAAGATCTCCTCGCGGGCGACCCGCATGGAGTTGTCGACGCCGCCGAGCAGCGTCGGCTCGACGTACCAGCCGCGGTCGAACCCGGCGGGGCGGCCGCCGCCCGCGAGGATCTTGGCGCCCTCCTCCTGGCCGATGCGGATGTAGTCGAGCGAGCGCCGCTGCTGCCGCTCGGCGACCAGCGGCCCCAGTTCGGTCGCCGGGTCCATCGGGTCGCCGACCTTGAGCGCCGACGCGGCGGCGGCGAAGGCCTCGGCGAACTCGCCCGCGCGGGAGCGCGGCACGAGGATGCGGGTCTGTGCCACGCACGCCTGGCCGTTGATCATCCACGCGTAGGGCGCGATGCCCGCCACCGCGCTCGCCGCGTCGGCGTCCGGCAGGACGACGGCGGCCGACTTGCCGCCCAACTCCAGGGTGACGCGCGTGAGATGGCGGGAGCAGACCTCCATGACGCGCTTGCCCGCGGCCACGGACCCGGTGAAGGACACCTTGTCGACGCCGGGGTGCCCGACGAGGTACTCGCTGACCTCCCGGCCCGCGGAGACGATGGAGAGCACGCCCTCCGGCAGGCCCGCCTCGGCGACGATCTCCGCGAGGACGTACGCGTCGAGCGGGGTCTCCGGGGAGGTCTTGAGGATCACCGGGCACCCGGCGAGCAGCGCGGGCGCGAGCTTGGCCGCGGCGGTGAACTGCGGGACGTTCCACGGCACGACGGCCGCCACCACGCCCACGGGCTCGCGCCGCACCAGGATCCCGCCGAGCACGCCCGCGCGCGCCTCCTCGTAGGTGAACTCCCGCGCCGTGGTGATCGCCGCGTCCCAGACCATCATCGCGGCCAGGGCCTGGACCAGGACGGACGCGGTGATCGGGGTGCCGTTCTCGGAGCTGATGACCCGGGCGAGCTCCTCGTGCCGCGCGGCCAGGCCGTCCTTGATCTTCGTGACGACCTCGATCCGCTCGTCGAGGCCCATGCGCGGCCAGGGCCCTTCGTCGAAGGCCTCGCGGGCGAGGGCGACGGCCCGGTCGACGTCGGCCGTCGCGGCGTGCGGCACCCGTGCGAAGACCTCACCGGTGTGCGGCGAGACGACCTCGATGACGTCCTTGCCGAGCGGCCGGGTCAACTCCCCGCCGATGAACAGCTGTCCGTGCTCCACGAGTTCCGTCATGGCCGACCGCCTCCTGCGGGACGCTTTCTGACGCTGTTTCAGAACTGATATCAGTTCCAGTTACAGTAAGCCAGGGCTAGCGCCGAAAGGGCTCTCACCAGCGAATACACCACCAGTGAGGGCTTCGGCAAGCAGCTTGGTTCACGTCTGGGCCGCGAAAGCCCACGCCTGCCGCGCGGTACATGCTGTCGACGGCCTTCCGCGTGCGGCTCTCGCCGCTCGTCATGAGGTGCGGTAGACCCTCAGAGTGAATCTGAGATCGCTGTGCCCCAAGTGCCGACTCAGGGATTTGATGTTCCCCCCGCCATCAAGGAGCTCTTCCAGCGGTGACATTCCAGGGTGAGGGCGGCTTTGGCGATTGACGTCATTCGATTCGAGCTGCAGCGGGATCTGCGGAAGATGCGCCAAAGCTTCAAGCGGGCCATGCCTCGCTCGACAGGTGCGCGGGCGATGGCCGAGCGGCGGCTCAACACGTCTCGGTTCGATTTGAGTTCACTGCCGGGTGGGCGCCTGAGGCCGGTGCTCACCCAGGGACCGGCGCCGCTCGAGACGGCGAGCAGGGAAGCGAGCCGCTGCGCGGTGCCGGTCTCATCGCCGGTCCGGCCGAGCCCGTACCCCCAGCAGGCGACGAAGTGACCCTTGCATACACCAACAGCCTCGGTAAGGCTGGGGTTGATCGGGCGCATCACGCTTACCATCTGGTCGTCCGTGTTTATGCCGGTGAATCCTCATGCCCTGAACTAATCCACGAGATTAGCTGAGGCGGTGGTCGTGCCCATGCGCCGATCTCACCGCAGTCTTGTGCGGCCCGGCGCCTGACAACCTATGACTATGACACGGAGTGGATCAGATCTCTGGCCCCTTCGCTGTTGATCAGGCTCACTTCCACATCGGAGGGCGCGAAGGACGTCGATAGCCTGTCTCTGCTGTGGCTTGCGGTGAACTCGAAGACAGAGATCACCATTGCCCCCCGGGCACGGTCGCGCAGCAGGCGGCCGAAGTGCGACAGGCGATCCAGCGGCAGCGCCGGGACCGGATCACCGAGATCGTCGAGTTGAGTGCCGAAGCGCTTGGGACTTCGGCTTCTCACGCGCGCAACGGTTAGATGGTCGACTGCTCCGACATGACGATCGACTTCCCGCCGGCAGGCTCTAAAAGCACATCCAGCACCTATCAGACCCTCAACTACAGTGCTCAGCAGTGGAAATACCGCCTGATTGGGCCCGTGCAGCCGGGAGAGCGAGCATCATGACAGCATGGACGCGCACGATCGGCGCGTCGGCGCCACCACCCTAAAGGCGGCTCAGACTGCCCCGCGGCTGGTCACTCGGGAACACCACACTCGCAACCATCGACGCGACACCCAGGCTGGGGCAGCCCTTGGGTTCCAGCGTCGCTGGTGTACAGCAAGCCGTGGCCCGCTGGGAGAGCACGACCGCACCGACCCTTCCAGACGAGCGGTATCAGCTCCTGCTCGCCCACATGCATGGACGCGCAACTCGGACGGCCAGCACAGCCTCGGCCTCGGCTCCGACTGCGCCGAACTGCGCCACAGCCTTGCCCACTTGGGAGAAGGCGAACGCCGACGCCATGAATTGCGCGCCCTGCTCCTAAGCACCGCCGCGGATGCGGGCGGCGGCCTGCTCGCCCTGCTCGGCCCGACGACGCAGCAGACCTCACCGCAGCGCTCACCGATCCGTCCCACCTTGACGAAGAGCTACTGACCGGGATGCGCGCCACCAGCAACTATGTGAACGGGTAAGTCGGCAACATCCCGTTCGTACGCCTACAACTGCTGCTTGCCCCCGCCGTCGAGTCCTGCCGCCGTCTGCTGGCAGGTGCCGTACCCGATGGCTACTCACTGAACTGCCCTCGATTGCGTCACAGGCGTACACCGCGGCCGCCACCTCTCCTTCGAAGCCCACCTCAACGCGCGGCATCGACGCCGCGCGTCAGCTCATCGATGCCGCCATACACGACGCACGAGCCGGTACGAGCATCACCGTCCGGGCCCGCGCGCACCCACGGGAGCAGAGATCGCCGCACGCGCCGGAGCCGGACGGCACACCCAGACCACGCTGTCACTGGCCTGGTACAACCAGGATGGCGATCCGTTATCGAGCAGCTTCTCGCCCTGCCACCCGTGCGTCTTCGACGGGCCGTGCGATCTGTACGTCGGCGACCCGGCAACTGCGAACGACGCCGCCCGGTCCACCCACGCACTCACCACGCCACGCGAACGCGTACAGCGCGCCATCCCCCGATCAAGCCCTCGCGCACATCCAACTCAGCGCCGAACGCCGCCGCCGAACTGCTGCACGCATGCATCGACGGAGCATCGAGCACGGGCGGCCGCCTCGCCACCATCAGGCTGCGTCGGGCACGGTAGGAGCTACGCCCCTGGCGTACCGAGGGATTCGTCGCCGACCTCGACGACCACCTGATCGACGCGCTCGGCGCATAGGGAGAAGAGCCTGGGTCACTGGCAAACGCAGGAAGGCCCGGCGTGGCACACCAGAGTCGGGTATGCAGTCTTCGCCATGCTCAACTCGCCTTACCGATAAGCACATTGACCTGCAGAACCGCCCATCGTTAGTCTTTGCCGTAGGACGAGACAGCTGCCCGGTGGGGGGTCTGGTGCGCATCCTGTCAGTCAAGCCTGGGCATGACGGGACCGTCGCCCTCGTCGAGGACGGGCTCCTCGTCTTCTCACACGAGAGCGAGAAGGACTCCTTCCCCCGGTACACCGATCTCACCCCATCGTCCTTGCTGAATGCCGCCGAGCGGTTGGACGGACCGCCCGACGTGGTGTGTCTCAGTGGGTGGGTGAAGGGATTCCACTCCATCGACCCTCCCCTGGGTGCGGGGTACTTCGGGTTCGACGAAGGCGGCATCCTCACGGGTGAGAGCCGCTTCTTCGGTAGTCCCGTCCGTACCTTCAGCTCCACTCATGAGCGGTCCCATCTGCTGAGCGCATACGGGATGTCGGAGTTGGAGCCGGGGCAGCCCTGCTACGCGCTGGTCTGGGAAGGCAACATCGGGTCGTTCTACGCCTTCACACCGGACGTCCAGGTCAGGCGCCTGTCCACTGTGCTGGAGGACCCAGGCAACAAGTACCAGCACATTTTCGCCCTTGCGGATCCTTCCACCTCACAGGAGCACGGAGGATTCCGCTTCTCCAATGCCGGGAAGCTCATGGCGCTGACCGGCTTCGCCCGCAGCTCCAGTGTGTCGCAGGCCGAGCGAGATCTGATCGAATACATCCTTGACCAGCCCTCGATCCTACTCACTGCCCCGAAGGAGAAACTGGTCTGGTCGCCCTTCTACGACATAGGAGTGGAGAGCCAAGAGTTCAAGGATCTCGCCGCGAAGCACTCCCAGGCCATTTTCGACCGTTTCCTCACTGTAGCTGAGCGGGAGCTCACAGAGGGCCTACCGCTTCTCATCGCCGGTGGTTGCGGCCTGAACTGTGACTGGAACCAACAGTGGCGCGACTGCGGCCTCTTCCCCGAAGTCTTCGTGCCACCGTGCCCGAACGACGCCGGCTCCGCTATCGGCACCGCGGTCGATGCACAGCGTCACTTCACCGGCCAGGCGAAGATCACTTGGGACGTCTACAGCGGGCCGGACTTCGTCTACGACCAGAGCCCGGAACAGATCGCAGAGCACTTCACGGACGAGCCCTTGGACCTGTCCCGGGTCGTCAGTCTACTGGCCCGAGGCCAGGTCCTCGCCTGGGTCCAGGGGCGGTGCGAGATCGGGCCGCGCGCGCTCGGGCATCGGTCGCTCCTGGCCGCTCCGTTCGAGGACCAGATGCGTGAAACGCTCAACCAGATCAAGCACCGGGAGGGCTATCGACCCATTGCCCCAGTGTGCTTGGAAGAGGACGTGGGCGAGCACTTCGACTGGAATGGGCCCAGCCCTCACATGCTCTACTTTCAGAAGGTCCGTAACCCGTCCCTGCGCGCGGTCACCCATGTTGACGGCACGGCTCGGGCCCAGACTGTCAGCTCCGCACAGAATCCCCAGCTGCACAGCCTGCTACGAGCTTTCAAGCAGGTGGCCGGAGCGGGCGTGCTCTGCAACACGTCGCTCAACCTCCCGGGCCGGGGCTTCATCAATAGGACCACTGACCTGATCAAGCATGTCCTTGACCGTGGCATCGACGGCTTTGTCCTGGCCGATCGGCTTCACCTCGCCCGCACGCCGACCGCCGATGCAGCGCAGGGGAGGCGGCCATGACCGGTGACCACCGGATACTGACGCTCACCGGGTTAGCCAAGGGCTGCCTGGAACCATTGCTGGCCGGAGGAGTCCTGGCCGTCCGCGTACCCGGCTTCACGGACCCGGCGGAGGCTCACCGCATGGCCCACCGTCTCGTGGCCCACCCCAGCTTGTCCGCCTATCGCAACACTCCCGAACTGGTCCGCGTCGGCGAAAGCCATTACGAAACTCATGACGTGGACGGCAGCAAGAACGTCCGTGCGCTCGCAGAGTATTTACGGAACGCGGACACGCTCATGGAAGAGATTCGAGTCTGCTGCGCGCTGTCCCTCTCTCCGCTGGACGTGCTGTGGCGGGACCTCGACGCTTTCTACGGCCTGGAGCGCGCCCGCATCGACAACCAGCCGATGTTTGCCGGGGTGTGCCGCATCTTCCCCGAGGGTAGCGAGCTCCTCCCGCACAATGACCGGCTCAGCCGTGACGCCCCCGGGCTGCCCCTCGGTCGTGAACTGGACGCGCAACTCGCGGCAAACATCTATCTACAGGTGCCCGAACGGGGTGGCGAACTGCAGTTGTGGGACCTCCGGCCGGATGAGGCACAGCTGGCCGCGTGGAGCGCGTCCTGCAGCGAGTACGGGACCGACCGGGCTCTTGTGCCACCGCCTTCGTGTGCCCTCCCTGTCACCGCTGGTGACCTGGTACTGATCGACGCCACGAAGCTGCACGCCGTGTCCCGACAGGAGCAAGGTTCCCGAATTGGCCTGTCCTGCTTTCTCGGCCTTCGTCACGGCCGCCCCATCGTCTGCTGGAGTTGATCCCTCTGACCCCCCGTTCCCGGGCTTCTGCTCCCGCGCCTGGACACATCGGTGTCCGCCTGCGGAGGTTGCGCCTGGCCAGCCGCCTCTCCCAGTTGGAGCTCGCCAGCCGGATGAGGTTTCCCGGACAGATCGTCACCGAGGTCGAGCGCGGCGAACAGGCTCCCACTGAACGCTACTTGGAGAAGTTCGTGGCGGCTGTCGGCCTTCCGCCACAGCAGATCGTCGTTCTGTGGGAGGAGTTCCGGCGCACCCCGTCCACTGCCGCAGGTGCCTCCGCGCAAGGCACGGTCCGGGACCGCGGCTACTGCCCCTATCGCGGCCTGTACGCCTTCCGGGAGCAGGACGCCCCTCTCTACCATGGCCGCTCGAGCGTGGCCCGGCGCCTGGTTCGCACGATCGCGCACGTCTCGCTCGCCGGTGTGGTGGGCGCTTCGGGCAGCGGCAAGTCGTCCCTCGTCCATGCAGGCTTGATCCCCGCGCTGCGACGTCAGGAGGACTGGGCGGTCGCCGCATTCCGGCCCGGCTCCCATCCCTACGCGGCACTGGCCGGCGCGTTGGTCGAACTGGCGCACCCCGAGGCCACCGTGGAGCAGAACGCCGCAGCCGCTGCCAGCATGGCCGAGCGCATGCGTACCGGTGGTATCTGCTCGTCCATCGAGCAGACCGTGCGCCGTCTCGACCGGCCACTGCTTGTCTTCGCCGACCAGTTCGAGGAATTGTTCACGCATTGCCGGGACAGACAGGAGATCGAACAGTTCCTTGCCCACCTTGCCGACTTCGCACAGGAGCATCCCGGTGATACGTCGCGGGCGAAGACTGTCCTGACCCTGCGAGGCGATTTCTACGGCCGGGCCGTCGCGCACCGCCGATTCTCCGACGTGCTCCAGGATCACGTCGTTAATCTGCCTCCGATGAACCGAGCCGAACTGCGCAGCGCCATTGTGGAACCTGCACGAGCGCGACAGCTGAACCTGGAGGACGGTCTGGTCGATCGCATCCTCGACGACGTGGGCAGCGAACCTGGCAACCTACCACTTCTCGAGTTCGCCCTCACGCTGCTGTGGGACCGGCAGTCCTCAGGCAAGCTCACACACACGGCGTACGAGGCGGTCGGCGAGGTCGTAGGGGCGATAGCCACCCGGGCCGAGGAAGTGTACTCGGCCCTATCGCCACAACAGCAGGACACGTCAAGGCAGCTGCTGACACGGCTCGTACGGGTCGCCCCCATCGGCGAGGAGGGCGAGGACGCGCGTCGTCGCACTCCGGTCGCCGAACTCGCTGGCCTCGCCCGCGTCGACGAGGTCATCGCCGCGCTGACGGACGCTCGCCTCCTGGTGACCGACTCCGATGAGCAGGGCCGGCCGACCGTCGAGGTGTCTCACGAGGCGGTAATCCGCAGCTGGAACAGACTAAGGAGCTGGCTTGACGGCGACCGGCAGTTCCTGCTGTGGCAGCAGCGCACCCGCCGCCGCTACGAGGACTGGCGTGCCGGTCCTGACGACCCCTCGACCGCCCTGCACGGTCGACTGCTTGCCGAGGCAGAAGGGTGGCTCCAGTCACAGGGGAGCGATGCCGTGGCCAGCGACCTTCAAGAGTTCATCCGGCACAGTGCGGACATCCACCGAACCGAGCAACACCAGCAGGCCCTAGCGCAAGTGGAACAGCTCCTGACGGTGAAGACCGACGAACTCCTGGCCGTCATGACCCAACTTGCCCTTCACCGTTCAGTCGTTGACGAGCGGGTCCGGCAAATCCTGCGGGGTGAGGTTGAGCTTCGAGCGGGCGCGGCCGACGACCTCACGCATGAGGACATCTGGCGGCTGCGGCTCTTCCTGGCCGGGGCGGACCCGGTCGAGGCAGCGTGGATCGGCCGCAACCTGCGTGGCATCGGCCCTAGGGCGCTTGCGGTTGCTCGGCAGATCTTGTCGCCGATCGGCGGGGTACTGCGGGAGCAGCTCCGGGAGGCGCTGCTCGACACTGGGGCCGATGGGACCAGCGCGCGCTTGCACGCCGCAGTACTCCTTGCGGACACGGCACCCCCTCCCGATGACGATCGTTGGAGCGGCATCGCACAGCGGCTCACCGCCGAACTCCTCGAACAGGACCAGCTCCACCTCCCCGCATGGCTGGCAGCGCTGGGTCCGGTCGTCAAGTATCTGTTGGAGTCACTGACAGCGACTGCGGTGGACACATCCGTACGAGAGACGGTGCGCGAGACCGCCGTGTCGGTCCTCCAGGAGGTTGCGGCCGACCGCGGGGACCTTTTGGCGCGGCTGGCAAGCGGCGGCCCGGAGCACGCGTACACCGAGGTCGTCCGACGCCTCACACAGAACCCGATCCTAGCGGTCCACGAAGCGGCACAGACCGAACTCCGATCCATCCTGCAACTCCCGCTACCACCAACTAGCACTGAGGAAAAGCGAGTTGAACTCGGCCGATATCGCGCCGCCGCCGCTTGCACACTGCTTCGGTTCTCCCGCACAGACGGCATCCTGGAGCGGATGGTGACGGCTCCGGATCCGGAGTTCGCCACCCAGTTCGCTCATCAGGCGGCGCAGCGTGAGGTTCCGGCCGAGGCGCTCACGGGAATGCTGGCGGAGGCCCCGGACACTCAGGCCCGCTACTACCTGATGATGGCGCTCGGCGAGTACCGGCCCGATTCATTCTCCACGGCAGCGCAGTTCGACAGGACCGAGCGCCTCATTCTCGACCTCCACCGCAGCGACCCTTCCGCCGCCGTACACAGCGCCGCCTGCTGGCTCGACCGCCGCTGGAACCACCGCATCGACAACACAGAGCACACTGCGCCATACGACCCCACCGGCCACCGTGCCTGGTTCACCTGTGCCACGCCGCTCGGCGGACGGCTCACCTTCAGCGTGTTCCGCCCGGGAAGCCTGTTCGTGGGTTCCCCGGAGGACGAGCGGGAACGCAGCAGCTACGAGGGTCCAAGGCGTCCCACCACTCTCACCCGGTCGTTCGCCGTGTGCAACGCGCAGGTCACACGTGGCGAGTTCGAGACGTTCATGGCGCAGACCGGGCGACAGGGCCTGCCGGACATCAGCGAGTGGAGCGACAAGCCGTCCGAGCCGGTGGTCGCACCCACCTGGTACGAAGCGGCGGATTTCGGTGCCTGGCTCACGACTCAGCTGGCCCCTGGCTCCGCCCCGGTCGAGTTCGGTGCCGACGTCGACGACCACCCGGTAAACCAAGCCGAATGGGCCGGCTTCCGGCTGCCCACGGAGGCCGAGTGGGAGTACGCATGCCGCGCAGGCACCACCACCGCGTACAGTTTCGGCTCCGATCGTCGACTGATCGACGCGTACGCGTGGACGTCCACGAACTCTGGCCTGAAGACCCACGCGGCGGGTATTCTCCGGCCCAACCCGGCCGGACTCTTCGATGTCCATGGCCAGTGCTGGGAGTGGTGCTCCGACTGGTACGCCCTCTACGGCTCCGAGGCAGAGTCGGATCCTCGCGGCCCTGAATCCGGCGACAGACGAGTCCTGCGCGGAGGCTGCTGGAACCTCAGCGCGCGATACGCCCGATCCGCATGCCGCAACGCTCACATTCCCTCGAATCGCAACTACTACATCACCTTCCGCCTGGCCTTGACCGTTCCTGAGCCCGCCCCTGCATGGGAGGGCGGCCTCATCCCCCTTCCCTGGAGCGGCTGATGTCCAGCCATCGCGGTCCTCTTTCCCCGATTGCCATCGGGGCCCTGATCATGGCTGCGGGTTTGATCGGCATCGTCGTTGGCCACGTCTCCGCCAAGGGCTGGACCTGGTCGGGCCTGGTCAGTGATGTCGGCAGCTCGGTGGGCGCAGAACTCATCGCCGTCGCGGTCACCGTGCTGATGATCGACCGACTGGCCGAACGGCGTGAATCCGTCAGGCTGCGCCAACAACTCGTGCGCGAAGCAAGCAGCACGGACCACGGGCTCGCCCTCCGCGCCATCCTCGAACTGGACGTCCGTGGCATGCTCGCCGAAGGCGCGCTAGTTGATGCGCGGCTGCAGGACGCGAACCTCCACGACATCGTGCTTGAGGGGCGGGACCTCCACGGAGCCGACTTGGTCGGCGCAAATCTCCGCAAGGCCAACCTCTCGCGCGCCAACGTGACGGACTGCGACTTCAACAATGCCGATCTATCCGAAGCCGTGATTGAGATGACCGACTTCACCGGGGCACGGCTTCAGGACGCCCAGCTGAATCACGCGGACATGGCCCAGGCGATACTCCGGTCCGCCGACCTTGCCGGGGCCAACCTGGCCCACTCCGACCTCACCGAGGCGGACCTGCGAGGCACAGTGCTACGCGGCGCCGATCTGACCGGCTGCCTGCTGGACAACGTCCGCATGGACTCATCGACTACCTGGGATGAGACGACGCGTTGGCCCGTCGGCTTCTCACCGGAGGCAGTCGTCGGCGCGGCGATCTGAGCCCGTCCAGGCTTCTTCCACGACCATATGCCCGACCAACAACACAAGGGGAACCCGATGCAGTTCATGCTCCTCGCCTACGATCACGGCACGGTCGAAGGCGGCCTGGACCGTCGCCTGGCCGCACGTGAAGCGCACATCGCTCTGGGCGACAAGCTGGTAGCCGAAGGCCATATGCTTTTCGGCACCGCCATCCTCGACGAGAACGACCGGATGATCGGGTCCATGCTGATCCTGGACTACCCGTCGAGGGCCGAGCTGGACGCATGGCTCAAGATCGAGCCATACGTCGTGCAGGACGTGTGGAAGACCATCGAGGTGAAGCCGGTGCGCGTAGGCCCATCCTTTGTCGGGCTCCACAAGTAGCTCTGCCCGTTGATAAATAGCGCCTGCTGGGTCGTCACTGCTTGTCGGCGATCACGAGATACCGGCCGCGTGTCCCGGGCATCCCGGGCGCGACGGCCGCTTCCGACCAGCGGCCGTAGTTCGCGTCCGGATCGCCATACGCGGAGACCTGGATCTTCCAGCCAAGGGGGGCGAAGACCTCCTCAGGCCGGTCACTGCCCGACTTCCACGGATGCCCCTGCTCAGCCATGCGCGCGCGCCAGGCGGCCATGCCAGGACTGTCCAGGGATGTCTGACCGACGTAGTCCGCAAGGAGTCGACTCCCGGCGGCCGACAAGTCCGTGAGCCTGTGCAGCAGCACGTCGCGCTCGTGCGGATGGAGGAAGTACAGCAAGCCCTCAACCAGCCAGCACGTGGGCTGCCGAGGATCGAAGCCAGCCTCAAGAAGTGGGCACGTCCAGTCCGTCAGCAGGTCTACTCCAAGGGGGACGCGGGCCGCCGTGGCCGGCGCTCGGAGGGCGCGTACGAGGTCGTCCTTGAAGCTGAGCAGAGCGGGACGGTCGAGTTCATAGATCAGCACGCCCGAGGACCACTCCAGGCGGAAGGCACGCGAGTCCATACCAACGGCGACAAAGACGAACTGCCCTACTCCATCGGCATCGAGCTTCAGTAACTGATCGTCCAAGAAGCGGGTCCGCACCGCGAGCGCCGGGTCCTCCACCCCGGACTGCACATGCCCCTCGAACTGCGACATGATCCTCGGCCCCTCATCACCGGCGAACGTCTCCGCCAGCGGGTCGGAGAACAACCGGTCCGCACGCCGGTGCTCGCGCGCCCTCATCGAAGCCGTCCACAAGGCGGTCTTGGCAAGGGGGTCCAGTGGCTGGGATTCATCCATGACTGCGCGCCCTCTCCTGAACCCTGCTGGTCAGTCGTTGAACGAGTCAGGCCGAACAGTCCATACTCTTCCCCAAGGTTGCAGGAAAGATGCATCTATATTGTGTCCCATACTCTGCAATCGGACATATTTGAACACTGTAAATCGCTCAGCTCTTCCGCACTTTCGCTGGCGACGGAGCGTGGCGTCGGCATCTTTGCTCTCTGGACCGGTCGGCGAGGCAGTAGCGAGCACAGGCCCTCGCCGGGCCGACCCCGGGACAGTCCGAGGATGGCCACCAACCACCGCCAGCGCGCGGCCCGCAGCTCATCAGACCTTCAAGCGGAGGTCCTACAGTGCCATCTGATGGTGCATCTGTTCTAGTTAGATGGGCAACGGCCGTGCGGCCGACAGCTCCGGCGGCAGGGACGGGGGCGGCGGATGACACAGGTGGCGGGCCCGGGGGTGACCGGGCACGGCGGCGGGGTGTGGAGCATCGCCGTGCCGATCCCCGACAACCCCCTCGGCCACACGCTGGTGTACGTGCTCGACACCGACCGGGGCCCCGTCCTGATCGACACCGGCTGGGACGACCCGGCGTCGTGGGACGTGCTCGTCGCGGGGCTCGCCGCCTGCGGCACCGAGGTCGCCGAGGTGCACGGGGTGCTGCTCACCCACCACCACCCGGACCACCACGGCCTGTCCGCGCGGGTGCGCGCCGCGTCCGGGGCGTGGCTCGCGATGCACGAGGCCGACGCGCACGTGGTGCGGCGCACCCGGGAGTATCCGATGCGGCGGTGGTTCGGGTATCTGGTGGACAAGCTGACCGCCGCGGGCGCGCCCGCCGGGCACGTGGCGCCGCTGGCCGCCGCCCGCGACGCGGGGCGCGTGCCCGGCCTCGCCGCCCGCCTGCCCGCCCTGCCGGACCGGCCGATCCCGCCCGGCGAGCTCCTCGACCTGCCCGGCCGCCGGCTGCGCGCGATCTGGACGCCGGGCCACACCCCGGGCCACGTGTGCCTGCACTTGGAGGAGGAGCACCCGGCCCGGCTCCCCGGGCGCGGGCGCCTGTTCAGCGGCGACCACCTCCTGCCGGGCATCACCCCGCACATCGGCCTGTACGAGGACCCCGACGACCGGACGGCCACCGGCCCCTCCCCAAGCTCTCGGCTTCGCCCGAGCAGGGGAGACCCCCTCGGCGACTATCTGGACTCCCTGGAGCGGATCGGGCGGCTCGGCGTCGCGGAGGTGCTGCCCGCGCACCAGCACGCCTTCGCCCACGCGCCCGCCCGCGTACGGGAGTTGCTCGCCCACCACGAGCAGCGGCTCGCGGGCCTGCTCGCGCTGCTCGCCGAGGAGCGCACCCCCTGGCAGCTCGCCGAGCGCATGGAGTGGAACAGGCCCTGGGCCGACATCCCCGCGGGCTCGCGCACCATCGCCGTCTCCGAGGCGGAGGCGCACGTGCGCAGGCTGGTGAAGCTGGGGCGGGCGCGGGCGGTGCCGGGCAGCGACCCGGTGGCGTACGCGGCGGTGTGAGGCCCCGCGGCGCGCGCCCGCCGCGTCACCAGCTCGCGTCCCCCCGCAGCACCGCGTCCGCACCGCCGTCGATGAAGACCACCTGGCCGGTGACGTGGGTGTTCTCCGGCGAGGTGAGGAAGTCGAGCAGCGGGGCGACCTGCTCCGGCTCGCCGTAGCCGTGCAGCGGCATGGGGACGGCGGCGTCCGCGATCGCGCGGACCTCCGGGTCCTCGAGCATGGGGCGGCTCATGGGGGTGCGGATGATGCCGGGCCCGATCGCGTTCAGCGGGATGCCCGCGCCCGCCCACGCGTCGCTCACGGCGGCGCGCCGCACCCACCGCGCGAGGGCGTGCTTGGCGGAGGCGTACACCCGCTGCCCCTCGCCGCGCTCGACCGCGGCGCGCGCGGCGGCGACGGCCGCGGCCTCGTCGTCGGCGAGCACCGCCTCGACGATCGCCGGGTCGGCGGGGTGCAGGACGGCCACGGACGCCACGGCGGCCGCCCGCGGATCGCGGCCCGCAGCCAGGAGCGGCCGCAGGCCGGTGAGCGTGGCGATCGCGCCGAAGGCGTTCACCCGCACGGTCACGGGGTCGTACGCGGCGACCCCGGCACAGGCGATCACGGCGTCGAGCCGCCCGCCGCCGAGGTCGGCCGCCGCCTCGGCGAGCAGCGCGCGGCCCTCCGCGGTGCCGAGGTCGGCGCTGATGTCGGTGTCCTTGAGGTCCGCGCCGATGACCCGGTGGCCGCGCGCGCCCAGCCGGCGCGCGGTGGCCCTGCCGATGCCGGAGGCGGCGCCGGTGATCAGGTAGGTGCGGGCGGCCTGGTCACCGCCGCGCTGCTGCCGCCTACGGCTCGGGTCCGTCACGATGGTGCTCCCCTCGGCTGCCGTGCCCTGAGGCTCCCGCCACGCTACGCCCGCCGCACGGACCGCACCAGAGCGCGATCACCGGCCCCGGCCCCCTTCGGCGCGCCCTCGGCGCCCGCCGGGGCGCGTGCCGGGAGGGGCGGCGTACGGGCCGGTAGAGTGTGCGCGTCGTCATCACGTACGTACGAGGGGAAGCCGGTGGAAATCCGGCGCTGTACCTTCCCCGAGGTCCTGGCTTCGCCCGATCCGGGAGAGGCCGCCGTGGCACAACCCGCCCGTGGCGGGCCGGAGCACCTCGTGCGACGCGTGACCGGCTCGCGTCATCGGGACCGTACCGATGGCCGGCACCGTCGAGGCACACGGAGCCGGAGCCGCCCGGTGCCCCTGTCGTGCCGTGCCGCCCGGCTCCCCGCAGGGAGAGGCACCCGCCGCATCATGAACGTTCGCCGCAGCGCAGCTGCCCTGGCCGCCGCCGTCGCCCTCGGCACGGCCGCGGCCCCGGCCGCCCTCGCCGACGAGGCCTCGCCCTCGCCCTCCGGTGCGCTCCCCTCCGGTCTGTACGGCAAGACGGACCCGAAGTTCGACGGCGTGTTCCGGCAGTCGTACGCCCTGCTCGCGCAGGACGCGACCGGGGTCACGCCCGCGGCGAAGGCCGTGGACTGGCTGACCGGCCAGCAGTGCGCCAGCGGCGGCTTCGCGGCCTACCGCGCCGACGCGGACGTGCCCTGCGACTCCAAGGCGCAGGTCGACAGCAACTCGACGGCCGCGGCCGTGCAGGCCCTGGCCGCGCTCGGCGGCGAGAAGAAGGCCGTCGACAAGGGCGTGGCCTGGCTGAAGTCCGTGCAGAACCAGGACGGCGGCTGGGGCTACACCCCGGGCCTGCCGAGCGACGCCAACTCCACCGGCATCGTGATCGGCGCGCTCGCCGCCGCCGGGGAGAAGCCCGCGGCCGCGAAGTCCCAGAAGGGCAGGACCCCGCTGGACGCGCTGACGAAGCTCGCCATGGACTGCGGCAAGGACGGCGGCGCCTTCGGCCTCGCCGACGCCAAGTCCGGCAAGCTCGCGCCGAACGCCGACGCCACGGCGGCCGGTGTCCTCGGCGGTCTCGGCAAGGGCCTGGTCGTGAGCGCGCCGAAGAAGGACGCCGCCGCGCCGAAGTGCGTCAAGGCCGCCTCGGCGGACCAGGCCGCGGCCAACGGCACCGGCTACCTCATCGACGCCCTCGGCAAGTCCGGCCACCTCACCTCGTCGCTGCCCGGCTCCACGGACAAGCCGGACGTCGGCAACACCGCCGACGCGGTCGTCGCGCTGGCCGCCGCGGGCCAGGGCGAGCAGGCGCAGAAGTCCGCCCGGTGGCTCGCGGACAACTCCGCGGACTGGGCGAAGCAGGGCGGCCCCGCCGCCTACGCGCAGCTGGTCTTCGCCGCCCACGCCGCGGGCCTCGACCCGCGCGACTTCGGCGGCGCCGACCTGGTGAAGCAGCTCAACGCGACCGGCCCGGCCCCGCGGGCGCAGGCGGCCGACGAGGAGAAGGACAAGGACGACGACGGCAGCGGCGTGAGCGTCTGGTGGATCGTCGGCGTCGGCCTGGCCGCGGGCGCGGGCATCGGCTTCCTCCTGAGCGGCCGCAAGAAGAACCAGCCGTGACCCACCGCCGTCGCGGACACGGCCACCGCCGCGCGGTGGCCGTGTTCTTCGCCGCCCTGCTCGCGCTCCTCGCGGCCGCCCCCGCCCACGCCGCCGACTACCGCTACTGGTCGTTCTGGCAGCGCGGCGAGGGCGGCACGTGGGCGTACGCCACCCAGGGGCCCTCGACCGCGCGGCCCGACGACGGGGACGTGGACGGGTTCCGCTTCGCCGTGTCCGCCGACGCGAAGACCGCGAAGAAGCCGCGCGGCACCGCCGACTTCGCCACCGTCTGCGCGGACACGAAGGCCGCGGCGGGCAAGAAGCGGATCGCGGTCGTCATCGACTTCGGCACGGCCGCGGACGCCCCTGACGGGCGGACTCCGCCGAAGCCGCGCACCGCGTGCGCCCGCATCGACGAGGGCGGGTCGAGCGCCGACGCGCTCGCCGCCGTCGCCGAGCCCCTGCGCTACGACAACAACGCGCTGCTGTGCGCCATCTCCGACTACCCGAAGTCCGGCTGCGGCGAGCAGGTGTCCGGCGACAAGGGCGACCGGAGCGGGCGCGGCGCCGCCGACGAGGGCGACGGCGGCCCGTCCGTCGGCCTGGTCGCCGGGGTCGCCGCCGTGGTCGTGCTCGGCGCCGCCGCCGTCTGGCAGGCCCGCCGCCGGCGCGGGTGAACCGGCCCGACGCGATGACCAGCCCACGCGCCGTGCGGGCCGCCCCGCGCCGCCGCCTCGCCCCCGAGGCGCACCGCTCCAACGCCCTGCACCCGGGCGCCTGGTGGCTGTGGGCCCTCGGGCTCGCCACGGCGGCGTCCCGCACCTCCAACCCGCTGCTCATCGGGCTGCTCGTCGGGGTCGCGGGCTACGTCGTCGCGGCCCGGCGCACCTCCGCTCCATGGGCGCGCGCGTACGGGGCGTTCGTGAAGATCGCCCTGTTCGTCATCGGCGTCCGCCTGGTCTTCGCCGTGTTCCTCGGCTCGCCGATCCCGGGCACCCACCTCATCGTGACGCTGCCGGAGGTGCCGCTGCCGGACTGGGCGCGGGGCGTGCGGATCGGCGGCCGGGTCACCGCGGAGGGCGTGGTGTTCGCGCTGTACGACGGGGTGCGCCTCGCGGGCCTGCTGATCTGCGTCGGCGCCGCGAACGCCCTGGCGAGCCCCGCCCGGCTGCTGAAGTCCCTGCCGGGCGCCCTGTACGAGGCGGGGGTCGCCGTCGTCGTCGCGATGACGTTCGCGCCGAACCTGATCGCCGACGTCCAGCGGCTGCGCGCCGCGCGCAGGCTGCGCGGCCGCGCGGACCGCGGCGTGCGCGGCCTGCTCCAGGTCGGCCTGCCCGTCCTGGAGGGCGCCCTCGAACGGTCCGTGGCGCTGGCCGCCGCGATGGACGCGCGCGGCTTCGGGCGCACCGCGGCCGTGCCCGCGCGGGTGCGCAGGACGACGGCGGCCCTGACGCTCGGCGGGCTCATGGGCGTGTGCGCGGGCACGTACGGGCTGCTGACCGCGGACGGCGGGACGTACGGCCTGCCGGTGCTCGGCGCCGGGCTCGGCGCGGCGCTCGGCGGGCTGTGGCTCGGCGGGCGGCGCGCGGTGCGCACCCGCTACCGGCCCGACGTGTGGGGCGTGCGCGCCTGGCTCGTCGCCGGGTCCGGCGCCGCCGTCGCGGGCCTGATGATCGCCGCGAGTTCGTCCGGGGCCGCGGCCCTGCACCCGGGGGTCGTCCCGCTGGTCGCGCCGGAGCTGCCGCTGTGGCCCGCCGCGGCGATCCTGCTCGGCCTGCTCCCGGCGTTCGTCGCGCCGGTGCCGCCGCCCGCGCAGGCCCCCGCCCCCCGCCCGTCCCGAGCCGCCGCCCAGGAGCAGAGCCCATGACCATGATCCGGTTCGAGGACGTCTCCGTACGGTACGAGGGCACGGCGCGGCCCACCGTCGAGCACCTGGACCTGGCCGTCCCCGAGGGCGAGCTGGTCCTGGTGGTCGGCCCGTCCGGGGTGGGCAAGTCCACGCTGCTCGGCACCGTCAGCGGGCTCGTGCCGCACTTCACCGGCGGCACGCTGCGCGGGCGCGTGACCGTGGCGGGCCGCGACACCCGTACCCACAAGCCGCGCGAGCTCGCCGACGTGGTCGGCACGGTGGGCCAGGACCCGCTCGCCCACTTCGTGACGGACACGGTGGAGGACGAGCTGGCGTACGGCATGGAGTCCCTCGGGCTCGCCCCCGACGTGATGCGCCGCCGCGTCGAGGAGACCCTCGACCTGCTCGGCCTCGCCGAGCTGCGGGACCGGCCCATCTCCACCCTGTCCGGCGGCCAGCAGCAGCGCGTCGCCATCGGCTCCGTCCTCACCCCCCACCCCCGGGTCCTGGTCCTCGACGAGCCGACGTCCGCGCTCGACCCGGCGGCGGCCGAGGAGGTCCTGGCCGTCCTCCAGCGCCTGGTCCACGACCTGGGCACCACGGTCCTGATGGCCGAGCACCGCCTGGAGCGGGTCGTCCAGTACGCCGACCAGGTGCTCCTCCTGTCCTCCCCCGGCGCGGCCCCCGTCCTCGGCGACCCGGCCGAGCTGATGGCCGTCTCGCCGGTGTATCCGCCGGTCGTGGCCCTGGGCCGGCTCGCCGGGCTCACGCCGCTGCCGCTGACCGTGCGGGACGCCCGGCGCAAGGCGGCCGGGCTGCGCGAACGGCTCGCCGACGCCGTGCCGCCGGAGCGGGACGGGGCGCCCGCCGCGCCCGCCCCCTCCTCCGCGTCCC
The DNA here is from genome assembly GCF_006088715.1 of Streptomyces sp. YIM 121038. Lineage (NCBI taxonomy): Bacteria > Bacillati > Actinomycetota > Actinomycetes > Kitasatosporales > Streptomycetaceae > Streptomyces > Streptomyces sp. YIM 121038. Next base: position 3,141,784 of record NZ_CP030771.1, read on the forward strand.
GCGCGTCCGAGGAGCGGCGCGCGGCCCCGGCGGGCCGGTGGTGGCGGCTCGGGCGGAAGGCGCCCGGTCGGGCCGCGGACCAGGGCGTGGCCGCGAGCGGCGCGCGGGTCGAGGGGCTCGCGGTGCGCCGGGGGCGGGTCGAGGCGCTGCGCCGCGTCGACCTGGCCGTGGCGCCGGGCGAGACCCTCGCCCTGATGGGCCGCAACGGCGCGGGCAAGTCCACGCTCCTGTCCACCCTGGTGGGCCTGCTGCCGCCCACGGCCGGCACGGTCCGCGTGGGCGGCCTCGCCCCGCACCGCACGGCCCCGCGCGAGCTGATCCGCCGCGTCGGCCTCGTCCCGCAGGAGCCGCGCGACCTGCTGTACGCGGACACGGTCGCGGCCGAGTGCGCGGCCGCCGACGACGACGCCGGGGCGCCCGCGGGCAGCTGCCGCGACCTGGTGGCTCAGCTGCTGCCGGGCATCGCCGACGACACGCACCCGCGGGACCTGTCCGAGGGCCAGCGCCTGGCCCTCGCCCTCGCGATCGTCCTCACGGCCCGTCCGCCGCTGCTGCTCCTCGACGAGCCGACCCGGGGCCTGGACTACGCGGCCAAGGCCCGTCTGGTCACCATCCTGCGCGGCCTTGCCGCCGAGGGCCACGCGATCGTCCTCGCCACGCACGACGTGGAGCTCGCGGCCGAGCTCGCGCACCGGGTGGTGATCCTCGCCGAGGGCGAGGTCGTCGCCGACGGCCCCACCGCCGAGGTGGTCGTCTCCTCCCCGGCCTTCGCCCCGCAGGTCACCAAGGTCCTGGCACCACAGCGGTGGCTCACGGTTTCCCAGGTACGAGACGCTCTGGAGGCTTCGGGTGGGTGAGGGAGGGAGCGCCCCGAAGGGGCGCGGGGAACGGCGCGACCGGCCACACACAGCCCGCAGAGGGGACGACCAGGTACGCCCCATCAGGCTGGGCCCCCGCTCCGTGGCCGCCCTGGCCCTGGTGAGCGCCATCGGCGTGGTCGCCTTCGGCTGGCCCCTGCTCGCCGGGCCGGACTCGGGCCTCGGCGCACACGCACAAGACGCACCCTGGCTGTTCGCCGCCCTGCTCCCCCTGCTGGTAGGCGTGGTCGTGGCGACGATCTCGGACGTCGGCCTGGACGCGAAGGCCATCGCGATGCTGGGGGTGCTCGCCGCGGCCGGGGCCGCGCTGCGGCCGCTCGGCGCCGGTACGGCCGGGATCGAGCCGATGTTCTTCCTGATGGTGCTGAGCGGGCGGGTGCTCGGGCCGGGCTTCGGCTTCGTCCTCGGCGCCGTGTCGATGTTCGCCTCCGCGCTGCTCACCGGCGGCGTGGGCCCCTGGATGCCGTTCCAGATGCTGTCCATGGGGTGGGTGTGCATGGGCGCGGGGCTCCTGCCGGGCGCCCACACCCTGCGGGGCCGCCGTGAGCTGTGGCTGCTCGGCGCGTACGGGGCGGTGGCGTCCGTCCTGTACGGGACCGTGATGAACCTCCAGGGCTGGCCGTACATCTCCGGCCTCGCCACCGGCGTCTCCTTCGTGCCCGGCGACGCGGTCGGCGACAACCTGGCCCGCTTCCTCGCGTACTGCCTGGCCACGTCGCTCGGCTGGGACCTGCCGCGGGCGGTGCTCACCGTCGTGCTGAGCCTCGCGCTCGGCCCGGCCGTCCTGAAGGCGCTGCGCCGGGCCACGCGGCGGGCCGCGTTCGAGGCGCCGGTCACATTCGAGGCCCCGAAGCCGTGAGCGGCGTTGCGCGTTCTGTGAGGAAACAGGGGGGTGGGCGGTGAGCCGCCCCACAGGACTTTGGTCCTCTACTACGGGACCCCGTAGCCGCGCCCTACTGTCAAGTACACGCCAATTTACGCTCTGACCTGCGGATTGAGAGCCAGATCACAGCCGGGCCCTTCGTCCGAGGTGCGAGTGCCACTAGTAAGAGGGGTCATTGCGGCGGCGTAACAGCCCTGCTTCTCTGGATGAGTCGCACGGCGCCGACCGGCCGTCCACGAGCCCCCCGGGCACTTCCGGGAAACAGCTCAAGGCCTCGGCGCCGACGCATTTGCCCCCGCTCCTCACGAGCCGGAGCGGCAAGCGCCCCGCGACCGTCCTGTACCCGACCGGAAGGTCCTCTGTGTCCGTCACGCTCCTCCGCCGCATCACGCCCAAGAAGGCCCTCGTCGGCGGTGCCCTCGCCGCCGCCGCCACTGGCATGGTCTTCGCCGCGGCCCCCGCTCAGGCCGCCCCGGCGTCCGACTCGGCCAAGGCCGTGGCGCAGCGAGTGATCGGCGACGCCGGCCAGTTCCAGTGCTTCGACAAGATCGTCTCCCACGAGAGCGGCTGGAACGTCACCGCCACGAACTCCTCGTCCGGCGCGTACGGCCTGGTCCAGGCCCTGCCCGGCTCGAAGATGGCCTCGGCGGGCGCCGACTGGAAGACCAACGCCGAGACCCAGATCAAGTGGGGCCACTCCTACATGAACGAGCGCTACGGCAGCCCGTGCGCGGCGTGGAACCACTGGCAGGCCAACGGCTGGTACTGAGCCTGGCCCCTGGGCCTTGGACAGTGAGGGCGGTCACCCCCGGCGGGGTGGCCGCCCTTTTCGCGCTGCGCGCTCGTCCTCAAACGCCGGACGGGCTGGATGGTGCCGGTGCGGGCCGGATCTTGTCTGCGGGCCCCGCCCACAGACCCGCGGGCGGGGCCCGCAGACAAGATCCGGCCGCCGGAGACCTCTCAGCCCGTCCGGCGTTTGAGGACGAGGCGCGGAGCGCCGATACGGGGGGTCCAGGGGGGCGGAGCCCCCCTGGCGGCTACAGCCGCTGCAAGATCGTGGCGGTGGCCACCGCACCCCCGGCACACATCGTCACCAGGGCGAACTCCTTGTCGCGCCGCTCCAGCTCATGCAGGGCCGAGGTCAGCAACCGCGCCCCGGTCGCGCCCACGGGATGCCCGAGCGCGATCGCGCCCCCGTTCACGTTCACCTTCTCCAGGTCCTGCTCGAAGACCCGCGCCCAGCTGAGCACGACCGAGGCGAAGGCCTCGTTGATCTCGACGAGGTCGATGTCCCGCAGGGACATCCCGGCCTTGCCGAGCACGGCCCGGGTCGCGTCGACGGGCCCGTCGAGGTGGAAGTGCGGGTCGGCCCCCACGAGGGCCTGCGCGACGATCCGCGCGCGCGGCCTGAGCTTGAGGGCGCGCGCCATCCGCTTGGAGGCCCACAGCAGGGCCGCGGCCCCGTCGGAGATCTGGGAGGAGTTGCCCGCGGTGTGCACGGCGCTCGGCATGACCGGCTTGAGCCCGGCAAGGGCGTCGAGGGACGTGTCGCGCAGCCCCTCGTCCCGGTGCACGAGCCGCCACATCCCCTGCCCGGCGGCCTGCTCCTCCTCGGTGGTGGGCACCTGGACCGCGAAGGTCTCCCGCTTGAAGCGCTCCTCGGCCCAGGCGGCGGCCGCCCGCTCCTGGGAGAGCAGCCCGAGGGCGTCCGCGTCCCGCCGGGTGAGCCCGCGCCTGCGCGCGATCCGCTCGGCGGCCTCGAACTGGTTGGGCAGGTCGACGTTCCACTCGTCGGGGAAGGGCTTGCCCGGACCGTGCTTGCTGCCGGACCCCAGCGGCACCCGGGACATGGACTCGACGCCGCAGCTGATGCCGATGTCGATCACGCCCGCCGCGACCATGTTGGCCACCATGTGACTGGCCTGCTGCGAGGAGCCGCACTGGCAGTCGACGGTCGTCGCGGCCGTCTCGTAGGGCAGGCCCATGGTGAGCCAGGCCGTGCGCGCCGGATTCATGGACTGCTCGCCCGCGTGCGTGACGGTGCCGCCGACGATCTGCTCGACGCAGTCGGCGTGGATGCCGGTCCGCCCGAGGAGCTCGCGGTAGGTCTCGCCGAGGAGGTAGGCGGGATGGAGGTTGGCGAGGGCTCCTCCGCGCTTGCCGATCGGGGTGCGTACGGCTTCGACGATGACAGGTTCGGCGGCCACGATCTCGTCCTCTCCTCCGGATGCCGCGGGGCGTCCCGGCGCCCCGCCCGCGTAGCACGCGAGAACTGGTACGCGTTCTAGTTCCGGTCAGCAGTCTGCTGAGCCCCACCCCTCTCCCGCAAGGGTCGTGCACACACCCGGGCCCGCCGCGCGCGCAACGAACCGCCCCGCGAGCCTTGCGACTTGTAGAACCGGTTATTACCTTTCGAGCCATCTCCTGATGGATCGTCAGACCACGGGCGGCCGCACACCGGCCGCCCGACCACCCCGGTGCCGAACGCCTGGAGCCCCCGATGCCCTGTCCCGCGCTGCCCGACGGGTTCGACTTCACCGACCCGGACGTCCTCCAAGACCGCGTGCCCTTCCCGGAGTTCGCGCGCCTTCGGCAGGTGGAGCCGGTGCGCTGGGTGGCGCAGCGGCGCGGGATCTCCGGCTACGACGACACGGGCTACTGGGCCGTGACCCGGCACGCCGACGTCAAGCACGTCTCCACCCACCCCGAGCTGTTCTCCTCGAACCTCAACACCGCGATCATCCGCTTCAACGAGACGATCAGCCGCGACCAGATCGAGGTCCAGAAGCTGATCATGCTCAACATGGACCCGCCCGAGCACACCCGGGTCCGCCAGATCGTCCAGCGCGGCTTCACGCCCCGCGCCGTCCGCTCCCTGGAGGACGCCCTGCGGGCGCGCGCGCACGGGATCGTCCGCGCCGCCCTGGAGACCGCGGGGACCGACGGCGACTTCGACTTCGTCACCCAGGTCGCCTGCGAGCTGCCCCTGCAAGCCATCGCCGAGCTCATCGGCGTCCCCCAGGAGGACCGCTCCAAGATCTTCGACTGGTCCAACAAGATGGCGGGGTACGACGACCCGGAGTACGCGATCACCGAGGAGGTCGGCACCGAGGCCGCCATGGAGATCGTCTCGTACGCGATGAACCTCGCCGTCGCGCGCAAGGAGTGCCCGGCCGGGGACATCGTCAGCCAGCTGGTCGCCGCGGAGGACGAGGGGAACCTCTCCTCCGACGAGTTCGGGTTCTTCGTGATCCTGCTCGCCGTCGCGGGCAACGAGACCACGCGCAACGCCATCACCCACGGCATGCACGCCTTCCTCACCCACCCCGGCCAGTGGGACCTCTTCAAGCGGGAGCGGCCGGTGACCGCCGCCGAGGAGATCGTGCGCTGGGCCACGCCCGTGGTCTCCTTCCAGCGCACGGCCACCGAGGACACCGAGCTGGGCGGCGCCGCGATCAAGCGGGGCGACCGCGTCGGCGTCTTCTACTCCTCCGCCAACCACGACCCCGAGGTCTTCGCGGACCCCGAGGCGTTCGACATCACCCGGGACCCGAACCCCCACCTCGGCTTCGGCGGCGGCGGACCGCACTTCTGCCTCGGCAAGTCCCTCGCGGTCCTGGAGATCAACCTCATCTTCGACGCCGTCGCCGAGGCGATGCCCGACCTGCGCCTGACGGGCGACCCGCGACGCCTCCGCTCGGCCTGGCTCAACGGCGTCAAGGAGCTCCGGGTCAGCACCCGCTGACCGGGCCCCACGGGAGGCAGGGGCCCATCCCCTACGCTCCGCCCCTGCCTCCCCTGGCCGGATCCCGCGCCCCGCGCGAACCGCGCATCACGCGCGTACCACCCCGAACCACCCGAGTCATTCCGCCATATGTTCACTTGATCGGCAGAACGCGCCAACGTTTTCGTCATCCGGAGCGTCTTGGGGGGTGAACGCCGCCCCTTCACCAGCGTCAAGTCTTCGAACGGAAACGGTGACCGTGGTCTCTGCCGACCTCTCGATCGTTCCCACCGGCAGCTCACCCACCGACCGGAAGAATCCCTTCCGAGTCGTCCGTTCCTTCTACCGGCGCCACCGCGTCCCCGTCCTCGCCACCGCCCCCACGCTCCCGCTGTACGCGATCTGGGCCGCGTTCCTCGCCACCGGCGGCGGCGACCTCGCCGCGCAGCAGGCCTGGGCCCGCTTCGCGGACGACCACGGCACGGCCGCGTACAGCCTGTTCTGGTACGGCGGCATGCACACCGCCAACTACAGCGTGATCTCGCCGTACTTGATGGCCGCGCTCGGCGTGAAGACCGTCACCGTGCTCTCCGGGGTCGCCGGCGCCTGGCTGGTCGCCAAGCTCATCGAGCGCGCCGGGGTGGGCCGCCCGGTCGCCCCCGCCGTGCTCGCCTCGCTCGCCGTGTGGTGCAACGTCGCCTCCGGGCGCACCACGTTCGCGCTCGGCCTCGCCTTCGGGCTCGGCGCCGTCCTCGCCCTGCTCGGCACCCGGCGCCCGGCCGTCGCGGCCCTGTGCGCGGCGCTCGCCACCATGGCGTCACCGGTGGCGGGCCTGTTCCTGCTGGTGGCGGGCGCGGGCTACTTCTTCGTACGGGACTGGGGCCGGGCCCTGGCCCTGCTGCTGCCACCCGTCGCGGTCGTGGGCACCACGACCGTGCTGTTCCCCTTCAAGGGCGAGCACCTGATGTGGGCGGACCGGATCTTCCCGCCGGTGCTCTTCAGCCTCGTCCTGATCGTCGCGGGGCCGCGCGAGTGGCGGGTGCTGCGCTGGGGCGCGGGCGTGTACGCGGCCGGGACCGTCCTGACGTACCTCATCCCCTCGCCGATCGGCACGAACGTCGAGCGGCTCGCCGAGCTGGTCGCGCCCGCGCTGCTGCTCGCCGCCCTGCTGACCCCGGCGCTCCCGGTGCTGCGCCGGGTCGCGCTGGTCGCGGCGCTCGTCGCGTCGACGGCGTGGGTGGCGCAGAAGACCGTCGACGACCTGGAGGTGTCGACGGTGGTCCCGGCGTGGGCCACCGACACGCACGGCGTGGTGAGCGCCCTGCAGCGGCTCGGCGCCGACCGGGGCCGGGTCGAGGTGGTCCCGGCCCGCAACCACCGCGAGGCCACCGCGCTCGCCCCGTACGTGAACATGGCGCGCGGCTGGAACCGCCAGCTCGACATCGAGCGCGGCCGCCTCTTCTACGACGGCTCGTTCTCCGCCACCACCTACCGGGCCTGGCTCGACAAGTGGGCGGTGGGCTTCGTGGTCCTGCCCTCCGGGCGCCCGGACGGCCCCGCCCTGGACGAGGCCGCCCTCGTCAGGAGCCGCCCCGCGTGGCTGGAGCCGGTGTGGAAGGGCAGGCACTGGCAGGTCTTCCGGGTGCGCAACGCCGTCCCGATGGTGTCGGCCCCCGCCTCCGTGGTCCGCTCCACCAGTACGGACGTGGTGGTGCGGGTGCCGGAGCGGGGGCCGGTGACGGTGCGGATCGTGTACTCGCCGTGGCTGCGGGCCGAGGGCGCGTGCCTGGCCGAGGAGGGCGACTTCACCCGGCTCACGGTGCCCGCGCCCGGCACCTACACGATCAGCTCGGGGTACGGCCGCCCGGCGCGTCCCGCGCGCTGCTGACGGGTTCCGATCCGCCCGGCGGCCCGTCCCCGCTCCCCGCGGGCCCGGCGGCCTCGGCCTCCTCGGGCGCTGACTCGGTCAGGCGGTCCGGCGCCGCGGCCCGTGCGGGCGGGCCCGCCGTCGCGGGCTGCGGGATCCCGGGCCCGGGTCTCGGCGAACCGAGCTTCAGGACCTCCTTCACCCGCGGCCCCTGGAGCAGATAGGTCAGGCCGAAGCCCGCGCCGACGACCGCCGCGCCGCCCACCGCGTCGAGCACCCAGTGGTTGCCGGTGCCGACGATCGCGCACACCGTGAAGAACGGGTGCAGCAGGCCGAGGGCCTTCATCCACCACTTCGGGGCGAGGATCGCGATGGTCAGACCGCACCACAGGGACCAGCCGAAGTGCAGCGAGGGCATCGCCGCGTACTGGTTGGTGAGCTTCGTCAGCGTGCCGTAGTCCGGCTGCGAGAAGTCCTGCGGGCCGTGGATGGTGTCGATGAAGCCGAGGTCCTCCATCAGCCGCGGCGGCGCGAGCGGGTAGCCCCAGAAGCCGACGAGCGCGAGCAGCGTGGCGAAGCCCAGCGCGGAGCGCGCCCAGCGGTACTGGGCGGGGCGCCGCAGGTACAGGATCGCGAGGACGCTCAGCGGCACCACGAAGTGGAACGACGTGTAGTAGAAGTTGAAGAAGCTCTCCATCCACGGCGTCCGTGCCGTCAGATGGTTGAACCAGTGCTCGATGTCGATGTGCAGGAACTGCTCGATGGAGTGGATCTGCTCGCCGTGCGCCTCGGCCCGCTCGCGGCCGCCGGAGATGGTGCCGCCGGTCGCGGCCAGGCGGGTCTGCTGGTAGGCGGAGTAGCCGACGCGGATCAGGAGCAGTTCGAGCAGCAGGTTCGGCCGGGTGAGCACGCGCCGCCAGAACGGGAACAGCGGCACCCACTTCCACCGCGCCGGTACGGGATCGGCGTACGAGGTGGGGATCGGCTTCTGGTACTCCGGCGCGGTCCGGGACAGGAACGGCACGATCAGCGCGGAGGCGAGCGCGGCGAGCAGGACCACGTTGTCGCGCAGCGGGTCCAGGACCGACATGTTCGGGAGCATCATCTTCGACGGCAGCGTCATCACCAGGACGATGGCGATGGGCCACACGTACCGGTCGGACGCGCGCTTGCCGACCCGGCCGACCACCGCGAGCAGCAGCCACAGGAGCTGGTGCTGCCAGCTCGTCGGGGACACGGCGACGGCCACGCAGCCGGTGAGCGCGACGGCGAGCAGCAGCTGGCCGTCCTTGGCGTACCGCACGGCACGGCGCAGGCCGAGGAAGGCGACGGCGGCGCCCAGGGCCAGGAAGAGCCCGATCTCCAGCGGCCCCTGGAGGCCGAAGCGGAGCAGCGCGCCGTGCAGGGACTGGTTGGCGTTGGCGGCCGGGTTCGCGCCGAGGCCCGCGCCGGCCAGGTGGTGCACCCAGTACGTCGTCGAGTCGTGCGGCAGGGCCGCCCAGGCGACGGCGGTCAGCCCCGCGAAGGTGAGGCCGAGGGACGCGGTGGCCTTCCTGCGGCCGGTGAACCACAGCAGCGGCGCGAAGAGCAGCACGGCGGGCTGGAGCGCGGCGGCGACGCCGACCAGGATGCCGCTGGCCCGCTCGCCCCGGGCGGCGAAGCACCCGAGCAGCACGAGCAGGACCGGGATGATGCTGGTCTGCCCCAGGTGCAGCGTGTTGCGGACCGGCAGGGACAGCATGAGCAGACAGATGGCGACGGGCGCCGCGAGCAGCGAGGCGCGCCGGGAGACGGGCTGCGGCAGGGCGCGGGCGGCGACGATCCCCAGGGCGACGACGAGCCCGAGGGTGCCGAAGGTCCAGGCCCAGCCGAGCGCCTGCTCGGCGGAGCTGGCGAAGGGCTTGAGGACGAGCCCGGCGAACGGCGTGCCGGTGAACTTGTCCGCGTCGTACAGCGAGCCCTTCACGTGCAGCACGCCGTTCGGCCCGATCCAGGTCTCCAGATCGGTCAGCCGCTCGCCCTTGGGGGTGCGCAGGACGACGGCGGCCTGCCGGACCGCCAGGACGGCGGCGATCAGCCAGAGGGCGACACGGATCGCCTCGATCCGCGCCTTGGGCGGGCCGGACGTCCCCGCGCCCAAGGCGCTTCCCGGTCCCCTGTGCTCAACATTCGCCACGCCCTGTCGGCCCTCCCGCCCCATCCGTCATCCTCGATCAAAGTGCCAGGAGATCCGCGATCTCACCTGAAGAGGCTCGCACGCCCTGGGAAGAGACGCGCGCAACCCCCGCTTCACCTGGCAGCCACACCGCTTTCTACCGGCTTTCCGGCTGAGGTGGCCAACCGGGGCGGTCCCCGGGGTGCCCGCCCGGACAAGGCCCGTACCAGGCACGACGACCGCCACCCCCTCTTTCACAGAACTCTCGGCGCCCCGGGGTTCGGTTCCCGGGGCGGGACGCGACATAGATCACAAAGCCGCCATGTCCGCACTGGCCCATCTTGATCTGTTTGAGCTGCGTACACCCACTTTTACAGCCCTATGACACGAGATGACCACCCTCCGTAATGATGGTGCTTACACCTATGGTCGTCGACTTGTGTCCTTGTCGTCGATCGAAAGGCAGGCGAGCGAGCTCTTGCCGTACGCCACCCCCGTCGCCCCGAGCAAGCAGCAGGCGCCGCCCCCCGCGGGCCCCGGCGGCGCCCCGGCCCCCGAGGCCACCGTCACCGACCCGGCGCTCGTGCGGCGCGCGGTGAAGGCGGCCGCGCTCGGCAACGCGATGGAGTGGTTCGACTTCGGCGTCTACAGCTATATCGCGGTCACCCTCGGCAAGGTCTTCTTTCCGTCGGGCAACCCGACGGCACAGCTCCTGTCCACCTTCGGCGCCTTCGCCGCGGCCTTTCTGATCCGCCCCGTCGGCGGCATGGTCTTCGGGCCCCTCGGCGACCGCGTGGGCCGCCAGAAGGTGCTGGCCCTCACCATGATCATGATGGCGGCGGGCACGTTCGCGATCGGCCTGATCCCCTCGTACGCCACGATCGGCGTCTGGGCCCCGGTCCTCCTGCTGGTCGCCCGTCTCGTGCAGGGCTTCTCCACCGGCGGCGAGTACGCGGGCGCCGCCACCTTCATCGCCGAGTACGCCCCCGACAAGCGGCGCGGCTTCCTCGGCAGCTGGCTGGAGTTCGGCACCCTCGCGGGCTACATCGGCGGTGCGGGCCTGGTCACCCTGATGACCGCGCTCCTGTCGAGCGAGGACCTGCTCTCCTGGGGCTGGCGCGTCCCGTTCCTGATCGCGGGCCCGATGGGCCTCATCGGCCTCTACCTGCGCATGCGCCTGGAGGAGACCCCGGCGTTCGCGGCCCAGCTGGAGCGGGCGCACGCCGACGAGCGCACCCGCGGCACGGCCGGCCTGCGCGAGATGGTGACCGGCCAGTGGCGCACCCTGCTCCTGTGCGTGGGCCTCGTCCTGGTCTTCAACGTCACCGACTACATGCTCCTGTCGTACATGCCGACGTACCTGACCGGCGAGCTGAAGTACGACGAGACGCACGGCCTGCTCGTGGTGCTGGCGGTGATGGCCCTGATGATGTGCGCCCAGCCGTTCGTCGGCGCGCTCACCGACCGCGTCGGCCGCCGCCCCGTCATCGCGACGGGCTGCGCCGGCTTCTTCCTGCTCTCCGTGCCCGCCCTGCTCCTGATCCGCGACGGCTCCCTGTGGGCCATCGGGCTCGGCATGGCGGCGCTCGGTCTGCTCCTGGTCTGCTTCACGGCCGCCATGCCGTCGGCCCTGCCCGCCCTCTTCCCCACGAAGGTCCGCTACGGCTCGCTGTCCATCGGCTTCAACGTCTCCGTGTCCGTCTTCGGCGGGACGACCCCCCTGGTGGTCACGGCCCTCATCGGGGCCACGGGGGACGTCATGATGCCCGCGTACTACATGATGGCCGCGGCCGTCGTGGGCGGCTTCGCCGTCTGGCGCATGACGGAGTCCGCGGGCCGTCCCCTGCCGGGGTCACCGCCCGCGGTCGAGCCGGGGGCCTGAGCCGGGCCCGGCACCGAGGGCGAGCACGGCAGATCAAGCCCGTCCGGCGTTCGAGGACGAGGCCGAAGGCCGATGGGCCGGGGGTCCGGGGGCGGAGCCCCTGGTTTCGGGAAGGGGCGGGTGTGGGGAGAGCCCTGCAGGGCCCCCACCGCCGCCACCCCAAGGAGTCCCATGACCACCGAGTCCACCTGGGCCGCCGTCGACACCTACTTCACGGACCTCCTCGTACCCGAGGACGAGGCCCTCGCCCACGCCCGCCGCGCAGGCGACGCCGCGGGGCTGCCCCCGATCAGCGTCACCCCCACGCAGGGCAAGCTCCTGCACCTCCTGGCCCGGCTCGTCCCGGCCCACCGGATCCTGGAGGTCGGCACCCTCGCCGCCTACAGCACCATCTGGCTGGCCCGGGCCCTGCCCGACGACGGCCGCCTGATCACCCTGGAGTTCGCACCGGCCCACGCGGCCGTGGCCCGCGCCAACCTCGCCCACGCGGGCCTCGACAAGGTCGCCGAGGTGCGCACGGGCCCCGCCCTGGACTCCCTGGCCGCGCTGCACGCCGAGGGCACCGCCCCCTTCGACCTGGTCTTCATCGACGCGGACAAGGCGAACAACGCGCGCTATCTGGAGTGGTCCCTGAAGCTGACCCGGCCCGGCGGCCTGATCGTCCTGGACAACGTGGTCCGCAGCGGCGAGGTCGCCGACGCCGCCTCGGACGACCCGGCGATCCTCGGCACCCGCGAGGCCCTGGAGCTCATCGCGAGCCACCCGGACCTCGACGGCACGGCGGTGCAGACGGTCGGCGCCAAGGGCTACGACGGCTTCGCCCTCGCCCGGGTGCGGGCCTGACCCACGGCGGACCGGGGCTCGGCCCCCGCACCCGCTCCTCGTCCTCACCCCTCGTGGTAGAAGCCCACGTTCACGCTCCGCGGCCCCGAGCGGTCCTGCACCACGATCTCCCCGGAGCCGCCCCGCGGCAGCGGCGCCGCCCCTCCGTAGGCGAGCGGCGTCGCCGTCCCGTGGGCGAGGAGGCGGACCTCGGACGCCGGGTTCGGCTGGGAGCCGCGCAGCCACGTGACGGTCCAGACGCCGTCGGGGCCGCAGCGGAACTCCAGGTGCGTACGGGACACGAACAGCCAGTCCTGCGGCGGCACGAGCCGGCACACGCTGCCGTCACGGCCGACCAGGAGCACCGCGCCCGGCTCGCTGGGGGCCTCCGCCATCGTCATGCCCGCGGTCGCGCCCGCGTCCGCACCCGACACCGTGGCCATCGTGAGCTCCAGCATCTCCGCACCCCCATGGTTTCGGACACTCGCGCGCATCCTAGCCTCGCCGCCGCCGATTGCCTCCGGGACCATGGATCCATGACGGAGCGGAAGCCCCCCGGGGTGAGTTTCGAGTCCTGGATCGACCGGCAGATCCGCGAGGCGGAGGAGCGCGGGGACTTCGCCGCGCTGCCCGGCCGCGGCCGGCCCCTGCCCGACGACATGACCGCGGCGTACGACGAACTGTGGTGGATCAAGCGGAAGTTGGCCCACGAGGGCGTGTCCGTCCTGTCGCCGACCCTGGCGCTGCGCAAGGAGGCGGAGGACGTCCTCGCGGCCGCCCTCGACGCCCCCTCCGAACGCGTGGCGCGGCGCCTGGTGACGGAGCTGAACGACAAGATCCGCGAGGCGCTGCGCACGCCTCCGCCGGGGCCGCCGCTGGGCCTGCGGCCGTACGACGTGGACGAGGTGGCGCGCGAGTGGCGCGAACGGCGCGCCACCTGACCCCGGCGCCCCGGTCCGGACGGGACCGGGGCCTCACGCCGCCCCGACGCGGCCGTAGGCGAGGATGACCGCATGAGTATCGTGAAGATCAACGTCCTGAACGTGCCCGCCGAGCAGCGCGAGGTCCTGGAGAAGCGCTTCGCGTCCCGCGCGGGGGCCGTCGAGGGCTCGGACGGCTTCGAGTGGTTCGAGCTCCTCCGTCCCGTCGAGGGCACGGACGACTACCTGGTGTACACGCGCTGGCGCGACGAGGCGTCCTTCCAGGCGTGGATGGAGGGCCCCATGAAGGCGGCCCACCAGGGCGGCGGCGACCGCCCGAAGCCCGCCGCGACGGGCAACGAGGTCTGGTCCTTCGAGGTCGTACAGCAGGCGGCGCCCAAGCAGGCCTGAACGCCTCAAGGGGCCCGGGCGCCGAGAGCCCCGTAGGGGCGCGGGGAACTGCGCGACCAGCCACGACGAAACCTGCACGCGGCCAACGGCGGTCAACGGCACGGCCCTACCGCACGGCTCCCCGCACGGGGCCCCGCGGGCGCTCCCCGTCCGAGCCGCACATCTCCGCGCCCAGCTCCTCCACGAGCCGCATCAGGTCCGTCGGGCGCTCCGGGCCCCACCAGTCGCCGAGGAGCTCCGCGAGGGAGTCCTCGCGGGCCCCGGCGAGGCGGGCGGCGGCCTCCCGGCCCTCCGGGGCGAGCCGCAGGCCGAGGCCCTCGCGCACCACGAGGCGGCGCTCCTCCAGCTGGCGCGCGGCCTGGGTGATGACGGTCAGCGGCACCATGCTGCGCTCGGTGAGCGTCGCGGGCTCCACGTGCCCGTGCCTGCTGACGCGCAGGAGCAGCCAGCTCGCGGCGGGCAGCAGGTCGTACCCGGCCCGCCGGGTGATGTCCTCGTAGACCGCGCGCCGCCCCTCCCGCGTCCCGAGGACGGACAGGGCCCGCGCCACCTCGTCGTACGAGGAGCGCTGGACGGGGTTGCTGGCGAGCGTCTGGGTGGGGTCGGGCGCGGTGACCGCGCCGCGCAGCTTGTCCTCGCGCAGGAACCAGGCCAGGACGAACGCGGCGAGCGCCACGGGGGCCGCGTACAGGAAGACGTCGGTGATCGAGCTCGCGTACGCGTCGACGACGCCGGGCCGCAGGCCCGGGGGCAGCTCCGCGATGCCGCGCGGGTCCGCCTTGAGGGAGTCGACGCTCACGCCGGGCGGCAGCCGCTGCCCGGCGAGGGCCGTGCCGAGCTTGTCGCCGAGCCGGTGGGTGAACACCGTGCCGAAGACCGCGACGCCGAAGGAGGCGCCGATGGACCGGAAGAAGGTCGCGCCGGAGGTGGCCACGCCCAGGTCCTCGTAGCCCACGGCGTTCTGCACGATCAGGACGAGCACCTGCATGACGAGACCGAGCCCGAAGCCGAAGACGAAGAAGTACGCGCTCATCTCGAAGGTCGGGCTTTCGGGCTTCAGCTGGTGCAGGAGCAGCAGGCCGAGCGCGGTGACGCCGGTGCCCGCGATCGGGAACACCTTCCAGCGGCCGGTGCGGCTGACGATCTGGCCGGAGGCGGTCGAGGAGATCAGCATGCCGATGACCATCGGCAGCATGTGCACGCCCGACATGGTGGGCGACACGCCCTGGACGACCTGGAGGAACGTCGGCAGGTACGTCATGGCCCCGAACATCGCGAAGCCGACGACGAAGCTGATGACGGCGGACAGGGCGAAGGTGCGCACCCGGAAGAGCCGCAGCGGGAGCACCGGCTCCGCCGCCCTCCGCTCGACCGCGACGAAGCATCCGGCGAGCACCACGCCGAGCACCGCGAGCCCGATGATCTGCGGGGAGCCCCAGCCCCAGGTGGTGCCGCCGAGCGAGGCGACGAGCACCAGGCAGGTGGCGACGGACGCGACGAGGAAGGTGCCGAGGTAGTCGATGGTGTGCCGGGTCGAGCGGGCCGGGATGCGCAGCGCGGTGGCGATCACGACGAGCGCGACCGCGCCGACGGGGAGGTTGACGTAGAAGACCCAGCGCCAGCTCAGATGCTGGGTGAACAGGCCGCCGAGCAGCGGCCCGAGCACGCTGGTGGCGCCGAAGACGGCGCCGAACAGGCCCTGGTACCTGCCGCGGTCGCGCGGCGACACCAGGTCCCCGACGATCGCCATCGACAGGACCATGAGCCCGCCGCCGCCGAGGCCCTGGAGGGCGCGGAAGGCGATCAGCTCGGACATGTTCTGGGCGGCGCCGCACAGCGCCGAACCCGCCAGGAAGATCACGATCGCGGTCTGGAAGAGCTTCTTGCGGCCGTACTGGTCGCCGAGCTTGCCCCACAGCGGGGTGGCCGCCGTGGCGGCGAGCAGATACGCCGTGACGACCCACGACAGGTGCTCCATGCCGCCGAGGTCGCTGACGATCGTCGGCAGGGCGGTGGAGACGATCGTCTGGTCGAGGGCGGCGAGCAGCATGCCGAGCAGCAGCGCGCCGATGGAGACCAGTACGCCGCCGGGCACGTGCTCGCCGTGCCCCGCCCCGTGCTCCGGCCCGGACGGACGGGCGCTCACGTCCTGCGTCATGGCCACCTCCCCGGGTGCTCCTCATCTCCATCCTGAGCCGAGTCACCCGTTATGGCCTGTTGAGTCATACGGCTGCATACTCCTGGGGAGCTCTACGGGGCCACCGAGCGAGGGGAGCACCCAGTGAGCGAGCGGCACGGGAGGCCCGCGGGGCCCGAGGAGCCTGCCTTAGGGGCTGGTGGGACGCAGGTGGGGGCGTGTTGCCCCCGGTGCGGCAGATCGCGTGCGCCGGGTGGTGCGCCCGCGTGCGGATGTGCGCGCGAGACGGCGGACGCGCTGCGCGAGACCCGTTCCGCGCAGGCGGCGGCCGCCGAGGACTTCGATCCGCTGCACATCCGGCCGTACGTGACGCTGCCGGAGCCGCGGGCGCCGCTTCCGGCCCTCTCGTCGGCTCCGCCGCCACCGGCCGCCCGGCCCGCGGCGGTGCGCGGCGCCGGGGAGCGGGGCACCGCGCGGACCGCCCACCGACGGGCCCGCGGGCGCGGCCGTACGACGCTGTTCGCGGGGGCGGGGGCGCTGTTCGCCTCGGCGGCCGTGTTCGCCACCGGCATGCTCTCCGGGGGCGGTGGCGGCGGCCCGGACCGGGCGCTGCCGGACACCACGGCCAGCACCGACGACGACCCGCCGCCGGAGGAACCGGCCGCACGCGTGTCGGCCGAGCCCGCCACCAGCCCTCCACCGAGGCCGACGCCGACACCGCGGCCGAGCCGCGAGCGGCCCTCGCCCGCCGCGACCCGGGCGCCCTCTGCCTCGCCCTCCCTGCGGCCCCTGCACGCGCCCGCCACGTCCCCGACGCGCACGACGGCCCGCGCGACCGGCACCGTGTCCTTCCCGCCGTCCCCGCCGCCCGTCCTGCGCCTGGGCGACCGCGGCCCGGAGGTCACCGGGCTCCAGTACCGCCTGCGCCGGTTACAGCTGTACGAGGGCCCGACGGACGGCGTCTACACCCCGCTGCTGGCCCAGTCGGTGGCCCGCTACCAATGGACCCGAGACATCACGGAGGACCCCCTCGGCACCTACGGCAAGGCCACCCGACGAGCCCTGGAAGCGGAGACAAGGGCCCCTTGAGCGAACGCGAGGCCGCCCAAAGGGGCGCGGGGAACTGCGCGACCAGCCCAGTACAACCCGCGGCCCGAAGGCCACAGGACCCTCTACGGCGCTGCCGGAGACTCAGAAGGAGCCGAAAGAAAGCCGCAGCCCCCCGCCCGGCAGGGCGGTGACCCGGACCTGGGTGAGGTCGTCGACGCACACGGTCGGCCCGTGCTCAGCCGCCCGAGGGCCGACCCCAACAACCCGCATCCCCGCGGAGCGCCCGGCCGCGATCCCCGCCCCCGAGTCCTCGAAGACGACGCAGTCCTCGGGAGCGATACCGAGCTCCGCCGCGCCCTTGAGGAAGCCCTCCGGGTCCGGCTTGCCGGCGCCGACGCTCTCGGCGGTGACGCGTATCGCGGGCATCGGGAGGCCCGCCGCGCCCATGCGGCCGGTGGCCAGGGGGACGTCGGCGGAGGTCACCAGGGCGTGCGGGAGCCCGGCGAGGGAGGCCATGAAGGCGGGGGCGCCGGGGACGGGCACGACGCCGTCCAGGTCGGCGGTCTCGCGCGCGAGCATCTCGCGGTTCTCCGCGTGGTTCTCCGCCATGGGCCGCTCGGGCAGCAGGAGCGCCATGGAGGCGTGCCCCTGACGGCCGTGCACGACCTTCATGACCTCGTCCGGGTCGAGCCCGTGCCGGGCCGCCCAGTCGCGCCAGCAGCGCTCCACGACGGCGTCGGAGTTGACGAGGGTCCCGTCCATGTCCAGGAGGAGGGCTCGGGCGGTCAGTTCGGTCACGGCCGTCATCGGCGTACTCCAAAGGCGAAGGGGACCCGCACCCGCGTCGAGAGGAGATCGGGAGGTCGAGAGGAGGTCGAGGTCGAGAGGGGTCGAGGTCGAGAGGAGGTCGACGGGAACAAGGCGACCCCGCCCGCCGGTCAGGGAGTACGGGCGGAGCCACTTTGTTTCCTCACGGTACAAAACAAGTCCCGCACGGGGCAACAACGCAGGTCAGGCCCTTACCAGCAGCCCCGTCCGGAGGCATCCACCGCTCCCGCACCGCGGCCGCCTCAGGCCACCGCCTCGTAGAGGCTCCACAGTCCGAGCGCCAGCATCAGGAGTGCCGCGATCTTGGTGATGAGGGCCAGCGGCACCCGCTTCATCAGCGCCTTGCCACCGACGATGCCGAGCCCGGCGACCGCCCAGAGGGCGAGGACCGCGCCGATGCCGACCGACAGCGGGTCGTCGTAGCGGGCGGCCAGGTTCGCCGTCATGATCTGCGTCAGGTCGCCGAACTCCGCGACCAGGATGAGCATGAAGCCCGCCCCGGAGACCCGCCAGAAGCTCTGGTCCTTGGGCGCCTTGACCTCGTCGTCGTCATCGCCCTTCTTCATGAGCAGCATCGCGGCGCCGCCGAGGAACAGCACGCCGGTGATCGCGTGCACCAGGCGCTGCGGGGCGAGCGTCAGGACGCTGCCCGCGGCCACGGCGAGCACGACGTGCACGGCGAACGCGGCGGCCACGCCCGCGAAGACGTAGCTCGCGCGGTAGCGGGTGCCGAGCACGAGTCCGGCGAGCGCCGTCTTGTCGGGCAGTTCGGCAAGGAAGACGACGCCGAAGACGAGCGCCGTCACACTCAAGCTGATCAAGGTTCCTCAATCGGTCGGGCCACCCCACCGAGAGCTTCGCAGCAGCCTTCGCGTACGACACCTCGGCACGGCAGCGCACAGCGGCGCACACGGATGTGTGCGCGGGGCACTGCTTGCCGAAGGTCTCGCTGGCCGCCCACCCCGTGGGCCGCCTCCGGGCGCCGGCCCAGCTTGCGCTGAGCAGTGTGTCGACGGTCCGGCGAAGAGCTACTCCCCTTCTGCACCGGCCATGGTACGTGATCCCTCCAGGCCCGCGAACAGGGACTTTGGTCCGGTTCCCGGCGCCGCGCGGGGTGAGCCGGGTCACTTTTCCACAACCCCCTCGGCCCCGCGCACATATGACAAGCCGTGACATACCGGCGAACCCCTTGCCCCGGCCACCCTTTTGACGCGACCCTGTCACCGCGCGCACACCTGCTGGCCACCCCACACCGCCAGCCTGTCCACGCCCGAGTGGTCAACGTCCCCCCACCTCAAGGGAGTTCGCATGCCCGGAATCTACGCGCGTCGCCGCCTCGCGGCCCTCGCCGGCGCCGCCGCCCTCGCCAGTGCCACCACCCTCCTGTCCGGCTCCCCCGCCCAGGCCGCGCCGCCCACCCCGGTCAGCGCCGCCACCGCCCGCACCTACCTCGGCCAGCTCACCGAGCGCGCCGAGGGCTCCTCCGACGGCTACAGCCGGTCCAAGTTCCCGCACTGGATCACCCAGTCCGGCACCTGCAACACCCGTGAGGTGGTCCTCAAGCGCGACGGCGAGAACGTCCAGCAGGACGGCAGCTGTGCCGCCGTCTCCGGCACCTGGAAGTCCGCGTACGACAACGCCACCTGGACCCAGGCCTCCGACCTCGACATCGACCACGTCGTGCCGCTGTCCGAGGCCTGGAAGTCCGGCGCCAACGCCTGGACCCAGTCCCAGCGCCAGGCCTTCGCCAACGACCTGGGCCGGCCCCAGCTCATCGCGGTGACCGACAACGTCAACCAGGCCAAGGGCGACAAGGACCCGGCCGAGTGGCTGCCCCCGGCCGCCTCCTACCACTGCTTCTACGCGCGCATGTGGGTGGACGTGAAGCAGCACTACAACCTCACCGTCGACCCGGCCGAGAAGAGCAAGCTCGCCTCGATCCTGAACGGCTGCTGACCGGCAGATCGCCGGAACCGTCCCGCCCGCCTCCGTCGTTCCGTACCGTACGGGGCGACGGAGGAGAGTGATCACTGTGGGACGGCTGCGTCTGGGCCCTCTGCTGAGATACGTGGACGGGCGGACCGCGACCGTGTGGGTCGAGGCCGACCGGCCCTGCACCGCCGAGGTGCGGTGCGCGGACGGCGCGGGCGGCTCGGCCCGCACGTTCCAGATCGCCGGGCACCACTACGCGCTCGTCCCGGTGACCGGACTGCGCCCCGGCACGGAGACCGCGTACGAGGTGACGCTCGACGGGGACGCCGTCTGGCCGCTGCCCGAGAGCCCGTTCCCGCCGAGCACCCTGCGGACGCCGCCCGACGACCGGGAGGCCGTCCGCGTCACCTTCGGCTCCTGCCGCTGGGCCGCGCCGCCCGCCGGTGAGCACGACCCCGTCGGCCCGGACGCCCTGGACGCCCTCGCCGCGCGCATCGCCGCCGACCCGGCCGCCGAGCGCCCGGACGTCCTGCTGCTCCTCGGCGACCAGGTGTACGCGGACGAGGTCTCCGACGCCACGCGCCGCTGGCTCGCCGCCCGCCGCGACCTGTCCGAGCCCCCGGGCGACCAGGTCGCGGACTATGAGGAGTACACCCACCTCTACTACGAGTCCTGGCTCGACCCCGAGGTGCGCTGGCTGCTCTCCACCGTGCCGAGCTGCATGGTCTTCGACGACCACGACGTCATCGACGACTGGAACACCAGCGCCTCCTGGCTCGCCGACATGCGGGCCACCCCCTGGTGGGGCGAGCGCGTCCGCAGCGGCCTGATGTCGTACTGGGTGTACCAGCACCTGGGCAATCTGCCGCCCGCCGAACTCGACCGCGACGAGCTGTACGCGGCGGTGCGCGCGACGCCCGACGGCACGGACGCGCTGAGCGCCTTCGCGGCCCGCGCCGACGCCGACCCCGGGGCCGTCCGCTGGAGCTACCGCCGCGACTTCGGGGGCGTGCGCCTGCTCATGGTCGACACCCGCGCCGCCCGCGTCCTCGACGAGGACCGGCGGGCCATGCTCGACGCCGACGAAGCACGCTGGCTGCGCGAGCAGGCCCTCGACGGAACGTACGACCACCTCCTGATCGGCACCTCCCTGCCCTGGCTGCTCCCCCACCTCATCCACGACGCCGAGGGGTGGAACGCCGCGCTGTGCCGGGGCGAGCGCGGCGCCCGCTGGGCCCGCTTCGGCGAGGACCTGCGGCGGCGCGCGGACCTGGAGCACTGGGCGGCGTTCCCCGCCTCCTTCGCCGCGCTCACCGATCTGATAGCCGAGGCGGGCACCGGCCCGGACGCCCCCGCGACCGTCCTCGTCCTGTCCGGCGACGTCCACCACGCCTACGTCGCCGAGCCCGCCTGGCCACGGGGCCCGGCACCCGCCGCGCGGGTCCTGCAGCTCACCTGCTCGCCCGTGCACAACTCCATTCCCGCCTCGATACGCGTCGGCTTCCGCTTCGGCTGGAGCCGCGCGGGGCGCGCCCTCGGCCGGCTCTTCGCCCGCCACGGCAGGCTGCCCCGCACCGGGGTGAGCTGGCGCAGGACGGGCGGCCCCTGGTTCGGCAACCAGCTCATGACCCTGACGATGCGGGGCCGCGCCGCGGAGCTCCGCCTGGAACAGGCCCGGCGGGCCGGGGGCCTGACGACCACGGCGACCCGGCGGCTCTGAGCGGCTCCCAGTTTCGGGAAAGCGGCGGGCCCGGGGCGCGCCGCGAGGCATGATGCGGACGGTCCGCTTCCCCACGCACCACGACCGCCGCATCCGCCGTAACCGCACAGGGAGCCCCCGTTTGTCCCTCGCACCCCTCACCCCCGCCCTGGCCGTCGTCGGGGCGGGACCCCGCGGCACCAGCGTCCTGGAACGCCTCTGCGCCTCGGCCGCCGAACTGCTCGCCCCGGGCACGCGGATCACCGTCCACATGGTCGACCCCGCGGCACCGGGCCCCGGCCGGGTCTGGCGCACCGACCAGGCGCCCGAGCTCCTGATGAACACCGTCGCCTCCCAGGTGACCCTGTTCACCGACGCGAGCGTCGACTGCGCGGGGCCGGTCAGACCGGGGCCGAGCCTGTACGAGTGGGCGGCGGACGGGCACATACCCGGGCTCGGCCCGGACGACTATCCGACGCGCGCCGCGTACGGCCGCTATCTGGAGTGGGTGTTCGCCCGGACCCTGCGCACGGCCCCGGGCGCCGTCCGCGTCGTCACCCACGCGGCCCGCGCGACCCGGCTTTCCGAGACGGCCGACGGCCTCCAGGCCCTCGCGCTCGACGACTCCCGCACCCTGACCGGCCTGTCGGCCGTGGTGCTCGCCCAGGGCCATCTGCCCGCCGCCCCCGACGCCGCGCCGACCGGCCTCTCGGAGTACGCCGCCCGCCACGGCCTGCGCCACGTGCGGCCCGCCAACCCCGCCGACGTCGACCTCTCCGCCCTCGCCCCCGGCGAGCGGGTGCTCCTGCGCGGGCTCGGCCTGAACTTCTTCGACCACGTGACGCTCCTGACCGAGGGCCGCGGCGGCCGCTTCGTCCGCGCCCCGGGCCGCCCGCCGCGCTACGTACCGTCGGGCAACGAGCCGCGCCTGTACGCCGGTTCGCGGCGCGGCGTGCCGTACCACGCGCGCGGCGACAACGCGAAGGGCCCCTACGGACGGCACGAGCCCGCCCTGCTCACCGCCGACGTGATCGCCCGCTTCCGCAAGCGCGCGGACAGCGGGGACGCGCCGGACTTCCGCGCCGAGGTCTGGCCGCTGGTGGCGAAGGAGGTGGAGACCGTCTACTACGGGGCGCTGCTGAGCGCCCGTGGCACACCCGGGCGGGCGCGGGACTTCCGCGACCGCTTCCTCGACCTCCCCCACCGGGGCCCCGAAGAACCCCTGCTCCTGGACGCGTTCGGGATACCGGAGGCCGACCGCTGGTCCTGGGAGCGGCTCGCCCGCCCGTGCGCGGGGCTGGCCTTCGGCTCGCCTCAGGAGTTCCGCGCCTGGCTGCTCGCCCTGCTGCGCGAGGACGCGGCCCAGGCCGCGCTCGGCAATGTCGCGGGCCCGCTGAAGTCGGCCCTCGACGTGCTGCGCGACCTGCGCAACGAACTGCGGCTCGCGGTGGACCACGGCGGCATCACGGGCCGCTCGCGCCGTGACCACCTGGACGCCTGGTACACCCCGCTGAACGCCTTCCTGTCGATCGGCCCGCCCCGGCGCCGCACGGAGGAGCTGACGGCCCTGATCGAGGCGGGCGTGGTCGAGGTGCTCGGGCCGCGCCTCGAAGTGCGGGCACGGGACGGGGCGTTCGTCGCACGCTCGCCGGACGTGCCGGGCTCCGAGGTGCGGGTGACGGCCCTCGTGGAGGCGCGGCTCCCCGAGCCGGACCTGCGGCGCACCGGGGACGCGCTGCTCGCGGGCCTGCTGCGGACGGGGCAGTGCCGCCCGCACACCGTCGGCGACCACGAGACGGGCGGGCTCGACGTGACCGGCCGCCCCTATCACCTGATTGACCGTCAAGGCCGTGCGCACCCGCGGCGGTTCGCGTTCGGGGTGCCCACGGAGGGCGTGCGCTGGGTGACGGCGGCCGGAGCGCGGCCGGGCGTGGACTCGGTGACGCTGTCGGACGCGGACGCGGTGGCACGTGCCGCGCTGCGGACCGTGACAGCTTTCCCCGGCACGACTCTGGCCCCCGGCACTCCCCAGGCTCCAGACTTGGCCCAGACCCCCGACTTGGTACAGACCAACAGTTCATGAGCGAGCGCGGAGTTGCCCCCCGACCCCGGCCGCACCCCGTGCGACCAGGGAAGCAAGGGGAGAACGAGACGGCCGAATACAGATGATTCTCATAAAACACTCAGATGTTGAAGTTGCAAGTACTACTTAGGCCCACCTAATCTTGAGGCTTCGCGATCGGTTCACGTCCCCAACCGAACAAGACCGAAGGAGTCCCCCACCATGACTGAGCGGCTGAACAGCGCCCAGCCCTATGCCCTCGGCCTCTTCCGCATCGTCGTCGGCCTGCTCTTCTTCTGCCACGGCGCCGCCTCGCTCTTCGGAGCGTTCGGCGGCACGGACGGCAACGGCGCCACCATCGACGCGGGCACCTGGCCCGGCTGGTACGCGGCCGTCATCCAGCTCGTCGGCGGCGCCCTCGTGGCCCTCGGCCTCGGCACCCGCGCGGCGGCGTTCCTCTCGTCCGGGTCGATGGCGTACGCCTACTTCAAGGTCCACCAGCCGGAGGCCCTGTGGCCGATAGAGAACGCGGGAGAGGCCTCGGCGATGTTCTGCTGGGCCATGCTGCTCCTGGTCTTCACCGGCTCCGGGGCGTTCGGCCTCGACCGCGTCATCGCGGCGGCCCGCGGCGAGCAGAAGGCCAAAGCGGGCTCCGACCGCACCCCCATCGCGGCCTGACCGCGCCCCCACGCGCGAGCGGTGCCCCCGTTCCGTACCGGTTCACGGGTACGGAACGGGGGCACCGTCCTGTGCGGACGGGAGGGCCGCGGCCCTAGCCCACCGGAGGCGGTGGCCCTAGCCCGCCGGGGGCGGTGCGAACGGCACGCTGAAGCACGCGAGCCGCTCGCCCGCGCCGCCCTGCTCCCGGTGCAGCACGACCGCCGCGGCCTCGCCGCGCCGGAAGCCCCAGTTGTGGACGGCGGAGGCCTTGCCGGAGCCGTCCTTGCCCGCGGTGAAGTCCAGCCATACCTCGTTCTCCGGATCCATGGGACCCGGCTCGTTCTGGTAGTGCGGTCCCGCCGCCGCCGGGTCCGCGCCGCACGGCTTCTGGTGCACGTGCACGCCGTACGCGTGGCCCGGCTGGAGGCCCTTCACGCGCAGGGAGACACGCGTGCCGATCTGATCGCTGCGCTGCGTCACCTCGATCCAGGAGGCGGCGGGGACGAGCTGCTGCTCGTAGGTGATCGCGGCGGACGGCACGAAGGCCGTCGGCGGTGCGAACCGCGCCTCCGCGCGGACCTCCACACGGTCCGTCGTACGACGCCCCGCGGAGTCCGTCGCACGGCCTCCCGGATTCGTTTTGCCACTCTCCACACGGTCCGCCGCACCACTGTGCACATGGTCCGCCGCGCCGCTTCCGACGGCTCCGGCCGCGGCGAGCACAGCCGCCGCAACAGCCGAGGCAAACACTCCTGCCAGCATGGCAAGCTCCTCGTATCGCCAGGTCAGGCCCCTTTGGGGCGCTCTGTCACTGTTCGTACGGGCCGCCCACCACCGTACGCCCGGGCCGCCCGGCCCGCCGGGTGAACGAGCCGACCCCCCGATGAACGTGACGTAGCGAACAACTGAGCCCCCAGTGGATCTCTGGGCGATCTCGCGGCGTACGCTGTACAGCTGTCGTCAGGCCGCCACCCGCCGCTCCCCGAGATGTCGCGGCGATGAGTTGCCGACCGGGGAGTTACGGGGAGATTAGGGTGTTTGAGAGTGTGGGGGCGCTGACCGCCAGTCCGTGGATCTACGCGGTCGTGGCCCTCTCCGTCCTGTTCGACGTGTTCCTGCCGCTGCTGCCCAGCGGTGTGCTCGTCATCACCGCGGCCACGGCCGCCGCCGCGGCGGGCACCGGCACGGGGCGGGTGCCGCACGACGTGCCGGACATCCTCCTGCTGATGCTGTGCGCCGCGACCGCGTCCGTGCTCGGCGACCTCGTCGCCTACCGCATCGCCTGGCGCGGCGGGGAGCGCCTCGACCGGGCCATCGCCCGCTCCCGGCGCCTGACCAGCGCGCAGGAGCGGCTCGGCACGGCCCTCTCGCGGGGCGGCGGCGTCCTCGTCGTCATCGCGCGCTTCGCCCCCGCCGGGCGCTCCATCGTCTCCCTCGGCGCGGGCGCCGCACACCGGCGCAAGCGCGACTTCCTGCCCTGGTCGGCCCTCGCGGGCGTGGCCTGGGCCGGCTACAGCGTGGGCCTCGGCTACTTCGGCGGCCAGTGGCTCGGCGCGACCTGGCTGGCCACGGGGGTCTCGGTCCTGGCCCTCGTCGCGGCGGGCGCGGGCGCGGCCTATCTGGTCCGCCGCCCCGCGGCGAACTCGGGACCGTCCGGCGCCTAGGGCCGGGCCGCGCGGGCGGTGCCCCGCACCTCAAGCCCGTCGAGCAGCTCGGCCGTGGCCGCGGCGACCGCGTCCACGGCCCGGTCGAACACCTCCTGGTTGTGCGCGGCGGGCGCCCGGAACCCGGACACCTTGCGTACGTACTGAAGCGCGGCCGCCCGGATCTCGTCCTCGGTGGCCTCTTCGGGGAGCGCGGGCGGGCGAAGGGTCTTGATGCTGCGGCACATGCCTCCAGCTTCGCGCGTCCGGGCGCCCGACGAGAACCCCTGGCTCCCCCGCGCCTCCCCGGGAGCAGGTTTCGGCACCGGCGGCGGTGGACACCCGGACGGGGCGCGGCGCGCCATCCCGCCCGAAGAGCCGTGAGCGGCGGCCTTCCGGGAGCCCCGAGAGCATTGACAGGCACCGGCGGCGGGCGTTGACTCCGCCGTACGAAGGCCCGAATGAGCCCGTGTACGACCCGGCGCTCCGCGGTTCGCGCTCCGGAGCCGCCCCCGCTCCGCGCGGCGCGGACCCGCCCCGTCCATGAAGGTCACGCCCAGCCCCCGCGTCCAGCCTGCGGAGGTACATCCATGATTGTCCTGACGATCGCCCTGCTGCTCGTCCTGATCGCCCTCGGCTTCAACCAGCCCCTGCTGTGGCTGCTCGCCGCGGCGATCGCGTACTTCCTGATCCGCCGCCACGACCGCGCCGCGGTCAAGGGCGGCATGAGCGGAGCCGGGAGCGCGCGTCCCGGCGGCACGGGCGGGGCGAGCGCTCCCGTCACGTACCGCGACTACCGCATCCGCCGGTCCCGCCAGGAGCGCTGGGACCGCAGGTACCGCCGTACGCACCCGTCGAAGCAGGCGCGGCGCGGCTAGCCCCGCGGCCCCGCCGGGTCACCGGAACCGGTAGGACTACTCACCGTCGCGGGTGAAGAGAGGCTTACCCGCCCCGCCACCGGGGAGCCTGCGCACGCACCGTGCCGAGCCCACCCCGGGGAGCCCCATGCGCCTGCGCGCCCTCGTCCGCGTACCCCTGCCCGTCCTCCTGGCGGGTGCCCTCGCGGCGGGGTGCGCCTCGCCCGCGCCGCGTCCGCCCGCGCCGCGCCCGGACGACGTCATCAAGGCGGCGCAGCAGCGGCTCACCGACGGCTGTCTGCGGCACCGGGGCTTCACGCCGCCCCGCCCGGGCGAGCGTCCGCCGCCCGCGGCCGAGCGGCAGCGCGTGGCCGCCGCCCTGTTCGGCACCGGCCGCACGGAACTCTCCCTGACCCTGCCCACGGGCCACACGGTGGGCGCCCACACCGACGGCTGCCTCGCCGCCGCCCAACGCGCCCTGTACGGCGACCAGAAGCGCTGGTTCCGCGTCTCGACGGTGGTGAACAACCTCAAGCCGGAGGCCGCGCACGCCGACCGCCCCCTCGCCGAAGTCCGCGCGGGACACCGCCCGGAGCTCACCCAGTGGCGCCAACTCCGCGCCCGCGCACTGAAGAACGCGGAAACCATCCTGACCGCGGACGACCTGCCCGCGGACGGGACGAGGGCCCCCCGGGGATCGTGAGGATCCCTCTTCCACGGACGGCTGCCTGCTCGCGCAGCTCGGTGACACTGCGGTCCAAACTGCCGATGCTGGGCGTACGCGGAGTTCACGCACGGCATCGTCACCGTCGGGATGCCCTTGCCGATTCCTTCGGCGACGACGCCCACCACGAAGTTCTGGCGAGCCCGTCGATGCTCTCACGCAGCCAGTGGGCCGCCGTCGGCGTCAGGCCGAGGCAGAGGTCCCACCCGTCGGCCTGCGCTGTCTCGATCACCTTTGCCACGTCGAAGAGGGGCGGCGCGGCCGAGATTCATCCCACCCCGGGGAGTCGATCACGCGCAACTGCCCCTGATCCAGGTGGAACAGGGGCAGTTGCCAGTCCGGCGCCACATGGCGCGGGCACCGTTTTGGACTCCAGGCATGACAACGGCCCCTCGGATCGATTCGCTAGGGGATGAAGAGGTTAAAGAGGTGCCCTATCGCCATATCGGATTCTTCTAGTTTACCTAGCCCGAAAATGCCGAGTATCGTCCGATGTTGAGTGAACGAACTGGGTCGATCCCATTTAGCGGATGTCCTGTGTGGCAGCTGCTTATCGTGAATTCCACTCATGCGTGAAAGAGGGATGGGAAGTTGAACAAGAGGGGCATACTCGGCAAGTCACTGCTTACAGCGTCCTGCGTAATCCTTGGTCCGGCGTTGACACTTGCTCCCGCAGCGCATGCCGACAGCGACCCCGCTCCAACGGGCGCGACGAAGGTCTCATCACGCTCCGCAGATAAGCCGGACGACGACGTCACGCCGAAGGTGGAGGGCACTACGCGGATCCAACTGAACGCGCCGAGCACGGACGGTCACAAGAAGACGATTCGCGCGTACTGCAACATCACGGCGGACACTCCCCACTGGTCCAAGAAGGGTATGAGCGTTATCTACAAGACGCGCGCCCAGTGTTACGGCAACGTCCCCTCGGTTCAGTTGAAGGTCACCTCCAAGCTGATGCGGGCGGGTGCGCCGAAGCCGCTCGTCGCCGCGACGGCGAAGGAGACCCAGACCGTGCGGGCCGGTGGCGGCAAAGCGACGTTCTACGCCCCTGTCCCGAACGGCAAGAAGGTGAAGTACAGCGCGCGGTTCTGGGGGCGGAGCACCGCACAGATCGTGTCGCCTATCGTGGGCACCAAGACGCAGGTTGTCAGCAAGACAGCCGACCTCAAACCCAAGTAGTCGGATTCGGACGAAGGCGCCTTGCTATGGCCAGTGACTGGGAAGTCGACGTACAACTGCTGATGGACGTTGCCGACGGTGAGTGGGAGCGGCTACAGCAGGGGATGGTCGACTCGATGGCGGCGGAACCGCAGTACGAAATCGTACCGACTGCCACGTCCAACGGCCCGACCGGCGCCTTCTTCTCCGTCGGCGCCACTGTGCAGGTGTCGGCCGACACGCCCGGCAAGGCGGCGGACGTCGCCGTGGCCGTGACGCGCAAAGCCCTCCGGTTGGCTGGAGCGGCCACGGACCGTGGTGTGACGGAAGTCAACATCCGCCAGGGCGACGTGGACCCCCGCCTCCTGGGCCGGTAGGTGGGCGCCGGTGTACCTGCCGACAGGGTTGCGTGTACAGCGCATCGGCCACAGCGGGCACCTCGTCACCGACCCCGCCGAGACCATCCGCCACCACCACATCGAGAACTGAGCCCATCTCGCGCAGCACCGCGCGGGTGGTCTGGGTGGTGGTGCCGAGGGCCCGGGCGAGGGGCACCAAGTGGACGTGGGGGGCGGCCAGATCGTGGAGGAAGCGAGTGGTCTCCGAGGCCTCGGGAAGGAGCGACTCCTCGTGCTCCTCGTCACCCTCTTCGGTGCTGCTGTCAGCGGGCCCAGCGGAGCGCGCGGACCGCCCGGCTTTCCAGGCGGCCCACACCCACGCTGCGACGAGGGCCCACATCAGCCAGGGGATCGCGCGGACGAGGACCCACAGCAGGTAGGCGAGCCCGCCGAGGATGATCAAGCGGCCGATCACTCCGAGGAAGGCGCCCCAGCCGTCGAGGTCGGTGCGGCGGCCAGCGCGGACCCAGGTGGTAAGAGCGTCGGTGCGACGCTCCCGGATGCGCGTGCTGCCCTTCGACAGGCAGTTGGCGGCGTGGGCGCGGGCTGCGGGGTCTTTCCAGCTCACAGGCCCGCTCCGCCCTGACTGAGGAGTTCGCGGCCCTTCGCGCCCGCCCAGTTGACGCTGTCGGGCCACCAGTTCAGGAGCGCGGCGACGCCGGGCAGGAAGCCGTTCCGCTGGCCTGCACTATCCACAGGCGCATACGTTCCCCCGCGCGAGGCCGTACGGTGCTGTCCTGCCGATCACACGGGGGCGCGATGTACAGGGGGGGACCTGGCCTGGCCAGCCGACCGCGCCCTGACCGCGATGCCGGACGACGTGCACGCGGAGGCGATGGCCTTGATCGAGGACATCGTCGAAGACCTGGAGCCGCGCCCAACCGCGCGTGGACAACGGAGGCGCCCCTGCAGGTCCGGGAGTGGACCGTGTACGCGGCTGGTGGCGGGCTGCTCGTGGTTCTCGGCGCGGGGCCTGGGGCTGACCGGGAGCCCTCGGCAGGCGCCTGGCCGCCCTTGCACGCTGACGGTATGTCCTCCGGCATGACCGTGGTGCTCTCCCGCCCGACGAGGCGTTAGGGACTGTCTGGGCCCCTGACGGGTCCCAGACAGTCCCTCAGTACTGCCTCAACTGGCCTGGACGCTCGTAGTAGAAACCCCGCACGCCGTACTGTTCGTCGTTCTCGATGGGCAGTGAAGGCGCCGCGACATCGTCGAGAAGGGCGCTGCCGTTGAGGACGCGTTTACCGTCGAACCACTGGCCGGTGGAGCCGAACAGGTGCACTCCCCGGCCCAGCCGAAGGAGTCCCAGGGTTACCTGCGTGGCCGAGACGGGCACGCCGCCGGAGACCAGGGGGAAGGAGAGGTAGAGGTTTCTCTTCTCTCGTGCAGAAGGGCCGGCCCACAGGGCGACGGTCACCCGTGGCTCCTTCAGGTCCGGGATGCATCCGCGCACGTAGTACGGCTTGGCCACAGGGGTGGTCGTGTAGTGCCACAGGGTGGCCGCGAGGGCCCGCTGCGTGCGGTTCAGCGCCTCGGGCGGAATGGCTAGTTGACCCATGACGGGCACTTCTTGACTCCTCTGCAGTAAGCGGTGATGACCCCGATTTTCCCCTTCTTGCCAGGAGCGGTGTAACGACCGTCGTCGGTCTCCTTGGCGTAGCGCACCTTGACCACGAAATCTACCTGGCGCCCGTTGTGGATGGCCGAGCCCCAGTACTCAAGGTTGCGCTGATGGTCGGACCGCTTGTCGGGTTTGCCGTTGAGGGCGGCGTTGATGAGCTTGCACGACGTGATGTTGTGAGGCCTGGAGAGGTGGATGAAGCCTAGCTCCGAGTTGCCCATACGCGTGGGGATACGACGGTCTTCCCAGTCCTTTTGCACACACTTCTCGTGGGTGTTCCACGCCGCCTTCGAGTCCGCGGCGGCCGGGGTGGCGACCAGGCCGAGGGTGCAGAGGACGGCAGTGAGTGCAATCGTTCCGGCGCGACGACCTATAGTCGTTGCGTTCTGGTGCATGTTTCCTCCGTAGGTGAGCACGCGCCGAACACGCTGCAGCCCGGTTGCCCCCGGGCTGCAGCACCACGTGCAGTGATCACACGTTACCCAGGTCGCCGCCGCTGCCGTGTTTGCAGTTGAGCGAAACGCAAGGGTTTCGAGCACGACCATCCAGAGGCCCTTCAGCGCTCAACGAGGCGCCCCTCAAGGCATTCTGATTGGACATCAGAGACCACCGGACCTTGCGGGAGCAAACCATCAGACTGTCCGGAAGTGGTAAACTCGCCATTCTCTGTCCAAATTCGCCCGCATCTCCTGCAGTGCGCAAGCGGAGTTCGGCCCTCGCCACCGTGGACATCGATTGCGCCCCCGCAGTCGTGACGCTGCTCAAGCGTGCGGCGCTGCGCCGCGATGTCGAGAGCTCGCTCGATCCGCCCGGCCCCGTCCGCCGCACGCTGGCCACTGCGGCTGATCTCCGGAATGGCTGGTAGTGCCCGCACATTAGGCTGTTGTGAATCGGACGCGGGGGTCCCGCCAGAGGGCGCGGATGTCCTCGTTCACGGCCGCAGCAGGGCGCACGGCGGCCCGGGGGCTGGGGTTGGGGGACATGCCTGCCAGCGTATGCGGTAGCACCGACAGCGGACTACTGCCGCTCGTCACGCCCCTCGGCCCGGTGCTTCGCGGCGGCCAGCGCGGCTTCCCACGGGTATGCCGTCGGCTTGCCCGAGCCCGGCGGGTTGGGGACGAATCCGCCTTCGCCGTAGAGGACCGTGACCCCTTGCTCGCGCAGCTCGGTGACGCTGCGGTCCAGCTGCCGGTGCTGGGCGTACGCGGCGTTCACGCACGGCATCGTCACCGTCGGGATGCCCTTGCCGATGCCTTCTGCGACGACTCCCACCACGAAGTTCTGTGTGAGCCCGAGGGCCCAGGAGTTGATGCTGTTGAAGGTCGCGGGGGCGAAGAGAATTGCGTCCGCCGGAGGCCAGGCGTCCGGCTCACCGGGAAGCTTGTACTTGCTGCGCACGGGGTGCCCGGTGAGCACGGCGAGCCCGTCGATGCTCTCGCGCAGCCAGTGGGCCGCCGTCGGCGTCAGGCCGAGGCAGACGTCCCACCCGTCGGCCTGCGCTGTCTCGATCACCTTTGCCACGTCGAAGAGGGGCGGCGCGGCCGAGCCGAACAGGTAGAGAGTCCGAGAGGTCATGCATTCATCCCACCCCGGGGAGTCGATCACACGCAACTGCCCCTGATCCAGGTGGAACAGGGGCAGGTGCCAGTCCAGCGCCGCATGGCGCGGGTACCGTTCCACCTGGCGAGTCAGGAACGGAGTTCCAGCATGCCCACAGACGACCGCCCGGGGGCCCGAATCGCACAGCACCGGAAGCTCGCCGGGCTCACACAACGCGGGCTGGCCTTGAAGATCGGCTACTCATACAGCATGGTCCACCAGGTCGAAGGCGGCCATAAACCGGCGAGCCCGGAGTTCGCTGCCGCATGCGCCCGGGCTCTTCATGTGGACGTCACCACCCTGACGGGACAGCCGTACATGACCGAGCTGCAGCAGGACCGCCTGGCTGAACTGATCCGGCCCATCCGTGAATCGCTCGACCTGTACGACCTTGGTGCGGACCCTGATGTGACCGCCCGTGCGGCGCCCAGACTCGTCGCGGCGGCGGACTCTCTGTGCGAGCAGGTACGGGCCGCCGAGATCAACAAGGTGGCCCGCGCCTTGCCGGGAGTCATCGCAGAACTGACGACGGCCGCGTACCGCACGCCTGCCACCGAGCTGTGGGCAGCGCTCGGCTCCGTCTTCCGCACGGCACACGACGTCACCGTGAAGCTCGGTTTCTACGACCTGTCCACCATTGCCCTGGACCGGATGGAGTGGGCCGCACAACGGGCCTCAGACCCTGTCCTCGCCGCGGTCCGGCAGTACATGCGCGGCCTCGTCTACCACCGCGAGGGGGAGCACACCATCGGCCTTCGGCTCGTGGACGCCGGCCATCGGATCCTCGCCCAGGGCGAGGAGAACCCCGCCTCGCTCGCGGTCGCGGGACAACTCCACCTCGGCGCCACCGTCATCGCCGCGCGCGCTCGTGAAGCGGACACGGTGAAGACTCACCTGGACGAAGCGAAGAAGATCACCGACCGCATCGGCGAGATGGGACACGTCCACTGGCTGTCGTTCGGGCCGACGAACTGGGCAGCACACGAGTTGTCCGCACTCACCGAGATGGGCCGGTACAGCAAGGCTGTCGAGAAGGCGAAGAAGATCGCCATCCCTGACTCGTGGCCCTCCTCCCGCCGCGCGCACGTGCTGATCGACCGCGGCCGCTCCGAGATGGAGATCGGCCGCAGCGAGGCGGCCCTGAAGTCCATCCTGAAGGCGCGCGAGGTGGCTCCCCAGCAGACCCGCTATCACCCTGGCGCACGAGCGACCGTCGAAGGGCTGATTCATCAACAACGCCGCACGCCGGACGCATTGGGGCACATCTCTGCCTGGCTCGGTCTATGACACCTGGTGTCACCGAAGAGTGACAGTTGATGCCCTTGCGCATGGTCACGCTGGTCACAAGGCCTGATCAGCGACGACAGGGGCACATCGTGGACGCCAACCTCAGAGCCGTATCGCAGTGGCTGGCGGAAGCCGACCCGCGACCGGGCAACGCATGGGCGGAGTGGGAGAAACAGGGCGCCGCGCTGCTCCCGCTCGGCCGCCTCTTCGACGCGATCCGCATGCCAGCCGAGCAGGTCCACGACGTGGTGGGCAGCGACGCGGCGAAGACGGTGGCCAAGGTGCTGACAGCCTGGCTGGACGGCCCGGTCATCCGGGATTCCCGCAGCAGCATGGGCCCGTACTACGCGCTCATCGCGCCCGGCGCCGAGTGGGACGGCCCGGCCGAGCGGCTCACCACCGGCACCTACCTCGGCGTGCCGCGTCCCGGCCACGCGACGACGCTGTCCCGCTGGGTGGTCCTGCCGTCGTACCCCGGCGCCCTGTGCGACCCCCGGCACGTGCACACGCTCCTCGCGACGACCGCCTCCCTCAGGACGGTGGGCCGATGATGACCACCGACCAGCCCCGGCTGGAGGACCTGGTCGAGCTCGCCTTCAGTGCGCTCGCCGACCCGCCCGCACCCGAGGACACGGCCGCCCTGCACCGCCGCCTCGTCGCGGAGATCCTCCTCCGCCTGCCTCAGGCGGAGCAGGCCGCGGCGGCCGAGCGTGTGCGCAGCGACGCCTGGTACACGCACCAGCGGGTGGTCGACGCGACGCACGACGCCCTGGCGCTGGAGGGCGAGGAGCCGACCCCGGACGACGGCCCGACCGGTGCGGCGCTGCGCGTCGCCGAGCTCGCCCGCAGACTTCGGGCCCTGGCGGTGTACCCAGCCAGCGCCGGAGGGCACGCCTGCCCGCCGAGGCCCCGGTGAGCGCGCCCGGCGTCGCCGAGACCCTGCTATTGGCCATCGTCGAGCGCGGCCCCGCCCTCACCGTTCAGCAGCGGCAAGGCGCCGTCTGCCTGTGGTGCCCTACGGTCCTGCGCCCCGGCGACGGCGTCGACATCCGCGGCGGCCGCACCGCCGACCGGGACTGGTGGCCGCACGCCTGCAAGCCCTGCTACGCCAACAACCTCCGGTCCGTGGCGACGTACGCCGACTGGAACGACCACCTGCTCGCCTGCGCCGCCTGCTGCCAACACGCTCCGTGCTCCACCGTGAGCACCCTGCGCGCCGCGCACATACAGGCCCGGTGCCGCATCGGGCGGCCGGCCGTCTGGTGCATGGAGTGTCTGAGCATCATGCGGCCCGACGAACTGTGGCAGCCACACCTGTGGCAGAGCCGCCGCGGAGCGGAGCCCAGCTACCGGCACACCGGCACCTGCCCGCAGTGGGCGGGCGACGAGTCGGTGGACTCCGGGCATGACAGCGGCCCTGCGGATGATCTTCCGCAGGGCCGTTGACCAGACAACTGAACCCGGTGGGCGCGGACGGTTTCGAACCGCCGACATTCGCCTTGTAAGGGCGACGCTCTACCCCTGAGCTACGCGCCCGGGACGAGTAGACAGCCTACCTTGCCGGTGGCGGTGGACCGCACACCCGTGGCGGGCCCCCGACCGGCCGGGGGGATATCCCCACCCCGGATCCGGTAGCGGCCCGGATCCCCCGGTCGCGCCGCGCTCCCTACGGTCAAGGGTGAGCTCGCGGCAGGGGTCGCGAGGGGGCTTTCAGGGGAGAGAACGTCATGACCACCGCCCACAGCCGCCGCACGGGTCCGCTGGGGCCGCGGAGCGCGCGGATCCTCGCCGGTGCCGGCGCCACGGCGGCGGTCCTCGGGCTCGTCGCCGCGTGCGGGGCGAGCGCCGAGGACGACAAGACGCCGGACCGGCGGACGTTCAGCCTGCCCGGGCGGACGCTGACCCTCGACTCCGACGACTCCACCCTGGACGTCGTCGTGTCGGACCACGTGAAGGACGTCCGGGTCACGCGCTGGTTCGACGGGCGCACCGTGCTCGGCGGCAGCCCCAAGGTCACGTGGAAGCAGAGCGCCGAGGGCGACAAGCTCACGTTCCGGGTGAAGTGCAGCGGGGTGATCAGCAATTGCTCCGCCAAGCACCGCGTCGTCGTACCCCGCGGCGTCGCCGTGACCATCCTGAACCGCGACGGCCAGGTGACCGCCAGCGGCTTCCGCGAGCCGCTGAAGGTGCGCACCGACGACGGCAGCGTGACCGTGCGGAACTCCAGCGGGCCGCTGGACCTGAGCAGCGTCGACGGGTCGGTGCGGACCGACGGCGTCACGTCGAAGCGGGTCAGCGCCCGCTCCCGGGACGGTTCCGTGTGGCTCGAACTCGGCGCCGTACCGGACCGGGTGCGGGCGCGCAGCACGGACGGTTCCGTGACCGTCGGCCTGCCCGACGCCCGGTACCGCGTGGACACCGAGAGCGTGGACGGCGGCGTCGACGTGACCGTGCCGCGCGCCGACGACAGCCCGCACCGCGTGTCGGTACGCAGCGTCGACGGCCACATCACGGTGCGCGCGGCGAACTGACCACCCCGTGTGTTCGTCCTTCACCGGTGGGAGAATGTGACACCGGCCTGGCAGGGCGGACGACAGCACGGGAGAGGGACAGTGACGGCGACACCATCGCAGCCACACAGGTGTGGCACGGCCCCCTGTGCCTGTCCCCCGGCGCCGGTGGCCCCTTCCGCCTTCGGCGGTGTGCGCCGTCTCATGTCGCCCGTACGGAAATCCGCGGGCCTGCCGTGGCTTGTCGCGCCCACGCGGCGGAGCCGCAGAGTGTCCCGCCCCGCGCCCCTTCGGGGGTCGTTGACGCTCGCCCTGCTGCCCCTTGTCGTCGCCGTGCTGCCCGGGTCCTTCGCCGGGGGCGGGACGCGGCGGTGGTTCGGTGGGCGGGGCGAGGGCGCGCGGGCCGACGCGCAGGCGGCCAAGGACGCGGCGGCGGCCGCGTTCTACGAGCTGGACACCGCGCAGCGGGACCTGCGGATCTCCATCGAGACGATCGTGGCGGTGGACTCCTCGCCCGCCGCGCGCCGCGCCGCCGCCGACTTCGAGGCCTTCGGGCAGCGCATCGACGAGGTCAGCCACCAGTACATCACCGCGGTCGACGCGCACGACCTGGACCGGGACGACCTGGAGGCGTCCGCCGCGGCCCGGGCGCGCACCGAGCTGACGGCGGCCAAGGACGCGCTCGGCCGGACCAAGCAGGACCTGGACCGCTTCTCGCAGGGGCTCGGGCCGCTGCTCGACAAGGCGGAGACCCAGCTCGCCCGGCTCGCCCCGGCCGTGGAGCGGGCCCGCCAGACGCTCCTCGCCGCGAGCAACGCCCTGGACGCGGTGCGCGGCGCGGGCCTGAAGGCCGACGACCTGGCGGGGCGGCTCGCCGCGCTCGCGCCCGAGCTGACCAAGCTCAACCAGGGCGCGGGGCAGCACGGCGTCGCCGACACGCTGCAGCGCGCCGACCGCGTCGTACGCGACGGGGAGGCCGTCCGCGCGGAGGCGGAGCGGCTGCCCGAGCGGGCCCG
This sequence comes from Streptomyces sp. YIM 121038, assembly GCF_006088715.1. Lineage (NCBI taxonomy): Bacteria > Bacillati > Actinomycetota > Actinomycetes > Kitasatosporales > Streptomycetaceae > Streptomyces > Streptomyces sp. YIM 121038. The sequence continues at coordinate 3,178,510 of NZ_CP030771.1, forward strand.
CGAGATCGACCGGCGCCTGGTGTCGCTGCGCACCCGCGCCCAGGCCCTGACCACCCGCAGCGAGCAGGTCGAGCCGGTCCTCAGCGAGCTGCGCCGCCGCTTCACCGCGGCCTGCTGGCAGGACCTCCAGCGCGTCCCCGAGCAGGCCGAGGAGAACGTGCGGCAGGCCGAGGCCAAGCTGGCGGAGGCCCAGCGGGCCCGCGAGGAACAGCGGTGGCCGGACGCGACGGCACGCCTGTCGACCGTGCGGGCCCTGCTCAACTCCACCGACGAGGCGGTGTCCGCCGCCGGTGACCGGCTGCGGCGGCTGAACGAGGTCTCCAAGGACCCGCAGGCGGAGATCGAGCGCACCCGGTTCGCGGTCCGGGACGCCCAGCGCCTGGCCATGGCGGGCCGCCAGCGCCCCGACCCGCGGGACGCCCGCCCGCTGGACGAGGCGGTGGCCCGCCTGGACCGCGCGGTGGGGGCCCTGGAGGGCCGCCACCCCGACTACTGGCAGTTCCTGACCGAGATGGAGGCCGTGCGCGCGACGGCGGCCCGGGTGGTCGCACGGATCCGCGAGGAGCGGGGGCAGGGCGCGGGCTGAGCTCCGGGCCCCGCGTCGGGGCGGCCCGGCGGCTGTGCGAGCCTGAGGGCATGACCGAGGGTGTGCGCAAGAGTTCGACCGACGGTCCGGCCGCGGGCCAGGCCGGTTTCCTCGCCGCGCTGCGGGCCCGGCGGCTGCTCGCCATCGTGCGCGGCCGCGACCCGGAGGCGTCGTTCCGTACCGTCCTGGCGCTCGTCGAGTCCGGGGTGCCGCTGGTCGAGGTCTCGCTGAGCGGCTCCGACGCGCTCGGCGTGCTGCGCAGGGCGCGGGCCGAGCTCGGCGCGGACGCGTGGCTCGGCGCGGGGACGGTCCTGACCGCGGACGACGCCCGGCGCGCGGCCGGGGCGGGCGCGAACCTGATCGTGACCCCCGGCCTCGGCGCGGGCGTCGACACCGGCCTTGAGCTGGGCCTGCCGGTGCTTGCGGGCGTCCTCACGCCGACCGACGTGATCGCCGCGAGCGCGGCGGGCGCGACCGCCCTGAAGGTCTTCCCGGCGTCGGCGACGGGCGGCCCCGGCTATCTGAAGGCGCTCCGCGGACCGTTCCCCGGCCTGCCGTTCGTGCCGGTCGGCGGCGTGGACGCGGACGCGGCGGCGGCCTATCTGGAGCACGGCGCGGCGGCGGTGGGCGTCGGCTCGCCGCTCGTCGGGGACGCGGCGGACGGCGGCGACCTGGACGCGCTGCGGCGGCGCGCGCGGCGGTTCGCGGAGGTGTGCGCGTGAGCGGGGTGCGCGCGGGCACCGGCCCCGGCCCGGACGTCCTCACCTTCGGGGAGACCATGGTCGCCCTGCGCGGCGCGGGGCCGCTGAAGCTGGGCGGCACCATGACCGTGTCCGTCGCGGGGGCCGAGTCGAACGTGGCCGTGGGCCTGGCCCGGCTCGGGCACGGCGCCTCCTGGGCGGGTGCCGTCGGCGACGACGAGGCCGGTGAGCTGGTCCTGCGGACACTGCGGGCCGAGGGCGTGGACGTCACCGGCGCCCGCCGCGACCCGCACGCGCCCACCGGTCTGATCCTCTTCGAGCCGCGCCTTCCGGAGGTGACCCGGGTCCACTACTACCGCTCAGGCTCGGCCGGTGCCCGCGTCGACGCCCAGGCCGTCGCGCGGGCCTTCGCCGCCGCGCCGCCGCGCCTGCTGCATCTGAGCGGTGTCACCCCGGCCCTCGGCGAGGCGGCCCGCGCCGCCTGGGAGGGCGTGCTGCGCCTGGCGCGCGAGCACGCCGTGCCCGTCTGCCTGGACGTCAACTTCCGCTCCCGGCTGTGGAGTACGCGGGAGGCGGGGGCCTTTCTGCGCCCCTGGCTGCCGGCCGTCGACGTGCTCGTGGCCTCCGCCGACGAGCTGCCGGTGTGCCTGCCGCCGGACGAAGGTCCGGCCGACGTACGGGAGTCGGCCGAGCGGCTGCTGCGGCTCGGCGTCCCGGAGGTCGTCGTGAAACTGGGCCCGGACGGCGCCACCGCGTACGGGGGCGGGGGCGCGGTGTGGCACCGCCCGGCGGTGCCGGTGCGCGTCGTCGACACGGTGGGCGCCGGGGACGCGTTCGTCGCCGGGTATCTGTCCGCGCTGCTCGACGGCGCGGACGTGCCGGGGCGGCTCGACCGGGCGGTGACCACCGGGGCCTTCGCGGTCGCCTCGCGCGGGGACTGGGAAGGCGCCCCCACGCGGGCGGAGTTGGGGCTGCTCGGCGCGGCCGACGTGCTGCGCTAGCCGCAGCAGCCGCCGCCGCAGCACCCGCCGCCACCGCCGCCGCCTCCTCCGGCGGGGGCCGGGGCGGTGCCGCCGACCGCCACGGTCGACAACAGCTTCACGGTGTCCTCGTGGCCGGCCGGGCACACCGCCGGGTCCGCGGACTCCGCCATCGGGCGGCTCAGCTCGAAGGTGTCGCCGCAGGGGCGGCAACGGTACTCGTAACGGGGCATGCCCCCAAGATTACGCCGCGCCGCGCCCCGGACCCGCCCCTTCCCGAACCGGGGGCTCCGCCCCCGTGCCCCCGTTTGTCGGCGCTCCGCGCCTCGTCCTCAAACGCCGGACGGGCTGGAAGTCCTCGGTGCGGGCCGCAGACGAGATCCGGTCCGCACCGGCAACCATCCAGCCCGTCCGGCGTTTGAGGACGAGCGCGCCAGCGCGATGAAGGGCCGGGGCCCGGGGGCGGCCAGCCCCCGGTTCGGGAAGGGGCGGGTCAGGGGCGCACCGCGCGGGTCACTCCGACAGGAGGCGCCGCGCGATCGACTCCCCCGCCGCGACCCCGGCCTCCGGCACCACCACGAGCCCCGGCGCCGTCCAGCCCACCTCGGCCAGCTCCCCGTGCGAGGGCCGGAAGGCCCGGTCCGCCGCGGCCAGCAGGTCCGCGTCGAGCAGGGAGTCGCCCGCGGCCAGCGTCTCCTCGGCGCCGGACCGCCGCGCGACCTCGCGCATGGCCGCGCTCTTGGTGAGCGGCCGCGGCACGGCGTACACCTTGCGCCCCTGGAGCGAGACGGTCCAGCCGCGCCGCCCGGCCCACTCGCCGAGCTCCTTGACCCAGCCGTCCGGCAGCAGGGCGCGCTCGACGACCAGATAGGCGAAGAGGTCCTCGGCGACGCGCTCCTTGAGCAGCCAGGCCGGGTCCGCGACGCGCAGCAGATGGGCGCGGACCTCCTCCAGGGGGGCGCATTCCGCGGCGATGCGCCGGTCGACGGCCGCGCGCCAGGCGAGGTCGGGGACGCCGTCGACGAGCAGCTGGCCGCCGTTGGCGCAGATCGCGTACGCGGGCGCGGGGCCCGGCAGATGGATGCGCGCGTACTGTTCGCGCGTACGCGTGGTCGTGGGCACGAAGACGGTGGCCCGGCCGAGCTCCGCGAGGAGCCCGGCGGCGGTCTCCGTGACGTACGACAGGGGCTTGCCCTCGTACACCTCGACGCACAGCAGGCGCGGCGCCTCGGCGTCGGGCATGCGCAGGCCGAGCGCGGCGGCGGAGTAGATGAGGGTCCGGTCGAGGTCGCTGGCGACCAGACGGACGGGGCGGGCGCTCACGCTCCGGTCACCGCCTTGCCGTCGGCGCCGGTCGCCCCGCGCGTGTACTGGGGGTGGATGAGGCCCACGCAGGTGTACGGGAGCCCGTCCACCTCCTCGACGGGCACGCCGCGCTGGTCGGCGAGCAGCCGGACGTGGTCGAGGTCGGCGCCCGCCCCGGACCGGGCCAGGATCTTCCACGGCACGCGGCGCAGCAGCACGCGCGTGGTCTCGCCGACGCCGGGCTTGACGAGGTTCACGTCGTGGATGCCGTACTCCTCGCTGATCCGCTCCACGGCGGCCCAGCCCTCCCAGGTGGGGGTACGGTCGGCGGCCAGGATCTCCTTGACCAGCCTGTCCACGGCGTCGCCCACCTCGTCGAAGCGGGCGGCGACCGCGTCCACGAAGTCGGCGGAGACGTCGGCGCCCGCGAGGTCGCGGTAGAACTTCGCGCCGTGGAAGTCGTCGGGGCCGACGAGGTCGGCGCGCAGGACGGTGCGCGAGACGAGGCCGGAGACCGTGGAGTTGAGGCAGGCGGAGGGGATGAGGTAGTCCTCGCGGGTGCCGTACGTGCGCACGCAGGAGCCCGGGTCGGCGAGCACGGCCATGTCCGGGTGGAAGCCGGTGACGCCCTCGGCCTCCTCGAACTCCCTTATCGCGGCGGCGAGTTCGCGGGTGATGGCGCCCTTGCCCGTCCAGCCGTCGACGAACACGACGTCGGCCGGGTCGTGGTGCGCGGCGAGCCAGCGCAGCGCGTTGGCGTCGATGCCGCGGCCGCGCACGATCGACACCGCGTAGTGCGGCAGGTCGAGGCCGTGGCGGTGCAGCGCCCAGCGGCGCATCAGGACGCCGACGGGGGTGCCCGCGCGGGCCAGGGAGACCAGCACGGGGCGGGGCGAGCGCTCGGCGATGACCGTCTCGGTGACCGTGCCGACGGCCTGGGCGATCCGGGCGGCGGAGTCGTCGAGCGCAGCCCGGAACAGCTCCTGGTACTGCGCGCTCGGCTGGTACTCGACGGGCAGCGACTCGGCGTAGTGCGCGCCGCCGCTCTGGATCGCCTCCTCGCGCTCCTCGGTGGGCGCTTCGAGCGTGACCGCCGACAGGTCCTGGAGCAGCCAGCCGACGTCGTCGGGCGCGTACGAGGAGAAGGCGGGACCGCGGAGGGGTTCGGGCAGCACGGACGGGGACCTTTCGGGTGCGTACGAGGGCACGACGGCGAGCAGCACGTGCCCGGTGTGCGCGGACAGACGGGCGAGCAGTCCGCCGGGGGCGTGCAGGGCGGGGGTGTCGGCGGCGGAGTCGACGACGGCGACGACCGCGTCGAAGCCGCCGCCCGCCACGTTGTAGGCGTAGCGGTCGCCGGGCCCGTCGGCGGGGTCGTCGTGGGCGGGGAAGACGAGCCGGGTGCGGATGGCGTAGCCCGGGTCGTCGACGGCGAGGACGGGCGAGCGGGTGGTGGTGGAGTAGCGGACCTCCGCCGCGCCGCCGAGGTGCCCCTCCAGGGCGACGCCGAGCGCGAGCGGCGCGTACATCAGCTCCTCGAAGCCGAGGACGAGGACGCGCCGGGCGCCCTCGGGCAGCGCCCGCGCGATCCGCTCCGCCATGCCGGGCAGGGCGGCGGCCAGGCGCGCCCGGTGCGCGGGGGTGAAGCCGTGCCTGCCGCCGTCGGGGACGCCGTCGGGCCAGGCCAGGGGGACACGGGTGACGGGGGCGGGCTCGGCGCGCGGCGCGGGCGGCGGCTCCGCCGCGCCCTCGTGCGCCTCGACCAGGGCCCGCCCCTTCTCCAGGACGTCCTCCGGCAGCCGCACGGTGCCCGACGCGAGGGCCACCAGGTCGACGCGGGCGCCGATCTCCGCGGCGAAGGCGTGCAGCCGGTCGCGGTCGGCGGGGGCGCGCATGTCGACCAGGGCCACGATGACGTACCGCTCGCGGGGGTAGCGCGCGTGCAGGTCGCGGATGGTGTTGAGGACGGTGTTGCCGGTGGAGAACTCGTCGTCGACGAGGACGAGGGTGCCCGCGCCCGCGAGCAGCCGGGGGTCCTCGGGGAGCAGCAGATGGGAGGTGGCGTGCGAGTGGGCCTCCTCGAAGCCGCCCGCGCGGGCCACGCCCGCGACGGGGCGGCGCGTCGAGTGCAGGTAGGGGGCGTCGCCGACGCCGTCGGCGACGCAGTGGCCGAGGCCGGTCGCCGTCTCCGCGTAGCCGAGCACGACGGCGCGCGCGCACGCGTCCGGGCCGAGCAGCTCGCGCACCCGCAGGCCGAGCTCGTACCCGGAGCGCCGCACCACGGACGGCAGCTGCGGCACGTGCTTGCCCAGCACGTTCGACACCAGGAGGTGGGCGCGCCGGGGGTTGCGCCGCAGCGCGAGCCCGAGCAGCTCCCGGAGGTCGTCGCCGACGAGCTCCACACCCAGCCGCTCAGCGACCCACGTACCCGACCACACCACGTTCTCAGACGTCCTTTCGTCACTCATTGTCATATGTCGCCACCCACTGTCACTTCACTGTTGTCTCGCGCCATCAGATGGGCAGCCCCGCCGAGAGCAGCTCCACGAAGCCGACGTCCTCGCGCGCCACGCCGAAGACCTCGGCGCGGCGCAGGGTCCGCTCGGCCCAGGCGCGGTGCGGCTTCACCTCGTTCATCTTGTTCGTGTACGCGGACCGCATGACTCCGCCGCCGTCGCGCTCGGGGCGCAGGATGTCCTGGGCGTCGCTGTACTCCTCGTGGCTGACCACGGACAAGGCGTGCACGGGCATGACGTGCGAGGGGTGGATGCAGGTCTTGCCGAGCAGGCCGTTGGCCCGGTCCAGCTCGATCTCGCGCAGCAGGCCGTCGAGGTCGTGCTCGATCAGGGCCTGCCGCAGCTCCTCGGCGCGGACCTCGAGGAACGGGCTCTGGCGCAGCTGCGGCTTGAACATCCGCTCCTGGACGCGGAAGTACTCCCACACGGGCCCGGTCACGATGAAGCCGGTGCCGTCGGCGCGGCCGAGGTGGTTCACGACGTCGCCGATGACGGAGGCGACGATCTGCACGTCGTAGGCGGTCATGTGCGGCGGCCTGCGCAGGCCGTACGCCGAGCAGAAGTCGGTGACGCCGAGCCGCAGCGCGAGCACCCGGTCGCGGTACTTGTCGACGGTGCGGGCGATGCCGGTGATCGTCTCCGCGCGGCTCTCCAGGTGGAGGAGCTGCGGCGATTCGAGGACCGGCATGGCGAACAGGCGCCGTCCGCTCGCCGTCTCGGCGGCGGTGAGCGACTCCAGGAACGGAACGCCCCGCTCCTCGGTGAACTTCGGCAGTACGAATCCGGACAGGAGACGGACCGCGGGGCCGAGCCTGCGGGTCAGATCGGGGATCTGCTCCGGGTCGCGGACGCGGATGAAGAGCAGCGGAGGCTCGGCGTCCGGGCGCTCGGCGAGATCCCGGAAGTGCCGGATCAGATTCTCCTCGGCGCCGACGACCTCGGCGTCGTCGATGGAGTCCTCCAGGCAGATGACCATCGAGATCACGCCACGGCCAGCCTGTTTGAGGATGTCGTCGGCCAGGCGCGGCCGCGTGGCCGGGCTGTACAGCGTGGCGCCGAGAGCGACGGCGACGAGCTGCGGCGGGGAGTCCGCGGTGAAGGCGCACGGCTCCCTGTGAAAGAGGCGCTCTCGCACCTCTGGGGCTATGTGCCCGAAGTGACGCATGGGGTTCCCCTGGGATTCTCCTGTTTCCGCCCGCATCGCGTATGCGATCCGAAGATGTGGCCGGTAATAGTACGTAAGGGCGGGTGTCGGAGGTTCCCCTCGGGCGTGAAATCCAGGTAACCCGGCCATGACGCACACCTCGGCACCACACCGGCACAGTCGGATGTCATAGGACAAGAGGCCCCAAGGGGACGTCAAGGGGCAATCAACGGCGATTCAAGACGTACGAGTGTCCGAAAACAAGCGGTCGGCGGACGAGGCCTGAGGACCTGCGGATCGGGGAAGGCCGGAGTCCGGGACGGCCCCCGGGCCCCACGTTGTCCCGGCCCGGACGAGGAAGGCAGGATGACGGCATGACGCACGCGATGTTGAAGGGGTCGAACGTCCCGCTCGAAGCCACCGCGGTCCGCGCGGTCCTGCGCTGGACGCTGAGCCAGGGCTCCCCCGTCGTCGACGCGTCGGCGCTGCTGCTCGGCACCGACGGCCGGGTGCGCTCCGACGAGGACTTCGTCTTCTACAACCAGCCGCGCCACCCCTCGGGGAAGGTCTGGCGCCTGGGCCAGAAGCGCGTCACCGAGGGCACCGCCGTCCATCTGACCGACACCGTCCAGGCGGACCTCGCGGGCCTCGACGCGGCCGTCGACCGGGTGCTCCTGGTCGCCTCCGCCGAGGACGTGCCGTTCGAGCAGGTGCGGGCGCTGCGGATCCTGCTGTACGACGCCTCGCCCGCCGCCGCTGCCGCCGAGCCGCTCGCGTACTTCGACATCACCCCGCAGACCGGCGCCGAGACCGCGCTGATCTGCGGCGAGCTCTACCGCCGCGGCGAGGGCTGGAAGTTCCGCGCCCTCGGCGAGGGGTACTCCAACGGCCTGGTGGGCCTCGCCACCGACTTCGGCATCTCCGTGGACGAGTCGGAGGCGGTGCCCGAGCCGACCCCGGACGCCTCGCTGCCGCGCGGGCCCGGCGCCGCCGCGCAGCCCTCGGCCGCCCAGCCCGTGCAGCCGCCGCCCCCGGCCCGGCCGGAGCCCCACACCCAGTACCCGGTCGCGCCGCCCGCGCCCGCCATCGCCCCCCAGCCCGCGTACGGCTACCCGCCCCAGCCGCCGCGCTACCCGGCGCCGGGGCCCGCCTACGGCTACCCGCAGCCCGCGGCCGCGCACGTCACCCAGCCCCCGGTGGCGCCCCAGCCCGCGTACGGCTATCCGCACCCGGTCGCGCCCGTGCCCGACCCCGCCTTCCGGATGCCGCCGCAGGGGCCGCAGTTCCTGCCGCGCTGAGCGGGGCGCGGGCGGCGGCTCAGCCGACCTTGGACTTGTAGCCGCGGCCCCACTGCAGGCCCCAGCCGTAGAGCCGGTCCAGCTCCGCCTGGAAGCCGTAGACGAACTTCACCTCGCGGCGCACGATCAGCTCGTCCTTGATGTTCTCCAGCAGGACCACCGCGCACGAGCGGGCCTGCGGCTGGCGCTCGTCCAGGTCGATCTCGATCCGCGGGCCGTTGCTGGGGTAGAGCGTGACCTTGGCGTGGGTGCGGTCGAACGCCGGGGTCTGGTCGTAGATGTAGACGAACACCAGGAGCCGCTTGATGGACTCCCGGTGGTCGAGGTTGACGTACAGCGTCTCGCCCGTGCCCGAGCCGAACCGGTCGTCGCCGCTGCCCTTCACATAGGGCGGCGAGTTGATGCTCCCGAAGAAGTTGCCGAGCGGCTGCACCACGCCCTTGGCGCCGTCCGTCAGCTCGTACAGACAGCCGAGGTCGAGGTCCACATTGACCATGCTCTGGGTGTGCGCCTGGACCTCTTCGGGCTGGAACAGTTTGAAGGGGTGGCGCAGCAGGCCGCCGCCGCGCTTCTTGCCGATGAGGTCGGACGTCCGCATCTGCCAGGACAGATTGACGCGGAGGTTGCCCGTGGCCGCGCCCTGTTTGGTGAGCGAGACCATCGGATGCCGCTTGGTCAGCTCGATGGCGTTCGTCGCGGCCGCGCCCGCCGCGAAGTCCATCGCCCGCCCGGGCCGCAGACCGTCGAAGAAGCCCATGCCTACCCCCCACTCGATGCCCCGGTCACCGTCCGCCCGCGCCCCCGGGGCGGCCGGGGAGTCGCGCCCCAACAGCGGCCCCGAACAGAAGAATTCCTCGCCGGGGCCGGTGTCACACGTCCCGTCCAGTGATCCGGATCTCACCGTACGGCAGCGCCCGGACGCCACTGGCGGCGCCCCCGTGCCGGGGACGCCGCCAGTGCGGTGCTCGTGGCCGGGCCGGGGCCCGGGGCGTCAGACGCCCGAGGAGACCTCGGCCTTCTCGTCCGAGCCCGACTGTCCTTCGGCCGCCGCCAGCGCCTTGTTTCGGCGCACGGACGACCAGAAGGAGGCGCCGATGAGGATGACGCCGATGGAGCCGGTGATGAGCTCGTGGATCTCGAACTGGATCGTGACGAGCAGGACCCCGGCGAGCGCGCCGATGGCGTAGTGCGCGCCGTGCTCCAGGTAGACGTAGTCGTCGAGGGTGCCCTGGCGGACCAGGTAGACCGTGAGCGACCGGACGTACATCGCGCCGATGCCGAGGCCGAGCGCCATCAGGACGATGTCGTTGGTGACCGCGAAGGCGCCGATGACGCCGTCGAAGGAGAAGGACGCGTCCAGGACCTCCAGGTAGAGGAACATGAAGAACGCGGCCTTGCCGGCGAGCTGGATCACCGAGACCTGCTTGCCCTTGGCCTTGGCCTCCTCCTCGGCCTCGTGCTCGCGCTCCTCCTCTTCCTCCAGCTTGTCCTCGAAGTAGCTGGAGAGACCGCCCACGATCAGATAGGTGATCAGACCCGCCACACCGGAGATCAGGACCGTTTCCGCCTTGTCGGCGTGGGTGCCGCCGTGCTGGTGCGCGTTCTTGGCGAAGGTCATCGCGGAGACGAGCAGCACGACGAGCGCGATGCACACCGACAGCATGTCGACCTTGCCGAGCTTGGCGAGCGGGCGCTCCAGCCAGCCGAGCCACTTGATGTCCCGGTCCTCGAAGACGAAGTCGAGGAAGATCATCAGCAGGAACATGCCACCGAAGGCGGCGATGGACGGGTGCGCGTCCGTGACCAGCTGCTGGTACTGGTCCTTGTCGTTGAGCGCGAGCTTGACCGCTTCGATCGGGCCCATGCTCGCGCTGACGGCGACGATCACGACCGGGAAGACGAGGCGCATGCCGAAGACGGCGATGAGAATGCCGACGGTGAGGAAGATCTTCTGCCAGAAGGCATTCATCTTCTTCAGGATCCCGGCGTTGACCACCGCGTTGTCGAAGGACAGCGAGATCTCCAGGATGGACAGGATCGCCACGATCCCGAACGCCGTCCACCCCCCAAAGAGCACCGCTGCGACCAAGCCGAGCGCAGTGACTGCGAACGACCAGCCGAAGGTTTTCAGAACCACTGGCTACCCAATCGTGTGTGTACGGGTCTCCCCCGCGCCGTCCCCGGCCGCTCGCGCTGCCGGGGGCTTCCCGGGAACCCCCGCGAGCCGACCGCGTCAGCTGTTTGGGGAGCCCGGGCAGAGTCCTTTAGGAAACATTGACTCCGAAGTCTAGAGCGATGCCCCGCAGACCGGACGCGTACCCCTGACCGACGGCGCGGAACTTCCATTCGCCGCCGTAGCGGTACACCTCGCCGAAGATCATCGCGGTCTCCGTGGAGGCGTCCTCGCTGAGGTCGTAGCGGGCGAGCTCCTGGCCGTCCGCCTGGTTGACCACGCGGATGAACGCGTTGCTGACTTGGCCGAATGTCTGTCCCCGGTTGTCCGCCTCGTGGATCGAGACCGGGAAGACGATCTTGTCGCAGTGGGCCGGGACCTTGGACAGGTCCACGAGCAGCGACTCGTCGTCCCCGTCGCCCTCGCCCGTGAGGTTGTCACCGGTGTGCTCGACGGAGCCGTCCGGGCTCTTCAGGTTGTTGTAGAAGACGAACCACTCGTCGCCCAGGACCCGGCCCGACTGGCACAGCAGGGCACTGGCGTCGAGGTCGAAGGGGGCTCCGGTGGTGGAGCGAGCGTCCCAGCCGAGTCCGACCATCACCTGGGTGAGGTCGGGTGCGGCCTTGGACAGGGAGACGTTTCCTCCCTTGGCGAGTGTGACGCCCATGATCGTGTCCTCCCCGGGGTGGTGCCTGCCGTTGGGCTGTGGTGCTGAGCGCGTCCGGCGCCGCACTCGGGAGTGCGGCGCCGGACGGCTCGGGTCTTGCGGACTGCTCGGCTCAGACGTTGACGCCGAAGTCCTGCGCGATGCCGCGCAGGCCCGAGGCGTAGCCCTGGCCGACGGCGCGGAACTTCCACTCGGCGCCGTGGCGGTAGAGCTCGCCGAAGACCATGGCCGTCTCCGTGGAGGCGTCCTCGGAGAGGTCGTAACGGGCGATCTCCGCCTCGCCGGCCTGGTTCACCACGCGGATGAAGGCGTTGCGGACCTGGCCGAAGGACTGCTGGCGGTTCTCGGCGTCGTAGATGGAGACCGGGAAGACGATCTTCTCGACGTCGGCCGGGACGGCCACGAGGTTGACCTTGATCTGCTCGTCGTCGCCCTCGCCCTCACCGGTGATGTTGTCACCGGTGTGCTCGACGGAGCCGTCCGGGCTCTTCAGGTTGTTGAAGAACACGAAGTTCTGGTCGCTGGTGACCTTGCCCTCCGCGTTCGTCAGGATGGCGCTGGCGTCCAGGTCGAAGTCCGTACCGGTGGTGGTACGGACGTCCCAGCCGAGGCCGATCGTGACCGCGGTCAGACCAGGCGCCTCCTTGCTCAGCGATACGTTGCCGCCCTTGCTGAGGCTGACTCCCACGAGTCCTCCCAAATAGTGTCCAGGGGCGGGGAGCCCCAGTCGTGCTTGCCATCGGATCAACGTCTGGATCCTAGTGAGCGGTTCCCGCCCGCCACAGGCTCCGCACCCGAAGAATCCCAGGGTGTCGCCCCTAGGGGGCGACCGCCGCCTCAGCGGCCGCCGAGGTCCTCGAGGGCCTTGACGTACTCGTTCAGGTCGCGGGCGTCGGGGAGGCCGTTCACGACGGTCCAGCGCACCACGCCGTCCTTGTCGATGATGAAGGTGCCGCGCACCGCGCAGCCCTTGTCCTCGTCGAAGACGCCGTAGGCCCGGGACACCTCGCCGTGCGGCCAGAAGTCGGAGAGCAGCGGGTATTCGAGGCCCTCCTGCTCCGCGAAGACCCGCAGGGTGTGCATCGAGTCGTTGGAGACGGCGAGCAGCTGCGTGTCGTCGTTGACGAACGTGGGCAGCTCGTCGCGCAGCGCGCACAGCTCGCCGGTGCACACGCCGGTGAAGGCGAACGGGTAGAACAGCAGCACGACGTTCTTCCGTCCACGGAAGTCCGCCAGCCGCACGGTCCGCCCGTGGTTGTCCTTGAGCTCGAACTCCGGAGCCGTCTCGCCGACCGCAACCGTCACGAGGACCCACTTCCCTTCGGGTACGCCATTGGGGCGCCCCCAGCCTACGGCGGGCTCCCCGGCCCGGAACGGGGAGGGGCGGGTGGCGGGTGGCGGAACACGTGAGGCCCCCGACGGGCGGGACCGTCGGGGGCCGTGCGGTGGGCCTATGGCCGGCTACCTCTTCTTGGCGGCACCCTTGGGCGTGATGAGCCGACTGCCGTTCCAGTCCTTGCCCGCGTTGATGCTCTTGGTCTGGGACAGACCCGCCGTGGTGGACGCCTCACCGATCTCGCTGGGCTCGACGTAGCCGTCCCTGCCCGTCTTCGGTGTGAGGAGCAGGATCGAGCCGCCCTCCTCCATGTACGCGATGGCATCCACCAGCGCATCAGTCAGGTCCCCGTCGTCCTCACGGAACCAGAGCACCACGGCATCAGCCACGTCGTCGTATTCCTCGTCGACGAGCTCCGTGCCGGTAGCCTGCTCGATGGCCTCGCGGAGCTCCTGGTCGACGTCGTCGTCGTAGCCGATCTCCTGGACCACCATGTCGGGCTGGAAACCCAGCCTTACGGCAAGGTTCGTCTCCGCGTGGTCCGCGGTCGCGCTCACGGATTGCCTCCTGATCATGTTTTTGGGAATGCCTTCAGCCACGCGCGTGCGCGGGGCATTGGCCGTAGTCCACACGGGCGGGACGGATCGCGCAAGTACCCGGCCGTCGAGACCGCCGAAACGGTGACGTTCCCGGCCGTGTCACCGCAACTCCCGCCACATCCGTCGGGCCCGTACGGGGCCGCGCGGCCCTTAGGCAGGATGGGCGTATCGTTGCGATTTGACCGAGCCTACCCCAGGGTCACCAGTCAGCATCCCGGTTACCCCCCGGTAGAGATGACGTATCCACCACCGGGGTACACGATGGTGAACGTCGTACGTACCGGTACAGCACACGTACAGCGCAGAGCAGAGTTTCAGAGCAGGTCAAGGCAGAGCACGAATCCGATCGCGTGCATGCGCGACAACACAGCGAAGGAACAGCGTGGCTTCCGGATCCGATCGCAACCCGATCATCATTGGCGGTCTTCCCAGCCAGGTCCCGGACTTCGACCCCGAAGAGACCCAGGAATGGCTCGACTCCCTCGACGCGGCCGTCGACGAGCGCGGCCGTGAGCGGGCCCGCTATCTGATGCTCCGGCTGATCGAACGCGCACGTGAGAAGCGCGTCGCCGTGCCCGAGATGCGCAGCACGGACTACGTCAACACCATCGCCACCAAGGACGAGCCGTTCTTCCCCGGCAACGAGGAGATCGAGCGGAAGATCCTCAACGCGACCCGCTGGAACGCCGCGGTGATGGTCTCGCGCGCCCAGCGCCCCGGCATCGGCGTGGGCGGCCACATCGCCACCTTCGCCTCCTCCGCCTCGCTCTACGACGTGGGCTTCAACCACTTCTTCCGCGGCAAGGACGAGGGCGACGGCGGCGACCAGATCTTCTTCCAGGGGCACGCGTCGCCGGGCATCTACGCCCGCGCCTTCCTGCTCGACCGACTGAGCGAGCAGCAGCTCGACGCCTTCCGGCAGGAGAAGTCCAAAGAGCCGTACGGCCTCTCCTCTTATCCGCATCCGCGCCTGATGCCGGACTTCTGGGAGTTCCCGACGGTTTCGATGGGTCTCGGGCCGCTCGGCGCGATCTTCCAGGCCCGCATGAATCGTTATATGGAGGCGCGCGACATCGCCGACACGACGAAGTCGCACGTCTGGGCCTTCCTCGGCGACGGCGAGATGGACGAGCCGGAGTCGCTCGGCCAGCTCTCCCTGGCCGCGCGCGAGGGCCTGGACAACCTCACGTTCGTCGTGAACTGCAACCTCCAGCGCCTCGACGGCCCCGTGCGCGGCAACGGCAAGATCATCCAGGAGCTGGAGTCGATCTTCCGGGGCGCGGGCTGGAACGTCATCAAGCTGGTGTGGGACCGCAGCTGGGACCCGCTGCTCGCCCAGGACCGCGACGGCGTCCTGGTCAACAAGATGAACACCACCCCGGACGGCCAGTTCCAGACGTACGCCACGGAGACCGGCGCGTACATCCGCGACCACTTCTTCGGCGAGGACCAGCGGCTGCGCGCCATGGTCGAGAACATGACCGACGACCAGGTCCTGCACCTGGGCCGCGGCGGTCACGACCACCGGAAGATCTTCGCGGCGTTCTCCGCGGCCAAGGCGCACAAGGGCCAGCCGACGGTGATCCTGGCCAAGACGATCAAGGGCTGGACGCTCGGCCCGAACTTCGAGGGCCGCAACGCCACGCACCAGATGAAGAAGCTGACCGTGGACGACCTCAAGCGCTTCCGGGACCGGCTGCACCTGCCGATCACCGACAAGCAGCTGGAGGACGGCGCGCCGCCCTACTACCACCCGGGCCGCGACTCCGAAGAGATCCAGTACATGCACGACCGCCGCAAGGGCCTCGGCGGCTACGTCCCGACCCGGGTCGTGCGCGCCAAGCCGCTGCAGCTGCCGGAGGACAAGACGTACGCGTCCGTGAAGAAGGGCTCCGGCCAGCAGTCCATCGCCACCACCATGGCGTTCGTACGGCTGCTCAAGGACCTGATGCGGGACAAGGAGATCGGCAAGCGCTTCGTGCTGATCGCCCCTGACGAATACCGCACCTTCGGCATGGACTCCTTCTTCCCGAGCGCGAAGATCTACAACCCGCTCGGCCAGCAGTACGAGGCCGTGGACCGCGAACTCCTGCTCGCGTACAAGGAGTCGCCGACCGGCCAGATGCTGCACGACGGCATCTCGGAGGCGGGCTGCACGGCGTCCCTGATCGCCGCGGGCTCCGCCTACGCGACGCACGGCGAACCGCTGATCCCGGTGTACGTCTTCTACTCGATGTTCGGTTTCCAGCGGACCGGCGACCAGTTCTGGCAGATGGGCGACCAGCTCTCGCGCGGTTTCGTGCTCGGCGCGACCGCCGGGCGCACGACGCTGACCGGCGAGGGGCTCCAGCACGCGGACGGCCACTCGCAGCTGCTCGCCTCCACCAACCCGGCCTGTGTGGCGTACGACCCGGCGTACGGCTTCGAGATCGCCCACATCGTCAAGGACGGCCTGCGCCGGATGTACGGCGAGACGGCCGACGGCAAGCCGGGCGAGGACGTCTTCTACTACCTGACCGTCTACAACGAGCCGATCCAGCACCCGGCCGAGCCGGCGGACGTGGACGTGGAGGGCATCCTCAAGGGCGTCCACCGCCTCAAGTCCGGCGAGCGGGGCGCCATTCCGGCACAGATCCTCGCCTCCGGCGTCTCGGTGCCGTGGGCCCTGGAGGCGCAGCGCGTCCTCGCCGAGGAGTGGAACGTGCGGGCGGACGTCTGGTCCGCGACCTCCTGGAACGAGCTGCGCCGCGAGGCCGTGGAGGTGGAGCGGCACAATCTGCTGCACCCCGAGGAGGAGCAGCGCGTGCCGTACGTGACGCGCAAGCTGTCGGGGTCCGAGGGCCCGTTCGTGGCGGTCTCCGACTGGATGCGCAGCGTCCCGGACCAGATCTCCCGCTGGGTCCCGGGCACCTACCAGTCGCTCGGCGCCGACGGGTTCGGCTTCGCCGACACCCGGGGCGCCGCCCGCCGCTACTTCCACATCGACGCGCAGTCGATCGTGGTCGCGGTCCTCACCGAGCTGGCCCGCGAGGGCAAGGTGGACCGCTCCGCGCTGAAGCAGGCGATCGACCGCTACCAGCTCCTGGACGTGACGGCGGCCGACCCGGGCGCCGCCGGGGGCGACGCGTAACGCGCTCCGGCGCGCCTCTCCACCACCCTCCACCTCCTGCGAACACCTCATCAGTGCGAAGGGCGACGGGCCCGGGGCCCGTCGCCCTTCGGGCTTTTCCTACGATGCGCTCATGGAGGAAATGGCCGAGCGGCAGCCGTCGGCACAGGTCCGCTGGGAGCGCCGCACGCAACGTCCGCTGCTCGCCCTGGCCGTGGCCTTCGCCGTCGCCTACGCCGTACCGATAGTCAGGCCCGAGGCGAGCGCGTCCCTGACGAGCGCCTGCACGGCGGTGGAGTGGTTCGTCTGGGGTTCGTTCGCCGCCGACTACCTGGTGCGGCTCTCGCTGGCCGGGCACCGGGGGCACTTCGTCCGCACGCACTGGCTCGACCTGTGTGCCGTGGTCCTGCCGATGATCCAGCCGCTGCGACTGCTTCGGCTCGTCGCGACGCTGCTCCTGGTGGGGCGGCGGGCGCGGATGGCGTCACAGATACGTCTGACCACGTATGTCGTGGGGGCCGTGGTCGGCCTGTTGATGTTCGGCTCGCTCGCGGTGCTGTCCGTGGAGCGGGATTCGCCGGACGGCAACATCAAGACCCTGGGGGACGCCGTGTGGTGGTCCTTCACCACGATGACGACCGTGGGCTACGGCGACCACGCGCCGACCACCGGGCTCGGCCGGGTGCTCGCGGTGGGCCTGATGCTGTCGGGCATCGCGCTGCTCGGTGTGGTCACCGCCAACATCGCGGCGTGGTTCATCGCCCGCTTCGAGAAGGACAACCTGGAGGAGCGGCGCCAGACCGCGGCGATCGAGGCCCTCACCGCGGAGGTGATGGCGCTGCGGGCGCAGGTCGCCGCGCTGTCCGGCGGCCCCGTGCCGCTCCCGGTGTCCGACGAGGAGGCGGCCGCCCCGCCCGTCCCCGGGCCCCGCAGGCCCTGACGTGCCCGCCGAGGGGCCGGGCGGCCGCGCGCCTCAGCGCTCCCAGACCTTGAACGCCCTGACGCGGTAGGGCGATTCGGGGGCCCAGGTGCCACCCCCGGGATAGGTGTTGAACTCGGCCGTCTCGGCGCACTCCCGGGACTGATACGTCGTGACGGGGCGGCCGGTGCGGTTGGCGAGGGCCTGCGCGCTGCCCCCCTCCGGCAGCGCGACGCAGCTCTCGATGTCGACCCCGGCCAGCTCGAACACGTGCCGCCGGCCCTTGAAGCCCGCCTTCTCCCAGAGGCAGAGCTCGCCGGGCCCGCACGCGCCGAGCTTGCCCGGGGGCGCGGCACCGGCCCGTGCCGGGGCTGTGGTGCCCGCGGTGCCCGCGGTGCCCGCGTGGGCGGGGGTCAGGACCGCCGCGGCGAGCGCGGCGGCGGTGAGGGCCGTGAAGGTGGCGGCGGGTTTGGTCGTACGCATGTGTGTGAACCCCCGTGTCGCATCGATCACTTGTCGCCACTCTCCGCCGCGGGTCCCGGGGGCGGGAAGGGGTTTCGGTGGGGCTCACCCTGATAGGCGAAACCCCCCGGGCTGAGCCCCAAGGGGCCTGGCCCCTCACCCTCAGGGGATCTCCCCGAGAACACCCGGGCGCTTCGCCGTGCCGCTGTCGGCCGCCTCTCGCCCGCGGGTGCGTCGTGGCTTGTCGCGCAGTTCCCCGCGCCCCTTTGGGGCGCTGCCCCTTGGGGCGGCGGCTAGATGTGGTCCGCTTCGGCTCCCGGCTCCGTGTTCGTGCCGCGTTTGGTCAGGAGGGCCACCGCCGCCGCGAGCGCGCCGACCACGCCCGCCACGGCGAACGCGACGCCCAGGCCCGACATGAAGGTGTCGTGGACGACGTCGGTGATGCGGGCGAAGGTGCTCTCGGTCATGCCGGGGGACTTGGCCAGTTCCTCGGGCACCGATCCGGTCGAGGCCGCCTTCTCCAGGCCGGGCGGCGGGGTGCCGGGCAGCCCGGCGTCCCGCCAGTTGCCCGCCAGGTCGGAGTCCACGGTGGTGGACATCACCGCGCCGAGGACGGCCGTGCCGAGGCTGCCGCCGACCTGCATGCCCGCCTGCTGGAGGCCGCCCGCGACGCCGGACAGCTCCAACGGGGCGTTGCCCACGATGACTTCGGTGGCGCCGACCAGGACCGGCGCGAGGCCGAGGCCGAGCAGCGCGAACCACAGGGACATCGCGAGGGTGCCGGTGTCCTCCGTCAGGCTCGTCATGCCGAACATCGCGGCGGCGGTGCAGACCATGCCCGCCATGAGCGGGATGCGCGGCCCCACCCGGGTGATCAGGGCGCCCGCGACCGGCGAGGAGACGATCATCATGGTGGTCAGCGGCAGCAGGTGCAGGCCGCTGTCGACGGGGCTCATGCCGTGCACGTTCTGCAAGTAGAAGGTCACGAAGAACAGGCCGCCGAGGAAGGCGAAGGCCATCAGGACCATCAGGGCCACGCCCGCGGACAGCGCCACCGACCGGAACAGGGCGAGCGGGATCAGCGGCTCCTCGACCCGGGTCTCCCAGAAGGCGAACAGGACGAAGCACAGGACGGAGCCGCCGAGGAACAGCCACGTCTTCCCGCTGCCCCAGCCCCACGGGTCACCCGCCTTGATGAGCCCCCAGACCAGGGCGAACATCGCGGCCGAGAGCAGCACGATGCCGAGGGCGTCGAAGGACCGGGGCGCCTTCTCCGCACGGTGGTCCTTGAGGATCACCAGACCGAGGACGAGCGCGAGGGCGCCGACGGGCACGTTGATGTAGAAGACCGACTGCCAGCTGACGTGCTCGACGAGCAGGCCGCCGACGATGGGGCCGCCCGCGGTGGAGGCGCCGATGATCATGCCCCAGACGCCGATGGCCATGTTCAGCTTCTCGGCCGGGAAGGTCGCCCGCAGCAGGCCGAGTGCGGCGGGCATGAGGAGCGCGCCGAACAGCCCCTGGAGCACGCGGAAGGCGATGACGAGGGAGACGGTGCCGGACAGGCCGATGGCGCCCGACGCGGCGGCGAAGCCCACGACGCCGATGAGATAGGTCTGGCGGTGGCCGAAGCGGTCACCGAGCTTGCCCGCCGTGATGAGGGCGACGGCGAGCGCGAGCAGATAGCCGTTGGTGATCCATTGGACGTCCGCGAGGGTGGCGTCCAGGTCCTTGGTGATGGCCGGGTTGGCGACCGCGACGATCGTGCCGTCGAGGGCCACCATCATCACGCCGATCCCGACGGACACCAGGGTCAGCCAGGGATGGCCGCGAAGTCCCTTGCCCGGGGCGGAGGTCGAGGACGGATCCGGCGGCTTGTCCGCCGAGCCGATCGGAGTCTGAGTCGTCATGGACCGAGGCTAGTGTCAGCCGCTGACACTTGGTAGGGAGCCTCACAGGACAGCCACTGACGCATGCGCCCGCGCTCCCCGGAGGGCACGGATAGGGTGAGCGGACTCCAGGAGAAAAGAGAGCGGCGTGACCAGGCCCGGCTTGCGCGAACTCAAGAAGCGGCGCACCCGCGACGCGCTGCTGCGCACGGCGCTCGAACTGTTCACCACACAGGGGTTCGAGGAGACGACGGTCGACGAGATCGTCGAGGCCGTCGACGTCTCCCAGCGCACCTTCTTCCGGCATTTCGCGGGCAAGCAGGAGACCGCCTTCGCCGTCCCCGAGATGGTGGAGACCCGCTTCATGCGGGCGCTGCGCGAACGCCCCCCGGGCGAGCCGCCGTTCGTGGCGCTGCGCGGGGCCGTGCTCGACTCCTGGGAGGCCATGAACGAGGCGATGGCCGAGCTGATCCCGGTCGAACTCCACATCCGTACGTACCAGATGATCGAGTCGACGCCCTCGCTGCTCGCCGCCCATCTGCACCGCTCCACCGAACTGGAGGCGCGGGCCGCGCAGGTGCTCGCCGAGCGGGAGGGCCTGGACCCCGCCGATCCGCGGCCGCGGGTGGCGACCGCCGCGTTCGGCGGCGTCATGCGGGCGGCCGGGCGGCTGTGGGCCACCGGCGAGGACGTCAGCGTCGCGTCGATCCGCGCCACCACGGAGGAGTACCTCGACCACCTGGGCGCGCTCGCGCAGGACTGGCACCGGGGCCGCTGACCCGCCCCGCGCCCGGGGTGCGGCGGACCGTTCCCGGGGGCGGCGGCCGACGCCGGACGGGGCCGGTCAACCCCCCTCACCGACCGCCACGTTGGGTAGCGAAGCTTGACGCTTCGTGGTGGCTCCCGTCCCCGCTCCCCCTCGCGCCCCACGCGCGCCACACGTACGCCCCTTCGACGGAGCGTGACGATCCGATACGACGTGCGCCCGCTTTGCCGCAAATACCCAGCAAGAAACGTGATCTGCCTCACCCCGTGCACGGCGGGCTTCAGCCTTCTCCTAGGGTGTCCCGCAGTGACTTCCTTCGACTCATCCCCCCAACTCAGCATCTGGCGCGCGCTGCTCGCGCTCACCGTCGTGTTCGTCATGCTGGCGACCACCGGGTGGACCGCGGTGCGCCAGAACAGAGGCGACGCGTCGCCGCTCGAAGCCACCCTCGCCGCCTGGGAGCGGGGGCACATCGACGGACGCGAGCTGCCCGACCCCGGCGCGCCCGCCGACCGGCTCGCGCGGTTCTTCGCCTCGCTCACCGCGTACCAGCGCGACCGGCTCGCCCTGCGCTACCCGCTCGCGGTCGGCAACATGAACGGCGCCCCCGTGGGGCTGCGCTACCGCGCGAACCGCATCGCCCTCAAGCAGGCCCGGGTGATCGAGCGGCGGCGCATGCACGACGACCGGCTCTCGCCCGTCGGCAAGCAGGAGGCGGAGCGCAGGATGAAGCGGTTCGGCGTGATGATGCGCCCCGACCGCCAGGTCCTCGCCTTCGACCCGATGGGCTCGGGCCGCATGGCCGAGGTCCTCGGCGACCTCGACCGGGCGAGCCGCGTGTCGGTCATCGTGCCCGGCGTCGACACCGACGTCCTCACCTTCGAGCGGACCCAGCGCAAGTACGCGGCGCCCGTGGGCATGGCCCGGTCCCTCTACCGCGCCGAGCGCAGGACCGACCCCCGCACCCGGACCGCCGTGATCGCGTGGGCCGACTACACCACGCCCGTCGGGCTCGGTGTGGACGCCGCCACCTCCATGCGGGCCGACGACGGCGCCGTCCGCCTCGACTCGCTGGTCCGCGCCCTGCCGGGGCGCACCGGCGTGGCGCTGTACTGCCACAGCTACGGCTCGGTGGTGTGCGGGGTCGCCGCGAGGCGGCTGCCCGACCGGGTCACGGACATCGCGGTCGCGGGCAGCCCCGGGATGCGCGCCGACAACGTGTCAGGGCTCGGCACCCGCGCGCGGGTCTGGGCCGCACGGGACAGCGACGACTGGATCCAGGATGTGCCGCACATGGAAGTCGGCGGGCTCGGCCACGGCGCCGACCCGGTGTCGGGCGGCTTCGGCGCCCGCGTGGTGTCCGCCGACCGCGCCCGGGGCCACACCGGCTATTTCGAGCCGGGCACGGACAGCCTCAGCAACTTCGCCCGGATCGGCGTCGGCGCGTACGGCGCGGTGCGCTGCGCCGACGGGGACGCGGGCTGCCACGACGGAATTTCCGGTACGACGGCGGCCTGACGCGCGTAGAAATCGGCGAAACAGCGGCCCGCCGCAGGAGAGACGGAGGAGCGCGTGCCGCATACGATGAGCCGCATGGGTGATGTACTGGCCGGTTTTCACGCCGCCTGGGAGTTCGAGTCCGACTCCGTGCTCATCCGCTTCGAACGGGGGATCCGTACGCCGAAGCTGTTCCAGGCTCTCGGCGAGCGCCGCATCCCCCTGGAGGCGATCGCGGGGGTCACGCTCACACCGGGCAAACGGGGGACGACGGTTCTGCACCTGGTCCCGAGACCAGGTGCCGATCCACTGATGGAGGCAGCGGCGGGACAGCTCAAGGACGGGGCCGACCCGTACCGCCTGGTGCTGCCCGCGGAGCGGGAGACGCTCGCCGAGTACTACGCGGACGAGCTGCGCGCCCTGCTGCCCGCCGAGGACCCGGGCGAGGCGGACCGCTATCTGGTGGCCGCGCCCGAGGTGCCGCTGCAGTTCAAGGCGTACGACGGGAAGGCGTCCTTCGACGGCAAGGCGGTGGCCTTCCGCTGGTTCTGGACCGGCGCGTCGTCGGCCAAGTGGAAGGCCGGGGACCAGAGCTTCGCGGTGACCGACCTGAGCGGGGTCGAGTGGCGCTCCCCGGAGGTCTTCGAGGGGCATCTGCGGCTGCTGCGCCGCGAGTCGCCGGTGGCGCAGCCCGCCCAGGCCGACCAGGACCCGGCGGCGGTCGTCTTCGGGCTCGGCTACGGCCCTGTGCACGAGTCACTGCCGTTCGCCGCGTCGGTCCTCGCGGCCGTCAGGGCGTGCGGCCCGGCCCCAGCGGCGCAGAGCGCCCCGGCCGCCCCGGCGGCGCGGCGCGACCCGGCCGACATCGCCGAGCGCATCCGGCACCTGGGCGAGCTGCACCAGGCGGGCCTGCTCACGGACGACGAGTTCACGGCGAAGAAGACGGAGCTGCTCGCCGAGCTGTGAGCGGTCAGGGGCCGCAGGAGCCCGCGGCCGCCTCCGCGCTGACGGCGGCCTCCGACCGCGCCACCGCGTACGAACCGATCTTGTGGTCGAGCACGGCGAGGGTGTCCTGGAGCTCCGCGATGCGCGCGCGGACGTCGCGCCGGGTCCGCTCCAGGAGGTCCTGGCGCTCGGCGAAGGTGTCGTCGCCCGCGCGCACCAGCTCCGCGTACCGCACCATGTCCGCCACCGGCATGCCGGTGGTGCGCAGCTTGCCGAGGAACGTCAGCCACCGCAGATCGCGGTCGCGGTAGCGGCGCTGGCCGGTGTGGGAGCGGTCGATGTGCGGCATCAGGCCGATCCGCTCGTACCAGCGCAGGGTGTGCGCGGTCAGACCGGTCTCCGCGGCGACCTCGCTGATCGTGTAGTGGCTCTCCGCGAGAGCGGACCCCGTCTCCATGACCGTCATGGCCCCCACGCTAGGGCCTTGGAGCGCACTCGAAGCAAGGGGTTTTCGCCCGCCCCCGCGGCCCGACCCCCCGGCTCCGGCGCGGTGGCGCGGCGCTTACGCTCGTACGCATGCAGAGCCTGGAGCTGATCGAGAACTGGCCGGTCCCCACCGCTGCCGCCGCCGTCGTCCGCGCGGACGGCACCGTGGCCGGGAACCGCGGACCCACCGCGCACCGCTTCGCCCTGGCCTCGGTCACCAAGCCGCTCGCGGCGTACGCGGCGCTCGTCGCGTACGAGGAGGGCGCCGTCGAGCTCGACGAACCGGCCGGGCCCGAGGGGTCGACCGTGCGGCACCTGCTCGCGCACACCAGCGGGCTCGCCTTCGACGAGCACCAGGTGATGGCCGCGCCCGGGACGCGGCGGCTGTACTCCAACGCCGGGTTCGAGGTGCTCGGGGACCACATCGCCAAGGCGACGGACATCCCCTTCGCCGACTATCTGCGGCAGGCCGTGCTCGAACCCCTCGGGATGACGTCCACGGGGCTCGCGGGCGGCGGGTCGCCCGCCAAGGACGGGGTGTCGACCGTCGACGACCTCGTACGGTTCGCCGCCGAGGTGCAGGCGCCCCGGCTGCTCGACCCGCGCACCGTGGCGACGGCCATGTCGGTGACGTACCCGGGGCTCAAGGGGGTGCTTCCGGGCTACGGGCACCAGAACCCCAACGACTGGGGGCTCGGCTTCGAGATCCGGGACGGGAAGGCCCCGCACTGGACCGGGGCCTCGTCCTCGCCGCGGACCTTCGGGCACTTCGGGCAGGCCGGGACGTTCCTGTGGGTCGACCCCGACGCGGGGGTCGCGTGCGTGGCCCTCACCGACCGGGCCTTCGGGCCGTGGGCCGTCGAGGCGTGGCCCGCCTTCACGGACGCGGTCCTGGCCGAGGTCTGAGCCTCGGCTAGGGCATTTCCCAGAGGAGGAGTTCCGCCGGGGTCTCGTACGCCACGGCTTCCAGGCCCTCCTCCTCCGTGATGCGCACCGAGTCGCCGGGGCCCAGCTCCTCCTGGCCCAGGGTGACCTCGCCCCGCACCACGTGGACGTACACGTGCGGCGCGGGCGGGATCGCGGCGCGCTCGCCCGGCGAGAGGCGGCGGACGTGGAGGAGGGCGCCCGCCGCGGGCAGGGCGTAGGGGGTGGAGTCGGCGATGCCGGGGACGATCCCGTACGCGGGGTCGCCGCCGGGCTCCAGGGGGGCGAGCCACATCTGGAGGAAGGTCAGGGGGGCGGGGCCCGCGTTGCGCTCCACGTGGCGGACGCCCGCGCCCGCGCTGAGGTGCTGGACGTCGCCGGGCCCGATCAGCGACTCGTGGCCGGTGGAGTCGCGGTGGGTGAGCTCGCCCTCGACCACCCACGTGACGATCTCCGTGTGGCTGTGGGGGTGCTCGTCGAAGCCCGCGCCGGGGGCGAGGCGCTCCTCGTTGCAGGCGAGTATCGCGCCGAAGCGGAGGTTGTCGGGCTCGTAGTAGGGCCCGAAGGAGAACGCGTGGTAGGAGTCGATCCCCGCCCCGGGGTCGCCGCCGGGGTACCGCTCGCCGGAGCGCCGCACATCAATCACGTCCCCCACGGTAGACCCGGCCCCGCACGCCGCCGCCCCGATAAGGCAGTCTTGTCCCCGTGCCCGAACCCTCAGCGAACGAAATCCACCAGGACACAGGCGCCGCGGCCACGGGTCCGGCCCGTGCCGTCCGCGCCCACGCGCACACCGCGACCCTGAGGCGTCTGGAGAAGTCGTCCGGCAGCCTCGCCGCGCAGGCCATCGCGCGCATGGACGAGACGCTGTCCTGGTACCGGGCCATGCCACCGGAGAACCGCTCGTGGATCGGTCTGGTCGCCCAGGCCGGCATCGCCGCGTTCACCGAGTGGTTCCGGCACCCGGACGCCCCGCAGGCGATCTCGACGGACGTCTTCGGGACCGCGCCGCGCGAGCTGACCCGCGCCATCACGCTGCGCCAGACCGTGGAGATGGTGCGGACGACCATCGAGGTCATGGAGTCCGCCATCGACGAGGTGGCCGCGCCCGGCGACGAGGCGGTGCTGCGCGAGGCGCTGCTCGTCTACGCCCGCGAGATCGCCTTCGCCACCGCTCAGGTGTACGCCCAGGCCGCCGAGGCACGCGGTGCCTGGGACGCCCGCCTGGAGTCCCTCGTGGTGAACGCCGTGCTGTCCGGCGAGGCCGACGAGGGCGCCGTGTCCCGGGCCGCCGCGCTCGGCTGGAACTCCCCCGACCACGTGTGCGTGGTCCTCGGCACCGCCCCCGACGGGGACAGCGAGCTGACCGTCGAGGCCATCCGCAGGGCCGCCCGGCACGCCAAGCTCCAGGTCCTCACCGGGGTGCTCGGCGCCCGTCTGGTGGTCATCGCGGGCGGCAACGACAATCCGCTCGCCGTGGCCAAGGCCCTGATCGGGCCGTACGCGGCCGGGCCCGTGGTGGCCGGGCCGATCGTGCCCGACCTGCTCGCCGCGACCCGCTCGGCCCAGGCCGCCGCGGCCGGGCTCAAGGCCTGCGCCGCCTGGCAGGACGCCCCCCGTCCGGTGCTCGCGGACGATTTGCTGCCCGAGCGGGCGATGGCGGGCGATCCGGCCGCACGGGAACAGCTGGTGGAGGAGATCTACAGACCACTGGAGGAAGCAGGCTCCGCGCTCCTGGAGACCCTCAGTGTCTACCTGGAGCAGGCGAGCAGCCTGGAGGGTGCCGCCCGGATGCTCTTTGTGCATCCCAACACCGTGCGCTACCGGCTTCGACGTGTGACCGACGTCACCGGATGGTCTCCTTCAGATGTACGCTCCGCCTTCACACTGCGGATCGCACTGATCTTGGGACGCCTGGCCGCTGGCGATCCCCAACCGTAGGGGTTTGTCGGCCCCCTACAATTCCCCCAGCGGTTCTTCGTCCCTGTCCCCACGGGCGGTTCGTACTGTCCACAAGAGAGAGTGTGAGAGTGCTCGTACTCGTCGCTCCCGGCCAAGGCGCTCAGACGCCCGGCTTCCTGACCCCCTGGCTCGACCTTCCCGGCGCCGCGGACCGCCTCGCCGCCTGGTCGGACGCCATCGGGCTCGACCTCGTCCACTACGGTACGCAGGCGGACGCCGACGCGATCCGTGACACCGCCGTGGCGCAGCCGCTGCTCGTCGCCGCGGGGCTGCTCTCCGCGCAGGCACTGGGTGACATCAGGCCGGGCGCCGTCGCGGGCCACAGCGTGGGCGAGATCACCGCGGCCGCGTACGCGGGCGTGCTGTCCGAGGACGCCGCGCTCGGCTTCGTCCGCAAGCGGGGTCTGGCCATGGCCGAGGCCGCCGCCGTGACGCAGACCGGCATGGCCGCCCTCCTCGGCGGCGACCCCGAGGTGACGCTTCCGCACCTGGAGAAGCTCGGCCTCACCCCGGCGAACGTGAACGGCGCGGGCCAGATCGTGGCCGCCGGCACCGCCGAGCAGCTGGCCGCGCTGGCCGAGGACAAGCCGGAGGGCGTCCGCAAGGTCGTGCCGCTGAAGGTCGCGGGCGCGTTCCACACCCACCACATGGCTCCCGCGGTCGCCGCCCTCGAGGAGGCCGCCCAGGGCCTCGACATCGCGGACCCGCGGCTCACGTACGTCTCGAACCGGGACGGCCAGGCCGTCGCGAGCGGCACCGAGGTGGTCTCCCGCCTCGTCGGCCAGGTGGCGAACCCGGTCCGCTGGGACCTGTGCATGGACACGTTCCAGGAGCTCGGCGTCACGGCGCTGATCGAGGTGTGCCCCGGTGGCACGCTGACCGGTCTCGCCAAGCGCGCGCTCAAGGGGGTCAGGAACCTGGCCGTGAAGACGCCGGACGACCTCGACGCCGCGCGTGAACTCATCGCCGAGACCGCCGCCTCCGCCGCCGACGCGGCGGGTGCCTGAGAAGGAGCCTGGAGCATGACGAAGATCAAGCCCAGTCAGGGCGCCCCGTACGCGCGCATCATGGGAGTCGGCGGCTACCGCCCGGTCCGGGTGGTGCCCAACGAGGTCATCCTGGAGAAGATCGACTCCTCCGACGAGTGGATCCGCTCCCGCTCCGGCATCGCGACGCGCCACTGGGCCTCCCCCGAGGAGACCGTGGCCGCGATGTCCGTCGAGGCCGCGGGCAAGGCCATCGCGGACGCGGGCATCCGGCCCGAGCAGATCGGCGCGGTGATCGTCTCCACCGTCTCGCACTTCAAGCAGACCCCGGCCATCGCCACGGAGATCGCGGACAGGCTCGGCACCGGCAAGCCCGCCGCGTTCGACATCTCCGCGGGCTGCGCGGGCTTCGGCTACGGCCTGACCCTCGCCAAGGGCATGATCATCGACGGCTCCGCGGAGTACGCCCTGGTCATCGGCGTGGAGCGGCTGAGCGACCTGACCGACCTCGAGGACCGCAAGACGGCCTTCCTGTTCGGTGACGGCGCCGGCGCGGTCGTCGTCGGCCCCGCCAAGGAGCCCGCGATCGGCCCGACGGTCTGGGGCTCGGAAGGCGACAAGTCCGAGACCATCAAGCAGACCGTGGCCTGGGACGAGTACCGCATCGGCGACGTCACCAAGCTGCCCGTCGACGCCGACGGCGAGGTCAAGTTCCCCGCGATCACGCAGGAAGGCCAGGCGGTGTTCCGCTGGGCCGTCTTCGAGATGGCGAAGGTCGCCAAGGAGGCGCTCGACGCGGCCGGGATCAGCGCGGACGACCTGGACGTCTTCATCCCGCACCAGGCCAACATGCGGATCATCGACTCGATGGTGAAGACTCTGAAACTGCCGGAGCACGTCACGGTCGCCCGTGACGTGGAGACCACCGGCAACACGTCGGCAGCCTCGATTCCGCTCGCGATGGAGCGGCTTCTGGCGACCGGCGAGGCGAAGAGCGGCGACACCGCTCTCGTCATCGGCTTCGGGGCGGGTCTCGTGTACGCCGCCACGGTCGTTACCCTCCCCTAGGCACCCGCTGCGGATCTTCGGATCCGCACGGATGCCGTCACACCCTCTGGATACACAAGAAGGAGCGCCTCATGGCCGCCACTGAGAAGGAGATCGTCGACGGTCTCGCGGAGATCGTCAACGAGATCGCCGGCATCCCGGTCGAGGACGTACAGCTGGACAAGTCCTTCACGGACGACCTGGACGTCGACTCGCTGTCCATGGTCGAGGTCGTCGTCGCCGCCGAAGAGCGCTTCGACGTGAAGATCCCGGACGACGACGTCAAGAACCTCAAGACGGTCGGCGACGCCACCAAGTACATCCTCGAGCACCAGGCCTGATCCTGGCGGCCAGCAGGCTCTGGCCACCCGCCACCCGGCGGTGGCGCCGCCGCATCCGCATCTGAACCAACCGTGGAGAGAGAAATCCAGTGAACTCGACCAATCGCACCGTGGTCGTCACCGGTATCGGCGCAACCACACCGCTGGGTGGCGACGCAGCCTCGACCTGGGAGGGCCTGCTCGCCGGGCGCTCCGGGGTCAGCCTCCTGGAGCAGGACTGGGCAGCGGACCTGCCCGTCCGCATCGCGGGCCAGATCGCCGTCGAACCGGGCGAGATCCTCCCGCGTCCGCAGGCCCGCAAGCTGGACCGCTCGGCGCAGTTCGCGCTGATCGCGGCACAGGAGGCCTGGAAGGACGCGGGCTTCACCGCCAAGGCGGGCGAGGACGCGAGCGTCGACCCCGACCGGCTCGGCGCGGTCGTCGCCTCCGGCATCGGCGGCGTGACCACCCTGCTCGACCAGTACGACGTGCTGCGGGAGAAGGGCGTACGCCGTGTCTCCCCGCACACCGTGCCGATGCTGATGCCCAACTCGCCCGCGGCGAACGTCGGCATCGCCCTCGGCGCCCGCGCCGGGGTGCACACCCCGGTCTCGGCCTGTGCCTCGGGCGCGGAGGCCATCGGCTACGCGATCGAGATGATCCGCACCGGCCGCGCCGACGTCGTCGTCGCGGGCGGCACGGAGGCGGCGGTCCACCCGCTGCCGATCGTCGCGTTCGGCAACATGATGGCGATGTCGAAGAACAACGACGACCCGCAGGGCGCATCCCGCCCCTGGGACGTCGACCGCAACGGCTTCGTGCTCGGCGAGGGCGCGGGCGTGGTCGTGCTCGAGTCCGAGGAGCACGCCAGGGCCCGTGGCGCCAAGATCTACGTGGAGGCGGTGGGCCAGGGCATCTCGGCCGACGCGCACCACATCACGCAGCCGGAGCCCTCGGGCAGCGGCATCGCGCAGGCGCTGCGTCACCTGGTCGAGAACAACGACCTCAAGCCGTCCGAGATCGCGCACATCAACGCGCACGCCACCTCGACGCCGCAGGGCGACATCGGCGAGATCAAGGCGCTGCGCAAGGCCTTCGGCGACGACGTGGACCACATGGCGATCGCGTCGACGAAGTCGATGACCGGCCATCTGCTCGGTGGCGCGGGCGGCGTGGAGACCGTGGCCACGGTCCTCGCGCTCAAGCACCGCGTGGCCCCGCCGACGATCAACATCGAGAACCTCGACCCCGAGGTCGACGCGGACATCATCCGCGGCGAGGCCCGTCCGCTGCCCGAGGGCACGATCGCGGCCCTGAACGACTCGTTCGGCTTCGGCGGTCACAACGTGGTGCTCGCCTTCCGGACGGTCTGACGAGCCGGTAGCGACGCGAAGGGCCCCCACCGCTCGGTGGGGGCCCTTCGCGTCGTGTGCGCACGCCCGGACGGGGCGTCAGACGACCTGGTGCAGCCAGCGCACCGGCGCGCCCTCGCCCGCGTAGCGGAACGGCTCCAGCTCGTCGTCCCAGGGCTTGCCGAGGAGCCCCGCGACCTCGGCCTCCAGATCGCTCTCGCCGCCCTTGGAGCGGGCGAGGGCGGCGCGAAGGCGGTCCTCGGGGATCAGGATGTCGCCGTGGATGCCGGTGACGGCGTGGAAGATGCCGAGCTCGGGCGTGGCGCTGTAGCGCTCGCCCTCGGCCGTGGCGGACGGCTCCGCGGTGACCTCGAAGCGCAGCAGCTGCCAGCCGCGCAGCGCGGAGGCCAGTTTGGAGGCGGTCCCCGCGGCGCCGCGCCAGGAGAACTCGGATCTCCACGTACCGGGCGCCGCGGGCTGCCTGATCCAGTCGAGGCTGACGCGGGCGCCGAGCACCCCGGCGACCGCCCACTCGACGTGCGGGCACAGCGCGCGCGGTGCGGAGTGCACGTACAGAACTCCACGTGTCGTCACCGGGACCTCCAGTGTGGGCGGGACCCGCCGTTCCCGGCGGCCCCGAGCCCGTGCCGAGCGGTATTCCAGCTGTTCCTCGAATCCGAGGAAAGACAAGGAAAGACTGAAAACGGGACAGATGTGACGTGATGTAATTTAGCGGAACCGAAAAAAATCGGTTGCCACTGGGTGGCGAGGCTACCGTGATGTGAGGCAAGGATTGTGACGTACCGTCGGTCCGCATGCCGGGCAACACGGATGTTTCACTCGCTGGGAGGCCCGTTGCCCCCCGGCCGGGTGTCCGTCGGCCGTCGCCGGGACATCTCACCATGCGGTGGCACGCAACCTGAAGGGCCCGTACGACGTCCCGTTGGACGACTACGGGACAGAGGGGACGAGTATGCGGAACTCACGGCGTCGCTCCCGGGCCGCCGTCGCCGTCGCGGCGGCGGCTCTGACCGGCATCGCCACGCTCACCGCGTGTGACGCGTCGGGCGGTGACGACGCGGCGCCGAACGGCCCCTCCGCGCAGGACAGAGCGGGCCGCAAGGCCGTGCCCGTGTGGGACGAGAGCCCCCGTTCCCTGGCCGCCGTCGGCGACTCCATCACCCGCGGCTTCGACGCCTGCTCGGTGCTCTCCGACTGCCCCGAGGCGTCCTGGGCGACCGGCAGCGACGGCGAGGTGCGCAGCCTCGCGCAGCGGCTGCTCGGCAAGCGGCGCGCCGCCACGCACAGTTGGAACTACGCCAAGACCGGTGCCCGCATGGCCGATCTGCCCGGGCAGATGGAGCAGGCGGCCGCCCGGCGGCCCGAGCTCGTGACCGTGATGGCGGGGGCCAACGACGCCTGCCGGTCCTCCGTCGCCGAGATGACGCCGGTCGCCGAGTTCCGGGCGGACTTCGAGGACGCGATGGCGGCGCTGCGCACCACCCGGCCCAAGGCGCAGGTGTACGTGGCGAGCGTGCCGGACCTCAAGCGGCTGTGGTCCGAGGGCCGCGAGAACCTGCTCGGCAAGCAGGTGTGGAAGCTCGGCATCTGCAAGTCGATGCTCCAGGACGCGGACGCCACGGACCGGGCCGCCACGCAGCGCAGGGAGTCCGTGCAGGAGCGGGTCGTGGCGTACAACACCGTGCTCAAGGAGGTCTGCGCGAAGGACCTGCGGTGCCGGTACGACGGCGGGGCGGTGTTCGGCTTCCGCTTCGGCGAGGACCACCTGAGCCACTGGGACTGGTTCCACCCCAGCAAGAGCGGCCAGGCGCGGCTCGCCGAGATGGCCTACCGCAGCATCACCTCCCGCCGCCCCTGACCGGTCGGCGGAAGGCCGCCCGCGCGGCCGTCCCGGGTCCCTACGGGGTCACCGCCACCACCTCCACCTCGATCCGCGCCTCCGGCCGGAAGAGGCGGGCCACCTGCACCGTCGTGCTGGTGGGCGGCGTACCGGTGAGGCAGGAACGGCGCACGGCCGCGTAGCCGGGCAGGTCGTCCATGTCGGTCAGGTACGTCCGGATGTTGATGATGTCGTCGAGGGTGGCGCCGTAGGCGGCGAGGAGGGCGGTGAGGGTCTCGAAGACGCCGCGGCTCTGCTCGGCTATGCCGTCGCCCTCGGCGATCTGGCCGGAGACGTGCAGGAGGGCGTGGCCGTCGGCGAGCGGGACGCGGGCGACCTGGGAGTAGGGGCCGAGGGGCCGGGGCGCGTCGGCGGGGTTGGCCAGGGTGGCGTACATGGGGGCGGGCTCCGGTCTCAGTCGGTGCGGGCGGCGTGGCCCCGGATGCGGGACACGGTGTGGGAGATGTCCTGGTGGACGGTGTCGGGGTCGGCGGCCGCGGCCGCGAAGTGGGCCGCGGCGGCCGCCGTGACGGGGAGGCGGACGGCCCGCGCGGCCAGCGCGGTGTCCTTCGCGGCGAGGTCGGCGCCGAAGTGCACGTCCTGGGCGAAGGCGCGGTTCACGGCGCCGCCGAGCGGTCCGCCGGCGAGGGCGGTGCGCGCCGTGTCCTGGTCGAGGCCGAGCGCGTCGGCGAGGGCGAGGACCTCGGCGACCAGGGCGACACCGCCGAGCAGCGCCGTGTTGACGACGAGCTTGAGCGCGGCGCCGGACCCGGCGGGGCCGGTGCGGGTCACGGTCCCGAGCCGGGCGAGCACGTGCGCGACCCCGTCGGCGTCGCCGCCCGCGAGGATGCCCAGCTGTCCCGCCGCGGCCTTGTCCGTGCTGCCCGCGACGGGCGCGTCGACGAGCGTGACGCGGCCCGCGGCCCGCTCCCCCAGCTCCTTGACGACGTCGGGCCCGACGGTCGACATCTCCACCCAGTACGCGCCCTCGCGGACCGCGGGAAGGATCGCGTCGGCGACGGACCGCACGGCGTCGGGGCCCGCGAGCATCGTGATCACGACGTCGGCGTCCCGCACGGCGTCGGCGGGCGAGGGCGCGAGGCGGGCGCCCTCGGCGACGAGCGGCTCCGCCTTCGCGGCGGTGCGGTTCCAGACGGTCAACGGGTGCCCGGCGGCGAGCAGTTGACGGGCCATGGGCGTGCCCATGTGGCCGAGGCCGAGGAAGGCGATGCGTTCCGGCTGCTGTGTGCGCTGCTTCATGGGGAAGACGCTAGGGCCGGGCACGTGATGCGACAAGCGAATGTCTAGCATGGCAGGCATGCAGAGTACGCATGGCGGAGCGGACGGGCCGGGCCCGGGCGCCGCCGATCTCTCCACCTACTGGCTGCGGGCCTTCCTGGAGGTGGCCGGGGAGGGCTCGTTCACGGTGGCGGCGCGGCGGCTGTCCCTGACGCAGTCCGCCGTGTCCCGCCAGATCGCGTCCCTGGAGGCCGCGCTCGGCGGGGCCCCGCTCTTCGACCGGCTGCCGCGCGGCGTGCGGCTCACCGCGCACGGGCGGGCCGTGCTGCCGCACGCGCGGGCCGTCACCGGCCAACTGTCGCGGCTGCGGCAGGAGTTGACGGACCTGGAGGGCGCCGCGCGCGGTCTGCTGCGGTTCGGGGCCTTCGCGACGGCGGACGTGGCCCTGGTGCCGCGCGCCATCGCCGCGTTCCGGGCCCGGCACCCCGGGGTGACCCTCACGCGCGAGGAAGGCTTCACGGGGCCGCTGCTGACCCGCCTCACGGACGGCGAGCTCGACCTGGCCGTGGTCTCGACGACGGGCGGCCCGCTCCCGGAGGAGGCGTTCGAGCTGCACCACCTCCTGGACGAGCCGCTGTACGTGGCCCTGCCCGCCGCCCACCCCCTGGCGGGCGAGGCCTCCTTGGGGCTCGCCCGGCTCGCCGGGGAGGACTGGATCTCCGGCAGCGCGGAGCCCGCGGGGACGCTGCTCGACGCCGCCCTGCGGCACGGCTTCCGGCCGCGCGTCGCCCACGTCGTCGCCGAGTGGACCGCCAAGCAGGGGTACGTCGCCGCCGGGCTCGGCGTCACGCTGATCCCGGCGCTCGCGGCCCAGGGCGTACGGCAGGACGTCGTGCTCGTCCCCGTCCACGACGAGGGCACGCCCGCCCGCGCGGTGTACGCGGCGACGGCGCGGGGGCGCTCACGCGCGCCCAGCGTGGAGCCGTTCCTGGCCGCCCTGCGGGAGTCCGGGCGGCTGCTCACCGGCTGAGGGGCGTGCCGTGCGGCGGCGGTAGTAGGCCGCCGTCACCGCCATGAGCAGCGGGGCCCACAGCAGCAGCGGGGCGTAGCAGAGCACCAGGAACGCGTCCTGCGCGGGCGATCCCATGCCGCCGGGGCCGATGCCCGAGTCCATGCCGGTGCCCACGCTCCAGAAGGCGACGGCCCAGATCACGGCGAGCGCCACGGAGCCGAGGGCGGCCGGGACCACGGCGGCGAGCGGGCGCACCGGGCGGCCGCCGAGCAGCGGCAGCCAGCGGGGCACGACCTCGCCCCACGGCCTGACCAGGCCGAGGGTCAGCAGGGCCAGGCCCTCCGAGACGGCGCTGAGCGCGAGGACGTACAGCGATTCGCCGGGCCCCGGCCGGTAGTCGGACACGGGCAGGCCCAGGACGAGGGCGACGCGCCACAGGCTGGACGGCAGGACGACCCACGGCACGGCGTGCGCGGCGAGCGCGACCCGGCGGGGTACGCCGGGCAGGGAGGTGACTCTCAGCATGCGTTCCATGCTGGTGCGCGGCCCCGGCCGGGACATCGGCTCCCGCGGTGGTCCGCCTCCGCCGCGCGGGGGAGGCGGACCGGGCCCTGGGGCGGACACCGGCGGGCCGTGCGGCCGGTGCGGGCCGCTGGGCCTCGCGGGCGGCTCGGGTCTCGCCGGCCGCTCGGGCCTCGCGGATGGCTCGGGCCACTCGGGCCGCTCGGGTCTCGCGGGCCGCGCCGCCCGGCAAAGATCCCGTACCCGTAGCGCGCGGCTCCCCCGCCCCGCGATACTGCGGCCACCTCACCTGCAACGGAAGGACTCTCGTGGCTTCGTCTCACATAGTCGGGCTCCGGCTCGGGGCCCTCGGCGCCGCGCTGTTGCTCGGGACCTCGGCCGCACCCGCCCTGGCCGACGCCCCGGCCCCGCGCGGGGCCGCGCCCACCGTCGAGGAGCAGCGCCTGGAGCGCGCGGTGCCCCAGGAGATCCTGCGCCGCAGCGGCTTCGGCGCCGTGGCGCCCGCCTTCGCGCGGGCCCTGGACCGCGCGCACTCCTACGGGCAGGCCGAGCGGATCGTCGTACGCCACGGGCAGGCGCTGTGGAAGCGCGCCGTGGACCGGGTGCAGGGCCGCGGTCCGGAGGGCGGGGACCTGAGCCGGGACGACGACCGGCCGTTGTACTGGGCGCGGCTGGGGATGACGCGGGAGCTGCGGGCGTGGGAGCCGGAAGGCCTCGGACTCGGCGCGGAGCAGCGTGCGCGGCTGCTGCGGAAGCTGGAGGTGTCGTCCCGGGGCCAGGACGCGGTGACGTACCCCCACGGGCACGGCAAGCGGATGAAGCGGGTGCTCCTGACCGGCTTCGACCCCTTCACGCTGGACCGGGACGTCCGGATCAGCAATCCGTCCGGCGCGACGGCACTCGCCCTCGACGGCACGGTCGTACGGACGGCCGCGGGCCCCGTCCGGATCGAGACGGTCACGTTCCCGGTGCGCTGGACGGACTTCGCGGAGGGCGCGGTGGAGCGGGCGCTGCGGCGGCAGCTGCCGCGCGTGGACCTGTTCACGACCGTCAGCCAGGGGCGGGTCGGCAAGTTCGACGTCGAGCGGACCAACGGCGCGTGGCGCGGCGGCTTCGGCGACAACGAGAACCTGTCGAGCACCGGCACCGTGCCGGTCTCCGACCCCGCGTCGCAGCCGCAGTGGACCACGACGACGCTGCCGTACAAGGACATCGTCGCCGCCTCCACCGGGCGCTTCCCCGTCTACGACAACACGGCCGTCACCGAGATCCCCGCGGGCGGCAGCACGCCCGTGAACCGGCCCGACGGGCCGACGCCCGGGTCGGCCGCGCGCCAGGGCGGCGGCGGTGACTACCTGTCGAACGAGATCGCCTACCGGGTGACGCTGCTGCGCGACCGGCTCGGCCTGCACGACCGGCTGCCGGGCGGCCATGTGCACACGCCGGTGCTTCAGTTCGGGGCGGGGAACACCGACCCGGCGACCGGGGCGGTCACCGACCCCGAGTTCCTGCGCAACCGGGCGGACATCGTCGGGCAGACGCGGCGGATCGTGGTGGCGGCGGTGGAGTCCGGGGCCCGCGGCTAGGGGCCCTCAAACGCCGGAGGGGCTGAAACCCGGTGGAGGTACGGCCGGGTCGGCGGGGGCGGCGTCGTCATCGTCGGTGGCGGCGCCGTCCTCGCCGAGCAGGTCGCGGGCCATCAGGGTCGCGCCCGCGACCGCGCCCGGCATCAGGAACACGGCGACGAACGGGACCAGGAAAGCCACCGCGAGGGGCGCGCCGAAGCCCCAGGCGAGGGTCTTGCGGGCACGCAGCAGGGCGAGCCGCTCGCGGAGCTGCACGCCCCGGCGCTGGAGGGCGACCGCCGTCAGCTCCTCCGCGAGGAAGAAGCCGGTGACGAGGAAGCCGAGGACGGGGATGACCGTCTGGCCCACGACGGGGAGGAAGCCGAGCCCGAAGAGCAGGACGCTCCACAGCAGGGCCCGCACCACGATCCGCAGGCTGTCGCGGGCGGAGATCCACAGGTCGCGCCAGAGCGGCAGGCCCGACTCGGGGGCGAAGCCCGCCACGGAGACGTCGACCTGCTCCGACAGGGACTCGTAGAACGGCTCCCCGATGAGGAGGGTCACGGCGGTGAAGCTCACCACGGACAGGAGCAGGGCGAGGGCGAAGAGCAGGGCGGTGAGGAAGCCGCGGAACGCGCCCTGCCACGGGTCGCCCCAGCCGTCGGCGAACGGCGTCGCCCAGGACACCAGGTCGGAGCCCCACAGCGCGAGCGCGACGAGCGCGGCCGCGTACAGCACGAGGGTGATGAGGCCCGGCAGCAGCCCCCAGCCGTACTGCTTGCGGTGCTGGGCGACCCAGCGCTGCCCCTGCACCAGATAGCCGAAGCCCTGACCTAGATCACGCATGCGGCACACCTTATCCGGTGGATGAAAACCCTCTTGTTGCGGCGGAGTTCACCCTGTAGACCTCCCCTACCTGATCTCTCAGGGTCTCTCAGGATCTTCCAAGGGAGGTACGGATGGGGACATCCCGGCCATCCAGACCGGTTCTGCTCACCGCCTCGGCCGCCGCGGGCACGCTGCTGTTCACCGTGCTCGCGCCGGGCGGTGCCAGCGCCGATCCCCGGCCCGCGCCGCGCCCGGTCGTCCGCGACGGGACGCCGCTCGACTCGCCCGACGAGGCGGCGCGGGCGCCCGAGTCCGCGGCCGCGCGGGCGCTCGACGGCGCCGACGTGCCGCTCGGCACCGGCCGGGTCCGCGGCTATCCGCGCGAGCGCAGCCTTGACCCGGAGCCGCCGAACCCGGCCGACAAGTCCATCAAGCTGGGCCTGACCCCGTACCACGCCATCGCGCCCGAGCTGAACGAGATCCAGCGGATCGGCGACCGGGTCAGCGTGGAGATCGCCGGGCGTTCGGCGGGCGGCCACGAGCTGTACCTGGTGACGGTGACCGCGCCCGAGTCGGCGCGCGAGGCCGCCCGGCAGGAGCGGATGCGCCGCCTCATCAGCGAGGCGCCCGCCGCGGCCGCCAGGGACAAGGCGATCAAGTCCGCGTACAAGACGCCCGTGTTCGTCAACAACAACATCCACGGCAACGAGTGGGAGGGCACGGACGCGGCCCTCAAGCTGATCAGGAAGCTGGCCGGGGCGAAGGACGCGGGGACGCGCAAGCTCCTGACCCGCAACCGCCTGTACTTCAACGTCACCATGAACCCCGACGGCCGGATCGCGGGCACCCGGCAGAACGCGGGCGGCTTCGACCTGAACCGCGACTTCATCACCGCGTCGCAGCCCGAGGCGCGCGCGGTGCGGCGCATCGCCGTCACCAAGCAGCCCGCCGTGATGATCGACCTGCACGGCTACGTCAACGGCACGCTGATCGAGCCGACCACGCCGCCGCACGGCGAGAACTACGAGTACGACCTGTTCCTGAAGAACAGCTACGCCAACGCCCTCGGCATGGAGAAGGCCGTCAACGGCCTCGGCTACACCGAGGCGAAGGACGGCGTGCGGCCGGCGGTCATCCCCTTCCGGGACCAGAAGGAGGGCTGGGACGACTGGCCGCCCATCTTCACGCCGCAGTACATGCCCTTCCACGGGGCGGTCGCGGCGCACACCATCGAGTTCCCGATGCAGGTCAACAACGAGGAGTACGACTCCCAGCCGGTCGCCGAGCTGCGCCGCCGGGCCGCCATCAACGTGGACATCGCGGGCGCGGCCATGAAGGCGAGCATCGGCTTCGCCGACCGCAGGGGGCGGTCGCTGATCGCGGACCAGATCGAGGTGTTCCGGCGCGGCGCGGCGGGCGCGCGGCAGGTGCCGGTGTCGGAGGAGACGGTGCCCGGGGTCCCCGGCATCGGCCCGGAGGACGTCTACACGACGACGTTCCCGCGCGCGTACGTGATTCCGGCGGGCGGCCGTGACCAGCGCTCGGCGGCGGCCGCGTCCCGGCTCGTGGACCACCTGCTCGCCAACGACGTGCGCGTGCGGCGCGCCACCGAGGGCTTCCGGCTCGGCGGGCGCGCGTACGCGAAGGGCTCGTACCTCGTCGACATGCGCCAGCCCAAGCGGGGCCTCGCGAACGTGATCCTGGCCGACGGCCGTGACATCAGCGCCAAGGTGTCGACCATGTACGACATCTCGGGCTGGAGCCTCGGGCGGCTGTGGGGCGCGTCCGTGCGGTCGGTGGGCAAGGGCGACCCGGCGCGGGTGCCCGCCCGGCGCGTGCCCGCCGCCACCCGGGTCGCGTACGTCGCCCCGCGCGGTGACCTGCGGCTGCCGCTCGACGACCCGCGCGAGATCGCGGCCCTCAACTCGCTGCTCGGGGACGGGGTCGCGGTGCGCGACGCCGGGGACGGCGGCGCGATCGTGCCCGGGTCCGCGCGGCGGCTCGCGCGGGAGGCCGCCGCCGAGTACGACGTCGCCTTCCACGCGACCCGGGCGCGCGGCGGCGAGGTGCTGCGGCGCACACGGGTCGCGGCCGCGGTGACGCCGGGCGAGCTGTTCGCGCTGCGGGAGATGGGCTTCGACGTGGCGCCCGTGTCGACGAACGCCCTCAACGCCGGTTTCGACTGGGGCCGGACGGACGTGCTGTTCGTGTCGGCGGGCCTGGACCGCGCGAAGCTGAACGGCGAGGCGAAGGCCCGGCTCGACGCGTTCTTCGCGCGCGGGGGCGGCCTGGTGGGGCGCGGGGCCGAGGGCGCCGCGCTGAACTCCGCGGCGGGGCTGCTGCCCGTCACCGCCGTCGAGGGCAACGGCGACGCCAACGGCGTGGTGCGCGTGCGCGAGGCCCGCGGGGCGGCCGGGTTCAGCTTCGTCTACGCCCCGGTGTGGTTCACGGGGCTCGGGGACGGGGTGCGGGTCGAGGAGTCGTACGGCTCGGGGAATCCGCTGGTGTCCGGGCACTGGCGTGCGGCGGACGGCGGGCGGGGCGGGCCCTCGGACGCGGCCGGGCAGGCCGCCGTCGTCTCCGGTGCCGCCGGGGGCTCCCGGGTGACCCTGTTCGGCACGGAGCCCCTGTTCCGGGCGCACCCGAAGGGGCTGTACTCGCAGGTGGGGCGGGCGCTGTTCGCTGCGCGCTAGCCCTCGCGGGGCGCCCCGGGCCCGCCCCTTCCCGATCCTGGGGGCTCCGCCCCCAGACCCCCGCTCCTCAAACGCCGGAGGGGCTGAAAAGCCCCGCCCACCCGCCCCCCTTCGGCAGGGGGGCGGGTGGGCGGGGGAAGCAAGCGCGTCAGCGCGAGCCAACGCTGCTCAAGGCGCCCCGCCAGGTCAGGCGAGCTTGAGCTCGACCTTGATGTTGCCGCGCGTCGCGTTCGAGTACGGGCACACCTGGTGGGCCTGCTCGACCAGGGACTTGGCGGTGGCCTCGTCCACGTTCGGGATGGAGGTCACGAGCTCGACCTCCAGGCCGAAGCCGCCGGACTCGGTCTGGCCGATGCCGACCTTGGCGGTGACCGTGGAGCCGGAGATGTCGGCCTTCTCGCGGCGGGCGACGACGCCGAGCGCACCCTGGAAGCAGGCGCTGTAACCGGCGGCGAAGAGCTGCTCGGGGTTGGTGCCCGCGCCGCTGCCGCCCAGCTCCTTCGGCGGGTTCACGACGACGTCGAGCTTGCCGTCGTCGGAGGCGACCCGCCCGTCGCGGCCGTTCTCCGCGGTGGCCACGGCGGTGTACTTGACGTCGATGTTCTGGATGGACATGGGTGTCGAATCCTCCTGGTGTGTGCCGTTCCGCGCGCCCGCCGGCCCGGCGATTGGAATTACCTTACCGAGTGGCGGAAGTTCTCAGCCGGCGAGAGAGACGATCATCTTGCCGGTGTTCTCACCGCGCAGCATGCCGAGGAAGGCGTCCACGCCGCTGTCGATGCCGTGCGCGAACGTCTCGGCGTACTTCAGCTCGCCGGAGCGGACCCAGGCCCCGACCTCGCGCACGAACTGCGGCTGGAGGTTCTCGTGGTCGCCCACGAGCATGCCCTGGAGCCGCAGGCGCTTACCGATGATCATGGCCATGTTGCGCGGGCCCGGGGTCGGCTCGGTGTCGTTGTAGCCCGCGATCATGCCGCAGATGGTGGCGCGACCGCCCACGTTCATCCGGCTGATGGCGGCCTCCAGGTGCTCGCCGCCCACGTTGTCGAAGTAGACGTCGACGCCGTCGGGGGCCGCCTCCTTGAGCTGGTCGACGACGGGCTTCTCGTCCTTGTAGTTGAAGGCCGCGTGGAAGCCGTACTCCTCGACCAGGAGCTTGACCTTGTCGTCCGAGCCCGCCGAGCCGACGACGCGCGCGGCGCCCTTGAGCCGGGCGATCTGGCCGACCTGGCTGCCGACCGCGCCCGCGGCGCCGGAGACGAAGACGGTGTCGCCCTCCTTGAAGGAGGCCACGTCGAGCAGGCCCGCGTACGCCGTCAGGCCCGTCATGCCGAGCACGCCCAGGTACGCCGAGAGCGGGGCGGCCTCCGGGTCCACCTTCGTCGCGTACCGCACGGGCACCGAGGCGTACTCCCGCCAGCCCGAGAAGTGCAGCACGTGCTCGCCCACCGCGAAGCCGTCCGCGTTCGAGGCCACGACCACGCCGACCGCACCGCCGTCCATGGGCTGGTCGAGCTGGAACGGCGGGATGTACGACTTCACGTCGTTCATCCGGCCGCGCATGTACGGATCCACGGAGAAGTGCAGGTTCCGGACCAGGACGCGGCCTTCCACCGGGGCCTCGACGGGGACCTCCCGCAGCGCGAAGTCCTCCGGGACCGGCCAGCCGTGCGGGCGCCGCACGAGGTGCCAGGCGCGGCCGGTGGCGGGGAGCTGCTCGGGGGTGACGGACATGGGGGCGTCCTCCTCAGACTTCCTCGGACGTCAGGCCCCGGGTGCCGTCGGGGTGCGAGGGCTTCGGGGCCTAATACTTCAGGTTCTGAAATAAGCATGCGCTTCGATATTTTAGATTGTCAAGTAAATGGGTACGCTGTGAGACATGGTCACCAACGACTCCCCCGCCCCCCGGATCGACCCGCTGACACTCGAGGTCGTCGAGCTGATCGGCACGGTCGTGGCGCGCTATCACGAGGAGTACGAGGTGGCGGCGGGCAAGCACGCCCTGACCGGGGCACAGGCGCGCGTCCTCGGGCTGCTCTCCCTGGAGCCGATGCCGATGCGGCGCATCGCCCAGAAGCTGAAGTGCGAGCCGTCGAACGTGACCGGAATCGTCGACCGCCTGGAGGCCCGGGGCCTCGTCGAGCGGCGCCCCGACCCGGCCGACCGCCGGGTGAAGCTGGCGGCGCCGACCGAGGAGGGGGTGCGGACCGCGCGGAGCCTGCGCGAGTCCCTCGACTTCGCGCGCGAGCCGCTGGCCCAGCTCTCCCGGGGCGAGCGCGAGTCCCTTCGCGGGCTGCTGCGCCGGATGCTGGGCGAGGGCTAGGCGCCCTCGCCCTCGCCCTTGTTCCTTTTCGTCCGCAGGCCGCTTGTGGCTTGTCGCGCAGTTCCCCGCGCCCCTTCGGGGCTCTCCCCCCTGGCCGCCTAGGTGCACCACCACAGGAAGCGGTCGCAGGATTCCGTCGGGGTCGGGGTCGGGCGCGGCTTGTTCGTCGGGGGCCTGGTCGCCGTGGGCCTGGAGGCCGGGGCCGTGGTGGGGGTGTTCGAGGTGGGCTCGGGGCGGGCGTCGGACGCGGACGGGCCGCGCGCAGACGAGGACGTCCCGTCCGGGGCGGTCTCGTTCCGCGGCACCCTCGCCGTCCCCTCCCGCTCCTTCTCCTCTGGGGTGCCCGTGGCCGCGTCCCGCGTCGGGGACGCCGAGGACGACACCGGCTCGGCGGAGGTGTCGGCCTCGGCCTTGTCCACCGTGGCGTCGGGGTGTTCGGCGGTGTCGTGGCGCGGCTCGTCCTCCGCCGACGACGCCTTCTCCGGACGTTCGGAGCGCGACTCCGTGCCGAGTTCGGCGAAGCTCAGGCCGCCCGCGGCGAGCGCGAGGCCCGCGGTGGCAAGCAGCAGCCGGCGGCGCCTGCGGCGGTGCTGGGCGGCCCTGCGGGTGCGGCCGGCCCGGCGCCCCGGCTCCGGGGACTGCTCATCGCCCGCCTCGTACTCCTCGCTCGCGCCGTCGGCCTCGTGCGGCTCGTACGTCTCGTACGGCGCGTGCGCGCGGCACGCCTCGGCCGGGGTGCCGCAGCCGGGGCAGGCGAAGGCGCCGTTGAGGTGCCGGTGGCACGCGTGGCAGTAATCCGTGGGGCCCATGAGGCATGGAGGCTAGGTCCCGCGCGGGCCGGGAGGAAGCCGAAGCTGTGAAG
Organism: Streptomyces sp. YIM 121038; assembly: GCF_006088715.1. Lineage (NCBI taxonomy): Bacteria > Bacillati > Actinomycetota > Actinomycetes > Kitasatosporales > Streptomycetaceae > Streptomyces > Streptomyces sp. YIM 121038. Next base: position 3,221,423 of record NZ_CP030771.1, read on the forward strand.
GTTGTGTGCGGAACTGAACCATCCGGGAACGGTGTACACCCGGCGCGTCAGGGCCGCCCCAGTTCGCCCCGCAGCCGCCGGGCCCGCAGGACCAGCTCCAGCTCGAAGCGGCGGTCCGGGTCGTCGATCTCGTCGCCCCACAGCTCCCGGATCTGCCGTAGGCGATAGCGCACGGTTTGCGGGTGCACACCAAGGCGGGCGGCGACTTCGGGGGCGCCGCCGCGGGTCTCCAGCCAGGCGAGCAGCGTCTGCGCGAGGCGGCGGCCGTGGGCGGGCCCGCAGTGTTCGAGGGGAGCGAGACAGCGCCGGGTGAGGTCCTCGATGAGCTCCTCGGGCTGGAGCAGGACCAGGGCCTCGGTGTGCTCGGTGCAGTGCAGCACCTCGCCCGCGGGCAGCAGTCCGCGCTGCATCAGGCCGATCGCCGCCTGGGCCCAGCGCAGCGACTTCGCGGCGTCGGCGAGCGGCACGGGCGGTCCGATGGCGCCCGACCAGCCGGTCATGGCGCGGCGCAGGAGTTCGGGGCGGCCCGCGGCGTCCGGGTCGGGCACGACCATGCGGGGCTGCTCGGCCTCCATGTCGAGCAGCACGCCCTCGCCGACGGCCGGGGCGACCGCCTCGCGCGCCGGGCGGAGCAGCACGCCGACGGCGACGCGCTCGGGCAGCGGCCAGCCGACCCGCGCGGCCCGCTCGTCGAGGCCGCCCTCGGCGCCGAGCACGGAGTGCGGCTGCGGCTGTGGCTCGGGGCGGCGCTCGGCGAGCAGGGATTCCATCAGCTTGCGTTGCAGCCGCAGCCGCTCCCCGGCCTGGCGGGCCGCGGCCTCGGCGTAGCCGCGCACCGACTGGTCGACCAGGCCGTCCAGGTACTCGAAGCCGGACTCGGCGAGTTCGTACATGGCCGGAGGCGGTATCTCGGTCTGCTGGCCGATCTCGGCGAGGCGGCGCCAGGCGAGCCGGACGCCGAGGCGGTAGATCGCCTGGAGCGAGTCGAGGCTGCGGCCTTCGAGGCCCTCGCCGCGGCCGAACTCCTGGAAGACCTCGGGGTGGTAGCGCGGCCGGTCGGCGGCGGCGAGCTGCTGGACGAAGCCTTCGAGGGCGCGCCTGATGCCGACGAGCGCCATGGGCTCGCCGGAGTCGTCGAGGACGACGGGCAGGCCCGGATACTCGGCACGGATCTCCCGCAGGATGTCCTGGGCGAGCACGGGCACCTCTTCGAGGGCCAGCGCGGCGAAGCGTCTGACCTGGAGGGGCGGCACATCGCGCCAGGCAGAGCGAGTCATGGTCGGGCGCTCGCTCTCGGAGATGTCGGGGGCGGCGGACATGGCCGGATCACTGGTCCCGCTGGTCGCGGTCGGGTGACTCGTAGTGCACGAGCGGCCGGTTGGGCTGGTCGGGCGTGGCGTTCAGGAGCGCGACGATGCCGAAGCCGGCGCCCACGGCGAGGGCCGCGGCGACGGCAGCGGTCAGTGCCGCGGCGAGCAGTCTGTGCATACGAGGGTCAGCCTCTCTGCTGGAGGTCGTACCCCACCCTGATCCCGAGCTGTCCGGTCACACAGAGTCGATAACCGGCCCGTCGCCGGCCCCGCCCGGCAGGTGCCCAGTGTCGACAACCATTGACACTGCGTCAAGGGTCCGCCTAGCGTTCGCGGCTCATACGGGTCAGTAACACCGTGGTGACAGCGGCGCAGCGATTCGGGCAACTCATCGGCAACAGATCCGAAGCACCTGCGCAACTCATCGGTAATGCCTCACAGTTGAGCGGCCGACCAGTGTGCGACCGACCCGTGATCCACCGTTTTCGTGCTCCACAGCTCTGTGTTCGACCGTCCCCCTGTTCACCTCACGGCAGGAGCGCCGGATGACGCGCCGTACAGCCTCGCCCTTGTCCCTGGTCCTGCTCGGTCTCGGCGCCTTTCTGCTGGTCCTGGCCCCGATGCTGGCCTGGTACGTCGAGCCGCGGGCGAAACGCACGCCGATCGACGTAGACCAGATCACCGTCTTCGAAGGGACGGGCAGCTATTTCGATACCGAGAAGATCAAGACCGTGGAGGACCAGCACCTCACCATCACCCGGCAGGTGCGCGGCGACGTCGCCGACAGCGAGAAGTCGGGCCGGGCGATCTGGGACGTGTCCACGTCCATCGACCCGGACAAGACGCTGCCCGCCGCCGACCCGCACGACTCGCTCCAGTGGTCGCTGGAGCGCTGGGTCACCGACCGCAAGACCAACAAGCCCGTGCACTGCTGCGGCGAGAAGCCGTACTTCGAGGGCGAGGCGTACCTGAAGTTCCCGTTCGACGTGCAGAAGCGCGCCTACCTGTGGTGGGACGGCACCCTCGGTGACACCGTCCCGCTGGCGTACCAGGGACCGAAGAAGATCCAGGGGCACGAGGGCTACCGCTTCACCGGCGAGGTGAAGGCCACGAAGACCGGTACCCGGCAGGTGCCGGGGCGCCTGGTCGGGCTGCCGAAGCGCGGCCAGGTCATGGCCGAGGAGTGGTACGCGAACCACAAGATCGACCTGGTCGCCGACAAGCGCACCGGCCGGATCATCTACGCGGCCATCGGCCCGCGCAAGACGCTGCGCGCGCCCGGCGGCAAGACGGACCGCACGGTGCTCCTGGACAGCCGGCGCATCGCGTTCAACGAGAAGACGCAGCGGGCCCAGGTGGACCTCGCCAAGGACGACGGCTCGCGCCTGAAGCTGGTCGGCGAGACCCTGCCGCTGCTCTGCGTGGTCCTGGGCGGGGCGCTCGCGCTGTTCGGCGGCGCGCTGGTCCTGCGGGGCCGCGACGCGGGCGCGAACGGGGCGGACGACCCCCACGGCCCGAACGGCCCGGATGGCTCGAACGGGCACGGTGGAAATCCGGATGCGGAAGGTCCACATTCCGATATCTCACGAAGCACCCTGCAATCCAGCACGAAGTGATGAGACGTCAGATCTAAGAAGGCCTGAAATTGTCACGCCGGTGAGTAGCCGCACCGTTCGGTGCGGCGAAAACTAACCACCCCACCCACACGCACCGGCCCGCACCACCCCCCGAGCACCCCGCGCCCCCGACCGACCTGCGGGATTCCGCCCCCACGCACCGTCCGGAACCCGCCGAGCACCACCCGTCCGCCACCACAGCCAGGAAGAGCGCCACCGCACTGCCGTCCGATCCCCCCACAGTTCCGCACCCTGAGACGAGTTGGAGCACCCCATGCCCCAGCACGTGCCGTCGTCGCTGCGCCCCGCCGCCCAGCGGCCCGCGCGGCTCCTGCCGGCGCTTCCCCCGCAGCCGCGCCGGATCGCCTTCCTCGCCCGCCGCGATCTCGGCAACCCCGCGGCAGGCGGCTCCGAACTCCTCGTCGACCGCCTGGCCGACGGGCTGACCCGCGAGGGTCACCAGGTCACGCTGCTGTGCGGCGGACCCGCCGCACACCGCGACTACCGCGTGGTGTCGGCGGGCGGCGACCTGGGCCACTACCTGCGCGCCCGCTCGACCTACCGCCGCCGGATCGGCGGCAGCGACCTGCTGGTCGAGGTGTGCAACGGCATGCCGTACCTGGCGCCCCTGTGGCACCGCGGCCCCACCCTCTGCCTGGTCAACCACGTCCACACCGAGCTGTGGGCGATGCGCTTCCAGGGCCCCCTCGCCCCGGCCGCCCGGCTCGGGCGCAGGCTCGAACACTGGGCGCTCGCGGGCGCCCAGCGCGGCAATCTCCTGGTCGCCGTCTCGCCCTCGACGGCCACCGCCCTGCGCGACCTGGGCGTCGACCGCGACCGCATCCGCGTCGTGCACAACGGCGTGGAGGAGCCCGGACCGCTGCACGAGCGCTCCGACGAACCGCTCTTCCTCGCCATGGGCCGCCTCGTCGAGTACAAGCGCGTCGATCTGCTCCTGCGCCTGTGGGAGCAGGTCCGCCCGGTCACGGGCGGGCGGCTCGTCATCGTCGGCGAGGGCCCCGAGCGGGCCCGCCTGGAGCGGATGGCGGGCCCGGACGTGCAGTTCACCGGGCACGTCTCGGAGGCCGAGAAGCACCGGCTGCTGTGTGCCGCCTGGCTGCTCCTGCACCCCTCCGCCGTCGAGGGCTGGGGCCTGGTCATCACCGAGGCCGCGGCGCGCGGCACGCCCGCGATCGGCTTCGACGTACCCGGCGTACGGGACTCCGTCGAGGACGGCGTGACCGGTCTGCTCGCGGGCGGCGAGAGCTCCTTCGCCGCCGCCTGGTGCACGCTCGCGCTCTCCACCGAGCGGCGCCGGGCGTTCGGCAAGGCCGCCGCCGAGCGCGCCGCGCAGTTCCGCTGGGCCAACACCGTGCGGCAGTTCGCCGCGGTGGCCGCCGAGGCCGTCGCCGCGCACGAGCCGCCACCCGCGCCACGTCCCGAGGGGTCCGGGTGAAGGATCCCTCGCTGCGCCGCTCCGCGACCCTGTTCCGGGCCTTCCTGCGGGAGCGGCAGGAACCGGAGCGCTGCTACGCGCTGCTCGCCCGGGACGCCGCCGACCAGGTCGAGCGGTATCTGCCCGTCAACGGCAAGGTGGTCGTGGACGTCGGCGGCGGCGCGGGCTACTTCACCGAGGAGTTCCGCAGACGCGGCGCGCAGGCGTTCCTCTTCGAGCCGGACCTGCGGGAGCTCGGCGCCCGGGACGCGAGCGGCGCCAAGCCGCCCGAGGGCGCGGTGGTCGCGGACGGCTATCTGCTGCCCGTGGCGACCGGCGCCGCCGACGTCACGTTCTCCTCCAACGTCCTGGAGCACGTCGCCGACCCGCAGACCTTCCTCAGCGAGCTGGTCCGGGTCACCCGGCCCGGCGGGCTGATCTACGTGGCGTTCACGAACTGGCTGTCCCCGTGGGGCGGCCACGAGTGGGCGCCCTGGCACTACCTGGGCGCCGAGCGCGCCCGCGCCCGCTACGAGCGGCGCACCGGCACGCCCGCCAAGCACACGCTCGGCGTCAATCTCTTCGCGCACCACATAGGACCCACGCTCAGACAGGTGCGGGCGCGCGACGACGTCACCGTCGTCTCCGCGCGCTCGCGCTACTGGCCGTTCCTCGCCGAGTCCGTGGCGAAGGTACCGGGCGTGCGTGAGTTCACGACCTGGAACCTTCTCCTCATCCTCAGGCGGTGTCCATGACCACAACGGTCCAGGCCCCTCCCCCGGCCGCGACGCGGCCGACGGCGCGCCGGCCCGAACCCGAGCACGGCCCGCGCCGGCGGCGCTGGCTCGCCGGGTTCTGGGCCGTCACGCTCGTGTGCTTCCTCGCGGTGAAGCCGGGGCGGATGACGTTCGACACCAAGCTGGGTGTCGCCGTCGATCCATGGCAGTTCCTGTCCGACCTCGGTCAGCTGTGGCACGACCGGGGCGGCTTCGGGGGCCTCCAGGACCAGTACATCGGGTACGCCTTCCCGATGTTGCCGTACTACGCGCTCACCGACCTGCTCCAGCTGCCGGTGTGGATCGCGGAGCGGCTGTGGTTCTCGCTGATCGTGACGGCCGCGTTCTGGGGCGCGCTGCGGCTCGCCGAGCGGCTCGGCATCGGCAGCCGCGGCTCGCGGCTGCTCGGCGCGGCGGTGTACGCGCTGTGGCCGACGTTCACCGTGGTGATCGGCTCGACGTCGGCGGCGGCGCTGCCCGGCGCCTTCCTGCCGTGGGTGCTGCTTCCGCTCACCAACGACCGCGTGACCGCGCGGATCGCGGCGTTCCGCTCGGCCCTCGTCATTCCGTTCATGGGCGGCGTGAACGCGGCGTCGACGCTGGCCTCGCTGCTCCCGGTCGCGCTGTACCTGCTGTCGCGCCCGAACGGGCCGCGCAAGCGCAAGCTCATCACCTGGTGGGTGCCGGGCGTCATCCTGGCCACCGCCTGGTGGGTGGTGCCGCTGCTGCTGCTCGGCGTCTACGGCGAGAACTTCCTTCCGTACGTGGAGAACGCGGCCACCACGACCGGCACCATGTCGGCCACCGAGGCGCTGCGCGGCGCCGGGAACTGGGTGGCGTACCTGCACTTCGGCGACGCCTGGCTGCCCGCGGGCTGGACGGTGGCGACCTCCGTGGTCACCGTCGTGTGCTCGGCGCTCGCGGCCGGGCTCGGGCTCGCCGGGCTCGCCCGCCGCGACCTGCCGGAGCGGCGGTGGCTGACCCTGACGGTCCTCTCGACCGTCCTGGTCCTGCTCGCCGGGTACGGCGGCGCCTCCGGCGCGCTCTTCCACGGCACGGTGCAGGACTGGCTCAACGGCTGGCTGGTGCCGTTCCGCAACATCTACAAGTTCCAGACGGGCCTCGCGCTCGCCCTCGCCCTCGGTCTCGCGCACCTGGCGGCCGTGGTGAGCCCCGCGCGCGGCGCACGGGCCCTGCCCGGGCGGCGGTACGCGCCCCTGATCGCGGCCGTCCTGGTGCTTCCCGGTCTGCTGTGGCCGTATCTGAACGGCTCGATCCTGCAGCCCGGCTCGTTCAAGAAGCTGCCGAACCACTGGCAGGCCACGGCCGACTGGCTGGACAAGTACTCGCCGGACTCGCGCGCCCTGGTGGTGCCCGCGTCCGCGCACGGCATCTACACCTGGGGCTCCCCGATCGACCAGCCCCTGGACGTGCAGGCCGAGTCGCGCTGGGCCCAGCGCGACTACGTGCCCTTCGGCACGCCCGGCAACCGGCGCGCCATGGACGCCGTCGAGCAGGCCCTGATGACGGGCAGTCAGGTCCCGGGCCTGAAGGACTACTTGACGCGGGCGGGCCTGTACTACGTGGTCGTGCGCAACGACCTCGACCCGGACCAGATCGGGCACGTCCCCACGGCGACCGTCAAGCGCACCCTGGAGCAGTCCGGCTACACGCGGGTGACCGGCTTCGGCCCCACCCAGACCGGCGGACGGATCGCGAACGACACGCCCGTGCAGGTCGAGGGCCTGTACCCGCGCCAGCGCGCGGTGGAGATCTACACACCGGGCAAGGACACCCCGCGGCCCGGCCAGGCGGGCCTGAAGCCGGTGTCCAACACGGCCGTCGTCAGCGGCGGCCCCGAGGCGCTGCTCCCGCTGTCCGCCGATCCCCAGCTGCGCGACCGCCCCGTGGTCCTGACCGGGGACAACCACCCCGGCCTCGGGTCCGCGCCCGGGCTCCAGGCGGTCGGTGACGGCCTGCGGCGCGCGGACACGCGGTTCGGCCTGGTCAACACCAACACCTCGTACACGTACACCCGCGACGAGCGGAACGCGCCGGACGCGCTCCAGGATCCGGGCAGGAAGCCGCACCAGATCCTGCCGACCAAGGGGATCGAGCACCAGACGACGGCGGAGCTGCGCGGCGCGAAGTCGGTGACGGCCTCCTCCTACGGCAACTGGCTCTTCCACCTGCCGCAGTACGACCCCGTGAACGCCTTCGACGGCAACCCCGGCACGGCCTGGACGGAAGGCAACCCGGGCAGCCCCGACGGCGAGTGGATCAAGGCGGAGTTCCGCAAGAAGACGGCCGTCCCGGCCTCGTTCAAGGTGACGCCGCTGCCCCAGGACGGGGTGCGGGCGGCCCCGACGCGGGTGCGGGTCGAGACCGAGAAGGGCAAGAAGGACTCGTTCCTCAAGGCCAACGGCACGACGCAGCGCGTCGCCGCCGTGCCGGGCGACACCGACTGGATCAAGATCACCATCCTGGACTCCCAGGTGGCCACGGAGGGCCTGACCGGCGCCGGGTTCGCGGAGATCAGCATCCCCGGCGTCCAGGTGACCAAGCTGCTGCGGATGCCGAACGACGTGAAGGGCACGGAGGGCGCCGACGCCGACGCGACGACGTACTCCATGCACCGCTCGGCCGACCTCAGCGGTCTGTCGCCCGTGACCTCCGAGGCGGGGCTGCACCGCCGGTTCACGACCGAGGGGCAGGACACGTACGACGTGCGGATGAGCGCCGTCGCCGTGCCCGGGTCCAAGCTCGACGAGCTGCTCTACGACGTGGCTCCCGACCAGCGCCAGCAGATCCGCGCCAGCGCCGACTCCACGTCCGGCCTGGGCACGGGCCTGTCCGCGCGCAATCTGACGGACGGCGACCTGACCACCGCGTGGATCGCGGGGGACACCCCGGTGATCCATCTGCGCTGGCCCGGCAAGGTGCCCGTCGGTGAGATCGTGCTGCCCCCCGCGGGCGGTCTGTCGACGCGGGCCCAGAAGATCGAGATCAGCTCGCCGGACGGCGCGGCCGTCGCCGGGGTCGACGAGAACGGCATGGCGCGCTTCACGCCGATCACCACCGACCGGCTCGACATCACCATCACCGAGACCGCGCCGCTGACCCTGCACAACCCGGTCGCGGACGAGAAGCTCCAGCTGCCCGTGGGTCTCACCGAGGCGTACGTCCCGGCGCTCGACCAGTACCGCACCAAGCAGCCGCGGGCCGGGCGCACCTTCGAACTCGCCTGCGGCCAGGGCCCCGAGGTGGCCGTCGACGGCAAGCTCTACCCGACCTCCGTGAAGGGCACCGTGCGCGACCTCGTGCAGCGGCGGCCCGTCGAGGTCACGCTGTGCGAGCGCGGCGAACGGAAGCCGGAGCCCCGGCCCGAGGTGAGCCTGGGCGCGGGCGAGCACACCGTGGAGGCCGGTGACGCGGGCCCGCTCAAGCTCACCGACGTGACACTGACGCGTGGCACGCCGGGCGACCTCGACACGACCGCGCGCGACCTGCGCGTCAAGGACTGGCTCGGCGACCGGCGCGAGCTCGCCGTCGGGGACGGCGCGGCCGCGTACCTCACCACGTACGAGAACGTCAACGACGGCTGGAAGGCCACCCTGAACGGCGAGGAGCTGCGCGAGGTGCGGCTCGACGGCTGGCAGCAGGGCTGGCTGATCCCGGCCGGCGAGGGCGGCACCGTCAAGCTCAGCTACGAGCCGTCGACGGCGTACGAGGCCGGGCTCATCGGCGGTGGCGTCGGCGTCCTCGCGCTCGTGGTGCTCGTGTTCGTGCGCCGCAGGGACGCCAACCCGGACGGCCCCGACCTGGCGCCGCCCGCGCCCGGCGTGGTCCTCGGCACGGTGGCCCTGACCCTGGTGGCCGTGGTCGTCGCGGGCTGGTTCGCGCTGCTCGTGCCCGCCCTCGCGGTGCTCGCGTGGCGGCGGCACCAGCTGCTCGCGCCGCTGGCCTTCGTCGCGCTCACCGGGGCGGGGATCGCCGCCGCCGTCGGTGCCGGGGAGACGGTCGCCGCGGACGAGGGCGCCTTCGGGCACGCGGCCCAGATCATGGCGTTCATCGGCCTGTTCGCGGCCCTGGTGGCGGTGCGGGAGGCCACCCCCGCGGGGGCGGCGGGGCCGGGCGGAACGCCCGTGCCCGGTCGGGCCGCGCCGCCCGCCGCGCCGCCCGCGGGGCCGCCGCGGTCACCGGCGGCGGTCCCGGCAGCGGCGCCGGGCGCCGGACCCGCGGGCGCCGGGGCTTCCCCGGGCGGTGACCCGCTCGCGAAGCCCGCCCCGGCGCCGGGCGGTGACCCGCTCGCGAAGCCGGCACCGGGCCCCGGCCCGTCCGCGCGGCCCGCCGGGCCCTCGGACAGCGACCCGTCGGCGACGACGCTGCCGCTCGGCCCCGACCGCGACGCGGGCACCCCGCCGCCGCTGCCGCAGCGGCACCCGGAGCCCGGCGACGGCACGGAACAGCAAGGGAAGGACCACCGGCCATGACCGCGCTGGAACACCCGGCCCGGCCCGCGGACGGCTCCGGCCGTCCGCGGCGCCGGGTGCCGTTCCCCGTCGTCGACGAGGTCGCCCGGCACTGCCTCCAGGAGGAGGAGCCGGAGACCGTCCACATCGAGGTGCACCTGCCGGGCGCCCCGGACCCGGACCGGCTGCGGACGGCCTTCACCGCGGCGCTGCGCCGCCATCCGCGCATCCTCATGCGGGAGGCGCGCGGCGCCTGGTACCGGCGCCGCTACGAGTGGGAGCTGACCGAAGGACCCGACGTGGAGGTCGTCACCTTCCCCGAGGCGCGGGCGGACGGCCTGCGGCGGGCCCGGGAGCGGGCGCTGTGCGACGCGCCGCCGCTGACCGCGTCCCCGCCGGTGCGCCTGGAGGTCGTCGCCGCACCGGAGTCGAGCGGCAGCGTGCTGTTCCTCACCATCAACCACACCGCCCTGGACGGCCCCGCCTGTCTGCGCGTCCTCGCCACGGCCGCCGAGCTGTACGGGGGCCGGGACAACGCGCCCGCCGCGCCCCCGACGCGCACGCCCGCCACCGCTCCGGCGGCGGACGCGCCGGAGCTGCCCTCGCCGTGGACCCCGCCCGCCCGCGTCGCCCACGGGGCGCCCGAGCCGTCGGCGGGCAACGGCATGCTGGTCGCGGAGCTGCCGGTGCCGCGCCGCCCCAAGGGCTCGCCGTTCACCGTCAACGACCAGCTGATGATCGCGACCGCCCTGATGATCGCCCACTGGAACCGCGAACACGGGGCGAGGCCACGGCCGTTGCGCATCACCATGCCGGTGGACGACCGCCCGCGCGACATGTCGATGCCCATCGGCAACGGCACCCGGCTCGTCGAAGTCCCCTTCGGCGCCGACGAGCTGACCCCGCTGCTCGACGCCGAGCCGCGCCCCGAGGACGTCCGTACGCTCCTGCGCCGCACCTCCGACCGCACCCGGGCCCTCAAGGCCCTGTCCCGGCCGCAGCTCGGCCACGGCGCGACCCTGCTCACCGCGCCGGTCCTGCCGGTCGGGGTGCGGGCGGCCGTCACCCGGGGGCTGCGCAGGGCCGCCGCGCCGTGGACGTCGACGACGCTGCTGAGCAACATCGGCCGGATCCCGTACGCGCTCGACTTCGGGGACGCCGGGGCGGCGCACGCGGTGTGGTTCTCGGCGCCCGCCCGCATGCCGCGCGGCCTGACCGTGACCACCGCGTCCACCGCGGGCCGGCTGCACCTGGCCCTGCGCTGGTCCCGGACGCTGCTCGGCCACGGCGACGGCGCCCGTCTGCGCGACCTCTTCGAGCACTACCTCCACGTCACCGAGGAGGAACCCGCCCCATGACGACGACCGGCACGACAGGGGCCGCGGCGCGGCCCGCGCCGAAACGCCCGCACGGCCTGCGGGACTTCTACGAGAACCCGGCCGTCCCCGTCGCCTCCGGTGACGCCCGCAGCCTGCGGCAGGCGCGGATGCTCGCCGCCGCGCTCGGCCCCGCCACGCGCGGCGCCCGCGTGGTCCTCGACGTGGGCTGCGGCGACGGCTCCGCCGCCCGGGTCGCGGCGCCCCTGCTCGCCGGGCACCGCGTCATCGGCGTCGACTGGTCCCAGGACGCGCTGCGCCGCGCGAGCGGCCACCTGCCGTACGTCGTGCGCGGCGAACTCACCGACGGCGGCCTCCCGTTCGCGTCCGGCACCGTCGACGCGGTCCTGTTCAGCGAGGTCGTCGAGCACCTCGTCGACCCCGACTCGGCCCTGGACGAGCTGCGCCGCGTGCTGCGCCCCGGCGGCCACCTCATGCTGTCCACGCCGAACCTCGCCGCCTGGTACAACCGCGGGCTGCTGCTCGCCGGGGTGCAGCCGGTGTTCTCCGAGGTGAGCCTGCGCGCCATCCACGGCCGCCCGGGGCGCGAGGTCGTCGGGCACCTGCGCCTTTACACCGCCCGCGCGCTGCGGGAGTTCGTGGCGGCCTCCGGCTTCGACGTGGTCCGGCTCGCGGGCGCGCCCTTCCACGGCGTGCCCCGGCCGCTGCGGGCCCTGGACCGGCTCGCCTGCGCCGTACCGGGCGCCGCCTCGATCCTGCTGCTGCACGCCCGGAAGGCCTGAGCCCATGTGGGTGGGTGTGGTGGCGGCGCTGCTCGCGAACGTCCTGTACAGCACCGGTTTCGTCCTGGAGAAGCGGGCCCTGTCCGCGATGCCTTCGGTGAGCGTGCGGGCGCCGCTGCGGCTGCTCGGGCAGGTCGTCTCCAGCCCGCTGTGGCTCGGCGGCTCGCTCGCCCTCGCGGCGGGCTTCGGCGCGCAGCTCGCCGTCTACCGCACGCTGCCGATCGCCGCCGCCCAGGGCATCTTCGTCTCCGGCCTCGTCCTGCTCCTGCTGCTTTCGTCGCGGCTGCTCGGCGAGCGGACCTCGGGGCGCGAGCGGATCGCCGTCGGCGCGATCCTGGTCGCGCTGCTCATGGTGGTGCTCTCCCTGGACGAGGGCGCCGACACCGTGGGCAAGGACGCCCCGGTGGCGCTGGTCCTGCTGGTCAGCCTCCCGTCGCTCGCCCTCGGCGTGTGGCTGTACGCGAACGGCGAGCGCCGGGCCGGACAGCTCCACCGGCAGCCGACGTCGGGCGTGGAGTACGGCGTCGCCGTCGGCCTCCTGTACGGCGTCAGCTCGCTGGCCATCAAGGGCGTCTCCAGCTCGCTGACGACGCACGGCATCGGCGGCGCGCTCCTTGACCTGCTGCGCTCGCCGTACCCCTATCTGCTGCTGTTCACCGGCGCGTTCGGCCTGGTCATGTCGCAGGCGGCGCTCCAGCGGTGCCGGGCCTCGCTGATCGTGCCGGTGTGCACGACGGTGACGAGCCTGTTCACCGCGGTGCTCGGCACGCTCGCGTTCGGCGAGGCGCTGCCCCACGACCCGGCGCGCCTCGCGCTGCGCGTCGCGGGCACGGCCCTGGCCGTGACGGTCCTGCTCGTCATGCCCAAGCACGACGCGCCGCCCGCCGCCCACACCCCCACGCCTCCCAAGGAGCTGACCTCAGGATGAACCCCGACGACCCGCTCCTGAAGATCCTCGCCTGCCCGCTGGACAAGGGGCCGCTGGTGCTCGTGCTGCCCGAGCGGTCCGACCCGGCGGAGGTGGACCAGGCCCTGTACAACCCGCGCCTGCGCCGCCGCTACCCCATCGTCGACGGCATTCCGCAGCTCCTTCCCTCCTCCGGCGAGCAGGTCACCGAGGAGGAGCACGAGCGGCTCCTGACGCAGACCGCTCCCTGAGCCGGGGCGCGGAGGGGCCGTCCGCCCCCCGGCCGGGCGATGGGCCACGATGGTTCCCATGCCCTCAAGCCCCTCCGCGCCCTTCACCCCGCTGGACTTCCAGCTGGTGCTGCTGCGCCGCATGGCCGACCACAACCCGGACCTCGTCGAGGACGCCCGGCACGCCCTCGGCGTCTCCATCGGCGAGATGCGCGAGGCCAACCGGCGCTGGCAGGCGATGGTGCGCTCCCCGCGGTCGCGGGCCGCCGTCTCCCGCTACCGCTCGGTGCTGGGCGAGCCGGAGGCCACCGCCCGGCGCACCATCGGCGACCTGGAGTGCGAGGCCCTGCTGTGGCCGGTGCCGCTCTGGCCCGACCTCCGCTTCGAGGTGCTGCTCGGGCCGCGCAACGCCGTCTGGAACGAGTGGCTGGTCCGGGCCCCCGGCGCCGCGCCCCCCGCCCTGCGCGCGCTCGCCGACCTCACGCCCTGGTCCTGCACGGTCGACGAGGCCGCCCGCGCCTTCGCCCCCGCGCGGCCGATGGAGGGCACGGCGCCGACGCGGTGGCGGCTCGCGTTCAGCGCCGCGGACGGGGAGACCGGGCGGCCGCGCGCGTGCGTGGCGGAGTTCACCTGGGGCCTGTTGCAGCGCGTCTCGTACCCCGAGGGCCCTTAGCGGGGCCCCGGCCCGCTCACTGTCCGGCCGCCTTCACGATCAGCTCCGCGACCACCGGCAGGGACTCCGGGTGGACGTCGAGGAACAGGTTCGGCTCGATCAGCTCCAGCTCCATCACGTGCGGCGCGCCGTCGTCGCCGTCGACCAGGTCCACGCGGGCGTACAGCAGCTCGGGGGCGCCGGGCACGGCGGCCAGGGCGCGCTCGGCGAGGGCGAGTTCGGCGTCGGTGGGCTGCCAGGCGCGGACGTCGGGGTGCGAGGTCTTGTCGGCGTCGTACGCGGTGCCCGGGGTGAGGACGGCGCCCTTGCGGATGGCGTGCCGGTAGTGGCCGCCGAAGAAGATCAGGGCGCGCTCGCCGGTGGTGTCGATCCGGCTCATGTAGGGCTGCACCATCGCGGTGAGGCCCTCGGCGTCCAGGCGGGCGAGGTGGGCCCGCGCGGCCGCGTGCTCGCCGGGGCCGTAGCGCCCCGCGAGGTGGGAGCCGCCGCCGACGGTGGGCTTGATGACGAACTCGCCCGCGGGCAGGTCCGGTTCCGCGCCGGACCCCGGGGCCGCGTACGCCGTCGGCACGGTCGGCACCCCGGCCGCCGTCAGCTCGCCCAGGTACCGCTTGTCGGCGTTCCAGCGCACGACGTCCGCCGGGTTGGCCAGCCGCGTCACCGAGGCGACGTGCCCGGCCCAGGCCGTGAACTCGGCGACGTGCTCGATGTAGTCCCAGGTCGAGCGTATGAGAACGAGGTCGTACGCACCCCAGTCGACGTCCGGGTCGTCCCAGTGCGCGACCCGCGCGGTGGCGCCCGCCGCGCCGACGGCACGCGCGAGGTCCGGCAGGTCGCGGTCCACGGCGCCGATGTGGTCCTGGGGCCGGAAGGTGGCAAGGGCGACGGCGAGGGCCACGGGCGCTCTCCTCGGGTACGGGGGCCCGGGGCGGGGCACCATGGAGCCGGACGGCGGGGGCCGCAGGCTAACCCGCCCCTCCCTCGCCGGGAAAGCGCATTTCCCACGGTGGCTCCGCGGGCCCCCGGCCGGGGGCTTGGGCCGGTGGGGAGGTGGATAGGTTGGCGGGGGAAGTGATCGTGGTGTCGGAGGGCGGCGAGGGGGAGCGGTGCGGGGTGAGCGCGGGGCCGTGCGTGCGGCGCTCCCCCGCGCCGCGCGCACACGGACCGGCCCTCCTCCACGGGCGCGGGCTGCCGCCTCGTCGGCCCCGCGCCGCGCGCACACGGGCCGGACGCCCCGCGCGCCGGGCCGACCGGCCGCGCCCGCCGCGCCCCGCGCACACGGCCCCGCGCCGGACGCCCTGCGCGACGCCGCACGCGGACACGGGCCGGGCTCCCGGCGCTACGCCGCACGCGGACACGGGCCAGGCGCCCGGCGCTACGCCACACCGGGGCACGCACCAGCCGCCCCGCACCACGCCGCACCCCCACCCACACCCCCACCCGCACGGGCACGGGCACGGGCACGGGCACGGGCACGGGCACGGGCCGGAAACCCCGTGTCCCGCGTCCGCGGAGCGGACCCCCCCCGGCCGGCGGGCCGGTCTGCCGATCGCTGCGACACCACGCCGTCGGTGGCGCAACTCCCTCATCAAGCCGCCGTGCACACGCTGAGCACCTACGGAGGACGACTCGTGGAACCCGAACCCCTCATCCCCGCCCTCACGGCGCCGGGCGACGCCCCGGCCCTGCGGTTCGGCGACCGGGCCCTGAGCTACGCCGAACTCGGCGCCGCGGCGGGCACGTTGGCCGGGCGCATCGCCGACGCGGGCGCGGCCCGCGTGGCCGTGTGGGCGACCCCCACCCTGGAGACCGCCGTCGGCGTGGTGGCGGCGCTGCTCGCCGGGGTGCCCGCGGTGCCGCTCAACCCCAAGTCGGGCGAGAAGGAGCTGGGGCACATCGTCGGGGACAGCGCGCCGTCCCTGGTGCTCGCGGGCCCGGGCGACGAACTGCCCGGGGCCCTCGCGGGGCTTGACCGCGTCGACGTGGACCCGGCGGCGGACGGGCCCGCGCCCGCCGCGCCCCGGGAGGTGTCGCCCGACGCCCCCGCCCTCGTCGTCTACACCTCCGGCACGACGGGCCCGCCCAAGGGCGTGGTGCTGCCCCGCAGCGCGCTCGCCGCCACCCTCGACGCGCTCGCCGACGCCTGGCAGTGGACCGGCGACGACGTCCTGGTGCACGGCCTTCCGCTGTTCCACGTGCACGGCCTGATCCTCGGCGTCCTCGGGCCGCTGCGGCGCGGCGGATCGCTGCGCCACCTCGGCCGGTTCAGCACGGACGGCGTCGCCAGGGAGCTGGCCGCGGGGGCCACGATGCTCTTCGGCGTGCCCACGATGTACCACCGCGTCGCGGAGGCGCTGCCCGACGAGCCCGGCCTGGTCAAGGCCCTCGCGGGCGCGCGGCTCCTGGTGTCGGGCTCGGCGGCGCTGCCCGTGCACGACCACGAGCGGATCGCGTCGGCCACGGGGCGGCGCGTCATCGAGCGGTACGGCATGACCGAGACGCTCATGAACACCAGCGTCCGCGCGGACGGCGAGGCCCGCGCGGGCACCGTGGGCGTGCCGCTGCCCGGCGTCGGGCTCCGCCTCGTCGACGAGGCCGACCGGGAGGTCCCCGCGGAGCCCGACGCCGTCGGCGAGATCCAGGTGCGCGGGCCGAACCTCTTCACCGAGTACCTCAACCGGCCCGACGCCACGGCGGCCGCGTTCGCCGACGGCGGCTGGTTCCGGACCGGGGACATGGCCGTGCGGGAGCCCGACGGGTACGTCCGCATCGTCGGGCGCAAGGCGACCGACCTCATCAAGAGCGGGGGGTACAAGATCGGCGCCGGGGAGATCGAGAACGCGCTCCTCGAACACGACGGGGTGCGGGAGGCCGCCGTCACCGGGGAGCCCGACCCCGACCTGGGCGAGCGGGTCGTCGCGTGGATCGTCCCCGCGGACCCCGGGCGGGTGCCGTCCCTGGACGAGCTCGCCTCCCACGTGGCGGACCGGCTCGCCCCCCACAAGCGCCCCCGGGCCCTGCACGTCCTCGACGCCCTGCCGCGCAACGACATGGGCAAGATCCTGAAGCGAGCCCTGACCTCGGCCGGCTGAACCGCCCGTCGTCTGCCGCCCACCCGCCCCCGAGGGGGCGGGTGGGCGGCAGACGACGGCGCTGGACCGAGCCGATCCAGCCCGTCCGGCGTTTGAGGACGAGGCGCGGAGCGCCGATGGCCCGGGATCCGGGGCGGCTAGCGCACGCCCACGCCGCGCAGGATCTCCTGGGTGACCGACCCGCCCCGGTCGTCCGAGGCGGAGCCCCGCAGCGACACCGCGGCAGCACCTCGCGGCACCCGCAGCTTCCCGCTCCAGGACGCCCCGTCCCTCCGCAGCCGGACGTCCGTCCACGAGGCCCCGTCGTCGTAGGACACCTCAAGGCGCGCGGAGCGGATGGCGCCCGGGGCGGCGGCACCCCGGACGTAGGCGGCCGAGAGGCCCACCGGCAGCGCCCGGCCTCCCCGCACGTCCCCGTACAGGTCGGTGTCGACGTCGAAGCCGAGGTTCAGCACGGGCAGGACGGTCCTGCGGTCGGCGGGGGTGCGGGCGGAGCGGACGGTCCACTCGGCGTGGCCCTTGGTGGCCAGGCGCCACCGCTCGGCGGAGAGCGTGGTGTCGGTCACGACCTTGTACGTGCGCTCCTCGGGCGCGGCGTCCCACACGTGGACGCCGGAGCTCTGCCGCCGGTCGACCAGCTCGCCGTCGGCGTAGACGGCGCTGACCTGCGTCATGGAGTCGTCGTTCCACACGTCGCCGAAGCCGGTGTGGTCGGGCCCGGAGTCGCCCCAGCCGGGCACGTTGAAGGCCAGGTCGTCGCCGGTGCGCTCCTGGCCCCAGCCGAGCCCGGAGCCGAGCCACGGGTGCCAGACGGGCTTGAACCAGTTCAGCGCGGTGTGCCTGCCGCCCCGGTAGTCGACGAGCCCGCCGCGCTGCTCCAGTGCGGTGGGCCCGGCGTGGACGGTCTCGTGCCACAGGCGGCCCTTGCCGGAGGCGACGTAGTCGGTGCGCTCGGCGGGGTACGCGATCTTCTCCAGGAAGCCGAGGCCGACGGGGAAGGTGTCGGTGAGGGAGTAGCGGAACTCCCCGCCGGGCGTGGCCTTGCGCGCGGGCGCGTGGAACGCGGCGTCCACGACGGCGAGTTCGCGCGTGCCCGGCGCGTAGGTCAGCGGCCGGTCCGGGACGGCTCCGGTGAAGCCGTCCTCCAGGTCGTAGACGTAGGGCGTGTAGGGGGTGCCGGTCGTCTCCAGAGTGCGGCCCGCGCGCGCGGCGGCGAGCAGCCGTGCCCCGTCGGCGGCGTCGACCGTGGCGATCGTCAGGGGCCGGTCCGCGTTGTCGTCCGTGCCGAACCAGGCGTTGAGGCGGCCGGGCACGCCGTCGGTGACGAACAGCGCCTCGGCGCCCGCGTCCTGGGCGGCCCGGGCGAGCGCGGCGGGCGTGGGCTGCCCGGCGGCGCCGGTGCGGCGCACGACGGCGGCCTTGCCGCGCGCGTCCCCGCCCGCGTACGCGCCCGGGGTGCCGTCCCCGGCGTCGAAGGCCTTCAGCCGGACCCGGCCCTCGGGAACCGTGCCGCCGGGCTGCGCGACGGCCGCGCCGACGCCCTCGACGTCGAGGACGGGCTTGCCGAGGCGCCAGACGGTGCGGTACGCGAAGGCGCCCTGCCGCACCTTCGGGGTCGGTGCCGCGAAGACGCTGTCGTACCTGACGGGCACCTGCACGGCGCCCTGGTAGGAGGAGCCGTTCGCGGTGCGGGCGGCCTCCATGAGCAGTTGCCGGGTCTCGGTGCGGCGCGGGACCTTCGCGGTGATCTCCCGCAGGTCGCGCGCGTCGAGGGTGACGGTCCTGTCGCGGTCGAGGGTGACCTCGGGCGCGGCGAGGAAGCCGAGGCCGAGGGAGTCCGCGCCGTGGGCACCGCGCACGTCGAGGAAGGAGGTCAGGGAGTACGCGCCGGGCTTGAGCCGCAGCTTCAGCTCGCCGGAGGCGCCGACCGCCGCCGGGGTGGGGTCCGCGCCCTCGGCCAGCGGGTGCACGACGACGTCGGCGCCGGTGGGGGCGCCGTCGCGGTCCTTGACCCGCAGCGTGAGCGTGTACCGCTCCTCCTCCTTGACCAGGCCGAACGCGGTGTGCGCGACGCGCTTGCCGCCCGCGCTCGCGACGATGCGGCCGCTGGTGTTGCCGACGGGCGCCCGCGCCCCGTCGCCGGTGACGGTGGTGGCGGCGGTGCCGTGCGCGGGCACCGTGAGCTTCTCGTCGGCGAGCGTGACGACGCCTTCGGCGGCGCCCTCCGCGGCCAGGCTCAACTCCACCGGTTCGTCGGACGCGTTGGTGTACGTCACCGTCCTGCGCACCGGCTTGTTGCCGTCGTACGGCCACGCGTAGAAGCCGAGGTCGGCGGCGCCGGTCGCGGTGACCTTCGCGCCGATCGCGGACGGCACGTCCACGCGGCCCGCGCCGAGCGTGTACGCGGACGCGTCGAGCTCGTGCGAGGTGGACATCAGGGCGTCCTTGAGCCGCTGCCCCGACCAGTCGGGGTGGCGCTCGGCGAGCAGCGCGGCGACGCCGGTGACGTGCGGGGTCGCCATCGACGTACCGCTCATCGTGGTGTAGTCGCCCTGTCCGGGCGTCAGTCGGGAGCGGGCGGCGAGGATGTCCACGCCCGGGGCGGACAGGTCGGGCTTGAGGGCCCGGTCGCCGTGGCGGGGGCCCTGGCTGGTGAAGTACGCGGCCTCGTCGGCGGAGTCGACGGCGCCGACGGTGAGCGCGGAGTCGGCGGCGGCGGGCGAGCCGATGGAGGAGGGCGCGCCGGTGTTGCCCGCGGCGACCACGAAGAGGGCGCCGGTCTCCTCGGTGAGGGCGTTGACGGCGGCGGCCATCGGGTCGGTGCCGTCGCTGGGCTCGCTCGAACCGAGGCTCAGGGACACGATCCTGGCGTCCACGTCCCTGGCGGCCCACTCCATCCCGGCGACGATCTGCGACTCGCTGCCGAAGCCCTCGTCGCTGAGCACCTTGCCGACGGCGAGCTCCGCGCCGGGCGCGACGCCCTTCTCCTTGCCGTCGGACGCGGCGCCGCTGCCGCCGACCGTGGAGGTGACGTGGGTGCCGTGGCCGCCCCGGTCGGCGACCTCCTCGCCGGGGACGAAGCTCTTCGTCGCGCCCACGCGGCCCTTGAGGTCGGGGTGGGTGGCGTCGACGCCGGTGTCGAGGACGGCGACCTTCACGCCCTTGCCGGTGAGCCCGGCCTGCCAGGCCTCGGGGGTGCCGATCTGGGCGTTGCTGGCCGCCATGTCCGCCCGGACCCGGCCGTCGAGCCACACCTTCGCGATGCCGCCGCCGAGGGTGCGCGGGGCCTTGCCGCCGCTGGTGACGCTCCGCCAGAAGGCCGTTCCCGGGGCCGCCTTGAGCGCGGCGCCCCGGATGCTGCGCAGCGCGCGGACCTGGCGCGTGCCGCGCGGCGCCGCACGGACGGCGGGGGCGTCCTTCTTGTACGTGACGATGAGCGGAAGGCCACCGGAGGCGGCCCCGCGTGCTCCCCGGCGGGCGCCGGCTCCTTGGCGCATCAGCTCCGACACGTCGAAGAGGCGCTCGTCCAGGACGCCCGCGCGCAGATAGGGGCGGGCCTCGTCCGGTACGACGGTGACGCGGCCGTCGACGACGCGCGTGCGCACGGCGCCGCTCGCGCCGCGCGGGCGGTCGACGGTGACGGTCTGCTTGCCGTGGCCGAGCCGGGTGACGGTCACCTCGTCGCCGGTGACGAGGGTGACGGTGGACTGCCGTGCGGGCGCGGCCGGTTGGGGCGCCCGGGGGCCGGGCCCCGGTGCCGCCGCGGCGGAGGCGGCGGTCAGGCCCGCGGGCAGCAGGGCGAGGGCGAGCCCGGCGGGCAGGAGTCCGCGGCGGGCCTTTCGGGGGCGGCGGGCTTGACGGGGTCTCGGTCTCAAGGCGACCTCTCTTCGTCGGCACCACATGCGGGTGGCGCCCGGGGCGCGGGGGCCCGCGAGCGATGCGGCAAGTGTCAGTCCGCTTGTGTTGCGGGAGAGTTGCGCGGGCCTGGCGGGAAGCTGCCAGGGCGGCTTTCCGCCAGCGGGGACGTCCGCCAGAATGTGGGCTCGGAGACCGAGCAGCGGGCCGCGTTGGGCCCGCGTGACGACGGGGGCTGCATGGGCGGTATGGACGGTGGGTTGGTCGAGTACACGACGAACAGCGGCGCGCGGGTGGTCGTGGCGCTCGACCCCGACGACCTGGACGGCGTCCGGCTCGTCTCGCGCGGCGACGGGCCCGCGCAGGCCGCCCGCACCTTCGAGGCCACCCTGGACAGCGCGCGGGCGGCCGCCGAGTCGGCGCTCCAGGTGTTCCGCGACGGCACGCTCAAGCCGGACACGGTGGAGATCGAGTTCGGCGTGCGGATGACGGCGGAGGCCGGGGCGGTGCTCGTGAAGGGCTCCGCCGAGGGCCATCTCCTGGTGCGGCTCTCCTGGTCACCGGAGAAGGACCCCGCGCCCTCGGGCCCCGCGTCGGCCCCCGCCCCGCGCCCGGAGTCCGCCGCCACCTCATGAGCAGCGCGTCCTGGCACGCCCGGGTGGAGTGCGGCCGCGAGACGGGCGCGGGCTTCCTCGTCTCCGACCGGCACGTGCTGACCTGCGCACACGTCGTACGGGACAGCGCGCGGGCACCGGTCGCCGTCGCCTTCCCGCACCGCGGGGACCTCGGCGCGGTGGCGGCGGAGGTCGACGCGCACGGCGGCTGGGCGGGGCGCGGCACCGACCCGGGCGACCTCGCCGTCCTGGAGCTGGCGAGGCCGGTGCCGATCGCGCCCGCGGGGTTCGCCGGGCCCGACGACGCCTACGCGGAGCCCCGGCCCCGGCTGGTCGCGTACGGCTTTCCCCGCGGGTACGAGGAGGGCACCATCGCCGAGTACCGCGCCACCGCCGCCCAGTTGATCGCCGACGAGTGGATCCAGCTGGAGGCCTGGAGCGCCCACGGGCAGCCGCTCGCGCCCGGCTTCAGCGGGGCCGCCGTGGCCCTCGCGGACAGCGGGCTCGTCGTCGGCATGGTCTCGGCGGCGGCCGGGGCCGCGGGCGTGCGCACGGGCCGGATGCTGCCCGCGCACGTCCTGGCCCGCTACTGGCCCCGCCTCGCCGGGCTCGTCCCGGCCCCGCCGCGGCCCGGCACGGACCCGGCGCGCCTGCGCGACCTGGTGGACCGGGCCGAGCGGGCCGGGGCGGCCCTCGCCTGCGCGCCGGAGCGCCTCTACCGGGAGGCGGTCGGCCCCCTCGGCCCGCCACCGCCGCCCGACGGCTTCCCTTCGCTGTGGTCGGCGGCGTGGTACGTACTCTCGGAGGTGGAGGTGCCGGGCGCGGCGGCCCGCTTCACGGAGTCCCTGCGGGCCCTGGTGGAGCCGTCCGTTGAGGCGGCGGGCCTCTCCGGGCGGACGGCCGCGCCCGTCCCTGAGGCCGTGGCCGTGGCGGGCGAGGCGGTGCGGGCCCCGGGGCCGGTGGGCGTGCGGGAAGCGCCGTGCGTCCCGGCCCCGCCAGCCGCG
Source organism: Streptomyces sp. YIM 121038 (assembly GCF_006088715.1). NCBI lineage: Bacteria > Bacillati > Actinomycetota > Actinomycetes > Kitasatosporales > Streptomycetaceae > Streptomyces > Streptomyces sp. YIM 121038. Next base: position 3,243,526 of record NZ_CP030771.1, read on the forward strand.
CCCGCCCCCTCGCCCGCGCCCGCCCCGGCGGGCCCCGGGGCGCGGGACCGGGCCGTCTGGTCGCCCATCCTCGTGGAGCTCGCGCGCAGCGGGGCCGGGGACGACCAGGTCCTGGTCGAGGTGTCGGCCTGCCGGGACGGGCGCAGGCACCCCGTGGGCTCGCGGACGCTCGCGCGCGGGCGGGTGCGCCGCCAGGTGCAGGAGCTGATCGAGGAGGCCTTCGGCAGGCTCCCCCTGGACGCGGCCGAGCTGATCGCCTTCGTCCTGCCCCGCGAGTGGCTGAACGAGCCCGTGGCGCACTGGGCGCGCAGCGCCGACGACCCCACGCCGCTCGGCTGCTCGTACCCGCTGGTGGTCACCGACAGGGCGCGGCGCGCGGGCGGTCTGCGGCACCAGCTCGCCCGCAAGTGGGAGCGGCTCGACGCCAAGGCCACCACGACCGTGCACCGGGTGGACTGCGCCGCCGGGGAGAAGCCGAACAAGCTGCGCTTCCGGCTGCGCCACGACGAGGCCGACCTGGCGGGCTTCGCCGCGCCGCCGAGGTCGCCGCGGCTGCGCCCGCACTTCGAGGCGTCCCTGAACGCGCCCGCGCCGGTGCTGCTCTGGCCGCGCACGGGCTGCGCGCACGACGGCGGCGACTGCACGGGCGCGGCCTTCCTCGACCAGCTCGCCGCCCATCTGTCCCGGCTCCCGCCCGCCGAACTGCCGCGCCACGTCCTGGAGTTCCGGGAGGCCGCCGACGCGGCCGACGAGCCCGACCGGCACTGGGCGCGGGACATACAGCTGCTGTGGGACGACCCGCGCTGCTTCCCGGACGCCGCGCCCGCCCCGCTGCGCTCCCCCGTCGCCTGACCGCCCGCCCCCTACGGAGATCCCGGAGTCCGCATGTCCCTGTGGCCCGTCTACACCGGCGGCAGCGAGCCGCACGACGGCATCACGAAACTGCCGCCGCCGCCCCCGTGGCGCGCCTTCGACGGCGGCCCCGTCCTGCCGGTCCCGGAGCCGGGCGCCCGCGCGACGTCGCCGGACCGCGCGCACCGCGCCCGTACGTACCGCGCGACACAGGAGTGCGTCCAGCTCGTCAACGCCGCCCTGTACCTGCGCCGCCCGCTGCTCGTGACCGGACCGCCCGGCAGCGGCAAGTCGAGCCTCGCCTACGCCGTCGCGCGCGAGCTGGGGCTCGGCCCGGTCCTGCGGTGGAACATCACCAGCCGCAGCACGCTGCACGACGGGCTCTACCAGTACGACCCGCTGTCGCGCCTGTACGCGGCCGGTCGCGCCCAGGAGGACGGGGCGCCCCAGGACCGCGCGGGCGTCGAGGACCATCTGCGCCTCGGCCCGCTCGGCACCGCCCTGCTGCCCTACGAGCGCCCCCGCGCCCTGCTCGTCGACGAGGTCGACAAGAGCGACCTGGACCTCCCGAACGACCTCCTCAACGTCCTGGAGGAGGGCCAGTACGAGATCCCCGAGCTGGTCCGCGTCGCCCGCCACGCGCCGGAGGCGGACCTGCTCACCGCCGACTCCGGGCCGCCGGTCGCGGTCCGGCAGGGGCGGGTGCGCTGCCGGGCCTTCCCGTTCGTGGTGCTCACCAGCAACGGCGAGCGGGAGTTCCCGCCCGCGTTCCTGCGCCGCTGCGTCACGCTGCGCCTTCGGCAGCCGCACGGCGAGCACCTGGAGGAGATCGTCCGCGCCCACCTCGGCACGCCCGACGCCTACGCCCGCGAGCTCATCACCCGCTTCGTGGAGCGCGGCAGCGGCGGCGAACTGGCCACCGACCAGCTCCTCAACGCGATCTACCTCACGGGCGCGGCGGGCCTCGACGCCCCGTCGCGGGACGAGCTGGCCCGGCTGCTCATGCCGTATCTGAGCGAGGGCGGGGGCCCGGCCGGTGACGAGGGGCCCGATGCCGCCTTCTGACGCCCCGCCGCCCCCGGCGGACCGGTCCGGCGGGCCCGCGCGCACCCCCGTCGACCGGCTCTCCGCCGTGCTCGCGGCGGCGCGCTCCACCGGCACCGGGCCTTCGGCCGAGGAGCTGGCCGAACTCCTCTGGCTCGCCCGGCACATGGCGCCGCCCCCGGGCGCCCCGGACGAGGACGGCGACGGGGCCGCGCGGCCCCCGCGCGCGGCCCCGCCCGCCGCCGACCGCCGTCCCGAAGCCCCGCCCGAGCCGCCGCACCCCGCCCCGCCGGAGCCGCCGCCCGAGGACCGCGTCCCGCTGCACCTGCCCGCGGGGCCCGGCCCGCGGCCGCGCCCGGGGCCGCAGGGAACGCCGCGCCCGGCGGACCCGGCGCCGGACTCCGGCGCCGGAACACGGTCCGGCACCCTCGGCGCGGGCGGCGGCGGCACCAGCATCCGCGTCCCCGTCCCGCCCATGATCCCCCACCCCCTCGCCCTCCAGCGCGCCCTGCGCCCCCTCGGCCGCCGCGTGCCCGCGCCCGACCGGCACGTCCTCGACGAGGCGGCCACGGCCCACCGCATCGCCGCGCTCGGGGCGGGCCCGCGCGCCTGGCTGCCGGTGCTCCGCCCGGCCGACGAGCGCTGGCTGCGGCTGTGCCTGGTGTACGACGACGGGCCCACGATGCCGGTCTGGCTGCCGCTGGTCCGCGAACTGCACACCGCGCTCGTCCAGTCGGGCCTGTTCCGCACGGTGGAGCTGCACCGCGCCGCGCCGGACGGCACGGTCCCGGCGCGCGCGGCCGACGTACCCGCGACGGGCCGCACGGTCACGCTCGTGGTCAGCGACTGCATGGGCCCGCAGTGGCGCGAGGGCCCGGCCGGCCGCCGCTGGTTCCGGACGCTGCGCCACCAGGCGGACCGGCTGCCGCTCGCGGTGGCCCAGCCCCTGCCCGAACGCCTGTGGCCCACCACGGCGCTGCCCGCCGCCCCGGGGCTCCTCGGCGCGCCGCACGCGGCGGCCCCGACGGCGGCACTCGACTTCGTCCCGTACGACGGTTCCCGCCCGCCCGCCGGAGCCGTGCCGGTGCCCGTCGTCGAGGTCGCCCCGGTGTGGCTGCGGCACTGGGCGGCGCTGGTGGCCGACACCGGCGGCCGCCAACTGCCGGGCGCCGCCGCGTGGCTGGGGCCCTGCCCCGCGCCGCCCGACGGCGAGCCGCCGCGCGAGGACGTCGCGCTGCTGTCCGCCGAGGACCTGGTCCTGCGCTTCCGCTCGTCGGCGTCCCCGGAGGCGTTCCGCCTCGCCGGTCATCTGGCGGTGGGCGAACCGCACCTTCCGGTGATGCGGCTCGTCCACGCCGCCGTGTCACGCCGCCCGCTCCCCCAGCACCTGGCGGAGGTCGTCCTCAGCGGCATGCTGAGGGAGCGGCCGGGCGGAGCGCCCGGGGCGTACGCCTTCCGCGAGGGCGTGCGGGAGGTGCTGCTCACGACCCTGCCGCGGTCCGCCAGGGAACGGACCCGGCAACTCCTGGCCCGGGTGGGCGCGTTGATCGACGAGCGGGCGGGAACGGCGCCGGGAGCGCTGCGGGCCGTGGCCCCCGGAACGGGCCGGGGCGCCGAGGAAGTGGCGGCGGAGCCCTTCGCCGAGGTGAGTCCGGACAGCGTGCGGCGCCTCACCGAGCACACGGGTCTTTTCGCGGGCCGCTACCGGCTGCTGCACCGCATGGCGGCGGCGGACGAGTGGCTGGCCGAGGACACCCGCGGCGACGGCGAACAGGTGCTGATCCGGACCTACTCACGCCGGACGTGGGGACGCCTGAACGTGCTCGGGAACGCGATGCGGCTCGTCAAGCTCCGCCACCCGGGCGTGGCCGCCGTCACCGACTACGGCGTGGTGGACACCTCCCCCTACGTGGTGCAGGCGTACATCCACGGGAACGACCTGCGCGTCCTGCTGCGCGACTCCCCGCACGGCCTGCCCGGCCCGCAGCTGATCTCGCTGCTGCCCGGCATCGCCGAGGCCCTGGCCCTCCTGCACGACCACGGCCTCCCCCACGGGGCGCTCTCCCTGCGGACCGTGTTCGTCACGCCGGAGGGCCCCGTCCTGAAGGTCCTGGACTTCGTGCCGCTCGGCACCGCGAGCCGCACCGACGACTTCCGCGCGCTGGGGGAACTCGTCCGCACGCTGTGCCTGGGCCAGGAGCCCGGGGGAACGCTCCACCTGCGGCTCACGGGCCTGCCGGAGCGGCTGCGCGTGGTCCTGGAGACCTCCATCACCGACCTCCTGTCCCACCACCCGGACACCCAGGAGGAGGGGTTCACGCGCCTGCGCGACCTGGCGTTCACGGGCCGCCGCTACTGCTTCTTCGGCCGCGTCCGCGTGTTCCAGGACGAGCGCCCGCTGCCCACCGGTCCGGGCCCGGAACAGGCGCTGCTCCTCGCCCTCGTACGGGCGGAGGGAGAACCCGTCGACGAGGACGGTCTGGTGGCCGCCCTCTGGGACGAGGACGACGTGCCGCCCGACGCGGATCGCCTCGTCGACGCCTACGTCACCCGCCTGTCCGAGACCCTCGGCGTGATGCGGGACGACGACGGCTACTTCCTGCCGATGGACCCGGTGGACGGAACCGCCGCCGTCGACGTCCTCCGCTTCCGGGACCTGCACGCCGGGGCGGAGCGCGCGTACGCGGCGGGGAGCGCCCGGCCCTTCGCCGAACGCGCCGCGGCCGCGCTCGCGCTGTGGACGGACGAGCCCTTGGAGGGCGTGCCGGGACCCGCCGCCCGCGCGTTCCGCGCGCAGCTGCGCGGCATGCGCCAGTCGCTCCTGGAGCGCGTGTCCGACACCGGTACGACCCTCTCCTTCGCCTTCGCGGCCCGCCCGGGCTGGCAGGCGGACGCCCTGACGAAGCTGAGCCGGGCGGTGATCGAGCTGCTGGTCCAGGGCGGCGTCGGGGCCGAGCAGTTCGAGCTGCTGCCCCGCGAGAACGGCTGGGACGCGGCCCTCGGCCCCGGCACCCCCCTGCCCGAGCTGATGACCGTGCTCCTGGAGGAACTGCCCGACGTCGTACGGAGGTTCAACGGGCTCGGCCTCGTCGTCACGGTCGACGACCCCCCGGGGCCGGGCCTGCCGCCGAGCACCGACCACGCGCTCGTGGTCGTCCCCTCCGCGCTGCGCGCGGCCCTGGACGACCCGCTCTTCGAGCCCGTGCCCGGCGCGGAGTCCTGGTACCGCAGGCTCCCGGCCGACCCCGGCGCCCTGGCGGCGGACCTCGGCCGCGCCGCCGCCGTCGTCCTCGGCTTCGACGGCACCCTCGCCCGCCTCTACGCCCCCGGCAAGGCCCGGGACGCCGCGCTGCGGCTGCTCTCGCTGGTCGTGCGGGAGCGGGAGGTCGACGGGGACGGGGCCGGGGCTGAGTTCGCGCACCCGGTGGACGTCCTGCGCGCGTTCGCCGGGGAGGGCGCCCCGGCGGGCGAGCTGCACGACCAGCTGGACCGGATCGAGCGTCAGGCGGTGTACGGGGCGCGGCCCGTGCCGCACGCCGCCGCGCTGGTGCGGGCGGTGCGGGCCGCCCGCCGGGGCCTGGGCGTCGTCACCGACACCGCGCCGCGCGCCGTGGCGACGTACGTGGCGACGCACGCGCTCGACGTCCCGGCCGACGCGATCGCCTGCCGCAGGCCCGACCTGACGCGGCTGCTGCCCGACCCGGACGGGCTGCGCCGGGTCCTGGAACGCCTCCGCACCCCCGCGGAGCGCTGCGTGATGATCGGGTCCACCGTGGCGGAGGCCGGGGCGGCGGCGGCCGCCGGGGTGCCGTTCGTGGGGCTCGCCCCGGACGGCCGCGCCCGGGACCGCCTCCTCGCCGCCGGGGCCCGGCACACCGTGGGCTCCCTTGCGGAGGTCGTGGACGCCGTGCGCGGCCGCTGACCGGCCGGGCCCGCCCGGGTCACGGGCGTCGTGGCGTCAGGCCTGCGGGTCGCGGGCGTCGTAGCGGAGGAAGGCGCGCCAGCGCAGCACCAGCAGGCCCACCGCGAGGACGCACGCCGCGCCGCCGCCGACGATCGCCACCCGGGGCGATGCCAGGTCGCCGACCGTGCCCGCGAGGAAGTCGCCGAGGCGGGGGCCGCCCGCCACCACCACGATGAACACGCCTTGCAGGCGCCCCCGCATGGCGTCCGGCGTGGCCGCCTGGAGCATGGTGCTGCGGAACACCATGGAGATGGTGTCGGCGGCGCCCGCGAGGGCCAGGAAGACGACGCCCAGCCAGAGGTCGCGGGTGAGGCCGAAGACGGCGACGGCCGTGCCCCAGCCCGCCACCGAGAGCGCGATGGCGAACCCGTGGTGGTGGATGCGGCCGAGCCACCCGGAGAACACGCCGCCGAGCAGCGCGCCCACGGCGGGCGCCGCCGCGAGCAGGCCCGCGGTCTTCGCGTCGCCGCCGTACCAGACGATGGCGATGGCGGGGAACAGCGCGCGCGGGTGCGCGAGCACCATCGCGCACATGTCGGTGAAGAACGTCATGCGCAGGTTGGGCCGGGTGGCGAGGAAGCGCAGGCCGTCGACGACGGAGGCCCGGCGCCGCTTGCCGCCGTCCGCCGCCGCGCCGCCGCCGTCGGCGCCATCGGCACCGTCGTCGCCGGGGAGCATCGCCGGCAGCCGCCACATCGCGTACAGGGCGGCCGTGAAGGCGACGGCGTCGATGGCGTACGCCGCCTGGTAGCCCCACAGGCCGACGATGAGGCCGCCCAGCATGGGGCCGACGGTCGTGCCGGAGGTGGTGGTCAGGGAGGTGAGGGCGTTGGCGGCGGGCAGCTGCTCGGGCGGGAGCAGGCGGGGGATCATCGCGGTGCGGGCGGGCGAGTTCAGGGCGCCGCACGTCGCCTGGAGCGCGACCACGCCGTACAGGAACCACACGTGGTGGAAGTCCGCGAACGCCGCCGCCGCGAGGACCACCGACAGGGCGCACAGGCCCATGGCCGAGTACAGGCCGAGCTTGCGGCGGTCCACGGTGTCCGCGATCGCGCCCCCGTACAGGCCGAAGACGACGAGCGGGACGAGTGAGAACAGTCCGACGAGGCCGACCGAGAAGCTGGACCCGGTGATGTCGTACACCTGGAGGGACACCGCGAGGGCGGTCATCGCCTGGCCGATCCAGGAGACGGTGTTGCCGAACCACAGGCGCCGGTAGTCCGCGGAGGTCCGCAGCGGGGTCAGATCGGCGAGGATACGGCGCTTGGGCGCGGCGGACGCGCCGGAACCGGGCCCCGTGTCCGCTATGGCGGGGCGCTCGTCGTCAGTCGCGTCTTCAGTGGATGCTCGTGTCACACGGGATGCTAACCGGCCCCTCTGGAGGCCACGTACCGATTTACGCGCCGGGGAGCCCGGCCCGTCCGGTGTGCGGAACCACCCGCTCGGCCGCACCCCGCCCGGCCCACCCCCGCATGCGGCCGCCCCCGGGCCCCCGCAGGATGCGAAGGGCAGGGCCCACCGCCCGGTGGGCCCCCGCGTGCTCTCGGGAGGATCCGCCGTGACCGTCAGTCTGGAACAGCTGCGCCGCTGCCATATCGGCGTCGACCTGGGGGCGGCCCGCACGCGCGTGTTCGTGAAGGGGGCTGGGCTCGTCGTGGACGAGCCGAGCGTGGCCGCCGTGAACACGCGCACGGGCGCGCTCATCGCGGTCGGCCAGTTCGCGGAGCAGATGACGGGCCGCACCCCCGCCTACATCCGTGTCGTACGCCCCGTGTCCGGCGGCACGGTCGTTGACATCCAGATGGCCCAGCGCATGCTGCGCAGCCTGCTCGGCGAGAAGCTGCGCCGCACCCTGCGCCGCAAGCCCCGCCTGCGCGCGGCCGCGTGCACCCCGCACGACGCGGACCCGCTCGCGCAGCGCGCCACCGTCGAGACCCTGGTGGGCCTCGGCGCGCGGCGCGTGGAACTGGTGGACACGCTCATCGCGGCGGCGGTGGGCTGCGGGCTTCCGGTGGAGCGCGCCGAAGCGACCATGATCATGGTGTGCGGCGCCGCGACCACGCAGGTCGCGGTGCTCTCCCTCGGCTCCATCGTGACGGCCGAGCGGATCCCGGTGGGCGGCGAGGCCATCGACCACGCGATCGTGCAGCACCTGCGCCACCAGCACGAACTGATGCTGCCCTCCCAGTCGGTACGCCCCCTCCAGCTCGCCCTCAGCGGCAACGGCCTGACCCCGCACGGCCCGGAGTCCACCGAGATCCACGGCAGGGACGTCGCGACGGGCCTGGCCCGCTCCGTCCAGGTCGACACGGCCGCCGTCCGCAACGCCATCCACACCCCGCTCACCGCCGTGCTCGACGGCATCGGCAAGGTGCTGCGCGACTGCCCGCCGGACCTCGTGGCCGACCTCGCCGACCGGGGCATCATGATGGTCGGCGGCAGCGCGCTGCTCCCCGGCCTCGACCAGATGCTGCGGAACGCGACGGGCATGCCCGTGCACATCGCGGAGCGCCCCGACGTGTGCGCGGTGCTCGGCCTCGGTGCCATGCTTGAGGGCAAGATCCAGCCGCTGGTCCTCGCTCCCCTGACAGGCTGACGAGGCCCGGCCCGTCCGGGACGGGAGTACGCCGCCGCCATGACCGACGACGTCGTCAGCGGAGCTCCGCCGCCCCTGCCGCTGCTCCTGGACGCGGTCATCGGCATCGGCACGGAGCTGTCCCTGCGCCCCACGCTCCAGCACATCGTGGACAGCGCCGCCGCGTTGACCGGGGCCCGGTACGCCGTGCTGCGGGTCCCGGCGGCGGAGGGCGCGCGGCCGGAGCGGTTCACGGCCGGGGCAGAGCGGGAGCCGGAGCCCGGCGCGACGGACTCCGGGGGCGGCACGGACCCCTCCATGCTGAGCGTCCCCATCCGCGTCCAGGACGAGGAGTTCGGCCTGCTCCGCCTCACCCACGCGCGGGGCGGCGCCTTCACCGCCGAGGACCGGGGGATGCTGCGGGTCCTCGCGAGCCAGGCGGGCATCGCCATCGCCAACGCCCGCCTGTACGAGACCGCCCGGCAGCGGGAGCGCTGGATCGAGGGCGCGGCGGCGGTCACCACGGCCCTCCTCACCGGTGAGGCGGCGCCCGACGCCCTGATGACGGTGGCTCAGCAGGCCCGGCTCCTCGCGGACGCGGCGGCGGGCGTCGTCCTCCAGCCGACGGCCGAGGGCGGCATGCGGATCGTCGCGGCGGCGACCTCGGGGGCGGCCGGGCCGGGATACCGGCGCCACCCCGCCGCGGCCGCGCAGAACGACCTCATGGGGACCACCATCGAGCCCGGCAGCGCGGTCCTCGAACAACTCCTGGGCGGGCAGCCGGTGTTCATCGAGGACTCGGCGACCGACCCCCGGATGACGACCCATGTGCGGTCCCGTTTCGGGCCGAGCATGATGCTGCCGCTGCAGGCTGGCGGCCGTCTCATCGGTACGCTCGCGCTGCCGCGCCGCCGCGGCGAACGCCCGTACACGGCGGTGGAGCGGCTGCTCGCCACCCAGTTCGCCTCGCAGGCCGCGCTCGCCCTCGTGCTCGCCGACGCGCAGCAGTCCCGGCAGCGGCTCGCCGTGTTCGAGGACCGCGACCGCATCGCCCGCGACCTGCACGACCTCGTCGTCCAGCGGCTCTTCGCGACCGGCATGATGCTGGAGTCGACGCGCCGCAGGGCCGGTTCCGCCCCCGAGCAGTCGGCGCTCGACCAGGCGGTGGACGAGCTGGAGTCCACCATCCAGGAGGTGCGGACGGCGATCTTCGCGCTCCAGCAGCCGCCCGCCGACGCGCCGACGACGTTCCGGGGCAAGGTGCTCAAGGAGACGGCCGGGGCGGGCGCGGTGCTCGGGGTGCAGCCGTCGGTGCACTTCACGGGCGCCGTGGACACCCGGGTCACGGAGCCCGCCGCGGGCCGCCTCCTCGCCGCCCTGCGCCGGGCCCTGGCCGCGACGTCGCGGCGCCCCGGCGTCTCCCGGATCGAGGTGACGGTCGAGGCGGGGGTCCTGCCGGACGGGCGTGCCGGGGTGCGGCTCGTCGTCCACGACGACGGCGAGACGGACGCCGCCTCCGACACCGGCACCACCACCTGGCAGGCCCCGCTGTAGCCGGGCCCTCCGGGGGCTGCCGCCCCTCGGACCCCCTCCTCACCGGCGCTCCGCGCCTTGTCCTCAAACGCCGGACGGGCTGAATCCTTCGGCCGCGCGCCGTCGCCTTCCGCCGGGATCAGGCCGGAGACCTGCTGAACCCCCGACTGCTCGGCACCAGGGCCGCCGCCGCCGGGGCCGCGAAGCACAGGGCCGCGCAGGCCGCGAGGACCGGGCGGGGGCCGAAGGTGTCGATGGCCGGGGCGATCAGGGCGAGGCCCGCGGGGGCGAGGCCGTAGGACAGCATGAAGTCCAGGGACGACACCCGCGCCAGCTTGTCGGGCGCGACCTCGCGCTGGGTGGCGGTGAACCACGGCACGTTGAACAGTTCGATGCCCACCCCGGCCACCGCGTACGCCGCCACGACGACCGTCCAGTGCACCGGCAGGACGAGGCTCAGCGGCGCGAAGCCGTAGAGGGCGAGGCCCGCGAGGGCGGCCCGGCCCTGGGCGCGCGGCCGCCAGCGGGCGACGACCAGGGCGCCGCCGAGCGCCCCGAGGGTGTACGCGGTCATGGCGGCGGCCAGGACCACCCCGGTGCCGTACTTGTCGCGGCTGACCAGCGGCAGCGCCACGCCGGTCGCCGAGTAGCCGGTGGCTATGACGGTGGTCAGCGCCCCGAGTCCGGCCAGGAACCAGGGGTGGCGCCGGGCCTCGCGCAGCCCTTCGCCGAACTCCGCGAGGAAGGAGGGGCGTTCACCGGGCGGGCCCGCGTCCGCCGCGGCCGCCGTGTCCGCCCGGCCGGGGCCCGGCACCAGCGCCGCCACCAGCCACAGCACGCCGATCCCGAGCAGCAGCGCCCAGGTGTCGAGGACGACGGCGAGCAGCGCGGTGAGCGCGGGCCCGGTGAGCGTGGTGACCCGTACGGAGAGGGTCATCGCGGCGTTGGCGGCCTGGCGCCGGTCCTCGTCGACGACCTCGGCGGTCAGCGCCTGGAAGGCGGGGCGGCACGCGCCCTGCCCGGCGCCCGCGACCGCGGCGGCCACGAGCGTCAGCGCGAGCGAGCGGCCGAGGCCGAGCGCGAGGAGGGGCGTCGCGGCCGCGGCGGCGAGGCCCGACCAGAGCACCACGCCGCGCCGCGAGTACCGGTCGGCGAGGACGCCGCCGACGGCGACCGCGACGAGGAAGCCCGCGGTGCGGGCGGCGAGCAGCAGGCCGAGGGCGGCCGCGCCGATGGTGCGGTCGAGCACGGCGAGCCCGAGGACGAAGGGCAGCGCCCAGGTGGCGAGCCCGGACGCGGTGGTGCCCGCCCAGAGCCGCAGGAAGGCGGGTTCCCGCAGGACGCTCCGCGCGGGAGCCACGCCCCCTTCCGCGCCCCGTTCCACGCCCCCTCCCGTGCCCCGTTCCGCGCCCCGTTCCGCGCCCTCTTCCGCGCTTCCTACCGCGCTCCCTTCCGCACCCTCGGCGGGCCCGGCCGCTTGCGTTGGCGTGGTCGCCACGTGACGTACTCCTCTGCTGTCGTCCGCGCGGACCGCGCGGTCTTGAAATCGTTATGCGGCCTCGTTGGAGACCCCGAGTCCCCGCACTGGCAAGGGATTTGGCGCCCACCCACGGGTGGCCGCGCCACGTCGGCGGGCACCCCGAGACCTGTTAATGAAAATGATTGCCATTACAGTACAGTGGTCGCGTCCCCATCCACACCGGAGGTCCCATGCGTCCGCGTCACCCCGCCCGCCTCGGCACCGTCGCCCTCGCCCTGTCCCTCACGGCCGTCGGCTGCGCCTCCGGCGGCAGCGACCCGTCGGACGACGGGGCGGCCGCCGCCCACAGGACGACCGTCACGAGCTGCGGGAAGAAGCTGGAGCTCGACGGTCCGCCGAAGCGCGCCGTCGCCCTCGACCAGTCCTCCACCGAGGTGCTCCTCGCGCTCGGGCTCCAGGGCCGCATGGCCGGCACGTCCAACCTCAAGACGAAGATCGCGCCGGAGTACAAGGCGGCGTACGACGAGGTGAAGGTGGTCAGCCCGAAGATCCTCACGAGCGAGCAGCTGCGGGCCGCGGCGCCCGACCTCGCCGTCGGCGGCTTCGCGGACTACTTCACCAAGGACCGCGTCGGCACCCGCGAGGAGCTGGCCCGCCTCGGACTGCCGTCGTTCGTGAGCGCCGTGGACTGCCCGCCGCGGGGCACCGACCGCACCCCCTTCGAGCTGCTCTTCAAGGACTACGCCGACCTCGGCAAGGTCTTCGGCGTCGAGAAGCGCGCCGAGAAGCTCGTGCGGGAGCAGCGCGCCGCGCTCGCCGGGGCCGCGAAGACGAAGAAGCGGGTCAAGGGCGAGCCGACCGTGGTGTGGCTGTACTCGGTGTACGGCGACACGCCGTACGTGGCGGGCGGCTCCGCGATACCCAGCGAGATGAGCCGCGTGGTCGGCGCGCGGAACGCCTTCGACGACGTCGACGAGGACTGGCCGCAGGTCAGCTGGGAGGAAGTCGCCAAGCGCAAGCCGGACTTCATCGTGCTCGGCGATCTGTCGGAGCGCGGCAAGCCGGGCGACAGTGCCGCGGACAAGCTCGCCGCGGTCCGTGCCGACCCGGTGATGGCGAAGCTGCCCGCCGTGCGGGAGAAGCGCTTCATCGAGATACCCGGCACGGAGATGGACCCCTCGGTCCGCGCGGTCGGCGCCCTGCCGCGGCTCGTCACGGGGATGAAGGACCTCGGGTATGTCCGCTAGCCCGGGTCCGGTGGGCGTCGTCGGCCCGCCCGCGCCGCCGGGTCCAGGCGGCGGCGCGGTGGACCTGCTGCACCCGTCGGCCCGGACGGCGGCGCGCTCCCCCGGGGCCGCCGCCCCCTCCCCCGCCGCCCGGAACGTGCTGCGGGGGCCGGGCGCGCGGGCCGGGCTCTTCCTCCTGGCCGCGCTCGCCCTCGTCGCGTCCGCCGCCGTGTCCGTGCGCATCGGCACCACCGACGTCGGCTACGGGGACATCGCCCGCAGCGCGGGCTACCACCTGGGGCTCGGCGCCGAGCCCCCGGCGCCGCTCGTGGACTCGCTGATCTGGGAACTCAGGGTGCCGCGCGTGCTGCTCGCGGCCCTGGTCGGCGCCACCCTCGCGGTGTGCGGCGCCGCGCTCCAGGCGGTCACGCGCAACGCCCTCGCCGACCCCTATCTCCTGGGCATCTCCTCGGGCGCCTCGACCGGCGCGGTCACCGTCGTGGTGCTCGGCGTCGGGTCCGCCTCGCTCGGTGTGACGGGCGGCGCGTTCGTGGGCGCCATGGTGTCGTTCGCCCTGCTGATGCTGCTGCTGCGGCGCGGCGGCCTGGACTCGGTGCGGATCGTCCTGACGGGCGTCGTGGTGTCGCAGCTGTTCACGGCCCTCACCTCGCTCGTCCTGATGGCGTCCGGCGACGCGGAGATGATCCGGGCGATCACGCAGTGGCTGCTCGGCTCGATGGCGCCCGCGCGCTGGGACGCGGTGGCCGTGACGGCCGTCGTGACGGCGGTGGGCCTGCTCGTGCTCTGGCTCAACTCGGCGGCCCTCGACGGGTTCTCCTTCGGCGCGGACGCGGCCTCGTCGCTCGGCGTCGACGTGCGCACCACGCGCTGGGTGCTCCTCGTCGTGACGTCCCTGATGACGTCGGTGGCCGTCGCCTCCGTGGGCGCGATCGGCTTCGTCGGCCTGATCGTGCCGCACGGCGTACGGTTCCTCGTCGGCCCCCGGCACCGGGTGCTGCTTCCGCTGTCGGCCCTGGTCGGCGCGGTGTTCCTGGTGTGGACGGACGCGCTCGCGCGGGTCGCGTTCACCCCGCAGGAGGTGCCCGTCGGCGTGTTCACCGCGCTGCTCGGCGTGCCGCTGTTCCTGCTCGTCCTGCGCGGGCGGGGTGAGCTGTGAGGATCACCGCGCAGAACGTGAGCTGGGCGGTCGCGGGCCGGGCCGTCGTCGACGGCGTGTCCCTGGACGTCGCCCCGGGCGAGACCGTCGGCCTGATCGGGCCCAACGGCTCCGGCAAGTCCTCCCTGTTGCGGTGCCTGGCCGGGCTGCGGGCGCCCACCGAGGGCGTCGTCCGCTACGACGGCGAGCCGATCGGGCCCTGGGGCGCGCGGCGCGTCGCCCGGCGCGTCGCCTTCGTGGAGCAGGCCGCCGACACCGACAGCGAGCTGCGGGTCGTGGACGTGGTGGGCCTCGGCCGGACGCCGTTCGGGGACCGGTGGCGCGGGCCCGGCGCGCACGACCGGGCCGTCGTCGAGGCCGCCCTGGCGCGGCTCGGCCTGACCGGGCTGCGCGAGCGCGCCTGGAAGGCCCTGTCCGGCGGCGAGCGCCAGCGCGCCCACATCGCCCGCGCGCTCGCCCAGCAGCCGTACGCGATCCTCCTCGACGAGCCGACCAACCACCTCGACGTCAAGCACCAGTTGGAGCTGCTCGCCCTGCTCGCGGGCACCGACCAGACCGTCCTGGTCGCGCTGCACGACCTGTCGCTCGCCGCCCGCCACTGCGACCGGCTGCTCCTGCTGCACGGCGGACGCCTCGTCGCCGCCGGGCCGCCGAAGGACGTCCTGACGCCCGAGCTGCTCGCGGAGGTCTTCGAGGTCGACGCCGAGCCGGGCCCCGACGCCCTCGGCCATCTCGCGATCAGCTACCGCGGCCCCCTCCCTCCCCCCGACTCCCCTACGGAAAAGGACAGTTGATGAACACCCGAGCCACCGGCCCCGACCTGCTGCGGCAGCTGCCGCCGCCCCTGCCCGCCGAGCGGATCGTCGCGCTCAACCAGCCGAAGGCGGACCTGCACACCACGCGCGCGTACGAGTGGAACGGCTGGAGCTTCGACGTGCCGCCCGGCGTGTTCCTGCCCGGCGAGACCAGCCGGATGGTGCACGAGCGGATCCTCGACGGCCGCATAGAGACCCGCGGCCTGCGCTACGGCGCCATGGGGGCCGGGCTCGGCGTGGAGGCCGTGGCCGCCGGGGTGCGCGGGGCGCGCGAGATCTACGCGATGGACGTGCACGCCACCAGCGTCGCCACCGCGGCCCGGCACTACGCCCGTCTGGTCGGCCCCCGGGAGGGCACGGCGTTCCTGCCCGCCGCAGGCGACCTCTTCGACGGGCTCCCGCCGGGCGCGCGGCTCGACGTCGTCACCTTCAACCCGCCCGCCGTCAGCCGGCCGGTGAGCGACGACCCCGACGTCGTGCGCAACACCTGCGTCGGCTCGGGCCTGCTCGCGCGGTTCTTCACCCAGCTCGCCGAGCGGGACCTGCTCGCGCCCGACGGCGTGGCGTACGTGATCGCGTCGAACACCGCCGATCTGCGCCGCATCGTCCAGGACGCCCAGGAGCGGGGCTTCGCGCCACGGGTCGACTCGGTGCGCGACTGGCACGACGGCGTCCTCACCTTCCTGTTCGCCTTCACCCGCGGAGGCCGGGCATGACGCGCCCCGGGAACGTCCAGGAACTCCTCGGCGCCGCCCTCGCGGGCGAACTGGGGCCCGATCCGGCCGGTCTCACGGCCACCAGCGTGTTCTGGATCCACCACGGCACGCGGCTCGCCGGGGGCGACGTCACCTACCTCAACCAGTACGTCCTCGTCCGCGTCGGCGGGGCCTTCGGCGGCTGCGCCTTCGAGGCGGGCGAGATCGACCCGGCCATCTGCCGCGAGGCGTCGGGGAGTTCGCTCGGCACACTCCTGAAGGACGCGCCGACGCCGCTGCGCACGGCCGCCCTCGACGCCTATCTGGCCTGTGTCGCGCCGCACCGGCGAACGCCCGGGGCCGAGCCGGTGACGCTGCCCGCCGGGCCGCCGGAGGTGCGCGCGGTGGCCCGGGACACGGCCATCGCGGGCCTGCTCGACATCGAGCCGGGCGCCAGGGTCGCGCTGATCGGCGTCGTCAACCCGCTCGTCGCGGCGATCCGCGAGCGCGGCGGCGACCCGCTGCCCTGCGACTTCAACCTGCGGACGACCCAGTGGGGCGACCCCGTGAGCCGCGACATGCACGAGGTCCTCGACGCCGCGGACGCCGTCGTCGCCACCGGCATGACCCTGTCCAACGGCAGCTTCGACACGATCCTCGCCCGCTGCCGCGAGCGGGGCGTCCCGCTGGTCGTGTACGCGCAGTCCGGCAGCGCGGTCGCGCGGGCCTTCCTGGGCGCGGGGGTCACCGCGCTGTCCGCGGAGCCGTTCCCGTTCTCGCAGTTCAGCGCCGAGCCGACGGTCCTGTACCGGTACCGGGCCGCGCCGGGCGACGAGGACGGGGCGTGAGGGCCGGGACCGGGCGGGCCGCCTGTCACCACGGCGAGATCCTCCAGGGCGTGTTCCTTGACGGGCGCGGGCGGCGCGTCGCGGGCCTGGTCACGCTGCCGCTCGCCGGGCTCGGCACCCGCGCGGAGTTCACCCGCCGCCCGGGCACCGCGGCAGTGACGGTGGTCCCCGCCGACCGCACCAAGGCGCTGCGCGCGGCGACGTACGCCCTCGCCGAGTGCGCCGCGCACTGCCGGAGGCCGCTGGGCGGCGGCGAGTTGCGGCTCGTCGGCGACGTCCCGGTGGGGCTCGGCATGGGTTCGTCCAGCAGCGACGTGATCGCGGCCGTGCGCGCGGTCGCCGACGCGTTCGGCGTGCGCCTCGCGCCTGCGGCGGTCGCGCGCCTCGCGGTGCGCGCCGAGCGGGCCTCGGACCCGCTGATGCTGGACGGCCGCGCGCTGCTGTTCGCCCAGCGCGAGGGCCGCGTCCTGGAGGACCTCGGCGCGGCCCTGCCCCCGGCGGTCGTCGTCGGCTGCGCGCTCGGCGGCGGCCGGTCGGTGGACACCCTCGCGCTGCCCGCCCCCGCCCCGGCGGACGACACCGACGTACCGGCCTACGAGCGGCTGCGGGGACTGCTGCGCCAGGCCGTCGCCGCCGCCGACCCCGCGCTGCTCGGCCACGTCGCCACCGAGAGCGCCCGGCTGCGCCAGCGGGTCCTGCCGCACGCGGAGTTCACCGCGCTCACCGGCATCGCGGGCCGCGTCGGCGCGCTCGGCGTACAGGTCGCGCACAGCGGCAACGTGGCGGGGCTGCTCTTCGACCCCGCCGCGCGGGACCTGCGCGGCCGGGTGCGCGCCTGCCGCCGGGCCCTCGCGGCCACGGGCATCCCCGCCACCTACACCTTCCACACCACCCCCACCCCGCCTGCGACCCCGAGCGAGGAGTCCCCGCATGGACGAGCACATCGCGGAAGCGATCGGCCGCCCCGACCTGATACGCGTGGCCGACGGGTTCGTCTGCCTGCGCTTTGAGACCATGAAGGCCGTCTCGGCCCTCGCGGCCGTGCGCCACCTCCTGGACACCGGCGCGGTGCGCCGCGGCGACACGCTGCTCGACAGTTCGAGCGGCATCTACGCCTACGCGCTTGCGCTCGCCTGCCACCGCTACGGCATGCGCTGCCACATCGTCGGCTCCACCACCGTCGACCACACCCTGCGCACCCAACTGGCCGTCCTCGGCGCCACCTTGGAGCAGATGCCGCCGAGCGACGACCTGAAGCTCGACCAGCGGCGGCGCGTCGCGCGCGTCCACGAGATCCTGCGCGAGCACCCCGAGTACTTCTGGATGCGGCAGTACCACGACGACATCCACTACCTCGGCTACGAGGCGATCGCGGACCGCGTGTGCGCGGAGACCGGCGCCACCGGCGGCCTCACCCTCGTCGGCGGCGTGGGCTCCGGCGCCTCCACCGGCGCCCTCGCCCGCTACGCGCGGGCCCGCCGCCCCGACGTGCGCCTGGTCGGCGTGCAGCCCTTCGGCAGCGTCACCTTCGGCAGCGAACACGTCGCCGACCCGGAGATCATCATCGCCGGGATCGGCAGCTCCATCCCGTTCGCCAACGTCCGCCACCCGGCGTACGACACCCTGCACTGGCTGTCCTTCGACACCGCGCTCGCCGGGAGCGTGGACCTGCTGCGGCGGCACGCGGTGTTCGCGGGCCTGTCCACCGGCGCCGGATACGCGGCCGCGCGCTGGGAGCACGCCGCCGACCCCGGCCGCACCACGGTCTTCGTCGCCGCCGACACCGGCCACCGCTACGTGGACACGGTCTTCGCCCGGCACGCGGAGGCGGCCCCGCTGGCGTCCCTGGCGCCGCGCACGGTCACGTCCCTGGACGCGCTCGCGCTGCCCTGGTCGCGGATGGAGTGGGCGGGCGCGGCGGCCCCGGCCCCGGCCGCGGCGGGAACAGAGTCCGCGCGGGGGCCGTTGCAGCGCACATAGAGATCATTGCGGCCGCGGGGAGGCGTGGTGGAGCACGGGGCGGGCGAGGAGGGCGACGTCACCGCGTACGCCGTGGACGCGGTGCGGCGGCTCGTCGCCGTGGACGCGGCGCACGGCGCCCGCGCCGCCGTGCCGCTGGTGCGCGCGGCCCTGCGTGGCCTGCCCGGCACGGCCGCGGGGCCGCACGCGCACCCGGCCCGCCGCCGCCCGCCCGGCGCCGCGCGGGGCGCGGCCGGCGACCGGCTCGCCGCCCTCGCCGAGCTGTACGAGGTCGCCGGGTGGGTCCTGTTCGACGCGGGCCACTACCGGCGGGCGCACCGGCTCAACGCGCGTGCGCTCGCCCTCGCGGAGCGGTGCGGCGACCGCTGGACGGCCCGCCTCACGCTCCTGAACGACAGCATGCTCCTGGCCCACACCGGGCGCCCCCGCGCCGCGCTGGCCGCCGCCGCCCGCGCGCGGGGGCCGCGGCCGCTGCCGCCGCGGGTGGCGAGCCTCGTGCTGGTCCGCGAGGCGCACGCGACCGCGCTGCTCGGCGCCCGGCGGGAGCCGCGCGTCCTGCTGGCGCGGGCCGGGAGCCGGTTCCTCGACGGCGTCTCGCGGCACGACCCGCCGTGGGCGTGGTGGCTCGACGAGTGGGAGCTGCTCGGCCACCGCGGCTGGGTCCTCGCCCGGCTCGGCGACACCGAGGGGGCGGTGCCCGCGCTGCACCGCGCGGCCACCGCCCCCGGCCCGTCCTACCGGCACCTGTTCACCGCCCAGCTGCTCGCGGCCCTCGTCCGCGCGGGGGCCTGGCGGGACGCGGAGCACCTGGTCGCGGACCTCGCCCCGCACGCCGGGGCCATCGGCTCCGCGCGCACCACGGAGGTCCTCGGGCGGCTCGCCCGCCGCCTGCGGGAGCCCGGCGCCGCGCCCCCGTCCCTGCGGGACGCCGCCGTGTTCCTCCTGGAGTCACTGCCCGCTACCGGTCCGGCTCGTCGTCCATGAGGCCGAGGTCGGGCGGCACCAGCGTGGTGGACTCCACCAGGCCCCTGAGCAGGTTGTGCAGCAGGCTGTTGTCGGACGGGCGGCCCACCGACGTGTCGTGCAGGAGCGGGTACGGGAAGCCGCTGTCGTGCAGCCTGCGCCGCACGACCTCGATCCGGTACTCGATCCTGCGCTCCCCCCAGAGCTCGTCGGGGCGCAGATAGGCGAGCTGCTCGGCCGCCCTGGGATAGGTCAGCGGGCGCGGGCTCTCCTCGTACAGCAGGTACTCCTGGCCGAGGACGACGAGCAGCAGCCGCTCCTCGTCCGACAGCGCCCACCGCTTGGGCGGCACGGTGTCGGCGCGGCGGCGGGAGACCGGGCCCAGGTCGTCGTGGCCCGTGACGTACAGCTCGACCAGGTGCTCGCGGTAGCCGGAGCCGCGTACGAACAGTGGGGTGTAGCCCGGCGCGAGCGGCACCGGGTCGGTGCTGGAGTGCATCATCCGGCCGCGCGGCAGGCGCAGCAGCTGGCGTCCGGTGTTGCGCAGCCACCAGGCGCGGTCGCGGTAGGTGAGTTCGCCGTGGCGGCGGCTCACCATCAGGTCGTGCTCGCCGACGCCGAGGTCGACGCCGGGCTCCTCGCCGCGTCCGAACCGCACGGTCAGGCCGGGCCTCGGCGGGGCCTGGAGGTCGCCGGTGACGGTGCGCGCGTGCAGGGTGCCCGGCGGCGCGGGCGCGACGCCGCGCGCGAGGCTCGCGGGACCGTTCATGGGCGTCTCCTCCTTGACCGCACGGTGTCCGCCAGTGTGGGCGGCCGGGCCCGGGACCCGTCCCGGAGCGCCCCTGCGGTCAGCGGAGTTCGGCCACCGCCGCCGTGGCGAAGCGCAGGGCGAGGCGGCGCAGCCGCTCCTGGGAGGGGTCGCCGCCGACGGTGACGTTCAGGGTCTCGACGGAGCGGCCGCCGCCCGGGCCGCGGTGGACGACGCGGACGCGGCAGGTGCGCGGCCCCTCCGCGCCCGGCTCGACGACGGCGCGGCGGCCGCCGACGCGGGTGAGCGTGCCGTCGCTCGCGTCCGGCACCGAGCTGCCCTGGTCGAAGCGCAGCTCCAGCCAGAGGCGGCTGGTGGTGCTCGCCCACTTGCATTCCCAGTTGCCGAAGCCGACGTGGGGGTCGCGGGCGTCGACGCCGGGCATGGCTTCGAGGGCCCGCCCGGTCAGGAGCGCGCAGGCGTCCTGGTGGACGAGGGAGTCGGGCCCGGCCTCGGGGCGGCGGGCGAGCGGCCCGGCGTTGAGCCGCCGCACGGCCGTGCGGGTGGCGGCGTCCGCCATGGCGCACAGCCGCGCGGCGTCGACGCGCTGGGCCCGATTGCCGGACCCGGTGTCCTCCACGACGACGACGGCGTGCGCGTCGCGTTCGGTGGCCGGGAACAGCGCACGGACGCACTCGTCGCTGTCGCCGGACTCCTTCGCCACGGCCACGTCGCCCTGGGTGCGGTGGGGTGCGGGCCGTCCGGATGCGCCGCCCGTGTCGAGGTGGAACTGGACGTCCACGGGGGCGTCGCCGCC
Organism: Streptomyces sp. YIM 121038; assembly: GCF_006088715.1. Lineage (NCBI taxonomy): Bacteria > Bacillati > Actinomycetota > Actinomycetes > Kitasatosporales > Streptomycetaceae > Streptomyces > Streptomyces sp. YIM 121038. The sequence continues at coordinate 3,264,243 of NZ_CP030771.1, forward strand.
GGTGTCCACGAGGATGTCGCAGCGGTCGAAGTTGCCGTAGCGGCGGTCGAGTTCGGTTTCGCCGAAGCGTTCGAGGGCGGCCGGGTCCGCGAGGGCACACGGGTCGACGGTGCGGTGGTCACCGAGGGGCGGGGCCGCCGGGGTCCGGTGCGCGCCGCCGGAGCCGTCGTCGTGGCCCCCCGGCCGCAGGGGCGGCAGCCACAGGGCGGCGGCGAGCGTCACCCCGGCCACGGCCGCCACGATCAGGAACTGCCGTGACCTGCCCGGCAGCACCATCCGCCCGGAGCTCTCGCTGTCCTGGCCGACGCCCTCGCCCGCGCCGTCGCCGCCCATGTCGCCGCGCGGCAGCGGCTCCTGCGGGCCCGCGATCCCGGCGAGCAGCCGGCCCGCCTCGGCCGCGCCCGGGCGGTTCTTCGGCGCGGGGTCGAGCATCGCGGGAAGGAGGTCGCCGAGCGGGCCGAGGTCCGGGTCGAGGGCGACCTCGCCGCGCTCGGCCTGCCGCTCGGCGACGAACGGGTCGACGTCGCCGCCGGTGCGCGGGCGCGGCGGGCGGCCGGTGACGAGGGTGTGCAGCAGGGCGGCGAGGGAGAACACGTCCGACGCCGGTTCGGGACGGCCGCGCACGACTTCGGGGGCGGCGTAGTCGGGCGTGTAGCTGAGCGTGCCGGGCGGGGTGAGGGTCTCCTGACCGCCCACCCGGTAGGCGGCGCCGAAGTCCGCGAGCTTGGCGAGGCCTTCGGGGGTGGCGACGACGTTGCCGGGCTTCACGTCGCCGTGCACGATCCCCTCGGCGTGCAGGGCGGCGAGCGCGGCCGCGACCTGGGTGCCGACGCGCGCGGCCCGCCGGGGCGTGAGCGGCGGCCGGTCCGCGAGGCTGCCCCCGGACACGTACTCCATGACCAGCCAGGACGCGGTCCTGCGGCGCGGCAGGGCGCGCTCGGGCAGCGTGAGCACGTCGTGCAGGGTGACGACGTGGGGGTGGCTGAACCGCGCGAGGGCGCGGGCCTCGGCCTCCAGGCGGTCGGACTCCCTGCGGTCGGTGCCGCGGCGGCCGCGCCGCCGCAGCCGCTTGAGGATGACCTGGCGGGGCAGCCGCTGGTCGCGGGCGATCCACACCTCGCCCATGCCCCCGTGGAGGGGGCCGCGCACCAGCCGGTAGCGCCCGCCGACCGTCGTGCCCCGGCGCACCCCTGCTCCCCTCAGCCGTGGTCAGCACCCCGCGGGCGGCCGTGGGCGGCCACGCGCTCACCGAACCTACTGCGGGTACGGGGCACGCCACAGGGCCTTCACGGGATGTCCGCGCACCGCACGCGCTCCGGCGCACCGTCCGCGGGCTCCCCCGCCGGTTCCCGGTGGTCGAAGGCGATCAGGGGGTCGCCGGTCAGCGGGTGGTCCAGGACGGCCGCCCGGACGCCGAACACCTCGGCGAGCAGCGCGGGCGTGAGCACCTCGCGCGGCGGCCCGGACGCGACGACGCGCCCGCCGTGCAGCACGTGCAGGCGGTCGCAGACCGAGGCGGCCGCGTTGAGGTCGTGCAGGGACACGAGCGTGGTGCGCCCCTTGCCGCGCAGCAGGGCGAGCAGTTCCACCTGGTGGCGCACGTCGAGGTGGTTGGTCGGCTCGTCGAGCACGAGGACGTCGGGGTCCTGGGCGAACGCGCGGGCCAGCAGGACGCGTTGGCGCTCGCCGCCGGACAGGGCCGCGAAGCGGCGCCCGGCCGCCGCGTCCATGCCGACCTCGGCGAGGGCGCGCGCGACGGTGTCCCGGTCCGCCGCGTCGTCCCCGGCGAAGGCCCGCTTGTAGGGCGTGCGTCCCATCGCGACGACCTCGCGCACGGTCAGCTCGACGTCCGCGCCGCGCTCCTGCGGCAGCGCGGCGACGTGCCGGGCCGACCGCGCGGGGGTCAGCTCGCGCAGATCGGTCCCGTCCAGGAGCACCCGGCCCGCCACCGGCCGCAGATGGCGGTAGACGGTGCGCAGGAGCGTGGACTTGCCGCTGCCGTTCGGGCCGACGAGCCCGGTGATCTGCCCCTCGGCGGCGACGAGGTGGGCGCCCGCGACGACGGTGCGCCCGGCGTAGGCGACGGACAGGTCCTCGATGTCGACGCGCACGCGGCCTCAACTCCCGTTCTTCAGACGCCGGTCGAGCAGGAACAGCATCGCCGGGGCGCCGATCAGCGAGGTGACTACCCCGACGGGCAGCTCCTGCGCGTCCATGGCGGTCCGGCACACGATGTCGACGACGACCATGAGGACGGCCCCGCCGAGCGCGGACAGCGGCAGCAGCCTGCGGTGGTCGTCGCCCACCAGGAGGCGCAGGGTGTGCGGCACCATCAGGGCCACGAAGGCGATCGCCCCGGACACCGCCACCAGGGACCCGGTGAGGACGCTCGTCACCACGAACAGCTCCCGGCGCAGCCGTCCCACGCCGACGCCGAGCCCGGCGGCCGTCTCGTCGCCCATCAGGAGCGCGTTGAGGCCCCGGGCGCGGGCCTGGAGCAGCACCAGGGCGGCCGGGACGGTCACCGCGGGCACGGCGATCAGCTGCCAGGTGGCGCCGCTCAGGCTGCCCATGAGCCAGAAGAGCACGCTGTGCGTCTGCTGCTCGTCCCCGGCCTGGAGCACGAGGTAGCTGGTGAACCCGGACAGGAACTGGCCGATCGCGACCCCGGCGAGCACGAGCCGCAGGGGCGCGAAGCCGCCGCCGCGCCGGGCCACGGCCCACACCAGGGCGAAGGTCACGAGGGCGCCGGCGAAGGCCGCGCCGGAGAGCCCGAGCGCGCTGCCCGCGCCCGCCCCGAGGACGATCGCGGCGACGGCCCCCAGGGAGGCGCCGCTGGAGACCCCCAGCAGATAGGGGTCGGCCAGCGGGTTGCGTACGAGCGCCTGCACGGCGGTGCCGACCAGGCCGAGCCCGGCGCCGACGAGCGCGGCGAGCAGGGCGCGCGGCACCCGCAGCTGCCACACGATCAGGTCGCTGGTCCCGGGCCTGGGCGCGGCGCCGGTCAGCCTGCGCCCGACGACGCCCCACACCTCGCCCGGCGGCAGCGACGTCGAGCCCCAGGACACGGCCGCGGTGAGGGCCGCGAGGAGCAGCACGGCCAGACCCGCGGCGACGGGCCCGGCGGGCAGGACCCGCGCGTCGCCGTCGGCGCGGCCCGCCTCCTTCGCCCCGGTGCGCGGGGACGCCACGGCTAGCGGACCTTGCCCGGGTAGAGGGTCTTGGCGATCCGCACCACGGTGTCGGCGTTGGAGACGCCCGCGATGGTCGTGGCCTCGGAGCCGACGCGCAGGAACTTCCCCTGCCTCACCGCGCGCAGGCCCTTGGTGGCCGGGTTGTTCTCCAGCCACTTCCTGGCCTCGTCGAAGGCCTTCTCGTTGGCCGCGGCGCTGCCGCGGTTGCGGACGCCGAGCTGGATCCAGTCCGGGTTCTTGGCGACCACGTCCTCCCAGCCGACCTGCTTGAACGCGCCGTCGCAGGAAGCGAAGACGTTCCGGGCGCCCGCGAGGTTGATCACCGCGTGGCCGACCTGGCGGTTGCAGACGGCCGTGGGCTGCTTGGTCCCCGCGTCGTAGTCGAAGAAGAAGTACGTGGGCCGCTTCCGCTCGGGGACGCCGCGCACCGCCGTGCGCACGGCGGCCAGCTTCGTCCGCATGCCGTCGACGAGTTCCGCCGCCGTGCTCCGGTTGCCGGTGACGGCGCCGAGCGAGGTGATGTCCCGCTCCACGGCGGACAGATCGGTCACGGGGCCCTTCCGGCCCTGCGCGCAGGCGGTGGACTTCAAGTAGATGTGCTTCATCCCGACGGCCTTGTACTCCTCGGGGGTCGGGGCGTCACCCATGCCGCCGCCCATCCCGCCCATGGAGGCGAAGGTGTCGATGTACAGCTCGGCCCCGGAGCCGAGCAGCTTCTCCTTGGGGATCACGGAGCGGCTGAGCACCTTCACGTCGTCCGCCCGCGCCCCGAGCGCGCCCGGCAGCGTGCCCTTGCCGGGCGGGAAGCCGGTGCCGACCACCCGGTCCCCGGCGCCGAGCCTGAGCAGCAGCTCCAGGGCGGCGGCGTTGCTGGTCACGATCTTCCGGGGCGCGGCGGAGAAGGTGGTCGCGTCGCCCTCGCAGTCGGTGACCCGCACCGGGAACCCCGCGGCCCCGCCGTCCGCTGCGGAGCCGTCCGTGCCGTCGCCGCCACCGCCGCAGCCCGCGACCAGCAGACCGCCCACCGCGACCGCCACACCCCACCCCGTACGCGTACGCATCGCACCTCTCCTGGAACCGCTCGAAGGGCCGGGCCTCGCGCACCGGCAGCCCAGGAGTCGCGCCGGGGCCCCGCCGGGTTCCCGCCGCTTGCGCACGGGGGCGGGCGCATGCGCCGCCGAACCCGCGAAACCGCCGAACTCCCCTTCCCGCACAGGCTCTTCACCCACCCGCTGGAATTGTTATTCCTGCTACAATCCAGCGAAAATTCGGACCTGAGTCTGGGGAGGACTCCGATGGCCGATGAAATATCCGAATCCGGGAATGCCGAGACCGCGACACTCGGTCCCGGATGCTTTTGGTCCTTCGACGCGGTGATGCGTCGGACCCCCGGTGTGACATCAAGTGTCGCGGGTTTCGCGGGAGACCACGGCCCGCCCCCCAACTACGAGGACTACGAGCGCTACGGACTCAATCCGCAGAAGTTCGTCGAGGCGGTGCAACTGACGTTCCGGCCCGACACCATCTCTTTCGAGGAGATACTCACCCTCTTCTTCCAGAGCCATGATCCGACCACGCCGAACCAGAGCGGCGCGGACCACGGCACCGTTTACCACTCGACGATCTTCTACGCCGACGAGGACCAGCGGGCGCGTTCCGAGCAGGTCATGAACCGGGTGCGGAAGGAATTGGGGCAGGACATCGTGACCGATCTCCGGCCCTATCAGCAGTTCGTCGTGGCCGACTCCGATCAGCAGGACTTCTACAACAAGAACCGCTTCCAGCCGTACTGCCGGGCGGTCATCGAACCGAAGCTCCGCACGCTGGGCATCGACGTCGACTGACGGCGCGACCCCGGCCGCGTACGGGAAGGCCCTGACCGGAACCCCGGTCAGGGCCTTCGGCCCCGTGGGGGTCCGTCACGCGAAGGCCGCCGTCCAGTCCACGGCGACCCCGTGCACGTACGCCTCCGCCAGCGCGGCGAGGAACCGGGCGGCGCCGCCGTCCTCGTTGCGCAGCGTCGCCATGAGCACCGCCGAGCGGCCGAGCTCCTCCACGATGTCCTGCATGCCGACGGTGAGCACGGGCTGGGCGCTGCACTCGACGAAGACCTCGTGGCCGTCGGCGACCAGGGAGCGCACGGCGTCGTCGAACCTGACCGTCTGGCGCAGGTTCCGGTACCAGTACTCCGCGTCGAGGCCCTCGGTGTCGACGCGCCGCCCGGTCACCGTCGAGTAGAACGGCACGTCGCCCGCCGCCGGTTCGACGCTCGCGGCCAGGTCGAGGAGGGTCTCCCGGAGGTCCTCCACGTGCGGCGAGTGCGCGGCGAAGTCCACGCCCGGCACCCGCCAGCGCATCATCCGGGCGGCCCGCAGCGCGGCGCCGAAGTCGGCCATGGCGGCCGCGTCGCCCGAGACGGTGATGGTCGCCGGGCCGTTCACCGCGGCCACCGAGAGGGCGCCCTCCCAGTCGGCCAGCATGGTCCGCACCTGGTCGCCCGGGGCGAGCACGGTCAGCATCTCGCCCCGGCCGCGGATCTTCGTCAGGGCCTGGCTGCGCAGCGCGACGATCCGCGCGGCGTCGTCGAGGGACAGCGCGCCCGCGACGTGCGCCGCGGCGATCTCGCCCTGCGAGTGGCCGACCGCCGCGCCCGGCTCGACGCCGAAGCGGCGCCACAGCCGGGCCAGGGACACCATCATCGAGAACAGCACCGGCTGCACGACGTCGACCTGGTCCAGCGGCGGGGTGCCCGGCACGCCGCGCAGCACGTCCTCGAGAGACCAGTTCAGATACGGCGACAGGGCCTTCTCGCAGTCCCGGACCGCCTCGGCGAACACGGGCGAGGCGTCGAGCAGCGCCACCGCCATGCCGGCCCACTGGGTGCCCTGGCCGGGGAAGACGAACACCGGCCGGGTGCCCGGCCCGGCCTGCCGCGGCGCCCGGCCGCTGATCACGTGCGGCGCGGGCCGGTCCTCGGCGAGCGCGCGCACCCCGTCGAGCAGTTCGGCGCGGTCGCGCCCGATGACCACGGCCCGGTACTCACCCGCGGCCCCGGCCGCCACGAGCGACCGGCCCACCTCGGCGAGCAGGCCGGCCTCGGCCTCGGCCGCGCCCGCCGCCGGGCCCGGGGCGAGCCGGGCGAGGAGGCGGCCGGCCTGGGCGCGCAGTCCCGCCGTGCTGCGCCCGGACAGCACCCACGGCACCGTGCCGGTCACTGCGCCGGTTCGAAGGTCTTGCGTGGCGGGCTTGGTCACGAGCACTCCTCGTCACTGCCAATCAGGGGGGACCGGTCGATGGCGGGGCGCGGCGCAGGACCGCTGCCCGTCGGCGGGACCGGGCAGCGCCAAGGCCACTGCCGATCGGTGGACCGCGAGCGCAAGATATCCCCGAAGCCCGGAACTACCGCCCACCGCGCGGTAATTCCGCCGGTCAGGCCCGGTTACCGGGCGGTTACCCGCCGTGGCCGAAAGCGCGTATAGGCTGCCCGCACCCAGTCGCGTCCGCTTTCCGTTAGGGAGGCTACTCGTTGTCAGGCTGCCCGACTTCGCAGGCCACTATTCCTGCGCGTCCACAGATCACGTCCACCAGTTCCCTGCTGCATCTACTGCGCCCCGCTGACGACTCCGTACTCCATTTACCGGCGACGAATCCGCAGCTGGTCGAGGAGGTAGTCGCCCGCGTCGGTACGGGTGCGACCGGCTGGGCGATCGAGAACAGCCGCCTGCTGCTTGCCGAACTCTCCGGAGAGCCCTTCGCCCGTTTCGACCAGAAGTCCCGCAGCGAGACCAGGCTCGTCGAGGCGATAGCGCTCTGGGTGGTCCTGCGGCTCAGCGGCATAAGATCCATCACCGGCGTCCTTTCCGCGGAGCTCACCCATACCATTCGGGAACGCATCTCGGACAACACGACCGTCGACCACGTCCTTCGCTATGTCCGAGCCGCCCACGCGAGTTTCACCCGTGAGCTGTTCGAGTTCCGCGACGCCGTGATCCCCGCCGAGGACCAGGCGACGATGATGCGGTCCATTTCCGCCGACCTCTTCGAGGGCATGGAGACGCTGTCCGCCGCGGTCGCCGAGAAGTTCGCCGCCGAGCGCGACCGCTGGTTCGCCGGTTCGGTGGGCGAGCGCCTGGAGCTGGTCTCCTCGATCCTCAAGGGCAAGCCCGTCGACACCATGCGGGCGCTGCGCCAGCTCGGGTACGACCTGACGCTGCACCACGTCGCGCTCGTCCTGTGGCAGGACGAGATCACCCCCGACAGCAGCCGCGAGCTGGAGGCCACGGCCCTGCGCCTGCTCGACCAGGTCGGCTGCTCCTCGATGCTGATGCTCCCCGCGGGCCCGGGGCGGCTGTGGGCGTGGGGCGGCCGCGCCACCGACCGCCCGGCCGAACTGCGGCGCTCCGAGCAGCCCGTGGACCTGCCCCCGCACATCCACGTCGCCTCCGGCCTGCCGGGCGACGGCGTGGCGGGCTTCCAGCGCTCCCACGAGCAGGCCGTCACCGCGGAGCGCGTCGGCGGCATCATCGAGCCGGGACCGTACGGGCTCTGCGACTACGGCGACCTGGAGCCGGTGATCCTGCTCGGCAACGACGCCGAGGCCACCGCCGACTTCGTGCGCCGCGAACTCGGTCCGCTCGCCGCCGACAACAGGTCCATGGCCGCGCTGCGCGAGACCGTGCGCTGTCTGCTGGACAACGAGCGCGGCGTCGCCCTCACCGCCAAACACCTGCACATCGCGAAGAACACCGTGGTCTACCGGGTGAAGAAGGCGGAGCAACTCCTCGGGCGGTCCCTGCGCGAGGACCGCCTCCGCTTGCACCTCGCGCTGTACCTGGCGGGACGGCTCGGCTCCACGGTGCTCGCCGACCACGATCCCGCGACAGGCCTTGAGAACTCGATTCGGGCGGTAGCCAAATGAGCGGTCAGCAGATGAACAAGGACGAGAAGCTCCTCGACTACCTCAAGTGGGTCACCGCCGACCTGCACAAGGCCCGGGCCCGGGTCGAGGAACTGGAGGCGGGCCGCTCCGAGCCCATCGCCATCGTCGGCATGGGCTGCCGCTACCCCGGCGACGTGACGACGCCCGAGGACCTGTGGCGCCTTGCCGCCGACGGCGTCGACGCGGTCTCCGGCTTCCCCGCCGACCGCGGCTGGGACGTGGACGCCCTGTACGACCCGGACCCGGACGCCACCGGCAAGGTCTCCGCGCGCGAGGGCGGCTTCCTCAGCGACGTGAAGGGCTTCGACGCGGCCTTCTTCGGGATATCCCCGCGCGAGGCCCTCGCGATGGACCCGCAGCAGCGGCTGCTCCTGGAGACCACGTGGGAGGCCGTCGAGCGGGCCCGCATCGACCCGCGCTCGCTGCGCGGCAGCGACACCGGCGTGTTCGTCGGCGTGATGTACACGGGCTACGCGTCCGACGTCGACGCCTCGGCCGCGGGCACCGAGGGCTACATGATGACCGGGATGCTGACCAGCGTCGCCTCCGGCCGGATCTCGTACCTCCTCGGCCTCGAAGGCCCGACGGTCACCGTGGAGACGGCCTGCTCGTCGTCGCTGGTCTCGATCCACCAGGCCGTGTCGGCGCTGCGCGGCGGCGAGTGCTCGCTGGCCCTGGCGGGCGGGGCGATGGTCCTGCCGGTGCCGGACCCCTTCGTGGAGTTCTCGCGGCAGCGCGGCCTCGCGCCGGACGGCCGCTGCAAGGCCTTCGCCGCCGCCGCGGACGGCACCGGCTTCTCCGAGGGCGTCGGCGTCCTCGCCCTCGCGCGGCTCTCCGAGGCCCGGCGGCGCGGCCTGCCGGTCCTCGCGGTGATCCGGGGCACCGCGGTGAACTCCGACGGCGCCTCCAACGGCCTGACCGCCCCGAGCGGACCCTCGCAGCAGCGCGTCATCCGCGCGGCCCTGGCCAACGCCGGGCTCTCCCCCGCCGAGGTCGACGTGGTCGACGCGCACGGCACGGGCACGATGCTCGGCGACCCGATCGAGGCCCAGGCGCTCCTCGCGACCTACGGCCAGTCCCGGACCGACGACCAGCCGCTGCTGCTGGGCTCGTTGAAGTCGAACATCGGGCACACGCAGGCCGCCGCCGGGGTCGCGGGCGTGATCAAGATGGTCATGGCGATGCGGCACGGGGTGGTCCCGAAGACCCTCCACGTCGACGAGCCCACCCCCGCCGTCGACTGGACCGCCGGGTCGATCGAGCTGGTCACCGAGGAACGCCCCTGGCCGACGACCGGCCGCCCGCGCCGCGCCGCCGTCTCCTCCTTCGGCGTCAGCGGCACCAACGCCCACCTGGTCGTCGAGCAGGCCCCGGCGGCCGATCCCGGCGAGCCGGTGGAGCCGACGGCGACGCTGCCGGTGGTGCCGGTGCCGGTGTCGGCCAGGAGCGAGCAGGCGTTGCGGGCGCAGGCGGAGCGGTTGGCCGCGGTGGTGGCCGAGGGTGCCTCGGCGTTGGATGTGGGTGTGTCGGCGGCGGGTTCGCGGTCGGTGTCGTTCGAGCATCGTGCGGTGGTGCTGGCGGCCGACAGTGCAGAGCTGGTGGCGGGGTTGGAGGCGTTGGCTCGTGGTGAGTCGGTGCCGGGTGTGGTGGCGGGGGTTTCCGGTGAGGGGCGTACGGCGTTCTTGTTCACCGGGCAGGGCGCGCAGCAGCCGGGTATGGGGCGGGAGTTGTACGAGGCCTTCCCGGTGTTCGCGGCGGCGTTCGATGACGTGTGTGCGGGGTTCGAAGGCCTGGTACCGGGTTCGTTGAGGGAGGTGGTGTTCGGCGGGGCCGGGCTGGACGAGACGGGGTGGACGCAGCCCGCGTTGTTCGCGTTCGAGGTGGCGCTGTTCCGGCTTGTGGAGTCCTTGGGTGTGGTGCCGGACTGCGTGACCGGGCATTCGGTCGGGGAGCTGGCGGCGGCGCATGTGGCGGGTGTGCTGTCGCTGGAGGACGCGTGTGCGGTGGTGGCGGCGCGGGGTCGTTTGATGCAGGCGCTGCCGTCCGGTGGGGCGATGGTGGCGGTGCAGGCGGATGAGGCCGAGGTCCTGGAACTGCTGGAAGGCCATGAGGCGCAGGCGGGGATCGCGGCGGTCAACGGGCCGACCTCGGTGGTCATCTCCGGGGTCGAGGACGTGGTCACCGGCATTGCGGAGGTGCTGCGGGAGCGGGGTCGCAAGACGAACCGGCTCACGGTCAGCCACGCCTTCCACTCTCCGTTGATGGATCCGGTGCTGGAGGAGTTCGCCGCCGTCGTCAATGGCGTGACCTTCACGGAGCCGCAGATTCCGATGGCGGCGGACAGCGAGCAGGTGTGTTCGGCCGCGTACTGGGTGGAGCACATTCGTGGGGCGGTGCGGTTCGCTGATCACGTCGTACGGCTGCGGGAGCGGGGGGTGTCCCGGTTCCTGGAGATCGGGCCGGACGGGGTGCTCACCGCGATGGGGGCGCAGAGTGTGGAGGCGTCGTTCACGGCGTTGCAGCGGCGTGAGCAGCCTCAGGTGCGGACCGTGCTGGCCGGGCTCGCCCGGTTGCACGCGGCCGGGCACGCGGTGGAGTGGGCGCGGCTGTTCGAGGGCACCGGGGCCGCTCTGGTCGACCTGCCGACGTACCCCTTCCAGCACCAGAACTACTGGCTGGACAGCACATCGGCGGCCTCGCGGAGCACGCCCGGGCTCGGGCTCGCCGCGCCGGGGCACCCGTTCCTCACCACGGCCGTGCGGCTCGCCGGTGGTGACGGCGCGGTGTTCACCGGGCGGCTGTCGCTGCACGCCCACCCCTGGCTCGACGGGCACCGCGTCGGCGGCACCGCGACGCTGCCCTCGGCCGCCCTGGTCGAGCTCGCGGTCCGCGCCGGTGACGAGGCGGGCTGCTCCGGCGTCGCCGACCTGACGGTCAACGCCCCGCTGACCGTGCCCGAGAGCGGCGGCGTCCAGGTGCAGGTGGCCATCGGCGCGGCGGGCGAGGACGCGTACCGGCGGATCACCATCAGCTCGCGGCCCGACCGGGACGAGCAGGGCGCGCCGTGGCGGACGCACGCCACCGGCCTGCTCACCGAGGCGCAGCCCGCGCCCCTGGTGTCGCTGGCGGCCTGGCCGCCGCCGGGCGCGACCCCGGCCGGGCTCGACGGCTTCTACCAGCGGCTCGACGAGAAGGGCTTCGCGCACGGGCCGGTGTTCCAGGGGCTGCGGGCGCTGTGGCAGCGGGGCGACGACCTGTTCGCCGAGGTCGCGCTGCCCGACGACGCGGACCTGGACACGTTCGGGATCCACCCCGCGCTCCTCGACGCCGCGCTGCACCCGCTGCTCGCCGCCGGGCGCGACACCACCGGGCTGTCCTGGCACGGCTTCAACCTGTACGCCTCCGGGCCGCGCACGCTGCGGGTCTGGCTCAGGTCCAAGGGCGACGACGCGTTCCGGCTGTGGCTGGCCGACGGGGCGGGCGAGCCGGTCGCCGAGGCCCGCGCGCTGCGGCCGACCCCGGTGGCGCCCGCGGAGCGGCTCGCCGGGGCGGCAGGCGACTCGCTGTTCCACGTGGTCTGGTCGCCGGTCGGCCTGCCCGACCCGGAGGACCTCACGCCCGCCCGGCTCGCCGTGCTCGGTGAGGCGCCGGACGGGCTCGGGCACCGCGTCGAGAGCGTCGCGGAGGCCGCGGGGGACGTCCTCGTGGCCGTACTCGACGTACCGTCCGGGGACGGGGTCGGCACGGTGGACGCGGCGCACCGGAGCACCCTGCGGGCGCTGGAACTGGTGCAGGACGGTCTCGCCCTGGAGACGTCCCGGCTCGTCCTGGTCACGCGGAACGCCGTCGCGACCCGTGACGGCGAGGACGTCGACCTCGGCGCGGCCCCGGTGTGGGGCCTGGTCCGGTCGGCCCAGGTGGAGAACCCCGGCCGGATCACCCTGATCGACCTCGACGACGACCCGGCGAGCGCCGGGGCCCTCACCGCCGCGATCGCCTCCGGCCACGAGCAGGTGGCCCTCCGGGCGGGCCGCGCGAGCACCCCGAGGATGGCCCGGGTGCGCCCGGCCACCACGGCCGTGCCGGTGTTGGCGGCGGAGGGGACGGTGCTCATCACGGGGGGTACCGGTGCGCTCGGTGGTCTGTTCGCCCGGCATCTGGTGGGGGCGTACGGGGTGCGGCATCTGGTGTTGACCAGCCGTCGGGGCCAGGACGCTCCCGGGGCCGGGGAGTTGGCCGCGGAGCTGGCCGGTCTGGGCGCCACCGTCACGGTTGCCGCGTGTGACGCCGCCGACCGCGACGCGCTCAAGGCCGTCCTGGACGCCATCCCCGCCGAGCACCCGCTGACCGGTGTCGTGCACACCGCCGGTGTCATCGACGACGGCATCATCACCGCCCTCACCCCCGAACGCCTCACCACCGTCCTGCGGCCCAAGGCCGACGCCGCCTGGCACCTGCACGAACTCACCCGCCACCAACCCCTCGCCCTCTTCACCCTCTTCTCGTCGGTCGCCGGTGTCATCGGCTCGCCGGGGCAGGCGAACTACTCGGCGGCCAATCTGTTCCTCGACGCCCTCGCGCAGCACCGCCGCGCCCACGGCCTCCCGGCGGACTCGCTGGCCTGGGCGGCGTGGGCGCAGGAGCACGGCATGGCGTCGCGGCTCTCCGAGGTCGACTGGAGCCGGGCGACCCAGTCGGGCCTGAGGCCCATCGCGCCGGAGGAGGGGCCCGAGCTGTTCGACGCGGCGCTCGCCTCCGCGCACCCGGCGACGGTGCCGATGCACCTCGACGTCGGGCTCCTCGAACGGCAGTCGGGACCGCTCTTCCCGGTGCTGCGGAGCCTGGTGCGCAGGCCGGACCGGCGCGTGGTCACCGCCGCGGCCGCGCACAGCGGGCGGCTCGCGGAGCGCCTCGCCGAGCTCGACGGGCCCGGCAGGCACGAGCTGCTGCTCGACCTGGTGCGCTCGTCGGTGGCCGCGATCCTCGGCCACGGCAGGACCGACGGCATCACCCCCGCCACCGTCTTCACGGACCTCGGCTTCGACTCGCTCACGGCCGTGGAGCTGCGCAACCACCTGGAGGGCGTGACGGGTCTGCGGCTGCCGCCGACCCTGCTGTTCGACCACAACACCCCCGCGGCGCTCATCGACCACCTCGGCGCGGAGCTGGCCAGCCGGTCCGAGGCGCCCGCCCGGTCCGCGGTGGACTTCGCGGCCGAGGTGCGGCTCGCCGACGACGTGGTCCCGGCCGCCGAGGTCGTCCGCGTGGTCGCCGACCCCGGGCAGGTGTTCCTCACCGGGGCGACCGGGTTCGTCGGGGGCTTCCTGCTCCGGGACCTCATGCGGTCGACGGGAGCCACCGTGCACTGCCTGGTCAGGGGCGCCGACGAGGCGGCCGCCCTGGACCGGCTGCGGTCCGGCCTGACCTGGTACGGCATCTGGGACGACATCGACCCCGACCGCCTCAAGGTGCTCCCCGGCGACCTCTCCGCACCGCGCTTCGGACTCACCGCGGAACGGTACGACCGGCTCGCGCGGGAGGTCGACGCGGTGTACCACGCGGGCGCCACCGTCAACTGGCTGCACCCGTACCAGTCGTTGAAGGCGGCCAACGTCACCGGCACCGAGGAGGCGCTGCGGCTCGCCGCGCTGCACCGGACGGTCCCGCTGCACTACGTGTCGAGCACCGGCGTCTTCGCCAAGGCGGCTCCCGGCGGCGCCGGTCTGACCCCCGAGGACCCGACCGGGCCCCCGGAGGAGCTGACCAACGGCTACCGGCAGAGCAAGTACGTCGCCGAGAAGATCATCGGGCTCGCCCAGGAGCGCGGTCTGCCCGTGTCGGTCTACCGCGCCGACGTCATCTCCGGGGCCCGGACCAACGGAGCCTGCCAGACCCGCGACTTCGTCTGGCTGAGCCTCAAGGGCAGCCTCCAGGCGGGGAAGGTGCCGACGGGCGCGAACGCGCTGTTCCCGATGGTGCCGGTGGACTACGTCAGCGCGGCCGTCCTTGAGCTGTCCCGCACGGCGGACAGCCGGACCTTCCACCTGTTCAACCCGGTGGCGGTCAGCTTCGCCGACATGGTGACGCGGCTCCGCGCCCTCGGTCACGTCCTGGACGAGGTGTCCTGGGACGAGTTCGAGGCCACGGTCCGCGACGACCGGGAGAACGCGCTCTTCCCGACGATCGACATCTTCCGCGCCTACATGACGGCGGGCGAGGCCCTGTACATGCGGGTGGACGTCAGCGCGACGGAGACCGCCCTGGCCGGCACGGGCATCACCTGCCCGGAGATCGACGCCGAACTCTTCGCCACGTACGCGGAGTTCTTCACGGAGGCCGGATACTTCCCGGAGCCCGACGGCGCCCCGCAGGGGCGCGGGGAACTGCGCGACCAGCCACAGTCGGCCGGCAGGTGAACGACGGCCCGACGCGGCACTCCCGGTAGAGCACTGGGCCCAGGCACGGAGGGCCGGACGCGTCCCACGGACGCGTCCGGCCCTCCGGCTTGGGGTGGCGCTCAGTCGAGTACGCGCTGGCCCTCCGCCTTCGCGGGGGGAACCGCGGCGACCGCGGCCGGGCGGTGGCGGCCGAAGCGGCGCATCAGGGGCCTCTCCACGCACCAGTACAGGACGGTGGCGGACACCACGGCCGCCGCCAGCAGGACGAGGACCATGAGCGAGCCGGTCGCGAGGGAGAAGGTGCGGGTGGGGCCGAGCCAGTCGGCCACCGTCACGATGATGATCCAGTGGACCATGTAGAAGGCGAAGGAGATCTCGCCGAGGAACACCATCACGGGCCTGCGGAACACCGACGGGGTCTGCTGCCGGTCGGCGACCGCGGCGGCGGCGATGAGCGGCGCGGTCCACACCGTCGACATCCCGGCCGTGCCCGCCAGGTACGGCAGCTTCAGGGCGAGCACATAACCGGCGACGGCGATCGCGAAGGCGGGCACCAGGCCGATGCGCGGCCACCGCCCCGCCGCCACGATCCGGGCCAGGACGATGCCGAGGACGAATTCGAGCGCGCGGACCGGCGGGAAGAAGTACACGAACCACACCTGGTCGAAGGAGACCTCGCCGGTCAGACCGAAGCCGATGAGACCGGGCCGGTCGCTCACCGCGTAGGTGGCGACGAGGAACGCGCCCACGATCAGCCCGAGCACCACGGCGAGCGCCGGCCACAGCCATTCCTCGCGGATGCGGCGCACCACGGGGAAAAGGACAGGAAAGGCCAGATAGAAGAAGAATTCACAGGCCAGTGACCAGCTCACCCCGTTGACGGCCGAACTCGTCCGGATGTCCGGGAACCACGCCTGCTGCATGGTCAGGGACGCGAGCCAGTCGACGGTGCGCGTGGGCCGGTCGGTGCTGAGCACGAAGAGCGCCGCGAGACCGAAGGTGACCCAGTGCATGGGCCCGATCTTCACCAGGCGGCGGCGCCAGAACGAGGTCGTCGTGTCGCTCGCGCGGGCGGTCCAGGCGAGGACGAAGCCGCTCAGGATGAAGAAGAAGCCGACGCCGTACGAGCCGGAGAGGGCGAAGGCGTCCCGGAGCTTCACCCCGGTGTCGCCCGGGATGAGCTGGGTGTACCAGACGACGTGCGTGGCGAAGACCATCAGGGCCGCCACGAAGCGCAGGCCTGTGAGGGACGGCAGCCGCGTCAGCATGCGGTCCGCCCGGAAAGCGAGCGGCCGTGCGCAGGCCGGGCGGAATACGGCCGCCCGGAAAGCGACTGACGGGAAAGCGACCGGCCACAACGTGACCAGCCGGAACTCGGCCGAAAACAAACGGAATTGGTCTGTGATTGCGCAGGAATGGCCCACGCTATCGGGTAACCTGACATGGGTGGCCTCCGTACCGGAAAGCGAATGTGACTGGGTAGCGGAAGACTGACACGCTTTCCCACGCGCGCGGTCATGCCACGGTAACCGCGCGCCCCGGAGGGAATTACCGCGCGATGGGCGTGGAATTGCCGCGCGGGCAGGAAAGAGCGAAGGGCCCGTTCGGAGCAGCGGCCGATGCCCCGAGCGGACCCTTCGCGACTTTCGGGCCCGCCGCCCCGCGGCGCCTCAGCGCGCGGTCACGGCGGGCCCCGCCCTCAACTGCCGTCCAGGAACTGGAAGAGCTCCTCGTCCGTCGCGTCCGTGACGTCGAGCTTCGGCCCGGACCTGTCGGCGTCCCGGAGCGTGCGCAGCCGTACCAGCAGGCCCTCGATCCGCTGCGCGATCTCGTCCCCGTCGGGCCCCGTCGCCGAGGACGCCGTCAGGGCCGCCTCGACCCGGTCGAGCTCCGTGAGGACCGAGCCCGGCGCGGGGCGCGGCGCCCGGTCCGCGAGCTCGCGGACCAGTTCACGGGCCACCGCCACGGCCGTCGGATGGTCGAACACCAGCGTCTGCGGCAGCCGCATGCCGGTCTCCGCGCCGAGCCGGTTGCGGAACTCCACGGCGGCCACCGAGTCGACGCCCAGCTCGGAGAACGCCCGGTCGGGAGCCACCGTCCGGCCCGCCGGATAGTCCAGGACCCGGGCCATCTCCGTGCACACCAGGTCGAGCAGCACCGCGTGGCGCTCGTCCTCCGCGAGACCGGCCAGCCGGTCGAGGACGGAGCCCGCGCTCACCGGCGCCGGGCGCACGGGGCGCGGGGCCCCGCCGCGGCCCGCGAGCCGCCGCAGGATCGGCGGCACGTCCGCCTGGGCGCGCATCGACGCCAGGTCGAGCGCCACCGGCACCAGGACCGGCTCGTCGAGGCCGAGCGCGGCGTCGAGGAGCGCCACGCCCTGCTCCGACGAGGACAGGGTCACGCCGAACCGGGCCAGCCTGGCCAGGTCCATGTCGGTCAGGTGCTCGGTCATCGTGCTGCGCTCGGCCCACATGCCCCACGCCAGGGACACACCGGGCAGGCCCCGGGCCCGCCGGTGCTGCGCGAGGGCGTCCAGATAGGCGTTGCCCGCCGCGTAGTTGGCCTGGCCCGCCGGGCCGATCAGACCGGACATCGAGGAGAAGAGGACGAACGCCGACAGGTCCAGGCCGCGGGTCAGCTCGTGCAGGTTCCACGCGGCGACCATCTTGGGGCTGAGCACCGCGTCGAGCCGCTCCGGGCTCAGCTCGGTGAGCACCCCGTCGTCGACGACGCCGGCCGCGTGCACGACCGCCGTCAGCGGGGCGTCGGCCGGGACGTCCGCGAGGACGCGGACGAGCGCGGCCCGGTCGGAGGTGTCGCAGGCGGCGAGGACGACCTCGGCCCCCAGCTCCGTCAGCTCGGCCGCCAGCTCCGCGCCGCGCGGCGAGTCCGCGCCCGCACGGCTGACGAGCACCAGGCGCCGTACGCCGTGCGCGCTCACCAGGTGCCGGGCCACGACCCCGCCGAGCGTGCCGGTGCCGCCGGTGACGAGCACCGTGCCGGTGCCGAACGCCCCCGCGGGCGCGGTGGCGCCGCCCGCTTCGGCCCGGGCGAGGCGGGGCACGAGGACCCGGCCCTGCCGGAGGGCGAGCTGCGGCTCCTGGTCGAGCAGCGCGGCGAGTTCGCCCCACGCCACGGCCCCGGCCGCCGCCTCGTCCTCGTCCACGTCCACCAGGGCGAACCGGCCCGGGCTCTCCGTCTGCGCCGAGCGCACCAGGCCCCACACGCCCGCCTGGGCGAGCCCGTCGACCGGCTCCCCGGACGCGGTGGCGACCGCGCCCCCGGTCACCAGGGCGAGCGTGCCCGAGGCGCACCGCGGGTCGGCGAGCCACTCCTGCATGACGGCGAGGACCTCCGCGGTGACCTGCCGCGCGTCGGGCCCGTCCGGGCAGCGCAGGAACACCACGCCCGGGTCGTCGGGAACCTCCGCCAACTCCCGTACGAGCGTCCACCGGGCGGCGGCGGCCGCTTCGGCGGGCGCGGCCGACCAGTCGACGCGGAACATCGAGTCCGCGGGCGCGCCCGGCCCGTCGGCGGGCATCTGCCGCACCCGCAGCGCGTCGACCGACGCCACCGGCACCCCGGCGGTGTCCGCCAGCTGCACCGACACCGCGTCCGTCCCCGCGCCCGTCATCCGCACCCGCAGCGCGGCCGCCCCGGCCGCCGAGAGGGACACGCCCGACCAGGCGAACGGCAGGACGGCGCCGTCCGACCCGTCGAGGAAGGAGCCGCACCAGATGGTGTGCAGGGCCGCGTCGAGCAGCGCCGGGTGCAGCCCGAAGCGGTCCGCGTCGGCCGCGGCCTCCGCGGGCAGGGCGACCTCGGCGAACACCTCGTCGCCGCGCCGCCACAGCGCCGAGAGCCCCTGGAACACCGGGCCGTAGTCGTAGCCGCGCGCGGCGAGGGAGGCGTACAGGTCGCCGAGCGCGACCTCCCGCGCCCCCTCCGGCGGCCACACCGCGGCCTCGAAGCCCGCGGGCTGGGCCCAGTCGGCCAGCGAGCCCTCGGCGTGCCGGACCCACTCGCCGCCCTCCGCCTGGGCGTGCACCGACACCGCCCGGTGGCCGGACGCGTCGGCGTCCTCGACCACGACCTGGACACGGGCCCCGGTCCGCTCGCCGATGACCAGCGGGGCGTGCAGCGTCAGCTCGTCGAGCAGGCCGCAGCCGACCTCGCGGCCCGCGCGCAGGACCATCTCCACGAACGCCGCGCCGGGCACCACCACCCGGCCGAACACCGCGTGGTCGGCCAGCCACGGCTGGGTCTCCAGGGAGAGCCACCCGGTCAGGACCGTCGCACCGGACTCCGGCAGCGCGAGGACCGCGCCGAGCAGCGGGTGCTCCCCCGCGGTCAGGCCCGCGGCCCGCAGGTCCCCGGCCGCCGCCGTCCCGTCCATCCAGTACCGCTCGCGCTGGAAGGCGTACGTCGGCACCTCCACGGCCCGCGCGCCCGACCCGGCGAACACCTGCTGCCAGTCGGCCTCCACGCCGTGTACGTACAGCGCGGCGAGCGCGGTCAGCGCCGTGGCCGCCTCCGGCCGTTCGGCGCGCAGGACCGGCACCACGACCGGCGCGGGCTCCCCGCCCCGCTCCGCGAGGCAGCCCTCCGCCATGGTCGTCACCGCGGCGTCGGGGCCCGCGCCCACGAACCGGGTGACCCCGTCGTCCTGGAGGCGGCGCACCGCGGCGGCGAACCGCACCGGCTCGCGGACCTGGCGCACCCAGTACTCCGGCGAGCACACCTCCCGCGCCGTCAGCGGCTCGCCGGTGACGGTCGACACGACGGGCAGGACCGGCTCGTGGAACGCCACACCGGTGAGCACCTCGCGGTAGGGCTCCAGCATCGGGTCCATCAGGGGCGAGTGGAAGGCGTGGCTCACCCGCAGCCGCTTGGTGCGCCGGCCGAGGGCCGCGAAGTGCCCGGCGACCGCGAGGACCGCCTCCTGCGCCCCCGAGACGACCACGGACCGGGGCCCGTTGACGGCGGCGATGCCCACCCCCTCGCCGGCGGCGCCCGCCAGGGCCTCGGCACCGGGTGTGCCCGCCAGGGCCTCGGCGACCTCCTCCTCGGTGGCCTGCACCGACACCATCGCGCCGCCCCCGGGCAGCCGCTCCATCAGCCTGCCGCGCGCCGCCACCACGCGGCACGCGTCGTCCAGCGTCCACAGGCCCGCGACGAACGCCGCCGCGAGCTCGCCGATCGAGTGCCCGGCCAGGACCTCGGGGCGTACGCCCCACGAGCCGAGGAGCCGCGCCAGGGCCACTTCGACCGCGAACAGCGCGGGCTGCGCCCAGCCGGTCCGGTCGAGCAGTTCGGCGCCCTCCGCCGCGAACAGCACCTCGCGCAGCGGCCGGTCGAGCAGTCCGTCGAACCCGGCGCACACCTCGTCGAGCGCCGCCGCGAACACCGGGAACGCCGCGTACAACTCGCGTCCCATGCCGAGGCGCTGGGTGCCCTGCCCGGCGAACACGAAGGCGGTGCGGCCGCCCCGGGCGACGCCGCGCACCACGCCGGAGCCCGCGCCGCCGCCCGCGATCGCCCGCAGGCCCGCGAGCAGCCCCTCCTGGTCCTTCGCCACCACGGCGGCCCGCTGCTCGAACGCCGTCCGGGTGGTCGCGAGGGCGAACCCGGCGTCCAGCGGGTCCAGGGAGTCCACCGCGGCGAGCAGCTGCCGGGCCTGGGCGGCGAGCGCCTCGGGGGTCCTGCCGGAGAGCACCAGCGGCACGGCGGGCAGGGGGACGTGCTCCTCCCGCGCGGCCTCCGGCGCCTCGGGCGCCTGCTCCAGGACGAGGTGCGCGTTGGTGCCGCTGATGCCGAACGAGGACACCGCGGCCCGGCGCGGCTCGCCGGTCACCGGCCACTCGCGCCGCTCGGTCAGCAGGTTCACCGCCCCCGTCGACCAGTCGACGTGCGACGACGGGGTGTCCACGTGCAGGGTCCGGGGCAGCACGCCGTGCTGGAGCGCGAGGACCATCTTGATGACGCCGCCGACCCCGGCCGCGGCCTGGGTGTGCCCGATGTTGGACTTGAGCGAGCCGAGCCACAGGGGGCGGTCGCGCTCGGCGCCGTAGGTGTCGAGGACGGCCTGCGCCTCGATGGGGTCGCCGAGGCTGGTGCCGGTGCCGTGCGCCTCGACGGCGTCGACGTCCGCGGGGGTCAGGCCCGCGTCCTCCAGGGCCTGCCGGATCACCCGCTGCTGCGCCGGGCCGTTGGGCGCGGTCAGGCCGTTGGACGCGCCGTCCTGGTTGACCGCGCTGCCGCGCACCACGGCGAGGACCGGGTGGCCGAGCCGCCGGGCGTCCGAGAGCCGCTCCACCAGGAGCATCCCCGCGCCCTCGGCCCAGCCGGTGCCGTCGGCAGCGTCGGCGAAGGACTTGCAGCGCCCGTCCGGGGACAGGCCGCGCTGCCTGCTGAAGGCGACGAGCATGCCCGGCGTCGACATCACCGTGGCACCGCCCGCGAGCGCCATCGTGCACTCGCCCCGGCGCAGCGACTGCACCGCCAGGTGCAGCGCCACGAGCGACGAGGAGCACGCCGTGTCGACGGTGACCGCGGGGCCCTCGAACCCGAAGGTGTACGCGATCCGCCCGGAGGCGACGCTGTTGGTGGTGCCGGTCAGCAGGTGCGCCTCCGCGCCGCCGACGGCCTGGTGCAGCCGGGGCCCGTAGTCCGGGGCCATGGCGCCCGCGAACACCCCGACCCGGGCGCCGCGCAGCGAGGCCGGGCGCACCCCGGCCCGCTCCAGGGCCTCCCAGGAGGTCTCCAGGAGGAGGCGCTGCTGCGGGTCCATCGCCACCGCCTCGCGCGGCGAGATGCCGAAGAACTCCGGGTCGAAGTCCGTGGCCCCGCGCAGGAATCCGCCGCGCCGGGTGTACGTACGACCGGGGGTGTCGGGGTCCGGGTCGTACAGCGCGTCACCGTCCCAGCCCCGGTCGGCGGGGAACACGGTGATCGCGTCGCCGCCCGCGTCGAGCAGCCGCCACAGCTCCTCCGGCGAGCCGACGTCGCCGGGGAAGCGGCAGCCCATGCCGACGACGGCGATCGGCTCCCGGCTCGCCTTCTCGGCGTCGGACAACCGCTGCTTGGTCTGCTGCAGTTCGGCCGTGACCCGCTTGAGGTAGTCGACCAGCTTCTCTTCGTTACTCACAAGACCCCCGCTTCAGGACGTGCCAAGTTCGCCATCGATGAGATCGAAGAGCTCCGCGAGCTCAAGACCGTCGAGCTCGCCGCCGGGCGGCGCGGACTCCGGTGCGGCCGTGGCCTCTTCGGCCGGTTCGGGTACGGCGGGCGCGGCCGGGCCGAGCGCGGCGCAGATGTGCGCGGCGAGCGCCGACGGCGTCGGGTAGTCGAACACCAGGGTCGCCCGCAGCCGGAGGCCGGTCGCCGTGCCAAGGCGGTTGCGCAGCTCCACGGCCGTCAGGGAGTCGAAGCCGAGCTCCTTGAAGGTGCGGCCCGGGTCGACCCCGCCCGGCTCGCCGTGGGCCAGGACGGTCGCGGTGTGCTCGCGCACCAGGGTGAGGAGGGCCTCCGCGCGCTCCTCGGCGGACAGCGCGGCCAGGCGCTCGCCGAGCGGGGCGGGGCCGCCGGGGCCGCCGGTGGCCGCCGCGGCGCGGCGGACCCGCTCGCGGACCAGGCCGCGCAGCAGCGCGGGCACCGCCCCCTGGGCCCGTACGGCCGCCGGGTCGAGACGGGCCGGGACGAGCAGGGGCGCGGCGGAGGACACCGCCGTGTCGAAGAGGGCCAGGCCCTCCGCCGACGTCAGCGGCGCGAGTCCGGCGCGGCGCATCCGGCTCAGATCGGCGTCCGCGAGGTGGCCGGTCATGCCGCTGGCCTCGGCCCACAGGCCCCAGGCGAGCGACACGCCGGGCAGGCCCCGCGCGGCGCGGTGCTGCGCGAGGGCGTCCAGGAAGGCGTTGGCGGCGGCGTAGTTCGCCTGCCCCGGGAGGCCGAGGATCCCGGCGACCGAGGAGAACAGCACGAACATCGACAGGTCGAGCCCCAGGGTCAGTTCGTGCAGGTTGAGGGCGGCGTCGACCTTGGGCCTGAGGACCCGGCCCAGCTGCTCGGGGCGCATCGCTTCGAGCACGCTGTCGTCGAGCAGCCCGGCGGCGTGCACCACGCCGGTCAGCGGCCGGTCGGCGGGGACCGCGGCGAGGAGCGCGGCCAGCGCGTCCCGGTCGGCGACGTCGCAGGCCGCCACGGTGACGTCCGCGCCCAACTCGGTCAGCTCGGCGGCGAGTTCGGCCGCGCCGGGGGCGTCGGGGCCGCGCCTGCTGGTGAGCAGCAGCCGCGTGGCGCCGTACCGGGTCACCAGGTGCCGGGCGAAGAGGCCGCCGAGCGTGCCGGTGGCGCCGGTGACGAGGACCGTGCCCCGCGCCAGGTCCGGCCGGGCCGTCGGCAGGCCCGTGGCGCGGGCGAGCCTGGGCACGAGCAGCCGCCCCTCGCGCAGCGCCAGCTGGGGTTCGGCCGCGGCCAGGGCGGTGGAGAGGGCCGCGGTGGACGCCGCGTGGGCATCCAGGTCGATGACCGCGAAGCGGTCGGGGTGCTCCCGCTGCGCGGTGCGGACCAGGCCCCACGCTGTGGCTCCCGCCATGGTGGGCCGGTGCTCGGGTGCGGGTTCATCGTGGCTGGTCGCGCAGTTCCCCGCGCCCCTGCGGGGCGCGTCTGCCGCCACCGCTCCGCGGGTGACGAGGACCAGCTTCGACGACGCGAAGCGCTCGTCGGCCAGCCACTCCTGGATCAGGCTCAGGGCGCGGCCCGCGACGGCGTGGGCGTCGGCCTCGGTGAGTGGGGCGAGGACGGTGTCCGGCACGGATCCCGCGGCGGCGAGCGCGCCGAGTCCCGCGTGGAGGGGCGCGCCGGTCGCGAGGTCGTCGGTGCCGACGGCCGCCCACGCCGGGGCCGCCTCGGGGGCCTCCGGCACGCGCGCCTCGGTCCAGTCCACGCGGAACAGCGCGTCCGGGGGCCCGGCGGTCAGCTCGCCCGCGGGCATCGGCCGCAGCGCGAGGGCCTCCACCGAGGCCACCGGCGCCCCGGAGGCGTCGGCGAGCCGCAGGGCGAGGGTGTCCGGGCCGTCAGGGGTGATCCACACGCGCAGCGCGGCCGCGCCGGTGGCCCGCAGCGACACGCCCTGCCAGGAGAACGGCAGACGGCAGTCCGGGCCGTCCCCGACGGCGGCGTGCAGGGCCGCGTCGAGCAGCGCGGGGTGCAGTCCGAACCGGCCCGCGTCCGCCGCGACCTCCTCGGGCAGGGCGACCTCGGCGAAGGTCTCCGCGCCCCGCCGCCACCAGGAGCGCAGGCCCTGGAACGCCGGGCCGTAGCGGTAGCCGAGCTCGGTCCAGCGGTCGTAGCCGCCGTCCCAGTCCACCGCGACGGCGCCGGGCGGCGGCCACGCGCTCAGGTCGAACTCCTCGGCGGGGCCCGAGGCGAGCAGGCCGCTCGCGTGCCGGGTCCAGCCGCCGGAGCCGTCCGCCGGGCGGGCGTGGACGGCCAGGGCGCGGCGGCCGTACTCGTCCTCGTCGCCGACCGTGACCCGGACGGCGACCGCGCCGTGCGGCGGCAGGACCAGCGGCACCTCGCAGGTCAGGTCCGCCACCTGGTCGCAGCCGACCTCGTCGCCCGCGCGGATCGCCAGTTCGGCGAAGGCCGCGCCGGGCAGGACCACCGTGTCGCCGAGCCCGTGGTCGGCCAGCCACGTCTGGGTCCGCGCGGAGAGCTGCCCGGTCAGGACGACGCCGCCGGAGTCGGGCAGTTCCACCACCGCGCCGAGCAGCGGGTGGTCGGCGGCGGCGAGGCCCGCGGCCGTCACGTCCGCCGCCGCGTCGGTGCGCGCGGGCTCCAGCCAGTAGCGCCGCCGCCGGAACGCGGAGGTGGGGACGTCGACGGGCCGGGCGCCGGGGAAGACGGCCCGCCAGTCGGGCCGCACGCCGCGTGCGTACGCCTCGGCGAGCGAGGTGAGGAAGCGCTCCTGGCCGCCGTCGTCGCGGCGCAGAGAGCCCACGGCGACCGCGTGGTCCACCAGGTCCTCGACCGCGGTCGTCAGTGCCGGATGCGGGCTGACCTCGACGAACACCGAGTGCCCCCGCTCGGCGAGCACGCCCACGGTCTCGGCGAAGCGGACCTGTTGGCGCAGATTGCGGTACCAGTACGCGCCGTCGAGGGCGGTG
Source organism: Streptomyces sp. YIM 121038 (assembly GCF_006088715.1). NCBI lineage: Bacteria > Bacillati > Actinomycetota > Actinomycetes > Kitasatosporales > Streptomycetaceae > Streptomyces > Streptomyces sp. YIM 121038. The sequence continues at coordinate 3,288,940 of NZ_CP030771.1, forward strand.
GTGTCCAGGGCGTCGGCGGTGACCGTCGAGTAGAACGGGATCGCCGCGGGGCGCGGCGTGAGGCCGGTCAGGAGCGCGGCGAGGTCGTCGGCGATCCGCTCCACGGGCGCCGAGTGCGAGGCGTAGTCCACCGGGAGCCGCTTGACGCGCACCCCGTCGGCCTCGCAGGAGGCGACGAGTTCGTCGAGGGCGTCCAGGGCTCCGGCGACGACGACCGCCCCCGGGCCGTTGACGACGGCCACGGAGATCCGGCCGTCCCACGGGCGCAGGCGTTCGGCGGCCGCGTCCTCGGACAGGGCGACGGAGACCATGCCGCCGGTGCCGGACAGGGCCAGGATGGCCTTGCTGCGCAGGGCGACGACCTTCGCCGCGTCCGCGAGGCCGAGGGCCCCGGCGACGCAGGCGGCGGCGATCTCGCCCTGGGAGTGGCCCACCACCGCGGCGGGCTCCACGCCGTAGGAGCGCCACAGCGCGGCGAGGGACACCATCACCGCGAACAGCGCGGGCTGGACGACGTCCACCCGCTCCAGGGCGGCGGCATCGCGCAGCACCTCGAACAGGTCCCAGTCGACGTGCGGGGCCAGGGCCTCGGCGCACGCCCGCATCGACGCGGCGAACACCGGGGCCGCGTCGAGGAGTTCCACCGCCATCCCGGCCCACTGCGAGCCCTGGCCGGGGAAGACGAACACGATGCCGCCCGGCTCGCGCGCGGTGCCGCGCACCACGCCGGGGGCGTCGCTGCCCTCGGCGAGCGCCGCGAGGCCCCGGCGCCGCGCGGGCAGGTCCGCCGCGACGACGGCGGCCCGGTGCGGCAGTCCGGAACGGGCGGCGGCCAGCGCGAACCCGGCGTCCACCGGGTCGAGGCCGGGGTGCGTGTCCAGGAAGGACAGCAGGGCCGCCGCCTGGTCCGCGAGGGCGTCCGGCGCGCTCGCGGAGAGCACCCAGGGCAGCGCGGGGCCGGGCTCCGGGCGCGCCGAGGGGGGCCGTGCCGCCTGCTCCTGCTCCTGCTCCTGCTCCTGCGGGGCCTGTTCGATGATGACGTGGGCGTTGGTGCCGCTGATGCCGAACGAGGACACCCCGGCCCGGCGCGCCCGGCCCGTCTCCGGCCACCGGCGGGCCTCGGTCACCAGCTCCAGGCCGCCCGCGGCCCAGTCCACGTGCGGCGTCGGCTCGTCGACGTGGAGGGTCCGCGGGACCGTGCCGTGCCGCAGGGCCTGCACCATCTTGATCACCCCGGCCACGCCCGCGGCGGCCTGGGTGTGGCCGATGTTGGACTTCAAAGAGCCGAGCAGCAGCGGGCGTTCCGGTGCCCGGCCGCGGCCGTACGTGGCCGCGAGCGCGTCGGCCTCGATCGGGTCGCCGAGCGTCGTGCCGGTGCCGTGCGCCTCGATCACGTCGACGTCGGCGGGCGACATCCCGGCACCGGCGAGCGCCTGGCGGATGACGCGTTCCTGGGCGACGCCGTTGGGCGCGGTGAGGCCGTTCGACGCGCCGTCCTGGTTGACCGCGCTGCCGCGCACCACGGCGAGGACGCGGTGGCCGTTGCGCCGCGCGTCCGAGAGCCGTTCGAGCACCACGGTGCCCGCGCCCTCGGCCCAGCCGGTGCCGTCGGCCCCGGCGGCGAACGCCTTGCACCGGCCGTCCCCGGAGAGGCCGCGCTGCCTGCTGAACTCCACGAACATGCCGGGCGTGGACATCACCGCGACGCCTCCGGCGAGGGCCAGCGAGCACTCCCCCGCCCGCAGGGCCTGCGCCGCCAGGTGCAGCGCCACCAGCGACGAGGAGCACGCGGTGTCCACGGTGACGGCGGGGCCCTGGAGGCCGAGCGTGTAGGCGATGCGGCCGGAGGCCACGCTGATGGTGCTGCCGGTGAGGCGGTAGCCGTCGGACTCGGCGTGGGCGGCGTGCAGCCGGGGCCCGTAGTCCTGCGCCATCGCCCCGACGAACACGCCCACGGACGCGCCGCGCTGCCCGGCGGGGTCGAGCCCGGCCCGCTCCAGGGCCTCCCAGGACGTCTCCAGGAGGAGGCGCTGCTGCGGGTCCATCGCGAGGGCCTCGCGGGGCGAGATGCCGAAGAACTCGGGGTCGAACTGGTCGGCGTCGTGCAGGAATCCGCCGTGCCGGGCGTAGGACGTGCCCGCCCGGTCCGGGTCGGGGTCGTAGAGCCGTTCGGTGTCCCAGCCCCGGTTGGCGGGGAACTCCGAGATCGCGTCGGTCCCGTCCAGGACGAGGCGCCACAGGTCCTCCGGCGAGGCGACGCCGCCGGGGAGGCGGCAGGCCATCCCGACGATCGCGATCGGCTCGTCGGCCGCCGCGACGGCGGCGGGGGCGGAGGCCGCGGGGGGCCGCGCGTCCGTGGTCCGCTCTCCCGCGGGCGTCAGCGTACGCAGATGGTCGGCGAGCCGGGCCGGCGTCGGGTGGCCGAACAGCGTCCCGGCCGGGAGCGCGAGGCCGGTCGCCGCGGACAGCCGGTCCCGGAGCTCCACCAGGGACAGCGAGTCGAAGCCGAGCTCCTTGAAGGTCGTGCCGGGCTCCACCGCGTCGCCGTCCGCATGTCCGAGCACGACGGCGACCGTCGACCGTACGAGGGCCAGCAGACCGGGTCCGGCGGGGAGGGCGGGGGCCGCCACCGCGGCGGCCGTCGGGGGCTCGGCGCCCAGGGCCTCGGGGACGTCGGGGGCCGCGGGCCGGGCCGTGGCCTCGGCCAGCCAGTACCGCTCGCGCTGGAAGGCGTACGTGGGCAGGCGCAGCGTCCGGGCGCCGCGCAGGGCGAAGACGCGCGGCCAGTCCACCTCGGCGCCGCGCGCGTGGAGTTCGGCGAGCGAGGTGAGGAACCGCTCGGGGCCGCCCTCGCCCCGGCGCAGCGAGCCGGTGACGACGGCGGACGCGACGCCGGCCCGCTCCACCGTCTCCCGCAGCGGCGGCACGAGCACCGGGTGCGGGCTGCACTCGACGAACACGCCGTGCCCGTCGCGCACCAGCGCCTCGGTCGCCCGCTCCAGCTCCACGGTCCGGCGAAGATTGCGGTACCAGTACGCCGCGTCGAGCTCGGCGGTGTCCAGCAGGCCGCCGGTCACCGTGGAGTAGAACGGCACCGCCGACGTCCTCGGGCGGATCCCTTCGAGAACGGTGTGCAGGCGTTCCTCGATCTGTTCCACGTGGGCGGAGTGGGACGCGTAGTCGACGGCGATCCTGCGGGTCTCGACGCCTTCCGCGGTCCACCGCTCGACGAGCCGGTCCAGGGCGTCGGCGTCGCCCGAGAGCACCACCGACGACGGGCCGTTGGCCGCGGCGATCGACACCGCGCCGTCCCACGCGGCGATCCGGTCGCGCACCTCCGCGGCGGAGCGCAGGACCGACACCATGCCGCCGCGCCCGGAGAGCGCGAGGACGGCCCGGCTGCGCAGCGTCACCACGCGCGCGGCGTCCTCCAGGGACAGGGCGCCCGCCACGCAGGCGGCGGCGATCTCGCCCTGGCTGTGCCCGACGACCGCCGCGGGCTCGACCCCGCAGGAACGCCACGCGGCGGCCAGGGACACCATCACGGCGAACAGCGCGGGCTGGACGACGTCGACCCGCTCCAGGGCCGCCGCGTCGCGCAGCACCTCGTCGAGGGACCAGTCGACGTAGGGCGCGAAGGCCTCCTCGCACGCGCGCATCGACGCGGCGAACTCCGGTACGGACTCCAGGAGTCCGACGGCCATGCCCGCCCACTGCGAGCCCTGCCCGGGGAAGACGAACACCGTCTTGCCGGCCGCCGTGGCCTGCCCCTCGACCACTCCGGCGACGGCCGTGCCGGAGGCGAAGGCGGCCAGGCGGGCGCGGAGTTCGGCCCGGTCGCCGCCGGTCACGACGGCGCGGTGCCGGAAGGCGGTCCTGGTGGTCGCGAGGGACAGGCCGATGTCCGCGGCGGGCACCGCCGCCCGCGCGTCGGCGAAGGAGAGGAGCTGGGCGGCCTGGGCGCGCAGCGCCTCGGGGGTGCGGGCGGAGAGCGGCCAGGCCAGGGCTGCGGGGGCCGGGCGCTCCTCGGCGGCCGGGGCGGCGGTCGGGGCGGTCGCCGGGCCGGTCGCGGCGTCGGCGGTCGGGGGCTCGCTGACCACCAGGTGGCAGTTGGTGCCGCCCATGCCGAACGAGCTCACCCCGGCCACCAGCAGCTTGTCCGGCTCGGGCCACGGCGTCAGCTCGGTCTGCACCCGCAGGCGCAGCTCGTCGAGGGGGATGTCCGCGGGCGGCGCGGTGAAGTGCAGGCTCGGCGGCAGCTGCCGGTGGTGGATGCTGAGGACCACCTTGAGGAGCCCGGCGATGCCGCCCGCGCCCTCCAGGTGCCCGATGTTGGACTTGACCGAGCCCACCGCGAGCGGGGCGTCCGGCTGCCGGGCGTGCCCGAGGGCGGCGCCGAGCGCGGCGGCCTCGATGGGGTCGCCCACCCGGGTGCCGCTGCCGTGCAGCTCCACGTACTGCACGCCGCGCAGGGCGACACCGGCGCGCCGGTACGCCTGCCGGACGACCTCCTCCTGCGCGGAAGCGCTGGGCACGGTCAGGCCCGCGTGGTCGCCCTCGCCCGCGCCGTCGTTGTTCATGGCACCGCCGTTGAGGACGCAGTAGACGTCGTCGCCGTCGGCGAGCGCGTCGGCCAGCGGCTTCAGCACCAGGACGCCGCCGCCCTCGCCGCGGACGAACCCGTTCGCCCGCTCGTCGAAGGTGAAGCAGCGGCCGTCCGGCGACAGGCCGCCGAACCGGGCGGCGCCGAGCGTCGTCTCGGCCAGGACGTTGAGGTTCACGCCGCCCGCGATGGCCACGCCGCACTCGCCGCGGCGCAGGCTCTCGCACGCCATGTGGACGGCCACGAGCGAGGAGGACTGCGCGGTGTCGACGGCGAGGCTCGGCCCGCGCAGGCCGAGGTGGTGCGAGACGCGGTTGGCGATGATGCCGCGGCGGGTGCCGGTCATCGTGTGGCGGCCGATCCCGGCCTCGCCCAGGCGGTCCTGGAGCGCCGCGTAGTCGTCGTACATGACGCCGACGAACACGCCGGTGTCGCCGCCGCCGAGCGTGGCGGGGACGATCCCGGCGTCCTCCAGGGCCTCCCAGGACAGTTCGAGCATCAGGCGCTGCTGCGGGTCCATCGCGGCGGCCTCGCGCGGCGAGACGCCGAAGAAGGAGGCGTCGAACCGGTCGATGCCGTCGACGAACCCGCCGAGCCGGTGCGGCAGTCCGGCGCCGCGCCAGCGGTCGTCGGGGGCCTCGCGTATCGCGTCGGTCCCGGTCCGCAGCACCTGCCAGAACTCGTGGCCGTCGCTGGCCCCAGGGAACCGACAAGCCAATCCGACCACGGCGATCTGTCTCATGCCATGCAGTCAACAATGCGTACGGGAGCCCCGGCTTGTCGCCGGGTCCCAAAACACGATGCGGAATCTGGTGGCCGGGAACAGCGTAGGAAAAGAAGGCCCATACAAAAGGGCGCACCGGCATTATCCAGTGACCGTATTCTTTCGGCCACGGATAATACCGGCGCGCGGGCGACACAGGGGTCCGGACTCCCTTTCCGGAGGGCCGGACCGATGGTGTCAGTAGAGCAGGGTCACCGCCGGGTGCACATCGAGGACGGCACGGCTGTAGTCCTCCAGGATGAGCGGCGCGTTCAGCGCGTTGTGCCGGCTCATCACCGCGATGTCACGCCACAGGCGCTGCAGCGGGTTCGAAAGGGCGAAGGCGCTGCCGCCGACCGCGTCGAGGAGCTTCTCCACGCCCGCCCGCGACTTCTCCTGGGCGGACTTCTCGTGCATGCGGATCCGCGCCCGGTCCGCCCACGGCATCTGCTGGGTCTCCGGAATGCCGTCGAGCGCCCTGCCGACCTCCGTCAAATGCAGCTGGGCGGTCTCGATGAGGTGCGCGGCCTCGCCGAACCACATCTGCACCGAGGGCGCGTCCGCGGCCCGCTCGAAGTTGGCGTACGTGATCGGACGGCCCTTGTCCAGGTGCGCCTTGGTGACCTCCAGGGCGCCGTGGGCCGCCCCGACGATCGCGGCGAGCGACTGCGCGCTGCCCTGGATGAGCATGCTGTCCCGGTGGTCCTCGCCCACGAGGTCCGTGAGGCTGAACGGGGTCGCCCGGCGCTCGGGGATGAACACGTCCTCGGCCACGACCGTGTGGGTGCCGGAGCCGGACAGACCCGCGGAGTGCCAGGTCCGCTCGATCCGCAGGTCGCTCATGGGCACCACGACGCCGACGAGGTCCGTGGTCTGCTCGTCGCCGTCGTAGACGTGCACGACCGGGATGTACGCCCAGTCCGCGATCTCACAGCCCGAGCTCCACGGGAAGGTGCCGGTCACCTTGAACCCGCCCTCGGCGCGCCACGCCTTGGTCGTGGACAGGTGCGCCGTGGAGATCACGTACGCGTCGGGGTTGCCCTCGAAGACGTCCTCCAGCGCGGTCTCCGGCAGCGCGTTCAGCGCGAACCGGGTCGACGCGGTGTCGATGGACAGGTTCCAGCCCGCGGAGCCGCAGGCCTTGCCGACCTCGACGATGATCGACAGGAGGTCGGGCATCGGCAGCTCGTAGCCGCCGAACCGGGTCGGCGTCGTGAGCCGGAAGAGACCGGCGTCCCGCAGCGCGACCACGACCTCCTCCGCGAGCCTGCGGTCCTGCTCGGTCTTCACCGCGTGCTCGCGGATCAGCGGAGCGAGCTCGCGGGCCCGGCGCAACAGCTCCGCCGCGTCCACCGCTGCCGCTCCGGTTGTGATGTCAGCCCGCTCACCGGCCACTGCTGTCACGAAGTCCTCCTCGGTAGGTCGCATCACTCCGTGCGGCCCAGTCAATCCAGTGGGGCCTTGCGGCCCCAGGGGCCCCGAACACCAAAAGCGGCCGCCCCGCTGGTACTTGGGACCAAGTACCAGCGGGGCGGCCGCATCGCGTCTTGCCACGATGCGCCCGCCTTTCGCCTGCGGGTGCACCGTGGCTCGTCGCGCCCGCGCGGCGGAGCCGCATATCGACGCAGCCCCGCGCCCCTTTGGGGCGCTGTCCTCACACCCCGGGTACGGGGGCTGCCCCTCCCACCTCCGCGTCGGCCTGGGCCGTCACATGGCGGTCGAAGAGGAGGCCGCAGATGACCGCCCCCGCGAGGAAGACCACCGCGCCCCAGAAGAAGGCCGTGGTGTAGCTCTCCACGGATGCCTCCGCGGCGAGCTGCGGCGTGGGCTGCTTGCCCTCGACGAAGTTGTCCGCCGCGGTGATCGCCAGGGTGCTGAGCAGCGCGGTGCCGATCGAACCGCCGACCTGCTGCACGGTGTTGACCAGGGCCGACGCGGCTCCGGCGTCCTGCGGTTCGACCCCGACCGTGGCGACCGCCGCGCCCAGGGAGACCACCAGGCCGAAGCCGACGCCCGCGATGAAGATGGGCGCGAGGATGCCGGCGGCGTACGAGCTGTCGACGCTGAGCTGGCCGAGCCAGAACGAGCCCACGGCGGCGAGGACGAGACCGCCGGGGATCAGCACGCGCGAGCCGAGCTTCGGTTCGAGGACCGGCGGGATGGTGGTGGCGCCGATCGCGATGCCGACGATCATCGGCAGGAAGGCGAGACCGCTCTCGATCGCCGAGAAGTCCAGGACCAACTGGAGGTAGTAGGTCAGGAAGAGGAACTGGACGAACAGGCCGATGCCCAGCAGGAACATGCCCAGATACGCGCTGCCGCGGTTGCGGTGCAGCACGATCCGCATGGGCAGGAGCGGGGTGCGCGTACGGAGTTCGAACAGGACGAACGCGATCAGCAGGACGCCGCCCGCGAGGAGCAGGCCCCATACGTCGGTGCCGCCCCACTCGCCGTCGTCGGCGTTGGACAGGCCGTAGGCCAGGCAGAACAGGCCGAGGGACGCCGTCACCGTGCCGGGCAGGTCGAGCTTGTCCGGGCGGTGCTCCGCCTGCCGGTTGTGCATGGTCAGCATCGCGCCGACGAACACCGCCGCCGTGAAGACGACGTTGACGTAGAGGCACCAGCGCCAGTCGAGCCAGTCGGTGAGGGCACCGCCGAGCAGCAGGCCGAGCGCGAGCCCGCCGCTGCCGAGCGCGCCGTAGACGCCGAAGGCCTTGACCCGTTCCTTCGGATCCTTGAACACGGTCAGCAGGAACGACAGCGCGGCCGGTGCGACCAGGGCGGCGAAGGCGCCCTGCAACGCGCGCGCCGTGACCAGCATGGAGAAGCCGTTGGCCGCGCCGCCGAGCACCGACATGATGCCGAAGCCGACGATGGAGATCATCAGCGACCGCTTGGCGCCGATCAGGTCGACGACCCGGCCGCCGAGCAGCAGGAGGCTGCCGAAGGCGAGGGCGTAGGCCGTGACCACCCACTGCCGGTCGCCGTCGCCGAACCCGAGGTCGGCCTGGGCCGACGGCAGCGCGATGTTGACGACCGTGGTGTCCAGGAAGATCGTGAACTGGGCGACACCGATGACGGCGAGGATTAACCAGCGCTTGGCGTAGTGCGGATCGGACGAGAGTTCCGCCGCCACCTTTGCTCCGGATTCTGCTGACTCTGACATTCCACTTACCCTTTGTCGATCAGGCCGGACCATCGGCCGATGGTCCGGCGAGCTGAATTCCCGGCAGACGTCAGGTGGAAATCGCCTCGAACCCGTGCTGCTGGGCGAGGTCGATGATTGCGTGCACCCGTTCCTGGGTAATGGCGCCTTCGCTCAACGTTCCGCCAGCGCCGGACAGGGCGAGGACGATTGCTTCCGCAGTCCCCGCCAGCAATTCACCCGTGTTCAATGGACCATTGAAACCACGCGGCAGAATAGTATCCTCCGCTACCGAAAGAACACCACCCCGGATGTAAAGCAAATCGTCCCGCCCGGTGACAATGGCTGATTCCGCACCCGTGCCGAAGAAGGAGAGATCGGCGACGATCGCGCCCTGGGCGAGATGCTTCTCCGCGAGAACCGGAACCGGACTCGAATGCGCCGCAAGGACCGCGTGCGCATTCCGCACCTCGGCCAGGTCGTCGGTCGCGACGACGAACGGGTTGACGTCATAGGAATCAGCGAGATGCGCGGCGATGGCCGCGGCGCTCGGCTCGTCACCGGAGCGCCCGTCGGCGAGCCACTTGGTGACGAGCGGCTCGGCGGACAGCGCCGCCGCGATGCCGCTCAGCTCGCCCCCGGCCGCGATCCGCGTCCACGCGTCCTGGTAGATCCGGTGCTCGGTGGCGCGCAGCCGCTCGGCCGAGCCCTCCCGGCCGCTGCCCACCAGGACGATCCTCGCGACGTACTCGGCGCTGAGCGCGGCGAGCGCGGAGCCCACGCGGCCACCGCCGCCGACGACCGCGACGGTCAGCCCGGCCAGGTCGCCGAAGCGGGCCAGCGCGGGCTGTTCGAGCGCGGCCAGGGTGGCGCCGACCGCGAGGGTGCTGCCCGCGGTGACCGTGACGCCGGGCACCCGCAGCGCGCCGCCGTGCCCGCTCACCGTGCCGAGGCCGAAGCCGATGCCGACGGTCTCGTGGCCGTCCGCCTTGGCCGCGCGCACCCGGCGGTCGAGGTCGAGGCCGATCAGGAAGGTCTGCCCGGTGGTCCGGTAGGCGCGCAGCTGGTGCTGCGACACCAGGAGCGGGTAGACGGTGAGGTCGACGGAGGCGCCCTGCGGGGACGTGTAGCGGACCGGGGGCGTCGCGGGCAGGTCCTTGAGCAGCTCGGAGCGCTGGACGTAGGCGAGCAGCGCCGCGTCGTCCAGGTCGGCGAGCGAGGGGTCGAGCTCGCGCAGCGTGTCCGGGGTCAGCGGGTAGCTGACGAGCGCGACCTTGTGGGCGGCCGGCTCGGCGGGCGCGGCCGGCTCCGGTGCGGCGGCCTCCGCCTGGGGCGTCCGGAAGTCCTGGATCTCGCGCGGCTGCCCCGCGGCGCCGGTCAGCGGGTGGATCAGCGGCAGCGCGTCCTGGTGGCGCAGGATCTCGCAGACCGCGGTGAGACCGGTGCGCAGCTGCTCGATCTCCGCGTCGGTGAGGTGGATCGAGGGCTCGATCCGCAGCATGTTGGGCACGCTGGCCGTCGGCCCGGTGCGGATGCGGTGGACCAGCTGGAGGTAGCTGCCGATCAGGAAGACCAGCAGGCCCGCGGCCGCCTTCTCGCGGATGACCGGGGAGGCGGCCTGGCTCTGGTCGGCGAACTCCAGGCCGATGAGCAGGCCCTTGCCGCGGACGTCGAGCACCACGTCGGGGTACTCCTCGGCCAGCTCGCGCAGCACGCCGAGGACGCGTTCGCCGCGCTCGGCGGCCAGGTCGTAGGCGGCGCCGCCGTCGGCTTCGAGGAGTTCGAGGGTGCGCAGGGCGATGGCCGTGGTGAAGCCGTCCTTGGCGAAGGTCGAGCTGTGCACCAGCTCGAACTCGGGGCGGTAGCGCGACTGCCGGACCAGCATGGCGGAGGTCTTGCCGATGCCGCCGCCGAGGGACTTGCCGAGGAGGTAGTAGTCGCCGAGCAGCCCGATGTGGGAGCTCGCGAAGAACTTCCCGGTGCGGCCCATGCCGGTCTGGATCTCGTCGATGACGACCGGGCACCCGGCCGCGTCGCAGATCTCCCGGACGCGGGCGGCGTACTCGGGCGTCAGCGCGTGGATCCCGCCCTCGCCCTGGATCGGCTCCACGATCAGCCCGCCGACGACGGGGAAGGGCCGCTCGACGAGGGTGACCCTGCCGTCCACGACCTCGACGTCGAGCGCGGCGAGCCGGTGCTCGGCGAGGGCGCTCTCCAGCGCCGCCGCGTCGTTCGGCGGTACGAACGTCACGGGCAGGCCGAGCGAGGCGAACGCCGCGCGGAACGTCGGGTTGAAGGTGAACTGGGTGCTGCCGAGGAGCTTTCCGTGGAAGGCGCGCTCCAGGGCGAAGAACACCGGGCTCGTGCCCGCGAGGCCGATGTTGTGCGCGGCCACCGCGCCGAGCAGCGCGCCGAACTCCTCGGCGGTGGTCGGCACCGGCACGTCGCCGGGCAGCAGGGACGTGTCGTCCGGCAGCCGCGCGGAGCCGTCGCCCACGGCCCGCACGGCCGCGTCGACGTTCCACTCGACCTGCTCGAACAGGCTCTTCACCCGCAGCACGCGGTCGAACTCGCAGTGCTTGACGGCCGCTTCGACGGCCTCCGCGCCGCTGTTGGCGAAGATCACCGGGTAGGGCTCGGCGCCGGGGAACTCCCGGCCGAGTATCCCGTTCAGGACCGCGCCGACCCGGTCGGCGGTCGGGTGCTCGGAGAACTGCGAGTGCACGGGTACGCCGGTGTCGAGGAGCTCCTTGGCGTGCGCCACGATCTCCGGGTGGTTGTGGCCGAGCATGAGCGAGCCCCAGCCGCCGACCAGGTCGAGCACCGGCACCTCGGTGCCGCTCTCGTCCAGGTAGTACAGGGAGTTCCGCTCCGCCCGGACGTACTTGAGGTTCAGGCCGAAGGTGCCGAGCATGCCGGTCAGTAGGGCTTCGGCGTATCGGGTGGGTGAGTTCACCGTGTCTCCTGGTGGTCAGCGGTTCGGTTGGGCGGAAGCGCGGCCGAGTTCCCGGTCGATGAAGTCGAAGACCTCGTTCTCCGTCGCGGTCTCGATCGCGGCGGCCAGGTCCGTGTCGCCGGTGCCGGGGACCGCGTCGGGCCGCGCGTCGGTCCAGGCCTTGTTCCAGCGGGTGAGGATGGCGTTGAGCCGGGCGGCGATCTCGGTGCGGCCGGACTCCTCATCGGCCTCCGCGTCGACCGGGACGGCCATCAGGACGGCCTCCAGCTTGTCCAGTTCGGCCAGGGCCGAGCGCCGGCTGACGCCGTCGGTGAGGGCGAGGCGTTCCAGCAGGTGGTCGACGAGGGCCCCGGGCGAGGCGTGGTCGAAGACCAGCGTCGTCGGCAGGGACAGACCGGTCTGCTCGCCGAGCCGGTTGCGGAACTGCACGGCGGACAGCGAGTCGAAGCCGGAGTCCCGGAAGGACACCTCCCACTGGAGGTGGTCCGGTGCCGCGTGGCCGAGCACCGCGGCCGCCTCGGCCCGCACCAGGTCCCGCAGGTGCGCCTCGGCCTCGGCCCGGCCCATGCCCGCGAACCGGTCGCCCGGCTTGTCGGCACTGGCCCGGCGGCGCTCACCGCGCGGCACGAGTCCGCGCAGCACCACCGGGACCTGCGCCGGGTCGCGGCGCAGGGCGGCCAGGTCGAGCGGCGCGGGCGCGACCACGGCGAGCCCGGTGGCGAGGGCGGCGTCGAACAGCGCGCACGCCTCGTCCCCGGCGATCACCCGCAGGCCCGGCTGCCCGCCCTCGACCATCCGGCCCCAGGCGAGCGACACCGCGGGCAGCCCGCGGGAGCGGCGGTGCGCGGCGAGGGCGTCCAGGTAGGCGTTCGCCGCGGCGAAGTTGGCCTGCCCGGGGCTGCCGAGCAGGCCGACCACGGAGGAGAACAGGGCGAACAGCGCGGGCGGGGCGTCGGCCGTCAGCTCGTGCAGATGCCGGGCCCCGTCCACCTTGGGCCGCAGCACGGCGGCGACGCGCTCCGGGGTGAGCGCGGTGAACACCCCGTCGTCCAGGACGTTCTCGGTGTGGACGACCCCGGTGAGCGGGTGCTCGGCCGGGATGTCCGCGAGCAGCGCGCGCACGGCCTCGCGGTCGGCCAGGTCGCAGGCCACCACGGTGGCCCTCGCGCCCAGGGCGGTGAGTTCGTCGCGCAGCCCCTCGGCGGGCGAGCCGGGGCCGTGCGGGTCGGCGAGCACCAGGTGCCGCACTCCGTACGCGGTGACCAGGTGCCGGGCGAACAGGGCGCCCAGTTCCCCGTCGGCGCCGGTGACCAGCACGGTGCCGCCGTCCACGAGGGCGGGCGGCGCCGCCTCGGACGCGGCCGTGGGCACGAGCCTCGGCGCGTACAACTTTCCTGCCCGGACGGCCAGTTGGGGCTCACCCGCCTGGGCCACCAGGGGCAGCTGGTCGACGGAGGCCGGGTCGTCGTCCAGGTCGACGAGCACGATCCGGTCGGGGTGCTCCGCCTGGGCGGAGCGCAGCAGGCCCCACACGGCGGCTCCGGCCGGGTCGCGCATCTCGTCCTCGGCGCCGCGGGACAGCGCGCCCCTGGTCACCACGGCCAGGCGGTTGTCCGGCAGGTCCTCCTGGGCCAGCCAGCGCTGGGCCGCGTCCAGCGCCCGCGCCACGGCCCGGTGCGCGGCGGCCACCGGGTCGCCCGCCGGGTCCGGCTCCGACGGCTCGACGAGGAGGACGTCCCACGGGGTGAAGGACGCGGCCGCCTCGTCGACGCCGTCGAAGCGCAGCGACGCGATCTGGGCGAGGTCGCCGGTGGCGTCGCCGAGCAGGGCGAGCAGGCTCTCCGGCTCGTCGTCGGACACCGGTGCGACCGGTGTCCACTCGGGCGCGAACAGCGGGGCCGTACCGGCGGACACCGGAGCCGCACCGCCGTCCCTGGGGGTCAGGACCGCCGGGGCGAGCCGCACGGATTCGGCCACGAGGACGGGGAGCCCGGCCTCGTCGACGGCCTCCAGACGGAACGCGTCCGCACCGGCGGGGGCCAGGCGCACGCGCACGGCCGTCGCCTCACCGGCGTGCAGGGCGACGCCCTCCCAGGCGAGCGGGAGCAGCGCGGAGCCGTCCGGGCCCGCCCCGGGCCCGCCGAGCAGGAGGGGCTGCACGGCGGCCTCCAGGAGGGCCGGGTGGATCCCGTAGCCTCCGGCGTCCGCGGCGGCGCCTTCGGGCAGCCGGACCTCGGCGAACAGTTCGTCGCCCCGGCGCAGGACCGACGCGAGGCCCTGGAACGCCTCGCCGTAGCGGTACCCGGCGTCGGCGAGGTCCTCGTACGCCCAGTCCACGGCCTTGGCCTTGGCCGGCGGCCAGACGGCCGGTTCGGTGTCGGCCCGGTCGGCGGCGGGGGCGAGCACGCCGGTGGCGTGGCGGGTCCACTCCGGGGCGGTGCCGTCGCCGTCCCGTGCGGGGTCTTCGGCGGGCCGGGAGTAGATCCCCACGGTCCGCCGCCCGGCCGCGTCGGGCTCCCCGGTCACCACCTGTACGCGTACGGCGCCCTGGTCGGGCAGGACGAGGGGCTCGGTGACGGTGAGTTCGGCGAGGTCGGGGCAGCCGGTGGCGTCCCCGGCGCCGATCGCCAGGTCCACCAGGGCGGCCCCGGGCAGCACCGGCACCCCGGCGACGACGTGGTCGGCGAGCCACGGGTGGGTGGTCAGGGACAGCCGGCTCGTGAACACCGTCTCGTCCCGGCCCGCCACGGCGACGGCCGCGCCGAGGAGGGCGTGCTGCCCGGCCCCGGCGCTCTCGCCGCCGGCGGGGGCAGACTCGGCGGCCCAGTACCTGCGGCGCTCGAACGGATAGGTGGGCAGGGCCGTCCGGCCCGCTCCGGTGCCCGCGAACACGGCCGCCCAGTCGACGGCCGCACCGGCGACGAACAGCTCCCCCACCCCGTCGAGGACGGCGTGCACGGAGGGACGCCCCTCGGCGAGCAGGAGCACCGAGCCCGCGAGCACCCGCCGGGGGCCGGACTCGACGCACCGGGTCACGCCGTGCTCGGTGAGCCACCGCTCGGCGGCGGCGCTGCCCTCGGTCCCGCCGTCGCGGCCGGGCCGGTCGTCGGCGGTGAGCGGCGTGCCGGTGCGCAGCGACACCACGGGGATCCGCGGCGCGTCGTACGTCACGTCGGCCGCGCCCCGCGCCGTCAGGAGGCGGCCCGCGTCGGCCAGGGAGAGGGCCCCGGCGACGTGCGCGGCGGCGAGCTCGCCGACACCGGTGCCCGCGACACAGCCGACGGTGACGCCCCAGGCCCTGACCAGGCGGTACAGCGCCACCTCGGCGGCGAACCCGGCCGCGTCCCGGCCCTGTTCGCCGAGCCCGGCCAGCGTCTCGTCGTACGCCTTCGCGTACGCGGGCAGCGTCTCGTACAGCACCTGGTCGGGGCCGTCGGCGGACCCGGTGAACAGGAACGCGGTCCGGCCGTCACCCGCGGCGGGCGCGTCGGCCCCGGCGATCGCCCGCAGCCCGGTCAGGGCCGCGGCGCCGCCGCCGGTGACGAGCACCGCGCGGTGGTCGAACGCGGAGCGCTGCGCCAGCGAGAACCCGACGTCGAGCGGGTCCGGCTCGGTGTCGGCCTCCAGGAGGGCGAGCAGCCGCTCGGCCTGGACGCGCAGGGCCTGCGGCGACTTGGCGGAAAGGACCCACGGCACCACCGGCAGGGCCACCTCGGCCCGGGGTCCGGCCGGGGCGTCGGGGGCCTGCTCCAGGATGACGTGCGCGTTGGTGCCGCTGAGCGCGAACGCGGAGACCGCGGCCCGGCGCGGCCGGTCGAGCTCCGGCCACGGGCGCGCCTCGGTGAGCAGCTCGACCGCGCCGGACTCCCAGTCCACGGCGGAGGTCGGCTTGTCGATGTGCAGGGTCTTCGGCAGGACGCCGTGGCGCATGGCCATGATCGCCTTGACCAGGCCGCCGGCGCCCGCGGCGTGCTGGGCGTGCCCGATGTTGGACTTCACCGAGCCGAGCCAGGCCGGGCGGTCGGCGGGCCGCTCCCTGCCGTACGTCGCCATCAGGGCCTCGGCCTCGATGGGGTCGCCGAGCTGGGTGCCGGTGCCGTGCGCCTCGATGAGGTCCACCTCGGCCGGTGCGACACCGGCGTTGGCGAGGGCCTGGCGGATGACGCGCTGCTGGGAGGGGCCGTTGGGCGCGGTCATGCCGTTGGAGGCGCCGTCGGAGTTGACCGCGCTGCCCCGGACCACGGCGAACACCGTGTGCCCGTTGCGCCGGGCGTCGGAGAGCCGCTCCAGGACGAACAGGCCCACGCCCTCGGACCAGCCGGTGCCGTCGGCGGACTCGTCGAACGCCTTGGACCTGCCGTCGGGCGCGAGGGTGCGCTGCCGGGAGAACTCGACGAACCCGATGGGCTGCGCCATCACGGTCGCGCCGCCCGCGAGCGCGAGGCCGCACTCGCCGCTGCGCAGCGCGTTCGAGGCGAGGTGCAGGGACACGAGGACCGAGGAGCAGGCCGTGTCGATGGACATGGTCGGGCCTTCGAGGCCGAGGACGTAGGAGATCCGGCCGGAGCCGAAGGACGTCGTGGAACCCGTCAGGAGGTAGCCCTCGGCGCCCCCTTCGGCGGCGCCCGCGCCCGCGCCGTACTCCTGCGCGGTCAGACCGGTGTAGACGCCGGTGTCGCTGCCGCGCAGCGACTGCGGGTCGATGCCGCCGCTCTCCAGGGCCTCCCACGAGGTCTCCAGGAGCAGGCGCTGCTGCGGGTCCATCGCGAGGGCCTCGCGCGGCGAGATGCCGAAGAAGCCCGCGTCGAACTCGGCGGCGTCGTAGAGGAATCCGCCTTCCCGCGTGTAGAAGGTGCCCGGCTTGTCGGGGTCCGGGTCCCACAGCCGCTCGATGTCCCAGCCGCGGTCGTCCGGCATGTCGCCGATCGCGTCGACGCCGTCGGCGACGAGCCGCCACAGGCCCTCGGGCGTGCTGGCCCCGCCGGGGAAGCGGCAGGCCATGCCGACGATCGCGATGGGCTCGTTCGCGCCGCCGGGGCCCGGGACCGCCGCCGCGACGGCCGCGGCCGGAGCCGCGAGGTCGCCGCTCAGCTCGGCCAGGACGTACGCGGCGAGCGCCGAGGTCGTCGGGTAGTCGAAGACCACGCCGGGCGACAGGCGCAGGCCGGTGACCGCGGCGATCCTGTTGCGCAGCTCGACCGCCGTCAGGGAGTCGAAGCCGAGGTCCCGGAACGGCACGTTCTCGCTGATCCGCTCGCCCGCGCCGAACTGGAGCACGGCGGCCACCTCGGTCCGCACCAGCTCGGTGACGTGCTCGTGCCGGTCCTGCTCGGGCAGCGCGGCGAGCCGTCCGGCAAGCGCCCGCTGGTCGCCCGCGCCCTGGCGGACCACCCGGCGCGACGGGCGGCCGACGAGGCTCCGCAGCATCGCCGGGACCGGCACGGAGCCGGACCGCAGCGTCCGCAGGTCGAGCCGCGCGGGCAGGGTGACCGGGCTCGCCAGGGCGAGGGCCCGGTCGAACAGGGCCGCACCGGCCTGTGGCGTCAGGGGCCGCAGGCCCGTCCGGCTCAGCTGCTCCGCGGCCCCGGCCTGCAGCCCGCCCTCGGTGTCCCACAGGCCCCAGCCGAGGGAGATCGCCGGGAGGCCGTGGGCGCGGCGGTGCTGCGCGAGGGCGTCGAGGAACAGATTGGCCGCGGTGTATCCGGCCTGCCCCGCGTTGCCCAGCGTGCCCGCGAGGGACGAGAAGAGGGTGAAGAGGGCGAGGGGTTGGTGGCGGGTGAGTTCGTGCAGGTGCCAGGCGGCGTCGACCTTGGGCCGCAGGACGGTGGTGAGGCGTTCGGGGGTGAGGGCGGTGATGATGCCGTCGTCGATGACACCGGCGGTGTGCACGACACCGGTCAGGGGGTGCTCGGCGGGGATGGCGTCCAGGACGGCCTTGAGCGCGTCGCGGTCGGCGGCGTCACACGCGGCGATCCGCACGGTGGCGCCCAGGCCGGCCAGCTCCTCGGCCAACTCCCCAGCCCCGGGAGCGTCCTGGCCCCGGCGGCTGGTCAGGACCAGATGCCGCACCCCGTACGCCCCCACCAGATGCCGGGCGAACAGACCACCAAGCGCACCGGTACCACCCGTGACCAACACCGTCCCCTCCGCCGCCAACACCGGCACGGCGGCGTCCGTCGGGGCCTGCGGGGCCAGGCGCGGCGCGGTCACCGCACCGGCGCGCACCGCGGCCTGGTCGTGGCCCGCCGCGAGCACCGCGGGCAGGGCCGTGAGCGAGGCCGGGTCGTCGTCGACGTCCACGAGCACGATCCGGTCGGGGTGCTCGGCCTGCGCGGACCGCAGCAGGCCCCACACGGCGGCGCCCGCCAGGTCCGGCGCGCCGTCGTCCTGGCCGGTCGTCACCGCGCCGCGGGTCACCACGACGAGGCGGCCCGACAGGAACGCCTCGCCGGTCAGCCACTCCCGCACCAGGTCGAGCGTTTCGGCGACCGTGTCGTGCACCGAGGCCACGACCTCGGCGTCCGCCTGCCCGGCGGGGGCGAACAGGAGCACGTCGGCCCCGGCCGCGTCCGCCAGGGTCGCGCAGCTCTCGACGGGCAGTGCCTCGCCGACCGGCAGGGCGGGGGTGCCGAGCAGGGCCCAGCGACCGGCCGGTTCGGCCGGGGCCGCCTCGACGGGCGCCCAGTCCACGCCGAAGAGCGAACCGGCCGTCTCGTCCCGCCCGGCGGGCTGGTCGGCCGAGACGGGGCGGGCCTCCACGGAGCGCACCTCGGCGACCGGCTGCCCGGTGTCGTCGGCGAGCTGCACCTGGCAGGACGTCTTGCCGTCGGTCTCGGCGCCGATGACCACGCGCACCCGCAGGGCGGTGGCGCCGGTCGCGTAGAGGTGGATCCCGTTCCACACGAAGGGCAGCTGGAGCGTGAAGTCCTCACCCGCGTCGGCGATCGCGGCGACGACGCGCGGGTGGATGGCCGCGTCGAACAGGGCCGGGTGGATGCCGAACCGCGCCGTGTCGGCGCCGTCCGGCAGCGCGACCTCGGCGAAGAACTCGGCGCCCGCGTCGCCGTCGCGGCGCCACAGGGTGTGCAGGCCGCGGAAGAGCGGGCCGTAGACGTAGCCGCTCTCGGCGAGCCGGTCGTAGAACCCTTCCGTCGTCACGGTCTCGGCGCCCGCGGGCGGCCACTGGCTCAGCTCGAACGCGGGCTCCGGGGCCTCGGGCGCGAGCACGCCGGTGGCGTGGCAGGTCCACTCCTCCGCGGCGTCCTGGCCGGCCTCCGGGCAGGAGTAGATCGCGAACGGCCGATGGCCGGAGTCCCGCTCCTCGCCCACCACGAGCTGGACGCGGACGCCGCCCGACTCGGGGACGCGCAGCGGCGCGGTGATCACCATCTCGTCCACACCGGCGCAGCCGACCTCGTCGCCCGCCGAAACGGCCATGTCGATCAGCGCGGTGCCCGGCACCAGGGCGCGGCCGCCCAGCTCGTGCTCGGCCACCCAGGCGTGCGTCCGCGCGGAGAGGCGCCCGGTGAACACGACCTCGTCGGCACCGGCGACGCGCACCACCGCGTCGAGCATCGGATGGCCCGCGGCCACCTGCCCCGCCGACACGACGTCGCCGGACGCCGGGCCCGCCATCCAGTAGTTCTGGTGCTGGAAGGGGTACGTCGGCAGGTCGACCAGGACGGCCCCGGTGCCCTCGAACAGCCGCGCCCACTCCACCGCGTGCCCGGCCGCGTGCAACCGGGCGAGCCCGGCCAGCACGGTCCGCACCTGAGGCTGCTCACGCCGCTGCAACGCCGTGAACGACGCCTCCACACTCTGCGCCCCCATCGCGGTGAGCACCCCGTCCGGCCCGATCTCCAGGAACCGGGACACCCCCCGCTCCCGCAGCCGTACGACGTGATCAGCGAACCGCACGGCGTTGCGGATGTGCTCCACCCAGTACGCGGCCGAACACACCTGCTCGCTGTCCGCCGCCATCGGAATCTGCGGCTCCGTGAAGGTCACGCCATTGACGACGACGGCGAACTCCTCCAGCACCGGATCCATCAACGGAGAGTGGAAGGCATGGCTGACCGTGAGCCGGTTCGTCTTGCGACCCCGCTCCCGCAGCACCTCCGCAATGCCGGTGACCACGTCCTCGACCCCGGAGATGACCACCGAGGTCGGCCCGTTGACCGCCGCGATCCCCGCCTGCGCCTCATGGCCTTCCAGCAGTTCCAGGACCTCGGCCTCATCCGCCTGCACCGCCACCATCGCCCCACCGGACGGCAGCGCCTGCATCAAACGACCCCGCGCCGCCACCACCGCACACGCGTCCTCCAGCGACAGGACACCCGCCACATGCGCCGCCGCCAACTCCCCGACCGAATGCCCGGTCACGCAGTCCGGCACCACACCCAAGGACTCCACAAGCCGGAACAGCGCCACCTCGAACGCGAACAGAGCAGGCTGCGTCCACCCCGTCTCGTCCAACCCGGCCCCGCCGAACACCACCTCCCTCAACGAACCCGGTACCAGGCCTTCGAACCCCGCACACACGTCATCGAACGCCGCCGCGAACACCGGGAACGTGTCGTACAACTCCCGGCCCATACCGGGTTGTTGCGCGCCCTGCCCGGTGAACAAGAACGCCGTACGCCCCTCACCGGAAACCCCCGCCACCACACCCGGCACCGACTCACCACGAGCCAACGCCTCCAACCCCGCCACCAGCTCTGCACTGTCGGCCGCCAGCACCACCGCACGATGCTCGAACGACACCGACCGCGAACCCGCCGCCGACACACCCACATCCAACGCCGAGGCACCCTCGGCCACCACCGCGGCCAACCGCTCCGCCTGCGCCCGCAACGCCTGCTCGCTCCTGGCCGACACCGGCACCGGCACCACCGGCAGAGAACCGGTCGGCTCCACGGCGGTCGGCTCCACCGAGGTCGGCTCCTCCGCCGCGGGCTCCTCCGCCGGGGCCTGCTCAAGGATGACGTGGGCGTTCGTGCCGCTGATCCCGAAGGAGGAGACCGCCGCGCGGCGCGGCCGCCCCGTCTCCGGCCAGGGGCGTTCCTCGGTGACGAGTTCGACCGCACCGGCGGTCCAGTCGACGGCGGGCGTGGGCTCGTCGACGTGGAGGGTCTTCGGGACCACCCCGTGCCGCATCGCCATGACCATCTTGATCACGCCCGCGACCCCGGCGGCGGCCTGCGTGTGCCCGATGTTCGACTTCAACGACCCCAGCAGCAGCGGCTGGTCGTCCGAGCCGTCCGTACGCGCCTGCCCGTACGTGGCGAGCAGCGCCTGGGCCTCGATCGGGTCGCCCAGCTTCGTGCCGGTGCCGTGGGCCTCCACCACGTCGACCTCGGCGGGCGAGAGGTCGGCGTCGGCGAGGGCCTGGCGGATGACGCGCTGCTGGGAGGGGCCGTTGGGCGCGGTGAGGCCGTTGGAGGCGCCGTCGGAGTTGACCGCGCTGCCCCGGACCAGGGCGAGTACGGGCAGGCCCCGCTCCCGCGCCACCGAGAGGCGGGCGAGGACGAGGACGCCGACGCCCTCGGAGAAGCCGGTGCCGTCCGCGGCGGCGGCGAAGGCCTTGCAGCGGCCGTCCGGCGCGAGGCCGCGCTGCCGCGAGAACTCCACGAACACGCTGGGGCCCGACATCACGGTGGCGCCGCCCGCGAGGGCGATGTCGCACTCCCCGTTGCGCAGCGCCTGCTCCGCGAGGTGCATCGACACCAGCGACGACGAGCAGGCCGTGTCGAGGGTCACCGTCGGGCCCAGCAGGCCGAGCACGTAGGAGATGCGGCCCGAGGCGACGCTCGTGGTGCCGCCGGTGAGCACGAAGCCCTCCAGCTCCTCGGGCGTCTCCCCCGCGCGCGGCATGTACTCCTGCGGGATCACGCCGACGAACACGCCGCCCGAACTGCCGCGCAGCGACGCCGGGTCGATGCGGGCGTTCTCCAGGGCCTCCCAGGACGCTTCGAGCAGGACGCGCTGCTGCGGGTCCATCGCCTGCGCCTCGC
Source organism: Streptomyces sp. YIM 121038 (assembly GCF_006088715.1). NCBI lineage: Bacteria > Bacillati > Actinomycetota > Actinomycetes > Kitasatosporales > Streptomycetaceae > Streptomyces > Streptomyces sp. YIM 121038. The sequence continues at coordinate 3,310,420 of NZ_CP030771.1, forward strand.
GCGGCGAGATCCCGAAGAACTCGGCGTCGAACCCGGCCGCGTCGGCCAGGAACCCGCCCTTGGTGAGGTACGTGGTGCCCGGCGTCCCCGGGTCGGGGTCGGAGAGTCGGTCGAGGTCCCAGCCCCGGTCGTCGGGGAACTCCGTGAGGGCGTCGCCGCCGTCGCGGAGCAGCTCCCACAGCTCCTCGGGGGTGCGGGCGCCGCCCGGGAAGCGGCTGGCCATGCCGACGATCGCGATCGGCTCGCGGGCGGCGGTCCGTACGTCGTGCAGCTCCCGCCGCGCCCGCTGCAGGTCGGTCGTGACCCGCCGCAGATACTCTCGAAGCTTCTGCTCGTTGGAGTTGGACATCCCGGGCAGCCCCCTTTCGTTCGGCACAGGCGAGATCACGCGATGTCGAGTTCGCCGTCGATGAAGTCGAAGATTTCGTCGTCGGAGGCCTCGGTGAAGTCCCGTTCCTCCCCGCCCGCCTCGGCCGGCGCCGCGAGGCGGCGCAGCACCTCCTGGAGCCGCTTGGCGAGCACGTCCCGCTCGTCCTCGTCGAGGTCGGCCACGGCGAGCCGGTCGAGTTCCGTCACGAGCGAGCCGACGGTCGTCTCCTGCGCGGGGACGAGCAGTCCGTCCAGGAACGCGGCGAGCCCGGCCGGGGTCGGATGGTCGAACACGACCGTCGGCGGCAGCCGCAGGGCCGTGGCGGTGCCGAGGCGGTTGCGCAGCTCCACCGCCGTCAGCGAGTCGAACCCGAGGTCCTTGAACGCGCTGTCCTCGTCGACCGACTCGGCCGTGCTGTGGCCGAGGACGACCGCCGCGGACTCCCGTACGAGTTCCAGGAGTTCCTTGCGGCGCTGCCGCTCGGGCAGCTCGACGAGCCGGTCCGCCTGGGTGGTGGCCGCGGCCCGCGCGACGACGCGCCGCCGGACCCGCGCGGCCGGGTCGAGGGCCGAAAGGAGCTCCGGCACCGGCTGTCCGCTCTCCCGCAGCCGGGCCACGTCGACGGGCACCGCCACCGCGAGCGGGCGGTGCAGCCCGAGCGCCGCGTCGAACAGGGCGAGCCCCTGCTCGTCGTCGATCGCGCCGAGGCCCATCCGGGCCAGGCGGTCCTTGTCGCCCTCGCTCAGATGGCCGGTCATGGCGCTCTCCCGCGCCCACAGGCCCCACGCGATGGACGTGCCGGGCAGGCCGAGGCCGCGCCGGTGCTCCACGAGCCCGTCGAGGTAGGCGTTGGCCGCGGCGTACCCGCCCTGGCCCGCGCTGCCGAGGACCCCGGCGACCGAGGAGAACAGCGCGAACAGGGCCAGGTCGTGGTCCTGCGTCAGCTCGTGCAGGTACTGGGCCGAGCGGGCCTTCGTGCGCAGCACGGCGTCGAGGTCCTCCCGCGTCAGGGCCTCAAGGACCCCGTCGGACAGCACGCCCGCCGCGTGCACCACGCCGGTGAGCCGGTGCGCGGAGCGGACGAGCCCGGCGACGGACTCCCGGTCGGACACGTCGCACGCCACCACGGACACCTCGGCGCCCGCGGCCCGCAGGTCCGCGACCAGGGCGTCCACGCCGTCGGCCGCCGGACCGCGCCTGCTGGTCAACAGCAGCCGCCGTACGCCGTGTTCGGCGACGAGGTGCCGGGCGACGAGTCCGCCGAGCACCCCGGTGCCGCCGGTCACGAGGACCGTGCCGTCGGGGTCGAGCGGCGCGGGCAGGGTGAGGACGATCTTGCCGACGTGCCGGGCCTGGCTGAGGTACCGGAAGGCCTCCGGCGCGCGGTGCACGGGGTACGTGGTGAGCGGCATCGGCCGCAGCGCGCCCTCGTCGAACAGGACGCGGATCTCCTCCAGCATCTCCGCGATGCGGTCGAACCCGGCCTCCATCACGTCGAAGGCCCGGTAGCGCACGCCGGGGTGCGCCGCCGCGATCTCGTCGGCGTCGCGGATGTCGGTCTTGCCCATCTCCACGAACCGGCCGCCGCGCGGCAGCAGGGCGAGGGACTCCTCGACGTGCTCGTGCGCGAGGGAGTTGAGCACCACGTCCACGCCGCGCCCGCCGGTGGCCTTCGCGAAGTGCTCGGCGTAGCCGAGGCTGCGGGAGTCGGCGAGGTGGTCGTCGTCGAAGCCCCAGGCCCGCAGCACGTCCCGCTTGCCGGAGCTGGCGGTGCCGAAGACCTCGGCGCCCCAGTGCCGGGCGAGCTGGAGGGAGGCGAAGCCCATGCCGCCGGTCGCCGCGTGCAGGAGCAGCGACTCGCCCGCCGTGAGCCCGGCCAGGTCCGCGAGTCCGTAGTACGCCGTCAGGTACACCACCGGCACCCCGGCGGCCTGGGCGAACGTCAGGCGCTCGGGCATCGGGACGACCAGCCTGCGGTCGGTGACCGTGACCGTGCCGAGGCCGCCGGTGAACAGGCCCATCACCCGGTCGCCCGCGGTGAGCCCGGTGACGTCGGCGCCGACCTCCAGGACGATGCCCGCGCCCTCGCCGAGCGACGACCACTCGTCGCGGGCCACCATGCCGAGTTCCAGGAGCACGGCCTTGAAGTTCAGGCCGCCCGCGCGCACCGCGACCCGCACCTCACCCGGCTCCAGCGGGCGCAGCACCTCGGGGCACGGCGTGAGCGACAGGCTGTCGAGGTCGCCGCGGTAGGTCAGGCCCAGGCGCCAGGGCCGCTCGGCCGGTTCGGGCAGGGCCGGGGACGCGGCCGCGCGGGTGAGCCGGGGCACGGCGGCGGTCGCGCCGCGCAGGGCCAGCTCCGGGTGGTCCGCGGCCATCGCCGCGGGCAGGGCGGCCCGCGCCAGCGGGTGGCCGTCGATGTCGATGTGGCGCAGGCGGCCGGGGTGTTCGCCGCGCGCGGTGCGGAGCAGCCCGGTCACCGCGCGGTGGGCGAGGTCGTCGGCGCGGGTGAGGACGACGAGCGGGACGTCGGTGAGGTGCGGCTCGGCGAGCCACTCCCGTACGACGTGCAGCGTCCGGTCGACGACGTCCTCGACCTCGCCCTCGGGGCAGGTCCACAGGGCGGCCGTCGCCGACACCGGTGCGGCCGGGCGGTCGCCGCCGTCGGCGCCGAGCTCGATCCAGGTCCGCTCGGCGGGCGGCTCCGGCAGGTCGACCGGCACCAGGTCCAGGGCGAAGAGCGCCGAGGTGTCCGCGCGCCGGTGCCCGAGCGCGGCCACGTCCACCGGCCGCAGGGCCAGCTCGCCCACCGAGGCGACGGCCTGCCCGGCCTCGTCGGTGACGAGTACGGCGACCGCGTCGGGCCCCGCCGGGGTGAGGCGGACCCGGGCGGCCCGCGCGCCGGTGGCGTGCAGGCGCACGTCGCTCCAGCTGAACGGGGCCCGGACGCCGTCGGCACCGGAGAGGCCCGCCGCGTGCAGCGAGGCGTCGAGCAGCGCGGGGTGCAGGCCGAAGCCGGTGACGTCCTGCTCGTCGGGCAGGGCCACCGAGGCGTAGAGCGCGTCACCGTCCCGCCAGGCCGCGCGCAGGCCCTGGAAGGCGGGGCCGTAGGCGTAGCCGCGCTCGGCGAGGGTCTCGTAGAACCCGTCGAGGGGCACGGCCGCGGCGCCCGGCGGCGGCCAGGCGGTCAGGGCGTCGGGGGCCGGGTGGCTCTCGTTGGTCAGCCGGCCCGTCGCGTTGCGGATCCAGTCGTCCGTCCCGGCCAAAGTGGTGTGCACGCTCACCGGGCGTCCGTCACCGCTCTCCGCGCCGATGAGGACCTGGAGGTCCAGGTCGGCGTCCAGGACGACCGGCGCGTGCAGGGTGAGCTCGGCGAGGTGCCCGCAGCCGACCTGGTCCCCGGCGTGCAGGGCCAGTTCGACCAGGGCCGTGCCGGGCAGCAGCACCGACGTGCCGAGCCCGTGGTCGGACAGCCAGGGCTGTGCGCCGCGGGAGAGCCGTCCGGTGAGGACGAGCGTGTCCGCGTCGGCCGTGCGCAGGGCCGCGCCGAGCAGCGGGTGCTCCGCCCTGCGCAGGCCGAGGGCCGAGGTGTCGCCGACCGCCGCGGGCTCCTCCAGCCAGTAGCGGCTGCGCTGGAAGGGGTAGGTGGGCAGCTCCGCGGCGGTCGCGGCGCCGGGCGGGATCCGCCAGTCGACCTCGACGCCGTGGACGTACGCCTTGGCGAGCGCGGTGTGGAAGCGGGCCCGCCCGCCGTCGTCGCGGCGCAGCGACTCCAGGACGACCGCGTCGGCCGCCGCCTCCTCGACGGTCTCGCCGATCGCGTTCACGAGGACGGGGTGCGCGCTGACCTCGACGAACACTGCGTGTCCCTGGTCGAGCAGGGCGCGCGTGCCCTGGGCGAAGCCGACGGTCCTGCGCAGATTGCCGTACCAGTACGCGGCGTCGAGCTCGGGTCCCGCCACGGCCTCGTTGGTGACGGTGGAGTGGAACGGGACCCGGGACGGGCCGGGGGTGATGCCGGAGAGCGCACTGAGGATCTCCTCGCGCAGCGCCTCGACGTGGGCCGAGTGCGAGGCGTAGTCCACCGGGACGAGGCGGGCGCGGACGCCGTCGGCCTCGCAGGACGCGACGAGCTCCGCCAGGTCCTCGGGCCTGCCCGAAACGACCGTGCTGCCGGGGCCGTTGACCGCGGCGACCTCCACGGAGCCGCCGTACGCCTCGATGCGCCGCTCCGTCTCGTCCTGCGCCAGCTGCACGGAGGCCATGCCTCCGGTGCCCGCGAGCCGGGTGATGGCCTTGCTGCGCAGGGCGACGACGGCCGCGGAGTCCTCCAGGGACAGCGCCCCGGCGACGTACGCGGCGGCGATCTCGCCCTGGGAGTGGCCGAGGACCGCGTCGGGGGTCACGCCGTGGTGCCGCCACAGCGCGGCGACCGAGATCATCACGGCCCACAGGGCGGGCTGGACGACGTCGACGCGGTCCAGGGGCCCGGCGAGCGCGTCGAGGAGGTTCCAGTCGGTGTACGGCTCCAAGGCGGCGGCGCAGGCGTCCAGTTGGGCGCGGAAGACGTCCGAGTCGCGGTACAGGTCGAGCGCCATGCCGGACCACTGCGAGCCCTGCCCGGGGAAGACGAACACCGTCTTGCCGCGCGGGCGCGCGACCCCGGTCAGGACGTCCCGCGACGGCCGCCCCTCGGCGAGGGCCAGCAGGCCCGCCGCCGGGTCGTCGCCGGTCACGGCCGCGCGCTGGGGAAGCCGGGGCGCGCGGGTGGCGAGCGCGACGGCCAGGGGGCCGCCCGCGGCCGCCGGGGCGAGGGCGTGCAGCTGCTGCGCCCTGGCCGCGAGCGCGGCCGGGGAGGAGGCGGAGAGGAGCAGCGGCAGGGCGGCGCCAGCAGGCCGCGGGGTCTCCGCCCCGGCCTCCGGTCCCGCCCCGGCCGAAGGTTCCGGTGCCTGCTCGATGATCAGGTGGGCGTTGGTGCCGCTGATGCCGAACGCCGACACCGCGGCCCGGCGCGGCCGGTCGTTCTCGGGCCAGTCGCGCGCCTCGGTGAGCAGCTCCACCGCGCCCGACTCCCAGTCCACGGCGGGCGAGGGCTCGTCGGCGTGCAGCGTCCGCGGCAGCACGCCGTGGCGCAGCGCCTGGGTCATCTTGATCACGCCGCCGACCCCGGCCGCCGCCTGGGTGTGGCCGATGTTGGACTTCAGGGAGCCCAGCCACAGCGGCCGGTCCGCGGGGCGCTCCTGGCCGTAGGTGGCGAGGAGGGCCTGCGCCTCGATCGGGTCGCCGAGGCGGGTGCCGGTGCCGTGCGCGTCCACGACGTCCACGTCGGCCGCGGTGAGGCCCGCGTCGGCGAGGGCCTGGCGGATGACGCGCTGCTGGGAGGGGCCGTTGGGCGCGGTCAGGCCGTTGGAGGCGCCGTCGGAGTTGACCGCGCTGCCCCGGATCACCGCGAGCACCCGGTGCCCGAGCCGCTGGGCGTCGGAGAGCCGCTCCAGGACGACCATGCCCGCGCCCTCGGACCAGCCCGTGCCGTCCGCGGCGGCCGAGAACGCCTTGCAGCGGCCGTCCTCGGCGAGGCCGCGCTGCCGGCTGAACTCGACGAAGGTGTCCAGGGTCGCCATCACCGCGGCCCCGCCCGCGAGGGCGAGCGAGCACTCGCCGCCGCGCAGCGCGCGGGCGGCCAGGTGCATCGTCACGAGCGACGACGAGCACGCCGTGTCCACGGTGAGCGCGGGCCCCTCCAGGCCGAGGAGGTAGGCGATCCGGCCGGAGGCGACGCTGGCCGCGCTGCCGGTCCCGCCGAACCCCTCGCCGCCCTGCCCCGACTCCTCCGCGCCGAGTCCGTAGCGCTGCCCGCCGTGGCCCATGAGGCCCACGAACACGCCGGTGTCGCTGCCCCGCAGCGTCTGCGGGTCGACGCCGGTGCGCTCCAGGGCCTCCCACGACGTCTCCAGGAGCAGCCGCTGCTGGGGGTCCATGGCGAGGGCTTCCCTGGGGGATATCCCGAAGAACTCGGCGTCGAACTCGGCCGCCTCGTACAGGAATCCGCCCCCGCGGGCGTAGTAGGTGCCCGGCACGCCGGGGTTCGGGTCGTAGCGCCCCTCGACGTCCCAGCCGCGGTCGGCGGGGAACGCCCCGACGGCGTCCCGGCCCTCGGTCACCAGGTCCCACAGGCCGTCCGGCGAGACGACGCCGCCCGGGTAGCGGCAGGCCATGCCGACGATCGCGATCGGCTCGCTGGCCGCCCGCTCCAGCTCCTGCAGGCGCTCGCGCGTGTCCTGCAGCTCGCCGACGGCCTGCTTGAGGTAGTTCCGCAGCCTGCCCTCGTTCTCCATCGTCTCGTCACTCCTCCGGCCGGGGTACTCAGCTCGGCCAGTCAACATTGCGGGGGTGGTGGGCAGCCGGGTTCGAGAACACCGGACCGGGCGGCGAATTTGGCCCCCGGAACCAACCGGCGGGCGCGTTCTCAACTGGCGACATGGCAGAGCCTCACCAGGCGGGGTGCCCGGGGCGCCTCGACGCGCGGTTCGACCGCCACCGGTTCGAGGGTCATCCGGCTGGCGTGCCGCTGCCCCGCGCCCCACCCCGGGCGCCTGCGGAACAGCTCGGAGCGGGCCGCGGCGACCACGAGCACCGGCAGCGGCTGCGGCGCGTCGAGGAGCTCCTCGACGAACTCCAGGACCGCGGTGTCGGCCCGGTGCAGATCGTCGGCGAACACCACCAGCGGACCGTGCTCGGCGAGCTTCGCCACGTTCGGCGTGCCCGCCCCCGCGGGGCCGAGCCGCACGGTCGCCGCGTTCTCCACGCGCCGCTCGAACGCCGCGAGCAGGGGCGACTTCCCGATGCCCGGCCCGCCGACGACCAGGACGAGATGCGGCCGCGAGCGGCGCCTGACCCGCTCCAGGAGGCTGTTGAGCACGCCGAGTTCGGGCTCGCGGTCGAAGACCTCCGCCCTGGCGAAGGAGTCGCGGTAGCGGCCCTTGACCGCCCAGCGCGGCCGGGTGCCGCCCTCCCGGCCGTACGCGATCGCCGCTCCGGTGAGTCTCCTGGTACGGCCGCACACCACGATCTCCGTGTCCTCGGCGGCCTGGAGCAGGGACTCGCTGTCCACGAGCAGCGCGCCGTTGACGGGCAGTGGCTCCCGGTCGGACCCGCCCGGGCGCGCCCGCATCTCGCCGGTCGCCACCGCGACGCGCAGCACGGGCCGCTCGCCGTCCGGTACGTCGAAGCAGATCCGCTGCCGCAGCGCCATCGCGGCCCGCACCGCGCGCTCGGCGGCCTGTGCGGCGCCCTCCTCGCGCGGCGTCGCGGCCCGGAACAGGGCGAGGGTGACGGAGCCGGTCGACCCGGCGACCACGCCGCCGAGCCGTCCCACCTCCTCGTGCACGATCCGCGCGGTGCGCTCCAGGGCCCGGCCGACGTCCCCGGCCCGGCCGCCGGTGGCGTAGTCGGCGCGGATCAGGACGGTGCTCACCCCGCTCCGGGCGACGGAGCGCTGCGCGGGGACGAGCTGGACCGGCCGGGCGACCGGGCGCTCGCGGGGCTCCGTCTCCTGCCCGAGGCCGGAGAGCACCACCGGTCGGGCGGGCACCGCGGGCGCCGCGATGGCCGGGTCGTGCACGAGGATCGCGTGCTGCAACAGGCGCAGCTCACGCCCGGGTTCGAGCCCGAACTGCTCGGCGAGCCGCACCCGCACCCGCCGGTAGGCGGCGAGGGCGTCGGCCTGCCGGCCGCCGCGGTAGAGCGCGAGCATCAGCTGGTGGCACGCCCGCTCCCGCAGCGGCTCGGCCTCGACCATGGCCTCCAGGTCGCTGAGGACGGCCTGGTGGCGGCCGCCCGCCAGCTCGGCCTCGTAGTAGTCCTCCATGACGTCGAGCCGCGCGTTCTCCAGGGCGGTGAGCTCCGCCCAGGAGTGCCCGGACTCGACGAGGTCGGCGAGGGCCCGCCCGCGCCACAGGGCGAGCGCCTCCCGCAGGGTGGCCGCGGCGGCGCCGGGGCGGGCGGCCGCCAGCTCCGCGCGGCCCACCCGGGCGAGGCGGTGGAAGCGGAACATGTCGACCTGTTCGGGGTCGACGTCGAGCCGGTAGCCGTGCGCGCACGTCAGCAGGGCGGGCGGCCGCGCGTCGCCGTGCGCGTGCTCGGCGAACGTGACGCGCAGGCCCCGCACGGCGTTCTGCAGGACCTTCCGCGCCGTCACGGGCGTCTCGTCGGTGCCCCACAGCCCGTCGAGGAGCTTGCTCGTCGCCACCTCCCGGTTGGCGTTGAGCAGCAGCAGGCCGAGCGTCGCCCGGCGGCGGTCGCCGCCGAGCGCGATCGGCTTCTCTTCGTCCATCAGTTGCAACGGGCCAAGTACCAAGAACTGCAAGACATCCCCCGTAGATCGTGCGTGTTCAGCGTGAGCCGTGCGTGCTGTCCCCGCCTACCGCCACTCCGCCTCGGCCCCGCCGACGAGCGGCTCGGGGGCGAGGACGCGCAGGGTGGTCGGCGGGTCCTGACGGACCGGCTCCAGATGCAGGCACTCGGTTCCCTCGGGCGCGGAGAACGCGGCGAGGCAGGCGCACTCGGCGGCGGCGAACCCCGCGAACCGGTAGGCGACCTCCATCATCCGGTTGCGCTCCGTACGCCTGAAGTCGGCGACGAGGTGTACCCCGGCGCGCGCGGCGGCGTCGGTGAGCCACCGGAGCAGCACCGCGCCCGCGCCGAACGACACGACCCGGCACGAGGTGGCGAGCAGCTTGATGCGCCAGGCGCCCGGCGTCTTCTCGATCAGCATGACCCCGACCGCGCCGTGCGGCCCGAAGCGGTCGGCCATGGAGACCACGAGGACCTCGTGGTCGGCGTCGGACAGCAGGGAGCGCAGCGCGGCGTCCGAGTAGTGCACGCCGGTCGCGTTCATCTGGCTGGTCCGCAGGGTCAGTTCCTCGACCCGGGTGATCTCCTCGTCCCTGGCCTTGCCGATCCGCATCACCAGGTCGAGCGAGCGCAGGAACTCCTCGTCGGCGCCCTGGTACTCCTCGCGTTGCTGGTCGCGCTGGAACCCGGCCTGGTACATCTCGCGGCGCCTGCGCGCGTCGACGGTGACGACCGCCGGGCTGAACTCCGGCAGGTCGAGCAGCTGGCCCGCCTGCTCGGCCGGGTAGCACCGCACCTCGGGCAGGTGGTAGGTGACCTCGGCGCGCTCGGTGGGCAGGTCGTCGATGAACGCGATCGTCTTCAGGGAGAAGTTGAGGCGCTCGGCGATGGAGCGCACGGACTCCGACTTGGGGCCCCAGCCGATGTGCGGAAGGACGAAGTACTCGGCGAGGCCGAGCTCCTCCAGCTTCGCCCACGCCTCGTCGTGGTCGTTGCGGCTCGACACGGCCTGCAGGACGCCCCGGGCGTCGAGCTCCGCCACGACCTTGCGGAGGGTGTCGTCGACCTCGACGTGGCCGTCCTCGACGAGTGTGCCCTGCCACAGGGTGTTGTCGAGATCCCAGACCAGGCACTTCACGATGGGTGGTGCTTCTGACATGTTCGCTCCCCCGTTCCGTGGGACCGTTCAGCCCGCCGCCGCGGCGGCGTGCTCGGCGAGTATGAGCTGGCAGATCTCGTTGCTGCCCTCGATGACTTCCATCAACTTGGCGTCCCGGAAGGCCCGTTCCACCACGTGTCCGCCCGCCGCTCCCGCGGAGGCGAGCACCTGTACCGCGGCGGCCGCGCCCCGGGCCGCGTTCGTGGCCGCGACGTGCTTGGCGAGGACCGAGGCGGGCACCTGCTCCGGCGAACCGGCGTCCCAGGCGGCGCTGGCCCGCTCGCAGGCGAGCGTCGCCGTCCGCTCGGCGGCGTACAGCTCGGCCAGGTGCCGGGCGACGAGCTGGTGCTGGAGCAGGGGCTTGCCGAACTGCTCGCGGGTCTTGGCGTGCCGGGCGACGGCCGCGAGACAGGCGCGCAGGATGCCGACGCACCCCCAGGCCACCGAGAGCCGGCCGTAGGTGAGCGCGATGGTGGTCAGCATGACGACCGGCTGGCCCGCCACGGCGAGCAGCTGCCCGGCGGGCAGCCGTACGTCGTCGAGCTGGACGGTGGCGTGTCCGGCCGCGCGGCAGCCCAGCGGTTCGGGCACCCGCGTCACCTGGACCCCGGGGGCCGTGGCGGGCACCACGGCGGCGGCTCCGCCGCCCTCGTAGCGGCCGAAGACGATGATCAGGTCCGCGTACCCGGCGACCGTGATCCACGTCTTGGTGCCGCTGACGACGATGTCATCGCCGTCGCGGCGGATCTCGGTGCTCATCGCGGCGAGGTCGCTGCCCGCGCCGGGCTCGCTGAACGCCACCGCGGCGAGCTCGCCGCCGGTGAGGCGGCCGATGTACTCGGCGCGCTGGGCCTTGTCACCGAACCGCTGGAGCGTCCACGCGGCCATGCCCTGCGAGGTCATCACCGACCGCAGCGAGCTGCACAGCGCCCCGGTGTGCGCGGTGAGTTCGGCGTTGTCCAGGCCGGACAGGCCGAGCCCGCCGAACTCCGGCTTCGCCTCGGCGCACAGCACACCCTTGGCGCCGAGGCCGCGCAGCACGCCGATCGGGATCTCGCCCGTCACGTCCCACTCGCTCGCGGCGTCGCCGACCGTCTCGGTCACCAGCGCCGTCAGGGCGTCAAGCACCGGTGCCCCCGCCGCGCAGCCGGGTCACGAGCGCGCTCATGGTCCGCAGGGTGCGGAAGTTGTCCAGGGCGAGGTCGGGGCCCTCGACCTCGACGTCGAAGGTGCTCTCCACGAACACCACGAGTTCCATGGCGAAGAGCGAGGAGACCGCGCCCGAGGCGAACAGGTCCACCTCCGGCTCCCAGGTCAGCTTGGTCTTGGCCTCAAGGAACGCGCCGATCTGCTGCTCGATGGCGGCGACGGGCAGTTCCGTTGTCGAGTCCGTCATGGGAAGTCCCTTTCTCACTGCGCCTTGTTCTTGCGTGCCAATGTGATGCCGTCGGCCATGGGGAGCAGCGAGAGCTCCACCCGGCTGTCGGCGTGGAGTGCGGTGTTGAGCTCGCGGATGGCCTCGGTGTCGGCGTCGTGCGCCTCGGGGTCCGCGACCCGCCCGAAGTAGAGGGTGTTGTCGAGCACGACGAGGCCGCCGGGCCGCAGATGGGTCAGCGCCTCTTCGTAGTAGCGGGCGTAGCCGGTCTTGTCGGCGTCGATGAAGACCAGGTCGAAGGTCTCGGGGCCGTGCTCGGCGAGCAGCGCCGCCATGGATTCGGCGCCGTCACCGAGGCGCAGTTCGATGCGGTCGGCGACCCCGGCGCGCTCCCAGTACCGCCGGGCGATCTTCGTCCAGCGCGCGCTGATGTCGCAGGTGACGATGGACCCGCCGGCGGGCAGCGCCCGCGCCATGCACAGCGTGCTGTACCCGGTGAACGTGCCGACCTCCAGGACCCGGGAGGCGCCGGTCAGACCGACGAGGAGGGCGAGCAGCTGCCCTTCCTCGGGCATGGTCACCATGGCGTTCAGGGACGGCATGAACGCCGTCTCGTTGACGAGGTCGCGCAGGATCTCGTCGTCGCGCAGGGACACCGAGCGCACGTAGTCGAGGACGCTCTCGTCCAGCTCCACCTGGCCGGCCATCAGCGGACCTCGTACTCGTAGAAGCCGCGCCCGGTCTTGCGGCCGTGGTGGCCTTCGGCGACCTTGCGCAGGAGCAGCTCGCTGGGGCGGCAGCCCTCGTCCCCGGTGCGCTCGTGCAGCACCCACAGGGAGTCGACGAGGTTGTCGATGCCGATCAGGTCGGCGGTCCGCAGCGGGCCCGTGGGGTGTCCGAGGCAGCCCTCCATCAGGGCGTCGACGTCCTCGGCCGTGGCCCGGCCCTCCTCGACGACGTTCGCCGCGTCGTTGATCATGCGGTGCAGGACCCGGCTGGTGACGAAGCCGGGGCCGTCGCCGACCACGATGCCCTTGCGGCCCAGGACGGCCAGGAGTTCCCGGACGGCCGTCATCGTCCGCTCCGACGTGCGCGGGCCGCGCACGACCTCGAGGGTCCCGATCAGGTACGGGGGGTTCATGAAGTGGATGCCGGCCAGGTCCTCGGGGGCCGGAACCTGGCCGGCGAGCTCGTCGACCGGGATGGACGAGGTGTTGGTGACCCGCAGCGTGCCGGGGGCGACCGCGGCGGCGATCTCCCGGTGCACCTTGGTCTTCAGCTCGGCGACCTCGGTGATCGCCTCGATCACCCAGGTCGCGTCCGCCGCGGCGGCCACGGAGTCGGCGAGCTCCAGCTCACCGGCGGGGCCGCTCCTCGGCAGGGCGCCCATCATCTGCGCGAGCCGCAGCTCGTCGCGGAGCCGGCGCCGTGCCGTGCCCAGGCGCTCCTGGTCCACGTCCACGAGCGTCACCGGTACGCCGCGGCCGACGGCCAGCGTCGCGATGCCGATGCCCATCACGCCCGCGCCGAAGACCGCGAGCCGCTGCTCTCCCCCGTTGCCGGTCATCGTCCGACCACACCCGTCCGTTCCCGAGCGGCCGGGGGGTTTCCCGGCCCCCGACCGGCGCCACACACGACAGACCCGCTCATTGAGCACACCTCAGCTTTACGTCCGACAAGGATTTTCCGGAAGAAAATAGCCGAATTCAGAGAATCGCGCTTGATGTATGCGAACACGAAAATGGATCGCCAGGCCGGTCAAGCCGCATGTGCGGCGCCGACGATAAAGACCTCGCCACCGAGGACTTTACGATACTCGACCCAAAGGAAGTAACCAAGAAATATTAAACATTCGCATGGGTCGCGCGCCACGAAACTCGTGTGCACCGCCCTATGCGCAGATTACCCCGCCGCGATGACTTCGGAGGCACAACATGTACTGCCCCGACCGGTCTGCGAAACGAGGAATGAATAGATGGACGCGGCCCCCTTGGTGTTCAGCGAACAACTCCGCGGTTGCACTGTTGCAACGGCCCACAGTGTCTGACATAACGCACGGCGGCTCCACCCCACAGCCCGCTCATCAAGCTGCACTTCCACTTGAGGAACCTCCCCCACCCCCCGCCCGACCTGGGCACACCTCGGCCCCGGGGCAGGGCGGCCCACCGGACGCGGCGGGCGCGGGCCAAGGCCCCGGGGCAGCGCGCGGCCGCCCGGCGTCCGGCTGTGTTGCGTAAGGCCGGGCGCCGTGCGGCTTCCTCGGGTCGCGCTTTACACGTCCTCCTCCAGGTTCGCCTCCTTCACGAGGTAGCCGAACTGGAAGCGGCTTGTCGCGCCGAACATCTGCATGACCTGACCGATGTGTTTGCGGCAGGTGCGCACGGATACGCCGAGGCGCCGGGCGATGGCTTCGTCCTTGGCGCCGGAGATCAACATCTTGACGATCTCCTTTTTCATGTCACCGCCGATGACATCGATTTCCGCCCGCCGGGTGTCGAACTCCTTCGCGGTCGCCCAGACGTGCTCGAAACAGGAGTGGAGGAAGTCGATGAGCGAGCGCTCCTGGATGACGACGGCACCGCCGTCCTCGCCGCTCGCCGGTATGTACGCCGCGGTGCGGTCGAAGATGACTATCTTGCCGAACAGCGCGCCGGCCGTCCGTATCTCGGCGCCGGACTCGATCAGCTTCCCCGCGTGCTCGCGGGTCGGTGTGTCGAACCTGGCGGCGTGCTGGTAGAGGACTCGCAGACGCACCCCCCGCTTGAGCGCCTGAAAATCGTTGTTCTGCGACTCGACCAGGTCGTCGGCGGGCCAGCCGCTGCCGGGCTGCATGCAGACGACTTCCTGGGAACTGTTCGCGGCCGCCTCCGAGAGCAGCAGTCGGACCGTCTCGGGGACTTTCACAATATCGAACGAGTTTGTATATTGACTACCGAACTTGCTCGACCGGAAGAGCAGCGAGAGCCGCGCGAGGTCGTTTCTGAGCTGGCCCACGGCCAGCTTGCGTTCGAGCAGGTCGAGCTCGCCCTGGTTCAGGAGCTGCGAAGAGGCGATGCCCGGGTCCGTGGGAATGAACCAGGCGTCCCGGTCCCGGGACGGCTGAATGAGCTGGAGCTCCAGGAGCTTGGCGACGATCTCCTCACTCTCGGCAGGACGGAATCCCAGCTCATGGGCGACGTCATCGACGGCGAAGCCGTCCCTGTCTAAACTCCATTCATAAACTTCAAAAACTCCAGCAACCGGCTTGGGAAACAAAGGCGCTCCAAGTTCACTAAGTATCCCCTCCAATTCCCCCAGGATGGGATAATCTGCCCGAGCGGTGTTCGATGTTTCTACCAATACGCCAATGTATAGGACTCACCCCCGATGAGCCAGGTGCCATTAGCCGTGGTTGCTGTGGTAAGTCTGGTTTATTCGCTTCTCTGCCCCGATGGGCGACACGCGAAAAGAAGAATCGTTTCTGCGGAGCTCGCCGCACGTCCGCCCCGACGACCGGGGAGACCTGGAAGTGCGCGGCAAAGAGTGCCGAACGCGATATTCCGCTCTTCTATCCGAAACCACTGACCTGCGGAAAGGCGCGGCGATCGCGCGTCACACGGGGTCACGTCCGGGCAGTGGACACGGGGGCGCCGATCGCGGGCGGCCATGCCGCCCCGCCACCATGGCACAGTTATCCGGACCAATGAATTCCGGGGGTCCGCATTGCCGGACAGTCCAGAATCTGGACAGCGCATACCCCTGCCCGGTTCCGCGGCCGAAGCCCCGGTACGGGACGCCGGCGGCCTGCGCCCCTTATCCGTGCGCGTATCCGTACGCGTATCCCTGCGCGTATCCGTACGCGCCCGGCGCGGCCGGTGGTACGCGACGGCTGCCGCCGACCGTCTGCCGGGGCAGTGCGGCCACCGCGGAAAGCGGTTCCACGCTCTCGTAGAACGATCCGAACTTTCCGCGGTGGAACACCAGCGGCGCGGGCTCGTCCGGGTTCACGCGCAACGCGGTCACCCTGGCGATGATGATGACGTGGTCCCCGGCATCGTGCTCGACCTCGATGACACAGGACATCCAGGCGACGGCACCGCCCAATTCAGGGCCGACGGGCGAATCGGTCCACGGAACACCGGCGAACCGGTCGATGTCCTTGATAGAGAACTGCCGACACAGCTCCCCTTGGTCGCCGCCCAGGATATTGACGCAGAATCTGCCGCTCCGCCGGAAGTCGACCAGGGTCGCCGACGCTTTCCCGGCGCAGAACATGACCAGCGGAGGATTCAGCGAAACCGACATGAAGGAGTTGCAGGCCATGCCCACCGGCTCGCCGAACTCCCCGGTGCTGGTGATGACCGTAACCCCGGTCGGCAGATAGCCGAGGGTCCGCCGGAACTCCGTCGCGTCGAACGGGGCAACCATAATCGACTCCTCGACTAGCCAACTCCTCGATATATCGAAAGTATATGGAGCCCGGAGATCCCCATGTTGGGACGAGTCACCAAGACCGTCGACCGGATTTGGCCTTCGAACGCAGTCGGCCGGGGCCGGGGCGCGGTACGCCGAGCCCGTCGAGGACGATGCCGACGGCCCGGCCGAACGCCTCGCCCTCGCCGGGGTCCTGGCCGTCACCGGGCTCCAGCGCCCGGGCGGTCAGCTGGGGAACCCGCGCCGTCCCCGTCCGCTACGCCGGGTCCATGGAGGCCAGGACGCCGGAGATGTGGTCGACGTCCCGCGTCATGTCCAGGCTGGTGTAGGCGGCGAGGGCGGAGTGGAGGTGGGGGCGGGCCGCCGCTTCCCTGCCGACGCCGGCGAGGGCCTTGCCCATGGCCTGGTGGGCGCGGGCCGTCATCACGTCGTCGCCGCACAACGAGGCGCCGTCCACGGCTGCTTCGGCGTGGTCGAGCGCACACCGCAGCAGTGCGTCCCGAGGGCCCGAGGCGGCGGCCAGGTACGCCTCGGCGGCCCGGTAGTGGCACAGCGTCTCGATCATGGTGCGGTCGAACTTGCGGGCGAGGGCCGCTGTCCGTTCGTAGACGTCGGCCGCCTCCACGGGCCGCTCTCCGTGGAGATGCGCGAGTCCGGCGAGGACCAGGGCGGCGATCTGCCCGTCGCGGTTCCCGGCCTGCTCGAACCAGTCCGCCGCTTCGAGTGACCGGGCCGCGATGGTGCCGAGGTCCGTCTCCCGGTCGGGGTCGAACGCCTCGATCTGGAGCGCGGTGATGTGCTGCTGGTGCACGAGGGCCTCGTGGCCGGTCAGGCGTGCCGCCTCGATGCTCAGCCGGGCGTGGTGGCGTGCGGCACGGTAGTCCCTGAGGCGGATCAGGATGTCCGACACCCCCTCGTGGCTGTGGCTGAGGAGATGGTGCGTCCGCGGGTCGTCCGCCGGACCGCCGTCGGCGTAGCGGACCGCTTCCTGGAACGCCGCGAGGGAGGCGTCGTGCTGCGGCCCGCCGAAGCGGAGGGAACCCAGTGCGCAGCAGGCCGCGCCGTGGACGAGGTCGTCGGAGTAGGCCCGGCCGCCGGGTGCCGTCGCGACGGCCAGTGGCTCGGCGGCTTCGAGGAGGGCCGCCATGGGCACGGCGTCCGTCCAGCAGCTGAGCAGGCTCAGCAGGGCCACGCTGTGGGCGGCGGCGTGCCGGTCGCCCTCGGCCGCCACCTGGACGGACAGGGTCACCAGGGCGGGCAGGTGCGCGCGTATCCAGGCCACCGCGGTCGCGTTGTCGACGATGTCGGGGGCACCGGGGCTCGCGGTGGGGACGTCACCGTCGGGACCGAGGTACGGGACGACGCCCGAGGCCGCGAGCCTGAGGGCGGTCCGGACGCTGGCGTGGCAGAAGTCCGCGGTGCGGGTGAGGGCGGCGATGCGTTCCCCGTCGGCGAGCCGGTGGACCGCCTTGGTGCGGGCGTAGGCGACGACCAGGTCGTGGAAGGCGTACTGGCCCGGCTCCGGCGAGGTCAGCAGCGCGGTGTCGACCAGTTCCTCAAGGACCGTCTCGGCCCGCTCCTCCGGGAGGTCGAGCACCGTGGCCGCGGCGGCCAGGCTCCAGTCGTGCACCTTCGGGACCGCCAGCGTGACGAAGGCGGCGGCCTGCTCCGCGGTGAGCTGGCCGAAGGAGAGCTCGAAGGCCCGGTCGACGCTCAGGTCCCCGGTGCGCAGCTCGCCGAGGAGCCGGTCCTCGCTGGACAGCCGCTCGACCATGGACCGCACGCTCCAGCGGGGGCGCTGGGCGAGCCGGGTCGCCATGATGCGCAGGGCCAGCGGCAGGTGCCCGCAGGCCGCCGCGAGGGCGGCCACGTCGGCCGGTTCGGCCCGGGCCCGCCGCTCGCCGATGATCGCCGTGATGAGCCCCTGGGCCTCGCTCTGTTCCATCCCGTCCAGGACGACCGCCGTGCTCACCGCGGTGGTCACGCGGGTGCGGGAGGTGATGAGGGCCGCGCTGCCGGGGGCGGGCGGGAGCAGCGGGGTGAGCTGGGTGGCGTCGGCCGCGTCGTCCAGTACGACGAGGATCCTCTTGTCGGCCGTGACGGTGCGGTACAGCGCGGCCCGCTCCCGCGTGCCCTCGGGCAGCCGTTCCGGGGCGACGCCGAGCGCGAGCAGGAAGTCGGCCAGGATGTCGCCGGGCTTGGCGGGCGCGTCGGAGGCTCCGTGCAGGGCGGCCCAGAGCCGTCCGTCGGGGAAGTCCTCCGCGACGGCGTGCGCGACCAGGGTGGCCAGCGTGCTCTTCCCCTCGCCGCCCATGCCGGTGATGAGCCCCACCGCGTGGTCGGTCGTACGGAGCGTCCCGGACAGGTGCGTGACGTGTTCGTGGCGTCCGGTGGCGTCCGCCGGGGGCGCGGGAAGCTGGTGCGGCACGATCTTCGGTGCGGTGAGCGGCGGGAGGGGTGCGGGCGTGGGCGGTGGGGCGGGTGCGGGGTCGGGAGGCCGGGGTGCGGCGTACGGGGGGCCCGGGTCGTCGCCGCGCAGGATGGCGTCGTGGACCTGGGTCAGTTCCTGCCCGGGGTCGATGCCCAGTTCCTCGGTGAGGGTGCGGCGCACCCGGCGGTAGGCCTGGAGTGCCTCGGCCTGGCGCCCGCAGCGCAGCAGCGCGCGCATGTGGGTGGCGTGCAGGTGCTCCGCGTAGGGGTGGTCGGCGCAGGCGTCGGCGAGGTCCGAGAGGATCTCGGCGTGCTGCCCCAGGTCCAGTCGCCGGTCGAACCAGCGCTGGCGGACGGCCTCGCGCAGCACGGTCAGGGACTCGCGCTGGCGGGCACACCACGGACCGGGCAGCCCGGCAAGGGCGATCCGCCCGGACCACAGGTCGAGGGCGGCGGCCAGCCGTGCCGCTTCCGCTCGCGGGTCGTCCAGGGCCGGTGCGCCCGCCGCCCGGAGGAAGGCGGTCGCGTCCACGTCGGCGGGGTCGGCGTCAAGGAGATAGCCCGCCGGGGTACGGACGATCAACGACGGCACCAGCGCCTTGCGGAGCCTCAGCACGTAGTTGGCGATCACGTTGGTGGCGCTGGCGGGCGGCGACGCGTCGTACAGGCCGTCGATGATCTCTTCCACGCCGACCGGTGTGCCGGCCCGCAGGGCCAGAGCGGCGAGTACCGCCATCTGCTGCGGTGACATCATCAGGGCCTGGCCGCCGTCGCGCGCCACGGCAGGCGGCCCGAGCAGCACAAACCGGTATGTGTCCATGGTTCCCCCTGAAACGACCGCGCGTCCGGCCCCCCGCCGGTTGGCGCATCTTAAGTCACCGCAAGACGGGCAGCAGCGTGGCTTCGGGGCGTGGCGGGGCGGGAAATTCCGCTGGGGCACCGCCGCGCGGGACGGGCCGGCAAGGGAAGTCCGTCGCAGGTTGACGGCGACTCAACCGCGGGGCTGACGACAGGCGTGGCGCGCGGGCCTACCATCCCCCCGATGCAGGTGAGATCAGTGCGGTCCGCGCCCGTTCAGCGGATCGTCTACGCGGCGCTCGCCGCCGGGCTCGCGGTGAGCGGAAGCGTCGCGGGGCACGAGTACCACCCCGAGGGGTGGGCGCCGTTCGACGCGTGGGCGTACCTGCTCACCTGTCTGGTCGCGCTGCCCCTCGCGTGGTGCCGCTCGGCGCCCGTGGTGGCCCTCGCCGTGTCCTGCGCGGCGTACACCGGCTATCTCGCGCTCGACCACCAGCCCTCGCTGAACTGGTGGGCCCCGATGATCGCCCTGGTGAGCGTGGCCGCGACGCGCGCGCCACGCGTGTCGCTCGCCTCGGCCGCGCTGACCGGCGCGGTGATCCTGTACAACGGCGTGTGCGGGCGCCTTCCCGCGATCCTCGTCCTCGCCCAGGGGCTCCTCATCCCGGCGATCGCCCTGGCCTTCGGGCACGCGATGCGCCTGATCACCCAGCGCAACCTCGAACTGCGGCGGCTGAGCGCACAGTTGGCGAACGAGCAGGCGGCGCACGCGCGCACCGCCGTCCTCGGCGAGCGGGTCCGCATCGCCCGCGAACTGCACGACGTCGTCGCCCACCACCTGTCGGCCATATCCGTGCAGGCCGGGCTGGCCGCGTACGTCTTCCACTCCGACGGCGCGACGGCCCGGTCGGCCCTGTCCGCCGTGGCGGACTCCAGCCGGGAGGCCCTGGACGAGCTGCGGCGCCTGTTGTCGATGCTGCGCGTGGACGACGTCGGAGACGAGCAGGGGGACGGCGCGCCGCGGCACGCTCCGCCCGGGCTCAGCCGGGTCGGCGAGCTCGCCGAACGGCTCGGGGCGGCCAACGTCAGCGTCACCGTCCGTACCCGGGGCACCGTGCGGAAGCTGGCCCTGGGCCCGGACCTGTGCGCGTACCGCGTCGTCCAGGAGGCCTTGACCAACGTGGTCAAGCACGCGGCGCCCACCAGCGCGTACGTGCACATCACCTATGGGGCGGACCAGGTGACGGTCGTCGTGCGCGACGATGGCAGGGCGCCCGGCGACAGCCACGGACCGGCCATATCGGCGCCGGAGAGCGGGTACGGCTTGATCGGGATGCGGGAACGGGCCAACCTCTGTGGGGGTTCGCTGTCCGCCGGGCCGCGGCGTGACGGGGGGTACGAGGTCCGGCTCACCCTTCCGACCGGCGCCGCGACGCCGGTGCCTGACGCACCGGACGGCAGCGAAGCGTAAGGGGGAGCTCGTACATGACCAGTGTTCTCGTCGTCGACGACCAAGACCTGATCCGGGCGGGGGTGGCCGCGCTGGTGCGCGCCACGCCCGGCTTCACATCCGTCACGGAGGCCGCGGACGGCGAAGAGGCCGTGTCCCTGGCCGAGCGGCACCGGCCCGACGTGGTGCTCATGGACGTCCGGCTGCCCGGCATCAGCGGCCTCACCGCGGCGGAGCGCATCCTCGCCCTGGACCTCGCTCCGCCGCCGCGCGTCGTCGTCCTCACCACGTTCGACGTGGACGAGTACGTGTACGACGCGCTGCGCGTAGGCGCCTGCGGCTACCTCCTCAAGGACACCCCGCCGGAGCGGCTGCTCGGCGCCATCGCCACCATCGCCGGTGGTGACGCGCTGTTCGCGCCGACGGTCATGCGCCGCCTCATCGAGGCGTACACGCCCCGCCCGGGTGCCGCGCTGCGCCGGCCCGAGCAGCTGGCCGAGCTGACCGCGCGCGAACTCGACGTCCTCACCCTGGTGGCGCGCGGGCTCACCAATGACGCGATCGCCGCCGAACTCTTCCTCAGCGAAGGCACGGTGAAGACGCATCTGCACCGCATCATGTCCAAGCTGGACCTCAAGAGCCGCGCCCAGGCCGTGGTCGTCGCCTACGAGAGCGGGCTCGTGGTGCCGGGGTCCGCGCCGGGAGCCTGAACCGGCCGGCTGCCGCCCAGGTTTACCCCGGTTACGTGCTCGGTTGACGAGCAAGGTCTAACGAGCGCCTGACGCGCGCCCCGAGGCCCTCCCCCTAGGTTCTCGTGTCGAGCACACCACCGGAGAACAACCGGATAACAAGGGGGAATCACCATGCGCACAGCACACGCGTTGACGGGCCTCGCCCTGGGCGCCACGCTCGCCCTCGGAGGCACGGCCGTGACGGCCCAGGCCGCCACGGGCGCCGAGAGCCGCGGCGCCGCCCTGGCCGTGTCGGACCCGGGAACGACCTACCAGAGCGGCGGATGGTGCCACTACAGCAACTGGGGCGGCAGCTTCTACTGCGACAGCCAGCTCAAGCACAAGCTGCCCAACGGGCAGTGGCAGGTCTTCGTCATCGGCACGAACAAGCAGGCGTACACGAAGTGGGGCTCGGGAACCGGAACGAGCGGCTGGACCTCGCTCGGAGGGCAGTGCACCCAGCCCGGCAACCACTCCATCGACATGGCCTGGGCCAACGGCTGGAACTTCGCGATCACTTGTAAGGGGACCGACGGAAGGGCCTGGTACAAGGAGCGGTTCAACGGCGGCAACACCGGCGGCGCCCCCGGGCACTGGAGCAACTGGCGCCTGAACAAGTACTGAGCCATCCAGCGCGGTTCCTGACAGCGCGGCGCACGCTCTGCCGACGCGTCGTCCGGTTCCGCGGTGCGCAGGCCCGGCGCGAGCGCGCGAGGGGCCTGCGCACCAACGGGGAAGGCGAGCCCGGCCGCGCCACGCGGCCGGGCTCGCGCCTGCCGCCGACGCCATCGCCGGAACGGACGAGGCCCGCGCGGGCTGCCACGCCGCCACCGTCCTGCTCCCCCTCCTCGGGGGCGCCCTCATGGGCGCGGTCTTCACCGCCACCTGCTTCCTGGAGAGAAAACGCCAGCAGAGGCTGTCCGGAGACCACTGACCTCGCTGGAGAGTCGCTGCGGAGTCGCATGCATCCACCGGTCCACCTGATGCGACCCTGCCCTGCCGATGACGCCCGACCAAGGCTCACGCCGACACATCTCTACAGACGTGGCTCCAGCACGAGTTCGCCGCCGGGACACTGTGGCCAGGAAGGCCTTTACGGCACGTGGCAGCGGTTTGCGCGCATCCAGGCGGAAGGCCGGTATCGCTAGAAGGTAGGGGAAAGTCCACCGCCGCCCGCATCGAGCCGCAGGTCACGCCCTGCGGCCCCCGCGTGCGGGAGTGGCCCTCCGCAATTGGGCCCAGCAGGTCCGCAGGCGGAGCGGTCCGTCCCCGTCCGGGGGGATGCCCCCACCGCAGCCACCCCCGTGATCGCCACACCGCAGTACACCGATCGGCCCCGCAACCCGAGCAAACGACAGGCGCCCCCGTCACCCCACTGCCGCTCGCCCGGCCTCCCTCCGATCCACTGCGTAAGTTGAGGCACAGCACCGGTCCGCGCAGCTGACCCGAGGGAACGGAATGAACCCCGCCGCCAAAGGCATAGCGATCGGCTCCGCCCGCCTCTCCCTCCTCATCGCGGCCATCGCCGTCATCTACACCCCATGGATCGCCGGATGGCCCCACTTCACGTCCGTCATCTGGGACGCGTCCCTCGTCGTCCTTGTTTACGCCGTAAATCTCTCGCTGTTACGCACCGTTGCCCGATGGGACATCCGGGAGCAAGTACCGCAAGGTGAACAAGTGAGACTGGTGGTGGCAGTGCGCCGGAAGGTTGGACGACTGCCCTTCTCCCTGCTCGGCGATGAGTTCTCTGTAGCGCTGACCGACCAGCGCCTGCTCATCCAGTCACGATCCACGTTCACCGGACGCCC
Source organism: Streptomyces sp. YIM 121038 (assembly GCF_006088715.1). Taxonomy (NCBI): domain Bacteria; kingdom Bacillati; phylum Actinomycetota; class Actinomycetes; order Kitasatosporales; family Streptomycetaceae; genus Streptomyces; species Streptomyces sp. YIM 121038. The sequence goes on from NZ_CP030771.1 coordinate 3,333,309, forward strand.
GAAAGGGGCGCTGCACCTGGGCAAGCACGTCGCCTTCCGCCAGGGAAAGGTCCTCTCCGTCGAGATGGAATCCGGCGCCAGGATCGACGCGCTGGTGCAGATGGCGCATCGAGGCGACGTCGCCCATTGGATACGACAGCGGCAGGAGCGCTCACCATGACCTGCCCTTCTGGGCCGGCAACGATCTGGCGGCCTGCCGCACATAGCCGCATCCCCCGGCGCAACCGCAACAGCTGTTGAACCCACCCCGCCTGGGACTACGAACAGCAGCCACCTGGCAGCAACGCCGCGCCTCTACAGGCGCGACTCGAGCACGAGTTCGCCGCCCGGCTCCCGAACGGCAGCGGCCCCAGCCGGGTCGAAGCCGGTGGGGCCGCTGTGCGATTGCCTCGCGTAGTGGCAGGTGTCACGTTTCTGCACCTGCGCCGCGCAGTGGGGCGGGTGGGACTCGAACCCACGGCCGACGGATTATGAGTCCGCTGCTCTAACCGGCTGAGCTACCGCCCCTAACGGCGCGTCGCGCACATTTGTGCGCGCCGTCTGCCGCAGCATAGCCGCTCATACGATCTCCTGCTCCGGCTGGTCGGCATCGCACGACCATGAGGATGCCGCTGCGGCCCGCGCGGTTCCACCAGGGGCGGAACGAGTTCGTGTGCGCGGGCCTCGAGGGCCCGGGCGAGGGGCCGTTGGGGGCCGGGGCGGGGGGCGGCTCCGGCACGCGCGAGGACCCCTGGGCGCCGTGGTGGTGCCTCAGGGGTCCTCGTCGTACAGCTCTCCCGACTGGACTCGAACCAGTAACCTGCCGGTTAACAGCCGGCTGCTCTGCCAATTGAGCTACAGGAGACCGAGCTCCCCCGACTGGACTCGAACCAGTAACCTGCCGGTTAACAGCCGGCTGCTCTGCCAATTGAGCTACAGGGGAATGACTCTTGGTGACGGAGTCACTGCAACAATGTCACCTGCCTGGGGATTCCCGGGCGGCGTGCGCTCGCTGCGACACATACATTAGCGCAAGCAGGGGGGTGCTCCGCCAATCGGTATCCCCAGGCGACCGACGTCGGCAGTCGAGGCAAGGGAAAGGGTGGCCGTCATGCGCTACCGGCTCACGTTCGTGGCAGGTCTGGCTCTGGGGTACGTGCTCGGCACGCGCGCCGGGCGCGAGCGTTACGAGCAGCTGAAGAAATCCCTCCGCGAGGTCTCCCAGAACCCCGCCGTGCGCAACACCGTCGAGTCCGCCGCCCTCCAGGGGCGCGAGGTCGCGGGCAAGGCCTTCCACACGGTCTCGGAGAAGGTGGGCGACCGCATGCCCGAGTCCGTGGCCGAGCGGGTGCGGTCGCTGCGCGAGCGCGGGCAGGGCGACGTCGAGGACGACTGGGGGACCAGTAACACCTAGGTGGTCGGGTGACGCCCGGGCCGTCAGGTACGACCTGGGCCGTCAGGTAGGGCCTGGGCCGTCAGGTATCACCCAGTAGTCAGGCGGGGCGGAGGTGGCGTGATCGCCTCCCCCCGGGCCCGGCGGGGAGTGACGTGATCGTCGCCCCCGCCCGGCCGCGCCGCCGCCCCGGGCCGGAGCTGGGACTTTCCGCCCGGGGCGGATCCATGCCCGGGGCCGTGCCAGGGCGTCGCCCGTGGCCTTCCCCGGCCCCCCGCCACCGCCTTTCCGGACGTATGTGCGGGGCATCCCCCCGGGTGCGGCAGAATCCTCGGCATGGGGATAGTCGCGGGGTTGGACAGCTCGCCCGATTTCACACGCATCGTGGTCTGTGACACCGACACGGGCGCCGTACTCAGGCAGGGGTACGCCCCGCATCCGCTGGAGGGCCCCGAAGGCGCGCGGCCCAGCGACGTCGACCCACAGGCCTGGCTGCTCTCCCTCGGCGAGGCGGCGGGCGGCGGGCTCCTCGAAGGCGTCCAGGCGATCGGCGTCTGCGCGCAGGAGCACGCCCTCGTCCCCCTCGACGCGCAGGGCGCGACCGTGCGGCCCGCGCTCGTCGGCAACAACCCGCGCGCCCAGGTCGCCGCCGCCGACCTCATCGACGGGCTCGGCAGCCGCCAGGCCTGGGCGCAGGCCGTGGGCTCCGTCCCGCAGGCCGCGCAGCCGGTCGCGAAGCTGCGCTGGCTGGCCCGGCACGAGCCGGAGGCGGCGCTGCGCACGAACCTGCTCATGCAGGCCCCCGACTGGCTGGTGTGGCAGCTCCTGGGGCGGCCCGCGCGGCGCACGACGGACCGGGGCGGCGCGTCCGGCACCGGCTACTGGTCGGCGGCGACCGGCGGGTACCGGCCGGACCTGGTCGAGCTCGCGCTCGGCCACCAGGCGATGCTGCCCGAGGTCATCGGCCCCGCGGACGCCGCCGGGACGACGCCGGAGGGGCTGCTGATATCGGCGGGCACGGGTGCGACCATGGCCGCGGCGTTCGGGCTCGGCGTGATGCAGGGCGACGCGGTGGTGTCGCTCGGCGCCTCCGGCTCCGTGATGGCCGTCCACCACGAGGCCCTGGTCGACCCGAGCGGCACGATCACCTCGCTCGCCGACGCCACCGGCATGCACCTGCCCGTCGTGCACACGGCGAACGCGGTGCGCGCGCTGCGCGGCACCGCCGAGATGCTGGGCGTCCCGGACCTGGAGACGCTCTCCGACCTGGCCCTGAAGTCGACCCCCGGCGCCCACGGGCTCGTCCTGCTGCCCTATCTGGAGGGCGAGAAGACACCGAGCCTGCCGCACGCGGCGGGCACCCTGACCGGGCTGCGGCGCGAGTCCATGAAGCCGGAGCACCTGGCGCGTGCGGCCTTCGAGGGCATGCTCTGCGGGCTCGGTGACGCGCTCGACGTGCTGCGCGGGCGCGGGGTGGAGGTGCGGCGGGTGTTCCTGCTCGGGTCCGCCGCCGAGCTGCCCGCCGTGCGGGCCGTCGCGCCGATGCTCTTCGGTACGCAGGTCGTGGTGGTCCAGCCCGCCGACTACGCCGCGATCGGCGCCGCGCGCCAGGCCACGTGGGCGCTGACCGGGCAGCTGCCGCAGTGGCGGGGCGCGGTCACGCAGGTCTTCGAGCCGGGCGAGGAGCTCGCGGTGGGGCAGGCGGTGCGCCAGCAGTACGTGACGGTGCGCGAGCAGGCGCACCCGGGCGCGTTCGCGCCCTGAGCCGCCCCCGCACCCCGGCGCCCCCGCCTCCTCACCCCGCGCCCAGCATCCCGCACCCCGCACCCTCCATCTCGCACCCCCGCTCATCACCCGGCACCCCGCGCTCCGCCCCCGCACCTCGCGCCCAGCACCCCGCAGCCCGCACGCCACGCGCCGCGCCTCCCCCGGCCCCGGGGCGGCGGCCACCGCCGTCCCGGATGCGTGCCCCCGAGCCGCGCTCGACGCCGAGGCCGCTCCCGTGCGCCCCACGCCTCCCCCACGCCCCGGAAGCCCCGGACGCCCACACACCCCGACGCACTTCCGCACGCCCCGGCACGCCCCCACCCACCCCCCGGCCCGGAATATGGCATTCCGCCACGTTCCGTGAGGGAAATGAAGCGTTCAGTGTGCCCAGAACTTGACCAGGGCTGATTTTTGACCCGGTCATGGGTTAATCGGTTGCACACGCCCGGGGTCGGTGGCGCAGGATGGTGGGCGGCCCTTCGCCCGCCGCCCCGACTCCGTCCCAACTCCGAGACTCTGCCGAGAGACGAGCGTGCTCATACGACTTCTGCGGACCCACTTGGATCCGTACAAAAAGCCCATCGCCCTGCTGGTGCTCCTGCAGTTCCTGCAGACCTGCGCCTCTCTCTACCTCCCCACCCTGAACGCCGACATCATCGACAACGGCGTCGTGAAGGGGGACACCGGCTACATCCTGACGTTCGGTGCCGTCATGCTGGCCGTCACCGTGGTCCAGATGGTGTGCAACATCGGCGCGGTCCTGTACGGCGCGCGCACCTCCGCCGAGCTCGGCCGCGACGTACGGGCCGCCGTCTTCGACCGCGTGCAGTCGTTCTCCGCGCGCGAGATGGGGCAGTTCGGCGCGCCCACCCTGATCACGCGGACCACCAACGACGTGCAGCAGGTGCAGACGCTGGTCCTGATGGCGTTCACGCTGATGGTGTCGGCGCCGATCATGTGCGTCGGCGGCATCGTCATGGCGCTCGGCCAGGACGTGCCGCTGTCCGGCGTGCTGCTCGCCGTCGTGCCGGTGCTCGGCATCAGCGTCAGCCTGATCGTGCGCCGCCTGCGGCCGCTGTTCCGCACCATGCAGGTGCGGCTCGACACGGTGAACCGCGTGCTGCGCGAGCAGATCACCGGCAACCGCGTGATCCGCGCCTTCGTGCGCGACCCCTACGAGAAGGACCGCTTCCGGGGCGCCAACAGCGACCTGACCGACGTCTCGCTCGCCAGCGGCAAGCTGCTCGCGCTGATGTTCCCGGTCGTCATGACGGTGGTGAACCTGTCGTCGATCGCCGTCGTCTGGTTCGGCGCGCACCGCATCGACAGCGGCGCCATGGAGATCGGCGCGCTCACCGCGTTCCTCGCGTATCTGCTCCAGATCGTCATGGCCGTGATGATGGCCACGTTCATGTTCATGATGATCCCGCGGGCCGAGGTGTGCGCCGAGCGCATCCAGGAGGTCCTGGACACCGAGACCAGCGTGGTGCCGCCCGCCGAGCCCGTCCGCGAGCTGCGCGGCCACGGCCACCTGGAGCTGCGCGGCGCCGGGTTCCGCTACCCGGGCGCGGAGGAGCCGGTGCTCAAGGGCATCGAGCTGACCGCGCGGCCCGGCGAGACGACCGCCGTGATCGGCTCCACGGGCAGCGGCAAGTCGACGCTCCTGAGCCTCGTACCGCGTCTGATGGACGTCACCGAGGGCGAGGTCCTCGTCAACGGCGTCGCGGTGAGCGCCGTGGAGCCCGCGCTGCTCGCGCGGACCGTGGGGCTCGTCCCGCAGAAGCCGTATCTGTTCGCCGGGACCGTGGCGGGCAACCTGCGGTACGGCAACCCGGACGCCACCGACGAGGAGCTGTGGCACGCCCTGGAGGTGGCGCAGGCCAAGAACTTCGTGGAGTCCCTGGAGGAGGGGCTCGACGCGCCCATCGCGCAGGGCGGCACGAACGTGTCCGGCGGGCAGCGGCAGCGGCTCTCCATCGCGCGCACGCTCGTGCAGCGCCCGGAGATCTATCTGTTCGACGACTCGTTCTCCGCGCTCGACTACGCCACCGACGCGGCGCTGCGGGCCGCGCTCACGCACGAGACCCGCGAGGCGACGGTCGTGATCGTCGCGCAGCGCGTGTCGACGATCCGCGACGCCGACCGGATCGTCGTCCTGGACGAGGGCCGGGTCGTCGGCACCGGCCGCCACCACGAGCTGATGGCTGACAACGAGACGTACCGGGAGATCGTCCTCTCCCAGCTGACGGAAGCGGAGGCCGCGTAATGCCCCCTGGTGGCATGGGTGGACCCATGATGGGACCCGACTCCCGGTCCATGGACTTCAAGGGCTCGGGGAAGCGGCTGCTCGGGCAGTTCCGTTCGGAGCGGGCCACGATGTACGGGATGCTCACCGCGGTGGTCCTGAGCGTCGCGATGTCCGTGCTCGGGCCGAAGATCCTCGGGCACGCCACCGACCTGGTGTTCGCGGGCATCGTCGGGCGGACCATGCCCGAGGGCGAGTCCAAGGGCGAGGCGATCGAGCGGCTGCGCGAGCACGGCGAGGGCGGCATGGCCGACATGCTCACCGGCCTCGACTTCACGCCGGGCCAGGGCATCGACTTCGGCGCGGTCGGCGAGGTGCTGCTGCTCGCCACGGCCGTGTTCGCGGTGGCGGGCCTGATGATGACCGTGGGCACGCGCCTGGGGAACCGCGCCATCAACCGCACCGTGTTCCGGCTGCGGGGCGACGTCCAGGCGAAGATGTCGCGCCTGCCGCTGTCGTACTTCGACAAGCGGCAGCGCGGCGAGGTGCTCAGCCGGGCCACGAACGACATCGACAACATCAACCAGACGCTCCAGCAGACGCTGGGGCAGCTCATCAGCTCGCTGCTCACGATCGTCGGCGTCCTGATCATGATGTTCTGGATCTCGCCGCTGCTCGCGCTCGTCGCCCTGGTGACGGTGCCGCTGTCGTTCGTCGTGGCGACGAAGGTCGGCAAGCGGTCGCAGCCGCAGTTCGTGCAGCAGTGGAAGTCCACCGGGCAGCTGAACGCGCACGTGGAGGAGATGTACACCGGGCACACCCTGGTGAAGGTGTTCGGCCGCCAGGAGGAGTCGGCGAAGGCGTTCGCCACGCACAACGACGCGCTGTACGAGGCGTCGTACAAGGCGCAGTTCAACAGCGGGCTCATGCAGCCGCTGCTGTTCTTCATGTCGAACGTCAACTACGTCCTGGTGGCCGTGGTCGGCGGTCTGCGGGTCGCCTCCGGCGCCCTGTCGATCGGTGACGTCCAGGCCTTCATCCAGTACTCGCGGCAGTTCTCGATGCCGCTCACGCAGGTCGCGTCGATGGCGAACCTCGTGCAGTCCGGCGTCGCGTCCGCCGAGCGGATCTTCGAGCTCCTCGACGCCGAGGAGCAGGGGCCCGACCCCGTCCCCGGCGAGCGCCCCGCCGAGCTGCGCGGCCGCGTGGAGATGGAGCACGTGTCGTTCCGCTACGCCGAGGACAAGCCGCTGATCGAGGACCTGTCGCTCGTCGTGAAGCCGGGCCACACCGTCGCCATCGTCGGCCCCACCGGCGCGGGCAAGACCACGCTCGTGAACCTGCTCATGCGGTTCTACGAGGTCACGGGCGGCCGCATCGCGCTGGACGGCACGGACATCACGAAGATGACGCGGGACGAGCTGCGCGGCGCCATCGGCATGGTCCTCCAGGACACCTGGCTGTTCGGCGGCAGCATCGCGGACAACATCGCGTACGGGGCCGCCGGCGAGGTCACCCGCGAGCAGATCGAGGAGGCCGCGCGGGCCGCGCACGCCGACCGGTTCATCCGCACCCTGCCGGACGGGTACGACACGGTCATCGACGACGAGGGCACGGGCGTCAGCGCGGGCGAGAAGCAGCTCATCACCATCGCGCGGGCGTTCCTGTCCGACCCGGTGATCCTGGTCCTCGACGAGGCGACCAGCTCGGTCGACACCCGCACCGAGGTGCTCATCCAGAAGGCCATGGCGCGGCTCGCGCACGGGCGCACGTCGTTCGTGATCGCGCACCGCCTGTCCACCATCCGCGACGCCGACACCATCCTCGTGATGGAGGACGGGGCGATCGTGGAGCAGGGCACGCACGACGCGCTCCTGGCCGCGGGCGGGACGTACTCCCGCCTGTACGCCGCTCAGTTCGCCCAGGCCGTGGCGGAGGTCGGCTGACCTCAGTCCAGATAGCCGCGCAGCTGGTCCGCGAAGGCGTGGTCCCGCAGCTTGTTGAGGGTCTTGGACTCGATCTGGCGGATGCGTTCGCGCGTCACGCCGAAGATCCGGCCTATCTCCTCCAGGGTGCGGGGCCTGCCGTCCGCGAGGCCGTAGCGCAGCTGGACGACCTTGCGCTCGCGCTCGCCGAGCGTGGAAAGGACGGCCTCCAGGTGCTCGCGCAGGAGCAGGAAGGCGGCCGACTCCACGGGGCTCGCCGCGTCGCCGTCCTCGATGAGGTCGCCGAGCGCCACGTCGTCCTCCTCGCCCACGGGCGCGTGCAGCGACACGGGCTCCTGCGCGAGCCGGAGCACCTCGCTGACGCGCTCGTGCGGCAGGTCGAGGTGGGCGGCGACCTCCTCGGGCGTCGGCTCGTACCCGCGCTCCTGGAGCATGCGGCGCTGTACCCGCACCACCCTGTTGATCAGCTCGACGACGTGCACCGGCACGCGGATGGTGCGGGCCTGGTCGGCGAGCGCCCGGGACATGGCCTGGCGGATCCACCAGGTCGCGTACGTGGAGAACTTGTAGCCGCGCGCGTAGTCGAACTTCTCGACCGCCCGGATGAGGCCCAGGTTGCCCTCCTGGACGAGGTCGAGCATCGTCAGGCCGCGCCCCACGTACCGCTTCGCCACGGACACCACGAGGCGCAGGTTCGCCTCGATGAGGCGGCGCTTGGCCATGCGGCCCACGACGACCAGCCTGTCCAGGTCGAGGGCCAGCTGGGAGTCCAGGTCGGGGGTGCCGGCCAGCTTCTCCTCGGCGAAGAGCCCGGCCTCGACGGCGCGGGCGAGCTCGACCTCCTCGGCGGCGGTGAGCAGGGGGATGCGGCCGATCTCGCGCAGGTACTGGCGGAACAGGTCGGAGGACGGGCCGCCGGTATCGGCCCGGCCGCGCGGGCTCGGCAGCTCGATCGTCTCGACGCCGGGCTCGGCGGGCTCGGCGGGCTCGACGGCCTCGGGGGCTTCCGCCCCGGGCGCGGGCGGGCCGGCCAGGCGTTCGTCCGGCGCGAGCTGCGGGTGCCGGGTGCCACGGCTCTGCGGCGGCACGGTCGTGATGACGTCGGCTTCCGCCTCCACGTCGGCGCCCGGCGCGGTGTCGGTGTCGGTGAGGGTCTGGGTCTGCACGGGGGCGACCTCCAGGGTGATCGCTGCTGAGGCGGGTGGCAGCGGTACAACGGGACCGGCGTCGACGGCCTCGCCGCTGTCCGTCCCGAACACGATGTGTGGAACCGCGGAATCGTCGGACCCGCAGGCACTGTCTGCGGTCCGGCCGCGCTCCGAGGACTCAGGCACCGCCCCCCAGTGTGGAGTACGACACACGGCCGCCACGAGGGGCGTGCGGTGACTTTTTGAGTCCGGTCCGTAACCAGTCGGTTACCCCTCGCGGGGCGCCTCAGACCCGCCTCTCGAAGATCCCGGTCGCGGCCCGGCGCGGCGCGCGCGTCAGAGGGCCGCCGCGCCCCGTTCGCGCAGGGCGCGGGCGTACTGCTGGAGGACCCACAACTCGTTCTGGACGTTGGTGAGTTGCTGGGGGTCGCCGTGGCCGCCGCTGAGGCGGGTGAAGGTGCCCTGGACGTCGCGGATGCGCCGGTCGACGGCCCGCAGCCGCACGGTGACCAGCTGCTCCCCCGCGTACGCCTCGTCGACCGTGCGGCGCATGATCGCCTCCACGGCCAGCTCCGTGACCATGGCGCGGACCGCGTCGTCGGGTGCGGCGTCGCGCACCCGCACGAGGTACTCCTGCGGGTCCTGGGCGCCGAACTCGGTGCCCCCCGCCTCCATGACGGCCTGGCGCACGGCCGCGTACGGGGCGGCCGTGAACTCGTCCACGCCGTACGCGTCGAAGGCCGGGGAGACCAGGTCCGGGCGCTGGAGGGCGAGCTTGAGGAGCTCGCGCTCGGTGGCGTAGACGGGGTTGCGGAGGTTCAGGGCGGGCCCGGACGGGGCCGTGGGCGCGGCCTGGGTGACCGCCTGGGGGCCGCGGCCCGGCGCCGGGCCCTTGCCGCCGCGGTCCCGCGCCCAGCGGGCGAGCTGCGCGACCCGCTTGACGACGAACTGCGTGTCGAGGATGCCGAGCATGCCCGCGAGCTGCACGGCGACCTCGTGCTGCGCGCCGCTGTTCTTGATGCGGGCGACGACGGGCGCGGCCTCGTCCAGGGCGGCGGCGCGGCCCGCGGGGGTCTCCAGGTCGTAGCGCGCGACGATCTGGCGGAGCGCGAACTCGAAGAGCGGCGTGCGGGGTTCGACCAGGTCGGTGACCGCGGAGTCGCCCTTGGCGAGGCGCAGGTCGCAGGGGTCCATGCCGTCGGGCGCGACGGCGATGTACGTCTCGGCGGCGAACTTCTGGTCGTCCTCGAAGGCGCGCAGGGCCGCCTTCTGCCCGGCCGCGTCGCCGTCGAACGTGAAGATCACGCGGGCCGAGCCGTTGTCCATGAGCAGCCTGCGGAGGATCTTGATGTGGTCGCCGCCGAAGGCGGTGCCGCAGGTCGCGATGGCCGTGGGCACCCCGGCGAGGTGGCAGGCCATGACGTCCGTGTAGCCCTCGACGACGACGGCCCTGCTGGACTTGGCGATCTCCTTCTTGGCGAGGTCGATGCCGTACAGGACCTGGGACTTCTTGTAGATCGGGGTCTCGGGCGTGTTCAGGTACTTCGGGCCGTTGTCGTCGTCGCGGAGCTTGCGGGCGCCGAAGCCGACGACCTCGCCGCCGATGTCCCTGATCGGCCACATCAGCCGGCCCCGGAAGCGGTCGATGGGGCCGCGCCTGCCCTCCTGGGAGAGGCCGGAGAGGGTCAGCTCCTTGTCGGTGAAGCCCTTGCCGCGCAGGAAGCGGGTGAGGTGGTCCCAGCCCGCCGGGCTGTAGCCGACGCCGAAGTGCGCGGCGGCGGCCTGGTCGAAGCCGCGCTCGGCGAGGAACTTGCGGCCGATCTCCGCCTCGGGGGACTCCAGCTGGGCCGTGTAGAACTCGGCGGCCGCCTTGTGCGCCTCGACCAGGCGGATGCGCTCGCCGCGCTGGTGGGAGGGGTTGTACCCGCCCTCCTCGTAGCGCAGGGTGATGCCCGCCTTGGCCGCGAGGCGCTCCACCGCCTCGGAGAAGGTGAGGTGGTCGACCTTCATCACGAAGGTGAGGGTGTCGCCGCCCTCCTGGCAGCCGAAGCAGTGGAAGAGGCCCTTGCTGGGGCTGACCTGGAACGACGGGGACTTCTCGTCGTGGAAGGGGCACAGGCCCTTGAGGTTTCCGCCGCCCGCGTTGCGCAGCTGGAGGTACTCGGACACCACGGCGTCGATCGGGACCGCGTCCCGAACCGCCTTCACATCCTCGTCATTGATCCGCCCAGCCACGCCGAAATTCTACGGCCCGGCGGCGACACTCCTGCCCTCGCGGTGCGCCCCGGGCCCGCCCCTTCCCGATTCCGGGGGCTCCGCCCCCCGGACCCCCGCTCCTCAAACGCCGGAGGGGCTGGAAGATCCAGCCCCTCCGGCGTTCGGCTGTCAGGCGAGCAGGGTCGTCAAGGGGCGGGACGGGTCCGCCAGGGCGTCGGGGTCGGGGCGGGTGCCGGACCTGATGAGTTTCTGGACGGTCTCCGTGACGTCCCACACATTGACGTTCATCCCGGCGAGGACCTGCCCCTCGCTCAGCCAGAAGGCGATGAACTCGCGCTTGCCCGCGTCACCGCGGATCACCACCTGGTCGTACGTGCCCGGGGGCGCCCAGCCCGAGTACTCCAGGCCGACGTCGTACTGGTCGGAGAAGAAGTACGGCACGCGGTCGTAGGTGACCTCCTTGCCGAGCATGGCGCGGGCGGCGGCCGGGCCGCCGTTGAGGGCGTTGGCCCAGTGCTCGACGCGCAGGCGGGTGCCGAAGAGCGGGTGGCGGACGGCGGCCACGTCCCCGGCGGCGTAGACGTCCGGGTCGGAGGTGCGCAGGCTGAGGTCCACGGCGATGCCGCCGCCGTCCGCGCGGTCGACGAGGGCGAGGCCCGCGGACTCCGCGAGGGCGGTGCGCGGGGCGGCGCCGATCGCGGCGAGCACGTCGTGGGCCGGGTGCTCCTCGCCGTCGTCCGTGCGGGCGGCGAGGACCATGCCGTCCTGCCCGGTGATCTCGGTGAGGCGGGCCCCGAAGTGGAAGCGGACGCCGTGCTCGGCGTGCAGGTCGGCGAACATCTGGCCGACCTCGGGGCCGAGGACTGAGTGCAGCGGGGTCGGCTCGGGCTCGACGACGGTGACCTCCGCGCCGTACTCCCGTGCCGCCGCGGCGACTTCGAGGCCGATCCAGCCCGCGCCCGCGATCACCAGGTGGCCGTTGTCGCGGCCGAGGGCGGCCAGGACGTGGCGGAGCCGGTCGGCGTGGGCGAGGCGGCGCAGGTGGTGCACGCCCGCGAGCCCGGTGCCCGGCACGTCGAGACGGCGGGGCTCGGCGCCGGTGGCCAGAAGCAGCTTGTCGTAACGGATGACGGTGCCGTCGCCGAGCCGGACGGTGTGCGCGGCACGGTCTATGGCGACGACGGTCTGGCCGAGGTGCAGCTCGACGTCCGCCTGCGCGTACCACGCGGGCTCGTGGACGAAGACGCTGTCGCGCTCCTCCTTGCCGAGGAGGTATCCCTTCGAGAGCGGTGGGCGTTCGTACGGGTGGTCGCGCTCGTCCCCGATGAGGATCACCCGGCCGGTGAAGCCCTCGGCGCGGAGCGTCTCCGCCGCTTTCGCACCCGCGAGACCTCCTCCGACGATGACGAACGTCTGATCCGCGTCGACCACTTGATGCCTCCTCGAAACCTTTAAGTCCACTGGGAGAGTCCCGCACGCAGCGTGAGGGCGGAAGGGGCTGTACCCCAATCCGGCCACTTTCCGTCACATCCTGTGGTCACCTCCCCGGTCACTCACCACTGTGCGCATTCCGGGACGATCCGGTGAGCCGCGCGTGCAGGGAACGGGCGGCGGCGTCCGTGAGCGACGCGATCTGGTCGATGACCACGCGCTTGGCGGCGCGGTCGTCGGGCGCGGCGTCGTACAGGGCGCGGAACTGGGGGTCGAGGCCCTCGGGGGCGCGCGCGGTGAGCGCGTCGGCGAGCTCGGCGACGCAGACGCGCTGGTCGGCGCGGAGCCGGGTCTGGGCGGGGCGCTGCATCACATAGCGGTCGGCGACGGCCTTGAGGACCGCGCACTCCAGGCGCGCCTCGCGCGGGACGACGAGCTCGGCGGCGTAGCGCGTGAGGGGGCCCGTGCCGTACCGCGCGCGGGTCGCGGTCTCCGCGGCGAGGCAGAAGCGGCCGATGAGCTGGCTGGTGGCGTCCTTGAGCCGGGCCTGGGCGACGGCGGACCCGTCGTAGCCGTGCGGCCACCACTCCTGGTCCTGGAGGCGGTCGAGGGCCGCGGCGAGCTCTTCGGGGTCGGTGTCCGCGGGGACGTAGCGGCCGATGGCGACCGCGTACACGTCCCGGCGCTCGGGCTCGGCGCGCAGCGCCTTCGGGTCGATGTGGCCCGCGTGCAGGCCGTCCTCCACGTCGTGCACCGAGTACGCGACGTCGTCCGACCAGTCCATGATCTGCGCCTCGAAGCAGGTGCGGTGGCCGGGGGCGTCCTTGCGGACCCAGTCGAAGACGGGCCGGTCGTCGTCGTAGACGCCGAACTTCACGGAGTCCGGCTCGGTGGGGTGGGCGCCGCGCGGCCAGGGGTACTTGGTGGCGGCGTCGAGAGCGGCGCGGGTGAGGTTGAGCCCGACGCTGACCAGGTCGCCGGTGTCGGCGCTGAGGACGAAGCGCTTGGGCTCGATGCGGGTGAGCAGGCGCAGGGACTGGGCGTTGCCCTCGAAGCCGCCGCAGTCCTGGGCCAGGTCGTTCAGCGCCTGTTCGCCGTTGTGCCCGAAGGGCGGGTGGCCGAGGTCGTGGGAGAGGCAGGCGGTCTCCACCAGGTCCGGGTCGCAGCCGAGGGCGGCGCCCAGCTCGCGGCCGACCTGGGCGCACTCCAGGGAGTGGGTGAGGCGGGTGCGGGCGCTGGCGTCCCAGGCCTGGGAGGGGGTCTCTCCCGCGCGGGCGAAGCCGCGGACCTGGGGAAGGGTGCCGGGCGTGACGACCTGGGTCTTGCCGGCGAGGCGGCGCAGCGCCGCGGAGTGCAGGACGCGCGCGCGGTCCCGCTGGAAGGCGGTGCGCCCCGGCCGTTTGTCGGGCTCGGCGGCCCAGCGCTCGGCGGCGGCTTCGTCGTAGGCGGAGGGGTCCGCCGTGTGCTCGGTCCGGGCGTGCGGTGCGGTGCCTGCCATGCCCCGACAGTAGACGCAGGCGTCGGCGGGGCGTGCCGCGGCCCCGTCAGGCGGGCGCCGGGCACGGCGGCGGCGCCGGGGCGCGGCCTGCGGAACGCGCCTGGTCGTAGCGGTGCAACAGGAGCGCGGCGAGGGCCGGGTGCGCGCCGAGCGGGGCGGCGGCGAGCCACGGCGTGGCGGCGGCGGCCTCGGTGGCGAAGCGGCCGGGCGCGGTGAAGTACGAGGCGACGGCGGCGCGGCGGACCCCGGCGGCGGTGAGGGCGCGCACGGCGGCGGGCACGCCGGTGGGGGTCGCGGGGGTGGGCGCGGCGTAGCCGGGGACGACGGGCACGCCGAGGCGGCGGGCGAGCAGGGCGGCGGCGCGGCGCGTGTCGGCGGCGTACGCGGGGTCGCGGGAGCCCGCGGCGGCGAGGACGACGCCGTGGCCCGCGGTGGCCGCGGTGGCCGTGGGCCAGCCCGCCTCCAGGAGCCGGGCGTGCAGGACCTCCGTGAGCAGCGGGTGCGGGCCCAGCGGGGCGGCCACGCGGGTGTGCGGGTGCGCGGAGGCCGCGGCGGGGATGTCGTGGCGGGCGTGGTGGCCGTTGCTGAGCAGGAGCGGTACGAGGACGGCGGGCCTGGCCCCCAGGGCGTGCAGGGTGTCGCTCAGCAGGGGGCGGGTGAGCTCGATGTGGGTGAGGCGGACGTCCAGGCCGGGGCGGTGGGCGCGGGCCGCCGCGAGCAGCGCGGTGGCGGTTGCCAGGGCGCGGGGGTCGCGGCTGCCGTGCGCCACGGCCAGCAGGGCCGGGGCCTGGCTCTCGGTGGGGTGGGGCGGTGTCATGGGGTGAGGGTGGCGGGGGCGCGTTGCCTTGCTGTTGCGGGGCGGTTTCTGGCGGGGGCGCCCTGCGCCGGGCCTTCCCGCCCGCCCACCCGTGGCTCCCCGGCTTCGGTCGCCCGGCCCCGGCGCTCCGCGCTGCCGGTGGTGCCCCGCCCGTGCCCGCCGCTACCGCGGCGGGAATCTCCCCACCCACCCACCCGTAACGCCCCGGCTTCGCCCGCCCGGCCCCGACGCTCCGCGCTCTCCGTCCGCGTCCTCACAAACGCCCCAGCGCCTCGTAGAGGCCCCCGTACCGGAGGCGTAACCCGCCGGGGGCGGGCGGGAAACACGCGCGGGGGAAGGTGGCGGGCATGCAGCTCTCCCCTCCCGTTCAGGGCGCCGTGTCCGGTGCCGTCACGCCCACCCACTGTCCGTACTGCGCGCTCCAGTGCGGCATGGGGCTCGCGCGGGAGGGCGGCGGCGTGAAGGTCGTGGAGCGGCCCGCGTTCCCCGTCAACGGGGGCGCGCTGTGCGGCAAGGGCCGTACGGCACCCGAGGTGCTCTCCTCCCGGGTGCGTCTGACCGAGCCCCTCGTCCGGTCCCACGCCACGGGCGGGCTCGTACCGGCCACCTGGGAGGAGGCCCTGGACCGCGTGGCCGAGGGGCTCGCCCGGACGCGCGCGGCGCACGGCGCGGACGCGTGCGGGGTGTTCGGCGGGGGCGGGCTCACCAACGAGAAGGCGTACGCGCTCGGCAAGTTCGCGCGGGTGGTGCTCGGGACCTCGCAGATCGACTACAACGGGCGGTTCTGCATGTCGTCCGCAGCGGCGGCGGGGCAGCGGGCGTTCGGCCTCGACCGGGGGCTGCCTTTCCCGCTGGCGGACGTGGCCCGCACCGGGTGCGTGCTGCTCGTCGGCTCGAACCTGGCGGAGACGATGCCGCCCGCGCTGCGCTACCTGACGGAGATGAGGAACAACGGCGGCACGCTGGTCGTCGTCGACCCGCGCCGCACCCGCACCGCCGAGCAGGCCGATCTGCATCTGGCGCCGCGCCCCGGCACGGATCTGGCGCTCGCCCTCGGCCTGCTGCACCTGGTGGTGACCGAGGGCCACGTCGACGAGGAGTACGTGGCCGCGCGCACCAGCGGCTGGGCCGGGGCGCGGGCGGCGGCGATGGCGCACTGGCCGGAGCACGTGGAGCGGATCACGGGCGTGCCGGTGCCCCGGCTGCGGGAGGCCGTACGGCGGTTCTGCGCGGCCGAGCACGCCATGGTGCTCACCGCGCGCGGCCCCGAGCAGCAGGCGAAGGGCACGGACACGGTGACCGCGTGGATCAATCTGTGCCTGGCGACGGGCAGGCCCGGACGGCCGCTGTCCGGGTACGGCTGTCTGACCGGGCAGGGCAACGGGCAGGGCGGCCGTGAGCACGGCCAGAAGGCCGACCAGCTGCCGGGCTACCGCAAGCTGACGGACCCCGCGGCGCGGGCGCACGTGGCGGCGGTGTGGGGCGTGGACCCGGACTCCCTGCCGGGGCCCGGGCGTTCGGCGTACGAACTCCTCGACGCGCTCGGCGGGGACGTGCGGGCGCTGCTGCTCATGGGCTCCAATCCGGTGGTGTCGGCGCCCCGGGCCGCGCACGTGGAGGAGCGGATCGGGTCCCTGGACTTCCTGGCGGTCGCGGACGTGGTGCTCTCGGAGACCGCCGCGCTCGCCGACGTCGTCCTGCCGGTGACGCAGTGGGCCGAGGAGACGGGCACGGTGACGAACCTGGAGGGCCGGGTGCTGCTGCGCCGCAAGGCGGTGGACCCCCCGCCCGGGGTGCGGACCGACCTCGACGTCCTGCACGGACTCGCTGCCCTGCTCGGTCACGGGAAGGGATTCCCCGCCGACCCGGAGGAGGTCTTCGACGAGCTGCGGCGAGCCGGCGCGGGCGGCCCCGCGGACTACGCGGGCATCACGTACGAACGCCTCGCGGAGGGCGACGGCGAGGGGGTGTTCTGGCCCTGCCCGGAGACCGCGGACGCGGGGGCGGCGCACACCGGGACGCCCCGGCTGTTCCTGGAGCGGTTCGCCACCGGGGACGGGCGGGCCCGGTTCGTGGCGGTGGCGCACCGGGAGGCCGCCGAGGAGCCGGACGCGGAGTACCCCGTGGTCCTCACCACGGGGCGGGTGCTCGCCCAGTACCAGTCGGGGGCGCAGACGCGGCGCGTGGCCGAGCTGAACGCCGCCGCGCCGGGGCCCTTCGTGGAGCTCCATCCGCGGCTCGCGGCGCGGGTCGGGGTGGCCGACGGGGAGCCGGTCGTTGTGGTGTCGCGGCGCGGCCGGGCCACCGCGCCCGCGCGGGTCACGCCGGACATCCGGCCCGACACGGTGTTCATGCCGTTCCACTGGCCCGGCGAGGGACGGGCCAACGTCCTGACCCACCCCGCGCTCGACCCGGTGTCGCGGATGCCGGAGTTCAAGGTGTGCGCGGTCCGCCTGGAGGCGCCGGCGGGACCGGGGTGACCCAGGAGCCGCCGCGCAGCGGCTCCGCCGTGGCCCGCAGGCGTGCCGCCAGGGGCGGGGCCGCCACGTACACCCAGGCCCGCGCCGTGGTGCCGTCCTCGCGGACGACGGCGAGGGCCTCGCGGAGGTAGAGGCTGCGGGGGTCGCCGGGGACGTACTCCTCCAGGTGGTCGAGGTCGGCGAGCAGCCGCCCGTACGTCTCGGGGCGCGCGGTCACGAGGTCGCCGTGGACGGGGCCCGCGCCGGGGGCCCGGACCGCGTACGGGTAGCCGGGTCCGGCGTAGAGGACGGCGTCGGGGAGCAGGGCGGGCGCGCGGGCCAGGACGCGTCCGGCCAGGAAGGCGTGGTTGCGCTCGCCCGGGCGCAGCGTTCCGTACACGAAGAACGGCAGCCGCTCGGTCACTCGGCGGTCTCCGCCGCGAGCCAGCCCAGATAGGCCGCGCTGCCCCGGGTCACGGGGGTGGCGATGATCTCCGGCGTCTCGTAGTCGTGGGTCTGGAGCAGCCAGGCCTCCAGGGCGGCGTACCGCTCCTGCGTCGTCTTCAGGAAAACCTGCCACTCGCGGGCCGTCTCCACGGCGCCCTCCCAGCGGTAGACGGAGGTGACGGGGCCGTTGATCTGGGCGCAGGCGGCGAGGCGGGCCTCGACCGCGGCGCGCGCCAGGGTGTCCGCCTTGTCGGCGGTGTCCGTGGTGGTCAGGACCAGCAGGAAGGCGGGCGTGCTCGGTTCCGTCACGGCGTGTGTTCCTTTCGTACGGGAAGGCCCCGCGCGCGGGGAGAGTCCGGTGCGCTGGGGAGGCTACCGGCCTGGCCGAAGGTCCCGAGCCGGAGGTTTTCCCACCTTTGGGGGCGACTGTTACACAACCTCCCGGTTTCCGTGATGCGTCCTTCCTAGCGTCGACCTCAGGTGGCCGGTCCCGTGCCGCACTCCCGGTGCTTCCCTCGGGCCGGCCGCCGTTCAGCCGCCGTCGTCCATCGGTCCCGTCATGACTCTGCGTCTCCGCCTCCTCCTGGGCGTGCCCCTGGCCGTCCTGACCGTCGTCGTGCTCTGCGCCTGCGGGTCGACGGGCGGCCTCGACGCGTCCGAGCCCGCGCCGCCGGTGTCGGTGCAGCCGAGCCCGAAGCCGCTGTGGCCCGGCTGGTCGGGTACGACGCCGTCGGCGCCGGGCGCCGAGACCGCGACGAAGCTGCCGCCGCCCGAGCCGCTCGACGGCCTCGGCGCGCTCGGGCCCGGCGGGCTCGCCAAGCTCGACGTGCGCGAGCTGCTGCGCGCGGACCCGCGCCTCAGGACGTTCGCGGACCGGCCGATGATCGAGAAGCCGGGGCGGTCCGGGATCCGGCCGCCGGTGCTCGTGGACCTGTCGGGGGACGGCAGGCCCGAGCTGCTGCTCGCGATCGACCTGGAGAGCGGGCGCAGCGCGGTCGTCGTCTACGCCGAGCGCGGCGGCAAGGTCTACCCGGTGCTGTTCACCGCGGGCAAGCGGATCGCCGTGGAGGTGCTCGGCACCGATCTGCTGGTGCGCAGCCCGTGCGCCGACGGCGGCGAGCAGGCCGTGCGCTACCACTGGGACGGCAAGCGGATGTCGACGGTCAGCGACACCAAGAGCTACCGGAAGCCGGACCGCTCCCCCGGCCACGGTGGGGCTGCCTCCCCGTCAGCCAGGCCGTCGTCCACGCCACCGCCCACGCCCTCCGCCCGCCCGGGAACCCGCCCGTGACGCCCGGACAGGTCAGCGGCATGGACGGTCGCGCCTTCGACAAGGGCGGCGGCGCCGCCGAGAGCGGCGCCGCCGAGCAGGGCAGCGTCCCCGAGCAGGGTGGCGCCCCCGCCGAGGGCCGCGCCCGCGCGCGGTGGCTCGTGCGGGCCCCGCGCCGCGTGCTCGGCGCGCTCAACACGCTCGGCCTGCGGTGGAAGATCGCCGCGCTGCTCGCCGCGGGCTGCGCGGTCGTGGCCGTGGCGATCGGGCTCCTCATCCACCAGGCGCGGCTCGACCAGGTCGGCGCGAGCGCGCGCTCCGGGGCGACCGCGCAGCTGGTGCGGGTGCGGCAGCTGTACGAGCTGACGGGCCAGGTCGACCAGGACGGCACCCGGGACGGCACGCGCGCCGCCCTCGACGCGCCGGGCCTGCCGGAGCCGCTGCGCGCGGCGGCGCTCGCCGGGCGGCGCGGCACGTACCTCGACATGGAGTCGGGCGACCCGTCGGTGTGGGCGGCGCGCCCGGTCGGCGACCGGGTCCTGTCCGTGCGGCTGCCGCTGCGCGAACAGGCCGACGAGATGGCCGAGTTCGACCGGCAGCTCCTGGTGTCCGGCGCCGTGGTCGTGGCGCTCGCCGCGCTCGGGGGCGCCGCGCTCGCCAGCAGGCTCAGCCGGGATCTGCGGGCCGCGGCCGCCATCGCCCGCCGCATCAGCCAGGGCGATCTGGACGCCCGCATCGGCCATCCGCTGCCGCCCGGCTTCCGGCACGGCAGGAACGAGGTCGCCGACCTGGCGACGGCCGTCGACACCATGGCCGCGACGCTCCAGCGGCGCCTGGAGGCCGAGCAGCGGTTCACCGCGGACGTGGCGCACGAGCTGCGCACCCCGCTGACCGGGCTGCACACCGCCGCCGAGCTGCTTCCGCCGAGCCGCCCCACGGAGCTGGTGCGCGACCGGGTGTGCGCGCTGCGCGCGCTGACGGAGGACCTCCTGGAGGTGGCGCGGCTCGACGCGGACGTGGAGCGGCCCGACCTGGACGTGCACCCGCTCGGCGCGCTCGTCGGGGGGATGGCCCAACGGGGGCTCTTCGCGGGGCAGTCCACGGACCGCGGCGTACGGTTCGCCAGTGCCGGGGAGCGGCTGGTGCGGACCGACGCGCGCCGCCTGGAGAGGATCCTGGCGAACCTCGTCGGCAACGCACGGCGGCACGGCGGCGACCCCGTCGAGCTCAGCGTCGACGGGGCCGTGGTGACCGTGCGCGACCACGGGCCCGGCTTCCCCGAGCACCTGCTGCGCGAGGGCCCGCAGCGGTTCGAGACCGGCGCCCGTGAGCGCGGCCAGGGCACCGGGCTCGGCCTGACCATCGCGCTCGGCCAGGCCGCGGTCGTCGGGGCCCGGGTGGAGCTGGCCAACGCGCCGGACGGCGGCGCGGTCGCGGTCGTCCGGCTGCCGGAGGCGTGAGCGGGGCGGACGGGGTCAGCTCCCGTACGGCCGGACCTCCTTGGCCGCGCGCAGCGCCCACGCCCACCACGCGAGCTGGTCCAGCATCGCCTTCGCGGCGGCGTCGGCGGCCGCGGGCTCCTTGTGGTTGCCCTCGTCGTCGAAGAGGGCGCCCGCGTTGTGGAAGGAGACGGTGTCGCGGATGGTGACGGCGTGCAGCTCGGCGAAGACCGGGCGCAGGTGCTCGACCGAGCGCAGGCCGCCGGAGAGCCCGCCGTAGGAGACGAACGCGATGGGCTTGGCCTGCCACTCCGGGTGGTGCCAGTCGATCAGGCTCTTCAGGGACGCGGGGTAGGAGTGGTTGTACTCGGGGGTGAGGACGACGAAGGCGTCGGCGGCGGCCAGCTTCGGGGAGACCTTGGCGAGTTCGGCGCGGGTCGCGGCGTCCGGCCGGTGCGAGAGGGAGGTCGGCAGGTCGACCTCGGCGAGGTCGACGACGTCGACCTCGAAGCCCTGGTGCGCGCGCACGTGGCGCAGCAGCCACTCGGCGACGACCGGGCCGAAGCGGCCCTCGCGGTTGCTGCCGACGACGACGGCGACCTTCACGGGCTTCGCGGCCGTGGCGGACAGGGCGGCGGCGGGGGACGGGGAGACGTCGGTGGTGGTGTTCATGCGGCAAGCCTCTTAGTTAAACCTTGGTTCAGGTCAAGCGGCTTCCGTGGCTAATCTGTCGGCATGACCTCGCACCTCGCACCGGACGCCAGGGAAGCCACCGTCGGCGAGCTCGCCGAGCGCAGCGGAGTGGCACCCTCCGCCTTGCGCTTCTACGAGCGGGAGGGGCTCATCAACAGCCGCCGCACCACCGGCAACCAGCGCCGCTACAGCCGGGACACGCTGCGCCGCGTCGCCTTCATCCGCACCTCGCAGCGGCTCGGCATCCCGCTGGCCACGATCCGCGAGGTGCTCGCCCTGCTGCCGGAGGACCGCACGCCGACCCGCGAGGACTGGGCCCGGATATCCGAGTGCTGGCGGGAGGACCTCGACCGGCGCATCCGCACCCTGCGGCGGCTGCGCGACAACCTCACGGACTGCATCGGCTGCGGCTGCCTCTCGCTCGACAAGTGCGCCCTGTCCAACCCGTGGGACGAGCTGGCCGCGCACGGGCCGGGACCGCGCCGTCTGATCGAGGACTGACCGGGGGCCGCGCCGGGCACGGGGGCCGGGGCGCCATCCGCCCCTCCACGCCGGGGGCGCCGCCCGCCCGTCCGCGCCGGTGCCCGCGTCCGTACGGTGGTCCCCATGACGACATCGAACCCCGCCGCCCCCGACCGCCTGGAGATCGACGGGGCCCCGGCCACCGCCGAGCAGCTGCGCGCCCGCGCCCTCGACGGCTTCGGGCACTTCACCGCGATGCAGGTCAGGGGCGGTACGGTACGCGGCCTCTCCCTCCACCTGGAGCGGCTCGACGCGGCGAGCCGCGAGCTCTTCGACCAGGGTCTCGACGGCGACCGGGTCCGCGCGGCGATCCGGCACGCGCTCGCCGGGGACGGCTCCGCGAACGGCGGGGCGGGCGGCGGGACGGGCAGCGGGGTGCTCCAGAACGCCGCCGTGCGCGTCTACGTGCACGCCCCGGACGGCGAGCCCTCCCTGATGGTCACCGTCCGCCCGCCCGTCGAGCTGCCCGCGACCATGGCCGAGCGGGCGCAGTCCCTGAAGTCCGTCCCGTACGTACGGCCCGTCGCGCACCTCAAGCACCTGGGCGGCTTCGGGCAGACGTACCACCGGCGCGAGGCGGAGCGGCTCGGCTACGACGAGGCACTGCTCACCGGCCCGGACGGCGCGGTCAGCGAGGGCGCGGTGACGAACGTGGCCTTCTTCGACGGGCGCGAGGTCGTCTGGCCCGAGGCGCCGCACCTGCGCGGCATCACCATGGGGCTGCTCGAACCCCGGCTCGCGGACGCCGGGCTGCCCACCCGGCGGGGTCCGGTGTTCCTGCGGGACCTGCCCTCGTACCGGGCCGCCTTCGTCACGAACTCCTGGGGCGTCTCCCCCGTGCGGCGCGTCGACGACCAGGACTTCCCCGTCGACGAGCAGCTCATGGCGACGGTCGCCGACCTGTACGAGGGCGTGCCCGGCGACGTGATCTGAGGCCGGGTCACCCATTCACAGGTGCCGCGCCGCGCCTTCGGAGTCTTTCCGCCGATACGCCGGTGACCTGCTGGAACGCGACCGCGGAAGCGCCGGGGCACGGACCGGCGCGGCATTTCTGATGGGGCATCAGCAGGCGTGCGGGGCGGAGTGCACGTTACCTCGGAGGTGTGTCCCGTACGCGGCCCGACAGGAGCACGCCCCATGCGCACCGCCCGCCACCTGACGACCACCGCCGCACTCGCCGTCGCCTCGGCGGGCCTGCTGGCAGGCCCCGCGTCGGCGGCGGGCACGGGCGGCCTCGGCATCGCGCCGTCGCCGGTGACGCCGGGCACCACCGTCACGGTGCGCACGGCGGCGTGCGGCGCGGACGGCACCGCCGCGGGTGACGCGAGCGCGGTGGGGGCGGGCACCTTCGCCCTGGCCTCCGCGACGGGCGCGGCCGAGGCGACCGGGCGGTTCCGGGTGCCGCCGTCCGCGCAGCCCGGCACGTACGAGATCGTGGCCCGCTGCTCCGGGTCCGCCGCCCGCGGCCGGACGGTCACCGGCGATCTGACGGTGACGCTCACCTCCACGGCGGCCGCGCGCGAGCAGGTGCCCGCGCATCCCAGGGGACACGTGAAGACGGGGGTCGGCGGCGCGCTCGGGCCCGACCCCGCCCAGACCGCGGCGGGCGTGGCTGCTCTCGCCGTCGCCGCCGCGGGCGGTACCTGGCTCCTGCATCGCCGGGCGAGAGGCGACAGGATCTGACGGACACCCTCCGCAGTCCGCAGGTACCACCGTCCCCTCCCCCCGCCGGGCCGCCGTGTCCCTCGCGGCCGCGGCGGCGGGGAGGGGCCCCGACCTCCGAGGGGACGCCATGGCAGACCGCTCGCGCGCGGGCCGCGGCAGGGCCGGGACCGCGCTCATAGGGACCGTCACCGCGCTCGCCCTGTGCTCCGGCGCGTGGCTGCTGCACAGCGGCACGGCCGGGCATCCGCCGCCGCAGCCCTCGGCCGCGCAGGCCGCGTCGCCGGGGGCGCGTTCCGTGTCCGCCGCCGCGCCGCTGCCGCCCTCGCCGCCCGACCGCGTCCGCGTCCCCGCCATCGGCGTGGACGCGCCGCTGATGGGGCTCGGCCTGACCCGCCAGGGCAGCCTCGACGTGCCGCCGCCGCGGCACACGAACCTCGCCGGGTGGTACGAGGCGGGCACCACGCCCGGCGAACGCGGCACGGCGGTCGTCGCCGGGCACGTCGACAACGCCGACGGGCCCGCGGTCTTCTACCGCCTCGGCGCCCTCAGGAAGGGGCAGGTGATCGAGGTGGAGCGGCGCGACGGCACGGTCGCGCTCTTCGCGGTGGACGCGGTGGAGGTGTACGACGCGAAGTCCTTCCCGGACGAGAAGGTGTACGGGGCCGCGGCGCGGGCCGAGCTGCGGGTGATCACCTGCGGCGGGGCGTACTCCAAGCGCACGGGCTACCAGGGCAACGTGGTCGTCTTCGCCCACCTGACGGGCTCCCGCCAGTAGCGGGCGCCCCGCCCCGCGCGGCCCTTCCCCGCCGCCCGGCGGTCCTTCCCCGCCGCTCCGCGGCGGATTCTCCCACCCGCCCACCCGTGACTCCCGGCTTCGCCCGGCCCGGCCCCGACGCGGGGCGCCGCGGCCGAGTGGGTGGCTCCGCCGCTGCCGCGGCGGTGGTTTCCCTTCGCGGACCCGGGTGGGGGCGGGTGGGTGGGACCGCCCCGCGGTTCACGGCCGTCGGCCCCTGCCCTCCCCGACCCCTCCCGCTGTGGGCAGCTGGTCCGCCCAGGGGCGGAACGGGTGGGCACAGCCGACCGCCGCCCCGCACCTCACAGCTCCCCGGGCCGGGGCCTGAGGTCACCGTTCCCCCGGGGAAACACCGTGGTGGCCGTCGGGTAACACCCGGCCCGCAGGCTGCGGGGCATGACCAGTGACTGCGCGCGGACCGTCGTGGTGGGGGCCGGGCTCGCCGGAGCCCGGCTCGCCGCGCGGCTCGGCCCGGACGCCCTGCTGATCGGGGAGGAACCGTACGCCCCGTACAACCGCGTCCTGCTCACGGACGTGCTCGCGGGACGGCTCGCCCCCGAGGTGATCGCGCTGCCCGCCCCGGCCCGGCACCTGCGCACCCGGGCGGTGCGGATCGACCGCGCGGAGCGGGTGGTCCGGTGCGCGGACGGCTCCCGGGTGCCGTACGGCACCCTCGTGCTCGCCACCGGCGCGAACCCGGTCCTGCCCCCGCTGCGCGGCCTCTTCCCGCCGGGCGCCACGGACCTGCCCGGCGGCGTGCACGCGTTCCGCACCCTCGACGACTGCCTGGCGCTCTCCGCCGCCGTGACGCCCGGCTGCCGCGCCGTGGTCATCGGCGGCGGCCTCCTCGGCGTCTGCGCGGCCCGCGCGCTCGCCGACCGGGGCGCCCGGGTCGTCCTGGCCCAGCAGGGCGGCCGGCTGATGGAGCGCCAGCTCGACCCGGCCGCCTCGGGCCTGGTGCGCGAGCACCTGACGCGGCTCGGCGTGGAGGTGCACACGGAGTGCCGGGTGCGGGGCGTGCGCCGCGACGGGGACGCCGTGACGTCCGTCGAGCTCGCGGACGGGTTCGTGCTCGACACCGAGCTGACCGTCCTCGCCTGCGGCGTCCGCCCCCGCGTCGGGCTGGCCCGCGCCGCGGGCCTCGCCGTGCGCCGGGGCGTCGTCGTCGACGACGCGCTGCGCACCGACGACCCCCGCGTCCGCGCCGTCGGCGACTGCGCCGAGCACGACGGCCGCGTCCCCTGCCTGGCCGCGCCCGCGCTCGACCAGGCCGACGCGCTGGCCGCGGCCCTGACCGCGCCGGAGTCGGCGCGGCCCTACGCGGGCACCCGCTCGCTGACCCGCCTCACGCTCCCGCACGCCGAACGCCCACTGGACGTGGCCGCGTTCGGGGAGCCCGAGGCCCGCCCCGACGACGACGTCCTGCGTCTCGCGGACGCCACCCGCGGCACGTACCGCAAGGTCGTGGTGCGCGGCGACCGGCTCGTCGGCGGCGTCCTGCTCGGCGATCTCGCGGCGGTCGGCGCGCTCGCCCGCGCCTGGGAGGCGGACGAACCCCTGCCGGACGACGGCGTCCCGCCGCTGCATCTGCTCACCCACGACGGAGGTCACTGACATGCCGCCCACCCTTGTCCTCGTCGGCCACGGCATGGTCGGCCAGCGCTTCCTCGAGGAGCTGGCCGAGCGCGGGGTCACCGCCACGCACCGCGTGGTCGTCCTGTGCGAGGAGCCGCGCCCCGCCTACGACCGCGTCCGGCTCACCTCGTACTTCGAGGGCCGCACGCCGGACGAACTCTCCCTCACCGACCCGGAGTTCCTCGCCCGGCACCGCGTCGAGCTGCGCGTGGACGACCCGGCCGAGCGGATCGACCGGCAGGCGCGCACGGTCACCGCGCGCTCCGGGTTCACGGTCGCGTACGACACGCTCGTGCTGGCCACCGGCTCGTACCCGTTCGTGCCGCCGGTGCCGGGGCGGGACGCCACCGGCTGTTTCGTCTACCGCACCGTCGAGGACGTCCTCGCCATCGAGGAGTACGCGACCAAGCACGCCACGACGGGTGCGGTGGTCGGCGGCGGGCTGCTCGGCCTGGAGGCGGCGGGCGCGCTCCAGGGCCTCGGACTCGCCACGCACATCGTGGAGTTCGCGCCCCGCCTGGTGCCCGCCCAGGTGGACGAGGGCGGCGGCGCCGCGCTGCTGCGCACCCTGACCGGGCGCGGCCTGAGCGTGCACACGGGCGTCGGCACGCGGGAGATCGTCGCGTCGGACGAGGGCGCCGTGGCGGCGATGCGCCTGTCCGACGGCTCGGAGCTGGCCACCGAGATGGTGGTGTTCTCCGCCGGCGTCCGCCCCCGCGACCGGCTGGCCCGCGACTGCGGCCTGCCGGTGGGCGAGCGCGGCGGGATCACCGTCGACGGCCTGTGCCGCACCGGCGACCCCGCGGTGTACGCGATCGGCGAGTGCGCGCAGGCCGCGGACGGGCGCGTGTACGGCCTGGTCGCGCCCGGCTACGAGATGGCGCGCACGGCCGCCCAGGCCATCGCCTCCGGTACGGGGCAGGCGTTCACCGGCGCCGACCTGTCGACGAAGCTGAAGCTGCTCGGCGTGGACGTCGCGTCGTTCGGCGACGCGCACGGGGCCGCCGAGGGCTGCCTCGACGTCGTCTACTCCGACTCGCGCTCGGGCACGTACAAGAAGCTGGTCGTCGGCGCGGGCGGGGAGCTGCTCGGCGGCGTCCTCGTCGGCGACGCGGCGGCGTACGGCACGCTGCGGGCGCTGACCGGGCAGGTCCCGCCGGTCCCCGCCGAGCAGCTGGTGCTTCCCGCGGGCGCGGGCGCGGCGAAGGCGCTCGGCCCCGAGGCGCTGCCCGGCGACGCGGTGATCTGCACCTGCCACAACGTCACGAAGGCCGCGATCCAGGCCTGCGCGACACTGCCCGAGGCGCGGAAGTGCACCAAGGCCGGTACGGGTTGCGGCAGTTGCGTGAAGGTCATCGGGCAGCTCCTGCCGGACTCCGGCGACCAGGGGCTGTGCGGCTGCTTCCCGCACACCCGCGCCGAGCTGTACGAGATCGTCCGGGTCCGCCGTGTGACCTCGTACGCGGAGCTGCTTGACACCTGCGGCCGGGACGGCGCGCGCGGCGGCGAGGGCTGCGAGACGTGCAAGCCCGCCGTCGCCTCGGTCATCGCCTCGCTCGCGCCCTCGATCGGCGCGGACGGCTACGTCCTGGACGGCGAGCAGGCGGCGCTCCAGGACACCAACGACCACTTCCTCGCCAACCTCCAGAAGAACGGCTCCTACTCGGTCGTGCCGCGCGTGCCCGGCGGCGAGATCAGCCCGGAGAAGCTCATCGTGATCGGCGAGGTGGCCCGGGACTTCGGCCTCTACACGAAGATCACGGGCGGGCAGCGCATCGATCTGTTCGGGGCGCGCGTCGAGCAGCTCCCGCCGATCTGGGCGCGGCTCGTGGACGCGGGCTTCGAGTCCGGGCACGCGTACGGCAAGGCCCTGCGCAC
Organism: Streptomyces sp. YIM 121038; assembly: GCF_006088715.1. Lineage (NCBI taxonomy): Bacteria > Bacillati > Actinomycetota > Actinomycetes > Kitasatosporales > Streptomycetaceae > Streptomyces > Streptomyces sp. YIM 121038. Next base: position 3,360,551 of record NZ_CP030771.1, read on the forward strand.
GGTGAAGTCCTGCGTCGGCTGGACCTGGTGCCGCTACGGCGTGCAGGACTCGGTGCGCATGGCCATCGGCCTGGAGCTGCGCTACCGGGGCCTGCGCGCGCCGCACAAGCTGAAGTCGGCCGTGTCGGGCTGCGCGCGCGAGTGCGCGGAGGCCCGGTCGAAGGACTTCGGCGTGATCGCCACGTCGGGCGGCTGGAACCTGTACGTCGGCGGGAACGGCGGCGCGAGCCCGCGCCACGGCGACCTGCTCGCCCAGGACCTGGACGACGGCGAACTGGTGCGCCTGATCGACCGGTTCCTGATGTTCTACATCCGGACGGCGGACCGTCTGGAGCGCACCTCGACGTGGCTGGAGCGGATCGAGGGCGGCGTCGAGCACGTGCGGGACGTCGTCGTCCACGACTCGCTGGGCCTCGGCGCCGACCTGGAGGCGCTGATGGCCGAGCACGTGAGCCACTACCGCGACGAGTGGGCGGCGACCCTCGACGACCCCGAACGCCTCGCGCGCTTCGTGTCGTTCGTGAACGCGCCCGGGGCCCCCGACCCGACGGTGGCCTTCGTACCGGAGCGCGAGCAGATCAAGCCGGACCTGCCGCTGCTGGCCATCGGCCCCCGCCGGGCCGCCGACCTGGAAGGAACCTCCGCGTGACGACGACCGACGCGAGCGTGCAGCTGCGGCTCGACGGCGGCTGGCTGACCCTGTGCGCCGCCTCCCGGCTCACGCCGGGGCGCGGGGTGGCCGTCCTGCTGCCCGACGGGCGGCGGCAGGCGGCGGTGTTCCTCGACCGGTCCCGGCGCGTGTACGCCATCGACAACCGCGACCCGTTCTCCGGCGCGGCCGTGCTCTCGCGCGGCCTGCTCGGCTCGGCGGACGGCCGCGTGTTCGTGGCCTCGCCGCTGCTGAAGCAGCGCTTCGACCTGGCGACGGGGCAGTGCCTGGACGATGACGACGTCCGGGTGGGGGTGTACGCGGCGCGGCTCGGGACCTAGTATTGGATCGCTCGGTCCAGAATGGGGCCGGGCCCGTCCGCGTCCCGCCGTAGGAGTCCGCCATGACCGTCGCCCCCCGCACCCGCTTCACCGGCCGCACCGCCCTCGTCACCGGCGGCGGCTCCGGACTCGGCCGCGCCGTCGCGCTCGCCCTCGCCGCCGAGGGCGCGAACGTCGTCGTCGCCGGGCGCTCCGAGGCCCCGCTCAAGGAGACGGTCGCGCTGATCGAGGAGGCGGGCGGCACGGGGCTCGCGCACGTCGCCGACGTCACGCGCGCCGCCGAGGTCCAGGCCCTGGTGCGGGCCGCCGTCGACCGCTTCGGCTCGCTCGACGTGGCGGTGAACAACGCGGGCGTCTTCAAGGGCGGCGCGCCCGTCGCCGAGCTCTCCGAGGACGACTGGCGCACACTGCTCGACGTCAACGTCAGCGGCGTGCTGTTCGCCCTCCAGGCCCAGGTGCGCCAGATGCGCTCCCAGACCGGCGGCGGCGCCATCGTGAACATCGCCTCCAACCTGGGCGCCCACAAGCGCCGCCCGGGCATCGCCGGGTACGTCGCCTCCAAGGCCGCGGTGTCCGCGCTGACGCGCGCGGCCGCCCTGGACCACATCCAGGACGGCGTGCGCATCAACGCCGTGTCCCCCGGCGCGTCCGCCACCACCATGTCGCTGCGGCCCGGCGAGACCGAGGCGGATCGCGCTGCGCGGATGCTGAACGAGTCGCCGCTCGGCCGGGTCGTGGACTCGGCCGAGATCGCGGCCGCCGTGCTGTACCTCGCGTCGGACGACGCGGCGTCGGTGGTGGGCACGGACCTCGTCGTGGACGGCGGGGCCTCTTCCTGACGTGGGCGTCCTGCGCGGGTTATCGGCCTTCGGCCTCGTCCTCAAACGCCGGACGGGCTTGAAAACGCCGCTCGTCCGTTCACGTGTTCCGGCGTACGCTCGCGCGCATGGGATGGAGCGCTGCCGACATGCCCGATCTGAGCGGACGCGACGCCGTGGTCACCGGGGCCAACAGCGGCCTCGGTTACTGCACGGCACGGGAGCTGGCGCGGCGCGGCGCCCGGGTGGTGCTCGCCTGCCGCAGCGAGGCGCGCGGCGCCGCCGCCCTGGACCGGCTCGCCGCCGAGGTGCCGTCCGCCGACGCGCGGGTGTGGCCGCTCGACCTCGGAGACCTCGGCTCCGTACGGGAGTTCGCGGAGCGCCACGACCGCGAGCGCGGCGGGCGGCTCGACCTGCTCGTCAACAACGCGGGCGTGATGGCCCTGCCCCACCGCCGCACCGCCGACGGCTTCGAGACGCAGTTCGGCGTCAACCACCTGGGGCACTTCGCGCTGACCGGGCTGCTCCTGCCGGCGCTCCTTGCCGCCCCGGGCGCCCGGGTCGTCACCGTGTCCAGCATGCTCCACCTGCTCGCCACCGTGGACCCGCGCGATCTCAACAGCGAGCACCGCTACCGCCGGTGGCTCGTGTACGCGCGCTCCAAGTCCGCGAACCTGCTGTTCACGCACGAACTGGCCCGCCGCCTGCGCAGTGCGGGCGCGGACGTCGTCGCGGCCGCCGCCCACCCCGGCTACGCCTCGACGAACCTCCAGGCGGCCGGGCCGAGGATGGAGGGCCGCAAAGCCGTGGAGGCGGTCATGGCGCTCGGCAACCGCCTGGTCGCCCAGCCCGCGGAGGCCGGGGCGCTCCCCGTCCTGTACGCGGCCACGGCGCCCGGCGTGCGCCCGGACTCCTTCACCGGGCCCCGCCTGCTCAACTGGCGCGGCTCCCCCGCGCCGTCCCTGCGCGCGAAGTGGACCCGCGACGACCGGGCCGCCGCACGGCTGTGGAAGGCGTCGGAGGAACTGACCGGCGTGCGGTACGAGGCCCTCAAGGGCTGACCGCACCGCCGCGTCAGCGCAGGCCCGACGCCTCGAAGACGGCCTTCGCGCAGCTGCCGTCCAGGCGAGCCGTGAGCCGGGCGAGGTCGGTCACCCCGCAGCGCAGCAGGCCCGACGCCCGGGCGGCGCGGGCCCCCGCGTCCAGGCGGTGCAGCAGCAGCGGGTTCTCGGCCAGGACCCTCGGGTCGAACTCGACCCGGTGGCCGAGCGAGTCGCACAGGACGAGCCGCGCGGCGACGGTCCGGCTGACGTGGACGCTGGTCAGCAGGTTCGTGCACACGTGCCGCTGCCGCAGCGGGCCGCGCACCGCGAGCCAGCCGGGGCCCGCCGTGACCCGCGCCGGGTGCAGGATCACGTACAGGAGCACCGCGAGGACCGCCCACAGGGTGACGCGGAGCGCGCTCAGCGTGCCCGCGCCCAGGTCGACGAGGACGATCAGGACGAGCAGGGCCAGCGAACAGAAGACGGCGGCCCGCAGGTCGGCCCCCCAGCGCCGGTCGGTCACCACCTCGTCCCGCGTCGGCATCCGGTGCTCGCGCGTCCCCCCGCGGACGGCGCCGCGGTGCGCCGCGGCCCGCGTCCTCCAGTCACGTCCCATGAGCCGCACCGTAGAGCGGCCGCACGGGCCCGGACGCGCTGTTGACGTACCGCATACACATTCATGCCACACCTTGACGCGAAGCTGACAGCTCTCCTTAACAAGCCGTCAAGAAGCAGCTCACCCCCGCCAAGGAGCCGCCAAGAACGGGCGCCGGGGCAGGTCCGCGCGCTGACGCTGAGGTCAGCCGCGTTTTTGGCCATCCCGTTCGAAAGGCACCCACCATGACGACCGTCTCCCAGCGCCCCGGCGCCCCGGCCATCGAGGAGCCCCCCGATACCGGTACCGGCGTCCCGGACCCGGGCGACCGTCACCGCCTCACCGCGCTGCAGGGCCTCGCCGCCCTCTCCCTGGACGCCATGGCCTCCGTGGCCTACGGGCCCGAGGCCATCGTGCTCGTCCTCGCCGCCGCCGGCGGCTACGGCCTCGGCTTCACGCTGCCCGTGACGCTCGCGATCGCCGGTCTGCTCGCCGTCCTCGTCGCCTCCTACCGGCAGGTCATCGCCGCCTTCCCCGACGGCGGCGGCTCCTACGCGGCCGCGAAGACGCATCTGGGCCGCCGCGCGGGCCTGGTAGCCGCCGCGTCCCTCGTCCTCGACTACGTCCTGAACGTGGCCGTGGCCGTGACCGCCGGTGTGGCCGCCCTGACCTCCGCCTTCCCCGAGCTGTACGGCGAGCGGCTGTGGCTGTGCCTGGGCGTCCTCGTCCTGATCACCGCCGTGAACCTGCGCGGCATCGTCGACTCGGCGCGGGTGTTCATCGTGCCGACCGCCGTGTTCGTGGGCGCGATCCTCACCATGGTCGCCGTCGGCCTGTTCCGGGACGGACCGGTCTCCACCGAGGCCGCCGCGGGCCACGCCTCCGCCCTGGCCGACAACGCCACCACGGTCGGCGCGCTGCTCCTCCTCAAGGCCTTCGCATCCGGCTGCTCGGCCCTCACCGGCGTCGAGGCGATAGCCAACGCGGTGCCGTCCTTCCGCTCCCCGCGCGTCAAGCGGGCCCAGCACGCGGAGGTCGCGCTCGGCGCGCTCCTCGGCGTGATGCTGATCGGCCTGTCCGTCCTGATCTCCCGCTTCGGGCTCCAGCCCGTCGAGGGCGTCACCGTGCTCGCGCAGCTCACGGACGCGTCCCTGGGCCACAACTGGGCCTTCTACGTGGTGCAGTTCGCCACCATGATCCTGCTCGCCCTGTCCGCGAACACCTCCTTCGGCGGACTGCCCGTCCTGATGAGCCTGCTGGCCCGGGACAACTACCTGCCGCACGTGTTCGCCCTCAAGGCCGACCGGCAGGTCCACCGCCACGGCGTGCTCGCGCTGGCCGTCGCGGGCGCGGCCCTCCTGGTCTTCTCCGGCGGCGACACCAACACCCTCGTGCCGCTCTTCGCCATCGGCGTCTTCGTCGGCTTCACGCTCTGCCAGACCGGCATGGTGCTCCACTGGCGCGCGGCGGGCCGGCCCGCGAAGGCGTTCCTGAACGGCTTCGGCGCGGTCCTCACCGGCGTCTCCGCGGTCGTCGTGACCGCCACCAAGTTCACCGAGGGCGCCTGGCTGATCGTGCTCGCGCTGCCCGCGATCGTGTGCGGCTTCGAGGTCGTGCACCGGGCGTACGGGCGCATCGGCGAGGACCTCGGCCTCGGCCGCGTACCCGAGCCGCCGCACCGCGACCACTCCCTGGTGATCGTGCCGGTGTCCGGCCTGTCCCGGCTCACCTGCGAGGCGCTCAACGCCGCCGTGTCCCTGGGCGACGAGGTCCGCGCCGTCACCGTCACGCACGACGACCCCGAGGACCGCGCGGCCACGGCGGCGCTGCGGCGCGACTGGGAACTGTGGAACCCCGGCGTCGACCTGGTCGAACTCCCCTCGGCCGCGCGCACGGTCGGGCGGCCCGTCGCCGCGTACGTCCGCCGGGTGTACCAGTACCACCCCGGCACCCGGGTCACCGTCCTCATCCCCGAGGTCGAGCCCGCGCACCTGTGGCAGCGGCTGCTGCAGAACCAGCGCGGCGCCGTCCTCGCCCACGCGGTGCGCCGCGACACGGACGCGGTCATCTGCCGCCTCCGCTTCCGGCTCGCGGCCCGCAGGTAGCCCGTACGCCGAAGGGGCGGCGCCCTGTGCGGGTGCCGCCCCCGCTGCCGCACCGAGCCGCGCTCGCAGCGGCCGCTCGGGCGCGGGCCTCCCACCGCGGGCCGGTCAGGGCCTGAGGGGAGCCGACCGGGGCAAACACACGGCCGCAATACGCCTGTCGTAATCCCCCTGCATGGTTGATCGTTGGGCCCGACACGTACCCGTCGATCCACGCAGGGGGACACGTCATGACCATCAACCGCAGGACACTGCTCGGCTCGGCCGCCGCGCTCGGGCTGCTCACCGCGTGCGGCTCCAACACCGGCCGCGACGGCGGCGGTTCGGGCGGCAAGGGACCACGGCTCTCGCACTGGTACCACCAGTACGGCGAGGCGGGCACCGAGCAGGCCGTCAAACGGTACGCGGCCGCGTACCGCGAGGCGGACGTCGCGGTCCAGTGGCGCCCGGGCAACTACGACGAGCAGACCGCCGCGGCCCTGCTCACCAAGTCCGGCCCCGACGTCTTCGAGGTCAACGGCCCCAGCCTGGACCAGATCCGGGGCGGCCAGGTCGTGGACGTCACCGACCTGCTCGACGGGGTGAAGGACGACTTCAACCCGGTGGTGCTCGCGCCCAAGACGTACGACGGCCGGATCTGGGCGGTCCCGCAGGTCGTCGACATGCAGCTGCTGTACTACCGCAAGAGCCTCCTGGCCGACGCGGGCGTCGAGCCGCCGCGCACCCTCGACGCGCTCGTCGACGCGGCGAAGGAGCTGACCACCAAGAAGACCAAGGGGCTCTTCCTCGGCAACGACGGCGGCGCGGGCGTCCTCGGCGGCACCCCCCTGTACGCGGCGGGCCTCACCCTCGTCACCGACGACGGCAAGGTCGGCTTCGACGACCCGGCCGCCGCCCGCGCGCTCGCCAAGGTGCGCGAGCTGTACAAGGCGAAGGCGCTGCTGCTCGGCGCGCCCTCCGACTGGTCGGACCCGTCGGCGTTCGTGCAGGGCCTCACCGCCATGCAGTGGTCGGGCCTGTGGGCGCTGCCCGCCGTGCAGAAGGCGCTCGGCGACGACTTCGGGGTGCTCGCGTTCCCCGCGGACGGTCCCGACGGCAGACCCGCCGTGCCGGTGGGCGCGTACGGCGCGGCCGTCAGCGCCCGCACCCGGCACAAGGACGCGGCCAAGGACTATCTGAAGTGGCTGTGGGTCGACAAGACCGCCTACCAGCGGGACTTCGCGCTCAGCTACGGCTTCCACATCCCCGCCCGGCTCTCCCTCGCGAAGAAGGCCGACGCGCTCGCCGAGGGCCCCGCGGCCGACGCCGTGCGCTTCTCCACCGAGAACGGCCACGCCGAGCCGCTCCTGTGGACACCCGCGAGCCGCGTCGCCTACCAGGACGCGCTCAGCCGCGTCATCAAGTCCGGCGCGAATCCGGAGAGCGAGCTGCGGTCCGTCGTCCGCAAGGTGTCGGCGGAGCTGTCCCGCGTGCGGAAGAAGTACGCGTGAGCGGCGGCCGCCCCGGCCTCGCGCGGCGGCTCGCCGGGCCGCAGAACCGCAACCTGTGGTTCTGGGTGTTCGTCGGCCCCTTCGTGCTCGGCCTGTTCGTCTTCACGTACGTCCCGCTCGGCTGGAGCGTCTACCTCAGCTTCTTCGACGCCCACAACACCGTCTCGCCCACGGAGTTCGTCGGCCTCGACAACTACACGGCGATGCTGAGGAACGACGCGTTCACCGACAGCCTGTGGACGTTCGCCGTGTTCACGGCCTTCATCGTGCCGACGACGTTCGTCCTTTCCCTGTCGCTCGCCCTGATGGTGAACCGGCTGCGGCGCGCGCAGGCGTTCTTCCGGTCGGTGTTCTTCCTCCCGGCGGCGTGCAGCTATGTCGTGGCCGCCCTGATCTGGAAGATGTCGATCTTCAACGGGGTGCGGTTCGGGCTCGCGAACACCGTGCTCGGCTGGTTCGGCGCCGACCAGACGGCCTGGCTTTCGACCACGGACCCGCCCTGGTACTGGCTGGTGATCGTCACCGTACGCCTGTGGCTCCAGGCCGGTTTCTACATGGTCCTCTTCCTCGCGGGGCTCCAGCGGATCTCGCCCACCCTGTACGAGGCGGCCGCCGTGGACGGCGCCCGGCCCGGCTGGCAGGTGCTTCGCCACATCACGCTGCCGCAGCTGCGCGCCACGTCCGTCGCCGTGGCGCTGCTCCTGGTCATCAACGCCTTCCAGGCCTTCGACGAGTTCTACAACCTGCTCTCCGACGCCCGCGGCTACCCGCCGTACGCCCGGCCGCCGCTGGTCTACCTCTACTACACGGCGCTCGGCCAGGGGCAGAACCTCGGCCTCGGCAGCGCGGGCGCGGTGCTCCTCGCCCTGATCATCGCGGTGGTGACGGTCGGGCAGGCGCGCTGGTTCGGGCTCGGCCGGAGCGACGAGAAGGGAGCCTGAGCCATGCACGACGCGTGGGTGCGCGTGGGCCGGGCACTGCGGCTCGCCCTGCTGATCGCCCTTGCCCTGCTCTTCCTGGTCCCGTTCTACCTCCTGGTGCGCAACGGCCTCGCCGCGGAGGAGGACATCACCTCGCCCGACTGGACGTTCTTCCCGTCCACGCTGCACTTCTCGAACGTCACCGAGCTGTTCCGGGACTCGACGGTGCCCATGGCCCGCTCCCTGCTCAACTCGGCGCTCATCGCGGTCCTGACGACCCTCGGCACGCTGCTGCTCGCCTCGCTCGCGGGCTACGGCCTGGCCCGCATCCCCTACCGCTACGCCAACCACGTGTTCTACGCGATCCTCGCCACGCTGATGGTCCCGGCCGCCGTCACCTTCGTGCCGAGCTTCGTCCTCGTGTCGTCGCTCGGCTGGGTCTCCACCCTGCGTGGCCTGATCGTGCCGACGCTGTTCTCGGCCTTCGCCTGCTTCGTCTTCCGCCAGTACTTCCTGGGCTTTCCCCGGGAGCTGGAGGACGCGGCGCGCGTGGACGGGCTCGGCTACTGGCGCACGTACTGGCGCGTGGTCGTGCCGAACACGCGGCCGGTGTTCGCGGCGGTGGGGACCATCGTGTTCATCGGCGCCTGGAACTCCTTCCTGTGGCCGCTGGTGATCGGCCAGGACCGGGAGGCGTGGACGGTCCAGGTGGCGCTCGCCTCGTTCACGACCTCGCAGGTGATCCGGCTGCACGAGCTGTTCGTGGCGGCGGCGGTGTCGATCCTGCCGCTGCTCGTGGTGTTCCTGTTCTTCCAGCGGTGGATCGTGGCGGGGGTGGAGCGGTCGGGCATCGACGACTGACCGGCCCACCCCCGCGGGGCCGCTAGAAGGCGTTCGGCGCGGCTCCGGCACGGCGCTGGCCGGGCGTGACGCGACACGTCACGTCCTTGGCCGGGAGCTTGCCGGTGGCCAGGTAGCGCATGGACGGGTTCTCCACGCACGGGTAGCGGTGCTCGCCGTTGAAGAGGACGCCGTGGCCCTCGCCCCCCTCGACGGTGATCATCCGCGAGCCCTTGAGGGCGCGGTGCATGTTCCGCGCGCCGGGGAGCGGGGTCTGCGAGTCCCACTCGTTCTGCACGAGGAGCAGCGGGACGCCGTTGTCCACCTCGGTGACGGGCTCGGCGCCCTCGGGCCAGTACGCGCACGGCGCGATGCCGGACGTGAAGTCCCCGTACAGCGGGTAGCGGACGGTGTCGCGCACCACGTCGCGGTAGTACGTCTCCGGGTCGCGGGGCCAGGCCGCGTCGGCGCAGACCACGGCGAACTGGGCGGCGAGTTCGTTGTCCTCGACCGGCGCCGCCGAGGGCCCGGACACCGTGGCGCCCGCCGCGGCGCGCTTGAGCTCGCGCACCAGCTCGGCCCCGCTGCGGACGGTGAAGAACTCGGGCCGGACGAGGTCACGCACTCCGGCGCCGTCGAGCTTCTGGCCGTCGACCACGATGGGCTCGCGGTCGGCCCGCTCCACGAGCTTCCAGAAGGTCCGCTGGACCTTCGCCGGAGAGGTGCCGAGGTGGTAGGTCGCGTCGCGCCCGGCGGTCCACTTCGACCAGCGCTCGAAGGCCGGTCCGACCTCCTGCGCCCAGATGCGGAACATGCCCCGCCACATCAGCCCGGGGTCGACGGCGCTGTCGAGGACGACCCGGTCCGCGCGCTTCGGGAACAGCTGCGTGTACACGGAGCCGAGCGCGGTGCCGTAGGAGACGCCGTAGTACGACAGCTTCTTCTCGCCGAGGGCCGCCCGCATGACGTCCATGTCGCGCGCGGTGTTGCGGGTGTTGATGTACGGCAGCACGCCGGGGTTCTTCGTGCGGCACCTGTCCGCGACGGACTTGGACCACTTCGCGTTCCGGTCGAACTCGGCCCGGGACCGGGTCGGCCGCGGGAAGTACTGGTCGGCCTCCGTGAGCCCGCAGCTCAGCGGCGAGCTCCTGCCGATGCCGCGCGGGTCGAAGCCGATCAGGTCGTACCGTTCGAGGACGGCCTTGGGCAGGCCCCGGGACGCGGCCAGGGGCAGGTCGAGCCCCGACGCGCCGGGGCCGCCCGGGTTGAAGGTCAGGATGCCGTGGCGCTTGCCGGGCTTGCTGGTCCTCACCCGGGAGATCTCGACCTTGAGGGTCTTGCCCCGCGGCGCGCCGTAGTCGAGCGGCACCTTGAGCGTCGCGCACTGGAACTTCGCGGGCATGTCGGCCGCGCACCGCTTCCAGGTGAGCTGCTGCTGGGTGTACCGCGTGAGGTCGCGCGCCCCGGCGTCGTCGGGCGCGGCCGCCGCCGGGCCCGCGGCCAGGGAGGGCGCGAGGGTCGCCGTCAGGCCGAGCGCGAGCAGTGGCACGACGAGGCGTCTCGGTGCGGAGTGGGCCACGTGGAGCTCCCTTCGGTTCGTGTGGACGTACCGCACTGTGGGACGCGAACGCGGGCACCTCGCCTCCGCCCGCCGCGCTCGGAACGAGCCAAAGGTGGCGTGAACGCGGCCAACCGGTGAAGGAGGGCGGCCCTCCGGTACAGGAAGGCGGCCGGCCGGTGCAGGAAGGCGGCGGCGGGCCCTCCGATAAACTGACCGCTTTCCCCCTGGAAGGTGCGCACGTGGAGTTCCGGCTGCTCGGAGCGGTGTCCGTCGGCACCGAGGCCGGTGAGCTGCACCTCGGTCCCGCCAAGCGGCGCAGCCTCCTCGCCGCCCTGCTGCTGCGGCCCAACCGCCCCGTTCCGGTCGAGCAGCTGACCGCCACCCTGTGGGAGGACGAGCCGCCGCCGCGCGCCCGCAGCGTCATCCAGGGCCATGTGTCGCGGCTGCGGAGCCTGCTGGCCGACGCGGGCGCCGAGGTGTTCGGGGTCGAGCTGGTCACGCGGGGCACGGCGTACCTCCTGCGGATGCCCGAGTCGCTGCTCGACGCCCACCGCTTCGAGGAGCTGGTGACGCTGGCCCGCGAGCAGCGCGCGCCCGGCGACGCCGTGGCCATGTACGAGGAGGCCCTGTCCCTGTGGCAGGGGCCCGCGCTGACCGGGGCCTATCCGAGCCCGCCGCTACTCGCCGCCGCGCACGCCCTGGAGGAGCTGCGGCTCGCCTCGGTGGAACTGCTCGCCGCGGCCTACGCGCGCCAGGGCGAGCACCACCGGGCGGCGGCCGTCCTTCGCGCGGAGGCCGAGGCCCATCCGCTGCGCGAGTCCCTCGCGGCCTCGCTGATGCGGGCGCTCCAGCGCGCGGGGCGCCGCTCGGAGGCGCTCGACTGGTTCCACCGCACCCGGCGGCTGCTCGCGGACGAGCTGGGCGTGGACCCGGGCCGAGAGCTCGCGGACGCGTACGCGGCGGCGCTGCGCGGCGCGGACGACGAAGCGGACGCCCCGGCACCGGCCCCTCCGGCGGCGTCCGCCCCGCCCGCCGCCCCGCCCGCGCCCGCCGCCCCGCTTCCCGCCCCGCTCGCGCCCCCGCCGCCCCGGCCCGCCGTCACCGTCGACCTGCTGCCCCGGATGCCCCGCGGCTTCCACGGGCGCGCCGCCGAGCTCACCGCGCTGTCCCGCGCCGCCGCGGGCGAGGCGCCCGTGTGTCTGGTGACCGGGCCCGCGGGCGTGGGCAAGACGGCGCTCGCCGTGCACTGGGCGCACCGCGAGCGCGCCGCCTTCCCCGGCGGCCTGCTCTACGCCGATCTGCGCGGCTTCAGCGACACGGGCGAGCCGGACCACCTCGAAGTGCTGCGCGAGTTCCTGCTCGCGCTCGGGGTCGGGCCGCGCCGGATACCGGAGTCGGCGGGCGGCGCCTCCGCCCTGTACCGCTCGCTCGCCGCCGACCGGCAGCTCCTCGTCGTCCTCGACAACGCGCGCGACTCCGCGCAGGTCAGGGAGTTGCTGCCGGGCGGCGCCCGGTGCGTCACGGTGGTCACGAGCCGGTACCGCCTGCGCGGCCTGATCGCCTCGGACGCGGCCCGGCCCGTGCCGGTGGACGTCCTCGAACCGGACGACGGCACGGCCCTGCTCTGCGCGGTCCTCGGCGAGGATCGGGTGCGCGCGGAGGCGGTGGCCGCCCGGCGCCTGGCCGAGCTGTGCGGCGGGCTCCCGCTCGCGCTGCGGGTGGCCGCGGCGCGGCTCGCGGACCAGCCGGACTGGTCCCTCGGCGCGATGAGCGCCGAACTGTCCGACGAGTCGCGCCGACTGGGCCTGCTCGACGTGGAGGACACGGGCGTACGGGCGGCGCTGCGGCTCACCGTGCGCCGCCTGCCCGCGGACGTCGCGCACCACTTCGCCCATCTGGGCCGCCACCCGGGCACGCACGTCGACCGGTTCACGGCCGCCGCCCTCGCGGGCACCGACCCGGAGGCGGCCGAGGCCGCCCTGGAGCGGCTCGCCGCGGCCCACCTCGTCACCCGCTCCGCGCCGGGGCGCTGGTCGCTGCACGACCTCGTGCGCCTCTACGCGCGTGACCTGGACGCCGGGCCCGAGGCGGTGCCCCGGGTGCTCGACCACCAGATCGCCACCGCCCTCGCCGCGATCGCCGCGGCCGAGCCGGGCGAGGAGGCCTGCTTCGGCCTGCCCGAGGACTTCCACCGGCCCGCCGCCGTACGGGAGTTCGGCGGCCGCGAGGAGGCCATGGCCTGGTACGCGGCCGAGCGCGACGATCTGACCCTGGCGGTCGGCGCGGCCCGTGCCGCCGCCCTGCACGGCAGGACCTGGCGGCTCGTGCTCGCGCTGTGGCCGCACATCGTGTGGCGGCACCGGGACGGCTGGGCCCCGCTCCTTCAGACCGCGCTCGACGCCGCCCGGGCCGACGCGGACGTGCGGGCCGAGGCGCGGGTGCGGGCCCTGCTCGGCTGGGTCCTCGCCGAGGAGGGCCGCACCGGCGAGGCCCTGGCCCATCTGGAGGCCGCGACCGGGCTCGCCGCGCGCGCCGGTGACGTGCCCGGGGAGGCGACGGCGCTGATCAACCTGTCGCTCGTCCAGGCCGCCCTCGGCGACCCCGAGGAGGCCGCGGAGGGCTGTCTGCGGGCCGCCTCCCTCGCGCGCGAGGCGGGCGACCGGCACACCGAGCGGCTCGCCCTGCACCATCTGGCCCGGCACCGCCTCGTCCTCCAGGAGTGGCGGGCGGCCCTCGACACGGCCACCGCCGCGCTCGCCGTCGACATTCCCCCGCAGACGTCGGCGGCGTCGCGGGTGCTGCTCCTCACCACGGCCGGAGAGGCCCTGATCGGCCTCGGCGACGAGGGCGGGGGCGTGTCCCGCCTGGAGCAGGCGGCCCACGAAGCGGAAGCGTCCGGTTTCGACGAAGGGGCTGTCGGGGCGCTCGGCGCGCTGCTGCGCGTCTCGGCGGACGTGGGCCTGCGGGCCCGCTACGACACAGCGGTGATGCGGTTCAGGGCACAGCCCTGAGGGCGGCCCGCAGGGGTGCGGGCGGCACGTCAGCGGGACATCAGCCGGGCGTAAGCGGAACGCCAGCGGGGGCGACGAAAGTAGTGCTCACAGCGGGGGCGACCCCGCGAGGACCGCACCGACCAGCACCACCGCACAGGGGGACCTTCCATGCGTACGTCGCGTATCCACACCACCGCTCTCGCCGCCGCGGCCACCGCCGCCCTGGCTCTGTCCCTGACCGCCTGCGGCAGCTCGGACGACAACGGCGCGGGGAAGCCCCGGGTGAGCACGGTCGGCAAGACCACGGAGTCGTCCGGCAAGTCCGCGGGCACGGACGCGGCGGGCACGGCGGACACGGCGGCGGGCACGGCGGCGAAGACCGGCGGCCAGGCCGCGGCGGGCGGCGGGCAGGCCGGGCCGTCCCGCTCCGCGTCGGCCTCGGTCGCGAAGGGCTCCGGCGCCGCCGTCGACGCCGCGCGCTCCGCCTCCGTGCGCCAGTGCGACGGTACCGAGATGTCGTACTCCGTCCTCCACCGCTTCGCGAAGCAGCGCGGCGAGCACCTGCTGATCACCGCGGTGAACGCCGACACCAAGCCGTGCTGGGTCACCTCGTACCCGTCGGTGATGCTCGGCAACACCGTGAACGTCCTCGGCCACTCCGCCAAGGACGCCCCCGGCGGCGCCGCCCGCATCACCGTCAAGCCCGGCGGCAAGGTCTACTCCGCCGTGAGCCTCTTCGCCGACGGCCCGCGGTCGCACACCTCGTCGAGCCTGTCCCTGGCGCTGCGCGACCGCACCGGCGACACCGGCCCCGGTACCGACCAGGAGGCCTTCGACGCCAAGGGCGCGCCGTCGAAGTTCACCTGGTCCAGCGCGGACGTCACCAACTGGAACACCGCCAAGCCGTACGGCTTCTGAGACCTGCCCGGACACCCCCCAGTCCCGGGCAGCCCGAAGGGGCGGCACCCCGTGCGGGGTGCCGCCCCTTCACCGTCGACCGGAGCCGTGTCCGCGCTAGACGGTGTGCCTGACCTGGTGGCTGTAGACGCCGACGAAGTAGTGCCCGAACTGCGGCGTGGAGAAGACGTAGTACGGCTCGTTCATGCCGGGGAAGAGCGGCCAGCGCAGGTCCACCTCGTTGACCGGACCGGTGTAGTGGGCCTTCTCCCGGAGGATCTTGTCCGCCTCGGTGAGTTCGAGGTTGACGGGCCAGGGGATGATCCGGTCCCCCGCCATGTACTCGCTCCTCATGAGGGTCGGGTGGTGGAGCCTGGGCGCACGGAGAGGCCACCGGGCACCGAGTGCGGATCCGACAGTGCCGGGGCAGCGGTGAATTGCGCCTCTTGTGCGCTGGATGGGCAACTGAAGCGCCTTGCCCGTAAAGGGAATTGTTACGCCCGGCTCTCGTGCCGCACCAGGAGCGGATTCGGTCAGCGGACACGTGACGCGATCAATCCTGCGCAGAGGTTGACGCTACGCACAGGGGCGGCACCCCCGCACAGGGTGCCGCCCCTTCCTCGTGGACCGGGGCCGTCGCCGCATCGGTTGAGGGTCGGGGACACGGCGACGGACCCGGGGTCTCTTCGGGCGGTGGGCGCCGCCCGGATTCCCTACCGGTGGTCGCTGCCCCGGGCCTGGGAGGCGGCGCGACCGGCTTCGAGGCGGGCGACCGGGATGCGGAAGGGCGAACAGGACACGTAGTCGAGGCCCACCTCGTGGAAGAAGTGCACCGACTCCGGGTCGCCGCCGTGCTCGCCGCAGACGCCGAGCTTGATGTCGGGGCGCGTGGCGCGGCCCGCCTCGACGGCGCTGCGCACCAGGGAGCCGACGCCGTCCTTGTCGATGGTCTCGAAGGGGCTGACGCCGAAGATGCCCTTCTCCAGGTACGCCGTGAAGAACGAGGCCTCCACGTCGTCGCGGCTGAAGCCCCACACTGTCTGGGTGAGGTCGTTCGTGCCGAAGGAGAAGAACTCGGCGGCCTCGGCGATCTGACCGGCCGTCACGGCGGCGCGGGGCAGCTCGATCATGGTGCCGATGGAGAGCTTCAGATCGGTGCCGGTGGCGGCCTGGACCTCGGCGATGACCCGGTCGGCCTCGTCGCGGACGATCTCCAGCTCCTGGACGGTGCCGACCAGCGGGATCATGATCTCGGCGCGCGGGTCGCCCTTGGCGTTCTTGCGCTCGGCGGCGGCCTCCGCGATCGCGCGGACCTGCATGGTGAACAGGCCGGGGATGACCAGGCCGAGGCGGACGCCGCGCAGGCCCAGCATCGGGTTCTGCTCGTGCAGCCGGTGCACGGCCTGGAGCAGGCGCAGGTCGTTCTCGTTGGCGTCCTTGCGGGACTCGGCGAGGGCGACGCGGACCGAAAGCTCGGTGATGTCGGGCAGGAACTCGTGCAGCGGCGGGTCGAGCAGGCGGACGGTGACCGGCAGCCCGTCCATCGCCTCGAAGAGCTCGACGAAGTCCTGCTTCTGCTGCGGGAGCAGGGCCTTCAGGGCCTCCTCGCGCTCCCCGTCGGTGTCGGCGAGGATCAGCTTCTCGACCATCTCGCGGCGCTCGCCGAGGAACATGTGCTCGGTGCGGCACAGGCCGATGCCCTGCGCGCCGAAGCGGCGGGCGCGCAGCGCGTCCTCGGCGTTGTCGGCGTTGGCGCGCACCCGCAGCCGGCGCTTGCCGTCGGCGAAGGCCATGATGCGGTGCACGGCCTGGACGAGCTCGTCGGCGTCGTCGGCGCCGGCGTGCATGCGGCCCTCGAAGTACTCGACGACCGGGGACGGCACGACCGGGACCTCGCCCAGGTAGACCTTGCCCGTGGAGCCGTCGATGGAGACGACGTCGCCCTCCTCGACGACGGTGTCGCCGACCGTGAGGCGGCGGCGCTTGGTGTCGACCTCCAGCTCCTCGGCGCCGCAGACACAGGTCTTGCCCATGCCGCGCGCGACGACGGCCGCGTGCGAGGTCTTGCCGCCGCGCGAGGTCAGGATGCCCTCGGCGGCGATCATGCCGTCCAGGTCGTCGGGGTTGGTCTCGCGGCGGATCAGGATGACCTTCTCGCCGGAGCGCGACCACTTGATGGCGGTGTAGGAGTCGAAGACGGCCTTGCCGACGGCGGCGCCCGGCGAGGCGGCGATGCCCCGGCCGAGCTGCTCGACCTTGGCCTCGTCGTCGAAGCGCGGGAACATCAGCTGCGCCAGCTGGGCGCCGGTGACGCGCTGGAGCGCCTCGGCCTCGCTGATCAGGCCCTGGTCGACGAGCTGGGTCGCGATGCGGAAGGCCGCGCCCGCGGTGCGCTTGCCGACGCGGGTCTGGAGCATCCACAGCTGCCCGCGCTCGATGGTGAACTCGATGTCGCAGAGGTCCTTGTAGTGGGTCTCCAAGGTCTCCATGATCTGCATGAGCTGGTCGTACGACTTCTTGTCGATCTGCTCCAGATCGGCGAGCGGGACGGTGTTGCGGATGCCCGCGACGACGTCCTCGCCCTGCGCGTTCTGGAGGTAGTCGCCGTAGACGCCCTGGTGGCCGCTCGCGGGGTCGCGGGTGAAGGCCACGCCGGTGCCCGAGTCGGGGCCGAGGTTGCCGAAGACCATCGAGCAGACGTTGACGGCGGTGCCCAGGTCGTGCGGGATGCGCTCCTGGCGGCGGTAGAGCTTGGCCCGGTCGCCGTTCCAGGAGTCGAAGACCGCCTTGATGGCGAGGTCCATCTGCTCGCGCGGGTCCTGCGGGAAGTCGCGGCCCGCCTCGGCCTTGACGATCTTCTTGAACTTGGTGACGAGCTTCTTGAGGTCGGCCGCCTCCAGGTCGGTGTCGACCGTGACCTTCTTGGCGTCCTTGGCCGCCTCCAGGGCGTCCTCGAAGAGGTCGCCCTCGACGCCGAGGACGGTCTTGCCGAACATCTGGATGAGCCGGCGGTAGGAGTCCCAGGCGAACCGCTCGTCGCCCGCCTGCTGGGCGAGACCCTGGACGGACTTGTCGGAGAGCCCGATGTTCAGGACGGTGTCCATCATGCCGGGCATGGAGAACTTGGCGCCCGAGCGGACCGAGACGAGCAGCGGGTCGTCGGCCTGGCCGAGCTTCTTGCCCATCTTCCGCTCGAGGGCGTCGAGGTGCGCGCTCACCTCGTCGCGCAGCGCCACGGGCTCCTCGCCGCTGTCGAGGTAGACCTTGCAGGCCTCGGTGGTGATGGTGAAGCCCGGAGGGACGGGAAGGCCCAGGTTGGTCATCTCGGCGAGGTTCGCACCCTTGCCACCGAGGAGGTCCTTGAGGTCCTTGTTGCCCTCGGTGAAGTCGTAAACGAACTTCACGCCCTGAGCTACGTGGGGATCTTTGTTTTCCGACACGGGTCTCGACTCCTCGAGGACGCGGCTGCCCTGACGGCGAGGAACATACCCAGATCGAAGGCTTCTGGGTACGTCCACTTGTGGGTCATGCGGTCGCAACCACCCGTGTGCCAGCAGATCGAAAGTAACGCGCGAGTAATGATCTTGACGAGAGCGATTTCACCTCTTGAAGACATAGATGCGCACCGTGAGGCGATACCCGCGGGCGGCCACGGAACGTAGCAATGTGATCGATCATTTGAAGTGTCAACGCGTGGCACTCAGTGCCACCCTTTGGAAAGGTGCAGCGGGGCAAGATCCGCTCATCTGAGCGTAGGGGCGATCAGGGGTGGCGAGAATCACGCCCCGACTTGCCAAAGTTTTGGCATCTGAGCGCCCCTCGGCTCACCCGAGAGGTGACCGAGGGGGGTGGGGCGAAGACCGGGGCACCCGGTGCCCGGCTCAGAAACCGAGGGCCGCGAGCCGCTCCTCCGCACGCTGCGGCGCGTACAGGTGCTCCACGACCAGGGCCCCCGCCCCGGTCACGGCAGCCCGCTCGCCGAGCCGCGAGGTGACGATCTCCAGATGAGCGGTGGAGCGCGGCAGGGCCCGCTGGTAGAGCAGCTCCCGCACCCCTGTCAGGAAGGGCGTTCCGGCCAGATCTCCCGCGATCATCAGAACGCCCGGGTTGAGGAGCGTCACGACCGTGGCGAGCACCTCGCCGACCCGCTGCCCCGCCTCGCGCGCGAGGCGCACCGCCTGCGGGTGCCCGGCCGCGAGCAGCTCCGCCACGTCGGAGCCGGAGGTCACGTCCGCGCCGGAGGGCGCGGGCACGCCCGCCGCCGCGAGCCGCCCGGCGAGCGCGCGCCCGCTGGCCACCGCCGCCAGACAGCCGTACGAGCCGCAGCGGCACAGGGCGGACTCGCTCCCCGGCACCCACGGCACCCGTATGTGCCCGATGTCGCCCGCCCCTCCGTCCGCGCCCCGGTACACGGAGCCGTCCACGACGACGCCCGCGCCGATGCCGGTGGAGACCTTGACCAGGGCGAAGGCCGAGCAGTCGGGATAGGCGGCGCGCTGCTCCCCGTACGCCATGAGGTTGGCGTCGTTGTCGACGAGGACCGGCACCCGGGCGGAGCCGCCCGCCCGCGCGGCGAAGGAGCGGCGCAGCCGTGCTCTTATGTCGTAGCCGTCCCAGCCCGGCATGATCGGCGGCTGCACCACGCGGCCCGTCTCGCTGTCGACCGGGCCCGGCACGGCGAGCCCGATGCCGCACACCGCGCGCGCGGTCCTGCCGCCCTCGCGAAGGAGCGCGGCGAACCGGCCCCCCAGCTCGTCCAGGACCCGCTCCGGCCCCTCGTCCACCCGCAGGGGCCCGGTGTGCTCGGCGAGGACGTCCCCGGTGAGGGTGAGCAGGGCCGCGCGGGCGTGCCGGGTCTCCAGGCCCGCGGCGAGGACCACGGCGTGTCCGTCGTCGAACTCCAGACGCGCCGCGGGGCGGCCGCCGAGCGGGGAACCCGCCACCGTTCCGGAGCCCTCGCGCAGCCAGCCCGCGCGGAAGAGGCGGTCGAGGCGCTGGCCGACCGTGGCCCTGGAGAGGCCCGTGACCTGCTGGAGGGCGCCGCGTGTGGTGGCGCGGCCGCTGCGCACGAGGTGCAGCAGGTCGCCCGCGCTCGCCTGGGCGGTCCCGCGCACCGAGGTCCCGTTCCTCATGGCCACTCCTCGTCCCCTGCTTCCTTGCCTACCCACGTCTCCCCTTGCGCGCGTCAACTCGACGTTACATATTGGGTTTTGCGTGTTAAGTAGACGTAACCCTAGGGTGGAAACAGCCGAACTGACAGCCTGTCGGCACGGGAAGCGCGCTGCCGGGCTGAGGGAGAGACGCGTGGACCGCACCACCACGGGCGCCGCGGTGACGGCGCCGTCCTCCCCGGCGGCCGCGGGCCGGGCCGACGGGGCGACGAGCGGCGCGAGCGCGCCGAAGAGCACGGCCGAGGCGGGCGCGAGGGGCGACCCCGACCCCTTACGCGCGGCCGCCGCCCGGGTGCTGCACGGCAACTGGACCGGCGCCTCCACCGTCCCGTCCCGCGAGCTGTACCCCCACCAGTGGTCCTGGGACTCCGCGTTCATCGCGATCGGTCTGCGCCATCTTTCGCCGCTGCGCGCCCAGCTGGAGCTGGAGACGCTGCTCGGCGCGCAGTGGGGCGACGGCCGCGTCCCGCACATCGTGTTCAACCCCTCCGTGCCCCTTGACGCGTACTTCCCCAGCCCCGACTTCTGGCGCTCCGCCACCGCGGGGCGCGCGGCTGGCGCGCCGGGCGGCGTGCAGACCTCCGGCATCGTGCAGCCGCCGGTGCACGCCCTCGCCGCCTGGCTGGTGCACCTCGCGGACCCCGGTCTGTCCCGGGCCCGCTCCTTCCTCGCGCGCCTCCACCCGCGCCTCGCGGCCTGGCACCGCTTCCTGCTGCACCGGCGCGACCTCGGCGGCGCGGGGCTCGCCGCCGTCGTCCACCCCTGGGAGCAGGGCATGGACAACAGCCCCTGCTGGGACGGCCCGCTGAGCCGCGTGCCCCCCGCGCGGCCGCGCACCTTCCGCCGCGCCGACCTGGACCACGGCTGCCCGCGCGACCGGCCGACGGACCTCGACTACGGGCGGTACGTACGGCTCGCGGCGGACTACCGCGACCGCGGGTACGGCGCCGCCGACCCCCGGCCCGCCGAGCGGCAGGGCGGCTTCGCCGTCGAGGATCCGGCCTTCAACGCCCTCCTGATCGCCTCCGAGCACGCCCTCGCCCGCATCACCGGCGAGCTCGGCGTCGCCGCGACGGCCCGGCACGAGCGCGCGGAGCGGCTCACCCGGGCCCTGGTGGAGCGGCTGTGGGACCCGGGCTCCGGGATCTTCCGGTGCCGCGACCTGCGGGCCGGGCCGGACGGGGGCGCGCTGGTGGCGGAGCGGGGGGTCACCGGGCTCGTCCCGCTGCTCCTTCCGGGCCTGCCGGGCGAGGTCGTCACCGCCCTGGTGGACACGGTGTGCGGCCCGCACTTCGCCCTCGGCGGCCGGGCCCGGCTCGTGCCCAGCCACGACCTGCTGAGCCCGGCCTTCGACGCCCGCAGGTACTGGCGCGGGCCCGCCTGGATCAACACCAACTGGCTGGTCGAGCGCGGCCTCAGGCTGCACGGCGAGCGGGCGCGGGCCGACGCCCTGCGCGCGGCGCTGCTCGACGTGGCCGTGGCCTCCGGCTTCTCCGAGTACGTCGATCCGTACACAGGGCGCGGCTGCGGCACCCGCGGCTTCAGCTGGAGCGCGGCACTGGCACTGGATCTGCACCTGGACGCGGACCACGCGTCCGCCCACCACACAGCGGGGGCTGGCAGGAGCGAGAGGGCCCGACATGACTGACCGGCACCACCACCACCTGCTCGTACGCGGTACGACGTTCGCGGCCGTCGGCCCGGGCGGCGACATCCGCGGCGTTCCGGGCGGCGGCTCCCCCGACGGCCTCTTCGTGCGCGACGCGCGGCACCTGAGCCGCTGGCAGCTGACCGTGGACGGCGCCGTCCCGGAGGTCCTGAGCCCCGCCGGGGGCGGACGCACCGGGACCGGCGGGCCCGCCCCCGGGACCGGCGGCGGGGGCGTGGGCGCGGACGTGGCGCGCTGCGTGCTCGTGCCGCGCGGCGGCCGTCAGGAGCCGCCCGCCTACACGCTCTTCCGCGAGCAGGCCGTCACCGACGGCACGCTGGTCGAGGCCGTGCGGATCACCAGCAACCGCCCGGTGCCGACGACGCTGCGGCTCGCGCTGACCGCCGACGCCGACTTCACCGACCAGTTCGAGCTGCGCGCGGACCACCGTACGTACGCGAAGCCGGGCGCGGTCCGGTCCCGGCGGGTCCTGGAGGCCCCGGGCGACGCGGACGAGCGGGGGCCCGGCGGCATCGAGTTCGCCTACCGCCGCGGGGACTGGCTGGCCCGCACCACCGTCACCGCCGAGCCCGCGCCGGACGCCGTGGAGGAGACGGGCACCGGGGCCCGGCGGCTCGTCTGGGCGCTCGAACTGGCCGCACACGCCTCCGCCGAGCTGGCCCTGACCGTCGCCGCGGCGCCGCACGGCGCGCCGCCGCTGCCGCCCGTGCCCGTGTCACCGAGCGCCGCCATCTCCCAACTGGCCGCGGTCCAAAGGGAGTTCACCGCCGACGTGCCGCTGCCCGCGGCCTGGCCCGAGCTGGCCGCGGCGTGTACGCGCGGGCTCTTCGACCTCGCCGCGCTCCAGGTGCCCGCGCGCGGACCCGACGGCGAGGAGCTGCGGGTGCCCGGGGCCGGGGTTCCCTGGTTCCTCACCCTGCTCGGCCGTGACGCGCTGTTGACCTCGCTCTTCGCGCTGCCGTATCTGCCGCGCCTGGCCGCCGCGACGCTGCCCGCGCTCGCCGCGACCCAGGCCACCGAGGCCACTCGGGGGCGGGCCGCGCAGCCCGGCAAGATCGTGCACGAGGTGCGGCACGGCGAGCTCGCCCACTTCGAGCAGGTCCCGTACGGGCGTTACTACGGCTCCGTGGACGCCACTCCGCTCTTCCTCGTCCTGCTCGGCGCGTACACCGAGCAGACCGGTGACACCGCGCTCGCCCGCCGGTTGCAGGCGCACGCGCGCGCCGCCGTCGGCTGGATGCTCGACCACGGCGGGCTCACCGCGCGCGGCTACCTCGTCTACCGCGCCGACGAGGGCGGGCTCGCCAACCAGAACTGGAAGGACTCCCCCGGCGCGATCTGCGGCGCCGACGGGGACCGGCCGACCGGGCCCGTCATGGCCGCGGGCGCCCAGGGCTACGCGTACGACGCGCTGCGGCGCACGGCCTGGCTCGCGCGGGCCGTCTGGGACGACCCCGTCTACGCGGACCTGCTCACCCAGGCCGCCGCCGACCTGCGGGACCGCTTCCAGCGGGACTTCTGGATGGCCGGTCGCGGCTTTCCCGCGCTGGCCCTCGACGGGGAGGGGCGGCAGGTCGACGCGCTCGCCTCCGACGCGGGGCACCTGCTGTGGTCCGGGCTCCTCGACAAGGAGTACGGCGAGGCGGTGGGGCGCCGTCTCCTCGAACCCGACTTCTTCTCCGGCTGGGGCGTGCGCACGCTGGCCGCCGGGCAGGGGGCGTACCACCCGCTCTCCTACCACCGCGGGTCGGTGTGGCCCCACGACAACGCGCTCATCGCGCTGGGGCTCTCGCGGTACGGGCTGCACGACGAGGCCCGCGTCGTGGCCCACGCCCTGGTGGACGCGGCCGGCACCGCCTCCGGGCGGCTGCCCGAGGTCCTGGCCGGCTACGAACGCACCGCCTACCCCGAGCCGGTCCCCTACCCCCACGCCTGCACCCAGGACTCCCGCTCGGCAGCGGCCCCCCTGGCCCTGCTCACCGCGGTGACGGGCGGCTGACCCCCTGCCCTCCCCTGTGGGCGGCTGGTCCGCCCAGGGGACGGAACGGGCGGGCACAGGGGCGGACCCGCGCCGCCGGGCTGCGCGCCCCGCCTGCACCCCAGCCCGAGCGGAACGGCCCGGGGCACCTCGGCGCTGTGCCCACCCGTCCCGCCCTGCGGGACGATTGCCCACAGCAGGCAGCGGGGGGCGGAGGGCGGTCAGCCGCCGGAGGTGTCCAGTTCGGCTTCCTCGGAGACGCCCGCGCAGTCGTAGGGGTCGCGGAGCCACCCGTCCGGCAGGACCACCCGGTTGTTGCCGGAGGTCCGCCCGCGCGGCCCGTCCGCCCCGTCGGGCCACGCCTGGTCCAGGTCCAGCTCGTCGAGCCCGCCCCGCAGCTCCGCGAGGGACGACGTGATCGCGAGGCGCTTGCGCATCTCGGAGCCGACCGAGAACCCCTTCAGGTACCAGGCCACGTGCTTGCGGAAGTCGATGACGCCCCGCGCCTCGTCCCCGATCCACTCGCCGAGGAGCCCGGCGTGCCGGACCATGACGTCGGCGACGGTCCGCAGCGTGGGCCGGGCCAGGTCCTCCGTACGGCCCTCGAAGGCCGCCACCAAGTCGCCGAACAGCCACGGCCGCCCCAGGCAGCCGCGCCCGACGACCACGCCGTCGCACCCGGTCTCGCGCATCATGCGCACGGCGTCCGCCGCCGACCAGATGTCGCCGTTGCCGAGGACGGGGATCTCCGGGACGTGCTCCTTGAGGCGGGCGATCGCGGACCAGTCCGCGGTGCCGCCGTAGTGCTGCGCGGCCGTCCGCCCGTGCAGGGCGATCGCGGTGACGCCCTCCTCCACGGCGATGCGCCCGGCGTCCAGGTACGTGATGTGGTCGTCGTCGATGCCCTTGCGCATCTTCATCGTGACCGGCAGGTCGCCCGCCCCGCTCACGGCCTCCTTCAGGATCGCGCGCAGCAGGTGGCGCTTGTACGGCAGCGCGGAGCCGCCGCCCTTGCGCGTGACCTTGGGGACCGGGCAGCCGAAGTTCAGGTCGATGTGGTCGGCGAGGTCCTCTTCCGCGATCATGCGGACGGCCTTGCCGACGGTGGCCGGGTCGACGCCGTACAGCTGGATCGAGCGCGGCTTCTCGCTCGCGTCGAAGTGGATCAGCTGCATGGTCTTCTCGTTGCGCTCGACGAGCGCACGCGTCGTGATCATCTCGCTGACGAAGAGGCCCTTGCCGCCGCTGAACTCCCGGCACAGGGTCCGGAACGGCGCGTTCGTGATCCCCGCCATGGGCGCGAGCACGACGGGCGGCTGCACCAGGTGGGGACCGATCGACAGCGTCGACGGGGCGGTCTGCGGCTGGGACATCGGGCGGCTCTCCGGGAACGTACGGGACTCACGATGAGGAGCGGGCAAGCATCCATTGTCCCTCAGCCCGCGACCGGCCCGTCCCCCGAGCCCGCCGGGCCCCTGCCCCGGACCCCGGCGGGCTCGGGGGACGGGCCGTCCGCCAGCTCCGCGAGCCGCTCCAGGCGCTCCTCGGTGGCGTCGTCGGCGGGCACGTACGCGACGAGCCGGTAGGCCTGCGACTCCGGCGCGAGCCACATAGTGCGGTGCTCCAGGCTGAGCAGCCCCACCTCGGGGTGCTCATAGCGTTTGACGTGCGGCGACATCGCGCCCAGCTCATGGCGCCGCCACAGCGCGCGGAACTCCGCCGACTCCTGGAGCAGCCCGTCGAGCCGCTCCTTCCAGGCGGGCTCGGCCACGTGCTCGGCCATGCCCGCGCGGAACTTCGCGATCAGGTCGCGCAGCATCTCGTCCCGGTCGAGGAAGGTCTCGCGCCAGCGCCTGCTGGTGACGAGCAGCCACAGGCAGTTGCGCTCCCGGGGCGGCAGCTCGGTCAGGTCGCCGAAGACCTGACCGAAGGGGCCGTTGTGGGCGAGCACGTCGTAGCGGGCGTTCTGCAGGCTCGCCGGGTAGGGCGCCATGCGGTGCATCAGGCGCAGGGCGGTGCCGGTCACGAGGGGGCACTCGGTCTCGGGGCGCGGGTCGACGGCGCCGGCGAGCGCGAAGAGGTGGCCGCGCTCGGTCTGGTCCATGAGCAGCGCGCGGGCGATGGCGTCGAGGACCTGCGCGGAGACCCGGATGGGCCGCCCCTGCTCCAGCCACGTGTACCAGGTGACGCCCACCGCGGAGAGCTGCGCGACCTCCTCGCGGCGCAGGCCGGGCGTGCGCCGCCGCGGGCCGCGCGGCAGGCCCGCCTGCTCGGGCGTGATCCGCTCGCGGCGGCTGCGCAGGAAGGCGGCGAGCTCCCGCCTGCGGGTGGCGTCGTCCGCGACGGGCCCGGTGGGCGTCAGCGGCTCTGCGGTCATGGCCATGGTCACGCTCCCAGCCTCGCGCAGCCCGCGCCCCGCTTCCAGGTGCGCCTACTACCAGGATAAAGACACTCTGGTACCCGTCTTGGCGACCGCTCATCGTCGTATCCGTGACTCGCACAACGACTCCTACGACGACTCCTACGACGACCCCCGCGACGCCCCCGACGACGGCTGCCCCCACGACCGGGACCGCCGCCGCGGCCGCGGCTCCCGCGCTCGGCGCCCTGGGCCTGTTCGCCCTCCTGCTCGGCACCTCCCTGCCGAGCACCGACTTCTTCGTCGTCAACGTGGCCCTGCCCGACATCGAGCGCGACCTGGGCGCCTCCCCGTCCGCCCTGGAGATGGTCGCCGCCGGATACGCCGTCGCGTACGCCGTGCTGCTGGTCCTCGGCGGCAGGCTCGGGGACGCGTACGGGCGGCGCAGGCTGTTCCTGTGGGGCGTCGCCGGGTTCGGGATCACCTCGCTGGCCTGCGGTGTCGCCCCCGACGCCTGGTCGCTGGTGGCGTTCAGGGCCGCGCAGGGCGCCGCGTCCGCGCTGTTGCTTCCGCAGGTGCTCGCCACCCTCCACGCGACGACGCGCGGCGAGCGGCGCGCGCGGGCCGTCGCCCTGTACGGGGCGGTGAGCGGGCTCGCGATGGTGCTCGGGCAGGTGCTCGGCGGGGTCCTGGTGTCGGCCGATCTGGCGGGGACCGGCTGGCGCATGGCGTTCCTGATCAACGTGCCGGTCGTCGCGCTCGCGTGGCCGCTCGCGCTGCGGGCGGTGCCGGACAGCCGGGCCGGGCGGCCGGGGCGCGGTGACGTCGGCGGCAGCGTGCTGCTTGCCGCCGCGCTGCTCGCGCTGCTGCTGCCGCTGACCGAGGGCCGCTCGGCGGGCTGGCCGCTGTGGTCGGTGCTCACGCTCCTTGCCGCGCCCCTGCTGATCTGGGCGTTCGCCACCGTGGAGCGGCGCGCGGAGCGCACCGGCGGCAGCCCGCTCCTGCCCCCGTCGCTGCTGCGCGAGCCCGGGGTCGTCCGGGGGCTGCTGATCGGCGCCCCGATCTTCATCGGCTTCAGCGGCTTCATGTTCGTCAGCGCCGTGACGCTCCAGAAGGGCCTGGGCTACGGCGCCCTGAAGGCGGGCCTGACGCTGGTCCCCATGGGGATCGCGCAGTTCGGGGCGTCCCTGCTGCTGCCGCGCGTGGTGGACCGGTTCGGCAGCCGCACCCTGCCCCTGTGCGCCCTGGTGCACGGCGCGGGCCTGTCCGTGCTCGCCGCCACCGTCCTGTGGGCCCCGTGGTCCGCGCTCGGCCCGCTGACGCTCGCCCCCGGCCTGCTCCTGTGCGGCCTCGGCCAGGGCATCCAGCTGCCGCTGTACTACCGCGTGCTGCTGGCCGCCGTGCCCGCGGCGCGGGCGGGCGCGGGCAGCGGCCTCGCGGCGACCGCCCAGCAGTCGGGCCTGGCCGTCGGCGTCGCCACGCTGGGCTCGCTGTTCCTGGCCCTGGAGCCGGGCCTCGGCCTGCGCGCCGCGTTCGCGATCGTGCTCGGCGCGCAGCTCGCGGGCCTGCTCGGCCTGGCCGCGCTGAGCCTCAGGCTGCCGCGCGACCCGGGCTGAGCCCCGGGCGGCCCGGGGCACGGCACCCGCCCCGGGGATACCGTCGGCTGTATGCCCGAGTCCGAGCTGAGCCCCCGGCGCCGCCAACTGGTGCTCGCGATCTGCTGCATGAGCCTGCTGATCGTGAGCCTGGACAACACCATCCTGAACGTCGCCCTGCCCACCATGGCCAGGGAGTTCGACACCAGCATCTCGGGCATGCAGTGGACCGTCGACGCGTACACCCTCGTCCTCGCCTCGCTCCTGATGCTGGCGGGCTCGACGGGGGACCGCGTCGGGCGCCGCCGGGTGTTCCAGGCGGGCCTCGCCGTCTTCACCCTCGGCTCGGTCCTGTGCTCCCTCGCCCCGAACCTGGAGTCGCTCGTCGCCTTCCGCATGATCCAGGCGGTGGGCGGCTCCATGCTCAACCCCGTGGCCATGTCGATCATCACGAACACCTTCACCGAGCCGCGCGAGCGGGCCCGTGCCATCGGGGTGTGGGGCGGCGTCGTCGGCATCTCCATGGCGGCGGGCCCGCTGGTGGGCGGCCTGCTCGTGGACGCGGTGGGCTGGCGCGCGATCTTCTGGGTGAACCTGCCGGTGGGCCTCGTCGCGCTGTTCCTGACCACCCGGTACGTCCCGGAGTCCCGCGCGCCGAAGCCGCGCCGCGCCGACCCGGTCGGGCAGGTCCTGGTGATGCTGCTGCTCGGCGCCCTCACCTACGCGATCATCGAGGCGCCCACGGCGGGCTGGACCTCGCCGCTGATCATGCTGTGCGCGGGCACCGCGGCGGCGGCGCTCGCGGGGCTGCTCCGGTACGAGCCGCGCCGCGCGGAGCCCCTGATCGACCTGCGGTTCTTCCGCTCGGCGCCGTTCAGCGGGGCCACGGTCATCGCGATCAGCGCGTTCGCCGCCCTGGGCGGTTTCCTGTTCCTGTCCACCCTCTACCTCCAGGACGTACGCGGTCTGGACGCGCTGCACGCGGGCCTGTGGATGCTGCCCATGGCGGCGATGACCCTGGTGTGCGCCCCGCTCTCCGGCCGCCTGGTCGGCAGCCGGGGCCCACGGCTCTCCCTGCTGATCGCGGGGGTGGCGATGACGGCCTCCGGCGTCCTCTTCGCCGCCTTCGACGCGGCGGCGGAGCCCGCCACCCGCCTTGTCGCCTACGTCCTCTTCGGCATCGGCTTCGGCGTCGTGAACGCGCCGATCACCAACACCGCCGTGGCCGGGATGCCCCGCGCCCAGGCCGGTGTGGCCGCCGCCGTGGCCTCCACCAGCCGCCAGATCGGCCAGACCCTCGGCGTCGCGGTGATCGGCGCGGTCCTGGCCTCCGGCGTCACGACGTCGTACGCCCGGGACTTCACGGCGGCGAGCCGCCCGGCCTGGTGGATCATCACGGCCTGCGGCGCGGCGGTCCTCTGCGTGGGCGCCCTGACCAGCGGCCCCTGGGCCCGCGCCACGGCCCGGCACACGGCGGCCCGCCTGACACCGGAGCCGGACGGGGCGCCCCCGGTGTCCAGGCCCACCTGACGGAACGGCACCTACGGCCCGCGAGGGCCCTTGGGTCGCGAGGGTTCAGCCCATCTGCCAGGGAGGTCCCGTAAACGCGTAGCCAGTCACCGGCCGGGCTCCGCGCGGGTTCCCGCCAGGGCCGGGGCAGTCGCGACCCGAGCCGAAGTTACAAATTACAGAACTTGAAATCTGTAACCGGAGGGGGCATGCTGGAGGCACGGCGCTCGTCCGGGCCCTTTCCGGGGACCGCGGCGCCGTCCCCTACCCAGCACACCCCCAGGAGCCCTCATGCGCACCCTGAAGCTCGGCAGCACCGGTCCCGTTTCCTCCGCTCTCGGCCTCGGCTGCATGGGGATGTCCGCGCTGTACGGCGAGGCGGACCGGGGCGAGTCGATCGCCACCCTCCACGCCGCGCTCGACGCGGGCGTCACCCTGCTGGACACCGGCGACTTCTACGCCATGGGCCACAACGAGCTGCTGATCGGCGAAGCCCTGCGCACCGCGCCCGCCGCGCACCGCGAAAGGGCGCTCACCAGCGTGAAGTTCGGCGCCCTCCGCGACCCGGACGGCGGCTGGGCCGGCTACGACGGCCGCCCGGCCACGGTGAAGAACTTCGCCGCGTACTCGCTCCAGCGCCTCGGCGTCGACCACATCGACGTCTACCGCATCGCCCGCGTCGACGAGACCGTGCCGATCGAGGAGACCGTCGGCGCCATCGCCGAGCTGGTCGAGAAGGGCCACGTGCGGCACATCGGCCTTTCCGAGGTCGGCGCCGACACGCTGCGCCGGGCCGCCGCCGTCGCACCGATCTCGGACCTCCAGATCGAGTACTCCCTGATCTCGCGCGGCATCGAGGACGAGATCCTGCCCACCGCCGCCGAGCTCGGCATCGGCGTCACCGCGTACGGCGTGCTCTCGCGCGGCCTGATCTCCGGGCACTTCGCGCGCGACCGCAAGCTCGCCGCGAACGACTTCCGCGGGGTCAGCCCCCGCTTCCAGGGCGAGAACCTCCAGCGCAACCTCGACCTGGTCGACGCCCTGCGGAAGATCGCGGAGGCGAAGGGCGTGAGCGTCGCGCAGACCGCGATCGCCTGGGTGCTCGCGCAGGGCCCCCGGTTCGGCGCGAGCATCGTGCCGCTGGTCGGCGCCCGCCGCCGGGACCGCCTCGCCGAGGCCCTCGGCGCCCTGGACGTCCAGTTCGACGCCGCCGACCTCGCCGCCGTCGAGGAGGCCGTGCCCGCGGGCGCGGCGGCGGGCGACCGCTACCCCGAGGCACAGATGGCACACCTCGACAGCGAGCGCTGACGGGGGCGCCGACGGCGCCCGGTACCGTCTTGACCATGGCTACGACCGAGACCCTGACCGCCGAGCGCATCCTCGCCACGACCGAGGACGTGCTGCGCCGCCACGGGGCCGCCAAGGCCACGGTGGTGGACGTGGCCCGCGCGCTCGGCGTCAGCCACGCCGCCGTGTACCGCCACTTCCGCACGAAGGCGGCGCTGCGGGAGGCGGTCACCGAGCGCTGGCTGGACCGGACGACGGCCGAGCTCCAGCGCGTCGTGGACGACCGCTCGGTGGGCGCGGACGAGCGGCTGCGCCGCTGGTTCACGGTGCTGTTCGCGGCCAAGCGCAAGAAGGCGGGCGACGACCCGGAGCTGTTCGCGACCTACGAGGTCCTGCTCGGGGAGAACAGCGGCGTGGTGGAGGCGCACATCGCCGACCTGGTCTCCCATCTGCGCCTGATCGTCGAGGAGGGCGTCGCCCGGGGCGAGTTGGCCTCCCCCGTCGCGGACGCGGGGCGCACGGCCCGCGCGGTCTTCGACGCCACCGGCCGGTTCCACGACCCGGGCTACTCCCGCGAGTGGTTCACACCTGGCATCGACGAGGCCTTCGCGGCGGTCGTCGACCTGACCCTCGCCGCCCTCCGGCCCTGAGTCCCCCGCGGTTTCGGCGTTTCGCTGCGCCCCGGCCGCCCCTCCTGATTGCCTGGCCCCACTCATCACCCAGGCAGACAGGAGGAGCCAAGTGGCTTTAGGGGCAAGGGAGTTGGCGGCGGAGTACGACTACGTCGTCGTGGGGGCCGGGTCCGCCGGATGTGTCGTCGCGGCCCGGCTCAGCGAGCAGCGGGACCGCGCCGTACTGCTCCTCGAAGCGGGCCCCGAGCGCCCCAAGGCGGACCTCGCGACGCCGTACGCGTGGCCGTCGCTCATGGGCGGCGACGCCGACCACGGCTACCGGACGGTGCCGCAGCCGGGCGTCGGCGGGATCTCGCTGCCGTGCCCGAGGGGCCGGACGCTCGGCGGGTCGAGCGCCGTCAACGGCCTGGTGTTCCTGCGCGGGCACCGCGCGGACTACGACCGCTGGGCGGCGGCGGGCTGCGCGGGCTGGGGCTTCGACGACCTGCTCCCCCACTTCAAGCGGATGGAGTCGGTGCCGGGCGGCGACCGGGCGTACCGCGGGGACGCGGGCCCGCTGCGGGTCGCGCCCGTGCGGCCCGAGGACGCCAACCCGCTGTCCGCGGCCTTCGTCGAGGCCGCCGTCGCGGCGGGCCACGCGCGCACCGACGACTTCAACGGCGCGGCCCAGGAGGGCGTCGGCTGGCCCGATCTGACGATCGCCGACGGGGTCCGGCAGAGCGCCGCCGACGCGTATCTGCACCCCCTCGACGGCACCCGGCCGAACCTCACGGTGTCCGCCGACTCCCGCGCGCACAGGCTCCTTCTCGACGGCGACCGGTGCACGGGCGTGGGGTTCAGCCGCCGCGGCGCCCCGGTCACGGCGCACGCGCGCGCCGAGGTGATCGTGTGCGCGGGCGCCGTCGACTCGCCCCGCCTGCTGCTGCTCTCGGGCGTCGGCCCCGCCGACGAGCTGCGCGCGGCGGGCGTCGACCCCCGGCACGAGCTGCCGGGCGTGGGCCGCGCGCTCCAGGACCATCCGCTGTGCGGGGTGGTCTTCGAGGCGGACCTGCCGATCCCGGCGGGCCGGGCGAACCTGTCGGAGGCGTCGTTGCACTGGCGCAGCGAGGCGTCCCTGCCGGGCCCCGACATGCAGGTGCTGTGCGTCCACGTCCCGTACCACCCGCCGACGCTCGCGGCGCCGGAGAACTGCTTCACGCTCGGCGTGGCCACGGTGCCGCACTCCCGGGGCGCGGTGCGGATCGCGGACGCGGACCCGGACACGCCGCCGCTGATCGATCCGGGCTATCTGACCGACGAGGACGACGTACGGCGCATGCTGCACGGCATCGAGGTGGCGCGGGAGATCGCGGCCGCCG
The DNA here is from genome assembly GCF_006088715.1 of Streptomyces sp. YIM 121038. Classification (NCBI taxonomy): domain Bacteria; kingdom Bacillati; phylum Actinomycetota; class Actinomycetes; order Kitasatosporales; family Streptomycetaceae; genus Streptomyces; species Streptomyces sp. YIM 121038. The sequence goes on from NZ_CP030771.1 coordinate 3,392,358, forward strand.
GACCGCTCGCCCGCTGGGGTGCGCGGGAGGTGCTGCCCGGCCAGGCGCGCGCCCGGGCGTTCCTGACGGCGGCGACGGGACCGTACTTCCATCTGGCGGGCAGCTGCGCGATGGGCACGGGGGCGGACGCGGTGGTCGACCCGGAGCTGCGGGTGCGGGGCCTGCGCGGCCTGCGCGTGGCGGACGCGTCGGTGATGCCCTCGATCGTGTCCGTGAACACGCACGCGGCGGCGCTGGTGATCGGCGAGAAGGCGGCGGACCTGGTGCGGTCAGGAACCTGAGTCCCGAAGCCCGGGGCGCTAGGGCCTGGCCGCCGGGTTCACCGTCGCCTGGTGGATGCGCTCCAGATGTTCCTCGGCCTGGAGCCACGGCAGGAACCGTGCCCTCGCGCGCCAGCCGCACGTGTCACAGACCAGCTGCCGCCGCACGCCCGCCCGGTGCAGGCGCACGACGTGTCCGCGCCCGTGCTGGTCCCATCTGCTGACCTTGCTCGTGGCCGTCGTCCGCATGGCCCTCAGTGTGCACCGGAGCCCCCGGTTCCGTTCCGGGAACCGGGGGCTCGGTGGCGCAGTGGTGCGGTCGCGTCAGCAGCCGACCAGACGCGTGGCGAGGTAGCCCTCGATCTGGTCGAGGGAGACCCGCTCCTGCTTCATGGTGTCGCGCTCGCGCACGGTCACCGCGTTGTCCTCAAGGGTGTCGAAGTCGACGGTGACGCAGTACGGCGTGCCGATCTCGTCCTGGCGGCGGTAGCGGCGGCCGATGGCGCCCGCGTCGTCGAACTCGATGTTCCAGTTCTGCCGGAGCGCGGCGGCCAGGCCCTTGGCCTTCGGCGACAGCTCCGGGTTGCGGGACAGCGGCAGGACCGCGGCCTTGACCGGGGCGATGCGGTGGTCGAAGCGCATGACCGTGCGCTTCTCCAGCTTGCCCTTGGCGTTCGGCGCCTCGTCCTCGAAGTACGAGTCGAGCAGGAAGGCGAGCATGGTGCGGCCGACACCGGCCGCGGGCTCGATGACGTACGGCGTGTAGCGCTCGCCGGCCTCCTGGTCGAAGTACGACAGGTCCTGGCCGGAGGCCTTGGCGTGGGCGGACAGGTCGTAGTCGGTGCGGTTGGCGACGCCTTCCAGCTCGCCCCACTCGTTGCCGCCGAACTGGAAGCGGTACTCGATGTCAGCGGTGCGCTTGGAGTAGTGGGAGAGCTTCTCCTTCGGGTGCTCGTACCACCGCATGTTCTCCTCGCTCAGGCCGAGACCGGTGTACCAGTTCCAGCGCTGCTCCATCCAGTACTCCTGCCACTTCTCGTCCTCGCCCGGCTTGACGAAGAACTCCATCTCCATCTGCTCGAACTCGCGGGTGCGGAAGATGAAGTTGCCGGGCGTGATCTCGTTGCGGAAGGACTTGCCCATCTGGGCGATGCCGAACGGCGGCTTGCGCCGCGACGTCGTCTGCACCTGGGAGAAGTTGGTGAAGATGCCCTGCGCGGTCTCGGGGCGCAGATAGGCGACCGAGCCGGAGTCCTGGGTCGGGCCGAGGTGCGTGGAGAGCAGGCCCGAGAACTGCTTGGGCTCGGTGAACTGGCCCTTGGTGCCGCAGTTGGGGCAGTTGATGTCCGCGAGGCCGTTCTCGGGGGCGCGGCCCTTCTTCTCCTCGTACGCCTCCTCCAGGTGGTCGGCGCGGTAGCGCTTGTGGCAGGAGGTGCACTCGGTCAGCGGGTCCGTGAAGGTGGCGACGTGGCCGGAGGCCTGCCAGACCTCGGTGGCCAGGATCACGGACGAGTCGATGCCGACGACGTCTTCCCGCGAGGTGACCATGTAGCGCCACCACTGGCGCTTGAGGTTCTCCTTCAGCTCGACGCCCAGCGGTCCGTAGTCCCAGGCGGCGCGCTGGCCGCCGTAGATCTCGCTGCAGGGGAAGACGAAGCCTCGGCGCTTGCTCAGGCTGACGATGGTGTCGATCTTGTCGGCGGCCACGGTGCTCTCTTCATTACGACGACGACGAAACGGCCGCCCTGTGGGCGGCGGCTCCAGGAGCGAATGCTTCAGGTTACCGGCGCCCGCACCCCCCGGATCAAATCGGTTCTCCCCCCGGCCGATTCCCTCCCGCCCGCCCGCCCCTCTCCTCCGCCTTCGCCCCATTCCCCGCCACCGCCCGGCCGGGCCCGGGGGCGGGAGAGGGCCGGGGCGCGGGGCGTGAGCCCGCGCACAGGCACCGCCCCTTTGTTGACAATCGTTTCCATAATTGTTGAAAATGACTGTCATGAACGTACGACGCCACCTCATACCCCGCACCGCCCTCGCCGCCGCCGCGGCCCTCGGCCTCGCCACGCTCTCGGCGTGCGCCTCCGACGACGCGGCGGCCACGAACAACAAGGGCAAGCTCGACGTGGTGGCGTCGTTCTACCCCATGCAGTACCTCGCGGAGCAGATCGGCGGGAAGCACGTCGAGGTCACCAGCCTCACCGAGCCCGGCCAGGAGCCGCACGACCTGGAGATCAGCGCCAAGCAGCGCGCCCAGCTCGAGGAGTCCGACGCGGCCCTCTATCTGAAGGGCCTCCAGCCGAACGTGGACGAGGCGATCAGCCAGTCCGCCATCAAGACGAAGATCGACGCGACGACCCTCACCAGCCTGGAGGAGCACGGCACCGAGGTGGGCGGCCACGCCGAGGAGCACGACGAGCACGAGGGCCACGACCACGGCCATGACCACGGCGGCAAGGACCCCCACATCTGGCTGGATCCGGTCAGGTTCGGCGAGGTCGCCGAGGGCGTCGGCAAGGCCTTCGCGAAGGCCGACCCCAAGCACAGGGCCACGTACGAGAAGAACACCGAGGCCCTGGTGAAGAAGCTCAAGGGCCTCGACACGGAGTTCAGGAACGGCCTGAAGGACACCAAGTCCAAGGTCTTCATCACCACGCACGCGGCCTTCGGCTACCTCGCCGAGCGCTACGGCCTCACCGAGGAGGCCATCTCGGGCCTCGACCCCGAGGGCGAGCCGAGCGCGAACCGCGTGCGGGAGCTCCAGAAGACGGCGAAGGCCGACGGCGTGACGACGGTGTTCTACGAGACGCTCGTGAGCGACAAGACCGCGCGGACCCTCGCGGACGACACCGGGCTCAAGACGGACGTACTCGACCCGATCGAGGGCATCACGGAGAAGTCCCGGGGTGACGACTACGTCCAGGTGATGCGGTCGAACCTGAAGTCCCTGCGCACGGCGCTGGGCGCCGAGTGACCACCGGCCGAGGGCCGACCCCCTCCGGAAAGGGGCCCGACATGGGCGACGCGACAAGCGCCACGAGCGGCGCGGGTGAGCCCGTCATATCCCTGCGCCGGGTGACCGCCGAGCTCGGCGCGCGCCCGGTCCTGCGCGGCATCGACCTGACGGTCGGCGCGGGCGAGGTCGTCGCGCTGCTCGGCGCGAACGGCTCGGGCAAGTCCACCGCGGTGCGCGCGGTCATCGGCCAGGTGCCGGTGACGGGCGGCGCGATCGAGCTCTTCGGCACGCCGCGCCGCCGCTTCCGCGCCTGGTCGCGGGTGGGCTACGTCCCGCAGCGCACCACGGCCGCGGGCGGCGTGCCCGCGACCGTCACGGAGGTCGTGGCCTCCGGCCGCCTCTCGCGCGCCCGCTTCGGCGTGCTGCGCAAGGCCGACCGGGAGGCCGTGCGGGACGCCCTGGAGCAGGTCGGCATGGCCGACCGGGCCAAGGACTCCGTGAACGCCCTGTCGGGCGGCCAGCACCAGCGGGTGCTCATCGCCCGCGCCCTGGTCTCCGAGCCCGACCTGCTGATCATGGACGAGCCGATGGCGGGCGTGGACCTCGCCAGCCAGGAGGTCCTCGCGGCCACCCTGCGCCGCCAGGTGGAGCGCGGCACCTCGGTCCTGCTCGTGCTGCACGAGCTGGGCCCCCTGGAGCCGCTGATCGACCGCGCGGTGGTGCTGCGCGACGGCTGCGTGCTGCACGACGGGCCGCCCCCGAAGGCCGTGGGCCAGCACGCGCTGCCCGGCCACGACCACGTACATCCGCACGAAGCCGACGCGGCCCCCGTCCGCACCGGCCTGCTGACCTGAGGACCCGGCGATGGAAATCCTGAACTACGCGTTCATGCAGCGGGCGCTGCTCGCGGCCGTCCTCGTCGGCATCACGGCCCCGGCCGTCGGCATCTATCTGGTGCAGCGCCGCCAGGCCCTGATGGGCGACGGAATCGGCCATGTGGCGATGACGGGCGTCGGCCTGGGCTTCCTGCTCTCCACGTCTCCGGTGTGGATGGCGACGGCCGTCGCCGTCGTCGGCGCCGTGATCATGGAGCTGATCCGCTGGTACGGCCGCACGCGCGGTGACATCGCGCTCGCGATGCTGTTCTACGGCGGCATGGCGGGCGGCGTGATGTTCATCAACCTCGCGCCGGGCGGTTCGAACGCGAACCTCAGCTCGTATCTGTTCGGCTCGCTCTCCACCGTCTCGCAGGACGACGTGACGGCGATCTGTCTGCTCGCCGCGTTCGTGGTCCTGGTGACCGTCGGACTGCGCCGCCAGCTGTTCGCGGTGAGCCAGGACGAGGAGTTCGCGCGGGTCACGGGCCTGCCGGTGCGCGCGCTCAACCTCCTCACCGCGGTCACCGCGGCGGTCACCGTCACCGTCGCCATGCGCGTGGTGGGCCTGCTGCTCGTGTCGGCCCTGATGGTGGTCCCGGTGGCGGCGGCGCAGCAGCTCACCCGCAGCTTCGCGGCGACGTTCGCGATCGCGGTGGCGATCGGCGTCTCCGTGACGATCGGCGGCACGGTCACCTCGTACTACCAGGACGTGCCGCCCGGCGCGACGATCGTGCTCCTGACGATCGGGGTGTTCATCGCCCTGACGATCCTGGCCGCGCCGCTCGCCCGCAGAAGGGCGCGATCGCTGGCCAGGGGGGACGCGGCGTGCACGGCGGACGTGCCGGGCGCGCGAGGCACGGCGGACGGGGTCAAGGTCTGAGGCGGCTTCCGTCGGGGCAGTGATCGAAGAGGCATGGTCCAGACCGCGCCGGATCACTGTCCGAGAGCACTCTGGTCACGGTGGAGTATCGACCTGGCACAATGGCGGGACGAGAGACGACCTGTGACAGCTGTGCGGACGAGCGCTGAGGAGGCATCTGTGACGACGGCGGGACCCCCCGTGCGAGGCCGGGCCACACGGCAAAGAGCCGCGGTGGCGGCGGCTCTCGACGAGGTGGACGAGTTCCGCAGCGCGCAGGACCTCCACGACATGCTCAAGCACCGCGGCGACTCGGTCGGCCTGACCACGGTCTACCGCACGCTCCAGTCCCTCGCCGACGCCGGCGAGGTCGACGTCCTGCGGACCAACGACGGCGAGGCGGTCTACCGCCGCTGCTCGACCGGCGAGCACCACCACCACCTGGTGTGCCGCGTCTGCGGCAAGGCCGTGGAGGTCGAGGGCCCGGCGGTGGAGAAGTGGGCGGAGGCCATCGCCGCGGAGCACGGGTATGTGAACGTGGCGCACACGGTCGAGATCTTCGGCACGTGTTCCGACTGCGCCAAGAAGTAGCGGCACGCACGAGGGCCCGCACCGCCGGTACGGCGGTGCGGGCCCTCTGCCGTGCGCCTAGCCCTTCTTGAGCTGGTCCTCGTTCGGGATCGCGCCGCCGAAGCGGCGGTCGCGCGAGGCGTACTCCAGGCACGCCCGCCACAGGTCGCGACGGTCGAAGTCCGGCCACAGGACGTCCTGGAAGACCATCTCGGCGTACGCGCTCTGCCAGATCAGGTAGTTGGAGGTGCGCTGCTCGCCGCTCGGGCGCAGGAACAGGTCCACGTCCGGCATGTCGGGGTAGTACAGGTACTTCGCGAGGGTCTTCTCGGAGACCTTGGACGGGTCGAGCCGCCCGGCGCGCACGTCCTCGGCGAGGGCCTTCGCGGCGTCGGCGATCTCGGCGCGGCCGCCGTAGTTCATGCAGAAGTACAGCGTCAGCTTGTCGTTGTCCTTGGTCTGCTCCTGGGCGACCAGGAGTTCGTTGGCCACGGACTTCCACAGCTTGGGCATGCGGCCCACCCAGCGCACGCGCACGCCGAGCCGGTCGAGCTGGTCGCGGGACTTGCGGATGAAGTCCCGGTTGAAGTTCATCAGGAAGCGGACCTCGTCGGGCGAGCGCTTCCAGTTCTCGGTGGAGAAGACGTACAGGGAGATGCTTCCCACGCCCATCTCGATCGCGCCCTGGAGGACGTCGAGGACGCGCTCGGCGCCGACCTTGTGCCCTTCGGTGCGCGGCAGGCCCCGCTCCTTGGCCCACCGGCCGTTGCCGTCCATGACGACGGCGACGTGCTGCGGGACGAGCTCGCCGGGGATCTTCGGCGGCCGCGCGCCCGAGGGGTGGGGCTCGGGCGAGGCGTACTCACGGCGGGACCGTCCGAGGATTCCGCGTCGTGCCATGGGGAGCTACTCCAGTTCTTAGCGATCTTCGCGGGCCGCGCGCCGCTCCGGCACGCGGCTACTTCTCCACGTACCGAAGCGAGCGCAGCCCGCGCTCCAAGTGCCAGTGCAGATAAGCCGATACGAGCCCGCTGCCCTCGCGCGCGTGCCGGGACTCGCAGGCGTCCGCCGTCCGCCAGTCCCCGGTCAGGAGCGCCGCGAGGTGCGTCAGGGTCTCCGCCGACGGTACGACGCTGCCCGGCACCCGGCAGTCCACGCAAATCGAGCCGCCCGCGGCGACCGAGAAGAAGCGGTTGGGGCCCGGCATGCCGCATTTGGCACAGTCGGTGAAGCTCGGCGCGTAGCCGTTCACGGCGAGCGAGCGCAGCAGGAAGGCGTCGAGGACGAGGTGCGGCTCGTGCTCGCCGCGCGCGAGCGTCCGAAGGCCGCCGACGAGCAGCAGGTACTGCTGCACCGCGGGCTCGCCCTCGTGGTCGGTGAACCGCTCCGCCGTCTCCAGCATCGCCGTGCCCGCCGTGTACCGCGCGTAGTCGGTGACGATGCCACTACCGTACGGAGCGATGGTCTCGCTCTGCGTGCACAGCGGGAGGCCGCGGCCGATCAGCTCGCTGCCCCGCGCGAAGAACTGCACGTCCACGTGCGAGAACGGCTCCAGGCGCGCCCCGAACTTCGACTTCGTCCTGCGCACCCCGCGGGCCACGGCCCGCACCCGCCCGTGCCCGCGCGTGAGCAGCGTGATGATGCGGTCCGCCTCACCCAGCTTCTGGGTGCGCAGCACGACACCGTCGTCACGGAACAGGCTCATGCGCCCATTGTCCCGTACCCCCGCCGTCGCTTTGCCTGCGGGCCGTCTGCGGCTGGTCGCGCCCGCGCGGCGGAGCCGCAGATGAGCACAGCCCCGCGCCCCTTCGGGGCGCTGCCCCCGGCCCGCAGTCAAGGCACCTCCCCCCTGCTCCGGGCGTTCGCGTACGCCGTTGCCGCGCGCAGGCGCTCCGCCGACGTCGCCGTCCGGAGCTTCTCCGGGGCGCAGTCCCACTCCCGCCCCCCTCCGTACGGGCGCAGCTGTACGTACGGCCCCTCGTGGCCCATCACCCTGCCGACCCTTCCCGTCCGGGTGTCCACCGCGTACGTCCCGATGGGGAGCCTCATGGGTGCATCCCCTTGCCCGGCAGCAGGGCCGCGAGGCGCGCCGCCGCCTCCACCGAGCACCGCCCCAGGTCCACCAGCGGGCACGGCGCCTGCCGCGCGACGGTCGCCGGGTCCACCCGCAGCGACGGCAACGACATTCCCGCCCTCTCCAGGGCAGCGCGCAATTCTTTCACCGTGTCCTCCGCCTCTTCCACACACGCCCGCGAGTGCGACTCGCCGGTGGCTCCATTCGCCGTCACGTGGCTCCCCTTGGCCGTTGAATTTCACGCTTCGTGTCTCCACCGTGACGCAGTGCGTCTACTGTTGGCAGGAGTCTGTGCTCTACAACGTCGGCGCAGAGGAGGGGAGTTATCCATGGCCAAAGGTGCCCATGGGTCACGCCAGGCGGCCTGGGAGTTCTTCGGGGCGGAGTTAAAGCGACGGCGCGAGAACGCGGGCCTCACCCAAGTGGAGTTGGGGGCCCGCGTTTTTGTGTCCGGCGGCTACATCGGCCAATTCGAACAGGCCATTCGGAAGCCGCAGTTGGATGTGGCCCAACGGATCGACGAGGTCCTGCAAACCGAGGGCTTTTTCGAACGTACCTGGCGCAAGTTGATCGACGACAAGCGCTACGCGGACTATTTCGCCGCCGTCGCGGACCTGGAGGCCCTGGCCACCAAGATCTGCGAGTTCGCTCCGTCGGTGGTCCCGGGTCTGTTACAGACGGCGCCGTACGCGAAGGCGGTCACCCTGGCGGCCAATCCGTTCGCCGCCGACGAGTACGTCGACGACATGGTGTCCGCCCGGCTGGACCGGCAACGCATCCTCGCGGACGCGGCGCGACCTGTGTATTGGGCGATCCTGCACGAGAACCTGCTGTCCGTGCCGGTCGGCGGCTGCACCGCGATGGCAGAACAGCTGGAGCACATCGCCGCGCTGGCGCGCGAGCGCAAGGCGCTGGTGCTGGTGCTGCCGCGCGCGGAAGGAGCCTGTGCCTCCATGACCGGAGATCTCAGGCTTATGGAGTTCGACGATGCTCCGCCCACGGTCTATACAGAGACCTCGTTTTGGGGCGAACTGCTGGACGATCCGGCCGTAGTGAAGCGTGCGCGGCACGCATACGATCTGCTCAGGGGCGCCGCGCTGTCGCCGGGGGTGTCCCTCGCCCGGATCGAATCGGCGGCTAAGGACTTCAGACGATGCGCGAGTACGACCTGAGCAACGCCCGCTGGCGCAAGAGCAGTTACAGCAACGGCGAGGGTGGCAACTGCGTCGAGGTCGCTGACGGACGTGACGGCGTCGTCCCCGTTCGGGACAGCAAGGTCCCGGGCGGCCCCGCCCTGGTGATAGGCGGGGCCGCCTGGGAGGCCTTCATCCGCGAGGTGGCCCGCTGAGGGGCGCCCCTTAAGGGGCGCGGGGAACTGCGCGATCAGCCACAGCGAACCGGCAGGTTACGACGTCGCGGCCTCGCTGAAGCGGCGCAGCCGGGGCGCGGCGTCCACGGGGGCCGAGGCCACCGTCCGCGCGAGGTCCGCGATGCTGTTGGCCTCGAACACCGCCCGGATCGGCACCCGCACCCCCATGGCCTTGCTGATGCGGCTCGCGAGCTGGGTCGCGTACACGGAGTCCCCGCCGAGGCGGAAGAAGTCGTCGCCCATGCCGACCCGCTCGACGGAAAGCACCTGCCCGACCAGCTCGCAGAGCTGTCGCTCCTGGTCGGTGGACGGCGCGACGTACGTGCTCGCGTCCAGCTCGGGCGCGGGCAGCGCTCCCTTGTCGACCTTGCCGTTGGTGGTCAGCGGCAGCGCGTCGAGGACCATGACGACGGCCGGGACCATGTGCTCGGGCAGGGACTCCGAGGCGAAGGTGCGCAGCTCCTCCACCGACAGCGGGGCGGCGCCCTCGGCCTGCTCGGGGACGACGTACGCCACGAGGTGCTTGCCCTGCCCGGTCGCGTCCTCGCGCGGCACGACCACCGCCTGGGCCACGTCGTCGTGCTGCTCAAGGGCGGCCTGCACCTCGCCCGGCTCGATGCGGAAGCCGCGGATCTTGACCTGGGCGTCGGCGCGGGCCCGGAAGTCGAGGCGGCCCTCGGGCGTCCAGGCGACCACGTCGCCGGTGCGGTACATGCGCCCCCCGGCCACGCCGAACGGATCGGCGGGGAACCGCTCGGCGGTCAGCGCGGACCGGCCCCGGTAGCCCCGGGCCAGGTGGTCACCCGCGATGTACAGCTCGCCGGGCGTCCCGGGCGGCACCGGCCGCAGCGCCCCGTCGAGGACGTAGAGGCGGGTGTTGTCCAGGGGGCGGCCGATGGGCACCACCGCACCGATGTCGTCGGGGCCCGCCATGCGGTGGGTCGTGACGCCCACGGTGGTCTCGGTGGGTCCGTAGACGTTGACGACCTTCGTGCCGGGGCAGGCCGCGAGGACCCGCTCCGCCGTGGCCGGGGGCAGCACGTCCCCGCCCGACAACACCTCGCGGAAGCCCGCGAAGACCTCGGGCTGCTCGTCGGCGACCACCCGGAACAGGCCCGTGGCGAGGAGCGCCCCGGTCGGCCGGTGCTCCTCGGCGATCCGGGCGAGGGTGGCGACGTCGAGGCGTCCGGGCGGGGCGACCACGATGGCCCCGCCGTTGAGCAGCGGCACCCACAGTTCGTAGGTGGAGGCGTCGAAGGCCTGCGCCGAGTGCATCAGGACCCGCTCGTGGGCGCCGCCCTCGTAGACGCGGTCCGCGGCGAGCGCGGTCACGGCACGATGGGGGACGCCGACGCCCTTGGGCGTGCCGGTCGAGCCGGAGGTGTAGATGACGTAGGCGAGGCGGTCCGGATGCCCGTGCCAGGACGGCGGCAGGGCCCCGTCCCCGACGGCCGCGAGCTCGGCCTCCGTGCCGGGGTCGTCCAGGACCAGGCGGGGGCAGTCGGCCGCGGGCAGCGCGGCGGCCGACCGCCGGACGGTCACCAGGGCGGCGGGCGCGGCGTCGCGGAGCATGAACTCCAGGCGCGCGGCCGGGTAGTCCGGGTCGAGCGGCAGATAGGCGCCGCCCGCCTTGAGGGCCGCGAGGACGGAGACGACGTACTCGGCGGAGCGGGGCACGGACACGGCGACGACCGCGTCCTGGCGCACGCCGCGCTCGCGCAGCAGCCGGGCGAGACGATTGGCCCGGCCGTCGAGCTGCCGGTACGTCAGGGTGGTGCCGTCGGCCTCGGTGAGCGCGGGCGCGTCGGGGGTCTCGGCGACGTGCCGCGCGAAGGCCTCGGTGACGGTCTCCTCGGGGTGCTCGCGGGCGGTGTCGTTGAACGTCTGGAGCACGCGTGCGCGTTCCGTGGCGCCGAGCGCCCCGATCTCGCTCACCCGGACGTGGGGGTCCCCCGCGAACCGGCCGAGGACGTAGGCGAACCGGGCGGCGAGCTTGTCGGCCGCGGCCTGGTCCAGGACGTGCCGCTGGTAGTGCACGACCAGGCGCAGGTGCGGGCCGTCCGGGTAGACGAACACCGTCACCGGATAGTGGCTCGCGGTGAACGAGCGCAGCCCGGTCACGTTGAACCCGGCCGCCGCGCTCGCCTCGGCCACCGCCGCGCGGTCCAGCGGGAACGACTCGAAGCCCATGGCCGTGTCGAACAGCTTCGGCAGCCCGGTGCCGCGCTGGATGTCGGCGAGGCTGTGGTGATGGTGGTCCAGGAGCGCGGCCTGCCTGCGCTGGAGGTTCCTGAGGACCTGCGCGACGGTGTCGCCCGGGGAGTACCGCACCCGCACCGGCGGCGCGTTGAGGAACATCCCGACGATCGACTCCACCCCCGCGAGCGCGGGCGGCCGTCCCGACGAGGGCGCCGCGAACACCACGTCCTGGCGGCCCGTCAGGCAGCTGACGAGGACGCCCCAGGCGCCCTGCACCAGCGTGTTGAGGGTGATGCCCAGCTCGGTGGCGCGCCGGGTCAGCTCCCGCGCCCGCGCCGCCGGCAGGGGCACGTCGGCCAGGCCGATGCCGGTGCTGTCGGCGTCGGACTCGGCCTCGGGGAAGAGCAGCGTGGGCTCCTCGACCCCCGCGAGCTCCTCCTGCCACACCCGGGCCGGATCCCGGGTGTCCTGGCGGGCCAGCCAGGCCAGGTAGTCGCGGTAGCCGCGGGCCCTCGGCAGCGCGGACCCGTCGCCGTCGGCGGCGTACAGGCGCAGCAGGTCCTGCGTGAGCAGCGGCAGGGACCAGCCGTCGAGCAGCACGTGGTGCGCCGTCAGGACCAGCTCGTGCCGGTCGGGGGCCAGCGTGAGCAGGGCCATGCGCAGCATGGGCGGGGCGGCCGGGTCGAAAAGGACGGTGAGGTCGTGCGCCAGGAACTCCTCCAGGGCGTCCCGCTGCGCCGCCTCGTCGAGCGCGCCGAGGTCCCGCCGCGTCCAGGGCAGGGCGGCTCCGTCCACGAGCAGCTGGACGAGTTCGCCGGTGGGCCCCGGCACGAACGCGGTGTGCAGGGCGGGGTGGCGGTCGAGGAGGGCCTGCGCGGCGGTGCGCAGCCGCCCGGCGTCCACCGGCCCCGACAGGTGCAGCGTGTACTGGCACAGATAGGCGTCGAAGCCCGCCCCGGACTCGCGCGCCATCGTCGAGTGGAACAGCAGGCCCTTCTGGAGCGACGACAGGGGCCAGATGTCGGTGAGGCCCGGGTAGCGCTCCCGCCAGCCGTCGATGTCGGCCTGGCTCACCCGCACCAGGGGCATGTCGGACGGGGTCGGGCCGCCCGCGCCGGGCCGCTCGGCGTGCCGGGCCAGGCCTTCGAGCGCACGGCACCACAGCTCCGCGAGCTCCTGGACGTCGGCCTCGGACAGGACGCCCTCCGGCGCCGTGAACAGGGCGCCGAGGCAGGGGCCCGCTGCGGTGTCGGACACGTGCGCGTTGATGTCCAGCTCGGCGGGCGCCCGCATCGCCGGGTCCTGCCCGGTGTCCAGCTCGGCGAGGTCGGCCACGCCGGGCGCCTGGGTGAAGCCGAGGCCGCGCAGCTCGGCGGGCATGTCGGCGTCGGCGGAGAACCGGCCCAGGTAGTTGAAGCCGATCTGCCCCACCGGGTGCGGTGCGAGCTCGGCGGCCGTCTCGGGGTTGAGGTAGCGGAGCAGGCCGTAGCCGATGCCCTTGTCGGGCAGGGCGAGGAGCTGCTCCTTGACCGCCTTGACGAGGGTGCCCGCGGCGGGGCCGCCCGCGAAGGCCTCCTCCAGGTCGGCGCCCGACACGTCCAGGCGTACCGGGAAGAAGCTGGTGAACCAGCCGACGGTGCGGGACAGATCGGCGCCGGGAGCGGCCGCCTCCTCGCGCCCGTGGCCCTCCAGGCGGATCAGCGCCGACGGCTCGGCCACGCCGCGCGCCGCGCGCCAGCGGGCCACGGCCATCGCGAGGCCGGTCAGGAGGCCGTCGTTGACGCCGCCCCGGAAGGCGGCGGGCAGCGTCGTCAGAAGGGTCTCGGTGACGTGCGCCGGGAGCTGGACGCGGACCTTGGACAGGGTGGCGACGGTGTCGACCGCCGGGTCGAGGCGCCGCGCGCCAAGGACCGGGTCGGGGCCGGTCACGACGGAGCGCCACAGGCCGAGCTCGGCGGCGCGCTCCGGGCGCCGGGCCTCGGCCACCAGGGCGTGGGCCCAGCGGCGCACCGAGGTGCCCACCGGGGCGAGTTCGGGGGCCTCGCCCCGGCCGACCGCCCGCCAGGCCCTGGCCAGGTCCGGCATCAGGATCCGCCACGAGACGCCGTCCACGACGACGTGGTGCAGCACGGCGAGCAGCCGCCCGGCGCGCCCCTGGCCCGCGTCGAACCACACGAACTGCGCCATCACGCCGCCGTCCGGGTCCAACCGCCCGGCCGCCGCGTCCAGTTCGGCCAACAGCAGGGCGCGCCAGGCCTCGGCGGGCGCGCCCTCCCCCGCCGCGTCCCAGGGGCCGTCGTGGGCGACGCGGCGGATCAGGGCGTCCGCGTCCACCGCGCCGACGGGCGCGACCACCAGGCCGGGCCCCTCGTCGGAACCCTCCTCGGTCAGGCGGGCGCGCAGCAGGTCGTGGCGGTCGACGACCGCGCCGAGCGTCGCGGCGAGACCCGCGCGGTCGATGCCCTCGGGCAGCTCCAGGACCATGGCCTGCGAGAACCGGCCGAAGCCCGGGCCCCACTCCCGTACCCACCGGGTGACGGGCAGGTGCGGCAGGAAGCCGACGCCGCCGCCGTCCAGCTCGTCGAGCACGAGCGCCGCGGTGTCGGCCGTGGTCACGGCCTCGGCGAGGGCCGCCACCGTGCGGTGCTCGAAGAGGTCGCGGGCGCTGACGGCGAGGCCCTGGCCGCGGGCGCGCGTCGCGACCTGGATGGACTGGATGCTGTCGCCGCCGACGGCGAAGAAGTCGTCGTCGACGCCCACCCGTTCCACGCCGAGGACCTCGGCGAACAGCGCGGCCAGGCACTCCTCGCGGGCGTCGCCCGGAGCCCGGTACTCCGCGCCGTGGAACTCGGGGTCGGGCAGGCCCGCCCGGTCCACCTTGCCGCTGGCCGTCAGCGGCAGCTCGTCGAGCACCACGAACGCGGCCGGGATCATGTACGAGGGCAGCCGCTGCGCGAGGTACGCCCGCAGCTCCCCGGGCCCGGCCCCGGAGTCGAGGGAGAAGTGGCCGGTGCCGCCGCCGCGCCCGGCCTCGAAGGTCTCCTCCCCGGCGCGCACGGTGTACGCCACCAGGTGCTTGCCCCGGCCGCCGGCCAGTTCGCGCGGGACGACCACCGCGTGGGCCACCTGGCGGTGGGTCTCCAGGGCGGCCTCGATCTCGCCGGGCTCGATGCGGAAGCCGCGGATCTTCACCTGGGCGTCGGCGCGCTCCCGGAACTCCAGCTCGCCCTCGTCCGTCCAGGCCACGAGGTCGCCGGTGCGGTACATGCGCTCGCCGGACCCGTCGAAGGGGCAGGCCACGAACCGCTCGGAGGTCAGGCCCGGGCGGCCCAGATAGCCGCGGGTCAGGCCCTCGCCCGCGAGGTACAGCTCGCCGGGGACGCCCGGCGCCACCGGGCGCAGCGCGGCGTCGAGGACGTACGCGCGCGTCCCCTCCAGCGGCGAGCCGATCGGCACGGGCTCGCTCACGGCGTCCGCCGAGGTGACGGGGCGGCAGGTGGCGTAGACGGTGGACTCGGTGGGCCCGTAGGCGTGGTGGACCGTCAGGCCGGGGCAGGCGCGCAGCACCCGGCGCACCGCCTCCGGCGGCACGACGTCGCCCCCGGTCCACACCTCGTCGAGCCCGGCGAAGGCGTCCGGCTGCTCGTCGGCCACCACCCGGAACAGGCCCGCGGACACGAAGGTCCCGGTGACGCCGTGCCGGGTGACGAGCGCGGCCATGCCCTCGCCGTCGAGGACGCCGGGCGGGGCCACCACGACGGTGCCGCCGTGCAGCAGGGGCATCCAGATCTCGTAGGTCGAGGCGTCGAAGGCCAGGGGGGCCTGCTGGAGCGTGGTGGTGTGCGGGCCGCCCGCCACCCGGGGGTCGGCGACCATCGTCAGGACGCCCCGGTGGGTGACGCCCACGCCCTTGGGGGTGCCGGTGGAGCCGGAGGTGTAGATCACGTTGGCGAGCCCGCCGGACCTGTCACCGGCCCGCGGCGGGGGCCCGGCCGGGGCGGACGCCAGCGCGGCGGCCGTGTCCGGGGTGTCGAGGAGGAGGAGCTCGCGGTCGTGGTCCGGCAGCTTCGCGGCCGTGGCCGTGTCGCTCACCACGACGACGGGCGCGGCGTCCGCCAGCATGAACGCGAGCCGCCGCGCCGGGTATTCGGGGTCCAGCGGCAGATAGGCGCCCCCCGCCTTGAGTACCGCGAGGACCGTCACCAGGTACTCCGCGGACCGGTCGAGCGCCACCGCGACCAGCGTCTCTTCGGCCACCCCCCGCGCCCGCAGCAGGCGGGCGAGGCGGTCGGCCCGCTCGTCGAGCCGGCCGTACGTCATCGACGCGCCGTCGGCGCCGACCACGGCGACGGCGTCCGGGGATGCGGCCGCCCGCCCCTCGAAGACCGCGGCGATGGTGGCGCCGGAGGCCTGCGCGGCCCCGGCGCCCGTCCCCTGAAGATGGGTCACAAGAAACTCCTACTGATTCCGGAATAGGCCGAACGTGAGGTCAACCCGGACCCAGAACCGGGGCACACGGCAGGAGCGAACCGGTGCGCACGGAGTCTCTTTTCCGCGCGCACGGCTCTGCCGCGTGCAAGGAGCGCGGCAGCCGACGCGGGCGGGGGGACGCGCACGTCAGCAGCCGCTCGGCGACGGCCGTCACGGGCGGGGGGCGCGCGTGTCGGCAGCCGCGTACAGCTGTTGTGAATGGTGAAAGCAGGAGCGCCGCGCGTGCGGCGCCACGACCGGGGCGGAAATCGGCTCAGCGAAGTGCCGGAATCCGCCCGGTCCCTTTGCCGGACCTTAACTCGCTCTCTCGTACGAGGAAAAGACCGCAGCGCATTGCTGCCGCACGGCGCGGGACCGGCTCAAGGGGATGGAAGCCGTCCGTATTTCTGGAACACCCGGGCGGGGTGTCTGGTCGACGAGACAGCGGGCGGAAGGGAATTCCCGTGCCTTCCGGCTCCGCTCCATAACCGCGTACGCCCCGGATTCCCTTGACCGAGGGCGCCCTCCGAGGACGCCCTCAATCGAGCACGTTCGCCACGTACGCGGCGAGCCGCTCCCGCTGCTGGCGTGCCGTCAGGCCCTCGACCGCCGCCAGGTGTTCCACGAGGTCCGCCCGCACGGCCGCGAGCAGCGCGTGCGCCGCGTACCCCGGGTCGGGCACGCCTCCGGCCGCCGCGAGGGCGTCCCGCAGGACGCCGTGCCACCAGGCGTAGTGCGCGGACCGGTAGGGGCTGTTGCCGCCGGGCTCCTCCAGGGCGAGCGCGAGGGGGCGGTTGTCGAGCTTGAAGCCGAGGAGCGCGTCCAGGAGCGCGGGGACGCGCTCGCGCGCGGGGGTGTCCGGGCCGAGCGGCGCGGGCCCCGACTCCACCGCCGCGCGCAGCGCTCCGCTGCGCGCGTCGAAGACGGCGCGGATCAGGCCGTCCCGGTCCCCGAACCGCCGGAACAGCGTGCCCTTGCCGACCCCGGCCGCCGCCGCGACCTGGTCCATGGACACGCCGCGCGGGCTCTCGCTGCGGGCGAAGAGGGCGTCGGCGGCGGCGAGGACGGCCTCACGGTTGCGGGCCGCGTCGGCGCGGGCCTTGCGCACGGGCGTCTCGGGGCTCTCAGGGCTCTCGGGCATCAGCTCACCTTTACAAAGCGGACCGCCGGTCCGTATCGTCAAAGCGGACCAGCAGTCCGAATCGTAAGGGACGGTACTCACCCATGCCCACCACCCCACCCCCGGCCCCCGGCCCCGCCGAGCTGTTCCGGCACGGCCTCGACCTCCTGATCCGCGGTGACATGGAGGGCTGGATCGCCCTCTTCGCCGAGGACGCCGTCGCCGAGTTCCCCTTCGCGCCCGACGGCTACCCCCGGCGGCTCGACGGCCGCGCCGCCCTCGGCCCGTATCTGCGCGGCCTCGCCGGCCACATCGCGTACGACGCGTTCCCGTACGTGGAGGTCCACGAGACCGGCGACCCGGGCACGATCGTCGCGGAGATGCGCTCCGAGGGCCGCGTGCTCGCCACCGGCGGCCCCTTCGCCATGGCCTACGTCGCCGTCGTCACGGTCCGGGACGGCCTGATCGTGCGCTACCGCGACTACTGGAACCCGCTCGCCGTCCCCGCGTCCCTGACGGCGGCCGTCCATGACTGAGCCGCCGCGGGCGGCCGAGCCGCTGACGGCGGCCCGGCCGCTGACCGTCCTCGTCACGGGCGCGACCGGCACCACCGGCAGCCGCGTCGCCGCCCGGCTCGCCGCCCTCGGCCACACCGTGCGCGCCGCGAGCCGCCGGGGCGAGGCGGGCCGTGGCCCTGTCCGGTTCGACTGGTACAACCCGGACACGCACGCCGCCGCCCTGCGCGGAGCCGACCGCGCCTATCTGGTCCCGCCCGTCGCCGAGCCCGAACCGGTCGCCGTCATGCGGCCCTTCCTGGAGCGGGCCCGCGCGGCGGGCGTGACGCGCGTGGTGCTCCTCAGTTCCTCGGCCATCGAGGCGGGCGGGCCCGGCGTGGGACAGGTGCACCAACTCCTCGCCGACAGCGGCCTGTTCGACGAGTGGTCCGTGCTCCGCCCGTCGTGGTTCATGCAGAACTTCACCGGGGACCACCTGCACGCCGACAGCATCCGCGGCGACGGCGTGCTCACCACCGCGACCGGCACCGGACGCGTCGGCTTCGTCGACGCCGACGACATCGCCGCCGTGGCCGCCCGCGCCCTCACCGACCCGCTCCCGCCGGGGCCCGACCTCGTCGTCACCGGCCCCGAGGCGCTGTCGTACGCCGACGTGGCGGCGGTCGTCGGCCGCGTCACGGGCCGCGCCGTGCGCCACCGGGCCGTGCCGCCCGACGCGCTCGCCGCGCGGCTGACCGGGGGCGGCATGCCCGCCGCGTTCGCGGAGCTCCTGGCCGCGCTCGACGACGGGATAAGCCGGGGCGCCGAGGACCGGGTCACCGACACCGTCGAGCGCGTCACGGGCGCGGGGCCCCGCAGCTTCGCGCGGATGTACCGGGAGGCCTACGCGTCGTCCCGCTCGACGGCCACCGCCCCGTCGCGGTAGTCGAGCCGCACCCGCAGCCGCTCCCCCGCCGCCGTGACCCGGGTGCGCACCTGCACGCCCGCGGCGAGCCCCGCCGCCACCGGGCGCACCCCGCACTCCGCGCGCACCCGGTCCAGCAGGGCGCGCAGCGCCTCGGGGCCGGGGTCGCACGCCACGTACCAGGCGGTGCCCCGCCCGTACGCGTGCCGGGTCACGGCGGGGCCTTCACCGCCGCCCTCGCCGTCCCCGCCATCCGCACCGCCCTCGCCGCCGAAGCCCGGCACGGCCTCGGCGCCCTCCAGGCGGAGCACCTCCGCCCAGCCGCCGTCCGCGCGCGGCGCGAACTCCTCCACCGTCAGGCCGAGCACCTCCCGGAACGGCCCCGGATAGCCGCCCAGGTACACCCGGTCGTGCTCGTCGGTGATCCCGGAGAAGTACGACATCACGAGGGTGCCGCCGCCCTCCACATACGCCACCAGGCGCGCGGCCGCCGCCCGCGACACGGAGTACAGGTGCGGCACGAGCAGCAGCCGATAGCCCGTCAGATCCCCGTCGACCGGCACCACGTCGCACGCTACAGACGCGTCGTGGAGAGGCCGGTGGTAGGCGAGCGCGCCCTGAAGGTAGTCCACCTCGCTCGGGTGGGCGCCCGTGTCCAGGGCCCACCAGGCGCCCCAGTCGAACAGGAGCGCCGCGTCGGCCCGCTCGGGCACCGCGCCGAGCAGCTCGGGCCGCCCGGCCAGCTCCGCGCCGAGCGCGCTCACCTCGCGGAAGATCCGGGTGTCGGGGCCCGCGTGCGGCACCATCGCCGAGTGGAACTTCTCGGCGCCGCCGCGCGACTGGCGCCACTGGAAGAACAGGACCGCGTCGGCGCCGTGCGCCACCGCCTGCCAGCTGTCCAGGCGCATCCGGCCGGGCGGTTTGCGGCCGTTGTGGGGCCGCCAGTTGACCGCCGACGGCGCCTGTTCCAGGAGCAGCCAGGGGCGCCCGCCCTTCAGGCCGCGCATCACGTCGTACGAGAAGGCCGCGCGCCGGGCGGCGTCCGGGTCGTGCGGGTCCGGATAGGAGTCGTACGAGACGACGTCGAGGTGCGGCGCCCAGCGGAAGAGGTCCAGGGTCCTGGCGACGGGGACGAAGTTGGTGGTGACGGGCACACCGGGGGTGAGCCGGGCGAGCACGGCCTTCTCCGCCAGATAGCAGTCGAGCAATTCATCCGATGAGAAGCGCCAGTAGTCGGCGAGCTGGGCGGGGTTGCGGAAGGACGGCGCGGCGCGCGGGGTGTGGATCTCGTCCCAGGCGGCGTAGTGCTGCGACCAGAAGTCCGTGGACCAGGCCTCGTTGAGCGCGTCCAGGGTCTGGTAGCGGGCGCGCAGCCAGGTGCGGAAGGCGGCCGTGGACACCGCGCAGTGGCAGTGCCGCGAGACGTGGCAGCCGTACTCGTTGCCGATGTGCCACAGGGCGAGCGCGGGGTGGTCCGCGTACCGCGCGGCGAGGCGCTCCACCAGGCGCACCGCGTACCGCCGGAAGACCGGGCTCGACGGGCACCAGTGCTGGCGCGAGCCCGGATAGAGCCGGGTGCCGTCCGCAAGGACGGGCAGCGTCCCGGGGTGCAGCCGGGCCAGCCACGGCGGCGGTGACGCCGTCATCGTCGCCAGGCACACCCGCACGCCCGCGGCGGCGAGCCGGTCCATGTGGTCGTCCAGCCAGGTGAAGTCGTGGCCGCCGGGCGTGGGTTCGGTCCGCGCCCATGCGAAGATCCCCAGCGTGACGAGGCCGACGCCCGCCTCCCGCATCAGCCCGACGTCCTCGGCGTGCACGTCCGGGCCCCACTGCTCGGGGTTGTAGTCCCCGCCGAAGCCCACGGATCCCAGCGGTCCGCGCCACCACCGGAGCCGCCCGCTCTCCTCGCTCACGTCCCGAAACACCCCCGTCCGACACCTTGACCAGGCCCTGGCCCGCTCCTATGGTCGCTGCGCCAGCACGACGTAGGACGTCGGACCTTTCCGCCGCAGCGTACTCCCGCGGGGCCCGCCCGGCCCGCGTCCGCACCGCGCATCTCCCCACCGTCCCCCCACCCGATCCGCACCGGTACGTGGGGAGCACCCTCTCCCCACTCCTTCAGGGAGGCACTCGTGAGCGACCCCATCCCCGTGACACGTGACGGCGACGGACCCGGTCGGCGGTCCTTCCTGCGGTACACCGGCGCCCTGGGCGCGGCCGCGGGCCTCGGCGGCGGCCTCGTGGCGTGCGGCGGGCCCGAGTCCACCAACGACACCGGGGGCAGCGGCGGCGGGACCCTCACCGCCGTCATCGGCTACGGCAACGACGGCAGTTGGGACCCCACGCAGACGGCGTCCGCGTTCGCCATGGCGGGTAACGAACACATCTACGAGGCGCTGCTCGGCACCGACCCGATCAGCCGCGAGCCGTACCCGCAGCTCGCCACCGCGGTGCCGAGCGACCTGAAGGCCACGACCTGGAAGTTCGAGCTGCGGGCCGGCGCCACGTGGCACGACGGGAAGCCGGTCACCGCCGACGACGTGGTGTTCGTCTTCGACCGCATCCTGGACCCCGGCACCCAGACCCTGGCCAAGGGCTTCTTCGCGGCCTGGCTCAAGGAGGTCCGCAAGGTCGACGCGCGCAACGTCGAGCTCGTACTCAAGTTCCCCTTCCCCGACGGCGCGGCGCGGCTCACCCTCGCCAAGATCATGCCGAAGCACGTGTACTCCGCGCCGGGCGCCTGGGACGACGCCACCAAGGGCAAGGCGATCGGCTCGGGCCCGTACCGGCAGGCCTCGCACCACCCGAAGTCCAACACGACCTTCGAGGCGTACGACGACTACAACGGGCCCCGCAAGGCCGCCTTCAAGAAGATGAACTGGCTGACGATCGTGGAGGCCGCCCCGCGCGTCGCCAAGGTCTCCGGCGGCAGCGCGGACGCGCAGATCTCCGACAACATCCCGTACGCCAACATCGAGCAGCTCAAGAGCGGCGGCATGACCGTCGAGGGCGGCGCCGGGATGAACAACCTCTTCCTGATGTTCAACACCGCCCACAAGCCCTTCGACGACGTGCGGGTGCGCCAGGCCCTGCACTACGCCATCGACCGCGCGAAGATGATCGACGTCGCCCTGAAGGGCCACGGCAAGGCCGCCACGTCCTTCCTGAACGAGGGCAACCCCAGCTACCGCCCGGCCAAAACTGTGTACGGCTACGACCCCAAGAAGGCCAAGGCCCTGCTGAAGGAGGCCGGGGTCTCGGGCCTGAAGATCAACCTGATGGCCGTCAACGTCAGCTGGATCAGCGACTGCCTGCCCACCATCAAGGCCTCCTGGGACGCGATCGGCGTCAAGACCACCCTGGACCCGCAGGAGACCACGGCCGTCTTCACCAAGCTGGACCAGAAGAAGGACTTCCAGGTCGTCGCGGCCGCCTCGAACCCCAACCAGTTCGGCATCGAGGCCGACCTGATCATGCACTACAACTACGGCCCCGAGAACATCTGGATGGGCTACGCCCGCTGGGCGGGCAACGCCCGCGCCAAGGAGCTGTTCCGGCTCATGGACAAGGCGACCCGCGAGTCCGACGCCACCCGCAAGAAGTCGATGGTCCAGGACTACATCGACCTCGTCGCCGAGGAGGCCGTGCTCTACCCCGTCGTCCACAACGAGCTGATGACGGCGTGGAACCCCAAGCGGCTCAGCGGCATAAGGCCCCAGCCCTACCCCGGCGTCAACCTCCTCCAGGCCCGGTGGGTCTGACGGGCACGCCCCGCGACCCGAGGAACCGCACCCCTCCGGAATGAGGAGCCGTACCACGTGACCGCGATCCTGCGCATCCTGCTCCGCCGCCTCGCCCTGCTCGTCCCGCTGCTGCTCGGCATCGTCCTGTTCGTCTTCCTCGTCATGCGCTTCTCGGACGTCGACCCGGCCTCCGCGTTCTTCCAGGGCGCCAACCCGACCCCGGAGCAACTGCATCAGTTCCGCGAGGAGAACGGCCTGCTCGACCCGCTGCCCGTGCGCTACGCCGACTTCGTCGGCGACCTGCTCCACGGCGACATGGGCATCAGCGTCCTGACCCGCTCCGCGGTCGTCGACCAGGTCACCACGGCCCTGCCCCTGACCATGCAGCTCACCTTCCTCGGGCTCGGCATCGCCGTCGTCGTCTCGCTGCTGCTCGGCGTGACCGCCGCGATCTACCGCGACCGGCTGCCCGACCAGATCGTCCGCGTCGTCTCCCTGACCGGCGTCGCCGCGCCCGGCTTCTGGCTGGCCCTGCTCATGATCCAGTACCTGGCCGTGGACCTGGGCTGGTTCCCGACCGGCGGCTACATCAACCCCAACGACTCCTTCACCGGCTGGCTCAGAACGATGACGCTGCCCGCGCTCGCCCTGTCCCTGCCGGTGGCCGCGCAGATGACCCGCATCATCCGCACCGCCGTCGTCGAGGAACTCGACAAGGACTACGTCCGCACCGCCGTGGGCAGCGGCCTGCCGCCCGTCGTGGTCGTCGGCCGCAACGTCCTGCGCAACGCCCTCATCAACCCGCTCACCGTGCTCGGCCTGCGCGTCGGCTATCTGCTCGGCGGCGCCGTCGTCATCGAGACGATCTTCTCCCTGCCCGGCATGGGCAAGCTGATGATCGACGCGGTGAAGAACGGGGACCCCGCCGTCGTGCAGGGCGTCGTCATCACCACCGCCGTCGGCTTCGTCGTGGTGAACCTCGTCATCGACATCCTCTACCTCCTGGTCAACCCGCGCCTGAGGGGAACCTCCTGATGCCGTTCGCCTCGCGCAAGGCGCTGACCGACAGGCTCGCCCGGCCGGGCCTGCGGCTGCGGTCGCTGCGCAAGCTGCCCGTCCTGTCGCGGATCGCGGTCGGCGTGCTCGCCGTCGTCGTCCTCGTCGCCCTGTTCGCCCCGCTGCTCGCCCCGCACGACCCGCTCGAACAGCAGTCCCTGGTGGACGGCACCGGGCACCCCTCCGCCGACCACTGGATGGGCCAGGACAGCCTCGGCCGGGACATCCTCAGCCGGCTCATGTACGGCGCCCGCTGGTCGCTCGCCATCGGGCTCGGCGCGACCCTCCTTGCCCTCACCGTCGGCGCGGTCGTCGGCGCGGTCGCCGCGACCTCGCGCAAGGCCGTGGACGAGTCCCTCATGCGGGTCCTGGACATCGTCATGGCGTTCCCCGGCATCGCGCTCGCCGCCGTCCTCGTCGCCGTGTTCGGCGGCGGCATCACCGTCCTGATCTGCGCGATCGCGTTCCTGTTCACCCCGCCCATCGCCCGGGTCGTCCGCGCCAACGTCCTGGACCAGTACAGCGAGGACTACGTCACCGCCGAACGCGTCGTCGGCGCCCGCACCCCGCACATCCTCATCAAGCACGTCGCCATCAACTGCGCCGCGCCCGTCCTCGTCTTCTGCACCGTGCAGGTCGCCGAGGCCATCGTCTTCGAAGCCTCGCTGTCCTTCATCGGCGCGGGCGTCCGGCCCCCCGACCCGTCCTGGGGCAGCGTCATCGCCGACGGCAAGAACATGGTGCTCATCGGCGGCTGGTGGGCCACCGTGTTCCCCGGCCTCCTGATGCTCCTGACCGTGCTGTCCCTGAACGTGCTGTCCGAAGGCGTGTCCGACGCCTGGGCCGCGCCCTCGGGCCGCGAGGTCGACCCCGCCCGCGCCGAGGACGAGGTCGAGGCCCCCGAGCCCGGCAGCGGCGAGGTCCTCGAACTGCCCGGCCTCGCCGACGCCGCCGCCCGTCTGCGCACCCGCGCCCGGCCGCTGCCCGAGGGCACGCCCGTCCTGGACGTACGGGACCTGGCCATCGGCTTCGACGCCCGGCACGGCGGGGTCGACATCGTCGACGGCATCAGCTTCCAGGTCCGGCCCGGCGAAGTCCTCGGCCTGGTGGGCGAGTCCGGCTGCGGCAAGTCCCTGACCGCCCTGACCGTCATGGGGCTCCAGCCCAAGGGCGCCCGCGTCCGCGGCCGCGTCACCTTCGCCGGGCAGGAGCTCATCGGCCTGCCCCCGCGGGCCCGGCGCCGGCTGCTCGGCCACGACATGGCGATGATCTACCAGGACGCCCTGTCCTCCCTGAACCCGGCCATGACCGTGCGCGCCCAGCTCAAGCAGGTCGTCCGGCGCGGCGGCCACCGCTCCCCCGCCGAACTGCTCTCCCTGGTGGGCCTCGACCCGGACCGCACCCTGCGCAGCTACCCGCACGAGCTGTCCGGCGGCCAGCGCCAGCGCGTGCTCATCGCGATGGCCCTGTCCCGCGACCCGAAGCTGATCGTCGCGGACGAGCCCACCACCGCCCTGGACGTCACCGTGCAGGCACAGGTCATCCAGCTCCTCCTGCGGCTGCGCGCGGAGCTCGGCTTCGCGCTGATCCTGGTCTCCCACGACCTGGCGCTCGTCGCGGACGTCACCGACCGCGTCGCGGTGATGTACGGCGGCCAGATCGTCGAGACCGGGGTCACCGCGGAGCTGGTGGAGTACCCCACCCACCACTACACGCGCGGCCTGCTCGGCTCCGTCCTCTCCCTGGAGTCCGCCGCCCAGCGCCTCACCCAGATCAAGGGCGTCGTGCCGTCGCCCGCCGACTTCCCCGCCGGGTGCCGCTTCGCCGACCGCTGCCCGCTCGCGAGCGAGCTGTGCCGCACGACGGCGCCGGAACTCCTGGGCGTGCTCTCCCACCGGACGGCCTGCCACCACCCGGCACTCGCGCCCCACGAACCCTCGGCACGGGAGCGCCCCGCACCGGAGCGCCCCGAAGGGGCGCGGGACGGTGTCGACAGCGGCTCCGCCGCGCGGGCGCGCCCAGCCACGAACGACCCGCAGCCGCCAGAATCACGGGAGGGAATCGCCCATGACGCCCGCTGAAGAGCCCGCTGAAGAGCTCATCGCGCTGCGCGACGCCCACGTCGTCCACAGGGCCCGCACCGGCGGCGTCTTCTCCCGCGACAAGGTGTACGCGCTCACCGGCGCCGACCTGACCATCGCCCCCGGCGAAACCGTCGGCGTCGTCGGCGAGTCCGGCTGCGGCAAGTCCACCCTGGCCAAGGTACTCGTGGGCATCCAGCGCCCCACCGCAGGCACCGTCGAGTACCGCGGCCGCGACCTGTGGCGGATGAAGCCCCCGGAGCGGCGCACCACCATCGGCAGCGACACCGCCATGATCTTCCAGGACCCCTCGACCGCCCTGAACCGGCGGCTTCCCGTCCGTCAGATCCTGCGCGACCCGCTCGACGTCCACCGGCGCGGCAGACCGGCCCAACGGGACGCACGCGTACGGGAGTTGATGAGCCTGGTCGGCCTGCCCACGGCGCTCGCGGACGGGCTGCCCGGCCAGCTCTCGGGCGGCCAGCGCCAGCGCGTCGCGATCGCCAGGGCGCTCGCCCTGGAGCCCGAGCTCGTCGTGGCCGACGAGCCCACCAGCGCCCTGGACGTCTCGGTCCGCGCCCAGATCCTCAACCTCCTCCTCGATCTGAAGGAACGTCTCGGCCTCGCCCTGGTGTTCGTCTCGCACGACATCCAGACGGTCCGCAGGATGAGCGACCGGGTGATCACCATGTATCTGGGCCGGATCGTCGAGGAGGCGCCCGCCGCCGACATCCTCGACCAGGCCCGGCACCCCTACACCCGCGCCCTGTTCTCCGCCACGCCCGGCCTTCTGGACCCCATCGACCCCATCCCGCTCGTCGGCCCCGTCCCCTCGGCCACCCGGCCGCCCAGCGGGTGCCCCTTCCGGACACGCTGCTGGAAGGCGGACGACGCCTGCGCGGCGGCCATGCCGGACACTACGGAGGAGGGGTCCGCGCACCGCTTCCGGTGCCACCACCCCGTACCGGCGGGCGAGACCACGCGCGACCTCGTCAGCCAGTCGGCACAGGCCACACAGCCGGCATCCACCGCGACGGCCGCCGCCACGGCCACGTCCAAGGAGGCTCCATGACCGCACTCCCCACCCTGTTGACCGGTGTCGTCCCGCCCGTCTGCACCCCCCTGACGCCGGACAACGAGGTGGACGTCGCCTCGCTGGAGCGCCTCGTCGACCACCTGGTCGGCGCGGGCGTGGACGCGCTGTTCGTCCTCGGCTCCTCGTCGGAGGCGGCGTACCTGCCCGACGCCCACCGCAGGACCGTCGTGTCCGCGGTCGTCCACCACGTCGGCGGCCGACTCCCCGTCCTGGCCGGGGCCATCGACATGACGACGCTGCGCGTCCTCGACCACGTGCGGGCCGCGGCCGCCGCCGGGGCCGACGGCGTCGTCGTGACCGCGCCCTTCTACACCCGCACCCACCCCGCCGAGATCGCCCGCCACTACCGGCTCGTCGCCGAGCGCGGCGGCCTGCCCGTCTTCGCGTACGACCTGCCCGTCTCGGTGCACACCAAGCTCGACGCCGACCTCGTCCTCGACCTCGCGGCCGAGGGCACCCTGGCCGGGCTCAAGGACTCCAGCGGCGACGACGGAGGCCTGCGCCGCGTCCTGCTCGGCGCGCCGCCCGCCTTCAGCGTCCTCACCGGCTCGGAGCTGACGGTCGACTCGGCCCTCGCGATGGGCGCGCACGGCGTGGTCCCCGGCCTCGGCAACGTCGACCCCGACGGCTACGTCCGCCTCTACCGCGCGGCCCGCGCCGGGGACCTCGACGGCGCCCGCGCCGAGCAGGAGCGCCTCTGCGCCCTGTTCCGCATGACCGAGACGGGCTCCCCCGCCCGGATGGGCCGCAGCTCCTCCAGCCTGGGCGCCTTCAAGGCCGCCCTCCATCTGCGCGGCGTCATCGCCCACCCCACCACGGCCGTTCCCCAGATCCCCCTCTCCCCCGAGGACGTGGAGCGCGTGGGCAAGCACCTGGCGGCGGCGGGCCTGTTGTAGCGGCCCGTCGCCGCGGCCCTCACCCGCCCGGTCTGACCAGGCCCGCCTCGTACGCGGTGATGACCAGCTGGGCACGGTCGCGGGCGGTCAGCTTGCCCATGATGCGGCTGACGTGGGTCTTGGCCGTGAGGGGGCTGAGCCCCAGGGCCTCCGCCACCTCCGTGTTGTTCAGGCCGCGGGCGACCAGGGTGAGCACCTGGCGCTCGCGGTCGGAGAGCGCGGCCAGGGAGCGGGGCGCGTCGGCCGTGGCGCCGGGGGCCTCCGGCTGGCGCAGGACGCGGGCGATGAGGCGGGCCGTCGGGCCGGGGGACAGCAGGGAGTCGCCCGCCGCCACCGTGCGGATCGCGTCCAGGAGCTCCGCCGGCCTGGTGTCCTTGACGAGGAAGCCGGACGCCCCGGCCCGCAGCGCCTCGACGACGTGCTCGTCGGTGTCGTACGTGGTGAGCATGAGGACCTTCACCCCGGCGAGGTCCTCGTCGGCGGCGATGAGGCGCGTCGCCTCGATCCCGTCGAGGTCGGGCATGCGCACGTCCATGACGACGAGGTCGGCGCGCCGGACGCGGGCCAGCTCCACCGCCTCGCGCCCGGTGCCCGCCTGGGCCACCACGTCCATGTCGGGCGCCGACTCCACGAGCATCGCGAACGCGGCCCGCACCAGGGCCTGGTCGTCGGCGAGGAGCACGCGGATCTTCACCGCGCCACCTCCTCGGCCCGCTCGGACTCCCGTGCCCCCAGCGGCAGTTCCGCCACCACTTCGAACCCCCGTCCCTCGCGCGGCCCGGCCTGGAGCGTCCCGCCGACGCTGCGGGCCCGCTCCCGCATGCCGATGATGCCGAACCCGGGCGCGGCCCGCGCGGCGGGGGGTGCGGCGGGCCCGGTGCCGTCGTCGCTCACGGACAGGCACAGGGCGCCCGCGCGCTCCCCCAACGCCACGCGCACCGCGAGGCCGGGGCCACCGTGCCGCACGGCGTTGGTCAGGGCCTCCTGCACGATCCGGTAGGCCGCGGCCCCGACCACGGGCGGCACCGCGGTCACCTCCGCCATCGCGAGCTCGACCTTCGCCCCGGCCGTGCGGGCCGCCCCCGCGAGGTCGCCGATGCCGTCGATGCCGGGCAGCGGGCCGCGGTACTCGTCGGCCCCCGCGCCCGACTCGGGCCCGGAGCGCAGCACTTCGAGGGTCGCCCGGAGTTCGCCGCGCGCGGCCCGGCAGGTGTCGGCGATGTCGTCGAGGGCCCCGGCGACGGCCGCCCGGTCCAGGCGCTCGGGGTCGGCGGAGAGCACGTGCGCGGCCACCGACGTCTGCACGCCGACGAGCGTGATGCTGTGCGCGAGCAGGTCGTGCAGATCGCGGGCGACCCGCAGCCGCTCCTCCGCGACGCGGCGCCGCGCCTCCTCCTCGCGGGTGCGCTCGGCCCGCTCGGCGCGCTCCACCACCGAGGCGACGTACTGCCGGTGCACGCGGACGTACGTGCCGAAGACCAGCACGGCGACGATCCAGCCGGTGATCCGCACGACCTCCGTGACCGGGTCCCCGCCGACGCCCGTGTTGACGACGAGGATGAGCGCGATGATGTGCACGCCGGTCAGGAGGGTGCGGCGGGGGCGGCCGGAGACGGCGACGGTGTAGAGGGCGACCATGCCCACGTGGGTCGCGGCGGCGTGGTCGTAGTCGAGGGCGTGGTACGGGCCGACGAAGGCCATGGTGGCCAGGAGCACCGCCATCGGCCTGCGGCGGCGCCAGACGATCGGGACGTGGCCGCACAGCAGGAGGGCCCAGCCGAGGGCGTCCGGCGACCGGCCGTCCTTGATCAGGACGGCGAGCAGTGCGGCGCAGGCGGCGAGGACCACCGCGAACAGCGCGTCCTCCCGCAGGGCGCGGCGCGAGTCCGGCGCCGCTCCGGAGAACGGCCACCAGGGGCGGGTGGCGGGCGGCGGGTACGGCACGTCGTCGGGTCCCCCTTCCCGCGGACACGGGTCGAGTGCGGCGGTGTCCGCGTCCATGGTGATGCGGCCCTCATCATCCAGGAAGGCGGTGCCCCTCCGGCAGGGAGGGGCACCGCGGTGTGTGCGCAAGGGTCAGCGTGCCGCGGTCAGTTCGGGCTCCTCCCGCTCCGGCGCGGCGGGGGCGGCGGGCCGCCGCGACAGCGGGCCCGGCCACCACACCTTCCGGCCGAGCGCGAGGCTCGCGGACGTCACCAGGTACGTACGGACCAGGAAGGTGTCGAGGAGCACGCCGACGGCGATGACGAAGCCCAGCTCGACGAGTTGGACGAGCGGCATGTTGACGAGCACCGAGAACGTCGCGGCGAGCACCAGACCGGCGGAGGCGATCACGCCGCCGGTGGTGCGCAGCGCGGTGAGCGCGGCGGCGCCGGTCTCCGCTCCCGCGAGGCACTCCTCGCGCATGCGGTGCATGAGGAAGATGCCGTAGTCGACGCCGAGGGCGACGAGGAAGACGAAGGAGAGCAGACCGAGCCCCGGGTCGGTGCCCTCGAAGCCGAAGAGCGGTTCGAAGACGAGGCCCGCGATGCCGAGCGAGGCGCCCCACACCGCGACGACCGCGAGGAGCAGCAGGAGCGGCGCGACGAGGCTGCGCAACAGCGCGACCAGGATGAGGAGCACGGCGGCGAGGACGATCGGCACGACGACCAGGCGGTCGCGGGCGTTGGTGTCCTTCAGGTCGAGCTGTTCGGCGCTCGGCCCGCCGACGTACGCCCCTCGCGGGTCGAGCTCGTCGCGCAGGGCCTCGATGGTCGCGGTCTCGGCGGCGGTCTGCGGCGGGGCCTTCGCGACCACGGACAGCTCGGTCCACTTCGCGGCGGTGCGGCCGCGCGTGACGCTGTCGACTCCGGCCACGGACCGGGCCCGGCCGAGGAGTTCACCGGCCTCGGCGGTCGGCACGATGACGTTGATGGGCTGGGTGCCGCGTTCCGGATAGGCGGCGGCGAGGGTCTCCATGGCGGCGATGGAGTCGGGCTTGCTGGTGAAGGAGTCCTCCTGCTTGAGGTTGCCGGGCAGGTTGAAGGCGCCGAGGGCGAGCGCGCCGAGCAGCACGGCCCCGGAGGCGAGGACGACCAGCGGCCTGCGCCCGGCGGAGGAGCCCATGGAGGCGAACAGCGAGCGGCGCTTCCCCGGCTCGCTGCCGAAGGCGGGCACCAGCGGCCAGAACACCCGCCGCCCGAGCACCACGAGCAGCGCGGGCAGCAGCGTCAGCATCGCCACGAGCGCGCACAGCACGCCCACCGCGCCCAGCGGGCCCATGCCCCGGCTGGAGTTGAGGTCGGCGGCGAGCAGACAGAGCAGGCCGACGGCGACGGTGCCGGAGGAGGCGAGCACGGCGGGGCCGCAGCCGCGCAGGGCGGCGGCCATGGCGTCGTACGGCCGCTGGACGCGGCGCAGCTCCTCGCGGTAGCGGGAGACGATGAGCAGGGCGTAGTCGGTGCCCGCGCCGAAGACGAGGATCGTCATGATGCCCGAGCTCTGGCCGCTGACGCTGGTGCCGAAGGCCTGGTTGAGGCCGTAGGCGACGCCCATGGAGAGGACGTTGGCGACGCCCGCGACGACGAGCGGCACGAGCCACAGGAACGGGCTGCGGTAGATGAGCACGAGCAGGACCGCGACCACGGCGACGGTCGTGTAGAGCAGCGGCCCGTCGAGCGACTGGTAGACCTCGCCGGCGTCGGTGGCGAGCGCGCCGGACCCGCCGACGTCGACGCTCAGGCCGCCGCCGCCCTTGACGACGTCCCGTACGTCGTTGACGAAGGCGTCGCGCTTCTCCTCGTCCGTGCCGGGTGCGGTGCTCGCGACCGGGTACATCAGGGTCGCCCCGTCCTTCGACGCCACCCCCGTGGGCGTCGCGACGAGGTCGAGCTCCCGGTCGACCTCCTTGACCTGGCGGTCCGCGAGCGCGCGGTCGGCGGGCTCCAGGCCGCCGTCGCGGTGGTAGACGAGCACCAGCTCGGTGCTCTCGCCGCCGGGCAGCCGCTCCTGGATCCTGGCGACCTGGGTGGAGTCGGCGCTCGACGGCAGATAGTCCACGGCCCGGTCGTGCTGGACGTCGCCGAGCTTCCCGGCGAACGGCCCCGCGAGCGCCATGACGGCGACCCAGATGCCGAGCAGCACCCAGGGCACCGCACGTGTTCGCCGGCGCTTGGTGGTTGTCGCGGCCCCCATCGGTGGGCCTCCCTCCCGTGACGGTGTCTGACGGCTTCCAGAGTTCCGTCACGGGAGGGTCGACGCGTCGGACGCGGGGGCGAGGTGGGCGTTACGCCCACGGGTGGCACGGGCCGGGGACTACTCCCCGGGGAGTATCCGCGGGGAGTACGGGGGTGCCGTACGGGCACCCCCGTACGGCACCGGGTGCGCGGTCGCGGTCAGGACGGGGTGCGCTGGGCGGCCGCCATCAGCCGGGCCACGTCGTCCGTGCCGATGGTGAGCGCGCAGCCCGCCGTGGCGAGCACGTCGCGCTCCGCGGGCGTGTACGGCCCGTCGGCGAGCGCGATGCGGGCGCCCTTGAGCAGCAGCGCCTCGCGGCCCGCGGGGGCCAGGTGCGGGGCGAGGGGGCCGAGCGCCTCGTGGAGCTCGATGGCGAGGCCGGGCGCGCAGTCGGGGGCGCCGGGGCGGCCGGTGTCGGCGGCGAGGGCGTTGACGAGGGCGACGACGCGCTCCTCGGTGCAGTCGTCGAACCCGGCGCCGCGCAGGGTGGCGACGGCCGCGTCCAGCGTGCCGCGGGAGGCCGCGCCGCCGGTGGTGAGCACGGCGATGACGACGGTGTGCACGGCCTCGCGGAGCATGGCGGCGAGCCGGATGGTGGTGGGGTGGTCGAGCGCGTCGAGCCCGAAGTGGTCCTGGCAGGCGGCGCATTCGACGACGGGCCCGGTCCGGCCGCGGGACAGCAGCGGCACGCCGAGCAGGACGAACCTGCGGTGTCCGCTGCGCCGCTGGTAGTTGCGGTCGCCGCCGCAGCCGGGGCAGAAGAACTCGCCGTCGCAGACGGTGGTCCAGGCGGTGCGGGTGCCGATCAGGCGGCGCACCCGGGCCAGGCCCGCGAGGCGGCCGTGGCGTCGGCCGCGGTCCGGCGGGGCGCCCGGGGCGCGGGAGTCGGGGACGTTCCGGCCGTCTCGTTCCCGGTCTGGCAGCACCACGCACCTCCACGACTCCGCGGCCGCCCTGCCGCGTTGGCGTGATGTTAGCCACATCGATGATGCCGCGTCAGTACCCCGGACGGGAGATGGCCGGTAGCAGGTCCGTGACCAGGCGCCCCGCGCGCCGTGGCCCCGCCCGCCGAGGGGGCGGGCGGGGCCACGAAAACACCGGTCGAACTGGGGGTCGAACAGCCTCAGCGGGCCGCGCGGTTGACGGCCGAGACGACCGCCTTCAGCGAGGCGCGTGTCGTATTCGCGTCGATGCCCACGCCCCACAGGACCTTGTCGCCGACGACGCACTCGATGTACGACGCCGCCTGCGCGGAGGCCTCGGCGCTCATCGTGTGCTCCTGGTAGTCCAGCAGCCGGGCGTCGATGCCGATGGACTGCAGGGCCGCGAAGAACGCGGAGATCGGGCCGTTGCCGGTGCCGGTGAGGACCGTGGAGTCGCCGTCCACGATCGCCCCGACGGTCAGGGTGTCGGCGCCGTCCTCGCCCATGGTGGTCTGGCTGGCGCGCAGCTGGATGCGGCCCCAGGGGTTCTCCGCGTTGGGCAGGTACTCGTCCTGGAAGACGCTCCAGATGGCGTCGGGCGAGACCTCGCCGCCCTCGGCGTCGGTCTTCGCCTGGATGATCTTCGAGAACTCGATCTGCATCCGGCGCGGCAGGTCCAGCTTGTGGTCGTTCTTCAGGACGTAGGCGATGCCGCCCTTGCCGGACTGCGAGTTGACGCGGATCACGGCCTCGTACGAGCGGCCGACGTCCTTGGGGTCGATGGGCAGGTACGGCACGGCCCACTCGATGTCGTCGACCGTCTTGCCTGCGGCGGCCGCGCGGGCCTCCATGGCGTCGAAGCCCTTCTTGATGGCGTCCTGGTGGGAGCCGGAGAAGGCGGTGTAGACGAGGTCGCCCGCGTACGGGTGGCGGGGGTGGACCTCCATCTGCGTGCAGTACTCGTACACCCGGCGGATCTCGTCGATGTCCGAGAAGTCGATCTGCGGGTCGATGCCCTGGCTGAACAGGTTCATGCCCAGGGCGACCAGGTCCACGTTGCCGGTGCGCTCGCCCTGGCCGAACAGGCAGCCCTCGACGCGGTCGCCGCCGGCCATCACGGCCAGCTCGGCGGCGGCGATGGCGGTGCCGCGGTCGTTGTGCGGGTGGATGGACAGGCACACGTACTGTCGGCGGGACAGGTTGCGGCTCATCCACTCGAAGCGGTCGGCGTGCGTGGAGGGCGTCGAGCGCTCCACGGTCGCGGGCAGGTTCAGGATGATCTCGCGGTCGGCGCCGGGCTGCCAGACGTCCATGACGCCCTCGCAGACCTCCAGGGCGAAGTCCAGCTCGGTGTCGGTGAAGATCTCCGGGCTGTACTGGTAGCCGAAGACCGTCTCCGGGCCCAGGATCTTGTCCGCGTACTCCATGACCAGGCGCGTGCCGTCGACGGCGATCTGCTTGACCTGGTCGCGCGAGCCCCGGAAGACGACCTCGCGCCAGACCGGCGCGGTCGCGTTGTACAGGTGCACCGTGGCGCGCTTGGCGCCCTTCAGGGACTGGACGGTGCGCTCGATCAGCTCCTCGCGGGCCTGCGTGAGCACCGAGATCGTCACGTCGTCGGGGATGGCGCCCTCGTCCTCGACGATCGAGCGTACGAAGTCGAAGTCGGTCTGCCCGGAGGAGGGGAACCCGACCTCGATCTCCTTGTAGCCCATCTTGACCAGCAGGTCGAACATCGCGCGCTTGCGGGCCGGGGACATCGGGTCGATCAGCGCCTGGTTGCCGTCGCGCAGGTCCGTGGACAGCCACCGGGGCGCCACGGTGATGCGCTGGTCGGGCCAGGTGCGGTCGGGCAGGTCCACCTGCTCGTACTGGCCGTACTTGTGGATCGGCAGGGCGGAGGGACGTTGGAAGTTCGGCATGGTGTGCGGGGCTCCTCGGTGAGTCCTTCTGGACGGCCGACGGTCTTGCGCAGCACCGAACTCCGCGGGGAGGGGGTCGGCCTCGACTACAGGCCCTCGCCGCGGCAGCTAAGAAGAAGCAGCCCGTAACGCATGATGCTCAGCAGCCTAACCGAGCCTCCGCCGATACGGCGTCCCGTATCAGTATGCGGGACCTGTATCGGTGCTCCGCGGCCATTCCAGCCGCTCCGGCGGCCGAGGACGAGTGCGGGGGGCGTTAAAGAGGGGGGAGCGCACGCCGGGCCTTAGCAGCCGGAGCCTCCGGGCGGGCCCCGTATCCCGGTATTTCACCAATCATGGTGGCAGCTAGTGACAGCGGCATGACCCAGTGCCACATTGCCACGCATGACCGCCAACCCAACGGGGAACCCGGAGAGGTTCGAACCCGTTTTCTGCACCATCGTGCCGCCGTTCGTCCTGGACACGCTCGCCCAGAACCAGGACCCCGCCCTCGCGGGACCGGCCCGCCGCACCCTCCAGCGGGACGCCTTCGAGCGCACCCAGCGCCGCCTGACGACCGTCATCGGCGCCCCGTCCGTCGCCGCGCCCAAGGGCGCGGAGGAGGGCAAGCCGCACCGCACCGTCCACGACGCCAAACACCGCACCGAGCTGCCCGGCCGCAAGGTGCGCGGCGAGGGCGACAAGCCCGGCAAGGACGCGACCGTCAACCGCGCCTACGACGGCCTCGGCGCGACCTTCGAGGTGTTCTTCAAGCACTTCGAGCGCGACTCGATCGACGGCGGCGGCCTGCCGCTGAACGCCACCGTGCACTACGGCGAGGACTACGGGAACGCCTTCTGGAACGGCGAGCAGATGGTGTTCGGCGACGGGGACAGGGAGATCTTCCTCGACTTCACCATCCCCGTGGACGTGATCGGCCACGAGCTGACCCACGGCGTGGTCCAGTACACCGCCAACCTCACCTACTTCGGCCAGCCCGGCGCCCTGAACGAGTCCATGGCGGACGTCTTCGGCTCGCTGATCAAGCAGTACACCCTCGGCCAGACCGCCGCCGAGGCCGACTGGCTGATCGGCGCGGGCCTGCTCGCCGAGCGCGTCACCGGCACCGCCCTGCGCTCCATGAAGGCCCCGGGCACCGCGTACGACGACGACGTCCTCGGCAAGGACCCGCAGCCCGCCACCATGGACGGCTTCGTCCGCACCGGCCGCGACAACGGCGGCGTGCACATCAACTCCGGCATCCCGAACCACGCCTTCTACCTGCTCGCCCAGGCCCTCGGCGGGCACTCCTGGGAGCGGGCGGGACAGATCTGGTACGCCGTCCTGACCGGCGGCGAACTGGCCCAGGACGCGTCCTTCGCGGACTTCGCCAAACTGACGGTCGCCGCGGCCCGCGCCAAGTACGGCGACGGCGAGGAGCTCAAGGCCGTCCTGGACGCGTGGGCGCAGGTGAAGGTGGTCGCCACCTGATCCGGCCGGAAGCCGTCGGGCCCGCCGGGGCCGCCTGGCGGGGCGCCCGGGCCTGGAGTAGACAGGACCCATGCGTATCCAGGTGAAGCGCACCGGAGGTTTCGGGGGCATCGAGCGGCACGCGGAGGTGGACACCACCGCGCGCGTGGACGCCCAGGAGTGGCACGCCCTGGCCGAGCGGGCCGTCGCCGACGGCCGGGGCGAGCCACCGATCGGCGTGCCCGACGGCTTCAGCTACCAGATCACCGTCGACGGACGCACCGTGTACTGCGCGGACCCGCGGCTGACCGAGGACCAGCGCCAGCTGATCACCCGGGTCCTGAAGGAGGGCGCGTAGGCGGCGCACGGCCACCGCAACGCCCTTTGCCCGCACGGGCGTTGACTTCCGTTCCGGCCGGTGCGGATGATCCCGCGCATGGCGACCATCCCCCCGGGCCCCCGTGCCCCGCTGCCCCCGTTCCCGCGCGACTTCCTGTGGGGCGTGGCCACCTCGGCCCACCAGATCGAGGGCGCCGCCGACGAGCGCGGCCCCTCGGTGTGGGACGCCTTCACGGCCCTGCCGGGGAACGTGAAGGACGGCACCACGGCCGCCGTGGCCTGCGACCACGTGCGCCGCTACCGCGAGGACGTGGCGCTCGTCCGCGACCTGGGCGTCGGCGCGTACCGCTTCTCGGTGTCCTGGCCGCGCGTGCTGCCCACCGGCACGGGCGCCGTCAGCGAGCGGGGCCTGGACTTCTACGACCGGCTCGTCGACGAGCTGTGCGCGGCGGGCGTGCGGCCCGTGCCGACGCTCTTCCACTGGGACACGCCGCTGGCCGTGGAGGAGGCGGGCGGCTGGCTGGCCCGCGCGACGGCCGAGCGCTTCGCGGAGTACGCGGCCGTGGTCGCGGCCCGCATCGGCGACCGCGTACCCAAGTGGATCACCCTGAACGAACCCGCCGAGCACACCCTGCTCGGCCACGCCCTCGGCCAGCACGCGCCCGGCAAGCGGCTGCTCTTCGACGCCCTGCCCGCGGCCCACCACCAGCTCCTCGGCCACGGCCTCGCGGTGCGGGCGCTGCGCGCGGCGGGCGCCCGGGACGTGGGCATCGCGAACTCGCACGGCCCCACCTGGCCCGCCTCCGAGAGCCCCGCCGACCGCGAGGCCGCCGACTTCTACGACGTCCTGCTCAACCGGCTCTTCTCCGACCCGCTGCTCCTGGGCCGCTACCCCGAGGTCGTCATGGAGCTGCTCGCCGCCGACGTACCGGACCTCGCGGCGGACCTGGCGGTGATCGCCGAGCCGCTCGACTGGTACGGCGTGAACTTCTACCAGCCCACGAAGGTGGGCGCCCCCGCCGAGCACGCCACGCGGTTCTCCGGCGTGACGCTGCCGCCGCAGCTGCCCTTCGCGCCCCGCGAGATCACCGGGCACCCCCTGACGGACTTCGGCTGGCCGGTGGTCCCCGAGGCCCTCACCGAGCTGCTCCTGACCCTGCGCGAGCGGTACGGCGACCGGCTCCCGCCCCTGGTCATCACCGAGAACGGCTGCTCCTACGACGGCCTGGACGACCAGGACCGCATCGCGTACCTGGACGGCCACCTGCGGGCCCTGCACCGGGCGATGACGGCCGGGGTCGACGTCCGGGGCTACTTCGTCTGGTCGCTCCTGGACAACTTCGAGTGGGCGGAGGGCTACCGCCGGCGCTTCGGCCTGGTCCACGTCGACCACGCCACGCAGCAGCGCACCCCGAAGGCGTCCTACCACTGGCTCGGAGCGGCCCTGGCCCGGCTGCGGACCGGCCCGGGTGCTCCCTGAGGAGGCCCCTCAGAAGCCCAGGCGGCGGAGCTGCTTGGGGTCGCGCTGCCAGTCCTTGGCCACCTTCACGTGCAGGTCGAGGAAGACCGGTGTGCCGAGCAGCGCCTCGATCTGCTTGCGGGACTTGATGCCCACGTCCTTGAGCCGCTTGCCCTTGGGGCCGATGATGATGCCCTTCTGGCTGGACCGCTCGATGAACACGTTGGCGTGGATGTCCAGCAGGGGCTTGTCGGCGGGGCGGCCCTCGCGGGGCAGCATCTCCTCGACCACCACGGCGATGGAGTGCGGCAGCTCGTCCCGCACGCCCTCCAGGGCCGCCTCGCGGATCAGCTCGGCCACCATGACCTGCTCGGGCTCGTCCGTGAGGTCGCCCTCGGGGTAGAGCGCGGGGCCCTCGGGCAGCAGCGGCACCAGGAGGTCGGCGAGCAGGTCCACCTGCTTCTCGCCGACGGCGGAGACCGGCACGATCTCCTGCCACTGGAAGCCGAGCTCCTTGGCGAGCTGGTCGATCGCGATGAGCTGCTCGGCGAGCGCCTTGCTGTCGACCAGGTCGGTCTTGGTGACGATGGCGACCTTGGGCGCCTTCTTGATCGACGCCAGCTCCTTGGCGATGAACCGGTCGCCGGGCCCGATCTTCTGGTCCGCGGGCAGACAGAAGCCGATCACGTCGACCTCGGCCCAGGTGGTGCGGACCACGTCGTTGAGCCGCTCGCCGAGGAGCGTGCGCGGCTTGTGCAGGCCCGGGGTGTCGACGAGGATCAGCTGCGCGTCGGGGCGGTGCACGATGCCGCGCACCGTGTGCCGGGTGGTCTGCGGCCGGTTCGAGGTGATGGCCACCTTCTTGCCGACCAGAGCGTTCGTCAGGGTCGACTTGCCCGCGTTCGGGCGGCCGACGAAGCAGGCGAAACCCGCACGGTGGTCGCTCCGCCGGGTCGGCTGGGGGGTCTGGGTTCGCACGCTCATGCCGCCATTCTCCCTGATCTTTTCCGCCCGGGTCGCCTCGGACCGCGCCTTCCCCCACCCGCCCGCCCTTCCATCGCGCTGCGCGCTCGTCCTCAAACGCCGGACGGGCTGGACAGTGCCACTGCGGGCGCGTCCTGTCTGCGGGCCGGCACTGGACCGCGGTCCGCGGACGAGACGCGGCCCGCACCGGAGACTTT
Source organism: Streptomyces sp. YIM 121038 (assembly GCF_006088715.1). NCBI lineage: Bacteria > Bacillati > Actinomycetota > Actinomycetes > Kitasatosporales > Streptomycetaceae > Streptomyces > Streptomyces sp. YIM 121038. The sequence goes on from NZ_CP030771.1 coordinate 3,430,886, forward strand.
CAGCCCGTCCGGCGTTTGAGGACGAGGCGCGGAGCGCCGATAAGGGCGGGAGCCCGGGGGCGGCAGCCCCCGGTTCGGGAAGGGGCGGGCCCGGGGCGCGCCGCGAGGGGTCAGGCCTGCGCGGTCAGCCGGAGCGCCCCGTCGGGCCCCGCCAGGAACACCGGGGTGCCCGCCCCGCCCAGGTCCCGCACCGCGGCCAGGTCGGCGTCCGCGAGGGCCTGCGCCCCGGAGACGACGGCCGCCGCCTCCAGGGACTCCGCCCCGGACGCCACGGCCATCGCCACGGCCGTACGCAGCGCGGACAGCTCCAGGGACGCGAGAGCGACCGTCCCGGCGACGTACGTGCGCCCGGTCCCGTCCCGTACGGCCGCGCCCTCCGGCACGCCGTTGCGGGCCCGCGCCGAACGCGCGAGGGTGACGATCTTCTGGTCCTCGGGGCCGAGGTCGGTGCGCTCAGTCATGGCACGAGCATAAGGAGACGGCCGCGGCCGCCGGGCACAGGCCCGCGGCTCAGCCGGCCACCCGGTACATGGCCCCGCGCCGCGCCTGGGGCGTGGCCAGCCACTCCAGCTTCGCCGCCGTGTCCGCGAGCGGCAGCGGCGTATGCATGACGATCGTCAGGTCGGGCCGCGCGGGCACCTTCAGGGCGGTCGACTCCACGTGCAGGAGGCCCGCGAGGGGATGGTCGATCTCCTTGTGGACGAGGCCCGCGGGGCGGATGTCCTGCCGCTCCCACAGCGCCGTGAACTCCTCGCCGACGGCGTGCAGCCGGGCGAGGAGCTCCTGGAAGCCCTCGTCGCCCGGGTTCTCGGAGCAGGCGGCGCGGAACTGCGCGACGAGCGTGGCCGCGTTCTCCTCCCAGCTGACGCTGCGCGAGCGGTACATGGGGTCCGTGAAGAAGTCGAGGATGCAGTTCTGCGTGGTCTCGGGGCGCATGCCGAGGACCATGGCGGCCGCGTCGTTGTAGACGACGCAGTTGTAGTAGCGGTCCATGATGTGCGCGGGGTACGGCATCCAGGTGTCGATGAGCCGCCGCAGGCCCTCGCTCATGTGCTCGGCGTCCCGCTCGGCCCGCGGCGCGGGCGGATTGAGGCCCGCGAGCACGTACAGATGGCGGCGCTCGGTGCCGGACAGCTTCAGGACGCGCGCCACGGAGTCCAGGACCTGCGGCGACACGGAGATGTCGCGGCCCTGCTCCAGCCACTGGTACCAGGACGCGCCGACACCGGCGAGCACGGCGACCTCCTCGCGTCTGAGCCCCGGTGTGCGCCGCCGCCCGCCCTCGGGGAGCCCGGCCTCCGCCGGGCTCACCCGGGCGCGCCTGCTCATCAGGAAGTCGCGCAGCTCCACTCGGCGACGGGCCTTCGCCCCGTCGGTCCGCTCCCCGGCCCCACTGGCCACCTGTTCCCCCGTCATCCGCCCGCCGATCTGCCTGGTGGTCGTACCACCAGCATAAGTTCCGGCTCCCCACGGCTATTCCGGCGGCCACAAGCTCGTGACCATGGCGACAGACACCTCCGTTCCCTCCCCCGCCGCAGTGGTCTCCCCCGTCGCGGACGCGCCCGCCGCGGCCGCGGGGCCCCCGAAGCTCTCCCCCCGCGACAAGCTCATCCTGTTCGTGCTGTGCGCCGCGCAGTTCATGGTGGCGCTGGACTTCTCCGTCCTGAACGTGGCGCTGCCCGTGCTCGGCGCGGACCTCGGCATGAGCCACACCGCGCTCCAGTGGGCCGTCACCGCCTTCGCGCTGCCGTCCGGCGGCTTCCTGCTGCTCTTCGGCCGCGTCGGCGACCTGTTCGGGCGGCGCAGGCTGTTCCTCGGCGGGCTCGCGCTGTTCGGCGCGGCCTCGCTGCTCGCCACCTTCGCCTGGGACCCGGCGTCGTTCCTGGCCGGGCGCGCGCTGCAGGGCGTGGGCGCCGCCGCGATCGTGCCGACCGGCATGTCGCTGCTCACCACGACGTTCCCGGAGGGCCCGCAGCGCGACCGGGCGCTCGGCATCTCCGGCACGCTCCTGTCCCTCGGCTTCACCGTCGGCATGGTGCTCGGCGGCGTCCTCACCGACACCCTCGGCTGGCGCTCCACGATGGGGCTGCTCACCCTCTTCGCGCTGATCGTGCTGCCGCTGGCGCCCGGCCTGCTTCCCGAGTCCCGCACGCCGCGGCGCCCGCGCCTGGACGTCCCCGGCGCGGTGACGGTCACCGGCGGTCTGCTCGCCCTGATCTACGCCCTGTCCACGGCCGCCGAGCGCGGCTTCGGCGGCACCGACGTGCTGGTCGGCCTGGTCGCGGGCGTCGCCCTGCTGGCCGCCTTCGGGTACGTCGAGACGCGCGCGGCGGCGCCGCTGGTGTCCCTGCCGATGCTGCGCCGCCGCACGGTGGCGTGGGGCAACATCGGCGGTCTCGTCACCTTCTCGATGATGTCGACGGTCGTCTTCGTCCTGACCCTCTACTTCCAGGACGTCCTGGACCTGTCCGCCTTCGAGACCGGCCTGGTCTTCGGCGTCCAGGGCGTGGTGTCGGTCTTCGCGGGCATGCGCGCGCCGAAGGTCATCGGCCGCTTCGGGCCGCGCCGCACGCTCGTCGGCTCGCTGCTCGGCCAGGGCGTGTTCGTGGCGGCGCTCCTCGCGATCGGGGAGGGCGCGTGGTCGGTGTGGCTCGCGACCGTGGCCGTGGCGGTGGCCAGCATGTTCCACCTCGGCGCGATCGTCAGCTACGGCGTCACGGTCACCTCGGGCGTGCCCGACGAGGAGCAGGGCCTGGCCACCGGCCTGGTCACCTCCACCCAGCAGGTCGGCATCACCATCGGCATCCCGCTCCTCGGCGTCCTCGCGACGACGGGCGACGACACCCTGACGGGCACGCACACGGTCCTGGCCATCGACGCCGCGATCGTCCTCGTCACGGCGGCCCTGCTTGCCAGGGCCCTGCTCCGGCGCCGCTGAGCCGCCGCCGGACGGCGCAGCGCCCCCGCCCGGTACGGGCGGGGGCGCTGCGGTGTCGTTGAGGTCAGGGGCGGTCGAGGCGCAGCCGCTCGGCGCGTGGCAGGCCCGCCACCACCAGGTCGTAGGAGTCCTCGATGAGCTCGCGGACCAGCTGGTCGGGCAGGTCGGCGTCGGCCGTGACCGTGTTCCAGTGCCGCTTGTTCATGTGCCAGCCGGGCACGATGTCGGGGTACTGGGCCCGCAGCTGCGGGGCGATCTCGGGGTCGCACTTCAGATTCACCGTCAGTGGCCGCCGGTCCAGGGCGCTCAGGGCGAACAGCTTGCCCGCCACCTTGAACACCGACGTCTCGGGGCCGAAGGGAAAGTCCTCGACCGCGTCGTTGAACGCCAGGCAGAACGTCCGCAGCTCCTGCGGGGTCATCGTCCGGACTCCTCCCCGGAGGCGGCTCCCACCGGCTCCACGAGCACCGTCACGATCTTGTTGCGCCGCCCCGCCGCGGCCTCGGCGGTCAGCCGCAGCGCCCGCTCGTCCGGCAGCGTCACCACGGCCTTGGCACCGGCGATCGGCACCCGCCCGAGCTGCTTGGCGAGCAGCCCGCCGACGGTCTCCACGTCCTCGTCGTCGTACGCCTCCAGGCCGTACAGCTCGCCGAGGTCGCCGATGTCGAGCCGGGCGGTGACGCGGTAGGCGCCGCCGCCCAGGTCCTCGACGGGCGGCAGCTCCCGGTCGTACTCGTCGGTGATCTCGCCGACGATCTCCTCCAGGATGTCCTCGATGGTGACGATCCCGGCGGTGCCGCCGTACTCGTCGATGACGACGGCGACGTGGTTGCGTTCCTGCTGCATCTCGCGCAGCAGGTCGCCCGCGTTCTTCGTGTCGGGCACGAAGGTGGCGGGGCGCATGGCGGTCGACACCAGGTCGTTCTCGGCGTCGCGGTTGATGTGCGTCTTGCGGGCCAGGTCCTTCAGATAGACGATGCCGACCACGTCGTCCTCGCTCTCGCCGGTGACCGGGATGCGCGAGAAGCCGGAGCGCAGCGCGAGCGTCAGCGCCTGCCGGATGGTCTTGTAGCGCTCGATGGAGATCAAGTCGGTGCGCGGGACCATGACTTCGCGCACGAGCGTGTCGCCCAGCTCGAAGACGGAGTGCACCATGCGGCGCTCCTCGTCCTCGATCAGGGACTCCTTCTCGGCGAGGTCGACCATGGCCCGCAGCTCGGCCTCGGAGGCGAACGGGCCGCGCCTGAAGCCCTTGCCCGGCGTGAGCGCGTTGCCGATGAGGATGAGCAGGGGCGGGACGGGTCCCATGACGCGGGCCAGCGGGAGCAGTACGTACGCGGCGGCCGTGGCCGTGTTCAGCGGGTGCTGGCGGCCGATGGTGCGCGGGGACACGCCGACGGCCACGTACGAGACGAGGACCATGACGCCGATGGCGACGGCGAGGGCCTCCCAGGTGGCGTCGAACTCCTGGAGGCAGGCGTACGTCACGAGGGCCGCCGCCGCCATCTCGCAGGCGACGCGGACGAGCAGCGCCACGTTCAGATAGCGGGTCGGGTCGGCGGCCACCTGGGCGAGCTTCGCGCTGCCGCGCCGCCCGGAGCGGACGGCCTCCTCGGCGCGGAAGCTGGAGACGCGGGCGATGCCCGCCTCGGCGCAGGCGGCGAGCCAGGCCACCACGACCAGGGCGACGGCGCCCGCGATGAGCTGGAGGGACATGCGCTTACGAGACGGTCGGCGCCGGAGAGGGCCCGGTGAGGCCCTGCTCGGCCCGCCAGCCGTCGACGATGGCGGCCTGGAGGCCGAACATCTCGGCCTTCTCGTCGGGCTCCTCGTGGTCGTACCCGAGCAGGTGCAGGACGCCGTGGACGGTCAGGAGCTGGAGCTCCTCGTCCATGGAGTGGGCCGTGGGGGCCTCCTCGCCCTGCTTGAGGGCGACCTCGGGGCACAGCACGATGTCGCCGAGGAGCCCCTGCGGGGGCTCCTCGTCGTCCTTCATCGGCGGGCGCAGCTCGTCCATCGGGAAGGACATCACGTCCGTGGGGCCGGGCAGGTCCATCCACTGGATGTGCAGCTGCTCCATGGCGTCGGCGTCCACGACGATCACCGAGAGTTCGGAGAGCGGGTGGATCCGCATCCGCGCCAGCGCGTAGCGGGCGATGTCGAGGATCGCCTGCTCGTCGACCTCGGTGCCGGATTCGTTGTTGACGTCGATCGACATGGCGCTGTGTCTTCTACTTTCCTCTGGACCGGCCCTTGTGGGAGCCGTTCTCCGTGCCGTTCTCGCTGTCGTACTTCTCGTACGCGTCGACGATACGGCCGACCAGCTTGTGCCGGACGACATCGTGGGAGGTGAGCCGCGAGAAGTGCACGTCGTCGACGCCGTCCAGGATGTCCTGGACCTGGCGCAGGCCGGACTTCGTGCCGTTCGGCAGGTCGACCTGGGTGACGTCGCCCGTGATCACGATCTTGGATTCGAAGCCGAGCCGGGTGAGGAACATCTTCATCTGCTCGGGGCTCGTGTTCTGCGCCTCGTCCAGGATGATGAACGCGTCGTTCAGCGTCCGGCCGCGCATGTACGCCAGCGGGGCGACCTCGATGGTCCCGGCCGCCATCAGGCGCGGGATCGAGTCCGGGTCCAGCATGTCGTGCAGCGCGTCGTACAGCGGGCGGAGGTAGGGGTCGATCTTCTCGTACAGCGTGCCGGGCAGGAAGCCGAGGCGCTCGCCCGCCTCGACGGCGGGGCGGGTCAGGATGATGCGGTTGACCTGCTTGGACTGGAGGGCCTGGACGGCCTTGGCCATGGCCAGATAGGTCTTGCCGGTGCCCGCGGGGCCGATGCCGAAGACGATCGTGTGCTTGTCGATCGCGTCGACGTACCGCTTCTGGTTGAGCGTCTTGGGGCGGATGGTGCGGCCGCGCGAGGAGAGGATGTTCTGGGTGAGCACCTCGGCCGGGGTCTCGTCCGGCCCTTCGCCGGTCTCGCCCGCTCTGAGCATGGCGATCGAGCGTTCCACTGCGTCCTCCGTCATCGGCTGTCCGGTGCGGAGCACCAGCATCATCTCGTCGAACAGGCGCTGCACGAGGGCGACTTCACGGGCGTCCCCCACGGCGCTGATCTCATTGCCCCGGACGTGGATGTCGGCCGCCGGGAAGGCCTGCTCGATCACGCGCAGCAGCGCGTCTCCGGAGCCAAGGACGGTCACCATCGGGTGCTTGGCCGGGACCGTGAAGTGGGCTCGCGCCTGTGCCTGCGCAGGGGTCTGAGCTGTCGGTGTCTGAGTCATGGGCCGGCGCTTAAGGCCTGCACGTCCTCCTCGTCGCGGGGCCTCCCCCGCTCGGCGTCCTTCGTACTGCCAAGAGTACGACTCACCACGGACAACGCCGTAGGGCTTTTCCACGGCCGTTGGATCCCGGGCGCCTCAGGCGGAACGCCGGAAGCCGATGGTGGGCACGGCGCGCCGCAGCGGCCAGGGGCGGGCGGCGTCCGGGAGCAGCGCCTCCAGGAAGCCGTAGCGCTCCAGGGCCACGGGGTCCTGCCGGTCGAGCTCGCGCACGCGCCGCCACCAGGCGCCGATCTCCTCCCAGCCGGGCGCCGACAGGGAGCCCCCGAACTCCTGCACGGACAGCGCGGCCGTCAGTCCGGCGAAGGCGAGCCGGTCGGCGAGCGGCCAGTCGGCGAGGGTGCTGGTCACGAAGCCCGCGACGAACACGTCGCCCGCGCCGGTGGGGTCGAGCGCCTCCACCTCGATGGCGGGCACGGACGCCGTCTCGCCGGTGCGCCCGTCCACCGCGTACGCGCCCTCGGCGCCGAGGGTGACCACGGCGACCGGCACGTGCTCGGTCAGGGCGTGGGCGGCGGCGCGCGGGCAGGTGGTGCGGGTGTACCGCATCGCCTCCTCCGCGTTCGGCAGGAAGGCCTCGCAGTGCCGCAGGTCGGGCAGTTGCCCCAGGTCCCAGCGGCCGGTGTCGTCCCAGCCGACGTCGGCGAAGATCGTCGTGCCGCGCCGGGCCGCGGACTCGATCCAGGGGGCGCGCGTGCCCGGCGTGAGGGAGGCGACGGCGGCCCGCGCGCGGGGCGGGCACGCGGGCGCGCCGCCGTCCGGCGCGTGGGCGTCGGGCGGCGGCTCGTGGCCGTGGCTGACCATGGTCCGCTCGCCCTCGTACGCCATGGAGACCGTCACCGGCGAGTGCCAGTCCGGCACGGTCCGTGAGGAGGTCAGGTCGATGCCCTCGCCCTGCTCCAGGGCGTCCCAGCAGTACTCCCCGTAGTGGTCGTCGCCGAAGGCGGCGGCGAGCGAGGTGCGCAGGCCGAGCCGGGCGAGCGCGGTCGCCATGTTCGCGACGCCGCCGGGGCTCGACCCCATGCCCCGGGCCCAGGACTCCGTGCCGCGCACGGGCGCGGAGTCGAGGCCCGTGAAGATGATGTCGAGGAACACGGTGCCGGTCAGATACACGTCGCAGGGCGGATCGCCCGCGCGCCGGGCCGACTTGAGCGGGTCCACGGCGGTGCCGGCGGGCGCGGCGCGCGTGCTTCCCGGCGCCACGGGCGTTCCGGTGGGTACGACAGGTGGTACGGCAGGTGGTACGGCCATGGAGGCAACGTAACCGACGGGTCCGACAGACCGGGCCCGCTACCAGCGCGGCACGGACGGAGTCACCCACTCCGGTTTCGCGCGCCGCATCGCCGCCGCGTCGTCGCGGTCCCGCAGCGCGGCGAAGTCCTCGTCCAGCCACCGCCGGTGCAGCGCGTCGAGCCGGTCGCGGTCGATCTCGACCCCGAGCCCGGGGGCGTCGCCGACGGTGACGCGCCCCCGCTCGAACCGCGGCCGCTCGGTGAGCACGTCCTCGCTCTGCCACGGGTAGTGCGTGTCGCAGGCGTGCCGCAGGCCGGGCACGGTGGCCGCGACGTGCGTCATGGCGGCGAGGCTGATCCCCAGGTGCGTGTTGGAGTGCATGGAGACGTCCACGCCGAACGTCCGGCACACGGCGGCCAGTTCCCGCGTCCGCCGCAGCCCGCCCCAGTAGTGGTGGTCGCTGAGCACCACGCGCACGGCCCGCCGCGCGAAGGCCTCGGGTATCTCCTCGAAGGTCGTCACGCACATGTTGGTGGCGAGCGGCACGGAGGTCCGCGCGGCGACCCCGGCCATGGCGGCGGTGCCGAGGGCCGGGTCCTCCAGGTACTCCAGTACGTCCGCGAGCCCGTCGGCGACCTTGACGGAAGTCTCCACGGACCAGGCCCCGTTGGGGTCGAGCCTGAGCGGCGCCCCCGGGAAGGCCGCGGCGAGCGCCCTGATGGCGGCGGCTTCCTCCTCCGGCGGGAACACACCGCCCTTGAGCTTGAACGACCGGAACCCGTACCGCTCGGCGAACGCCCGCGCCTGCGCGACGATGCCGTCCGGGTCGAGCGCGGGCCCCCAGCCGTCCTCCTCGGCGGCCGTGCCCCGCGGGTGCGCGGCGTACTTGTAGAACAGATAGCCGCTGTACTCCACGGAGTCCCGCACCTTGCCGCCGAGCAGCGCGTGCACGGGCAGCCCGAGCGCCTTGCCGAGGGCGTCCAGGCACGCCACCTCGAAGCCCGACACCACGGAGAGGCGCAGCTTGTCCGCGGTCTGCGCGCCGCGCAGGCCGCCGCCGTCCACGGCGGTGTCCACGCGGTGGGCGTCCACGCCGATGCCGTCCGCCAGTGTGAACAGTCCGTTGAGGTCCCCCACCGCCCGCCCCACCAGCTTCGCGGCCAGCGGCCGGGCCAGCTCCAGATACCTCCCGTCGCCGTACGTCTCCCCCGCGCCGACCGTGCCGTCCTCCGTCTCCACCTCGATGATCAGGCGCGGTGTGTACGGCTGGTGCAGTCCCTGGGCGTTCAGGAGCGGGGGGTCGGCGACGAGCACGGGGGTGAGCCGCACATCGGTGACGGTGAGCATGGCGCCTCCGGCGGGGTGAACGCTGTCCACATATAAGAACGCACCTTAGGGAGGCCCACCTGCGCCGTCAATGCCCTCACTGCCAGTGCAAGGTCCCCGCCACGGCGTCGAAGAGCTCGACCATCCGGGGCGCGAGGGCCTCCATGGGCGTGGAGAAGGTGAGCGTGAGCCAGGCCGTGCTCGCCGGTACCGGCACGTTGTAGACCACCGTGGTCGTGCGGAGGGTGCCGCCCATCAGGCGCTCCGGGGCCGGTGCCTCGGTGCGCCGCTCCCGCACGGCTTCCCCCGCGCCCGGCAGCTCCACCACCTCGGCTGCCAGGCGCCGGGCCAGGTCGTCCGCCGTCCGGCAGCCGGGCCAGCCGTCCGGGGTGAGGCTCACCAGCAGCGAGGAGGCCAGGGGTACGCCGCCCAGCGTCAGCAGCGACAGATACAGCTCCACCCCACCCACCCGCCCCGCCCCCTTGGCCCACCTCCGCAACTCCCCCACCAGCCGCTCCTTGACCACCGGCGCACCATCCCACCCGGCGAACTGCCGCCCAACAAGAGCCCCGATGGCCCGGTCACGCTCCTTCGGGGGATCCAGGGGGAGCTGGAACCACCCTTCGGGGACGAAGACCGTGTAGTCGCGGGGAGGAGTGGACCACTCCGTGCGGAGCCCCATGTCACCCACCACCCTCACCGGCACGCTCGCGTTCGTCGTGGTCGGAGGGGACGGGGACGAGGCGCATCGTCGGCACCAGCCGGTCCACGAGATCCGCCATCTCCTCGGCGCGCTCGAAGTGCTGCCAGGCCGCCTCGACGAGGAGGATCTCCTCCTCGCCCTCCGGCCAGACCGCGTACCGGACCGACTCGCTGAGCTTGCTGCCCCAGCCGAAGCGCCGCTTCTCCACGAGCACGGCCTGAACCCTGACGGCAGGCCCGACGGGCAGCTCCATCTCCGTAACGGACGGCTCGCCCTTCACCTCGGCGTAGGACCAGCGCCGCAGCTTGGGCAGGTATTCCTGGGGTGACGGCCGCGCCACGTTGTCCTCGCCGTAGGCGAACAGCATGAGATCCGCCAGTACGGTGCCGCCTTCACTACAAGTGGCGGCCACGAGCAAAGGGGCGAACTCATAGGCGCGCAGCGCCAGCTGTGCCAGCTCGCTCTGGAGTGCGCTCTTGCTCACGCGGAGAAGCAGCGGGTTGAACTGTGCCACGTACTCAGCGGCTAGCCGCTCGGCCTCCTCTTTCGTACCCTCCCGGAGAGTCAGTACGATCCAGTCATCGCGGAAGTCGAATTCGACAACATAATCCTCCTCAGACTCAGCCCCTGCTGGAGATTTCCGCTCCGCCATCACTGCACCTCGTCAATGAACAGGCCGCCCGCGGTGACCCCGCTTCCGGCGACGGTAAGAGCTGTCGCATTCCGTGACACTTGGTTGACGGCGTAGCTCCCGCCCAAACTCTTGCTCAAGTGCTTCATTTCCTTGAGGTCAGACGCCACCGAGGCATCCGCCAGGGAGACTGACTTCGCAGTTCCTTTCAAGATGCTGCCCTCTCCGCGATCCTTCAACTCGCGCCATGCCTGACGGTATCCCCCCTGGAATCCGCCCTTCCAAGTGGTGCTCCTGAAGAGCTCCGTGACTGGTTCCCGAAGGGATTGGGGGACATCACCCTTCTGTACCCCTCCGGCCCTTCCGGCCTCACGATTCAGCTTCTGCCGGTTGCGCTTGGTCTGAATTCCTGTCTGCCTGCCACCCTTGGCCAACCGCATCCGATGCAAAGTCCCCGAAACATACCGCCCAGCCACCTTCGAAAAGGCCTTTCCGGCTCCTATTGCCAACAGGCCCAGTGCCGACCACGCGAGGGCTGTCCATTCCGTGTCGCCCATGGCGACCTGCGTGGCGGTGCAGGCGATGCCTGCCAGGGTGGCGGCCATGGAGACGGCGCCCAGGAGGCCGGCCAGGCCCTGGCCGATGGCGGGGATCCAGCCGACGGCGAGGGCGGCGATGCCGGCCCACTTGGCGATGACCTCGGTGACGGCCGCGACGCGGGCGACGAAGGCGGCGAAGCGGTCCCGGAAGCCGTCCTTGAGGGAGTCGTCGGAGGCGGCGTCGTCGAGGGCGTCGCGGGCCCGCCGCGCGGCGGCGTCGCGGATCCGCCGCGCCTCGCGGAGCTTCGCGCGGGCCGCGTCGAGGGCGTCCCCGGCTTCCCGTTCCCGCTGATCCAGCTCCGCCTTCAGGCGCCGGCCCACGTCACCGTCGAGGCCCTTCCGCGCGGCGCCGCCCCGCTCCTGCGCGTCCCGGGCCTCGCGCAGGGCGATGTCGGCGATCTTCTGGGCCCGGTGGAGTTCGGAGGCGTACGTACCGGCGGGCGCGGCGGCGTTCGACTCGTAGTCGCCGCCGTGGTCGACGATCCGGTCGCCGATGGCATCGGCGGCCGCGCGGTAGCGCCGGTGCGCGGCTTCCAGGCGGCCCCGGCACTTCCTGGCCCCGCCGCGGAACTCGCTGCCCGCCTCGCTGTCCCAGGAGGTCACATCGGCGGCGGCCTCGAGGTGGCGGACCTGCCGCTCCAGTTCGTCGGCCGTGCGCCGGAGCTTGCGGCCGAGCTCCTCGACGCGGTCCGGGTCGCCGGGGACGGGGTCGCCGTCCGCGAGGGGCTGCCAGTCCCGGGGCCGGGCGGCGCCCATCAGGGCCTCTTCGGCTTGTCACAGGCGCGCAGGGCGCGGGCCAGCTCGCCGTCCACGCCGTCGTACGCCCTCGCGGCGGCCTTCGCGATGCCGGAGAGGCGTGCGACCTCGTCGGCCAGTTCCTCGCGGTGGCTCTCCCAGTCACCCGCGAACGCACCGAAGCGCTCGGCCAGGCCGCCGTCGCCGAAGTCGTCCTCGTACTGGCCCCTCAGCTTGCCGAGGCCGTCGAAGGCGTCCTTGACGCGGCCGAGGCCCACGCCCATCTCGTGGATCAGGCGCAGATCGTCGATCTTCGTGTACTCGCCCACGCCCGCCGCCCCTCCCGGCCCGGTCGGCATCAAGGAGGGGCGAGCGTATCGAGCGCGAGATCAACTCCGGCGCGGCAGCGCCGGGTTGACCACTCGAAAGGAGGCCTCTAGTCGAACTGGTACGCCTCCACCTCGGCCAAGTACGCCGCGCGCAGCGCCTCTTCCTCCGGGGAGCCGTCGAGGAAGGCCGCCTCGAAGGAGTTGCGGGCCAGTTCGCGGAGCTGGTCCTGGTCGAGGCCGAGGGCCTCGTGCACCGCGTGGAAGGTGTCGCCGACGTAGCCGCCGAAGTACGCGGGGTCGTCGGAGTTGACCGTGCACAGCAGGCCCGCGGCCATCATCTGCGGCAGGGGGTGGTCCTCCAGGACGTCGACGGCGCGCAGACGGACGTTGGAGAGGGGGCAGAGGGTCAGCGGGACGCGGTCGCGGACCAGGCGGCGGACCAGCTCCGGGTCCTCGACGCAGCGCAGGCCGTGGTCGACGCGCTCGACGCCGAGGACGTCCAGGGCCTCGGTCACGTACGCGGCGGGGCCCTCCTCGCCCGCGTGGGCGACCCGGCGCAGGCCGAGCGCGGCCGCCGCCTCGTACACGGCGGCGAACTTGCGCGGCGGGTGGCCCACCTCGGCCGAGTCGAGGCCGACCCCGGTGATGCGGTGGAGGTGGGGCTTCGCGGCCTCCAGGGTGTCCATGGCCGACTCGGCGGACTCGTCGCGCAGGAAGCACATGATGAGGCGGGTGGTGATGCCGTGGCGCTCGCGGCTGCGGTCGAGCGCGCGGCCCAGGCCCTCGACGACCGTGCCGATCTCCACACCGCGCGCGGTGTGGGCCTGGGGGTCGAAGAAGATCTCGGCGTGGCGCACGCCCTGGGCGGCGGCGCGGGCGAGGTAGGCGTCGGCGAGCTCCTCGAAGTCGGCCTCCGTGCGCAGCACGGCCATGAGGCCGTAGTAGAGGTCGAGGAAGGACTGGAGGTCCTGGAAGAGATAGGCCTTGCGGAGGGCCTCGGTGTCGGCGTACGGCAGGGTGACGCCGTTGCGCTCGGCGAGGGCGAAGGCGAGCTCGGGCTCCAGGGTGCCTTCGATGTGCAGGTGGAGTTCGGCCTTGGGGAGGGGCATGAGGTGCTTCTTCGTTCTTGGGGGCTGGGGAGTGTGAGGGCTGGGGAATGTGGGGCGGTGGGGAAGGCCCGGCGGCTCAGGGCCCCGGGCGACGGGGAATGCCCGGCGGCTCAGGGCCCCGGGGGAATGCTCGGCGGCTCAGGGTCCCGGGCGGTGGCCCGGGGGGCTCGGCGGCTCAGGGGGCCCGAGCGGTGCCGGCGGGCCCCCGCGCCCTCAGGGGCTGCGCTTCGGCAGCGGCACCCGCATCAGGTCCCGCGCCACCGTCAGCTCCCCCTCGAAACCGGCGGCCCGCGCCTGCCGCTCGAAGGCGGACGGGTCCGGGTAGCGCTGGCTGAAGTGGGTGAGGACGAGGTGCCTGACCCCCGCGTCCCTGGCCACCGCCGCCGCCTGACCCGCCGTCAGATGGCCGTGGTCGGAGGCGAGTCGATGGTCCTCGTCGAGGAACGTGGACTCGATGACGAGCATGTCGCAGCCGTCCGCGAGCGCGTACACGCCGTCGCACAGCCGGGTGTCCATCACGAAGGCGAACCGCTGTCCGCGCCGCACCTCGCTCACCTCGTCGACGCTGATCCCCCGCAGGCTGCCCGCGCGCTGGAGGACACCGACGTCGGGCCCGGTGACGCCGCGCTCGGCGAGGAGCCGCGGCAGCATGCGCCGCCCGTCGGGCTCGACGACGCGGTAGCCGTACGACTCGACGGGGTGGGAGAGCTTCGCCGCCTCCAGGCGGTACGACGGCGCGGTGGCGAGGAGGCCGTCGGCGGCGACGGGCTCCTGGGCGATGCGGACCGTCTCGCGGTACGCGGTCGCGTACCGCAGGCGGTCGAAGAAGTGCTCCCCGGACGCCGGGTAGTGGGCGGTGACGGGGTGCGGCACGCGGTCCAGGTTGATGCGCTGGATGACGCCGGCGAGGCCCAGGGAGTGGTCCCCGTGGAAGTGCGTGACGCAGATGCGGTGGAGGTCGTGCGCGGCCACGGAGGCACGCAGCATCTGCCGCTGCGTGCCCTCGCCGGGGTCGAACATGATGCCCTCGCCGTCCCACAGCAGCACGTACCCGTTGTGGTTGCGGTGCCGGGTCGGGACCTGGCTCGCGGTGCCGAGCACCACCAGTTCGCGTACGGACACGAGGTGCTATCCGGGGGGCCACTGGAGGCCGCGGCCGCCCAGGACGTGGGCGTGCGCGTGGAAGACGGTCTGCCCGGCGCCGGCCCCGGTGTTGAAGACGATGCGGTAGCTGTCCGCCTGCTCCTGGGCGGCCACCTCGCCCGCCTCGCGCAGCACGTCGGCGGCGGCCGAGGGCTCGGCGGCGGCGAGGGACGCGGCGTCCGGGTAGTGCACCTTGGGGATCACCAGGACGTGCGTCGGCGCCTGGGGGTTGATGTCGCGGAAGGCGAGGGTGGTCTCCGTCTCGCGCACGACGGTCGCGGGCACCTCCTTCGCCACGATCTTGCAGAACAAGCAGTCGTCCTGTGGTTCGCCCGCCATGGTCCAACCTCCTGATCATGTTTGCGTACGTCGGCATGCTATCCGCCCGTGTGTGCGGGCCCGCCGGGGACCGGTCGGCCCGCGCACGGGCGGACCGGTCCCGGTCAGGGCAGCGGCGGCGGCGTCTTGGCCGGGTTCTCGGCCAGCGCGGCCAGGGCGATGCGGACGGCCTCGTCGAGCTGCGGGTCGCGTCCGGCCGCGTGGTCGTCGGGGGTCACCACGACCTCGACGTCGGGGTCGACGCCGTGGTTCTCCACGCCCCAGCCGTGGCCCTCCATCCAGAAGGCGTACTTGGGCTGGGTGACGAGGGTGCCGTCGACGAGGTGGTAGCGGCTGTCGATGCCGACGACGCCGCCCCAGGTGCGCGTGCCCACGACGGGGCCGATGCCGAGGGCCTTGATCGCCGCGTTCACGATGTCCCCGTCGGAGCCGGAGAACTCGTTGGCCACGGCGACGACGGGCCCGCGCGGGGCGTCCCCGGGGTAGCTGAGCGGCCCGGAGCCGCGCGGCAGGTCCCAGCCGACGATGCGCCGGGCCAGCTTCTCCACGACGAGCTGCGAGGTGTGCCCGCCGCGGTTCTCGCGGACATCCACGACCAGGCCCTCGCGGGCCACCTCGACGCGCAGGTCGCGGTGGATCTGCGCCCAGCCGGGGGCCTGCATGTCGGGGACGTGGAGGTAGCCGAGGCGGCCGCCGGAGAGCTCGTGGACGTAGGCCCTGCGGTCGGCGACCCACGCGTGGTAGCGCAGCGGCTCCTCGTCGTCCACGGGGATCACGACGGCGTGCCGCGGGTCGCCGCCCCCGGCCGGGGACACGGTCAGCTCGACGGGCTTGCCCGCGGTGCCGACGAGCAGCGGCCCGGGACCGGTGACGGGGTCGACGGGCCGCCCGCCGACGGCGAGGACCGCGTCGCCCGCGCGCACGGCCACGCCGGGCGCGGCCAGCGGGGAGAGCCCGGCCGGGTCGGAGGTCTCCGACGGCAGGACCCGGTCGACGCGCCACAGGCCGTCCTCGCCGCGCGAGAGGTCCGCGCCGAGGAGGCCCTGCCTGCTGCCGTAGCCGCCGCGGGGCACCACGTAGGCGTGGGAGGTGCCCAGTTCGCCCTGGACCTCCCACAGCAGGTCGACGAGGTCGTCGTGGGTGGCGACGCGGTCCAGGACGGGGCGGTAGCGCTCCAGGACGCCGTCCCAGTCGACGCCGCCCATGTCGGGACGCCAGAAGTTGTCGCGCATGAGGCGGCCCGCCTCGGCGTACATCTGCCGCCACTCCGCGGCCGGGTCGACCTCCTGGCGGACCCGGCCGAGGTCGA
Source organism: Streptomyces sp. YIM 121038 (assembly GCF_006088715.1). Taxonomy (NCBI): domain Bacteria; kingdom Bacillati; phylum Actinomycetota; class Actinomycetes; order Kitasatosporales; family Streptomycetaceae; genus Streptomyces; species Streptomyces sp. YIM 121038. Next base: position 3,446,621 of record NZ_CP030771.1, read on the forward strand.
CGGTGATGTTGGTGTCGCTGTCCTCGTCGGCGGAGGCCCGCCGGTCGCTCGGCACCACCTTGAGCTTGCCGTCGGCCCACAGCAGGATCCGCTTGCCGTCGCCGGTGACGGCGAAGTGGTCGGCGTCGCCCGCCAGTTCCTCGACGCGGCGCTGGGCGAAGTCGTAGCGCTCCAGGGCGGAGCAGGGCTCGGGCCCCGACGGGGTGGCGCGGGACGCGCCGAGCACGCCGCGCACCGGGTGGCGCAGCCACAGCAGCCCGTCCTTGGCCGCGCGCAGCGTGCTGTAGCGGGCGGCCTCGACGGGGAAGGGCACCACGCGGTCGACGAGGCCTTCGAGGTCTATCCGGGTCACCGGCGAGCCCTCGCTGTCGGGCGTCTCGGCGTGCGGCCCCTCCGCGGAGTCGAAGGCGCGGCCGTGCCGCTGCGGCCCGAACGGCGACGGCGTCGTGGCCGCGAGGGTGAGCAGGTGCGGCCGGGAGCCGCCGACGAAGGCGAGGTCGAAGACGTGGTCGTCGTAGACCGGGTCGAAGGCCCGCGCGGACAGGAACGCCAGGTGCTTGCCGTCGAGCGTGAACGCCGGGCTGTAGTCGCGGAAGCGCAGCTGGGTGGCCTCCGAGACCGACAGGTCCGCGGTGTTGGCGAGCTTGAGCTGGCGCAGCGGGCGCGGCCCGGGGTGGGACCAGGCGAGCCAGGCGCAGTCCGGCGAGAAGACCAGGCCGGTGGCCTCGCCGTGCTCGGCGCGGTCGACCTCGCGCACCTCGCCGCTCTCGCGCTCCACGAGCAGGACCCGGCCGTCGTGCGAGGCCACGGCCGCACGGCTGCCGTCGGGCGCCACGGCGAGCGCGAGCACCCGCCCGAGCTGCCCCGCGGCCAGGCGGCGCGGGGTCGCGCCGGGGGCGAGGCCGGTGGCGGGCGCGAACTCCAGGGCGTCGTCGCCCGCCGCGTCCGTCACCCACACCACGTGCTCCTCGCCGTCCACGCGGAAGGTGCGCGGAAGCCGGGCCCGGACGCCGGGTGCGGCGGCGAGCGCGCGGGCGGGCCCCTCGCGGTGCGTGACCCAGTGCACGGCGCCGCGCACCGAGACGGCGCTGCCGCGCCCGCCGTGGTCGGGCGCGGCGGCCCCGAACCAGCGGGCCGCGCTGACCGGATGCGGCTGGAGGTCGACGCGCTGCCCGCCGAGCCGGACGTCAAGGCGGCGCGGCGCGGCGTCCGACAGGTCGTCCAGGAGCCAGAGTTCACCGGCGCTGGCGTAGGCGACGCGGGTGCCGTCGGTGGCGGCGTGCCGGGCGTAGAAGCCGTCGACGGGCGTGTGGCGGCGCAGGTCGGTGCCGTCGGGCAGGGAGGAGTACAGGGCGCCGACGCCCTCGTGGTCGGAGAGGAAGGCGATGCGGCCGCCCACCCACAGGGGGTGCTCGATGTTGCCGTCGAGGCCCTCGTGGACGCGCACGAAGCCGGGGCCGGAAGAGGCTTCGGCGGCGTCGGCGGAGGTCTCGGGCCGCCGCGTCCGGATCCACAGCTTCCCCGCCGTGCCGCCCCGGTACCGCTTCCACCAGGCGGCCTCGCGGCCCATCGGCGCGGACAGGAGCAGGACTTCGCCGTCGGGGCCGTGCGCCGCGTCGCCGACGAGTCCGTACGGCAGCTTCTCGGCGGGCCCGCCGTCGAGCGGCACGGCGTGCGCCCAGGTGCGGCGGAAGGAGGCCTGGCCGTGCGCGCCGACCACGAGGACCCGCCCGTCGGGCGTCCAGCCGCGCACGGACGTCTTCGCGTTCCCCCAGTACGTGAGGCGCTTGGACGGGCCGCCGTCGACGGGCGCGACGTGCACCTCGGGCGCTCCGTCACGCGTCGACGTCCACGCGACGGTGGTGCCGTCCGGGGAGATCCGCGGGTGGCTGACGGGCGTGTTGTCGGCGCTGACCCGCCAGGCGCGGCCGCCGTCGAGCGGCGCGATCCAGACGTCGTCCTCGGCGGTGAAGGCGGTCAACTCGCCGTGCGGATGCGGAAACCGGAGGTAGGCAGGCTGTGTCACACCGTCACCCTAAGCAGGCGACGCCGCGCGGGGCACCGTTTTGGATCACTTGCCCGGATAGCAGTCGCAGGTGGGGTCCGGCCGCTCGGTCACCGTGACGGTGGCGGTGGGCCCTGGCCGGTCCCGGCCGGGGTCGTGGCGCACGGGCGGGGTGTGGCGGCCGCCGCCGTGGTCGCCGTCGCCCTTGTCGCCGTCGTCGTCATTCCCCTTGCCGCCCTCGCAGTTGCCGAGCACGTCGACGCGGAACCACTCCTTGCCCTCGACCCGCGCGGTCAGATTCCCGCGGACGCACTTGCCGTTGCGCACGTCGGTGACCCTGCCCTTGAGGGTGATGGCTTTCCCTCCGTCGGCACCCTCGGACTTGCCCTGGCAGTCGACCTCAGCCTCGCGCGGCTCGTCGGTCGACTTCCGCTTGCCGTCGCCGTCCTTCTTCACGAACGAGGCCGTGCAGTTGAACCAGGCCACGTCCAGGTGCTGGCGCTCCAGCTCGGCGGTGCCCATCTTGTCGGTGGTCAGCGCGATGGCGGAGGTGCTCATGTCGCCCTCGACGGGATCGCAGGCGGCCAGGGCGAAGCCGGTGGCCCCCGCGGCCACGAGGGTCACGAGGATCCGCCGCCCTCTCGCCGTGCCCGGGCCCGGGATCCGCCTACGCCGGACAGGTCGCGGTAGTCGCCTCACAGCCCCCATGGATGGCAGCGTGCCACCGCGCGGGCCCGGGCGGTAGACCGGTTGCGGCCATCTGTCCAGTCGTCCGTCCGGTCAGGACCAGCGGCCCGTGCGGCCGAGGAGCAGCGCCGTGGCCGCGGTGCCCGCGGTCGACGTGCGCAGCACGCTGCGCCCGAGCCGGTACGGCTTGGCGCCCGCCTCGGCGAACGCCGCGAGCTCCTCCGGGGAGACGCCGCCCTCGGGCCCGACGACGAGCACGATGCGGCCGGACGCCGGGAGCGGGGCGGTGGCCAGCGGTTCGCTGCCCTCCTCGTGCAGGACGCCCGCGAAGTCGGCGTCCGCGAGGAGCCGCGCGACCTGCTTGGTCGTGGCGGCCTCCGCGACCTCGGGGAAGCGGACCCGCCGGGACTGCTTGCCCGCCTCGCGCGCCGTCGCCCGCCACTTGCCGAGCGCCTTCAGGCCGCGCTCGCCCTTCCACTGCGTGATGCAGCGGGAGGCGGCCCAGGGCACGACGGCGTCCACCCCGGTCTCCGTCATGGTCTCCACGGCGAGTTCACCGCGGTCGCCCTTGGGCAGCGCCTGTACGACGGTGATCAGGGGGCTCTCCGCGTCCTGTTCGCGTACGCCGTCGTCGTCGAGGGCGACCAGGAGCCGGTCCTTGCCCTCGGCGGCGGCCACGGTGCCGTGCGCCCAGCGCCCAGCGCCGTCGGTGAGCACCACGTCCTCACCGGCGCGCAGCCGCTTCACGGACACGGCGTGCCGCCCCTCGGGGCCTTCGAGCACGTACGTCCGTCCGGGCGCGGCACCCGCGAAGTCGTCGACGACGAACACCGGCGCGGTCATACGGCACCGCCCGCGTCCCGGCCCGCGGACCCGGCCCGTGCCTCGTCGAGTTCGGCCACGAGCACCTCCACGAGTTCCCCGGCGGGCAGCTGCCGCGCGAGCCGGTGGCCCTGGCCCGCCCACAGGGCCATGGCCTGCGGGTCGCCGGTCCTGGCCGCGGCCTTGCGCAGGTCGGACGTCAGATAGTGGATCTGCGGGTAGGCGGCGGGCGCGTACGGGCCGTGCTCGCGCATGAAGCGGTTGACGAGGCCGCGCGCGGGGCGGCCCGAGAACGCCCGGGTCAGCTCGGTCCGCACGAACCGCGGGTCGGTCATGGCCTGCTTGTGCAGCGGCTGCGCGCCGGACTCCGGGGTGACGAGGAAGGCGGTGCCGAGCTGCGCCAGGCCGGCGCCCGCCGCGAGCACCGCGGCGATCTGCGCGCCGCGCATCAGTCCGCCCGCGGCGATCACGGGCAGCTGTACGGCCTCCCTGACCTGCGTGATGAGGCTCAGCAGGCCGATCCCGGCGCCGTCGGTCTCCGGGTTGTCGCGGTGCGTGCCCTGGTGGCCGCCCGCCTCGACGCCCTGGACGCACACGGCGTCGGCGCCCGCGGCCTGCGCGGCCAGGGCCTCCTCGGGCGTGGTGACGGTGACGACGGTGGTGGTGCCGACCCGCTCCAGGGCCTGGAGGTCCTTGCGGGAGGGGCAGCCGAAGGTGAACGACACCAGCGGCACGGGGTCGTCGCGCAGGATCGCCAGCTTCGCCTCGTAGCCGTCGTCGAGCTTGACGTCGGTTTCGCCGAGCTCCGTCTCGTACCAGGTGGCCTCTCCGGCGAGCTGGTTGCGGTACACCTCGACGGCCGCCGGGTCCGCGCAGGCGGGCTGCGGCATAAAGAGGTTCACCCCGAACGGGCGCGCCGTCAGGCCCCTGACCTGCTTTATCTCCTGGTACATGCCGTCGGCGGTCTTGTACCCGGCCGCGAGCGAGCCGAGCCCCCCGGCCTCGGACACGGCCGCCGCGAGCTGCGGGGTCGAGCCCCCGCCCGCCATCGGGGCCTGCACGATCGGATGACGACAGAGAGCGTGGAGAGGGGAGACCATAAGCGCATCGTGCCACGTCTGGCGGGGGCGCCTCGTGCGGGGTGCGTCCCCACCGCTACCGCGGCGGGATTCCTCCCACCCGCCCACCCGTGGCCCGCGGCTTCGCCGGTCACGGCCCCGACGCGGAGCGCTCGACCGCCGTCTCCCGCTGGGGATGGGCCCAGCCCCGGTGCCGAGCACCTGGAAACCGGGCCCACCGTCCACGCGCTAACGCCCGTTGAACGCGTCCTTCAGGCGCGAGAACAGCCCCTGCTGCCCCGGCTGGAACTGCCCCGTGGGCCGCTCCTCGCCCCGGAGCTTCGCGAGCTCCCGCAGCAGCCGCTCCTGCTCGGCGTCGAGCTTCGAGGGCGTGAGCACCTCCACGTGCACGATCAGATCGCCGCGACCGCCGCCCCGCAGATGCGTGACGCCGCGCCCGTGCAGCGGGATCGACTGCCCGGACTGCGTGCCGGGCCGGATGTCGACCTCCTCGACGCCGTCGAGCGTCTCCAGCGGGACCTTCGTGCCGAGCGCCGCCGCCGTCATCGGGATGGTGACGGTGCAGTGCAGATCGTCGCCGCGCCGCTGGAAGACGGCGTGGGGCAGCTCGTGGATCTCCACGTAGAGGTCGCCCGCCGGGCCACCGCCCGGGCCGACCTCGCCCTCGCCCGCGAGCTGGATCCGCGTGCCGTTGTCGACACCCGCGGGGATCTTGACCGTGAGGGTGCGCCGGGAGCGGACCCGGCCGTCGCCCGCGCACTCGGGGCACGGCGTGGGCACCACGGTGCCGAAGCCCTGGCACTGGGGGCAGGGCCGCGAGGTCATGACCTGGCCGAGGAAGGACCGCGTGACCTGGGACACCTCGCCGCGGCCGCGGCACATGTCACAGGTCTGCGCGGAGGTGCCGGGTGCGGCGCCCTCGCCGGAGCACGTCGTACAGACGACGGCCGTGTCGACCTGGATGTCCTTGGTCGTGCCGAAGGCCGCCTCGTTGAGGTCGATCTCCAGCCGGATCATGGCGTCCTGGCCGCGGCGGGTGCGCGAGCGCGGCCCGCGCTGCGACGCCGTACCGAAGAACGCGTCCATGATGTCCGAGAAGTTGCCGAAGCCACCGGCTCCGAAACCGCCCGCGCCCGCGCCGCCCGACTGGGACAGCGGGTCGCCGCCGAGGTCGTAGACCTGCTTCTTCTGCGGGTCCGAGAGGACTTCGTAGGCGGCGTTGATCTCTTTGAAGCGCTCTTGCGTCTTGGGATCGGGATTGACGTCCGGGTGCAGCTCGCGCGCGAGCCGCCGGAAAGCCTTCTTGATCTCGTCCTGGGACGCGTCGCGGCGCACGCCGAGCACGGCGTAGTAGTCCGTGGCCACTTACGACTCCGCCAGGATCTGTCCGACGTAACGTGCCACTGCGCGTACTGCTCCCATCGTTCCCGGATAGTCCATGCGGGTCGGTCCGACCACGCCTAGCTTGGCCACTGCCTCGCCTCCCGAACCGTAGCCGACGGAGACCACGGACGTGGAGCTGAGTCCCTCGTGGGCGTTCTCGTGACCGATCTTCACGGTCATGCCCGAATCCGTAGCCTCACCAAGCAACTTGAGGAGGACGACCTGTTCCTCCAGGGCCTCGAGGACCGGCCGGATCGTGAGAGGGAAGTCATGTCCGAAGCGGGTGAGATTGGCGGTGCCGCCGATCATCATCCGCTCCTCGTTCTCCTCGACCAGGGTTTCGAGGAGGGTGGACAGGACCGTCGCCACCGTGGCCTGGTCCTCCTTGTCGAAGGACTCGGACAGGTCCTGGACGAGCTGCGGCACGTCCGAGAACCGGCGGCCCGCGACCCGGCTGTTGAGCCGCGCCCGCAGGTCCGCGAGTGACGTTTCACCGAACGGCGCCGGGCAGTCGATCAGGCGCTGCTCGACCCGCCCCGTGTCCGTGATCAGGACGAGCATGAGCCGGGCCGGCGCGAGCGAGAGCAGCTCCACGTGGCGCACCGTCGACCGCGTCAGGGACGGGTACTGCACCACGGCGACCTGCCGGGTCAGCTGCGCGAGCAGCCGCACCGTACGGCCCACGACGTCGTCCAGGTCGACGGCGCCGTCCAGGAAGTGCTGGATCGCGCGGCGCTCGGGGGAGCTCAGCGGCTTGACGCCCGCCAGCTTGTCCACGAACAGCCGGTAGCCCTTGTCGGTGGGGATGCGCCCGGCGCTGGTGTGCGGCTGGGCGATGAACCCCTCCTCCTCCAGCGCCGCCATGTCGTTACGGACCGTGGCCGGGGAGACGCCCAGGTGATGACGCTCGGTGAGCGCCTTGGAGCCGACCGGCTCCTGGGTGCCCACGTAGTCGTGGACGATGGCGCGCAGCACCTCAAGCCTGCGTTCACTGAGCATCGCGCACACCTCCACCTGTCGTCCCTCGTCCTTGGCCCCCGCGGCGGCCCCACCCTGGCACTCACCACGCGCGAGTGCCAACCTTCATCGAGTCAGTGTACGGCCGCCGGGTACAGCCCCGGCAAGGGCCGACTCCTTTAGTCATGCCCACGTGTGGCCCGTGCCACCGGCCCGCTCGCGCCCCGTGCGGCGGCCCCGGCGGCACGGGGGCACCGGCTGCCGGGGGACGGCGGTGGCGCTAGCGTCACCGTATGGACGTAAGCGTGACACCGGCCCCTGACTGGCGGGAGGCGGGCTGGGAGCGGCTCGCCGCACGGGTGGGGCGGTACCGGCTGCCCGTGTGGGACTGCACGGTCGGCCTGGTCGTCGGCGACGAGGCCGCCCTGATGATCGAGGCCGGATCCAGCCTGCGGGAGGGCGCGTGGCTGCGCGCCGAGGCCCGGCGGCTGCTCGGCGGCGGCCGCCGTGTGACCCATCTCGCGCTGACGCACCCCCACTTCGACCACGTGCTCGGCGCCGCGGCGTTCGCCGGGGTCGAGGTGTTCGGCGCGGTCGGCGTCGACGCGGTGCTCGACCGGGACCGCGAGGGCCTGCGCACGGACGCCGTCAGCCAGGGCCTGGACGCCCGCGCCGCCGCCGAGGCCACCGACCTCCTGGTCCTTCCGCGCCACCTGGTGAGCGGCGAGTGGACCCTCGACCTGGGCGGCGTCCAGGTGCTCCTCGCGAACGTCGGCCCCGGCCACACCGGCCACGACCTGGCCGTCCTGGTGCCCGGCGGGCCCGGAGAGCCCGAGGTCGTCTTCTGCGGGGACCTCGTGGAGGAGTCGGGCGAGCCCCAGGCCGGCCCCGACGCGGTCCCCGGGCGGTGGCCCGCCGCGCTCGACCGGCTGCTCGACCTGGGCGGCCCGGACGCGCGGTACGTGCCGGGGCACGGGGCGGTCGTCGACGAGGCCTTCGTACGGGCCCAACGCAAGGAGCTGGCGGCACGGTTCGGGGTGCGCTGAGCGGCGCGGGCACGTCCCCGTGACGGGACGTCACGCGATGTCATAACGTCTGTCGAATGCGCAGCTACAACCCGGACCTCACCCCGCCGTGGAAGAGGTCGGCCCCCGTTCCCGAAGTCCCCGCCGACGTCGACCTGGTGGTGGAGGAGGTCCGGACCGGCTTCTGCGGCGCGGTGATCCGCTGCGAGAAGACCGCCGAGGGCCCGACGGTGACCCTTGAGGACCGCTTCGGCAAGCACCGGGTGTTCCCGATGGTGCCGCGCGGCTTCCTCCTGGAGGGCAGGGCCGTCACGCTCGTCCGCCCGAAGGCCGCGGCGGCGGCCGCGCGGCCCGCGCGCACCGCGTCGGGATCGATCGCCGTTCCCGGGGCGCGGGCCCGGGTGGCGCGCGCCGGGCGCATCTATGTGGAGGGCCGCCACGACGCGGAGCTCGTCGAGAAGGTGTGGGGCGACGACCTGCGCATCGAGGGCGTCGTCGTCGAGTACCTGGAGGGCGTCGACGACCTTCCGGCGATCGTCGCGGAGTTCGCGCCGGGCCCCGACGCGCGCCTCGGCGTCCTCGTGGACCACCTCGTGCCCGGCTCCAAGGAGTCCCGGATCGCGGCCGGGGTCTCCAGCCCGCACGCGCTGGTGGTCGGCCACCCGTACATCGACGTCTGGGAGGCGGTGAAGCCGTCGTCCCTGGGCATCGCGTCCTGGCCCCGCGTGCCGCGCGGCCAGGACTGGAAGACCGGGGTGTGCCGGGCCCTCGGCTGGCCGGAGAACACCGGGGCCGCGTGGCAGCGGATCCTGGGCTCGGTGCGCAGCTACAAGGACCTGGAGCCGGAGCTTCTGGGCCGCGTCGAGGAACTGATCGATTTCGTGACGGCCCCGTAGCCCCCGGGGGGGCTCAGTCGCCCCCCCCCGGGACGGCCTCAGTCGACCAGGTCGCGGACCACCGCGTCGGCCAGGAGGCGGCCGCGCAGGGTCAGCACCGCCCGCCCCTGCTCGTAGGGCCCGGGGGCCAGGAGGCCGTCCGTCAGGGCGCGGCGCGAGGCGGCCAGGCCCGCTTCCTTCAGGAGCGACAGCGGGCAGCCGTCCCGGAGCCGCAGTTCGAGGAGGATCCGCTCCACCCGGCGGTCCTCGTCCGCGAGGAGCTCACGCCCGGCCCCCGGCGAACGCCCCTCCGCGAGGGCGGCCGCGTACGCGCCGGGGTGCTTCACGTTCCACCAGCGCACGCCCCCGACGTGGCTGTGCGCGCCGGGGCCCGCGCCCCACCAGTCGGCGCCCCGCCAGTACAGCTCGTTGTGCAGACAGCGGCCCGCCTCCGAGGTGGCCCAGTTGGACACCTCGTACCACTGGAACCCGGCGGCCGACAGGGCCTCCTCGGCGATCAGATAGCGGTCGGCGTGCACGTCGTCGTCCGTCATGGGGACCTCGCCGCGCCGGATGCGGCGGGCCAGCTGCGTGCCCTCCTCGACGATCAGCGCGTACGCGGACACGTGGTCGGGCCCGGCGCCGATCGCGGCGTCGAGGGAGGCCCGCCAGTCGTCGTCGCTCTCGCCGGGGGTGCCGTAGATCAGGTCGAGGTTGACGTGCTCGAAGCCCGCCGCGCGCGCCTCGGCGACGCAGGCCTCGGGCCGCCCGGGGGTGTGCGTGCGGTCGAGGATCTTCAGGACGTGCTGCCTGGCGCTCTGCATGCCGAAGGAGACGCGGTTGAAGCCGCCCTCGCGCAGGGTGCTCAGATACGCGGGGTCGACCGACTCCGGGTTCGCCTCGGTGGTGATCTCCGCGTCGGCGGCGATGCCGAACTCGTCGCGGACGGCGCTCAGCATCGTGACGAGGTCGTCGGCGGCGAGGAGCGTGGGCGTGCCGCCGCCGACGAAGACCGTGCGGACCGGGCGCGGGTCGTCGCCGAGGACCTTGCGGGCCAGGCGGACCTCGTCGACGAGGGTCTCGGCGTAGTTGTCCCGGGAGGCGAGGACGCCGCCGGTGCCGCGCAGCTCGGGGGCGGTGTAGGTGTTGAAGTCGCAGTAGCCGCAGCGCGTGGCGCAGTACGGAACGTGCAGGTAGAAGCCGAGTGGGGCCGTTCCGCCCAGGGCGGACGGGGGGAGCGTCCCGTCCAGGGGCACGGGTTCTCCATCGGGCAGGGCGGAAGGCATGCCTTCCATTATGGGCCCGGTCCGCGGGTCCCCCCGGTCCCCACCGCCGCGGGGTCAGCGGGCCTGGAGCACCAGGAGCGCCAGGTCGTCGTCGGGCGGCCGCGTCGAGAACTCGTGGACGAGGCGGCGGACCCGCTCGGCCACGAGCTCCGCGTCGAGCCCCGCGCAGTCGGCGAGGGCCTGGGCGAGCCCGTCGCCGTCGTCGAAGAGGCGCCCGCCGCCGCGGCGCTCGGTGACGCCGTCCGTGACGCACAGCAGCGTGTCACCGGGGAGCAGGTCGAAGGTCTCGCTCGTGTACGTCTCGTCGTCGACCACCCCGAGGAGCATCTGCGGCCCGGTGGCGGGCCGCACCTGGCCGTCGGCGCCCAGGAGCAGCGGCAGCGGGTGCCCGGCGCACGCCACCGTGCAGCGCACCCCGCCGTCGTACGGCACGAGCTCGCCGTACAGGAGGGACAGGAAGCGCGCGGTGGCGCCCTCGGGGGACACGCCCTGGCCGCCCGCGACGGCCACGACGGCGGCCGCCGCGTCCGCGGCCTCGGTGGCGTCGTCGAGGAGGAGCTGGTTGAGGCGGTCGAGGACCTCGGCGACCTGGTAGCCCTCGCGGGCGAGCAGCCGCAGCCAGGGGCGCGCCAGGCCGATGACGACGGCGGCCTCGGGGCCCTTGCCCTGGACGTCGCCGAGGGCGAAGCACCAGCGGCCGTCGCCCGCGGGGAACACGTCGTAGAAGTCGCCGCCGGGCCCGCCCTGCTCGCGCGGCTCGTACACGACGCCGCTCTGCACGCCGGGGATCTCCGCGACGGTGCTCGGCAGCAGTCCGCGCTGGAGGACCCGGCTGATGGTGGCCTGGCGCTGGTAGCGGCGGGCGGCGCTGATGGCGAGGGCCACGCGGCGGCTGAAGTCCTCGACGAGGCCGGTGGCCTCGTCGGGGAAGCGCGGCAGGCCGGCCCGGCCGATGACCAGGGCGCCGAGGCACCGGCCGCCCGCCACCAGGCGGTAGGCGACGGCGGCGCCGGTGGAGTCGCCGCCGAAGGCGTCGCCCGGCCAGGACACCGGCACCGCGCCGGGGCCCGCCGTGTCGGCGAGGCTCGGCGGCTCCTTCTCCAGGACGCGGCGCAGCTCTTCTATCCGCTGTTCGCTGGTGTGCCAGACGCGCGCGAGGTGGGTGCCGGGGGCGCGGGCGCCCGCCGCGCGCCCGGCGCTGTCGGCCTCGTCGTCGAGCCAGACCGCGCACCAGTCCGCGAGCCGGGGCACGAGGAGCTGTCCGGCGAGGGCCGCGACCAGGTTCTCGTCGAACTGGCCCGCCAGCATGTCGGAGGCCTCGGCGAGGAACGTGAGCGCGCCCCGGTTGATCCACTCCGTGTCGTGCGCGACCCGCTTGGGCGCCGGGGCGAGGATCTCGGCGGAGCGGAGCCCGCGCTGGAGCACCGTCTCACCGGCGTACGCCTCGAAGTCGGGGAGGTCGGCGAGCATCCGCTCGTGGTCCACGGGCAGCCGCGCCCAGACCGTCTTGGTGCCCGAGCGGTAGGTGATGCCCCAGGACTCGGCGAGGGTGGCGACGAGTTGCAGGCCGCGGCCGTACTCGGGCGTGCCGGGTTGGGGGGAGCGCGGCTCGCTGCGCACGGCGCGCGCCGGGTGGTGGTCGGAGACCTCCACGACCAGGGCGTCGAGGCCGTCGAAGGGGCCTTCGCCGGGCGTCACCTCGTCCAGGCGGCACAGCAGCTCGACGGACGTGCCCGCGTGCACCACCGCGTTCGTCACCAACTCGCTGACCAGCAGCACCGCGTCGTCCACGAGCCGGTCGCCGATCCGGGCGGCGGCGGGCACCGCGAGCTCCACCCAGTCGGCGAGCGCCGCGCGGACGAACCGGCGCGCGGCGGAGGGCGCAAGCGGGTTTCCCGGCAGGGACGTGCGCACTACCGTCGATGGCCCTGGGCGTGAAGCGGGCTCGACGGAGGCGCGGACAGCGGTCTCCCGTTGCATCGGAATGGCCCCCACAGTGCGGCTCCTGAGCAGTTCGGACGTTACGCCTCAGGCGACACGGACAGAGTGACAGACTGACTGGGCCCATAAGCACCGAGTTACCGAAGTGGGCCATCATGAGTGAGAACAGTGCCAAGCCCGCGCCCGGACACGGTCAGATTTCGGCATCGGCAGACACGCCGGTATCCCCCCGGACCCCGACCCCCGCCTCCGCAGAGGCACCCGGCCCCCTTCCGCTCCCCCACCTCTCAGTGACCTCGGACTCTCCCATGGCATCGCCCGGCCAGACGCCGCCCTCCGCCGCCGGCACTCCCCCGCCGACTCCGCCCACCCGCCCACCGGCCGCCGCCGGGGGCAAGGAACCGGGGAAGGTGTCGCGCGCCTCCACCACCCGCCGCTCCCCCACCGCGCGCGCCAAGCTGCCCGCGCCCGCCGAGCCCCCGGGCGTGGAGACGCCGGCCGCCGTCGGCGCCCCGTCCTCGGGGATGTCCGAGGCCGAGACCGCGAGTCTGCGGGCCCTGCTCGCCGCCATGCGGGCCGCCCGCGACGGGAACTTCACCAAGGCGCCGCTGAGCGGCTCGGGCCTGACGGCCGAGCTGATCACCGTCTTCAACGAACTCGTGGACCGCTCCACGCACTTCGACGGCGAGCTCATCCGGGTGCGCAGGGAGATGGTGCGCCACGGGCGGCTCGACGAGCGGTTCACGGCCAGCCCGGGCCAGGGCAGCTGGGCCACCCGGATCATCGAGGCGAACTCCCTCCTGGAGTCCCTGGTCGCGCCCGCCACGAACGCCACCCGGGTCCTGAACGCGGTCGCGGGCGGCGACCTCACCCAGCGCGTCGACCTGCACGACGGCTCGCGCGAGCTGCGCGGCGACCTGCGCAGGCTCGGGCGCGCCGTCAACACGATGGTCGACCAGCTGTCCCTCTTCACGGGGGAAGTCACGCGCGTGGCCCGGGAGGTGGGCACCGAGGGCAGGCTCGGCGGGCGCGCCAAGGTCCGGGGCCTGTCGGGCAGCTGGCGCGATGTGACGGAGGCCGTGAACACGATGGCCTCGCGTCTGACCGCGCAGGTCCGCGACATCGCGCTTGTCACCACGGCCGTGGCGCAGGGCGACCTCACCCGCACGGTCACGGTCGAGGCCACCGGTGAACTCCTCGAACTGAAGCTCACCGTGAACACCATGGTGGAGCAGCTGTCGGCGTTCGCCGCCGAGGTCACGCGCGTGGCCCGGGAGGTCGGCACCGAGGGTCGGCTCGGCGGCCGCGCGCAGGCGCGCGGCGTCTCCGGCGTCTGGAAGGACCTCACCGACAACGTCAACTTCATGGCGTCGAACCTCACCTCACAGGTCCGCAACATCGCCCAGGTCACCACCGCCGTCGCCAACGGCGACCTGAGCCAGAAGATCACCGTGGACGCGCGCGGCGAGATCCTGGAGCTCAAGGACACCGTCAACACGATGGTCGACCAGCTCTCCGCCTTCGCCGACGAGGTCACCCGGGTCGCCCGCGAGGTCGGCACCGAGGGCAACCTCGGCGGCCGCGCCCACGTACGCGGCGTGTCGGGCGTCTGGAAGGACCTCACCGACAACGTCAACTTCATGGCGGACAACCTCACCTCGCAGGTCCGCAACATCGCCCTGGTGTCGACCGCCGTCGCCCAGGGCGATCTGTCGAAGAAGATCACCGTCGAGGCCAAGGGCGAGATCCTGGAGCTGAAGTCGACGATCAACACGATGGTCGACCAGCTCTCCGCCTTCGCCGACGAGGTCACCCGCGTGGCCCGCGAGGTCGGCACCGAGGGCAACCTCGGCGGTCAGGCGCAGGTGCGCGGCGTCAGCGGCGTCTGGGAGGAACTGACCGACAACGTCAACTTCATGGCGTCGAACCTCACCTCACAGGTCCGCAACATCGCCCAGGTCACCACGGCCGTCGCCAACGGCGACCTGTCCAAGATGATCACGGTGACGGCACGCGGCGAGATCCTGGAGCTGAAGGACACCGTCAACACGATGGTGGAGCAGCTGCGCGCCTTCGCCGCCGAGGTGACACGCGTCGCCCGCGAGGTCGGCACCGACGGCCGCCTCGGCGGCCGCGCCCAGGTCCTCGGCGTCTCCGGCGTCTGGAAGGACCTCACCGACAACGTCAACTACATGGCGGACAACCTGACGGGCCAGGTGCGCAACATCGCCCAGGTCGCGACCGCCGTCGCCCAGGGCGACCTGTCGAAGAAGATCGACGTGGACGCGCGCGGCGAGATCCTGGAGCTGAAGACCACCATCAACACGATGGTGGACACCCTGTCGTCCTTCTCGTCCGAGGTGACACGCGTCGCCCGCGAGGTCGGCTCCGAGGGCCAGCTCGGCGGCCAGGCCCGCGTCGAGGGCGTGTACGGCACCTGGAAGCGCCTGACCACGAACGTGAACGAGCTGGCGCTCAACCTGACCACGCAGGTCCGCGCCATCGCCGAGGTCGCGTCCGCCGTGGCGCAGGGCGACATGTCCCGCTCCATCACCGTCGAGCCCAGGGGCGAGGTCGCCGAGCTGAAGGACAACATCAATCTGATGGTGTCCAACCTCCGCGAGACCACCCGCGCCAAGGACTGGCTGGAGTCCAACCTCGCCCGCCTCGCGGGCCTGATGCAGGGCCACCGCGACCTGATGGAGGTCGCCGACCTGATCCTGCGCGAGCTGACCCCGCTGGTGAACGCCCAGTACGGCGCGTTCTTCCTGGCCAACCCGGACGCCGACGGCACCGCCCCGCTCCAGGCCTCGCCCGCGAAGGGCCTCGCCTTCATCGCCGGGTACGGCTCGGCCCAGGACACCGGCACGGAAGAGCAGGGCTTCCTCGTCGACACCACGGGCATGCCCGCGCACGGCCTGGTGCGCCAGGCGGCCCTGGAGAAGAAGCGCATCCTCCTCGACGAGGTGCCGCCCGACTACATCAAGATCCATTCGGGTCTCGGTGACGCCTCGCCCGCGAGTGTCGTGATCATCCCGATCCTCTTCGAGGACAAGCTGCTCGGTGTGATCGAGCTGGCCACGTTCTCCCGCTTCTCCGACGTCCACCTGGCGTTCTTCGACCAGTTCGTGAACACCATCGGCGTCGCGATCAACACGATCATCGCCAACTCCCGTACGGAGTCCCTGCTCAGCGAGTCCCAGCGGCTCGCGACCCAGCTCCAGGAGCGCTCCGACGAGCTCCAGCGCCAGCAGGCGGAGCTGCGCCGTTCGAACGCCGAGCTGGAGGAGAAGGCGGCGCTGCTCGCCACCTCGTCGCAGTACAAGTCGGAGTTCCTCGCGAACATGTCGCACGAGCTGCGCACCCCGCTGAACTCGCTGCTCATCCTCGCCCGGCTGCTCTCCGACAACCCCGACGGCCATCTGTCCGACCAGGAGGTGCAGTTCGCCACCACCATCCACCGCTCGGGCTCGGACCTGCTCCAGCTGATCAACGACATCCTCGACCTGTCGAAGATCGAGGCGGGCCGCATGGACGTACGCCCGAAGAAGCTGCCGCTGATCAAGGTCCTGGACTATGTGCACGCCACGTTCCGCCCGCTCACGCTGGACCGCGGCCTCGCCTTCGACGTCACGGTCGGCCACGACGTGCCGCGCGAGATGTTCTCCGACGAGCAGCGCCTCCAGCAGATCCTGCGCAACCTGCTGTCGAACGCGGTCAAGTTCACCGCGAACGGCCGCGTCGAGCTGAGCGTGCAGCACGTCAAGCAGTCCCCCGACCCGCTGCTCAGCGACCGCGGCGACCTGATCAGCTTCACCGTCAAGGACACCGGCATCGGCATCCCGCCCGAGCAACTCCCGGTGATCTTCGAGGCGTTCCAGCAGGTCGACGGCACCACCAACCGCAAGTACGGCGGCACCGGACTCGGCCTGTCCATCAGCCGCGAGATCGCGGGCCTGCTCGGCGGCCGCATCACCGCCGAGTCCCGCCCCGGCGAGGGCTCCACCTTCACGCTGTACGTGCCCGTGGTGCACCCCGGCCACGGCGCGGCGGCGGTGGCGTACGCGTCCTCGCGCACGGTGCCCGCGCCCGAGCCCCGGGAGCAGATGGTCCTGTCGGCGCACACCGTGCCCGAGGCCGACGACAACTGGCCCGCGCCGACCAAGCTGGAGGCCTGGAAGGAGGGCATCGCGGGCCGGGTCCTGCCGGGCCGCCGGGTGCTCATCGTCGACGACGACATCCGCAACGTCTTCGCGCTCACCCACGTCCTCAGCCGCGTCGGCCTGGTGGTCCTCTACGCGGAGAACGGCCGCGAGGGCATCGAGACCCTGGAGCGCAACCCCGACACCGACCTGATCCTGATGGACATCATGATGCCGGAGATGGACGGCTACGAGACCATCGCCGCCATCCGCCGCTCCCCGCGGTGGACGGGTCTGCCCATCGTGGCCCTGACCGCCAAGGCCATGCCCGGCGACCGCGAGAAGGCCATCTCGCAGGGCGCCACCGACTACGTCCCGAAGCCGGTGGACGTGGATCAGCTGCTCACCGTCGTCTGTGCCCTCCTGGACCCCGAGGGCGAACCGGCGGAGCCCAAGGCGCCCGCGTCCCCGGAGACCGTCAGGTCCCCGGAGACCGCCGAGCCCCCACCGGCGAGCGAGCGCCGGGAAGCCGTCGAGGCGGCACCCGCAGAAACCGCCGATACGGAACCGCGCGGCACTCAAGGGAAGACCGCGATTCCGCCGACGACCGAGTGAGGCACTGTCACCATGAGCACTGAGGCCACCACAGCGGACCACGCGAGCATCCTCCTCGTCGACGACATGGAGGACAATCTCGTGGCCCTGGAGGCCGTCCTGGGGTCCCTGAACGAACCGCTGGTACGCGCCCGTTCAGGAGAGGAGGCGATGAAGGCCCTGCTGCGGCAGCGGTTCGCCGTGGTCCTCCTCGACGTACGGATGCCGGGCATGGACGGGTTCGAGACCGCGTCCAACATCAAGCGCCTCGACCAGACGAAGGACGTGCCGATCATCTTCCTGACGGGCACCGACAACGACGCGGGCTACGCCTTCCGCGGCTACGCGACGGGCGCGGCGGACTACCTCACCAAGCCCTTCGACCCGTGGGTGCTGCGCGCGAAGGTCACCGTGTTCCTGGAGCTGCACCGCAAGAACCAGCAGCTGGAGCACATGCTGGCGCGCGAGCAGGAGCACTTCGACGAGCTGTCGCTGCGCCTCGCGGCGGTCGAGCGGCAGCTGGCGGACCGGGGCTTCGACGACATCGCGGACGTCCGCCGCCAGATCGCGCGCATGGAGGAGATCCTGCGGGAGATGCGGCGCAGACGGAGCGCGTGAGCGCCCCGCCGCACCCCACCGCGCCGCGGGCGCGGACTCAGGCCTCGCGTGCGCCCGCGTACATCTCCTCGATCAGGTCCTTGTACTCCCGCTCCACGACCGGGCGCTTGAGCTTCAGGCTCGGCGTCAGCTCGCCGTGCTCGACGTCGAGGTCGCGCGGGAGCAGCTTGAACTTCTTGAGGGTCTGCCAGCGCTGGAGGCCCTCGTTGAGCTGCTGTACGTACCCCTCGACGAGGGCGACGGTGGCGGGGGCCGCGACGACCTCGGCGTAGCTCTTGCCCGCGAGGCCGTTCTCCCCGGCCCAGCCCATGATGGCGGCCTCGTCCAGGGCGATGAGGGCGGAGCAGAAGTTCCGGTCGGCGCCGAGCACCAGGATGTTGGAGACGTACGGACACACGCCCTTGAACTGGCCCTCGACCTCCGTGGGCGCGACGTACTTGCCGCCGGAGGTCTTGAACAGGTCCTTCTTGCGGTCGGTGATCCGCAGATAGCCGTCGGGGGACAGCTCCCCGATGTCGCCGGTGTGGAACCAGCCGTCGGACTCCAGGACCTCGGCGGTCTTCTCGGGCAGCTTGTGGTAGCCCTCCATGATGCCGGGGCCGCGCAGCAGGATCTCGCCGTCGTCCGCGATCCGCACCTCGGTGCCGGGCAGCGGCTTGCCGACGGTCCCGGTGCGGTAGGCCTCACCGGGGTTGACGAAGGAGGCCGCGGAGGACTCGGTGAGCCCGTAGCCCTCCAGGACGTGGATCCCGGCGCCCGCGAAGAAGTAGCCGATCTCCGGGGCGAGCGCCACCGAGCCGGACACCGCGGCCCGCAGCCGCCCGCCGAAGGCCTCGCGCAGCTTGGCGTACACCAGCTTGTCGGCGACCTTGTGCTTGGCGCCGAGGGCGAAGGGCACCGAGGCCACACCGGTCCTGCGGAAGTTGTCCTGGCTGGTCTTCGCGTACTCGCGGGCGATCTCCGCCGACCACTGGAAGATCTTGTACTTGGCGTTGCCGCCGGCCCGGGCCTTGGCCACGACGCCGTTGTAGACCTTCTCGAAGATGCGCGGCACGGCCGCCATGTAGGTCGGCTGGACCACCGGCAGATTCTCGATGATCTTGTCCACGCGGCCGTCGACGGCGGTGACGTGCCCGAGCTCGATCTGCCCGCTGGTGAGCACCTTGCCGAAGACGTGCGCGAGCGGCAGCCACAGGTACTGCACGTCCTCGGCCGAGAGCAGACCGGTCGCCGCGATGGCCTTCGCCATGTACGACCAGTTGTCGTGCGGCAGGCGCACGCCCTTGGGGCGGCCCGTGGTGCCCGAGGTGTAGATGATCGTCGCGAGGTGGTCGGCCCTGATGGCCTCGATGCGCTGCCTGACCGCGTCCGGGTTCTTCTCCAGGTGGGCGGCGCCGCGCGCCTCCAGCTCCGCGAGGGTGAGCACCCACCCCTCGGGGTCGTCGTCGGCGGGCTCGACGCCCGCCGGGTCGAAGACGACGACGTGCTTCAGGTCGGGCAGGTTCGCCCGCTGCGCCCGCGCCTTGACCAGCTGCTCCGCGTTGTCGGCGATCAGGACCCGGCTGCCGGAGTCGGCGAGGATGAACGCGGACTCCTCGGCGTTGGTCTGCGGGTAGACCGTCGTCGTGGCGGCACCCGCGCACATGATGCCCAGGTCGGCGAGGATCCACTCGATGCGGGTGGCCGAGGCGAGGGCGACCCGGTCCTCGGGCGCGAGGCCCAGATCGATGAGGCCCGCCGCCACGGCGTCGACGCGCTCGGCGGCCTGCGCCCAGCTCAGCGACTTCCAGTCGTCCGGGCCCTCGCCGGAGGCCGCGGGGACGGGGTAGCGGTAGGCCTCGGCCTCCGGCGTCGCCGCGACGCGCTCCAGCAGGAGGTGCGCCACCGAGGGCGGTCGGTTCTCGATCAAGGTCTGTGTGTCGCTCACGACATCCTCCGGGCCCGCGACGGTGCGTCCTACTGGCTGGCTGCGTGTGGCTACTGGCTGGCTGCGTGGGGCTGCTGCGCTCCGCTGCCACTCCAGGCGCGTTGTTTAACTTGCGAGTAACCTCCGAGCAGTGATCAGGGTAGAGGCCGGACGCCCGCCACGTAAGGGGCTGCTGCCTGTCACTTTCTACAGAACGGGGCGGTAGCTTCACCGCCGCCGGACGACGCGCCGGCCGCCGCACGGCGCTCACCGCCAGCCGGGAGCGGCACTCACCGCCAGCTGAGCGCGGCGCTCACCGCCAGCCCGGCGCGGCGCTCGCCGACAGACGGAAAGCGCTCGTCCGGGCGACGGACGAGCGCTTTCCACGCGGCGGGGAACCCGGCGGCGGCCGGGCGGACGGCTACTTCTTCTTGGGGCCCTCGTCACTGGAGAGCACCGCGATGAAGGCCTCCTGCGGAACCTCCACGGAGCCGACCATCTTCATCCGCTTCTTGCCTTCCTTCTGCTTCTCGAGCAGCTTCCGCTTACGCGAGATGTCACCGCCGTAGCACTTGGCGAGGACGTCCTTGCGGATGGCACGGATGGTCTCGCGGGCGATGACCCGCGAACCGATGGCGGCCTGCACCGGCACCTCGAACGCCTGCCGCGGGATCAGCTCGCGCAGCTTGGCCACGAGCCGCACGCCGTACGCGTACGCCGCGTCCTTGTGCGTGATCGCCGAGAACGCGTCGACCTTGTCGCCGTGCAGCAGGATGTCGACCTTGACGAGCTGCGCGGACTGCTCGCCCGTGGGCTCGTAGTCCAGCGAGGCGTAGCCGCGGGTCTTCGACTTCAGCTGGTCGAAGAAGTCGAAGACGATCTCCGCGAGGGGCAGGGTGTAGCGGATCTCGACGCGGTCCTCGGAGAGGTAGTCCATGCCGAGCAGGACGCCGCGCCGGTTCTGGCACAGCTCCATGATCGAGCCGATGAACTCCGACGGCGCGAGGATGGTCGCCCGCACCACCGGCTCGAAGACCTGGTCGATCTTCCCCTCGGGGAACTCACTCGGATTGGTGACGACGTGCTCGGCGCCGTCCTCCATGATCACGCGGTAGACCACGTTCGGCGCGGTGGCGATCAGGTCGAGCCCGAACTCCCGCTCAAGACGCTCCCGGATCACGTCCAGGTGCAGCAGGCCGAGGAAGCCCACGCGGAAGCCGAAGCCGAGCGCCGCCGACGTCTCCGGCTCGTACACCAGCGCGGCGTCGTTGAGCTGGAGCTTGTCGAGCGCGTCGCGCAGCTCCGGGTAGTCCGAGCCGTCCAGCGGATACAGGCCCGAGAAGACCATCGGCTTGGGGTCCTTGTACCCGCCGAGGGCCTCGGTGGCGCCCTTGTGCAGGGAGGTGATCGTGTCACCGACCTTGGACTGGCGCACGTCCTTCACGCCGGTGATGAGGTAGCCCACCTCACCCACGCCGAGGCCGTCGGCGGCGAGCATCTCGGGCGAGTTCGTCCCGATCTCCAGGAGCTCGTGCGTCGCGCCCGTCGACATCATCCGGATCCGCTCACGCTTGTTGAGCTGGCCGTCGACGACACGGACGTACGTCACGACGCCCCGGTACGAGTCGTACACCGAGTCGAAGATCATCGCGCGGGCGGGCGCGTCCGCGACGCCGACGGGCGCCGGGACCTCGGCCACGACCCGGTCGAGCAGCGCCTCGACGCCGAGCCCGGTCTTCGCGGAGACCTTGAGGACGTCCTCCGGGTCGCAGCCGATGAGGTTCGCGAGCTCCTCGGAGAACTTCTCGGGCTGGGCGGCCGGGAGGTCGATCTTGTTGAGCACCGGGACGATCTTGAGGTCGTTCTCCATCGCCAGGTACAGGTTGGCGAGGGTCTGCGCCTCGATGCCCTGGGCGGCGTCGACGAGCAGGACCGTCCCCTCACATGCGGCGAGCGACCGCGAGACCTCGTACGTGAAGTCCACGTGTCCCGGGGTGTCGATCATGTTGAGGATGTGCGTCCTGCCCTGGTCCGGGCCCTCGGTGGGGGCCCAGGGCAGACGCACCGCCTGGGACTTGATCGTGATGCCGCGCTCACGCTCGATGTCCATGCGGTCGAGGTACTGGGCGCGCATCTGGCGCTGCTCGACCACACCGGTCAGCTGGAGCATGCGGTCGGCGAGCGTGGACTTGCCGTGGTCGATGTGCGCGATGATGCAGAAATTGCGGATCAGAGCCGGGTCGGTACGGCTCGGTTCGGGCACATTCTTAGGGGTCGCGGGCACGCAGGGTCCTGTCTCTTGAGGCGCCTTATGCCTCGGGTCGGATCGATACGTAGCCTCCATGGTCCCACGGGTGGGCCGTGCCCATCGGTTTGGGCCGCCCCGAAGGGGGCTGGTACCGTGGTCAGCTGTGTCTCGTAGCCCTCTCAGCGCGAGGCGCATGTCAGAGAAACCAGCGGTACCTGAACCTGAAAAGGCTCTTTCGTGGCGAACATCAAGTCCCAGATCAAGCGGAACAAGACCAACGAGAAGGCGCGCCTGCGCAACAAGTCGGTCAAGTCCGCCCTCAAGACGTCGATCCGCAAGACCCGTGAGGCCATCGCCTCGGGCGACGTCGAGAAGGCCACCGTCGCCCTGCGCGACGCCCACCGCAAGCTGGACAAGGCCGTCTCCAAGGGCGTCATCCACAAGAACCAGGCCGCCAACAAGAAGTCGGCGCTTGCTTCGAAGGTCGCGTCCCTCCAGGGCTGAGTCCTTCTGGACCACACCTGATGTACCTGATGTAACCGTCGGCCGGACCCAGAGCGGGCCCTCTCTCATCCGCTCCCGACCGACACCTCGAGCTCGCACGCGGCCTGCGTTCGCCACGCGGGTGCGAGCTCAACACATTGCGTAACCAAAGGCCCCACATCCGCTCCTCCCCCGGGGCGGGGGTGGGGCTTTTTGGTGTTTGGGGTTGCTCCCGGGTTCTGGGGTTCCCGGGTTCCGGGGTTCTGGGGTTCTGGGTTTTGCTGTTCCGTACGGTGTTCTGGCGGGGCTGGGGCTGGGGAGCCGGTGCACGGGACCCCGGGGCCAGGTCAAACCTGGTAGGGGCCGGTGCGAGGCCTCGGGGACGGGTCCGCCCGGGGAGGGGCCGGTACGCGGGGCCCGGGGCTGGGGCAGGCTCGGGAAGGGGCGGGGCAAGCCGGACCGGGCCGGGGGCGGTGTGGCCTCGGGGTGGGTCAGGTGCGGCGGGGGCGGGCTGCGCGGGCTACGGCGACGACCGCCTTCTCCAGGGCGTACTCGGGATCGTCCCCGCCGCCCTTCACCCCGGCATCGGCCTCCGCGACAGCGGCAAGCGCCACCGCCACCCCGTCGGGAGACCACCCCCGCATCTGCTGCCGCACCCGGTCGATCTTCCAGGGCGGCATCCCCAGCTCCCGCGCCAGGTCGGCGGGCCGCCCGCCCCGGGCGGAGGACAGCTTCCCGATGGCCCGCACGCCCTGCGCGAGCGCGCTCGTGATCAGCACGGGCGCGACCCCGGTGGCGAGCGACCACCGCAGCGCCTCCAGCGCCTCGGCGGCCCGCCCCTCCACGGCCCGGTCGGCCACGGTGAAGCTGGAGGCCTCGGCCCGCCCGGTGTAGTACCGCCCGACGACCGCCTCGTCGATGGTCCCCTCGACGTCCGCGACCAGCTGCGCCGCGGCGGAGGCGAGCTCCCGCAGATCACTGCCGATCGCGTCCACCAGGGTCTGGCAGGCCTCTGGCGTCGCCGACCGCCCGAGCGCCCGGAACTCTCCCCGCACGAACGCGAGCCGGTCCGCGGGCTTGGTCATCTTGGGGCAGGCGACCTCCCGCGCCCCGGCCTTGCGGGCCGCGTCGAGCAACCCCTTGCCCTTGGCGCCGCCCGCGTGCAGGAGCACGAGGGTGATCTCCTCCACGGGCGCGCCGAAGTACCCCTTCACGTCCTTGATCGTGTCCGCCGACAGGTCCTGCGCACTGCGCACGACCACGACCTTGCGCTCGGCGAACAGCGACGGGCTGGTCAGCTCCGCGAGCGTCCCCGGCGCCAGCTGGTCGGGGGTGAGGTCCCGCACGTCGGTGTCGGCGTCCGCGGCGCGGGCCGCGGCGACGACCTCCTGCACGGCACGGTCGAGCAGCAGGTCCTCCTGCCCCACGGCTACCGTGACGGGGGCGAGCGGGTCGTCTTGTGCGTTCTTCCTGGCCATCGCCGTCAAGCATCCCACGCGCCACCGACAGCCGGAGGCGCCGCCGGAACCCCGTCCGGGCCCCGGCCGCCCGTGGGCGAGAATGGCCAGGTGACCGACGTACGACATGTCCTGGTGCTGCCCGACCGCGACGCGGCGGAAGAAGTCGCCGAAGAGCTCCCCGACCGCTTCGGCGTGGCCGAGGAGCCCCAGCTCGTACGCGACGCGCTGGCGGGCGAGGACGACGCCGAGGACGCCCAGTGGCTGGTCGTCGTCGAGGACCCCGAGCGGCGCCTCGACCCGACGGCGCTCGACGGCCTCGCCGCGGAGTACGAGGGCTGGCTGGAAGCCCCCTGAGGCCTACGCCGCGGCCGCCGCGGCGACGCTCTTCGGCACGACCTGGATGTCCAGCTCGATGGTGATGCTGGCGCCGACCGCGGCGATGCCCCGGGCGAGCATGGTCTGCCAGGTGATCGTGAAGTCGTCGCGGTGCAGCTCGGTCGTCGCGCGACAGGCCGCCCGGGTCTCGCCCTGGATGCCCTGGCCGACGCCCAGGTACTCGGCGTCGAGCGTCACCGTCCGCGTCACGCCGTGCAGCGAGAGCGCGCCGGTGATCGCCCAGCGGTTGCCGCCCTTGTGCACGAAGCGGTCGCTGTAGAACTCCATCGTCGGGTACCGCTCCACGTCCAGGAAGTCACCGGACCGCAGATGGTCGTCGCGCATCTTGACGGCCGTGTCGATGGACGCGGCGTCGATCACCACGTGCATCGCGGACTCCTCCATCCGCTCGGCGAGACGGATCGCCCCCGCGAACGTGTTGAACCGCCCGTGGATGCGCGCCAGCCCGATGTGCCGGGCCGTGAACCCGATGGTGGAGTGCATCGGGTCGATGTCCCAGTCCCCCGAGTCCGGGAGCGTCGGCAGCTGCGCCACCTGGAGCGTCACGTCGCCCATCGACGCGTGCGCACCCTCGGTGACCGTGACGTTCGCCCGGTACGGCGTGAACCCTTCCGCCGACACCGCGAGCCGGTACTCCCCCGCGGGAACCGCCGCCACGAACGACCCGAACGGGTCCGTCCCACCACTGACGACCTTGCGCCCCATGGTGTCGGTGACGGACAGCTCCGCGTGCTGCACCGACTCGTTCACGGGGTCGAGCACCCGGCAGCTGAGCACCCCGGCACCTGGTGGGACCGCCACCGCCGACAGCGGGCCGGACCGCCCTCCTCGGCTCCAACGGTTTCCCAGCCAACGGCCGAACACTGCGACGCACCCCCGCGGGCCTTGACAACACTTATAACGAAGATGCATTCGATCACCGTTGCGGCTTTCGATGCAAACGCGCCCACTTCAGCAAGAACATTGCAGAAACGGAAGAACTGCTCCGACTGTCCGGCTGACCCGAATTGATCTCTCCCCTCGCCACCGCCTTGCCGCCCACTCGGCGCCCCCTCGCCACCGCCCAGCCACCCACTCGGCACCGCCTCAGGACCGGCGCGTGACCACCCCCAGCTCCGCCTCCCCTCCCCCGCCCGCGACCCCGGCGGCCCCTCCGCCGCTCTCCCCGGACCCGCCACCGGCCCGCCCTCCGACCACCGCGATGGCGCCGTCCACGTCGGTCCGCACCACCATCGCCCCCATCCCGCGCAGCGCGGCCACCGTGCGGGGCGAGGGGTGTCCGTAGGAGTTGTCCGCCCCACAGGAGATCAACGCCAGACGCGGCCCGGCCCGCCGCAGGAGCCCCGGATCCTGATACGCCGACCCGTGGTGAGCGACCTTGAGAACGTCCACACGCGGCAGCGCCGCCCCCTCCGGCGTGCGCAACAGGGCTCGCTGCGCGGGCGGTTCGAGGTCGCCGAGCAGGAGCAGGGTGAGGCCCCGGGTGCGCACCAGGATCGTGACGCTGGCGTCATTCGCCCCCTCCGGGTCCGGCGCCGGGCGCGGCGCGGGCCAGAGCACCCGCCAGTCGAGCTCCCCCGCACGCCGGCGCTCCCCGGCCTCGGCCCGCGTCACCGGCACCCCGCGCGCGGCCGCCTGCGCCCGCACGAACGCCACCTGCCCCGGCGGCTCCCCGAACCCCGTCGTCTGGATCGCCCCCACCGAACGCCCCCTCAGCACCCCCGGCAGCCCCGCCACATGGTCCGCGTGGAAGTGCGTGAGCAGCACCAAGGGCACTCGCGTGATGCCGAGCGACCGCAGACAGCGATCCACGAGCATCGGGTCGGGCCCCGCGTCGACGACCACCCCGGCACCGGGCCCCGCCGCGAGGACGGTCGCGTCCCCCTGCCCCACATCGCACATCACCAGGCGCCACCGGGGCGGCGGCCAACCCGCGATGACCCGGGTGAGCGGCGGCGGCTGGACGACCACGGCGAGCAGCAACAGCGCGCAGGCCGCGCACACCCACGGGTGCCGCACGAGCCGCCTGCCGACCAGGACGAGCACCACCGTGACGGCGGCCAGCAACAGCGCGCCACGCCAACTGCCCGGCCAGTCCACCCCGTTCCCGGGCAGCGCCGCCCCCGTCCGCGCGATGCCCGCGATCCACTCGGTCGGCCAACTGGCCCCCCATGCCAGGACCTTGGCCACCGGCATCGCCACCGGCGCCACCGCGAGCGCGGCGAACCCGAGCACCGTGGCGGGCGCCACCGCGAACTCCGCAAGGAGATTGCACGGCACCGCCACCAAGCTCACCCGCGCCGCGAGGACCGCCACCACCGGCGCGCACACCGCCTGCGCCGCAGCCGCGGCCGCCAGCGCCTCGGCGAGCCGCCCCGGCACCCCGTGCCGCCGAAGCCCGGCGCTCCACCTCGGCGCGAGCGTCAGCAACGCCCCCGTGGCGAGCACGGACAGCAGGAAGCCATAGCTCCGCGACAGCCACGGGTCGTAGAGGACGAGCACCAGGACCACGGCGGCGAGCGCCGGGATCAGCGATCTGCGCCGCCCCGTGGCGAGGGCAAGCAGCACCACCAGGCCGCACGCCGCCGCCCGCACCACGCTCGGCTCAGGCCTGCACACCAGCACGAAGCCGAGCGTCAGCACACCCCCGAGCAGCGCCGTCACCCGCAGCGGAATGCCCAACCGTGGCGCCAGACCGCGCCGTTCAGCCCGGTGGGCCGTTCCCGGCGGGCCGATGAGCAGCGCGAGGACGATCGTGAGGTTGGCCCCGCTCACGGCCAACAAGTGCGTCAGGTCGGTCGCCCGGAACGCCTGCTCCAGCTCCGGAGGAACCCGGGAGGTGTCCCCGATCACCAGCCCCGGCAGCAGCGCCCGAGCGTCGGCGGGCAGCCCGTCCGTCGCCTCCCGCAGCCCCCCGCGCAGCTCTCCCGCGAACCGCTGCGCCCGCGAGGGCTCCCCGATCACCCGTGGCCCCCGGTCCCCCTGCACGCGCAGCACTGCCGCGATGCCTCCGCTGTCCGGCAGCGGCGGCACGAGGTCCGCCCGCACCCGCAGCCGCGTGGACGGCAGCAGTCCGAGCCACGGGGAGTCCCACCGCTTCCCGGCTCCGCGCGCCTCCCGCGCTCCCTGCGGACCTTCGGTGCCGGTGTCGCGCCCCGCCTCCTTCTCCTCCTGCCGCACGATGACCAGCACCGGTGTCCGCGTCGCGGTCGTCGTCCCGTCCGTCTCCGTGACCCGCACGGCGTCTGCGTTCAGCATCACGGCCGGTGGCATCGGCCGGTCGCCCGTGACCCGGGGTCTGGTGCGGCGCGGGTCCGACGTCACCTCCAGCTCCGCCGTCACCGTGGCGTACTCCCGGGCGAGCCCGGGGACCGGGCCTCGGTACAGATCCGCCCCGTGCAGCCCCGCCGATGCCGCGGCCGCCCCGGCGCACAACAGGACGGCCGCCACACTGACCCGCCCCCAGGCTCCGCCCCGCCACCGGCCCGGGCGGCGGTGTCTCCCGGCCGACGGGCGCCCGCACGCCGTCCACGTCACCAGCAGGGCCCCGGCGACCACCACACAGACCACCACCGCGCCCACCACCAGGCGGGGCGGGGCGTCCAGCGCAAGGGCCGCGGCCGCCCAGGCCGCCAGGGCGGGCGGCACGAGACGCAGGTCCGCCGGGCCTTCCTGGCGGGGGTGGGCCGAGCCGAGGCGGTGGGCCCCAGCGGCACGGGCGGCCGCGCGCCCCGCCCTCCCCTGCCCCTCGGCCACCGGCCGGACACCCGGCCGCCTCATGGCCGCACGAGATTCCGCAGGTCGGCGAAGCGTCGATCGCCGATGCCATTGACCTCGCGGAGCTCGTCCACCGAGCGGAAGCCGCCGTGCTCCGTGCGGTAGTCGATGATGTGCTGCGCGAGGACCGGGCCGACGCCCGGCAGGGTGTCCAGTTGCTCAGCCGTGGCGGTGTTCAGCGCGACGGGGCCCGTGGGCGCTCCGGAGACACCGGGCGGTCCGGCCACCGCTCCCCCTGCGGGCACCCCGAGGGCCGGGGGCGCGGGCCCGCCCACGACCAGTTGCTCCCCGTCCACGAGCAGTCGGGCGCGGTTGAGGGCGTCGGTCTTCGTGCCGGGGCGCACCCCGCCCGCGGCCCGCAGCGCGTCGGCGACACGGGAGCCGGCGGGCAGGCGGAGGACACCGGGGCTGCGGACCTTGCCGCTGACGTCCACAACGAGCCCGCCGCTCGCCACGCCCGTGGCCCCGGCACCGCCGCCCTGTCCCGCACCGGCCCCCTGGGCGCCCTCAGCCTCTTCGGCCCCCGGAGGCGGCCCCGCGTCCGGCAGCGCTCCCGGTGACGGGGACGGACCTCCCTCCGGACCGGGCGCCGCCGCCTCACCCACCACGTCCGGCGCCCGCACCGGCTGCGCCCGGCCGCTCCAGAAGTGCTGGGCCGCGAACACCGCCGCCACGACGAGGACCACCCCGAGCGCGAGCACGCTCCGCCGCTCCAGGCCGCATCTGCGCTGCATCCAGACCGGAAGCCGCTCCCGCACGGCGAGCCCGACCCGCGCCCGCCACGAAGGGGCCGCCCGCGGGGGCCGGTCGTACGCGTCCTCCGCCTCCGGCACCGCCCCCGCGTGCTCCTGCTCGACCGAGGTCGGCGTCAGCGAGGGCGCACCACGCTCCGCCGCACCAGCTCCCGCCCGGCGAAGCCCCGCCGGACCGGGCCCGGCCCCACCGACCCCGCCAGCCCCACCACCCCTGACAGCCCCGGCAGCCCCGGCAGCTCCGGCAGCTCCAGCGAAGAGCGTCTCCGCCCGCAGCCGCATCGCCTCCGCCGCGGCCCTCCTGCGCCGGGCCCGCCGTCGGGCGTGCCGATGTGTCTCTCGGGCGGGAGAGGCCGGGCTCGGCTCTCCGCTCGCCGCGCCTGCCGCTGTCCGTGAAGGTGATCGAAGTTCCATGCCAACGACGCTAGACAGCCCGCGGAAAGCGCGTTGATCTTGGTCAATTCCCGGGGACTACCGGAGAGTTGTGGATAACTCAGTCACCCACACGAGTTCCGGCCGTCACTCACGTCACCTCACCGAGGCGACACCACAGCCCCCAGCAGGCCCGGTCCCGTGTGCGCCCCGATCACCGCGCCCACCTCGCTGACGTGCAGCTCCGCCAGGGACGGCACGCGCTCCCTGAGCCGCTCCGCGAGCGCTTCGGCGCGCTCGGGCGCCGCCAGGTGATGGACCGCGATGTCGACCTCGTGCGCACCGGCCCGCTCGACCGCGATCTCCTCGAGACGGGCGATCGCCTTCGACGCGGTGCGCACCTTCTCCAGGAGCTCGATGCGCCCGCCGTCCAGTTCGAGGAGCGGCTTCACGGCGAGCGCGGAGCCAAGGAGCGCCTGTGCCGCGCCGATCCGCCCGCCGCGGCGGAGGTAGTCGAGGGTGTCCACGTAGAAGTACGCGGACGTGCTCGCGGCCCGCTTCTCGGCGGCGGACACCGCCTCGTCCACGGAGCCGCCCGACTCGGCGGCCTCGGCGGCCGCGAGGGCGCAGAAGCCGAGGGCCATCGCGACCATGCCGGTGTCGACGACGCGCACCGGCACCGGCGCCTCGCGCGCCGCGAGGACGGCCGCGTCGTACGTCCCGGAGAACTCCGCCGACAGATGCAGCGAGACGATGCCCGTGGCGCCCGCCTCGGCGACCTCGCGGTAGGTGCGCGCGAAGACCTCGGGGCTCGGCCGGGACGTGGTCACGGGCCGGCGCTTCTGCAGGGCGAGCGCGAGGGAACGGGCCGAGATCTCGGTGCCCTCTTCGAGCGCCTGGTTGCCGAGCACCACGGTCAGCGGCACCGCGGTGATGCCGTGCCGCTCCATCGTCCGTTGCGGCAGGTAGGCCGTTGAATCGGTGACGATCGCGACATGGCGGGACATGAGCTGGAGATTACCCGCAGGAACCCTGACGCGGCAGTCCGACCCCGTCACCCGGGCGACGGCCCCCATGACGGGCCGCGCGGAGCCGGGCGGACCCCTGGCGGAGCGATGCCTCGCGGCGGTGCCGACGGCGGATCGCCCGGGCTCAGGTGGTGCTCTCCGGCTTGGTCTGCTTCTCCCAGGAGTACGTCGGCCGCGGGCTCGGCGGTGTGATCGCGGGTCTCGTCGGCTCCTGGGCGGTGCGGTCGGAACGCTCCGTGGGGGCCGTCGCGGCGGGCCGGGGCGACGGCTCCGCCGGTGCCGGGTCGGGCCACGGCGGCGTGGACGCGGCGGACGGCGGGGCCGAGGGGGTGGAGGACGCGGTGGGCTGGGTGTCGGAGGGCTCCGTCGTCCAGTGCCGCAGGGCGCCCGCCTCCATGTCGATCTGGGTGCGCAGCAGGTCCAGGTCGTCGTCCGCGAACTTGTGGGCGCGGTCGCGGGCCGCCCAGCGCAGGGAGTCCGCCGCCTTCGTGATCTGCTGCGTGCGCTCCTTCAGGGAGGGCAGGCGCTGGCTCAGGGTGATCCGGTCCGGCTCGCTCTCCAGGCGCTTCAGCTCGTCGTCCAGCTCGTGGCCGTGGACGCTCAGGCGCTCGAAGAGTGCGAGGGACTCGTGCAGCGAGGGGTCCTCGGCTACGCCCGCGTGCAGCGCGTCCTGGGTGGCCCGCATCGACGTGCGCAAGGTGAGCCGGAGCTGGGCCAGCTCGCCGACGGCGCCGGGCTGCGCGAACGTCTTCGCGCGCAGCGTGGTGTCCTCGACCGTCCGGCGGGCCTGGGAGAGGGTGCGGTCCACACCGCGCTTGGCGGCGCCCACGGCTTTGACCACCGCATACGCCCCGACTGCCAGGAACAGCACGAAGAGCAGCGCGACCACTGCGATCACGGCTTCCACGATGCTTCTCCTTCGGCCGGGCGGGGCGGTCGGTGAGGTCGTCGGCGGACGGGCCCGTCTGCCTCTCCACGGTAAACGCAGCAGGCCGGTCGAGGGTTCCAGCGGAACCCGGAACCTGCCCGTAGGGGACTACCCGGATGCGTCGGCCCGACGCCACGGCGTGCCCGGGGCAACGTACCCCGCCCGGCGAACAGTTGACCGGCCGGACCCCGTGCGGGGTCCGGCCGGTCACCATCCATCGCCTCACCGGCCGTCCGGAGCGCGGCGAGCGTCCGGGCGGGCGGCCGGGAAGGGTCAGGCGGGAACGATGTTCACCAGCTTCGGCGCCCGCACGATGACCTTGCGGATGCCCGCGCCGCCCAGCGCGGCCACGACCCGCTCGTCGGCCAGGGCGACCTTCTCCAGCTCGTCGTCGGAAATGGCCGGGGAGACCTCCAGGCGCGCCTTGACCTTGCCCTTGATCTGCACGACGCAGGTCACGGTCTCGTCCACGACGTA
Organism: Streptomyces sp. YIM 121038; assembly: GCF_006088715.1. Taxonomy (NCBI): domain Bacteria; kingdom Bacillati; phylum Actinomycetota; class Actinomycetes; order Kitasatosporales; family Streptomycetaceae; genus Streptomyces; species Streptomyces sp. YIM 121038. The sequence goes on from NZ_CP030771.1 coordinate 3,477,862, forward strand.
CGCGGGGTCGGCGACCGGGAAGTCCTGGTGGACGACCGAGTCGGTGTGGCCCAGACGGCGCCACAGCTCCTCGGCGACGTGCGGGGCCAGCGGCGCCACCAGCAGCACCAGACGCTCGGCCACGGAGCGCGGCACCGCGCTCCCGGCCTTGGTCAGGTGGTTGTTCAGCTCGGTGATCTTCGCGATGGCGGTGTTGAACCGCATGCCCTCCAGGTCCTGGCGGACGCCGTCGATCGCCTTGTGCAGGGCGCGCAGCGCGTCCTCGCCGGGCTCCGCGTCCACGACGGTCGCCTCACCGGTGGCCTCGTCGACGATCAGGCGCCACAGACGCTGCAGCAGCCGGTACTGGCCGACGACCGCGCGCGTGTCCCACGGGCGGGACACGTCCAGCGGGCCCATCGCCATCTCGTACAGGCGCAGGGTGTCCGCGCCGTACTCCTCGCAGATCTCGTCCGGGGTGACCGCGTTCTTCAGGGACTTGCCCATCTTGCCCAGCTCGCGCTTGACCGGCTCGCCCTCGAAGAAGTACTGCCCGTCGCGCTCCTCGACCTCGGTGGCCGGAACCGGGAAGCCGCGGCTGTCGCGGTAGACGTACGCCTGGATCATGCCCTGGTTGAACAGCTTGTGGAACGGCTCGGCCGACGAGATGTGGCCCAGGTCGAACAGGACCTTCGACCAGAAGCGCGCGTACAGCAGGTGCAGCACGGCGTGCTCGGCGCCGCCGACGTACAGGTCGGCGCCGCCGGTGGGCTGGCCCGCGCGCGGGCCCATCCAGTAGCGCTCGATGTCGGGGGCGACCAGCTGCTGGTCGTTGTGCGGGTCCAGGTAGCGCAGCTCGTACCAGCAGGAGCCCGCCCAGTTGGGCATGGTGTTGGTCTCGCGGCGGTACTTCTTGGGGCCGTCGCCCAGGTCCAGCGTGACGTTGACCCAGTCCTCGTTGCGGGACAGCGGGGTCTCCGGCCGGGTGTCGGCGTCGTCCGGGTCGAAGGTGCGCGGCGAGTAGTCGTCGACCTCCGGCAGCGGCAGGGGCAGCATCGACTCGGGCAGCGAGTGGGCGACGCCGTCCTCGTCGTAGACGATCGGGAAGGGCTCGCCCCAGTAGCGCTGGCGGCTGAACAGCCAGTCGCGCAGCCGGAAGTTGACGGTGCCGCGGCCGATGCCCTCGCGCTCCAGCCACTCGGTGACGCGGGCCTTGGCCTCGACGACGGACAGGCCGTCCAGGGAGACGTTGTCACTGGAGGAGTTGACGATCTTCGCCTCGTACGAGGCGAAGGCCTCGTCCCACGTCGACGGGTCCGTGCCCCGGTCGTCGGAGGGCTCGACCACACAGCGCATCGGCAGCTCGAAGGCGCGCGCGAAGGCGAAGTCGCGGGTGTCGTGCGCCGGGACGGCCATGATCGCGCCGGTGCCGTAGCCCATCAGGACGTAGTCGGCGATGAAGACCGGGACGCGCTCGCCGCTGACCGGGTTCGTGGCGTACACGCCGGTGAAGACGCCGGTCTTCTCCTTGGCGTCGGCCTGGCGCTCGACGTCGGACTTGGCGGCGGCGACGGCACGGTACTTGGCGACGGCCTCGGCGGGCGTCGCGTGGCCGCCGGTCCACACCTCGTGGGTGCCCTCGGGCCAGGCGGCCGGGACCAGCGAGTCGACCAGCTCGTGCTCGGGCGCCAGGACCATGTACGTGGCGCCGAACAGGGTGTCCTGGCGGGTGGTGAAGACCGTGATCGCCGCGTCGCCGGAGCCGACGGGGAAGTCGACGCGGGCGCCTTCGGAGCGGCCGATCCAGTTGCGCTGCTGCAGCTTGATGGCCTCGGGCCAGTCCAGCGCGTCCAGGTCCTCCAGCAGGCGGTCGGCGTACGCCGTGATGCGCATGTTCCACTGGCGCAGCTTGGACTTGAAGACCGGGAAGTTGCCGCGCTCGGAGCGGCCGTCGGCGGTGACCTCCTCGTTCGCCAGGACGGTGCCCAGGCCCGGGCACCAGTTGACGGGGGCCTCGGAGGCGTAGGCCAGGCGGAAGCCGCTCAGGACGTCGGCGCGCTCCGTGGCGGACAGCTCGCTCCACGCGCGCGTGGAGTCCGGTACGACGCGCTCACCGGTCTCGAACTGGGCGACCAGGTCGGCGATCGGACGGGCCTTGCGCAGCTCGTCGTCGTACCAGGAGTTGAAGATCTGCAGGAAGATCCACTGGGTCCACTTGTAGTACTCCGGCTCGATCGTCGCGAACGAGCGGCGCTTGTCGTGGCCCAGGCCCAGACGGCGCAGCTGCGCCTTCATGTTGGCGATGTTGGCCTCGGTGGACACGCGCGGGTGCGTGCCGGTCTGCACCGCGTACTGCTCGGCGGGCAGGCCGAAGGCGTCGAAGCCCAGGGAGTGCAGGACGTTGTGGCCCGTCATGCGCTGGAAGCGCGCGAACACGTCCGTGGCGATGTACCCCAGGGGGTGACCCACGTGCAGGCCCGCACCCGAGGGGTACGGGAACATGTCCATGATGAACTTCTTGGGGCGGGCCGCCAGCTCCGGGTCGCCGGCCAGGTCACCGCTCGGGTTGGGTGCTTCGTACGTGCCGTCGGCGTCCCAGACGTCCTGCCAGCGCGCCTCGATCTCGGCCGCCAGGGCGGCCGTGTAGCGGTGCGGCGCGGCCGCCTCGGCGGCCGAAGGGGCGCCCCCCGCGCCTTCGGCGGTGGCGGAGGAATTCGTCTCGCTCATGGTCCTCAAAGCTCCATCGATCGTCTCTGCCTGCGGAAACGGCCGTGCGGCCAAATAAAAATGCCCCTCGCACAGGAGGGGACGCCGCGCCGATTCCGACCACGCTCACTGGGCGGTCGGGACTGATCAGCGCGGCCCGCTAAGCAGAAGGCGTACGGCACGCATGGCGTCAGAGTACCGCAGGGCCCCGAGCCCGGGCGACGCAGTTCGTCCCGCTCCGGCCGGATCCGGACCGCGGTGCCGCACGGAAAGCGGAGGCTCACCCTTGGCCAAGGATTACTCCGCGTACCGCCCACTATCGGGGCAACACCAAGATCGAGTCGCACTTTGATAACAACGCAATAACTCAAACCACGTACCCGCCGGTATGGGGCGACTTAGCATGCGGCGACCGGACCATTTCGGAGTCGCCCCCATGAACCCTCTGCACCCGCACCGCAAGCGTCCCCGGAGCCCCGTGTTATCCGGCTCCCCCTCGCTCCGCTCGCCGGCCGGGCCGTTCACCGGCTCGTTCGCCGGGCCGGGCAGAGCGGCCCGCGGCCTGCTGACCACGGCCGCACTGCTCCTGATACCCCTGCTGGTGTTCGCGGGAGGCGACGACTTCCGTGCCGCCCTCGACTACACCACCGGCGTCCTGTCCCTGGTCTCCCTGACCGCGTCCGTCGCCTGGGGCCTGGTCGCGTCGGACCGCCTCTTCCTGGGCTCCCGCCAGCGCCTGCTCGCCCAGGCCGTGCACCGGGCCACCGCGGTCGCCGCCGTCGGCTTCCTGCTCCTGCACGGCACCGTCAAACTCGCACTCGACCACGTGTCCCTGGTGGGCGCGGTCATCCCCTTCGGCCTCGGGCTCACCGGCGGCGACGGCCTCATCGGCCTGGGGTCGCTCGCCGGCCTCCTGATGGTCACCACCAGCGTCACCGGCGCCCTGCGCAGCGCCTTCGCCTCACCGGTCCAGGTCGCCTCGCGCTGGCGGGCCCTGCACATGCTCGCCTACCCCGCCTGGTGCGCCGCCCTGATCCACGGCCTGTACGCGGGCCGTCCGCCGAAGCCGTGGGTGGTCGCCCTGTACTGCCTGTGCCTCGTCGCGGTCGCCGGAGCCATGGCGCTGCGGGCGGCACCGCCGCCGGTCAAGCGCAAGGCGGCCGCCCGGATCCTCGCCGTCCTCGAACCCGACGGCCGGGGAGCGCCCGGCCGGTCGCGCCGCCGCGCCCGGGCGGCCGTCCGGGACCCCGGGACCGCCCCCCTCCCGGGCACGGCCCCCGGCGGCCGCATCCCGTCCGAGCAGGCCCCCGTCACCGGCATCGCCGCCGCCTACCGCGCGCTCGCCACGCCCGCCGAGCAGGACGAGGCCGACCTCCCGCCGGACCTAAGGACGACCGAGGTCCTGCCCACCGTCGCGCCCCGCTGGCCCGCCCCTTCGCCCCCGCCTCCCGCCGAGGCCCCCGGCCCCCCGTTTTCGTATGACTCCGTAGACCCTCAGGACACGCAACACGACTACGGAGACACCCGGTTCGGCCCCGACGGACCGGGCCCGCACTCCGAGGGCCGCTACGACACCGGATCCCGGCCCGTCTACCACCCGCCCGCGGACGACCCGCCGTACGAGCCCGTGCGCGAAGGCGACGGAGCCGCCGCGCAACCCCTACTAGGCCCGTTCCAGGCGCCCAGCACCGGTGAGCCCTGGAACGCGCCCGCCGGAGGCAGCAAGTGAACGCGTCCCTGCCCGACGTCCCCGAAGTCCGCGTCGTCGGGCTTCCGCTGCTGACCTCGGGCTTCGATCTGGTCGAGCGGCTCGACCTCGCCATGCACCTGAAGGTGCACGGACCGCTCGAGCCCGTGGCGGGCGAGCAGCTGGCCGGACTCGCGGAGGCGATCGGGCTGCGCGGCCGCGGCGGCGCGGGCTTCCCGTTCGCCACCAAGCTGCGGGCCGTCGCCGAGTCCGCGATCCGCCGCGGCGTACGTCCCGTGGTCGTCGTCAACGGCAGCGAGGACGAGCCCGCCTGCCGCAAGGACACCGTCCTGATCAACCGCGCGCCGCACCTCATCCTGGACGGCGCCCTGCTCGCGGCCGAGGCCCTCGGCGCACGCACCCTGATCGTCGGTGTGACCCGTGACTCCACGGAGGCGTCGATGCGCGCCGCGCTCGGCGAGCGGGGCCTGAGCGACCGGCGCGGCTCGCGCCTTCGCGCGCGCGTGCAGCGCAACCCCGTGCGCATGGTGACCGGCGAGTCCTCCGCGCTCGTACGCTCCGCGGACGGCGGTCCCGCGCTGCCTCCGGGGCGCAAGGTCCGTACCGCGGACTCCGGGGTGGGCGGCGCGCCCACGCTCCTGTCGAACGCGGAGACCTTCGCGCAGCTCGCCGTCGCCGCCCGGACCGGCGCGGACCGCTACCGCCGCACCGGACTGCGCGACGAGCCCGGCACCGTCCTGCTGACCGTCTCCGGGGCCGTCGCACGCCCCATGGTGGTGGAGGTCCCAACGGGCGTCCCGCTGCGGTACGTTCTGCAGCTCGCGGGCGCTCCCCCGCTGCCGCAGGGCGTCCTGACGGGCGGCTACCACGGCAAGTGGCTGGACCCGGTCACCGCGCACGACGCCGTCGTCTCCCGTGCCGCCCTGGAGGCCTGCGGGGGCGCGCTGGGCGCGGGCGCCGTGCTGCCGATCGGCCCCGGCACCTGCCCGCTCGGCGAGTCCCTGCGCGTGGCCCACTGGCTGGCGGCCGAGAGCGCGGGCCAGTGCGGCCCCTGCTACCTGGGCCTGCCCGCCGCCGCGCGCGGGCTCGCGGACGTCCTGGACGGCGGCGGACCGACCGCCCTGGAGGCGCTGCGCGAGGTGACGCGGGCGGTGAAGCGGCGCGGCGCCTGCAAGCATCCCGACGGCTCGGCGGCCTTCCTGGAGTCCACGATCGCGGCCTTCACCGACGACCTGGCGGCACACGTCCTGGGGGACGGCTGCGGGCGCCCGGTGGAGGGCGTGCTGCCCCTCCAGGACGACGCGCCGCAGGGCGAGGCGCCCAGCGGCCGCAAGCTCGCCGTCGACTGGACGCTGTGCCAGGGCCACGGCCTGTGCGCCGACATCGTCCCGGAGCTGATCCAGCTGGGCCCCGACGGCTTCCCGTCGGTCGCGGAGGCGGCGGTGCCGCGCTACGCGGAAGCCCGCGCCCAGCGCGCCGTGCGACGCTGCCCCGCACTCGCCCTGCGCGTCGAGGAGGATCCGGCGGCGCCCGGCGCACCCCGGACCCTGCCGATGCTGTCGCGCGGGCGCGGACGTCGCGCCCTGGGCAGCGGACGGCCGTAGGACACGAGGAGGACACACGAGAGCGGGCCACCCGATCCGGGTGGCCCGCTCTTCATTCACTGTGGAGCTAAGGAGAATTGAACTCCTGACCTCTTGCATGCCATGCAAGCGCTCTACCAACTGAGCTATAGCCCCTTGCTGTGTTCCGCCCGGTTTCCCCGGCGGCTCCGCCAACATTACACGGTGGACCCCCCGCACCACCAAATCGTTTCCGTTCCGGACGCACAGCGGCGCTACCGTCCCGCGTCGTGACCGTGATCGTGTCCGTCGCCGCCCGCCGCCGCGTACCGCTCGCCGCCGGGGCCTGCCTGTTCTCCTTCGTGGCCTTCTGGGCAGCCCAGCGCGCTGCCGGCGTCTCGATGATCGACCTGATGGTCTACCGCGCGGAGGGCGCGACCGCGCGTGCGGGCGGCGACCTGTACGCGCTGCGCGCGACCGAGGCGCACCTCCCCATGACGTACCCGCCCTTCGCCGCGCTGCTCTTCACGCCGCTGACCGTGCCGGACGTCGCGGACCTACGGATGCTCGCGACGGCCGGGAACCTGCTCCTGCTGGTCGTCTTCGTCCGGCTGTGCCTGCGGCTGATCGACGGCCGGGGGCACGCGCCCGGAAGGGAGCGGCCCGGACACGCGCGCGTGGAGACCGCTCTGTGGGTGTCGGCGCTCGCCGTCTGGTCGGAGCCGGTGTGGACGACGCTGCGCTACGGGCAGATCAATCTCCTCCTCGCGGTCCTGGTGCTGTGGGACCTGACCCGGCGCCCGGACCACCGGTGGGCGGGAGTGGGCATCGGGGTGGCCGCGGCCATCAAGCTCACGCCCGCGCTGTTCGCGGTGTTCCTGCTGCTCGTCGGTGTCGTGGAGGCGGTACGGCGGGGCGGGTGGCCGCCCGCCCTGCGGCACGCGTGCGTGGCCACCGGGGCGTTCCTGACGACGACGGTGGCCGGTGCCGTCGTACTGCCGGACGACTCCCGGCGCTTCTGGACCCGCGTGGTCTTCGAGACGAGCCGGGCCGGACACACGGAGCAGACGGCGAACCAGTCGCTGCGCGGGGTGCTCGCCCGGCTGCTGCACACCGGGGAGCCCGGACCGTGGTGGACGGCGGGCGCCGTGCTGGTGTGCGCGGGCGGCCTCGGGGTCGCGGTGACCGCAGCCGCGCGCGGGGAGCGGGCCTGGGGCGCGGCCGCCTGCGCGGCGACGGCGCTGCTCGTCAGCCCCGTGTCGTGGTCACACCACTGGGTGTGGTGGGTGCCGATGGCGCTGCTCCTGTGGACGCGGGCCGCGCGCCGGGGCGGGCCGGTGCGCGGGGCCGCCGCGAGCGGGCTCGTCGTGGTGTTCTGCTCGTACGCCCTGTGGTGGGTTCCGCACCGTCCGGGGCGGCCCGAACTCGGCCAGAGCGTCGGTCAGATGGGTCTGTCGGCGGTGTACCCGCTGGCGGCCTTCGGCTTCCTCGCGGTGGCGGCGGCCGCTGTGCGGCGCGGGCCCCGCGGGCGCGCGGAGTGCCCGGGGAGGCCCCTCCGGGGCCGCGCTCAGGCGGTGGCGAAGGAGTAGAAGCGTTTGAGCGTGCAGTGCTCGTCGAGCAGACGGCCGTAGATCGGCTCGCCTTCGAGTTCCCGGTACGTCTCGATGGGGTCGCCTTTTATGATCAGCGCCCGCGCGCACTCCTCGCACCAGTACTGGTAGTCCGGGTTCACCGGCTCCATGTCGCGGACGATCGGCGTACCGCTGCCGCACCAGTCGCACTTACGCCTGTGTGCACCCATCGATCAGCTCCAGCTGTGGCCGCAGGCCGTGCACACGTAACTGACTCCGCCATTGTCACCGAGGACTTGGGCGACGTGGGACGAGCCGCAGGAAGGGCAGTTGAGGAGCGTGGCGTCACCGGACCGTATCTTCGCCACTTCGGGGAGGCCGCCGGCCTCCTCGAGGATGCTCGCAGGCATCACGCTCTCCCTCCCGTCGAGTCACCGTCGGCGCACTGGTGCAGTCCCCTTCCGGCCCCCCGAATTCTGCCACGACCACGGCGAGCCGGTCAGCGACGCATACGTACCAGTCCGGACACGGCCCCGAGGGCGGCCGCAGCGGCGAGCGCGTAGGAGCACACCAGGAGCGCGTCCGACGACGCATACGCTCCCGGAGCCCCCGGTGACTCAAGCCGGCCGAGGAAGAGGGCGCCGAAGACCGCGACACCCGTCACCTGGCCGAGCTGGGTGACGGTCGCGAGGAGGCCGCTGGCGTCCGCCGCGTCCTCGGGCCTGACCGTCGCCAACGCGCGCGTGAGGACCGGGCTGAAGCCGAGCGACATCCCGATGCCCACGGCGACGAACGCCACGTACAGCCAGCCGCCGACGTCGCGGCCGTCGCGCAGCAGCAGGCCCACGGCGAGGCTCGCCACCGCGGTGAGGGCGAATCCGCAGGGGACGAGCGCCGGTTGAACGGCCCGGGGCCACTTCCGCCAGGTCAGGCCGACCGCCCCGAAGAGCATGGCGGTCGGGGCGAACGTCAGCCCCGCGCGCAGCGCGCTGTAGTGGAGCCCACCCTGCAGGTGCAGCGTGAGCACGAACAGGAAGCCCGCGTTGACCGCCATGATGACGGCGAGGCGGAGGACGGCGACGCCCATGCCCGGGGTGCGCAGCAGCCTCGGCGAGATCAGCGGCGCCCCGCCGCGCTCGGCCAGGCGGGACTCGTAGCCGCAGAACAGGGCGAAGAACACCGCGCAGGCGGCCAGGGACAGCCAGGTCCACAGCGGCCAGCCCTTCTGTTCGCCGAGGACCAGGGGCACGGTGAAGAGCGAGACGGTGGCGCCGAGCAGGACGAGGCCCGGCAGGTCGAGGCCGCGGGCGCGCCCGGCAGTCGGCTTGCTGTCGGCGGGCAGGACGCGGGCGGCGAGCGCCAGCAGGACCACGCCGACGGGCACGTTCACGAGGAACACCGGGCGCCAGCCGGTGCCGAACAGATCGGCGCTGACCAGGACGCCGCCGACCACTTGCCCGGCCGCGGCCCCCGTGGCGAGCACCGCCGAGTAGGCGCCGAGGGCCCGCACCCGGGCCTCACCGGTGAAGGTGCGCTGGATGAGGCTCAGGACCTGCGGAATGAGCAGCGCGGAGCCCGCGCCCTGGACCAGGCGGAACGCGATCAGCTGGCCGGTGCTCTGGCTCAGGCCGCAGGCCAGCGACGCGGCGGTGAACAGGGCGAGCCCGGCCATGTAGACGCGCCGGTGCCCGAGCCGCTCGCCGAGCCGGGCACCGGTGATCAGCAGGACGGCGTACGTGATGGTGTAGCCCGCGATCACGAGTTGCAGCCCGGCGCCGGACGCGTGCAGGTCGGTACGGATCGTGGGCGCCGCGACGTTGACGATGAACACGTCGAGCAGCGCCATGAACTGGGCCGCGAGCACGGCCGCGAGCACGCGTCCCGGGCGATTGTCAGTGCCGGGGGCTTTACTGGATGCGGGAGTTGAGACCGGGCTCGGTGCCGATGGGCTTGTGGTCGTCATGCACATGAGAGTGCCGACGGCTCGGTACAGGTAGTGAGAGCCCGCGGATGCTGGTACTGACAGCACCTGGCACGGGGCGGCCCGGACGTTGACGATGGGGGACGTGACGATGGGGGACGTGACGACGATGGACACGACGAGCAGGGCGCCGGGCCCGTCGAACCCGCAGGCGCTCCCCGGCGTCCACGGTGCAGGGCGTCCGACCGGTGCCGCACGGGGGTCGGCCACTGGTCGGGCGCCCCGCACGGCCGACGCCGGGGCCGCCTCCGCGGCCGCCCGCACACCCGGCTCCGCGCCCGCCCGCACACCCGCGGCCTCCGCGACCCGGCGGCGCCCCGAGCTGGCCGCCTTCCTGCGCAGCCGCAGGGCCCGTGTGACCCCGGCCGACGTGGGCATGCCGCCGGGCCCGCGCCGCCGCACTCCGGGGCTCCGGCGCGAGGAGGTCGCCCAGCTCTCCGGCGTCGGCGTGACCTGGTACACGTGGCTGGAGCAGGGCCGCCCCATCAACGCCTCCGCGCAGGTCCTGGACGCCGTCGCCCGCACCCTGCGCCTGGACCGGGCGGAGCGCGAGCACCTGTACCACCTGGCCGAGGTGCCGTACGCCGTCCGGCACGAGGCGGTGGCCGAGACGGTCGGCCCCGAGATCCAGGGCATCATCGACGCCCTGGACCCGCACCCGGCCGTGGTCTACAACACGCGGTACGACATCCTCGCCACCAACCCCGCCTACCGGGACCTGTTCATGGTCCCCGAGATGGAGACCATAGGCGTGCCGAACGTCCTGTGGACCCTCTTCGTGGTCCCCCGGTGCGACTGCCCGCTGGTCTTCCGGGACGCGGAGCTGCCGGTGATGGTGGCTACGCTGCGCGGCGCGTACGGGCGGCACGTGGGCGAGCCCGCGTGGGAGGAGTTCGTCCGCGGACTGTCCCTGGCCAGCCCGGAGTTCGCGGAGCTCTGGGCGAGCGGGAACGTCATACCCCCCGGGCCGCGGGTGAAGACGTTCCGCCACGCGGCGGTCGGCGAGCTGCGGATGACGTCGGTCTCGCTGTCCATCAACGGCATGCCGGAGTGCCGGATCGTGGCCTACACCCCGGACGACGAGGAGACCCGCAGGGGAACGGCCCGGCTCCGGGAGCTGCGGCACGCGGAGACCGGCCGCTGAGCGACAGAACGCGGGCGCGGGAACGCCGGGCGCAAGAAACGCGGGACACCGAGAAACACGGGGCACCGAGAAACGCGGGACAAGAAGACCAGCGGACAACAGAAAGTCCCGCCCCCTGACGGGGACGGGACCGGGACTGTGGAGCTAAGGAGAATCGAACTCCTGACCTCTTGCATGCCATGCAAGCGCTCTACCAACTGAGCTATAGCCCCTTGCGTTCTTCCCGCTCTGCGGGGCGAACAAGAAGAACTTTAGCCTGCCACCTGCCCAAACGCGAAATCCGCGTCGGGACCGGCCACGAGGGGCGTGACCTGCGGGCTAGTCGTCGTCGCCGAGCACCGGCTCGGGCAGCGTGCCCGCGTTGTGCTCGAGGAGGCGCCAGCCGCGGGCGCCCCTGCCGAGGACGGACCAGCAGCAGTTGGAGAGCCCGCCCAGGCTTTCCCAGTGGTGCGACTCCAGGCCGAGGAGGCGGCCGATGGTCGTACGGATCGTGCCGCCGTGGCTGGCCACGACGAGCGTGCCGTCCTCCGGCAGCTTCTCCGCGTGCCGCAGCACGATGGGAGCGGCCCGGTCGGCGACCTCGGTCTCCAGCTCACCGCCGCCGCGCCGCACCGGCTCGCCGCGCTTCCAGGCGGCGTACTGCTCGCCGAAGCGGTCGATGATCTCCTCGTGGGTGAGGCCCTGCCACTCCCCCGCGTACGTCTCGCGCAGGCCCTCGTCGTGCGTGACGTCGAGGCCCGTGACGGCGGCGAGCTCGGCGGCTGTCGCGGCGGCACGCTTGAGGTCGGAGGCGATGATCGCGTCCGGCTTCAGCGAGGCGAGCAGCCGGGCGGCGCGGCGCGCCTGGGCGACGCCGGCCTCGGTCAGCTCGATGTCCGTGGAGCCCTGGAAGCGGCGCTCCAGGTTCCAGGACGTCTGGCCGTGCCGCCACAGGATGATGCGGCAGCCGCGGGCAGTCACCGCAGCTCACCACCGAGGTGGCGCATCTCCTCGGCCTCCTCGGCGGCCTGCTGGAGCTTGGCGTGCTCCGCGGCCTTGCCGCGCGTGGCCTTGGCGTCGGCGGGCAGCTCGATCTCGGGGCAGTCCTTCCACAGCCGCTCGAGGGCGTAGAACACGCGCTCCTCGCTGTGCTGGACGTGGACGACGATGTCGACGTAGTCGAGGAGGATCCAGCGGGCGTCGCGGTCGCCCTCGCGGCGCACCGGCTTGGCGCCGAGCTCCTTGTTCAGGCGCTCCTCGATCTCGTCGACGATCGACTTGACCTGGCGGTCGTTCGGCGCCGAGGCGAGCAGGAAGGCGTCCGTGATCGACAGCACGTCGCTGACGTCGTACGCGATGATGTCGTGCGCGAGCTTGTCGGCGGCCGCCTGGGCGGCGACGGTGATGAGCTCGGTGGAGCGGTCCGTGGCGGTCACTAGAGAGCTTTCCTTCAGATGGGCAATACCCGTCAAGGGTCTCACGGACTGCGGACGGCTCCCCAGACGATTATTCGATCACCGGGGAGCCGGACGGAACGGACGCCACCGCTCAGTCCCTCAAGGCGGCCCTGCCGACGGCCCCGGCGACCGGCGGGCCCGGCGGCTCGTGGCCCCGGCTGCTCGCAGGCCCGGCGGCTCGGCGGGCCCGGCGGCGTCAGCGGCTCTTGTAGTCCTGGCCGAGCACCACGGACACCTCCGCGTTCGACGCCGGGTCGCCCTTGCGGACGGCGCTCGCGGGCAGGCCCAGGGTCTTGGCGACCTCAGCCGCCTCCTTCTTCTTGTCCGCGTCACCGTAGGTGACCTGCGAGGACGTGGCGGGCGCGGAGCCGGTACCGCCGTCGACGAAGGTGTAGCCGCCGTTGACGAGGGCGATGCGGGCGTTCTCGGTGGCGGTCTTGGCGCCGGTGGCGTTGCGCACGCCGACGCGGACCGCCGCGCCCTGCTCCGGGCTCTTCACGACGCCGCCGAGGACGTCCTTGACCACACCGGCGGACGCCTTGTCCGTCAGCGTGCCGTCCTGCCGCACCGGAAGGAGCGCGGTCGCGTAGTCGCCGCCCTTGGCGCGGTCGGCGAGCTTGGCGAGGAAGGTGCCGAGGTCCTTCTCCTTCAGCGACGGGTCGAGGATCTGCGCGAGCGACTGCACGGTGACCGTGGCGGCCTGCGGGTCGGACGACAGCTTGCGCAGCACGCCCTGCATGACCTGGCCGAACCGCGTCAGCTGCGCGTTCTCGCCCTCGCCTGCCGCGCGGTAGGTGGCGTAGGCGACGGCCATCGGCCCGCTCAGGGTCTGCCGCTCGCCCTTCTTGACGAGCGGCGCCTGGCCCTTGCGCTTGGCCTTGGGGTCGGGCACGTCGGCGTTGGTGTCGATGTCGATGTTGCCGACGAGCTCGACGAGGTTGTTGAGGTAGGGGGTGTCGAGGCGCCAGGTGCCCTCGACCTTGGTGCCGAGCAGCGTGTCCAGCTCCTCGCGCGTACCGGTCGAGCCGTCGTCGTCGACGGACTTGCCGAGCGTGGTCGTGGTGCCGTCGTCGCCGGTCAGGGCGAGGGAGTTGGGCAGCAGGACGGCGGAGCCGCGCTTGGTGGTGGTGTTGTTCACCAGGAGCACGGTGGAGGTGCCGCCGCCCTTGGTGTTGTGCAGGTGCACGACGACGACGTCGCGCTTCTGCGGCCCGGCGGCGGCCGCGTCGCCGGACTTCTCCTCCGACTGGCCGGGCAGGTCGCCCGCGGCCCACAGATAGCCGACGCCGCCGACGAGGGCGAGCGCGAGGACGACGACCAGCGCGACGACCCGTGAGCGGCCCCGCCGCTTGGCCTCCTCGCGGCGCTCGGTACGGCTCTCCGTGAACTTCAGCCAGTCGATGACGTCTTCGGAGTCCTCGTCGGGCTCCTCGATGAACGAGAACTGCTCGGTGAGGTACTCGCGGGGCTCGTCGGTGTCCTGGACCCCGGCGCCGCCCTGCCCGCCGCGCCCGTCCGCAGCCGCCTCCGGCGCGGAGTAGGCCTGCTGCTGCCCCTGAGCCTGCTGCGGTACCTGGGCCTGCTGCTGCTCCTGTTGCTGCTGCTGCGGAATCCAGCCGGTCTGCTCCGCCGTGCCGTACGCGGTTCCGCCGTCGTGGGGAGTACCGCCGTCGTGGGGAGTACCGCCGCCGTGGGAAGTACCGGTGTCGTACGAAGTTCCGGTGGCGTACGCGTCGTACGCCTGCGGGTACCCGGACGCGGCGGGCTGCTGCCCCGGCCCCTGGGCGTACGGATCGTACCCGTACGCCTGCTGGGGCTGGGGCTGCTGCTGGGGCTGCGCGGCGTACGTGTCGTACGCGGGGGCCGCCGCCTGGCGGGGCACCAGTTGGTAGACCGGCCGCCCGTACTCGTCGTACCCGACGATCTCGTACTGAGCCGCCGCGTCACCCTCGTACTCGCCGCCGTACGGGTCGTACTGTCGGTCGTTCACCGGTGCCCCTCTCGGCTCAGTCGCCGCGGTACAGCTCGCGCTTGTCGATATAACGCACCACGCCGTCCGGCACCAGGTACCAGACGGGCTCCCCCTTGGCGACCCGGCAGCGGCAGTCCGTGGAGGAGATCGCGAGGGCCGGGACCTCCACGAGGGAGACGCCGCCCTCGGGCAGGCCGGGGTCGGCCAGGGTGTGGCCGGGGCGGGTGACGCCGATGAAGTGGGCCAGCGAGAACAGCTCTTCGGTGTCCCGCCAGGTGAGGATCTGACCGAGCGCGTCGGCGCCCGTGATGAAGAACAGGTCCGTGTCGGGGTTGAGGCGGCGCAGATCGCGCAGGGTGTCCGTGGTGTACGTGGGGCCGCCGCGGTCGATGTCGATGCGGCTGACCGAGAACTGCGGGTTCTCTGCGGTCGCGATGACCGTCATCAGATAGCGGTCCTCGGCGGGCGAGACCAGCTTGTGGCTCTTCTGCCACGGCTGCCCGGTCGGTACGAACACGACCTCGTCGAGGTGGAACTGGGCGGCGACCTCACTGGCCGCCACCAGGTGTCCGTGGTGGATCGGATCGAACGTTCCACCCATGACGCCCAGACGGCGCTTGGCGGCGCTCGCCGGGCCTGTGCCAGGTCCGCCCTGCGGGCCGGTCGGCATGTCCTGCTCTCCCATGCGTGCAGACACTACCGGCCCCGCCGGGCGACCCGGATTCCGGCCGCGGGGCCCCGGAGGGCGGGGCTCAGCGGTCGCGGTTGAAGCGCGTGGTGATCCACAGCAGCAGGAGCAGGACGACGAAGGCGCCGCCGCCGGTCACGTAGGGGCTCAGGCTCGCGTGCTCATCGACGTGCTCACCTTCGGAGGAGGCGAGGGTGACGAACTGGGCGGCGGTGGCGTGGAGGCTCATCGTCAGCAGGACCTATCCGGTGTGGGATCGGGGTAAAGACTTGGGCACATCGTATGCGGGGTGTGCCGGTGCGGCGACGGCGCCCTGCCGGGGCTCCCCGGGCCCGTCACTTCCGGTATCCCCGCAGCAACAGCCAGCCCACGAGGACGCAGCCGACGACCATCACGATCAGTACGACGCGGAGCAGGTTGCCCGGGCCCTGCTTGTCGGCCGCGTGGGCGGCCAGGGTGAGGGCGTCGGCGGAAGAGATGTACTCCATGGCGGATGGCTCCTTCTGTGCGCTGCCCCGTCACGGTATCTCCGCCTAGGCTGGGCCCCGTCTCGGGGGCACGATTGCGGACGCGACGGACGGACACCGACATGGGGGATGCGGCATGACCAACGGCAACCACGACGGCCAGGACAGCCACAACGGCCACGACGGCACAGGCAGCGGCAACGGCAACGGCAACGGCAACGGCAACGGGAGCGACGGCACGGGCACCGGCCAGGAGAGCGTGCCGAGCAGGCAGCGCAGGCGCTTCCCCGGCATCTCGTCCCGGGCGTACGAGCACCCGGCGGACCGCTCCGCCCTGGTGGCCCTGCGCAAGCTCAGCGGGTTCGACACGGTCCTCAAGACGCTCAGCGGACTGCTCCCCGAGCGCAGCCTCAGGCTGCTGTTCCTCTCGGACTCCGTGCGCGTGTCCGACGCCCAGTTCGCGCACCTCAACGTCATGCTGCGGGACGCCTGTTACATCCTGGACCTGGAGAAGGTCCCGCCGATGTACGTCACGCAGGACCCGAAGCCCAACGCGATGTGCATCGGCCTCGACGAGCCGATCATCGTGGTCACCACCGGCCTGGTCGAGCTGCTCGACGAGGAGGAGATGCGCGCGGTCGTCGGCCACGAGGTGGGCCACGCCCTGTCCGGCCACGCGGTCTACCGCACGATCCTGCTGTTCCTGACGAACCTCGCCCTGAAGGTGGCGTGGATCCCGCTCGGCAATGTGGCGATCATGGCGATCGTGACCGCGCTGCGGGAGTGGTTCCGCAAGTCGGAGCTGTCCGCGGACCGCGCGGGCCTGCTGGTCGGGCAGGACCTCCAGGCGTCCATGCGCGGCCTGATGAAGATCGCGGGCGGCAACCACCTGCACGAGATGAACGTGGACGCCTTCCTGGAGCAGGCCGAGGAGTACGAGGCGGGCGGCGACCTGCGCGACTCCGTCCTGAAGATCCTGAACGTGCTGCCGCGCTCCCACCCCTTCACCACCGTGCGCGCCGCCGAGCTGAAGAAGTGGGCCGCGACCCGCGACTACCAGCGCCTCATGGACGGCCACTACCCGCGCCGCCAGGAGGACAAGGACACCTCCGTCTCCGACTCGTTCCGGCAGTCGGCGTCGTCGTACGCGGACACCGTGCGCAACAGCAAGGACCCGCTGATGAAGCTGGTCACGGACATCGCGGGCGGCGCGGGCGACCTCGGCGGGAAGCTGCGCGGCCGGTTCACGGGCCAGGGCGGCGGCTCCTCCGAGCGCCCCGGCGGCGACGGGCCCGCGGAAGGACCCGGCGAGAAGTAGCCCCGGGCCGGTCGGCCACGGCCCTGGTCCGGTCGGCCACGGCCCCGGCTGGTCGGCCACGCCCCCGGCCGGCCGGGCACGCCCCGCCGGCCGCCCGCCCGCTACGTCCCGGCCCCGGCCGCCCCCGCCAGGGCCCCGCACAGCGCCGTCGCCCGGCCCGTCGCGTACGGGTCGGTGCCCGCGGGGCCGCCGGGGCCCGCCGCCTGGCCCGCGAGCAGCGGCCGCAGCAGCCGCGTGCTGTCGGCGGCGCAGCTCAGCGGCCCGGCCTGGACGTAGCTCACGAGCAGCTCGGCCTGGTGCATGCGCAGGTCGTCGCGGTCGAAGCGGAAGTGCAGTTCGCGGCGGACGGTGAACAGCGAGGCGCGCGCGTGGCCGGCCGCGCCCGCGGGCCGCAGCGCGTAGACGAAGGTGTGGTCGGAGGCCACTTCGAGGGTCTCCTTGTCGGTCTCGTCGGCGCGCAGCGTGCCGTGCACCCGCACCCCCGGGTCGGCGAGCGCCGTGCGCGCCGGGTCGAACCGCACCAGCCAGCCGGTGGGCGCGTGCCGCCCGTCGGCGGCGGGGCGGCTGAAGCTGCGGTCGAACTGGTCGAGCTGGGCGGGGTCGAGCAGCACCCGCGGGGAGCGCACGGTGCGGCCGGTGAGCACGTCCGGGTCGAGCGAGGACTCGACGAGGTAGTCCTTGGCGGTGGCGAGCGCGGCGACGACCTGGTCCTCGGTGAAGTGCGCGGTGCGGCGGGCGGCGGGCAGCGCGATGCCGCTGGCGCCGACGCCGAACTGCGCGGCCGGGCTCTTCGCGAACAGGTCCGCGGCCTTCCCGGCGCCGGGCACGCGGCCCTGCGGGGCGAGCGGGATGACGGTCATGCGCAGCGGCTCGGGGCGGCGGGCCACGGGGGTCTCGTAGGGGTGGCGCACGCCCATGTAGATGGCGGTGCCGAAGGCGACGGTGATCAGGACGACGAGGATCACCACCTGCCGGGAGAGCCTGCGGTGCGGGCTGGGCCTGCGGCGGACGGCGCGCGCGTGGTCGCCCATGCGCTCGCGCGCGGAGAACTCCTGTAATCGCGCAGCGCGTACGAACGACTCGTCGAAGACGACGGATCGGTACTCGTCCTCACCTCCGGGAGCGCCCTCGGGTGTCCCCGCAGGTGGTTCTCCTGGCCCGCCCATACCTTCAGGGTAGGTCTCCGGGACGCGCGATAAACGCCCTGGTACACGACAAGTTCTGACAACTCCTCACCTGCCGCGGCAGCACGTTCGCCGAGCTCGCGCGGGGGTTCGCGGGAGGGTGTCAGGGCGTGCGCGGCTCGGCCGGTACGGCGGGCTGGCCGAACTCCGCCGACGCGGAGGGGCCGCCGGTCTCGCCCGCGCCCCTGGTCTGTTCGACCTCGGTGGTCGCGGGCGGGGGTATGCGGTCCTGGCGGCCGGACGACGCCCCCCGGTACACCGCGGCGAAGGCGAAGGCCACCATGCCTATGCCCATCAGGAGGGCGAGCATCCAGGCGACGGGGCGGTGCCAGCGGACCTTGCCGCCGCGCCGGCCGTAGCGCCCGCGGCCGTCCTCCATGAACTCCGCGTCGTCGAGGTCGTCGAAGTCGTGGTCGGGGCCGAAGACTCCGTCGTCCGGGCCGTATCCGTCGTAGGCGTAGTCGTCGAAGTCGTCGTCCGCCGCGTCCCGGGCGTCGGAGCCGGAGCGGCGGGCGCGGCCGCGGCGGGCCTCGGCCTCGGCGCGGGCCTGGGCGGCGGCCAGGAGGCGCTCCACGGCGGTGGGTTCGTGGATTTCCGCGGCCCGCACGAAGTCCTCGTCGAAGACCACGGAGGCGAACTCGTCGTCCGCACCCCCGTGGTCGCGGTCGTCGTCGGGCTCCCCGCCGCCTGCGAACGGCGTGCCCCCCACGTCCTCCGGCACGCGTCCAGCGTAGACCTGGAGTGGTGGATTTGGGCAGACGGAAAGGGAATTCAGCGGTTGTGACCCCGAACGCCCCCGACCGTCGGGCGGGGGCGGTGAGGCCTCAGCGCACGTGTCCGTCGCCGGTCACGATGTACTTCGTCGAGGTCAGTTCCGGCAGGCCCATCGGCCCGCGCGCGTGCAGCTTCTGCGTGGAGATGCCGATCTCGGCGCCGAAGCCGAACTGGCCGCCGTCGGTGAACCGCGTGGAGGCGTTCACGGCGACCGTCGTGGAGTCCACGAGCTGGGTGAACCGGCGGGCGGCCTGCTGCGAGGTGGTGACGATGGCCTCGGTGTGCCCGGAGGTCCACAGCCGGATGTGCTCGACGGCCTGCTCCAGGCAGTCGACGACGGCGGCCGCGATGTCGTACGAGAGGTACTCGGTCTCCCAGTCCTCGGCGGTCGCCGGGACGACGGTGGCCTTCGAGGCGGGGGCGTACACCTGGACGCGCTCGTCGGCGTGCACGGTGACGCCCGCCTCGGCGAGGGCGTCCAGGGCGCGCGGCACGAAGGCGTCGGCGATGTCGGCGTGCACCAGGAGGGTCTCGGCGGCGTTGCAGACGCTGACGCGGTGCGCCTTGGAGTTGATGAGGATCTCGACGGCCATGTCGAGGTCGGCGTCCTTGTCGACGTACACGTGGCAGTTGCCGGTGCCGGTCTCGATGACGGGGACGGTGGACTCCTCGACGACCGTCTTGATCAGCGAGGCGCCGCCGCGCGGGATCAGGACGTCGACGAGCCCGCGGGCGCGCATCAGCTCGCGCACGGAGTCGCGGCTCTCGCCGGGCACGAGCTGGACGGCGTCGGCCGGGAGCCCGGCGCCGCCGACGGCGTCGCGCAGGACGCGCACCAGCGCCGTGTTGGAGGCGTACGCGGACGACGAACCGCGCAGCAGCACCGCGTTGCCGGACTTCAGGCACAGGGCCGCGGCGTCCACGGTGACGTTCGGCCGGGCCTCGTAGATGATGCCGACGACGCCGAGGGGGACGCGGACCTGGCGCAGGTCGATGCCGTTGGGCAGCGTGGAGCCGCGCACGACCTCGCCGACGGGGTCGGGCAGGGCGACGACGTCCCGCACGTCGGCGGCGATGGCGCGCACGCGCTCGGGCGTGAGCGTGAGCCGGTCGACGATCGCCTCGCTGGTCCCGGCGGCGCGGGCGCGCTCGACGTCCTCGGCGTTGGCCGCGACGATCTCCGCCGTGCGCACCTCCAGGGCGTCGGCGACGGCGAGCAGCGCGTCGTCCTTCGCGGCCCGCGGCAGCGGCGCGAGCCGCGCGGCGGCGGCGCGGGCACGGTAGGCGGCCTGGGCGACCGGGGTCATGTTGTCGTACGGAGAGAGCGGCGCGGTCATGGGGGCAGGGTAACCGCGTGCCCCGGGCAGTCCAGCCGGTTTCCCAGTCCGCGAGACATGGCCGGTAATGACCAGTGGTGCGTAACCCCGCCGGTGGAGGCGCCTTCGGGGTGGGCCGCACCGCGCTGTCGGGCGTCCGCGGGCGCTCGTGGCCGGGTCGCGCGGTTCCCCGCGCCCCTGAGGGGCGCTCCCCCGCTCAGAAGGGGTGGACGCCGACCGGGGTCGCAGGCAGCGGCCCGTACCCCTCCGCGATGCGCTGGTGATACGTGTCGCGGTCGATCACTTCGAGGCCGACGATCTCCCAGGGCGGCAGCTGCGCGGTCTGCCGGTGCTCGCCCCACAGGCGCAGCGCGACCGCCGCGGCGTCGTGCAGGTCGCGGGCCTCTTCCCAGTAGCGGATCTCCGCGTGGTCCTGGGCGTACCGGCTGGTCAGCAGAAAGGGGTGGTCGTGGGCGAGCTGTTCGAGGCCGCGCCTGACCTCCTGCAGCGGGGTCCTGGTGCCGGAGACGCTGAGTGTCACGTGCCACAGGCGCGGGGCCTCGGCGCGCTCGCCGCCCGTCTCCCGGGGGCTCTCGTCCGGCTGCCGCGCGCCTGTCTCCCGGTCGTGGTCACCGCCCGTGTCCCCGGTGTACGCCGCCCCCGCGGCGACGCTCGTCAGGGCGCGCTCAGCCGACCCGCGGGACGCCGCCCCTGGGCGCACTCGTCTCACGACGGCCTCCTTCAACCAGTCCTCTTGCGGATGCGCAACGGTCGTTACGCAACGGTCGTGCGGAACTGCCTTGCCACAAAGTTGAGCAGGACAAGCGGTCTCTCGGGGCGATTTTCCGGAGTTTCCCCTCGGGCGAGCCGGTCCGTGAACGGCGTTCGCGCCTGTTTTCGGCCGGATTTCCGCTGGTGTCGATGGGGTGGGCGGGGATACCGGGGCGGGCCGCACAGGGGTTCGCGGGAGCGCGCGTTCAGGGGCGCGGGCGGGGCGCGGCCCGGCGGCCGGGGCGCCTCAGGGGTGCAGGACCACCAGGCCGTCGCGGTGGACCACTTCGCGCTCGTACGCGGGACCGAGCTCCCGGGCGAGCTCGCGGGTGGAGCGGCCGAGGAGCCGGGGCAGCTCCTTGGCGTCGAAGTTGACCAGGCCGCGGGCGACGGCCCGCCCCGCGGGGTCCCGCAGCTCGACCGGGTCGCCCGCGACGAAGTCGCCCTCGACGGCCGCGATGCCCGCGGGCAGGAGCGACTTGCGGCCCTCCACGACCGCGCGGACGGCCCCGTCGTCGAGCGTGAGGGAACCCCGGGGCGCGGAGGCGTGCTGGAGCCACAGCAGCCGGTCCGCCGAGCGGCGCCCGGTGGCGTGGAAGTACGTGCCCGTGTCCCGGCCCGCGAGGGCGTCCGACGCGTGGCTCGCGGAGGTCAGGACGACGGGGATGCCCGCGGCCGCGGCGATCCGGGCGGCCTCGACCTTGGTGACCATGCCGCCGGTGCCGACGCCCGCCCTGCCCGCGCTGCCGATCTTGACGTGCGCGATGTCGGCGGGGCCGCGCACCTCGCCGATGCGCGCGGTGCCCGCGGCCGCGGGGTCGCCGTCGTACAGGCCGTCGACGTCCGAGAGCAGCACGAGCAGGTCGGCGCGGACGAGGTGGGCGACGAGGGCGGCGAGCCGGTCGTTGTCGCCGAAGCGGATCTCGTCGGTCGCGACGGTGTCGTTCTCGTTGACGACCGGCAGGGCGCCCATGGCGAGGAGCTCGTCGAGGGTCCGCGAGGCGTTGCGGTGGTGGGCGCGGCGGCTGGTGTCGTCGGTGGTGAGCAGGATCTGTCCGACGCGGAGGCCGTAGCGCGCGAAGGAGGCCGTGTAGCGGGCCATGAGCAGGCCCTGGCCGACGCTGGCCGCGGCCTGCTGGCGGGCCAGGTCCTTGGGGCGGCGGCGCAGGCCGAGCGGCGCGAGCCCGGCGGCGATGGCACCGGAGGACACCAGCACGATCTCGCGCTCGCCCCCGCCCGCCCGCCTCCCGCCACCACCCTCAACCGAGGCCCTTCGGGCCGCCCCCGGATTTCGGTGCTTGGCCAGCACGTCGACGAGCGCGTCAACGCGATCCGCGTCGAGGCCCCCCGAAGCGGTGGTCAGCGAGGACGACCCCACCTTGACGACGACCCGCTGCGCCTCTGCCACGCCCTGCCTAGTCACGCGCTTCCCCAAATGATCCCGATGCTGCTGGCCCTGCGAATCTACGCGAAGACCGGGGCCCGGCGCCCCGGCGTTTCGGCCGGTGGACCGCACGGGGGCGGCCAGGGGCCCACAGGGACGTCAAGCAGCCACACCGCGGGATTCCGGCCTCCGCATCCTGTGACCTTTGCCCCTATATGCGGTGATGAGCGTCACGGAAGATTGCTACGGAGGCACCCGGCGTCATACGGTCAGGGGTCTTCCTCTTATCCGGATGAGTGACGAGCCTCGTCTGAAGCGGGCCCCGTCCCCACGTCCGGACTCCAGTACCGCCCCCGCCCTGTCCGACCGCCCCCCGCCAGGAGCTCAAGCCCGTGCCCTCCGCCGGACTCGCCAACCGCCGCATCGTGCAGCTCACCGCGCTGCTGACGATGTTCGCACTCTTCGCGGCACAGCTCGCCACCGCGCTGATTCCGTACGTCCCGGTGTTCATCGCCGCCTCCGCGGCGAACCTCGCGCTCGACATCTACCTGCAGTACAAGCAGCCGGGGCTGCTCTCCCTGCTCGGCAAGGTCCGCTTCGACGTCATCGTCCGGCAGCTGCTGCGCGACATGCTGATCCTCGTCGGCCTGCTGCGCATCGACGGCATCGATCCGCTCGCCGAGCAGTCGCCGCTGACCGTCTCGCTGCTCGTCTTCTTCGCCCTGCACTTCACCTGCACGGCGACCGCCGTCATGGTCCGCCGCAGCCGCCAGCTGCCGGTGCTCACGCGGAACATCGACACGTCCGCGCTGCACCTCACCGCCGCGCCGCCGCGCCTGCTGGCCCGCCAGCACGCGCGCCGCCTGCTCCTGTTCTCGGTGCCGACGACCCTGGGCCTGCTGCTCACGGCGGCCACCACCGACGCGTACTGGGGCGGCATCGGCCTCGGCATCTCCCTGGCGCTCCTGGGCGGCAGCGTCGTCTACCTCATGACCTGGCTGCTCCCCAAGAAGCGCGCCAAGAACACCGAAGCGGTCATGGAGTGGCTCGACCAGTGGCTGGCCGACTACCGGCCGACCGTCGGCATGTACTTCTCCGGCGGCACCACCTCCGCGTACCAGGCCAACATGTGGCTCTCCACGCTCTCGCAGCTCGACGGCAACCCGCTGATCGTGCTCCGTGAGCGCTTCATGGTCCAGAAGATCGACTCCACGGACGTGCCGATCATCTGCTTCCCGAAGGTCGCCACGATGTTCTCCCTGGAGCAGTCGACGCTGAAGATGCTCCTGCACCCGGCGAACGCCGCGAAGACCTCGCAGGTGCTGCGCATCCCGTCGATCAAGCACGCCTTCATCAACCACGGCGAGAGCGACAAGCTGTCCTCCTGCAACCCGTACGCCAAGGCGTACGACGAGGTGTGGGTCGCGGGACCCGCCGCGCGCGAGCGCTACCAGCTCGCCGACATCGGCGTGGCCGACCAGGACGTCGTCGAGGTCGGCCGTCCGCAGCTGTCCCCGATCCGCCCGTACGCGGGCGCGCCCACCGGTGCGTACACGACCGTCCTGTACGCGCCCACCTGGGAGGGCTGGGACGGCAACCCCGGCAACACCTCGGTCATCCTCGCGGGCGAGAACATCGTCCGGAACCTGCTCGCCGACCCCGGTGTGCGCCTGATCTACAAGCCGCACCCGATGACCGGCTCCCAGATCCCGGCCGCGGGCGCCGCCAACGAGCGCATCAAGGCCATGATCCGCGAGGCCAACGTCCAGCGCTCCGGCGCCCGGCCCGGCCCCGAGGCCGAGGCCGAGCTGGCCCGGCGCACCGAGGAGCTGAACCTCCTCACGGCGAAGAAGTTCCGCAAGGGCGCGGACGAGCAGGAGCGCATGATGCTCCAGGGCAAGCCCGACGGCGACATCCGCGCCGCGATCATCGAGGCGACGCTCGCCTGGGAGACCGCCTACTGGGCGGCCCTGCCGGAGTGGGAGCACCAGATCATCACCGAGTCGCGACCGGCGATCTTCTCCTGCTTCAACCAGGCCGACGTGCTCATCAGCGACGTCTCCTCGGTCGTGTCCGACTGGCTGAGCAGCGAGAAGCCGTACGCGGTGGCCAACACCTCGGGTCTGAGCGAGGCGGACTTCCGCGCCGGCTTCCCGACGGTGCGGGCCGCGGCCATCCTGTCGCCCGAGGCGGAGGGCGTGCCCGAGCTCCTGGCCGCCGTGCGCGACCCCGGCCGCGACGTGTACGCCGAGGCGCGCGCCGAGCTCAAGGAGCACCTCCTCGGTCCTTCCGACCCGCCCTCCCTGGTCCGCTTCAACGCGGCGGCGATGGCGCTGTGCGCCAAGTCCGACGCGCGGCGCGTGCGCGCCGCCGCGCGGGTCGCCGCGGAGATTCCCGCGCAGCGGGAGGAGGCCGCGGAAGAGGCAGCCGCCGAGGCGGCCGAGGCCGCCGCGGAGGAGCTGGAGTCCGCGTAGCACGCCGATACGCCGAAGGGGCCCGGAGCGAGTGATTCGCTCCGGGCCCCTTCGGCGTGCGGGCCGCGGCGGCACGGCGGCCGCGTACGGCTAGAACGGGTTGAAGTCCTTGAACTCCTGCTCCGACTCGTCGCGCTCCGCGTCGCGGTCGCGGCGGCGCTGCGCGGCGGGGCGCGGCGCCTCGAAGCGGTGGTCCTCGCCGCGGCGGCCGAGCATCTCCGCGCCGGCGGACATCGACGGCTCCCAGTCGAAGACGACGGCGGCGTCCTCGGGGCCGATGGCGACGCCGTCGCCCGCGCGGGCACCCGCCTTCATCAGCTGGTCCTCGACGCCGAGGCGGTTGAGCCGGTCGGCGAGGTAGCCGACGGCCTCGTCGTTGTTGAAGTCGGTCTGGCGGACCCAGCGCTCCGGCTTCTCACCGCGGACGCGGTACAGGGGCGCCCCCTCGTCGTCCTCGCGCGTCACGGTGAAGCCCGCGTCGTCGACGGCCTTGGGCCGGATGACGATGCGCGTGGCCTCCTCCTGGGGCTTGGCGGCCCGCGCCCCCGCGACGAACTCGGCGAGCGCGAACGACAGCTCCTTGAGGCCCTTGTGGGCCACGGCGGAGACCTCGAAGACGCGGTAGCCGCGCGCCTCCAGGTCGGGCCGGACCATGTCGGCGAGGTCCTGGCCGTCGGGGATGTCGACCTTGTTGAGGACGACGAGCCGGGGCCGGTTCTCCAGGCCCGCGCCGTACTGCCGCAGCTCGGCCTCGATCACGTCGAGGTCCGAGACCGGGTCGCGGTCGGACTCCAGGGTCGCGGTGTCCAGGACGTGCACGAGCACGCTGCAGCGCTCGACGTGGCGCAGGAACTCCAGGCCGAGGCCCTTGCCCTGGCTGGCGCCCGGGATGAGGCCGGGCACGTCGGCGATGGTGTAGACGGTGGAGCCCGCGGTGACGACGCCGAGGTTCGGCACGAGCGTCGTGAAGGGGTAGTCGGCGATCTTCGGCTTGGCGGCGGACAGGACCGAGATCAGCGAGGACTTGCCCGCGCTCGGGTAGCCGACGAGCGCCACGTCCGCGACGGTCTTGAGCTCCAGGACCACGTCACCCGCGTCGCCGGGCACGCCGAGCAGCGCGAAGCCGGGGGCCTTGCGCCGGGCGGAGGCGAGCGCCGCGTTGCCGAGGCCGCCGCGGCCGCCCTGTGCGGCGACGTAGGAGGTGCCGTGGCCGACGAGGTCCGCGAGGACGTTGCCCTGCTTGTCCAGGACGACCGTGCCGTCCGGCACCGGCAGGACCAGGTCCTGGCCGTCCTTGCCGGAGCGGTTGCCGCCCTCGCCGGGCTTGCCGTTGGTGGCCTTGCGGTGCGGGCTGTGGTGGTAGTCGAGCAGGGTGGTGACCGACTGGTCGACGACCAGGATCACATCGCCGCCACGGCCGCCGTTGCCGCCGTCCGGGCCGCCGAGCGGCTTGAACTTCTCACGGTGGACGGAGGCACAGCCGTGGCCCCCGTTACCCGCGGCGACGTGCAGCTCGACGCGGTCCACGAAGGTGGTCATGGTTCAGTGCCTCCTGGAAGGGTCCCCCCGGCCGCGGGGCCGGGGGAGTACGAAATGGTCTAGCTGTGCTGTGTCTATTCAAAACACGCGAAAGGCGGACCCGCTTCCCGACAGGGAAGTGAGGTCCGCCTCGCGAAAGTTCCGGTCAGAGTGCCGTTCAGGCGACCGGGACGATGTTCACGACCTTGCGGCCGCGGTGGGTACCGAACTCCACCGCGCCGGCGTCCAGGGCGAACAGGGTGTCGTCCTTGCCGCGGCCGACGCCCGAGCCCGGGTGGAAGTGGGTGCCGCGCTGGCGGACCAGGATCTCACCGGCGTTGACGACCTGACCGCCGAAGCGCTTCACGCCGAGCCGCTGAGCATTGGAGTCGCGACCGTTCCGGGTGGACGATGCGCCCTTCTTGTGTGCCATCTTGTCTCAGTCCCTTACTTCGCAGCCGTGGGGATGCCGGTGACCTTGATCGCCGTGTACTGCTGACGGTGACCCTGGCGACGGCGGTAGCCGGTCTTGTTCTTGTAGCGCAGAATGTCGATCTTCTGGCCCTTGTGGTGGTCCACGACCTCGGCCGTGACCTTGATGCCGGCCAGGACCCACGGGTCGCTGGTCACGGACTCGCCGTCGACAACGAGCAGGGTCGAGAGCTCGACCGTGTCGCCAACCTTGGCGGTGGAAATCTTGTCAACCTCAACGATGTCGCCGACAGCAACCTTGTGCTGGCGACCACCGCTGCGCACGATGGCGTACACGCGGATCTCTCTCTCGCTCGGAACGGAATCCCCGCAGTCCAGCCGTCCGGCGCGACAGCGCGGTCGGCCTCTCCCGAAGATCCGTAGGAATTCCGGGAGGGAAGAAGGTTTACGAGGATGGGCGCACGTATGGACACGCCGACGGTCAAGATTACGGGGCCCACCCGTACGGGTCAAACCGGGCTCCGCCCCCTGTGACCCGCGTCCTAGTGCGTGGGCTTCTCACCGTCCGGCGGCAGCGGCTTCACTCCGCGGCACAGGTCCGTCTTGTCCTTGGTGCCGGGCCACGCCACCTTCTTCACGCGGTTGAAGTGCTTGAGGTACGTGTTGTGCACGGCGTCGTCGTCGACCTTGACGATCAGCTCGTCGTTCTCGCGCAGCGCGGGCGCGGTGTAGTTCTGCGAGCCGGTGAAGGACACCTTCTTGACCTTGCCGTCGTACTTGCCGTCGATCAGCACGTACTTGCTGTGGATGATGTACGGCGTGACGAGCTTCTGGCCGGGCCTGAGCGGGTCCCGGTCGTCGTTGAAGCAGCGCAGTGCCGGGCCGCCGGGCTTGTGCAGCCCCTCCCAGGTGCCGGGCCTGCCGTTCTGGCTCTTGGCGCTGTCCGTCTCGGCGTACACGAGGTCGACGGAGCAGCCGGCCTTCTGCAGGGCGACCAGCTTGTCGGCGATCTGCTTGCGCGTGATCTTGAAGATGGAGGCGCGGACCTTGGTGCTGCGCTTGACGCCGCGTGCGTCCTTGTAGGTGCACGAGACGTTGTTCAGGACCGAGTACATGGTGTCGGTCTCGTTGACCGTGCCGACGCGCGGGAAGAAGTACGCCTTGTAGCGGCCGCTGCTGGCCGTGCGGTAGTCCCAGGCCTCCCAGTTCCTGCCGACCATGTCGGTGAAGTACTCGGAGAACGCGTCGTACATGGCCGGGTTGTCCGGCAGCAGCAGCGCGTCGTTGAAGAACTTGGTGTGCGCCGACGGGGTCGAGTTCGACGTGGTCTGGACGACGACGTCCCGGGCCCCCTTGACCTCGGAGAACAGCCAGAACTTGTTGTGCATGATCGATTTGCCGTACTTCGGGTCGCCGAGACACGACTTGTTCGGCGGGCACAGCGTCACGAAGGAGGACTTGGTCCGGTTGGCGCCGAGCTCGTTGACGAGCGTGGCGTACGCGGTGTTGTCCGGACGGTCCGTCTTGCTGGTCGAGTCGAGCAGGATCTGTACGTTGACCCCGCGCTTGTGGGCGCCGACGAGCGCCTCGACTATGGGCGCCTCCCAGACGTGGTAGACGGCGACCTTGATGGTCGAGCCCTCCACGGCCGCGTCGGTCAGCTCGATGAGCCGGGTCTGGATCGCGTGCTGCTGGTCGACGGTGCCCAGCGGGTCGTTGAAGACGGGGCCCTCGGGCCAGGCGGGCGTCCCGGCGGGCGCGGCAGTGGCGGTGGCCGCGCCCGGCAGCGTGGCGGCCGACAGGACCGTGGCGAGCGCGGCGGCCTGGCGCCCTCCCCTGGCGGGCCGTACCGCCCGGTGGCGCCCCGTGCCCCTCAGGCGTATCCCGTGTGGACGTGCTCCCGCCATGTCCATCCCTCCCCTTGCTCAACGGACCCGGTGAGTCTTACAGGTATCCCGCCCCGGCACCAAGTACGGGCCGGAACCGGACATCCCCAACGGATAGGTGATGGTGGAGCGCGGGAACGCCGGAGCCCCCGCCCGGCGCGTACGCCGGACGGGGGCTCCGATCCGCTGACCTCCGCGGTCGCCGGACCCTCTCGGGTCAGCTCGCGTCGGCCGCGACAGCGGACGACGACTGCTCGGCCGCCGCGGCCTTCTTGGCGGTGGTCTTCTTCGCCGCCTTCTTGGCCGTCGTCTTCTTCGCGGTCGTCTTCTTGGCCGCGGTCTTCTTGGCCGCCGCCGTCTTGGCCACCGTCTTCTTGGCCGCCGTCTTCTTCGTGGCGGCCTTCTTGGCAGTGGCCTTCTTGACCGTCTTGCGGGCCGTCTTCTTGGCGGCCTTGGCCTCGGCCTCGGGGGCCTCCTCCGCAGACGCCTCGGCGGCGGTCGCGGACGGGGCCTCGGCGGCCTGCTCCGGCTCGGCGGCCTCGGCGACGGGGGCGGCCTGCTCGGCCTTGTCCGTCCGCTCCGCCGTGTCGGCCTGCTCCGCGGGCTTGTCCGCCGCGGGCAGGACCACCACGGCCGCGTCCTCCGACGCGGTCGGCGCGGTCGCCTTGCGGACGGCGCGGCGGCGCGGCCGGGCCGGGGCCTCGGCGACGGGCTCCGCGACGGCCGGTGCGACCGGCTCCGCGACGGGCTCGGCGGCAGCGGCCACCGGCTCCGGCTCGGCCGGGGCCGTCGGCTCCTGCTTGGCGGCCTCCGTGACGATCACCTCGGCGTCGCCCGCGGCCTTGGGCGAACCGGCCGGAGCCGACGCCTTACGGGTCGCGCGGCGGCGCGTACGCCCCTTGGGAGCGGCGTCGTCCTCGACGGCGGGCGCCGGGGCCTCGGCCACCGGGGCGGCCTCGACGGGCTCCGCCGTGTCGGCCTCGACCGTCACGGCCTCGACCGTCACGGGCTCGCTCCGCACGGGCTCGGCCTGCGCGGCCTCGGCCTTCGCGGACCGCGCCTTCGCCGTGCCGGACTTGGCCTTCTTGGCCTTCCTGCCGGACTCCGGCCGCTCGGCCTCGGGCGACTGCTCGGGCTGCTCCGCCGCGGCGGGAGCCTCGGCGGCCTGCTCCGCCTTGGGCGCGCCCGCCGGAGCCGACGCGCGGCGCGTGGCCCGGCGCCGCGAACGGCCCCGGGACGCCGCGGCCGCCTCGGCCTCCGCGGCGCTGCTGTACAGCTCCTCGTCCGCCGCGAAGTCCGGCTCGGGCAGGGCCACCGGCGCGGCGGTCTCCGCCTCGACCTCGGCGGCCGTCTCCGTCGCGGTGTCCTCGGCCTCGACGGCGGCGGGGGCCTCGTGCGTGTGCTCGGCACCGCCGCGGCCGCGCTTCTTGCGCTTGCCGCCGCCACCGGCCGACGTCGCCTGGTCCATGTGCACGATCACACCGCGGCCGTTGCAGTGGACGCAGGTCTCGGAGAAGGACTCCAGCAGGCCCTGGCCCACGCGCTTGCGGGTCATCTGGACGAGGCCCAGCGAGGTCACCTCGGCGACCTGGTGCTTCGTACGGTCCCGGCCCAGGCACTCCAGCATCCGCCTCAGGACGAGGTCGCGGTTGGACTCCAGGACCATGTCGATGAAGTCGACGACGACGATGCCGCCCAGGTCGCGCAGGCGCAGCTGGCGCACGATCTCCTCGGCCGCCTCCAGGTTGTTCCTGGTGACGGTCTCTTCGAGGTTGCCGCCCTGACCGGTGAACTTGCCGGTGTTGACGTCGATCACGACCATGGCTTCGGTCTTGTCGATCACCAGCGAACCGCCGCTCGGCAGCCAGACCTTGCGGTCGAGCGCCTTCGCGAGCTGCTCGTCGATCCGGTACGTCGCGAAGACGTCGACCTCGGAGGTCCAGCGCTGGAGCCGGTCCGCCAGGTCGGGCGCGACGTGCGAGACGTAGCCGTGGATGGTCTGCCAGGCGTCGTCACCGCTGATGATGACCTTGGAGAAGTCCTCGTTGAAGATGTCGCGGACCACGCGGACGGTCATGTCCGGCTCGCCGTACAGCAGGCTCGGCGAGCTGGTCGTGGTCATCTTCGACTTCTTGAGGATGTCCTCCCACTGCGCCTGGAGCCGCTCGACGTCGCGGCGCAGCTCGTCCTCGCTCGCGCCCTCGGCGGCGGTGCGCACGATCACGCCCGCGTCCTCGGGGACGATCTTCTTGAGGATGGTCTTCAGACGCGCCCGCTCGGTGTCGGGCAGCTTGCGGCTGATGCCGGTCATCGAGCCCTCGGGCACATAGACCAGGTAGCGGCCGGGCAGCGAGACCTGGCTGGTCAGGCGGGCGCCCTTGTGGCCGATCGGGTCCTTGGTGACCTGCACGAGCACGGACTGGCCGGACTTCAGGGCGGACTCGATGCGGCGCGGCCCGTTGGCCATGCCGAGCGCCTCGAAGTTGACCTCACCGGCGTACAGGACGGCGTTGCGGCCCTTGCCGATGTCGATGAAGGCGGCCTCCATCGACGGCAGGACGTTCTGCACCTTGCCCAGGTAGACGTTGCCGACGTAACTCGTCGACTGCTCCTTGTTGACGTAGTGCTCGACGAGCACGTTGTCCTCGAGGACGCCGATCTGGGTGCGGTCGCCGTTCTGGCGGACGATCATCTCGCGGTTGACCGCCTCGCGGCGGGCCAGGAACTCGGCCTCGGTGATGATCGGCACCCGGCGGCGGCCCTGCTCGCGGCCCTCGCGGCGGCGCTGCTTCTTCGCCTCCAGACGGGTCGAGCCCTTGATGGACTGCACCTCGTCGCTCGGGGTGCCGTCGTCCGCGGACTTCTTGCGCGGCTCGCGGACCTTCACGACCGTGCGCTCGGGGTCGCCCTCGCCCGGCTCGCTCTCGGCGGCGTCACCGGCGCGGCGACGGCGGCGGCGACGGCGACGGCTGCTGCTGGAGCCCGCCGGTCCCTCGGCGGCCTCGTCGGCCTCCTCGGCGTCCTCCGCGGCCTGCTCGGCGGTGTCCTCGGCGTCCTGCTCCGCCTGCTCGGCGGCGATGTCCTCGTCCGAGCCGTCGATGCCGTCGGCGTCGGCGGACTCACCGCGACGGCGGCGACGGCCACCACGACGGCGACGGCGGCCCTGGCGCTCGCCGGCCTCCTCGCCCTCGGCGGCGTCACCGGTCTCGGCCTCGGCGTCGGCGTCCTGCGGCTCCTCGGCCTCGGCGGGCTCCACGGCCTCGACGGGCTGCGGGGCCTCGGCGGGCTGCTCGTCGGCGGCGCGGCGGCGACGGCGACGGCGCGGGCCCGTCTCCTCCTCGGCGGCGGGCGCGGCGGGGGCCACGGGGGCGGGCGCGGGCGCGGTCTCCGCCTCGGCCGCCTCGGCGGCGGCAGCGGCGGCGGCCCGCTCCGGGGTCTGGAACATCGGTTCGGTGAACACCGGCGCCTGGAACATGGCGACGGCGGGGCGCGCGGGGCGCCGTCCGCCCTCGTCCTCGCCCCGGGTACGCGACTCGGCGGGCGGCGCGGTGAACCCGGCGGCGGCCTTGCGGGTGGCGCGGCGACGGCTCCGGGCGCGCGGCGCGGCGTCGGCCTCGTCGGCGGCCTGCGGCGCCTGCGGGGCCTCTGCGGTCTTCGGGGCCTGCGCGGCCTCCGCCTCGGCGGCGGGCGCGGCGGCGGCGCGCGTGGCACGGCGACGGGCGCGGCGGGGCGCCTCGGACTCGGCGGCGGCGGGGGCCTCGGCGGCCTCGGCGGCGGGGGTCTCCGGCACGTCGGGGGTCTCCTCGGCCTGCGGCTCGGCGGGCTCGGCGGCGGGGGCGGAGACGGCGCGCGTGGCACGGCGGCGCGAACGGCGCGGCGCGGCGTCGGCCTCCTCCGCGGCCTGCGGGGCCTGCGGCGCCTCGGCGGCGGGCTCCTCCGCGGCAGCGGGCTGCTCGGTCTGCGCGGCCTCGGCCTGCGGCTCGGCGGTGGGCGCGGTCACGCCACGGGTGGCACGGCGGCGCGAACGCCGCGGCGCGGCCTCGGCCTCGACGGCGACCGGCTCGGCGGCGGTCTCAGCGGCCACCGGCTCGGCGGCAGCGGGGGCCTCTGCGGCCTCCTGCGGGGCCTCCTCGGCGGCCTTGGGCGCACCGGCCGGAGCGGACGCCTTACGCGTCGCACGCCGACGCGTACGCGCCGCAGGAGCCGCCTCAACGGTCTCAGCGGCCTCGGCGACCGACGGCTCGGCGGCCTCGGCCTCCTGCGGGGCCTCCTCGGCGGCCTTGGGCGCACCGGCCGGGGCAGACGCCTTACGCGTCGCACGCCGACGCGTACGCGCCGCAGGAGCCGCCTCAACGGTCTCAGCGGCCTCGGCGACCGACGGCTCGGCGGCCTCGGCCTGCTCGGCGGCGAGGGCCTCGGCGGCCGTCCCGTCCGTCTCCTCGGCGTCCGGGTCCACGGTGGCGGGGGCGGCCGGTATGGCCGGCGCGGCGTCCGTGGCGGTGCCGGCGGGCGGTCCCGCGGGGCGCGACGCGGCGCGGCGCCGACGGCGCGGCGGCAGCGTGTCGCTGGGGGTGCTGCTGTTCTGCGAGCCCTCAGTGGGGTCGTTCGGCTCAAGCATGCGGGCGGTTCTCCCGTCACGCTCCCGGGCGCCGCGCCGTAAGCCGGACGTACCCGCGGCCCTCGCGTGTCGCGCGGGGCCGCCATCCGAGGGCGTGGGCGCCGCACGGGAGCTGTCTATGTCTTGTCTCGCCGGTTCCGTACGCTCCTGGCGGACGGCCTGGCGAAAGTCTTCTGGTCAGTGCGCCGCCCGGCCCAGGTGGCTCCCGAGTACCAAGGGCGGCGCTGCGGTGTGCTCGGCGAGCGCCCCTACGCGGGACCTTCCGGCACCGGCGCCTTCGCGGCGGCAGCTTCGGCGGCCCCCGCATCGGAGTGCCGATCGGCCGGGGCGGCCGTGACTGCCTCGCGGTCGGGCGCGAGCGGGTCGGTCACCGTGCCGGTCTCTTCATCGAAAAGCCCCTGCGCCAGCCTGGTCACCGCTGCGGGGACCGGCGGCGCCAGGTCGGCCACAGCTCGGAGACCGGACAGGACGTCGTCGGGTCGGACGGCAGGTGTCACGTGCCGTACAACCAGCCGCAGTATCGCACAGGGCTTGTCGGTCGGCCTATCAGCGACGGAGGCGAGCGCCTCCGGGGTGAGGGCGCCCAGGCTCACGACGGCGGCGCGGGCGTCGAACGTGCGCATCCCGTTCTTCGTACGCCGCTGGACCTCGACGGTCTCGGCGGCGCGGAAGGCGGCGGCGGCCCGCTCGGCGTCGGCGGTCTCCACGCCGTCGAGGCGCAGCTCCCAGACGGAGGCGGTGAGGCGGTCGGCGAGCCCGGAGGTACGGGCCTCCACGGCGTCCGTGATGTCGAGCCCGGCGGGCAGCGACTCGTTGAGCAGCTCCCGCAGCTCCTGCGGGTCGCGGGGCTCGGTGAGCGCGATCTCCAGGTACTCGGCCTCGCTGCCCGTGCCGGTGGGTGCGGCATTGGCGTACGACACCTTCGGGTGCGGGGTGAAGCCCGCCGAGTACGCCATGGGCACCTCGGCGCGGCGCAGCGCCCGCTCGAAGGCGCGCTGGAAGTCACGGTGGCTGGTGAACCGGAGGCGGCCGCGCTTGGTGTAACGCAGACGGATGCGCTGCGCCACGGGCGCGGGCGGCGGGCCTTCGGGCTGTCGCTTGCCCAGTGGTCTAGTCCTTCGTGAGTGGGGTCTTACCACTGCCTAGGGTACGTCCCCGGACAGTGTCCGGTTCCCGCCGGGCCTCGGCGGCGCCGGTGACGGGCACCTTCTCGCGGGACGTGCCGAACAGCATCCTGCGGAAGTCCGCCCGGGCCTCCCGCGCGCTCTCGCGCACGGAGCCGAGCGCCGCGCGGGCGACGTGGCCCACGGCCCGGGCCGCCCGGCCCGCCGGGCGCCACAGCGCGTCGCGCAGGACGTGCCCGACCGGCGTGAAGAGGTGCCGGTACACCCAGCGCACCGGCTCCACGCACAGCAGCTTGAACAGGTGGCGGAGGAAGCCCCACACGGCCCGCGAGACGTGCCCGGCGATCCGCCATGCGTGTCCGAACGCGTCCCCGATCTCCCCGGCGACGAAGGCGACGGCCCGGCCGACCGGAGCGAGCACCCACCGCCACAGGGCGACGGCGGGCACCACGAAGATCCACCGCAAGAGAGTGCCGACGACGACCCCGATGCCCCGCAGCACCCACCAGAACCCGAGGCCGATGCCCCGCACCACCCACCAGACGCCCCGCGCGAGCCATGCGAGACCGTGTCCGACCGGCGTCAGGAAGCGCGCGTACAGCCAGCGCGCGGGCACCACCACGAGCATCCGCCCCAGCCACACGAGCCCGTGCCCGACCGGGGTGAGCACCCGCCGGTACGCCCACACGGCGGGGACGACGACCAGGAGGCGGAGCAGCCAGAGGAGCCCGAGCCCGACCGGCTTGACCACATAGCGCCACAGGGCCGCCCAGGGCCAGACGAAGAGGACCTTGCCGACGAAGGCGAGGACGGCGGCGATCCCCCGCCAGACCCACCCGAGCGCCCGCCCGACCGGCCGCAGCGCCCGGTCGTACACGAACCGCGCGCACACCACCAGGGCGTCCCACACGATCCGCACCGGCACCACGAGCACCAGGACCACGATCCGCACCGGCAGCCGCAGCGCCACCACGAGACACCCCTCGGCCCGCTGGGCGGGCTCGGGGGCGCCCTTCGCCAGCGACACGGGCACGGTGGCCACCGGCTCGCCGGCCACCTCCGGCACCCGCTCGGGCCACGGCTTCCACTGCGGCTGCGGCTCCGGCTCCGACGGGAGCCGCTTCTCAAGGTCCATGCCTAGTGAGACGCCGTCACCGACGCCCCGTTCCCCCCGTTTCCGAACTGCGACGAGCGCGACCCGCTACTTGACGACCGTGAGCGGCAGCAGCTTCTTGCCGGTCGGGCCGATCTGGATCTGCGTGTCCATCTGCGGGCACACCCCGCAGTCGAAGCACGGGGTCCAGCGGCAGTCCTCGACCTCGGTCTCGTCGAGGGCGTCCTGCCAGTCCTCCCAGAGCCAGTCCTTGTCGAGGCCGGAGTCCAGGTGGTCCCAGGGCAGGACCTCCTCGTAGGTGCGCTCGCGGGTGGTGTACCAGTCGACGTCCACGCCGAACTGGGGCAGGGCCTTGTCGGCGCAGTCCATCCAGCGGTCGTAGGAGAAGTGCTCTCGCCAGCCGTCGAAGCGGCCGCCGTCCTCGTAGACGGCGCGGATGACGGCGCCGATGCGGCGGTCGCCGCGGGAGAGGAGGCCCTCGACGATGCCGGGCTTGCCGTCGTGGTAGCGGAAGCCGATGGAGCGGCCGTACTTCTTGTCGCCGCGGATCTTGTCGCGCAGCTTGGCGAGGCGCTCGTCCGTCTGCTCGGCGCTGAGCTGCGGCGCCCACTGGAACGGGGTGTGGGGCTTCGGCACGAAGCCGCCGATGGACACCGTGCAGCGGATGTCGTTCGAGCCGGAGACCTCGCGGCCCTTCTGGATGACGTTCATCGCCATGTCGGCGATCTGCAGGACGTCGTCGTCGGTCTCGGTGGGCAGGCCGCACATGAAGTACAGCTTCACCTGGCGCCAGCCGTTGCCGTACGCGGTGGCGACGGTCCGGATGAGGTCCTCTTCCGAGACCATCTTGTTGATGACCTTGCGCATGCGCTCGCTGCCGCCCTCGGGGGCGAACGTGAGGCCGGAGCGGCGGCCGTTGCGCGTCAGCTCGTTGGCCAGGTCGACGTTGAAGGCGTCCACGCGGGTGGAGGGGAGGGACAGGCCGATCTTGTCCTCGGTGTAGCGGTCCGCGAGGCCCTTGGCGATGTCGCCGATCTCGGAGTGGTCGGCGGACGAGAGGGAGAGCAGGCCCACCTCCTCGAAGCCCGTGGCCTTCAGACCTCGGTCGACCATCTCGCCGATGCCCGTGATCGAGCGCTCGCGCACCGGGCGCGTGATCATGCCCGCCTGGCAGAAGCGGCAGCCGCGCGTGCAGCCGCGGAAGATCTCCACGGACATGCGCTCGTGGACGGTCTCGGCGAGCGGGACCAGCGGCTGCTTCGGGTACGGCCACTCGTCGAGGTCCATGACGGTGTGCTTGGACACGCGCCACGGCACGCCGGACTTGTTCGGCACGACGCGGCCGATGCGGCCGTCCGGGAGGTACTCGACGTCGTAGAAGGCCGGGATGTAGACGCTGCCGGTCTTCGCGAGGCGGAAGAGGACCTCCTCGCGGCCGCCGGGGCGGCCCTCCGCCTTCCAGGCGCGGATGATCTCCGTCATGTCGAGTACGGCCTGCTCGCCGTCGCCGATGATCGCCGCGTCGATGAAGTCCGCGATCGGCTCGGGGTTGAAGGCCGCGTGGCCGCCCGCGAGGACGATCGGGTCGTCGAGGGTCCGGTCCTTGGACTCCAGCGGGATGCCCGCGAGGTCCAGGGCCGTCAGCATGTTCGTGTAGCCGAGCTCCGTGGAGAAGCTCAGGCCGAACACGTCGAAGGCCTTGACGGGGCGGTGGCTGTCCACCGTGAACTGCGGGACCTTGTGCTCCCGCATCAGCTCCTCAAGGTCCGGCCACACGCTGTACGTGCGCTCGGCGAGGACGCCCTCGCGCTCGTTCAGGACCTCGTAGAGGATCATGACGCCCTGGTTGGGCAGGCCGACCTCGTACGCGTCCGGGTACATGAGCGCCCAGCGGACGTCGCAGGCGTCCCACTCCTTGACCGTGGAGTTGAGCTCGCCGCCTACGTACTGGATCGGCTTCTGCACATGCGGGAGCAGGGCTTCGAGCTGCGGGAAAACCGACTCGACAGACATCGCTGGACCTTCGTGAGCTGACAGGGGTGACCCTCAAGCCTAACGTGGCCGGGGCCGCGCCCCGTACCTCGATCGGCCCACCCCGCCGCGGGCTCAGCCGCCGAGCGCGCCCCGCACCTTCGGTGCCGCCGCCCTGGCCCACACCCCGGGCAGCTCCCGCTCCCGGTCCGCCGCGGCCGCCTCCTCGCGGCCGTACAGCAGGCCCCAGGTGTACGCGGACTCGCCCGCCGCGTGCGCCTGGATCGCCAGGTTCCGCAGGGCCTCGCGGGCGACGACGCTGTCCTGGTGCTCACCGAGGACGCTCTGCACGGCCTTCATCCGCTTGGCGAAGCGCTTCGCGGGCTTGCCCAGGGCGGGTTTCGCGGCCTCGCCCGCGTACCGGGCGCGCTTGGCGGCCTTGCGGGCCTCGTGCATCGCCAGGTCGCGCTCCTCGCCGGGGGCCAGGGCGAGGGCCTGGTCCACGCGGGCCGCGAGCCGGTCGAAGTCCTTGAGCACCGCCTTGGGCAGGGCGTTCCCGGCGGGGGCCGCGGCGGCCTCGCGCAGCGGCGGGTCGGCGAGCAGCGCGTCGACGGCGTCGAGGAGGGCCAGATAGCGCGCCGAGTCGAGGACGGCGACCGTCTTGCGGCGCGATCCGGTGCGGCCCGCGATCGACCAGATCCGCAGGCGGGCGCGGACGGGGCCGAGGCGCAGCGTGCGGGGGACGTCCGCGAGGGCGGCCGTCAGGCGCTCGGTGAGGACCTCGCGGTCGCGGTCCACGCCCAGTTCGCCGGCCAGCCACTTCAGCTCCTCGCCGAGCGGATCGGTGACGTTCCGGTCCAGGATCTTGCGGTACGTCTTGAAGGCGCTGCGGAGGCGGCGGGTCGCCACGCGCATCTGGTGGACGGAGTCGGGCAGGTCCTGGCGGACGGCGGGGTCCATCGCCACGAGGGCCTCGCGCTGTGCGTGGAGGTACGCCAGGACGTGGGTGCCGGCCGAGTCGTCCGTGCCGGGCGCCGGGGGCCGCGCCGGACGCTCGCTCCCGGTGGGGTCCGCCGTCTCCGCCAGCGCCCTCGCCAGCTTCGACGTGGACTTCGCGCGGCTCACCCCGGCCTTGTTCAGCCTCTTCTCGACCTTGTCCAGGAGGGTCGGGGCCGTCCCTTCCGCCAGTTCGACCTCGAGCTCCGTCCAGGCGGCCGTGGCGGAGCCGTCGTGCAGGCGCTGTGCCCGTACGTCGTCGACGCTGACTTCCGCGAGGAGGGTGCCCGAGGCGTCGACGAGGTGGCGTACGGCGCGCGCCGAGCGGAGGCGCATGAGCGGCACCAGGGGGGTGTCGCGCACCCGGGCGCGGACGAGCCCCGTGAGCGCGGGCGGCACGTCGTCCGACAGGGGGGCCTGGACCTCGTCGCGCACGCCGTCCGCGAGGGAGACGGGGAGCTTCAGGTGCCAGCCCGCGTCGGAGCCTCCGGTGCGGCGGCGCAGGGTGATGGCGGCGGCGGCCAGGCGTTGGTCGGGGGTGTCGTAGTAGACCGCGTCGAGGTCGGCGACGCCTTTGTCGATGACGTCGGCCACTCCGGCGACGCCGCGTAGGTCGGGGAGGCCTTGTCCGGCCCCGGCGTCGTACTTCCGCTCGATCTCGCGCTTCGTCTCCGCCATGAGCCGAATCTAGACGCGATCCGGGGCGCCCGGCAGTCCCTGGGCGCCCCGGCGACGGGATCAGGCCGACAGCGGCCGCTGCACCTTGATCGACTGGAGGAGGCCGACGGCCACCCAGACGGCGAACATGGAGGTTCCGCCGTAGGAGACGAAGGGCAGCGGCAGGCCCGCCACGGGCATGATGCCGAGGGTCATGCCGATGTTCTCGAAGGCCTGGAAGGCGAACCAGGCGATGATCCCGGCGGCGACGATCGTGCCGTACAGCTCGGTCGTCTCGCGGGCGATGCGGCAGGCGCGCCACAGGACGACACCGAGGAGGAGCAGGATCGCGCCCGCGCCGACGAAGCCCAGTTCCTCGCCCGCGACGGTGAAGACGAAGTCGGTCTGCTGCTCGGGCACGAACTGGCCGGTGGTCTGGGAGCCGTGGGTGAGCCCGGTGCCGGTGAGGCCGCCGGAGCCGATGGCGATGCGGGCCTGGTTGGTGTTGTAGCCGACGCCCGCCGGGTCGAGCGCGGGGTTGGCGAAGGCGGCGAAGCGGGCGATCTGGTAGTCGTCGAGGACGCCGAGCTGCCATATGGCGACGCCGCCGAGCGCGCCCGCGCCGAGCAGTCCGAAGACCCACCGGTTGGAGGCGCCGGAGGCGAGCAGGACGCCGAGGACGATCATCACTATCACCATGACCGAGCCGAGGTCGGGCATCAGCATGATGATCATGATCGGTACGGCGGCGAGGCCGAGGGCCTGGACGACGGTGCGGTGGTCGGGGTGCTCCCGGTCGCCCGCGTCGACGCGGGCCGCGAGCATCATCGCCATGCCCAGGATGATGGTGATCTTGCAGAACTCGGAGGGCTGGAGCGACTGGCCGCCGATGACGATCCACGCGTGGGCGCCGTTGACGGTCGCGCCGAGCGGGGTCAGGACGAGCAGGATCAGGAAGACCGAGATGCCGTAGAGGATCGGCACGGCGGTGCGCAGCATGGTGTGGCCGAGCCAGATCGTGCCCGCCATCAGCGCGAGGCCGATGCCGATGTTGATCACGTGCTTGGTCACGAAGGCGTACGGGTCGTCGCCGACCAGCTCGGTGCGGTTGCGGGTCGCCGAGTAGACGAGCGCCGAGCCGATCACGGAGAGGGCGAGGGCGGCGAGCAGTATCCACCAGTCCAGCCTGCGCAGCAGCGAGTCGCGGGCGAACAGGCGGGCCATGGTGGAGCGCTCGGGGCCGTAGCCCGAGACGGAGAAACCGCTGGTGCCGGCCATCAGTCGCGCCTCCAGCCCGCGGGCGCGCCCGCGAGTTCCTGCTGGTCCTGGTCCTGTTGCTGCTGGTCCTGTTGCTGCTGGTCCTGGTCTTGGTCCTGTTGCTGATCCTGGTCCTGCTGCTGGTCGGTCAGCTCCTGCGGCGGCTTGGGCTTGCCGGGCTTGTACGGCTTGATCTTCGGGGCGTCGATGGAGCCGTCGGCCTCGATCTTCGGCAGGGACTTCTGCGGCTGGGGCAGCAGGGCCTTCTTGAGGTCCTGGTTGCCGCTGTCGTCCAGGCCGTACAGCGCGTTGTAGATCTGGCGCACGGCGGGCCCGGACGCGCCGGAGCCCGTACCGCCCTGGGAGATCGTCATCACGATCGAGTAGTCCTTGGTGTACGTCGCGAACCACGACGTCGTCTGCTTGCCGTAGACCTCGGCGGTGCCCGTCTTGGCGTGCATCGGGATCTTGTCCTGCGGCCAGCCGCCGAACCGCCAGGCGGCGGTTCCCTTGGTGGCGACGTCGGCGAGGGCACCGTCTATGTCCTTGCGCAGGGCCGCGTCCATGGGCAGCTTGCCGTGCGCCTTGGGCTTGATCTCCTCGACGTGCTTGCCGTCGGGGCTGATGATCGCCTTGCCGACGGTGGGGTTGTAGAGGGTGCCGCCGTTGGCGATGGCGGAATAGATCGTGGCCATCTGGATGGGCGTGACGAGGGTGTCGCCCTGGCCGATGGAGTAGTTGACGGAGTCACCGGCGCGCATCTTCATGCCTTCGAGGCAGTTCTCGTAGGCGATGCGCTCGGCGTAGTCGCCGCTCTTCTTGCCCTGCTTGCACCAGGCGTCCTTGTTGGCCTTCCAGTAGTCCTTCTTCCACTGGCGGTCGGGGACGCGGCCGCTGACCTCGTTCGGCAGGTCGACGCCGGTCTCCTTGCCGAGGCCGAACTGGTGGGCGGTCCGGTAGAACCAGTCCTTGGGGTCCTTCGCGGGCTTGTTGCCGCCGTCCTTGCGCCACTCGTCGTGCGACAGCTTGTAGTAGACGGTGTCGCAGGAGACCTCCAGGGCCTGGCCGAGCGTGATGCTGCCGTGGCCCTGGGACTCGAAGTTCTTGAAGACCTGACCGCCGATGGAGTACGAGCTGGGGCAGGGGTAGCGGCCGTTGAACTCGTAGCCCGCGTTGACCGCGGCGGTCGTCGGGATGACCTTGAAGATCGAGCCGGGGGCGGCCTGGCCCTGGATGGCGCGGTTCAGGAGCGGGTAGTTGGACTTCTTGCCGGTGAGCTCGGCGTAGTCCTTGCCGGAGATGCCGCCGACCCAGGCGTTCGGGTCGTACGTCGGGTTGGAGGCCATGGCGACGACGCGCCCGGTCTTATTCTCCATGACGACGACGGCGCCCGCGTCGGCCTTGTAGTTCTCGCCCGTGTTCTTGTCGAACTCGTCGCGGGCCTTCTTCATGGCGTTGTTCAGCCAGTACTCGGACACCGCCTGGACGCGGGCGTCGATGCTGGTCACGACGTTGGAGCCGGGCTCGGCCTTGTCGGACTTGGCCTTCCCTATGACCCGGCCGAGGTTGTCGACCTCGTAGCGGGTGACGCCCGCCTTGCCGCGCAGCTGCTTGTCGTACGTCCGCTCCAGGCCGGAGCGGCCCACCTGGTCGGAGCGCAGGAACGGCGAGTCGGTGTCCTTGGCCTTGTTGATCTCGTCGTCGGTGACCGGCGAGAGGTAGCCGAGGACCTGCGCGGTGTTGGACTTGCCGGGGGCGGCGTAGCGGCGCACGGCGGTGGGCTCGGCGGTGATGCCGGGGAAGTCCTCGGAGCGCTCGCGGATCTGCAGGGCCTGCTTGGGCGTGGCCTCGTCGGTGATGGGGATGGGCTGGTACGGCGAGCCGTTCCAGCAGGGCTGCGGGGTCTTGGAGTCGCAGAGCCTGACCTTGTCGGAGACGTCCTTGGCGCTCATGCCGAGGACGTCGGCGAGCTTGGCGAGGACGCCCTTGCCGTCGTCCTTCATCTTCATCAGCTCGGTGCGGGACGCGGAGACCACGAGGCGGGTCTGGTTGTCGGCGATGGGCACGCCGCGGGCGTCGAGGATCTCACCGCGCACGGCGGGCTGGACGACCTGCTGGACGTGGTTGCCGGACGCCTCCTCGGCGTACTCGGCGCCGTTGCGGACCTGGAGGTACCACAGGCGGCCGCCGAGGGTGAGGAGCAGCGAGACGACGAGGATCTGGATGACGACGAGGCGGATCTGGACGCGTGGCGTGCGGCCCGTCTCAGGAATGTTGGTCATGGGCGCGGCCCATTCTTCGCAAGGGCGGTGGCGGGCGACGGATGGGCGTGGGTCACTGCTGCGCTCCTCCCCCGGTTCCGTACGCCGACGGGTGCGCGGCCTCGCCGTAGGTCGACTGCGGTGCGCTCACAGGCGCTTGACCCCCTTGATGCGTCCGGCGCGGGCGGCGCGGACCTTGGCCGCCTTGGTGCGCAGGCCGCCGCCGCGCTGGCTGCCGATGCTCAGGCCGGTGCCGGAGGACAGGAAGCCCGAGGAGACGTCGGCGGCCTTGGCGCCCGAGGCGGTCTCGCCCAGCGGGTCGTTCTCGGCGCGGCGGGCGAGCGCGATGATCAGCGGAATGGTGAACGGCGCGAGCAGCAGGTCGTACAGGGCGGCCGTGAACAGGAGTCCGCCGAGGCCGACGTGGCGGGCCGCGTCGTCGCCGACGAGGGCGCCCACGCCCGCGTACAGGAGCGTCGAGCCGACGGCGGCGCCGACCACGACGAAGAGCGGGCCGCTGGCGGAGCGCAGCCGTCCGGTCTCGGGCTTGGCGAGGCCCGCGAGGTAGCCGATGACGCACAGCACGAGGGCGTAGCGCCCCGCGGCGTGGTCGGCGGGCGGTGCCAGGTCGGTGAGCAGGCCCGCGCCGAAGCCGATCAGGGCGCCGCCGACGTGGCCGTACACGAAGGCGAGGCCGAGGAC
The DNA here is from genome assembly GCF_006088715.1 of Streptomyces sp. YIM 121038. Taxonomy (NCBI): domain Bacteria; kingdom Bacillati; phylum Actinomycetota; class Actinomycetes; order Kitasatosporales; family Streptomycetaceae; genus Streptomyces; species Streptomyces sp. YIM 121038. Next base: position 3,520,833 of record NZ_CP030771.1, read on the forward strand.
GGTGAGCAGGACCAGATCGGGTACCGCGCCCGGGAGTTGGAGCCGGGCGAGCACGCTGACCTGGACGACGAGGGCGACCACGACGAGGGCGCCGGAGAGCAGGATCCGGTTGAAGCGCATGGTGTCAGTGCTCCTACTGCTCGTTCTGCGCGGTGCCGTCGGCCCCGTCGGCGGGAGCCTGCCCGGACGGCGTCGCGGTGACCGTGACGGTGGGGGCGGGCTTGGGCTTGGCGGGCTTGTCGGGCAGCACGGTGTCGCGGGGGTCCTTGCGGGGGGCCTCGACGACGACGCCGACGACGTCCAGCTTGGTGAAGCCGACGTACGGCCGGACGTATACGTTGCGGGTCAGGTCGCCGCCGGAGGGGTCGACGCGGACGACCTCGCCGACGGGGACGCCCGGCACGAACGGCTTGTCGGCCTGGGAGCCGAAGGTGACCAGACGGTCGCCCTTCTTGATCTTCGCCTTGCCGTTGAGCATCTGGACGCGCAGCGGGCGGTCGCCCTGGCCGGAGGCGAAGCCGAGCTCGTCGGTCTTCTCCATGCGGGTGCCGACGGTGAAGTCGGGGTCGTTGGCGAGCAGGACCGTCGCGGTGGACGGGCCGACGGTGGTGACGCGGCCGACCAGGCCGTCGCCGTTGAGGACCGTCATGTCGCGCTTGAGGCCGTCGTTCGCGCCCGCGTCGATGGTGACCGTCCAGGAGAAGCCCTGGGCCGCTCCTATGCCGATGACCTCCGCACCCTTGATGCCGTACTGGCCCGCGCCCGCGGTCTTGAGCAGGGAGTCGAGCTGTTTGACCCGGCTGCGGTTGCGGTCGTCGCTGCCGAGCTTGGCCTTGAGCGCGGCGTTCTCCCGCTCCAGCTGGGCGATGCGGTCGTGGCGGCCGCCGGAGTCGCGGACCGCGCCGATGGCGTTGCCGATCGGGTCCACTGCGCCCGCCATGCCGTCCTCGACCGGCCCGAAGACCGTGGCGGCGGCCTGTCGGGCACCGTCGACCGGTGAATCCTCGCCACCGCGGATGTCCACCGTGATCAGTGCGAACGCGATGGCGATCAGCAGCACCAGGAGCAGCCGGCTCTCTCGTGTGTCCCTCACGTGCGGCGGCCGTGCCTTCCTCAAGTAGGAATCTGCGGAATGTGAGCCCGCGGGGTCCCCGGAGCCCCGAAGTCCGCGGAATTCTTATGCCTTGCCTATATATCAACGATCCGCCGCACGAGGCGGCAGGCACTCGTACGGCGGACCTTTTCACGTCAGGTCGTGTGCGGGTCGTGACGTCCGGTCAGCGGACGCGGCCGCCCGGCCACTGTAGTGACCGGGCGCCTGGTGTCACACGGCGGGACGCCGCCTTCCCGGCGCGTCCCGCAGGGGTCAGCGACGCGGCTGGGCGTCGAGCACCTGCTGCAGCGCCTCGAACTCCTCGACGCACTTGCCGGAGCCGAGCGCCACGCTGTCCAGCGGGTCCTCGGCGATGTGGATCGGCATGCCCGTCTCGCGGCGCAGCCGCTCGTCGAGGCCGCGCAGGAGCGCGCCGCCGCCGGTCAGGACGATGCCGCGGTCCATGACGTCGCCGGAGAGCTCGGGCGGGCACTTGTCGAGCGTGGTCTTGACCGCGTCGACGATGGCGTTGACGGGCTCCTCGATCGCCTTGCGGACCTCGGCCGCGGAGATCACCACGGTCTTGGGCAGGCCGGAGACCAGGTCGCGGCCGCGGATCTCGGTGTGCTCGTCGGCGTCCATGTCGTACGCGGAGCCGATGGTGATCTTGATCTGTTCGGCCGTGCGCTCACCGAGGAGGAGGGAGTACTCCTTCTTGATGTGCTGGATGATCGCGTTGTCCAGCTCGTCGCCCGCGACGCGGATGGACTGTGCCGTGACGATTCCGCCGAGGGAGATGACGGCGACCTCGGTGGTGCCGCCGCCGATGTCCACCACCATGTTGCCGGTGGCCTCGTGGACCGGGAGGCCGGAGCCGATGGCCGCGGCCATGGGCTCCTCGATGATGTGCACCTGACGGGCACCCGCCTGCGAGGAGGCCTCGATGACGGCGCGGCGCTCGACCCCGGTGATACCGGAGGGCACACAGACGACGACGCGCGGGCGGGCCAGATAGCGACGCTTGTGGATCTTCAGAATGAAGTAGCGGAGCATCCGCTCGGTGATCTCGAAGTCGGCGATGACGCCGTCCTTCAGCGGACGCACCGCGACGATGTTGCCGGGCGTGCGCCCGATCATCTTCTTCGCTTCTGCGCCGACCGCGAGGATGCCGCCGGTGTTGGTGTTGATCGCGACGACGGACGGCTCGTTGAGTACGATCCCCCGACCCCTGACGTACACCAGCGTGTTGGCGGTCCCGAGGTCGACAGCCATGTCACGGCCGATGAACGACATGTTGTTCCCCATGAGGATGCGTCTGGCCTTCCCTAGTGGAGCGTGTGATGGCTTGTTAGGTAGGCGAGGTGGGTGCTGTGTGGCGTGGAGGCTTCCATCGTAGTCTCGCCCGCACGCGCACGGCGCGAGGGTCTCCGCCATTGTCAGCAGATGATGTGGCGCCCCGCTCTTGGAGACGTGCCATCCGAGGCACGGGTTCCCCCAATCGGGGCGCATATGCCAAAAGACGGCCGAATTTCTTCGGCCGTCCCTGGTCGGTGGAGCGATCGCACTGACTACATGTCAGAACCCGGAGCCTCAGACGAGAGCCGGAAAGAAGATCTTGAGCTCGCGCTCGGCGGACTCCTCGGAGTCGGAGGCGTGCACGAGGTTCTCCCGGACGATGCTGCCGAAGTCGCCGCGGATGGAGCCGGGGGCGGCGGCGATCGGGTCGGTCGGGCCCGCGAGCTGGCGCATTCCCTCGATCACGCGCTCACCCTCGATGACGAGGGCGACCACCGGGCCGGAGGCCATGAACGCGACCAGCGGCTCGTAGAACGGCTTGCCCTTGTGCTCGCCGTAGTGCGCCTCCAGCGTGTCCTGGTCCAGGGTGCGCAGCTCCAGCGCGGAGATGGCCCAGCCCGCCTTGCGCTCGATACGGCCGATGATCTCCCCGATCAGTCCCCGGCGGACGGTGTCGGGCTTGAGAAGAACGAGCGTGCGCTGGCTCATGGTGTGCGGCTCCAAGAGGTGTTTTCACGATCACATGGGATGGATTCCGCACGATACCGGGGGCACTACGGAGGGTGGCCATCGGGTGAGCGCGATATCGGGCCACTCCGGCAGTTCGGGGAAATAGCCCGTCCGGCGTTTGAGGACGAGGCCGGAGGCCGGAGAAAGCCCGTCCGGCGTTTGAGGACGAGCGCGCAGCGCGACGCACGGCCCCGGGGCCCGGGGGGAGGCAGGCTCAGCCCCCGGAGGCCTCCCCCCGCTCGGCCAGCGCAGCGAACCGCGCCTTCGCCTCGTCGATCTTCTGGCCGAAGTGCACCGAAGCCCACCACAGCGCGGCGAACATCGCCCCCATGAAGAACATGATCGGCACCACGAAGCCGCTCGCGATCAGCGCGACCTGGAGGGCCCAGCCGAGCTGGACCCCACCCGGCCGGGTGACCATGCCGCAGAGCAGGACGGACAGGGCCATCGCGACGCCGCACACCGTCCAGACCGTGCTCGTCTCCAGGTCCGGGTCCTTCATGGCGACCAGCCCGGCGAAGCCGATGACGAGGAACTCACCGATGAGGGTCGAAGAACAGAGCGTACGCACAGCGGTCAGCCCCTCCCCAGGAGCAGTCGGGCCTCGCCCACGGTGATGACGGAGCCGGTGACCAGGACGCCGCCGCCCGCGAACTCGCCCTCCTCCTCGGCGAGGGTGATCGCCGCCTCCAGGGCGTCGTCCAGGCGCGGCTCGACCTGGACCCGGTCGTCGCCGAAGACCTCGACGGCGATGGCCGCGAGCTCGTCGGCGCCGAGCGCGCGGTCGCTGGAGTTCCGCGTGACGACGACCTCGGCGAAGATCGGCTCGAAGGCCTCCAGCATGCCGCGCGCGTTCTTCCCGTCGCTCACGCCGAGGACGCCGATCAGCCGGCTGAAGTCGAAGACCTCGCTGATGGACGCGGCGGCGGCGCGGGCCCCCGCCGGGTTGTGCGCGGCGTCCAGGACGACCGTGGGCGAGCGGCGGACGACTTCGAGGCGGCCCGGGGACGCCACCGCGGCGAAGGCCTTGCGGACCGTCTCGATGTCCAGGGGCTCCACGCGCTGGGCGCCGACGCCGAAGAACGCCTCGACGGCGGCGAGCGCCACCGCCGCGTTGTGCGCCTGGTGCTCGCCGTGCAGCGGCAGGAACACCTCCTCGTACTCGCCGCCGAGGCCGCGCAGCGTGAGCAGCTGGCCGCCGACGGCGACCTGGCGGCCGATGAGCCCGAACTCCAGGCCCTCGCGGGCGACCGTGGCGTCCACCTCGACGGCCTTCTTCAGGAGCACCTGCGCGGCGTCCACCGGCTGCTGGGCCAGGATGACCGTCGCGTCCTGCTTGACGATCCCGGACTTCTCCACGGCGATCTCGGCGGGCGTGCTGCCGAGGCGGTCGGTGTGGTCCAGGTCGATGGGGGTGACGACGGCGACCGCGCCGTCGATCACGTTCGTCGCGTCCCAGGTGCCGCCCATGCCGACCTCGACGACGGCGACGTCGACCGGGGCGTCCGCGAAGGCGGCGTACGCCATGCCCGTGAGCACCTCGAAGAAGGAGAGGCGGTGCTCCTCCTTGGCGTCGACGAGGTCCACGTACGGCTTGATGTCCTGATACGCCTCGATGAAGCGCTCGGGGTCGATGGGGGCGCCGTCCAGGCTGATGCGCTCCGTGATCGACTGGACGTGCGGGGACGTGTACCGCCCGGTGCGCAGCTCGAAGGCGCCGAGGAGGGCCTCGATCATGCGGGCCGTGGACGTCTTGCCGTTCGTCCCCGTGATGTGGATCGACGGGTACGCGCGCTGGGGCTCGCCCAGGACGTCCATCAGCAGGGCGATGCGCCGCAGCGACGGGTCCAGCTTGGTCTCGGGCCAGCGGGCCACGAGCTCCCCCTCGACCTCGCGCAGCGCCCTGTCCACCTCGGGGTCGGCGGGGCGGGCCGGGACGTCGCCCTGCGGCGGGCCGCCCTGGGTGCGCAGGGTGCGGCTGCCCGCCTCGATCACGGCGAGGTCCGGGTCGCGTTCGGTCTCGGCGGCGACGATGTCGTCGAACTGGTCGAAGGAGTCGGCCGGGCCGGTCTCGTCGTCGCGCGGGCTGTCGTTCGGAGGGAGGTCACTCACGTACGCCAGTCTACGGAGACCCACCGACAGCGGCCGGGCGGGCGTGGCCCCGCCTGCCCCGGACCCCGCTCCCCCGTGCCCGATCGGCCCCCGGCGGCTGCCCGCGGAGGCCGCGCGGGCCGCCTCCGCCCCGGGTCGGGACTTTAGGCCTGTCCGATTCAGGACTTTGGTCCCTCCGTCACCCGAACGGACCCGGCAAACTTGGCGATCATGGACATAGGGATCGACCTCGGCACCGCCAACACGCTTCTGTACGTCCGCGGTCAGGGCATCGTGCTCAACGAACCGTCCGTGGTCGCCGTCAAGGAAGGCGCGCGCACCGCGCTCGCCGTCGGGACGGAGGCCAAGGAGACCATCGGCCGCACGCCCGGCTCCATCACGGCCATCCGCCCCCTCAAGGACGGCGTGATCAGCGACTTCGAAGCGGCCGAGGAGATGATCCGGCACTTCGTGCGCAAGGCCGTCCCGGGGCGCCGCCCGCGCACCCGCATGGTGGTGTGCGTCCCCAGCGGCGTCACGCCCGTCGAGCGGCGCGCCATCGTGCACGCCGCGCAGCGGGCCGGGGCGCGGGCCGTGCACCTCGTCGAGGAGCCGATGGCGGCGGCGATCGGCGCGGGGCTCCCCGTGGCGGAGCCGCGCGGCTCCATGGTCGTCGACATCGGCGGCGGCACCACCGAGGTCGCCGTGATCTCCCTGGGCGGCATCGTCACGGCCCAGTCCCTGCGCGTCGGCGGCGACCGCCTCGACGTCGCGATCACCGACTACGTCCGCAAGGAGCACGCCCTCCTCATCGGCGAGCGCACCGCCGAGGACATCAAGGTCGGGATCGGCTCGGCGTGGCCGGTGCCCGGCGAGGACTCCTTCGAGGACCGCACCTTCACCGTGCGGGGCCGCGAGAAGGTGGGCGGCCTGCCGAAGACGGTGGAGCTGACCGTGCGGGAGGTGCGGGCCGCTCTCGACGAGCCCGTGGAGGCGATCATCGCGGCGGTGCGGGCCACCCTGGAGGAGTGCCCGCCGGAGCTGTCCGGGGACGTCATGGAGCACGGCATCGTCCTCACCGGGGGCGGGGCGCTGCTGCCCGGGCTCGATCTGCGGCTCGCCTCCGCCACCGGGATCCCCGTCTTCGTGGCCGACGATCCGCTGGACAGCGTGGCGCTGGGGTGCGGCAAGTGCGTGGAGGACTTCGACGGGTTGGAGCGGGTCATGTCGGCGGCGTGAGCCCTCGCGGGCAGCGCCCCAGACCCGCCCCTTCCCGCTCCGGGGGCTGCCGCCCCCGTGCCCCTGCTCCTTTCGGCGCTCCGCGCCTCGTCCTCAAACGCCGGACGGGCTTGAAGGGTCAGGCCGGTTCGTCGGTGGGCAGGTCGGCCTCGACCTCGTACGAGCCGTCGCGCGGGCCCGCGAAGAACGTGCCGCCCAGGGTCCGGACGCGCTCGCCCATCCCGGCCGTCCCGGTCCCCGCGGACACGGGCGCCGCGGGCCCGTCGGGCTCCCCGGCGGCCCCCGGGGCGGGCAGCGGATTGCTGACGCGGACGCGCAGGCGGCCCTCCCGGACGGTGACGCGGACCGTGATGACCTCCCCGGGCGCGTACTTCGCCGCGTTCGTGAGGCACTCCTGCACCACCCGGTGCACGGCCGCCTGGCGCAGGGGCGACAGGCGGTGGGCCGCGGCGTCGACGTGGAGGTCGACGGGGCTGCCCGCGAGGGCGCTGCGCCGGACCAGCTCGGGGAGGGCCTCGACACCGGGCGTGGGGCGGCCGTCGACGCCGCGCTGGACGATGATCTCGTTCAGCATGCGGTGCGCGGAGCGCGCGGTCTCGGAGAGCTCCTCGAAGCCGTCGGCGTGCGGGCCGCCCGCCGCGCGCCGCGCGAGCACCTGGGAGCGGACGCTGAGCAGCGTGAGCTCACGGCCGACGAAGTCGTGCACGTCGCGCGCGATGCGCGCCCGCTCCCGCTGCACCGCCTGCAGCGTCTCCGTCTCGGCCCGCTGGGCCTGGAGCTCGCGGACGAGGTCCTGCCGGTTGGCGGCGACGCCGACGCCCGCGGCGAGCGCCCCGATCGGCACGACGAGGCTGAGGAACTCGCTGAGCGTGTCACCCCGGTGCACCGGCCAGCCGGGCAGATTGAACATCACGTACGCGAAGGACACATAGCCGATCACGCCCACGGCCCCGGCCAGGCGGCCGCGGTAGCGGGCCAGCGAGTACAGGGCGAACTGCGCGAGCGTCAGCTCGTGCAGCCAGCCGAGCAGCACCAGCGCCACCAGGTACGGCACCCACGGCGCGACCCTCCGCAGCAGCAGCGTCCCCGCGCCCGCCGTGAGGACGAGCGCGGCCGTGACCCCGGTCAGCGAATTGTCGGCCGCGGCCAGGCCCGGCACGTCGAGGGCCATCAGGGCGAGGCAGGAACCCGCCGTGAGGAGATCCAGTACACGAGGTTCCCGCGTGCAACGCCGAGCGAGGCGACGGCCCGCGGCCGCCGCCTGGCTGAGCGCCGTGACAGCGGCGGGCCACTCGTGCATGTCCCCTCCATCATCGCTGAGGCCTTCGACCCGACACATCGGACTTTCGGCCCGCGCGCCCGCCCGACGGCGTGACGTGCCGCACCGCGGGGCGTGACGTGCCGCACCGCGGGGGCCGGGGCCGGGCGCCGTCCTCGTACGACAACGGGTGTACTCCCCGGCGCGGCGGCCCCGTCCCCGCGCGGCCCGGCGTTCCAATCGGACCATGTGGTATGCCCAGAATCCGGGTCGCAGGGCCCGTCAGCTCGCCGGGGACGCGGCCGTCCTGGCGTGGACCGCGCTGTGGACCGCCGCCGCCCTCGTCGCCTACCGGCTCGCCGTGCTGCTCGGCCACCCCGGCCCCGACTCGGGCGTCGCCTCGTCGCGGTCCCCCGCCGCGCGCCTGCCCCTGGTCGGCGACGACGTGGGCGCCGCGCTGCGCTCGGTGGCCGGCTTCGTCGACGACGTGGACCCGGTGACGCTGCGCGCCGCGCTCGCCGTGGCCGCGGCGGGCCTGTTCCTGCTGCCCGTCGGCCTCGTCCTCGCGCTCTGGCTGCCGCGCCGGGTGCGCTGGGTGCGGCAGGCCGCCGCCGCCCGGGAGCTGGGCGCCTTCGCCAACGGGCGCGAGCTGCTCGCCCTGCGCGCGCTGCTCCGCCCCCTCGACGAGGTGGCCGAGACCGCCGCCGCCCTGCCGGGCGCGACCCCCGGCAGCCTCGCCGAGGGCTGGCGCACCGCCGACCCGCGCACCCTGGACGCGCTCGCGGACGCCGAACTGGAGCGGCTCGGCCTCGCCCCGGCGCCGGGCCCCGAACCGCTGGGCCCGCCCGCGGCCGAGCCCGCCGGTTAGGCCCGGCGCATGACGACGGAGCCCCGGGGCCTGCACGCCCCGTTCTCCGCGGCCGTGCTGCGGGCCATCCCGATGGGGGCGCTGCTCGTCGGCGACGACGGCCGGGTCGTGGCGGCCAACCCCCAGTTCACGGAGGTCTGCGGCCTGCACGGCGTCGACACCTCGACGGGCGCCCCCGCCGACCCCATCGCCGACGCCGTGACGCGGCTGCTCCCGGAGCGCGACGCCGCCGCGCTGCGCTCGCTGCGCGGCCAGTTCGTCCGCAAGGCCGAGCTCCGCCTGCGCGACGGGCGCACGCTGCGCCGCAGCCGCCAGCCCATCGACGCGGGCGAGCGGCACCTGGGCGTCCTGTGGCTCGTCGAGGACGTCACCGAGCAGCGCCGCTACGAGGCCGACCTGCACCGGCACATCGACACGCTCGGCGACCTCGCCCGCGACCGCGCCGAGTTCGCCGCCCGCACCTCGCACGAGCTGCGCACCCCGCTGGCCACGGTGCTCACCTTCTGCGAACTCCTCAGCGACCCCGCGGGCGGTGCCCTCGACGAGGCCCAGCGCGCGTACCTGGACACGATCCGGCGGGCCGCCACCCGCATGCAGGACATGGCCGACGGGCTCCTGCACCGGTACGCGGAGGCCGCGAGCGGCGCCCCGCCGTCCTTCGCCCCGCTCGACCCGGGCCGCCTGCTGACCCGCCTGGTGCACGACATCACCCCGTGGGCCACCCGCGACGGCGTCTTCGTGGCCCTCGACCTGCCCGGCGGCGGGCCGCCCCCGCTGACCGGCGACGCCGACCAGCTGGAGCGGGCGCTGACCTCGCTGCTCGACAACGCCGTGAAGTTCACCCCCGCCGGCGGCACCGTCACCGTCACCGCCCGGCCGTGCGACGGCCCCGGTGCCGACGAGGCGCCCGCGCCGCCCGGCTGGCGGATCACCATCGCCGACAGCGGCATCGGCATCCCCAAGGAGTTCCAGGAGGAGGTCTTCACCGAGTTCGTCCGCGCCCCGAACGCCCGGCGCGGCGGCTATCCGGGCACCGGCCTCGGACTGAGCGTCGTCCGCGACGCCGTGCGGCTGCACTCCGGCACCGTCGCCGTCCACAGCGACGAGGGGCACGGCACCAGCGTGGAGGTGTGGCTGCCGCTCGGCGGCCCGCCGGGGACCGGCCCGGCATGACCCGGCTGCTGCTCGTCGAGGACGACCCCGACCTGGGACTCGCCCTGCGGGTCCTGTTCACCCGCGCCGGGTACGACGTCGTCACCGCCGACGACGGGCAGGCCGCGCTCAAGCTCCTCTTCGCCCGGCGGCCCGCGCTCATGGTGCTCGACCTGGTCCTGCCCGGCCTCGACGGCTGGGAGGTCCTCGACCGCACCCGCGACCTCACCGATCTGCCCGTCCTCATCCTGTCCGGCCGCACGAGCCCCGCCGAGCGCGTCCGCGGCCTCCGCTCCGGCGCCGACGACTACCTGTGCAAGCCCTTCGACCACGTCGAGCTGCTCGCCCGCGTGGAGGCGCTCCTGCGGCGCTCCAACCCCGAGCAGTGGCGGGGCGACTACGTCGAGGCGGGCCTGCGGCTCGTGCCCGAGCGGCGGTCGGCGGTGTGGCAGGGCCACGAGACGCGGCTGAGCGCCATCGAGTACCGGCTCCTGGAGGTCCTCGTCCGCAACCGGGGGCGGGTCGTCACCATCGAGCAGCTCCTCGACCTCGTCTGGGACGATCCCGGCGGGTCCGGGCGGGAGCGGGTGAAGTTCGCGGTGCTCCGGCTGCGGCGCAAGCTCGCGGTCGGTGAGGGGGACGACCCCTTGGAGTCGGTGCGGGGCCTCGGCTACCGCTACCGGGGCGAGGGCTGAGGCCTGCTGCCCTCGCGGGGCGCCCCAGACCCGCCCCTTCCCGATCCGGGGGCTGCCGCCCCCGTGCCCCCGCTTTTCGGCGCTGCGCGCCTCGTCCTCAAACGCCGGACGGGCTGGAAGATCCAGCCCCTCCGGCGTTTGAGGAGCGGGGGTCTGGGGGCGGAGCCCCCAGGAAGCGGGAAGGGGCGCCCGCGCGCGGAGCGCGCTAATGGACACAGTGGGGCGCCCCGCGAGGGACCTAAGTCCCGGCCCGGCAGGACCAGTGGGCCAGGGCCTTGGACCCGAACAAGCGCGGCCGCAGGCTCCGCAACCGTTGGGCAACCGAAGGCGAGCCACCCCCGCAACCCACGCCCCACAAGCTCCTGCGTATCCCCAAGCCCCACCCGCCAGGAGCCCCGTTGCACGCCCCCGCCCTCCCGCCCCGCTCGGTCGCGATCGTCATCGGCACCCGCCCCGAACTCGTGAAGGTCGCCCACCTGGTCCGCGTCCTCGGCCCGGCCGCACACCTCGTGCACACCGGCCAGCACTACGACGCCGCGCTCTCCGGCCGGTTCCTCACCGAGCTGGGCCTGCCCGAGCCCACCCTGCTCGACGGCATCGGCGGCAAGCCCCGCGCCGTGCAGATCTCCGCGGCCCTGGCCCAGCTCGACGCCCTCTTCGCCGAGGAGCCACCGCTGGCCGTGGTGGTGCAGGGCGACACCAACGCCGCCCTGGCCGGAGCGCTCGCCGCGAACGCCCGCTCGCTGCCGCTCGTCCACGTCGAGGCGGGCCTGCGCAGCCACGACCGGGCGATGCCCGAGGAGCACAACCGCGTCGTCATCGACCAGCTCGCGGACGTGCTCTGCGCGGCCACGGACGACAACCGCGACCTGCTGCGCGCCGAGGGGGTCCCGGCCGGGCGGATCACCGTCACCGGCAACACCGTCGTCGAGGCCGTCCAGGAGCACCTGCCCGCCGCCGCCGAGCGCGCCGCGCTGCTCGCCGCGCACGGCGTGAGCGCCGACCGCTACGTCCTCGCCACCGCGCACCGCCCGGAGAACACCGACGACCCCGCCGCGCTCGCCGCCATCCTGCGCGAGCTCGCCTCCCTCGCCGGGGAACTGCCGGTCCTGTTCGCCGTCCACCCGCGCACCCGCGCCCGGATCGAGGCGGCCGGGCTCACGCACCTGCTCGAACCGCTCACCGAGCTGGCGCCGCTCGGCTACGGCGAGTTCCTCGGCCTCGCCCGGCACGCCGCCGTCATCGTGTCCGACTCGGGCGGCATCCAGGAGGAGACCACCGTCCTGGGCCGGCCCCTGGTCGTCGTACGCCGGTCCACGGAGCGGCCCGAGGCCATGGACGCCGGGTTCGCCGAGCTCGTCCCGCCGGGCCGGGAGATCGGCCGCGCGGCGCGCCGCCGCCTCGCGGAGGGCCCAGACGGCCTGCGGCACCTCGCCGGGCTGCCGTCCCCGTTCGGCGACGGGCTCGCCTCGCAGCGGATCGCCGTCCTCCTCGGCGCCCTCGCCGCGGGCCGCACCGAACGCGAGCTCCCCGCCGCCGCCTGACCGGCTCCTCCCCCGTCCCCCACCGCACGAGGACCCCATGCTCACCCCCCACGTCCTGCTCTACGCCCTGCCGTTCCTGCTGCTCGCCTGCTTCCTGCTGTACTGGGCCGGGTCCCGCCACGCCTACGTGCGCCGACCCGAGGCAGCGGAAGGCGACTCCGCGCCCTTCACCTGGCACTTCTTCGTGCCGTGCCGCGACGAGGAGACCGTCATCGGCACGACCGTCGCCCAGCTGCGGGCCGACTTCCCGGCCGCGCACGTCTGGGTCGTCGACGACGACAGCGAGGACACCACCGCGGCCGTCGTCACCGCCCTCGCGGCGGACGACGCCCGGGTGCACCTGGTCTCGCGGCGCCGCCCCGACGCCCGCATCGGCAAGGGCGCGGCCCTCAACTCCGCGTACGCGGCGCTGAACGCCTTCCTGCCCGCGGACACCGACCGGTCCCTGGTCGTGGTGTGCGTCGTGGACGCCGACGGGCGGCTCGCCCCGGACGCCCTCGCCCGGGTCAGCGGGCAGGGCGGGTTCGCCGACCCCGAGGTGGGCGGCGTCCAGGTCAGCGTGCGGATGCGCAACGTCGACGAGGAGCGGCCGCCGCTGCCCGAGCGCGGGCGCCTCGCCAACGCCGTCGCGCGGCTCCTGGTGCGCATGCAGGATATGGAGTTCGCCGTGTCCAACGCGGGCATGCAGCTGCTGCGCGGCCGCACCGGCTCCGTGGGCCTGGGCGGCAACGGCCAGTTCACCCGGCTCACCGCCCTGGACCACATCGCCGCCACCGAGCGCCGCCCCTGGCAGCGCGACGCGCTCCTGGAGGACTACGAGCTGGGCCTGCACATGATCCTGGGCGGCTACCGGATCGCGCACATCGCCGACACCTACGTCTCGCAGGAGGGCCTGCCGCGCCTGCGCCGCTTCCTCACCCAGCGCACCCGCTGGGCGCAGGGCAACCTCCAGTGCGTGCGGTACGCGCCGCGCATCGTCGCCTCGCGCCACTACTCGGGCCGCGGCGTCCTGGAGACCCTGTACACGTTCATGCAGCCCCTCGCGCACGTCGCGACGCTCGTCCTGAGCGTGCTGCTGCTCGGCAGCGTCGTCGTGGGCGGCTCGATGCGCGACGCGTTCCTCGGCGCGTGGCCGCTGATCCTTGGCCTGTGCGCCCTGTCGGTGCTGCCGTTCGTGGCCTGGGGCCCGCTCTACCGCCGCGACTACGCGCCCGACCGCTCCCGGCTCACGGGCCTGCTGTGGGGTCTCGCCCTGTGGGTGTACGCGTACCACGTGTTCATCGTGGCGGCGCGCGGCTTCCTGCGCCTGCTGCGCGGCCGCAACGGCTGGGCCAAGACGCGCCGCAACGCGGAGGCCGTGGGGACGGGGCCGGTCGCCACCGAGGCGTAAGGGACGACGCGGGGACACGACGAAGGCGCCCGGAACTCCTGAGAGTTCCGGGCGCCTTCGCATGCCCGCGGGCGAACTGCCTTACGCCGCCGAGAGGTTGTCCAGCTGGGCCTGGAGACGCGCGATGTCCTCGTCGGCCTTGGCGAGGCGGCCGCGGATCTTGTCGACCACCTGGTCGGGGGCCTTCGCCAGGAACGCCTCGTTGCCGAGCTTGGCGGTGGCCTGGGCCTTCTCCTTCTCGGCGGCGGACAGGTCCTTGGCGAGCCGCTTGCGCTCCGCCGCCACGTCGATCGTGCCGGACAGGTCGAGCGCGACCGTGGCACCCGCGACCGGCAGGGTCGCCGTGGCCGCGAAGGCCTCGCCCTCCGGCTGGAGGCGCAGGAGCTGGCGGACGGCGGCCTCGTGCGCGGCGAACGGCGTGCCGTCGAGCGTGAGGCGGGCCGGGACCTTCTGGCCGGGCTGGAGACCCTGGTCGGCGCGGAACCTGCGGACCTCGGTGACCAGGTCCTGGACGGAGGCGATCTCCTTCTCGGCGCCCGCGTCCCGGAAGCCACTGTCCTTGGGCCAGGCGGCGATGACCACGGACTCGCCGCCGGTCAGCGTGGTCCACAGGGTCTCCGTCACGAACGGCACGACCGGGTGGAGCAGGCGCAGCGTGACGTCGAGGACCTCGCCGAGGACGCGCTTGCTGACCTCGGCGGCCGGGCCGCCCGCCATGAACGTGGTCTTGGACAGCTCCACGTACCAGTCGAAGACCTCGTCCCAGGCGAAGTGGAAGAGGGCGTCGGAGAGCTTCGCGAACTGGTAGTCCTCGTAGTACGCGTCGACCTCGGCGACCACGGTGTTGAGGCGCGAGAGGATCCAGCGGTCGGTGGCCGACATCTCGGCGGCGTCCGGCAGCGGGCCCTCGACCGTGGCGCCGTTCATCAGCGCGAAGCGGGTCGCGTTCCAGATCTTGTTGGCGAAGTTGCGGGAGCCCTGGACCCAGTCCTCGCCGATCGGCACGTCGACGCCGGGGTTGGCGCCGCGCGCGAGGGTGAAGCGCAGGGCGTCGGAGCCGTACTTGTCCATCCAGTCGAGCGGGTTGACCGCGTTCCCGAAGGACTTCGACATCTTCTTGCCGAACTGGTCGCGGACCATGCCGTGCAGGGCGACGGTGTGGAACGGCGGGGTGCCGTCCATCGCGTACAGGCCGAACATCATCATCCGGGCGACCCAGAAGAAGAGGATGTCGTAGCCGGTGACCAGGACGGAGTTCGGGTAGAACTTCGCGAGGCTCTCCGTCCGCTCCGGCCAGCCGAGCGTGGAGAACGGCCACAGGCCGGAGGAAAACCAGGTGTCGAGGACGTCGGTGTCCTGCGTCCAGCCCTCGCCGGTGGGCGCCTGCTCGTCGGGGCCGACGCAGACGATCTCGCCGTTCGGGCCGTACCAGACCGGGATGCGGTGGCCCCACCACAGCTGGCGCGAGATGCACCAGTCGTGGAGGTTGTCGACCCAGTCGAAGTAGCGCTTCTCCATCTCCTGCGGGTGGATCTTGACCTTGCCGTCGCGGACCGCGTCACCGGCGGCCTTGGCGAGCGGGCCGACCTTGACCCACCACTGCATGGAGAGCCGCGGCTCGATGGTGGTCTTGCAGCGCGAGCAGTGGCCCACGGAGTGGGAGTACGGGCGCTTCTCGGCGACGATGCGGCCCTCGGCGCGCAGCGCGCCGACGATGGCGGAGCGGGCCTCCAGGCGGTCCAGGCCCTGGAAGGGGCCGGGGACCGTGATGACCGCGTGCTCGTCCATGACCGTGATGTTCGGCAGGTCGTGGCGCTGGCCGATCTCGAAGTCGTTCGGGTCGTGCGCCGGGGTCACCTTGACGGCGCCGGTGCCGAACTCCGGGTCGACGTGCGTGTCGGCGACGACGGGGATGGAGCGGTCGGTCAGCGGCAGCTTGATCCGCTTGCCGACCAGGTGCTTGTACCGCTCGTCGTCGGGGTGCACGGCGACGGCGGTGTCACCCAGCATGGTCTCGGCGCGGGTGGTGGCGACGACGATCGTCTCGTCGCCCTCGCCGTACGTCATGGAGACGAGCTCGCCGTCGTCGTCCTGGTACTCCACCTCGATGTCGGAGATGGCGGTCAGACAGCGGGGGCACCAGTTGATGATGCGCTCGGCGCGGTAGATCAGCTCGTCGTCGTAGAGCCGCTTGAAGATCGTCTGGACGGCCTGGGAGAGGCCCTCGTCCATGGTGAAGCGCTCGCGGGACCAGGCGACGCCGTCGCCGAGGCGGCGCATCTGGCCGGAGATCTGGCCGCCGGACTCGCCCTTCCACTGCCAGACGCGCTCGACGAAGGCCTCGCGGCCCAGGTCGTGGCGGGACTTGCCCTCCTTGCCGAGCTCGCGCTCCACCACGTTCTGCGTGGCGATGCCGGCGTGGTCCATGCCGGGCTGCCACAGCACCTCGTAGCCCTGCATGCGCTTGCGGCGGGTGAGGGCGTCGATGAGGGTGTGCTCGAAGGCGTGGCCCAGGTGCAGGCTGCCGGTGACGTTCGGCGGGGGGATGACGACGGTGAAGGGCTCCTTGTCGCTCTTCGCGTCCGCGTCGAAGTAACCGCGCTCTACCCAGCGCTCGTACAGCGTCCCCTCTACCTCGGCCGGTGCGTACTGCGTCGGGAGCTCGGGAGTGGTCGCTGGGGGCTGCTGCTGAGCGTTCTCGGTCACGGGCCCAGTTTAGGGGTGTCACAGTGTGGTCCCGAAACCGGAATCTTCAGTAACGGTTGACTCCCCGGGCCCCACGGTGCTCCAGGCGTCGGTCAGGATGTCGGGAACACATAAACGTGTGGGAGAACGTAGGCGCACACACGCGTTCGAGGGGGAGCTTCATCATGAGCTACAACCAGCCGGGCCCGTACGGCGGCCAGCAGCCGCAGCAGCCTGGGCCGTACGGCGGCGGTCAGCCCCAGCAGCCCGGTCCGTACGGCGGCGGTCAGCCCCAGCAGCCCGGTCCGTACGGCGGCCAGCCCCAGCAGCCCCCGTACGGCCAGCCGCCGCAGACCCCGCCGCCCGGCTACGGCTACCCCCAGCAGCCCCCGCAGGCGCCCCCGTACGGCCAGCCGCAGGCCCCGTACGGGCAGCCGCCCCAGGGCCCTTACGGGCAGCCGCCGCAGGCTCCCTACGGGCAGGTCCCGCCGCCCCCGCCGCCGAGCGGAGGCGGCGGCAAGAAGACGGGCCTGATCATCGGCGCGGTCGCGGTGGTCGCGGCGATCGGTGTCGGCGCGTACTTCGTCGTCGGGAGCGACGACGGCGGCTCCGGCTCGGTCAGCGACGACGGGCCGCACAAGCTGGTGTCCCCGGCCTCGGTCGGCGAGTACCAGAAGGACGCCTCGTCGGACTCCTCCGGCGGCCCGCTGGGCGACGCCGGCAAGGAGGACGCCGCCGCGATCGGGATCAAGAACGCCGTGCAGGAGAAGGCGGACTACAAGTCCGGCTCCGGGCTCAAGACGAAGGGCCTGAACGTCGTCGGCATGTCAGGTGAGATCAGCGACCCGGAGAAGACCATCGACAAGGCGTTCGAGAAGATACACGAGCAGACGGAGAAGGACAGCGACGGCGGCAAGGAAGAGGTCACCTGGCAGGGCAGCCCGGAGTCGGTCTCGCCGGACGCCCTGGACAACGCGCTGATGAAGTGCCAGCGGGCCAAGGTCTCCGAGGGCGGCAAGAGCCTGGAGATCCCGATCTGCGCCTGGTCCGACCGGAGCACCGCCGGCATCGTGACCGCCACCGACGCCGCCGCCTTCATCTCCGGCGGGGACGGCATGGCGACGGACGACGTCGCCGACCTCGCCGCCAAGTACCGCGACGCGGCCCGCGTGAAGAAGTGACGCGCGCACGCGCTCGCAGCAGCAGTTAACGGAGGGAACCCCAGCAATGAGCTTCAACCAGCCGGGCCCGTACGGCGGCCAGCAGCCTGGTCCGTACGGGGGCCAGCAGCCCGGTCCGTACGGCGGCGGCCAGCCGCAGCAGCCGGGCCCCTACGGGCAGCCGCCCCAGGCCCCGCCGCCCGGCTACGGCTACCCGCCCCAGGCCCCGCAGCAGCCCGGCTACGGCTATCCGCAGCAGGCACCCCAGGGCGTCCCGCCGCAGCAGGCCCCCTACGGCCAGCCCCAGGCGCCCTACGGCCAGCCGCCGCAGGCTCCCTACGGGCAGGTCCCGCCGCCCCCGCCGCCGAGCGGAGGCGGCAGCAAGAAGGCGGGCGCCGTCATCGGCGCGGTCGCGGTGGTCGTGGCGGTCGCGGTCGGCGGCTACTTCTTGTTCGCGGGCGACGACAACGGTGGCAGCGGCTCGGTCAAGGACGACGGCCCCCACAAGCTGACGGCGCCCACGACCGTACTCGGCGACTACACGAAGAAGGAGTCCAAGGAGGACTCCATGACGTCCGAGAGCCGCGCGAAGGCCGAGAAGAACGGCGTGAAGAACGCCAAGGACCTGACCGTGCAGTACCAGTCGGGCAGCGACGACAACCCGCTGGCACGGAAACTGCTCCAGCTCAACGGCCTCTACGGAGACATCGAGAACCCGGAGAAGGTCGTCGACTACATGTTCACCAGGGCGCAGGACGGCTTCTCCGATGAGTCGGACTCGTCCTCCGGCGCCGGATCGAGCGGCAAGGAACTCACCCCGATCGGCGAGCCCAAGTCGTACAACCCCTCCGAGCTCGACGGCGCGATCATGAAGTGCCAGGAGATGAAGGTGGACCTCGGGTCCGGCTCCTCCTCGTCGGCCGGGTCCCAGGCCCCGAAGGAGATGAAGATGCCCGTGTGCATCTGGGGCGACAACAGCACGATCGGCGTCGTCATCACCACGGACGTGGCGGGCGCGCTCGGGGGCAAGAGCCCCGACCTGGGAGAGGCCGCCACCACCGCGGCCAAGTTCCGCAAGGAAGTCCGCGTCAAGCTCTAGAGCAACTGCCCGCTTGGAGGGGGCTGGACCAACGTCCGAACACCCCCCCAAGCGGGCACAACAAGGGCTAAACGCCCCGCCTTGCGAGGATGCACGCCTCCGTACCGTGCGCGCTCTTGACGCCGGCCACGGTGAGTATGAGCGCGCACTGGCCGTGGTGAACCGGATTACTCGAAGCCCCGGTGGTGCATGCCGACCTCACCTTGGTTCCAACCTTGTAGCCCTTGTGGTCGAGGTACGACATGCAGTCCCAGGCCTTCGCCGACGCGGGCGCGGCAGCCACCAAGGGCACAATGCTCACAGCAGCCGTCACACCGGCAGCCGCCAACGCGTACTTGATCTTCATAGTTCTCATGATTCCTGCCCCCTGCGTTACTCAAGGCACCCGACTGGTCACGGAGAACAAGATCACGACATTCGCGTACTCGTCCAATCACTCCCCTTAAGGCCAACTGAGCAGCAGCGGCTCCAGGGCCGCCTAGGGCGACGAGGCGCACAAGTTGATCACGCTTGAGGCCCGCTCGGCGGGCACAAGATGAGCAGTGGCTTCTTGCCGGGCGGCTTTCGATGACCTTGAGGCTTCCGAGTGAGCGGCGCATGCGACAGGGGCGCCCGGCGAGGTCGAATCGCCGGGCGCCCCTGGTGGTTGAGCGGGTCGGTGCTAGGCCGACTTCTGCTCGCCCGCGCCCGGGCCCCGCACCTCGCGCGGGACCAGCGTCGGATTCACGTTGGAGTGGACGACGTCCGCCGTGATGACGACGCGGGCGACGTCCTTGCGGGACGGCACCTCGTACATCACCGACTGGAGGACCTCCTCCATGATGGCGCGCAGGCCGCGCGCGCCGGTCTGGCGCAGGATCGCCTGGTCCGCGATGGCCTCCAGGGCCTCGCGCTCGAAGTCCAGCTCCACACCGTCGAGTTCGAAGAGTCGCTGGTACTGCTTCACCAGCGCGTTACGCGGCTCGACGAGGATCTGGAGCAGGGCCTCGCGGTCGAGGTTGTGGACCGAGGTGATGACGGGAAGGCGGCCGATGAACTCGGGGATCATCCCGAACTTCACCAGGTCCTCCGGCATGATGTCCTCGAACTGGTCCTTCTCCTCCAGCTCCCGCTTGGAGCGGATGGTGGCGCCGAAGCCGATGCCCTTCGCGCCCGCCCGGGCCTCGATGATCTTCTCCAGGCCCGCGAAGGCGCCGCCCACGATGAACAGCACGTTCGTCGTGTCGATCTGGATGAACTCCTGGTGCGGGTGCTTGCGGCCGCCCTGCGGCGGGACCGAGGCCGTCGTGCCCTCCAGGATCTTGAGGAGGGCCTGCTGGACGCCTTCACCCGAAACGTCACGCGTGATCGACGGGTTCTCGCTCTTCCGGGCGACCTTGTCGATCTCGTCGATGTAGATGATGCCCGTCTCGGCCTTCTTGACGTCGTAGTCGGCGGCCTGGATGAGCTTGAGGAGGATGTTCTCCACGTCCTCGCCCACGTACCCCGCCTCGGTGAGCGCGGTGGCGTCCGCGATGGCGAAGGGGACGTTCAGCATGCGGGCCAGGGTCTGGGCGAGCAGCGTCTTGCCGGAGCCGGTGGGGCCGAGCAGCAGGATGTTGGACTTCGCCAGCTCGATGGCGTCCTCGCGGCCCTGCGCGCCGCCGTTCTCCCCGGCCTGGACGCGCTTGTAGTGGTTGTAGACGGCGACGGAGAGGGCCTTCTTGGCGGGCTCCTGGCCGACTACGTACCCCTCGAGGAACTCGTAGATCTCGCGGGGCTTGGGCAGCTCTTCCCAGCGGACCTCGCTCGTCTCGGCGAGCTCCTCCTCGATGATCTCGTTGCAGAGGTCGATGCACTCATCGCAGATGTACACGCCCGGGCCTGCGATGAGCTTCTTGACCTGCTTCTGACTCTTTCCGCAGAACGAGCACTTGAGCAGATCGCCGCCGTCACCGATGCGTGCCACGGTGTGCTTCCCCTTCGCCTGGGAGACGCCGTTGGTCCAGCGGCTCCTGGTGCCTTGTATCCGACGGTACCTTGCCTGGCCCCCCGTTCGGGCCCCCCTTGGCGCGGTTCGCTGCTACGCGGAACCGTGAAGAACTACGAAATGTCGCAGATCGCCACGGACCGACGCGACCGCGCCAAGGAGCGGGCAGTTGGTGCTGCGGTTTCCCCGGACGAGTATCAGGCGACCGCGGAGTTGTTCATCTTGCGGGTGGAGATGATCTGGTCGATCAGGCCGTACTCGAGCGCGTCCTCGGCGGTGAGGATCTTGTCGCGCTCGATGTCCTCGCGGATCTTCTCGATCGGCGTCGAGGAGTGCTTGGCCAGCATGTCCTCGAGCTGCGTGCGCATCCGGAGGATCTCGTTGGCCGCGATCTCCAGGTCGGAGAGCTGCTCGCGGCCGGTGCCGCCGGACGGCTGGTGGATCAGCACGCGCGCGTTCGGCAGGGCCATCCGCTTGCCGGGGGTGCCGGCGGCCAGGAGCACGGCCGCGGCGGAGGACGCCTGGCCCATGCAGACCGTCTGGATGTCCGGCTTCACGAACTGCATCGTGTCGTAGATGGCCGTCAGGGCGGTGAAGGAGCCGCCCGGGCTGTTGATGTAGACCGAGATGTCCCGGTCGGGGTCCATCGACTCCAGGCACAGGAGCTGCGCCATGACGTCGTTGGCGGAGGCGTCGTCGATCTGGACGCCGAGGAAGATCACGCGCTCCTCGAAGAGCTTCGCGTACGGGTCGTACTCGCGCACGCCCTGCGACGTGCGCTCGACGAAGCGCGGGATCACGTAACGGTTGTCCACCTGGGGGCCGGTGTGCAGGCCCGCGGGCTGGCCGCTGATGGGGAAGCTGTTCATCTGAGGTGTTCCGTCCTGGTGATGAGCGTGGGCTTGGTCGGCTGGGGCCGGCCGCTGCGGGCCGCCCCGGGCGGGGGCCTCCTCAGGCCCCCTGGGCGCCTTCTCAGGCGCCCGTGCCGCCGCCGCCCGGAACACCGGAAGCGGCGCTGATGATCTCGTCGATGAGGCCGTACTCCTTGGCCTCCTCGGTGGTGAACCAGCGGTCGCGGTCACCGTCGCGGATGATCGCCTCGACCGTCTGGCCGGAGTGGCGGGCGGTGATCTCGGCCATCCGCTGCTTGGTGCGCAGCAGGTACTCGGCCTGGATCTTGACGTCCGAGGCCGTGCCGCCGATGCCCGCGGAGCCCTGGTGCATCAGGATGTCCGTGTGCGGCAGGGCGAAGCGCTTGCCCGCGGTGCCGCCGGTCAGCAGGAACTGACCCATGGAGGCGGCCATGCCCATGCCGATCGTCACCACGTCGTTCGGGATGTACTGCATGGTGTCGTAGATCGCCATGCCGGCGGTCACCGAGCCGCCGGGGCTGTTGATGTAGAGGTAGATGTCCTTCGAGGGGTCGGCCGCGAGGAGGAGCATCTGCGCCGTGATCTTGTTCGCGATGTCGTCGTCGACCTGCTGGCCGAGGAAGACGATGCGCTCGCCGAGCAGCCGGTTGTAGACATGGTCGCCGAGGCCACCACCGATGGACGGCTCACCGGCTGCGTAAGGCATCAGATTCGTCACGTATCCACCTGCTCGTCTCTGACGGCACCGGCCGTCTCAGCATCTTCGTTCTGAGGGCAACGACTCCACTGCCCCCGTATTCATGGACCCTAACGCGCGGCCCCCTTCGGGGAATCCCGCAAGGGCAACTGTTCGCTGTGAGCGCAGGTAGCACGCCCTGCGCACAGCGCCCCGAAGGGGCGCCGGGAACCGCGCGCCCGGCCCACCGCGGAGCAGCGCCCGCACGCGCTCCGGAAGGGGCGGACGCGTACGCCCCGCGGGGCGTGAAGGGCCCCCGGGACGGGTGTCCCGGGGGCCCTTCACGTACTACTGGGGGGATCAGGCCTCGGCCTTCTCCTCACCGTCCTTGTCCGCCTCGGCGGCGGCCTCGGCGGCCTCGCCCTCGGCGGAGTCGGCCTCGTCCTCGTCGTCGAGGTCCACGACCTCGCCGTTGGTGTCCTTGACCGTGGCGGCCTCGACGACCACCGCGAGCGCCTTGCCGCGGGCGACCTCGCCGACGAGCATCGGGACCTGGCCGCCCTCGACGACAGCCTGGGCGAACTGGTCGGGGCTCATGCCGGAGGACTGGGCGCGACGCATGAGGTGCTCGGTGAGCTCCTCCTGGTTCACGTTCAGCTTCTCCTTGTTGACCAGCTCGTCGAGGATGAACTGGGTCTTGATGCCCTTGACCGCCTGCTCGCGGGTCTCGGCGTCGAACTCCTCCTCGGTCTTGCCCTGGATCTCCAGGTACTTGCCGAGGTCGAGGCCCATCTGGCCGAGCTGGTGGTGCTCCAGGTTGTGCTTGCGGGTGCGGATCTCGTCCTCGAGGAGCTTCTCGGGGACCGGCACCTCGACGAGCTCCAGGAGCTTGTCCAGGACGCGCTCCTGGGCCTGGGTGGCCTGGTCGAACTGGCGGGCCGTCTCCAGGCGCTTGCGGCTGTCGCCCTTCAGCTCGTCCAGGGTGTCGAACTCGGACGCCAGCTGCGCGAAGTCGTCGTCCAGCTCCGGCAGTTCGCGCTTGGCGACCTGGGTGACCTTGACGGTGACCTCGGCCTCCTTGCCCGCCGCGGAGCCGCCCTTCAGCTCGGAGGTGAAGGTGGCCTCGCCGTCGGCCTCCAGGCCCTTCACGGCGTCGTCGATGCCCTCGAGGAGCTCGCCGGAGCCGATGGTGTACGAGACGCCGCTGGCGACGCCGTCCTCCAGGACCTCGCCGTCGACCTTGGCCTCCAGGTCGATCGTCACGACGTCGCCGTCCTCGGCGGCGCGCTCGACCGGCGCGGTGGACGCGAAGCGGCCCCGCAGGTCCTCGACGGCCTTGTCGACGTCCTCGTCGCTGACCTCGACCGCGTCGACCTCGACCTCGATGCCGGAGTAGTCCGGGATCTCGATGGTCGGGCGGACGTCGACCTCGGCGGTGAAGCTGAGGGTCTCGTTGTCCTTGAGCTCGGTGATGTCGACCTCGGGCTGGCCGAGGACGTTGAGCTCGGCCTCGTTGACCGCCTCCGTGTAGAACTTCGGGAGGGCGTCGTTGACGGCCTCCTCCAGCACAGCACCGCGGCCGAACCGCTGGTCGATGACCCGGGCGGGGATCTTGCCCTTACGGAAGCCCTTCACCGTGACCTGCTGGTTGATCTTCTTGTACGCCGCGTCGAGGCTGTCCTTGAGCTCCTCGAAGGGCACCTCGACAGTGAGCCGAACCCGGGTCGGGTTCAGGGTCTCCACGGCGCTCTTCACGGTTCGGTCTCCTTGTGGGCTGACTGCTTGGGTTTCTGCCCGGTCGAGAGACACACGGGCACACAGCTTGCATAGTAACGGCACGCGGGAGCCGACCCACAATGCGATCTTGAAAGACGGGCCGAAGACAGGCCGCGAATCCGGCCGGAGCGCCCGCATCCGGATCCTCGGCCCGGGAAACCGGCCACTGAGCTGGAGAGATCCTGCTGGTCGGGGTGGCGGGATTTGAACCCACGGCCTTCCGCTCCCAAAGCGGACGCGCTACCAAGCTGCGCCACACCCCGTCGGTGCGACACGTAGGGTACATGCCCGCGGGGGGTGCGGCGCCCGCTTGCGGGGGCGCGCGCAGAGCGCGGGGACGGGGGTGTGCGGCGGACCGCCGTGACCCGCTACGATGCATGCCGTGCCGCGCTCGCCGATCTGCGAGCCGCTGCACCAGCTGTGCGGGCGTAGCTCAATGGTAGAGCCCTAGTCTTCCAAACTAGCTACGCGGGTTCGATTCCCGTCGCCCGCTCCACGGCCTCCGGCCCGGCGCCCAGGTTCGTCCCTGGGCCCCGGGCCGGAGGCTTTTTCACGCCCGCGCGCGCCCGCGCACACCGGTCACGGGTTGCGTATGTCGAGGCTGTACACGGAGCGGATGCCGTAGGGGACGTAGAGCGCGTCGCCGACGAGGGTCGGCGGGACGCCGGAGACCACGCCCACGACGCCACCGGCGATCTCGGAGCCTGCACGGGTCCACCGCACGCGGCCGGTCCTGCGGTCGAGGGCCGCGAGACGGCCTCCGGGAGAGGCGACGAAGACGTACTCGTCCGAGACAAGCGGCGGACCGGGGAACTCCACTCCGGAGTCGCGCTCCCACTTGAGGCGCCTCGTCAGCGGGTCGACGGCACGCACGCCACCGCCTTGGCGCGTGAAGTAGAGGGTGCCGCGGCTGAGGGTCACGTCGCTCGCGGGCGGCTCCAGTGGCAGCGACACGGGGTCCGCGTCGCGGGTGTCCACGTCGACGGTCAGGATCCCGGTGCCCTCCTCCTCCACGTCGGAGCTGACGAAGACGAGCCGGTCGGCGCTCCGGCCGACGAGATCCTGCTGTCCGTCGAGCGTGACCGTCCAGCTCCGCCTGCCGTCGGAAGGGGCGACGCGGTGGACACGGGTGACGTCTCCGCCCTTGGTGCTGGCGTAGCAGAGCAGGTAGCCGTCGCC
Source organism: Streptomyces sp. YIM 121038 (assembly GCF_006088715.1). Lineage (NCBI taxonomy): Bacteria > Bacillati > Actinomycetota > Actinomycetes > Kitasatosporales > Streptomycetaceae > Streptomyces > Streptomyces sp. YIM 121038. The sequence continues at coordinate 3,545,604 of NZ_CP030771.1, forward strand.
GGCCGCCACGGCCACCTGACAGGTCGCGTCCCCGGTCGAGGGCACCGGCAGGGGCCGCTTCCAGCGCACCTCGCCGTCGGCCTCGTTCAGCAGGGCGTACGAGGTCCCCGCGGCGCCGTACACGGTGAGGATGCCGTCGTCCGTGCGAGCCGCGTGCCCACTGACGTCCGGGGCGGGGTCCGGCGCCTGCGCGTGGGGGCCGCGCTCGACGGGCCGGGACCACAGGACCTTGCCGATCCGGGCGTCGACCGCCTCGATGGCGTAGTTGTCATCGGGATCGCTGTCGCCCCTCCCGTCGGCGATCTGGTTGTTCCCGTAGACGAAGACGCGTCGGCCCGCGGCCCCGATGACGGCGCCCTCGCTGTTCAGGACCGGGCTCGCGCTGGAGTTGACCGGCAAGCCCCACTCCTTCTTGCCGGTGGCGAGCGAGAGCCGTACGGCCTTGACGTCGTCGCCCGCGCAGATGAGTCCGCCGTCCACCGCGGTGCAGCCGCTGAAGGAGCCGCCCGGAGAGTCGTCCTCGCTGACGACCTCGCTCCGCCAGGCCCGCCAGCCGTCGGGCAGATCGCTGGGCGGACGGTGGCCGGGCAGCCACATGACCAGCCCGGCGGTGAGGCCGGCGAGCAGAGCGCCACACACCGACGCGGCGATCACCAGCCGACGGCGGCGACGCGGGCGGGTGACGGGCGGGGGTTCCGCCTCGGCGAGCCGGGGCGGAAGGGGGTCACCCCGCAGCAGGGCCAGGAGTTCGTCCGGGGTCGGGCGTTCCTTGGGGTGTTTGGCCAGGCAGAGGGTGACCAGGGCGCGCAGGTCGGGGGGTACGGCGTCGAGCCGGGCGTCGCCCTCGACGACGCGGGTCGCCGTCTCGTACGGGGAGACGTCGTCGAAGGGGCCCCGGCCCGTGGCGGCGTGGACCAGGACGGAACCGAGGGAGAAGACGTCGGACGCGGGGCCCACGTCGCGGGGCGAGGTGAGCTGCTCCGGGGACATGTAGGGCGGGGTGCCCATGACGCGGCCGGTCTGGGTGAGGGGGTCCCCGGCGAGGGCCTCGGCGGCGCGGGAGACGCCGAAGTCGATGACGCGGGGGCCGTCGTCGGCCAGCATCACGTTGGCCGGTTTCAGATCGCGGTGGACGACGCCCACGCGGTGGATGTCGCGCAGCGCCTCGGCGAGGCCCGCCGCGAGCTCCGGGAGGCGCTCCGCGGGCAGCGGGCCGTGGCGGCGCACGTGCTCGCCCAGGTTCTCGCCCGGAATGTAGAGCGTGGCCATCCACGGGCTCGGCGCGTCCGCGTCGGCGTCCACGACGGGGGCGGTGAAGGCGCCGCTGACCTGCCGCGCGGCCTCGACCTCGCGACGGAACCGGGTGCGGAATTCCGGATCATCGGCGTACTGCGCGTGCACGACCTTGACCGCGAGGCGCCGTCCCGACGCGGAGCGCGCGAGATAGACGACGCCCATCCCGCCCGAGCCGAGGCGGTCCTCGACCGGATAGCCGCCGACGTCCTCAGGGTCCGTTTCCCGCAGCGCCACCGCTCCCAGACCCCCCAGTGTCGCCGCGGCCGGCCGTCAGCCGTCAGAACTGTATGTCGCCGATGGTCTCCGCCAAGGAGTTGAGAAGCTCCTGGATGTCGTCCGCCATTCCCGTCGAGGCGAGGGTGAAGCCGAAAGTCGCCGCGACGATGGCAGGCCATACCTTGATGTTCCCTTGACGAATCATCAAGACGAGGACGATCGCCAACAGCAGTACCACTGACAGCGAAATGGCCACACTCATCACACCCTAGGTCGGTCGCTCTCCCGCCCGGGGGGTACGGCCCCGCACACCCCCGCCAGGAACCATCGTGCCACCAACACGACCGCCCTATGCGGCCGGTGACACATCGTCGGCCACGCGTTGACCAGTGACGCACCCGTCCCGCCCGTGTCCCGGAGGGCCGCGGGGCACGCGCCGCACGGGCGCCACCCGCATCCGTACGGCAATTCGACGGTTCCACTGGAGGGCGAATTCGACGTGATCGTTTCCATGGCCAGCCATCGCCCCGAGGCCTCGCGCACCGGCTCCCGCACCGGCAGTTCACCGGGAATTCGAATGGTGGCCGAGAACACATCGCACGGGTTCCCATAACCCATCACGGACCGATCAACCAGGACATTTCACCAGAGTCGCCCGCAGGCGTTATGCACGATTTAAGCGGTACGAGTGGTGACGTATCGGACAGCGATCAGTGAGTTTTCGGTCTTTCGCCCCGGGTACCCGGAGTCCAATTGCGGGAACCCGGCCGAGCGGCGGACAGACGGACCGACCGGGGTTGTCGACGTCGTTACGAGCGTATTGGCGAGGCATTGCACGAATGAATGAGCCGAGAGTTTTACGGCAGCGGCGGAGCGGCGCTAGGGTGCCCCAGATGTTCCACGCTGCCATGACCCCCGTAGGCGCAGTGCGGTCCCGGATCGTCTCACCGAGCTCTTGGTGGGAGGGCCTGTGACGAACTCCGTGCAGCCGCACGGCCGGCACCGGGCACCGCTGCCCCCCGTGCAGGAGACGGCCCCGCACTCCTTTGGACCCGCTTCCCCCCACCACTCCCCCCGGCCCGCCGCTCCCGCCCCGCGCTCCGCCACCGGCCCCGCCGGACGCCCCGCCAAGCAGCGCGACGCGTTCTTCGACAACGCCAAGTACCTGGCGATCGTGCTCGTCGCGATGGCCCACGCGTGGGAGCCGCTGACCGATCACAGCCGCACCGCCGAGGCGCTGTACATGACCGTGTACACGTTTCACATGCCGGCCTTCATCCTGATCTCCGGCTATTTCTCCCGCAGTTTCGACATGCGGCCCGACCGGCTCAAGCGCCTGGTGACGGGCGTCGCCGTGCCGTACGTCGTCTTCGAGGTCGCCTACACCTTCTTCAAGCGGTGGGCGGACGACGACCCGACGCAGCCGATCAGCCTGCTTGACCCCTGGTACCTGACCTGGTTCCTGATCGCCCTGTTCGTGTGGCGCCTCACGGTCCCGCTGTGGAAGGTCGTGCGCTGGCCGGTGCCGCTCTCCCTGTGCGTGGCCCTGCTCGCCGTCATCTCCCCCGACATCGGCGACGACCTGGACCTCCAACGGGTCCTGCAGTTCATGCCGTTCTTCGTCCTCGGCCTGTTCCTGAAGCCCGAGCACTTCCAGCTGGTGCGGCGGCGCGAGGTCCGGATCCTGTCGGTGCCCGTCTTCGCCTGCGCGGTCGCGCTCGCGTACTGGGCGGCGCCGCGGATGACGTCGGTGTGGTTCTACCGGCGCGAGAGCGCCCAGGAGCTGGGCGTGCCGTGGTGGGTCGGCGTCGTGATGACGCTGGCGCTCTTCGGCTGCTCCGTGGTGCTCACGGCGTGCTTCTTCGCGTGGGTGCCGCGGCGGAAGATGTGGTTCACCGTCCTGGGCGCGGGAACCCTGTACGGGTATCTGTTGCACGGGTTCCTCGCGAAGGGCTCCCGGTTCTGGGGCTGGTTCGAGGACTACGCGTGGCTGCACCGGCCGCTGGGCGAGGTGTTCGTCTCGGTGGTGGCCGCGGCGGTGGTCACGGCGCTGTGCACGCCGGTGGTGCGGCGGGTGTTCCGCTTCGCGATGGAGCCCCGGATGGAGTGGGCGTTCCGCCGCGACGCCACCGAGGTCGCCCGGGAACGGGCGGGAGCCTCCGCCCGCTAGGCCCCCCGAACGCACAGCCCCAGGCGCTCAGTTGCTCGGAGCCTGGGGCTGTGCTCGCGGCCGGGGCCGGCCCTTCGGACAGGCCCTAGGTCTGCCGCAGGGCCGCGCGGGCCGGGAGGGTCGTGGCCAGGAGGCCCAGGAGGACCGCCGAGCCCGCGAAGGACGCGTAGAGCAGGGGCGGGACGTACGGGGACTCCCCGGTGAGGCCGCGCATCATCGGCACCAGCGTGGCGAGCGCGATGGCCGTACCGATGATCACGCCCGCGCAGGTCACGAGCAGGGCCTCCCAGCGGACCATCCGCATCACCTGGCTTCGGGTCGAGCCGATCAGGCGCAGCATGCCGAGCTCGCGGCGCCGGTCGAGGACCGTCATCACCAGGGTGTTGACGGCGGCGACGGCCGCGAAGCCGCCGAGGACGGCCGCCATGACGGTGTTGGCCCAGGCGTTGAGCTTCCGGTCGAGGGACTGGGCGGTGGTGTAGCCGTCCCGGTCGCTGACCGTGCCGAGGGACTTCAGCCCGGCCGCCGTGCCGCCCTTCGTCCAGATCTCCGTGTCGAGCGCGGCCGTGACGTGCTGGCGCACCGCGGCGGCGGGCAGCGTGACCTGGGAGAGGCCGAGGCCCCGCTCGTACGTCGCCGCGAGCGTCGGCCGGATCTTCGTGCCGTCGGGCAGGCGCAGCTCGACGCGGTCGCAGGTCTTCAGGTGCGCGGAGGTCGCGAGGTTCGCGTCGAGGCCGATCTCGCCCTCGCGCAGGGTCAGTTCGCCGGTCTCCACGTTCAGGTCCTGCACCTCGGCGAGGTCCGCGGCGGAGCCGGTGACGCCCTGGGCGGACGCGGACTGCAGCCAGCGGTCGCCGCCGGAGCCCATGGGGATGAGTACGGACGTCTTCAACAGGCCGACCGCGGAGGTCACTTCGGGGGCCTTCGCCGCCTCGCGCACGGCGCCGGGGCCGAAGCCCGCGCCGGAGGTGACGATGTGGTCGGCGGTGATGCCGTCCCGCTGCTGGTCGGCCGTCACCTTGTCCTCGCTGGTGTGCATGAAGACGAGCGTGGAGGCGAACGCCATGGCGAGGACGATCGGGGTGATGGCGGAGGCCAGCCTGCGGGCGTTCGTACGGGAGTTGGCGGCCGCGAGGGACGCGGAGGCGCCCGCGCCGCGCAGCGGCAGGCCGAAGAGGGCCGCGCAGCCGCGGGCCACCAGCGGGCCGAGCAGCGCCACCGCCAGCATGAACAGCATGACGACGCCGAGGGCCGCGTTCGCCGCGTCGTCGCCGGTCGAGGTGGCGGCGACCCGGGACAGGACGATGCCGCCCACGGTCGCGGCGATGCCGAGCGGCGTACGGATCCAGCCGGGCCGCAGCCGCTCCACCGAGGCCTCGCTGAGGGCCTGCCCCGGCTTGATGCGGGAGGGGCGGCGCGCGGCCGTGTACCCGGCGAACAGGGCGGTGAGGACGGCCGTGCCCGCCGCCGTGACGAGCGGGATCCAGGACACGGCGAGGTCCACCGCGTCCGGGACGGCGCCGCGGTCCTTGAGCTGGCCGAACCACCAGTTCGCCAGGGCGATGCCGGGCAGACAGCCGAGGGCGCCCGCGAGCGGGGCGACGAGCAGCGTCTCGGTGGCGATGGTGCGGCGCACCTGGCGCGGGGTCGTGCCGATGGCGCGCAGCAGGGCGAACTCGCGGGCCCGCTGGCCGACGGAGAGCGCGACGGTGCCCGCCGCGGTGAAGACGGCGACCACCGCGGCGATGCCGCCGAAGGAGCCGCCGAGGCCGGTGAGCAGTTCCTCGGCGCCGACGAGCGAGGGGTCCTCGACGCCGCCGCGGTCCTCGCCCGTGTGGACCTTCGCCTTGCCGTCGAGGGCCTTGGCGACCTGGGCCTTCAGGGCCGCCTCGGTGACGCCGTCCTTGGGCAGGACCGCGATCGCGTCGACGCGGCCCGGGTGCCCGGAGAGGCGGAGCGCGTCGGCGTCGCGGAACCAGACGGTGGGCTCGGCGGCGCCGGAGACCGTGCCGGAGACCCGGACCTCGCGGGGGCCCGCCGCCGTGGTCAGCGTCACGCGGTCGCCGACGCGGGCCCCGGTGCCCGCGAGGACCGCCTCGCCCGCGGCGGGCGCGCGGCCCGCCGTGAGCTTCTCGCCGGTGAAGGCGGTGGCTCCCCAGCCGTGCGCGGTCAGGGCCTTGCCGCCCCCGGCCGCGAGCGCCACCGGGAAGGTGACGTCCGCGACGGCCGTGCGCGCGCCGGGCACCGCCGCGGCCTTCGCGACCAGGGAGCCGTCGAGACGGGCCCGGTCCGGGACCGGCTCGGTGGAGGCGCTGTCGCCGCTGCCGAAGTGGACGCGCTGGTCGGCGGCGGCCACGACGGGCGCGTCCGCGTAGCGGGTGGGCGGCACGGAGGCGCGCAGGCCCGTCTCCAGGAGGATGCCGCAGGCCGACACGATCAGGGACGCCATCATCAGCGCGACGAACGTGCCGACGAACGCGGCGGGCTTGAAACGGACGGCCGCGCGGGCCAGGCCGTTCGGGACGAAGCTCATGCCGCCGCCACTCCCGCGTACGGGGGTGCGGGCGTGGCCGCGGGCGCCGCCAGGGCGCGCATCCGGTCCGCGATCCGCGCGGCCGACGCGCCCTCCAGACGGTCCACGATCTCGCCGTCGGCCAGGAACAGCGTGCGGTCCGCGTACGCGGCGGCGGCCGGGTCGTGGGTGACCATCACCACGGTGGCGCCCATGCCGTCGACGGCCGAGCGCAGCAGGCCGAGGATCTCCGCGGCCGTGGTCGTGTCCAGGGCGCCCGTCGGCTCGTCGGCGAACACCACGTCCGGCTCGGTCACCAGGGCGCGGGCGATCGCGACGCGCTGCTGCTGGCCGCCGGAGAGCTGTCCCGGGCGGCGCCTGCCCTTGTCGCCGAGGCCCACGCGGGCCAGGACGTCGGCGGCCTTGCGGTGGTCGGGCCGGTGGCCCGCGAGGCGCATCGGCAGCAGGACGTTCTGCTCGACGGTGAGCGAGGGCAGCAGGTTGAAGGCCTGGAACACGAAGCCCAGGCGGGTGCGGCGCAGGGCCGTCAGCTTGTTCTCGCTCATGCCGGTGATCTCGGTGCCGCCGAGGTGGACCGTGCCGGCCGTGGGGCGGTCCAGGCCCGCCGCGCACTGCAGGAACGTGGACTTGCCGGAGCCGGAGGGGCCCATCACGGCGGTGAAGCTGCCGCGGGGCAGGGCGAGGTCGATGCCGCGCAGGGCGTGCACGGCCCGGTTGCCGCGGCCGTACTGGCGGCGGACGCCGCGCAGCTCCACCGCCCAGTCGGCCGGGGCGCCGTACGGTGCCCTCTGCTCGGGGGCGGGGGTCGCGCTCTGCTGGCCCCGCTGCCTCTTCTTGCGCAGCCCCATGGCTTGCCCAGCCCTTCCGTAGTCCTGTCCGTGCTCGATGCATCGAACCTACGGATCCGGGTCCTGTCCGGGCCATGAGGTGCACCGGCGAATGGGGGGTGGGGTTTCCCCCACCTGCCCCCTCAGGCTGTCCCCTCGCGGGTGCGCCCCAGGCCCGCCCCTTCCCGATTCCTGGGGGCTCCGCCCCCAGACCCCCGCTCCTCAAACGCCGGAGAGGCTGGATCTGTGCCCGGACGACGGCGTGCAAGCCGCCAGGTCGGGGCCGGGCCGGGTGACTGGGGTGGGACGGTTCGAGGCCCAGGGGCCAGGTCAGGCGTCGCGGCAGAGGAGCAGGAGGGCCCTGTCGTCGTTGACGTCCTTGGCCACGGCTTCGATGAGGTGCCAGGCGGCTCCGTGGAAGCCGCCGGCGACGTAGCGGTCGGCCTCGCCGGTGAGGCGGTCGATGCCCTCGCCGATGTCGCGGTCGGCGGTCTCGACGATGCCGTCGGTGAACAGCATGAGGACGTCACCGGGGCGCAGGGAGCCCTTGACGGGGTCGAACTGGGCGCCGTCGTACACCCCGAGGAGGGGTCCCTCCCCGGCCTTCTCCTCCCAGCGGCCCGTGCCCGCGCTCAGCTGGAGCGCGGGGAGGTGCCCGGCGGAGAGGAGTTCGTAGTCGCCGGTCTCCAGGTCGAGGACCAGGTGGATGGACGTGGCGAAGCCCTCGTCCCAGTCCTGGCGGAGCAGATAGCCGTTGGCGGCGGGCAGGAAGGCGTGCGGCGGGAGCGACCCGAGCAGGCCGCCGAACGCGCCGGACAGGAGCAGCGCCCTCGACCCGGCGTCCATGCCCTTGCCGGAGACGTCCGTGAGGACGACCTCCAGGGTGCGGCCGCCGTTGGTGCGGGCGGCGACGACGAAGTCGCCGGAGAAGGACTGGCCGCCCGCCGGGCGCAGCGCCATCTCGCGGTGCCAGCCGCGCGGCAGCTTCGGCAGCTTGCTCTGTACGCGGATGCGCTCGCGCAGGTCGAACAGCATCGTTCCGCCGCCGCGCCACGGCACGCCGACCCGGCTGCGGAACTGGGCGATGAGCAGCCCGAAGAAGCCGCACGCGGCGACGGTCAGGACGGTGCCGGGGGTGACCCGTGCCGGGCCCTCGGTGTAGGGCCCGAGCCGGGCGGACTCCACGATGAGGGCAGCCGCGGACGCCGCGTACAGGCCGAGGAGGCTGGAGGGCCTGAGCAGCAGTCCGCCCGCGACGATCGGCAGGACGAGGACGGAGGGCGAGAACCACACCGGGTTGACGATCGTGCACACGGTGATCACCGGCACGGTCAGGAGCAGCGCGGCGAGCGCCACCCAGTCCGAGCCGTCGCCCCGGAAGTAGTCCACTCCGGATTTGCGCAGCCCTATGCGGGCCCGGTGGAGCCGCTTCTTCATCCGGGCCGGGAACGTCTCGGCTGCGGCGCGCCGCTCACGCGGTGCGCGCCGCTCGCGCTTGTTTCGTCGTACCGCCATTGCTCGTGGACCCTATCCACCGGGCCAGGCGCTTCGCACGGGAGGTACCTCTTGTCCCCCTTCAGGGGCACCTCGCCCGTATCTCCGCTCCCAGCGTCCACACGCGCGTTCCGGTACGCGGAAAACATCTCGCCGCGTCCCAGGAGCCCTGGTAGGCATGGCATATGACAGCAGACTTGCGGGAGTTGGGCCAGAGAGATTGGGACCGCTGGTACGGAACGCTGGAGCGGGCCTTCGGCGGAGTGGCCGAGGCGGCGGAGGAGCGCGCGCTGTGGGACGCGCTGACGGAGCACGACCGCTCCTACGGCCTCTGGGACGGCGAGGCGTGCGTCGGCACGGCGAGCGCCTTCAGCTTCCGCGTGACCGTGCCGGGCGGAGCCCTGGTGGACGCGGCGGGCGTCACGATGGTGAGCGTGGCCGCCACGCACCGCCGCCGCGGCCTGCTCACCACGATGATGCGGCGGCAGCTCGACGACCTGCGGGCGCGCGGGGAGGCCCTGGCGCTCCTGACGGCGTCCGAGCCCGCGATCTACGGCCGGTTCGGGTACGGCGTGGCGTGCTGGCAGCTCAGGGCGTCGATCGACACGGCGCGCGTGCGCCTCACCGTGCCCGCGGGCACGGACGAGGTGACCCTGCGGTACGCGGTCCCGGCCGAGGCCGCGGCGGCCTGTGAGGCGGTGTACGCGCGCGTGGTGCCCGGCCGTCCCGGGATGCTGGCGCGCCAGCCGGGCTGGGAGCGCCTCGCGCTGCTCGACCCGGAGGGGGACCGCGACGGCGCCTCGCCGTTGCAGTGCGTGCTCGCGGAGCGCGCCGGTGAGGTCGTCGGGTACGCGCACTTCGCGGTCAAGCCCGACTGGGACGTCCGGGGCCCGCAGGGCGTGGTCCGGGTGCGCGCCGTGGAGGCGGTGGACCCGGCGGCCTACGCGGCCCTGTGGCGCTTCCTCTTCGACATCGACCTGACCTCGCGGATCGAGGCCCGCAACCGCCCGGTGGACGACCCGCTGCTGCACCTCGTCTCGGACGTGCGGCGCTGCGGCCTGGTGACGCGCGACTGGCTGTACGTGCGTCCGGTGGACGTCGGCGCGGCCCTGGAGGCGCGCGCGTACCGGACGCCGGTGGACGTGGTCCTGGACGTCACGGACGCGTTCTGCCCCTGGAACGAGGGGCGCTGGCGGCTCACGGGCGACCCCAAGGGCGCTTCCTGCAAGCGCGTCGACGACGACGCGCCCGCCGACCTCGCCCTGTCCGTACGCGAGCTGGGCTCGGCGTACCTGGGCGGTGTGTCCCTCGCGGAGCTCGCCCGGGCGGGCCGGGTGCGGGAGCTGCGCCCCGGGGCCCTTGCGGAGGCGAGCCCGGCCTTCGGGTCGGAGGCCGCGCCCTGGCTGCCGCACGGGTTCTAGCCGGGGGCTTCGCGCGGGTCGTCGTGCCGCGCGCGGGTCCTCACGCGCCGGACGGGCTTCGCTGGCACCCGGGGCACCAGAACAGATTGCGGGCGGCGAGATCGGCGGTGCGGATCTCGCCGCCACAGATGTGGCAGGCCATCCGGGCTCTGCGGTACACGTACACCTCGCCGCCGTGGTCGTCCACGCGCGGCGGGCGGCCCATGGCCTCGGGGGTGTGCTCGGGCCGCACGGTGTCGATCCGGTTGTTGCGCACGCCCTCGCGCATCAGCTCCACCAGGTCCGCCCAGATCGCGGTCCACTGGCGGTGCGTGAGGTCCTTGCCGGGCGTGTACGGGTCGATGCCGTGGCGGAAGAGGACCTCGGCCCGGTAGACGTTGCCGACGCCCGCGATGACCTTCTGGTCCATGAGGAGGGCGGCGATGGTGCTGCGGCTGCGGGAGACGCGGCGCCAGGCCCGGTCCGGGTCGTTCTCGCCGTCCTGCGGGCGCAGCGGGTCCGGGCCGAGGCGGGCGTGTATGTCCTGCTTCTCGCCGTCGGTGATCAGCGCGCAGGTGGTGGGGCCGCGCAGGTCGCTGTAGTGATCGGGGTTCGCCAGGCGCAGGCGGACGGTGTCCGTGGGCGGCGGGGCGGGGGCGTCGCCGAAGGTGTACTTGCCGAAGAGGCCCAGGTGGATGTGGATCCAGCCGGACGCGGCGAAGCCGAGGAAGAGGTGCTTGCCGTGCGCTTCCGCGGTGTCCAGGGGCTGGCCGTGCACGAGGGCCGCGCCGTCGGAGAACTTGCCCTGGGGGCTGGTGGCGTGCACGGGGTGTCCCTGGAACCGGCTCCGGTGATCGGCCGCGAGCCGGTGGATGGTGTGCCCTTCCGGCACGGTGCCTCCTGTCGGGGTCCCTCGCGGTGCGCCCCAGGCCCGCCCCTTCCCGATCCTGGGGGCTCCGCCCCCAGACCCCCGCTCCTCAAACGCCGGAGGGGCTATTCATAGCCCGTCCGGCGTTTGAGGACGAGGCGCGGAGCGCCGATACGGGGGTCCAAGGGGGCGGAGCCCCCTTGTTCGGGAAGGGGCGGGTCAGGGGCGCCCCGCGAAGGTCAGGCCTGCGGGTGGTGGGGCGGGATCGCGGGGAGCTCGCCCGAGGTCTCGTAGCGCGACAGCATCTCGATGCGGCGGGTGTGCCGCTCCTCACCGGAGTACGGCGTCGCGAGGAAGATCTCGACGAACTTGGTCGCCTCGGCCTCGGTGTGCATGCGCCCGCCGATGGAGATCACGTTCGCGTCGTTGTGCTCGCGCCCGAGCGCCGCCGTCTGCTCGCTCCAGGCGAGAGCCGCCCGTACGCCCTTCACCTTGTTCGCGGCGATCTGCTCGCCGTTGCCGGAGCCGCCGATGACGATGCCGAGGGAGTCGGGGTCCGCGGCCGTCTTCTCCGCGGCGCGGAGGCAGAAGGGCGGGTAGTCGTCCTGGGCGTCGTAGATGTGGGGCCCGCAGTCGACGGGCTCGTGGCCGTGGGCCTTGAGCCATTCGACGAGGTGGTTCTTGAGTTCGTAACCGGCATGATCGGAGCCGAGGTACACGCGCATGGGTCCGAGTGTGGCATGCGGGGCGGCGGCAGGCCGTCACGGGGCCGGTCCCCGGGGCCCCACGACGGCCTCCCGCCGCCGATTGGTTCAGGCCAATCCGGTGTCCGGTCATCGTCAGTGACCGATCGTTCACTCTGCATTCCGCTGAATACAACGATCCGGAGACGGGTCTTTCGTCCCGTACGCCCATGAGCTTTTAATGCGGAAGCTCTTGCCCGTGAACCAAAGGATCTGCCTATGACCTCGCAACCGTCCCTTGCGAAGGAAGACAGCACCCCCGGCGGGCCTGTGAAATCCCAGCCGGGGAGCGGGAACGGCGACGGTGACGGCCTCAAGGCCGGTCTCAAGAACCGCCATCTGTCGATGATCGCCATCGGTGGCGTGATCGGAGCGGGTCTCTTCGTCGGGTCCGCCTCGGGCATCAAGGCCGCGGGCCCCGCCATCCTGGTGTCGTACGCGCTCGTGGGCACCATGGTCGTGCTCGTGATGCGGATGCTCGGCGAGATGGCCGCGGCGCGGCCGTCCTCCGGTTCCTTCTCGGCCTACGCCGACCAGGCCCTCGGGCGCTGGGCGGGCTTCACCATCGGCTGGCTGTACTGGTTCTTCTGGGTCGTGGTGCTCGCCGTCGAGGCGACCGCCGGCGCCGTGATCCTCAACGAGTGGGTGCCCGCGGTCCCGCAGTGGGGCTGGGCGCTCATCGTCATGGTGGTGCTCACCGCCACCAACCTCGTCTCGGTCGGCTCCTACGGCGAGTTCGAGTTCTGGTTCGCGGGCATCAAGGTCGTGGCGATCGGCGGCTTCGTCCTCATCGGTCTGCTCGCCGTGTTCGGCGTCCTGCCCGGCTCGGACAACCCGGGCGACGGCTTCAAGCACCTCACCGACGCGGGCGGCTTCATGCCCAACGGCGCGGGCGCGATCCTCACCGGCGTCCTGATGGTGGTCTTCTCCTTCATGGGCTCGGAGATCGTCACGCTGGCCGCCGGTGAGTCGGAGGACCCGCAGCGCGCCGTCACCAAGGCCACGAACAGCGTCATCTGGCGCATCGGCGTCTTCTACCTCGGCTCGATCTTCGTGGTCATCACGCTCCTGCCGTGGAACGACAAGTCGATCGTCAAGGACGGCTCCTACGTCGCCGCGCTGAACTCGATCGGCATCCCGCACGCCGGTCAGGTCATGAACGTGATCGTCCTGACGGCCGTGCTCTCCTGCCTCAACTCCGGCCTGTACACGGCCTCGCGCATGGCCTTCTCGCTCGGCGAGCGCGGCGACGCCCCGAAGGCGTTCGCCCGCACCACCGCCTCGGGCGTGCCGCGCACCGCGATCCTCGGCTCGGTCGTCTTCGGCTTCGCCGCCGTGTGGTTCAACTACCAGTGGCCCGAGACCGTCTTCGACTTCCTGCTGAACTCGTCCGGCGCCGTCGCCCTGTTCGTGTGGCTCGTCATCTGCTTCACGCAGCTGAAGATGCGCGGCATCATCCTGCGCGAGCAGCCGGAGAAGCTCGTCGTGAAGATGTGGCTGTTCCCGTATCTGACCTGGGTCACCATCGGCATGATCTCGTTCGTGATCGTCTACATGCTGTACGACGACGCCGGGCGCAAGCAGATGGTGCTCTCGCTGCTCGTCGGCGCCCTGGTCCTCGGCATCGCCCTGGTGCGCGAGAAGGTGGCGCCCCGGAAGCGGGTCTCCTCGTAACACTCAGGAGCACTCAGGAGCACTCATCGGTTCACGGCGGCGGGGTGCCGCCCGGGCTCGGGCCCGGGCGGCACCCCGCCGCCGTGTGCGGGCAGACCCGACCGGGGTGCGGGAAACCTGACGGCACCTGTCAGGTTTCGGCGGCAGGGTGACCTCCGTCAGCGCGATCGCCGCGCACCACGCACGACGGAGGCACCCGTGGAACTCAGCGACCCCACCGCCAAGCGACTCACCTTCCGCCCCGGTCAGCAGGGGTACGAGGAGGAGGTCGCGGGCTTCCAGACGGGCTTCGCCCAGCGGCCGGACGTGGTCTTCGCCGCGTCGGACGCCGAGGACGTCGTGGCCGCCGTGCGGTACGCGGCCGCCGCGGGCCTGCCCGTGGGCGTCCAGGCCACCGGGCACGGCCTGCCGGACGCCGCGCGGGGCGGCGTCCTGATCAGCACGCGCCGCATGGACTCCGTGACCGTCGACGCCGGGACGCGCACCGCGCGGGTCGGGGCCGGGGCGCGCTCGGGCCAGGTGGTGGCGGCCGCGGCGGAGCACGGCCTCGCCCCGCTGAACGGCTCGGCGCCGGGCGTGGGCGTCGTCTCGTACACGCTCGGCGGCGGGATCGGCATCCTGGCGCGGGAGTTCGGCTACGCGGCCGACCACGTGCGCGCGGTGGACGTCGTGACGGCGGACGGCACGCCGCGGCACGTGACGGCGGCGGACGAGCCCGAGCTGTTCTGGGGCCTGCTCGGCGGCGGCGCGAACCTGGGCGTGGTGACCGCCCTGGAGATCGGCCTGGTGCCGGTGGCGCGCCTGTACGGCGGGGCCCTCGCCTTCGACGGCCGCGAGGTCGACCCGGCGGCGGTCCTGCGCGGCTACGCCGCCTGGGCCGAGACCCTGCCCGACGAGGTGACCTCGTCGGTCGCCGCCCTGGTCTACCCGGACCTCGACCAGCTCCCGCCGCACCTGCGGGGCCGCTATCTGGTGACGGTGCGCATCGCCTGCACCGGCACGGCCGAGGACGGGGAGCGGCTCGTGGCGCCGCTGCGCGCGCTCGGGCCGACCGTCTCGGACAGCCTGCGCGAGCTGTCGTACGCGGAGAGCCACACGATCCACAACGACCCGGACTTCCCGCACGCCTACTACGGCGACAACCTGATGCTCACCGAGCTGGACCTGCCGGGCGCCGAGCGGCTGCTCGCGCTCACCGGGCCCGCCGCGGACCACATGCACGTCGTCCAGCTCAACCACCTGGGCGGCGCGCTCGCCCGGCCCGTCCACCACGACAACGCCGTGCCGCACCGGAGCGCGGCCTGGGCGGTGCGGATCCTGTCGCCCCTGGAGGGCACGGACCGCGAGGCGCTGCGGGAGCTGTACGCGCGGGCGTTCGCCCCGCTGGCCCCGCACGCGGTGGGCCGGGCGGTGAACTTCGCCCTTGCGGGCGGTGACCGCCCCGAGGGCGTGTACGACGCGGACACGCGAAAGAGGCTCGCCGGGCTGAAGGCCACGTACGACCCGGCGAACCTCTTCAGGCGGAACTACAACGTCGGCTGAGCCGCCGGGCGGCGGCCCAGGCCGACCGGGCCCGGTGTCAGCCCTTGTCGCCGAGCAGCTTCCACGACAGCGGCAGCGCGCCCATGGCGAGGGCCGCCTTGAGGGCGTCGCCGATCAGGAACGGGGTGAGGCCCGCGGCGACCGCCTCGGTCAGGGACATGCCGGTGGACGCGGCCAGGTAGGGCACGCCGACGGCGTAGATGATCGCGGAGCCGAGGACCATCGTCCCGGCCGTGCGCAGCACGTTCCGGTCGGCGCCGCGCCGGGCCAGGGAGCCCACCGCGGCGGCGGCGAGCATCATGCCGAGGACGTAGCCGAGCGAGGGCATGCCGTAGCCGGACTTGGCCTCGGCGAACCACGGCACGCCCGCCATGCCCACCAGGGCGTACAGCGCGAGCGACAGGAAGCCGCGGCGCGCGCCGAGCGCCGTGCCGACCAGGAGCGCGGCGAAGGTCTGCCCCGTCACCGGCACCGGCGAGCCCGGCACGGGCACGGAGAGCTGGGCGGCCAGGCCGGTGAGCGCGGCGCCGCCGAGCACGAGGGTCGCGTCGCGCAGGCGGGAGGCGGGGATCAGGTCGGCCAGGACCTGGCCCGGGCGGGTGGTGGCGGCGGCTGTGCTCATCGGGACTCCGCGGTTCTGGGACGTCTGGGGGCAGGTGGTGCGTGGGACGACCTGACCCTAACCCCGGGGCGGGCGCCCCATCAGGGGCCGCGGATGACAAAGGGAGCGGCTCCGCCTTGGTGGGCTCCGCACAAAGGGCGCGGCCCACACCCGGCCGGGCGTGATGCTGGTCACGGAGGTCAGGAATGCCGGGGCCGGGTTTTGCGTTCAGGGGCAGGCGCCGGTGAGACTGTGGAGTCTCACCAACTCGCCTCTGAGCACCACGAGCGCCCCGAGCACCCCGAGCACCCTGAGAGTCAGCTGAGCCCGATGCACGATCACCAGCGGCCCGACTCGGGGGTGCCCTCGACGGCTCCCGCGGACCCCTTCGGCCCCGCCGAGCCCCTCGGCGGCGGCCTCAAGCAGCGCCACCTGACCATGCTGGGCCTCGGCGGCGTCATCGGGGCCGGCCTGTTCGTCGGCTCGGGCGCCGGGATCGCGGTCGCCGGGCCCGGCATCGTCCTGTCGTATCTGATCGCGGGCGCGCTCGCGATGTGCGTGATGCGGATGCTCGGCGAGATGTCGGCGGCGATGCCCTCCTCGGGCGCGTTCTCCGTGCACGCCGAGCGGGCCCTGGGCCGCTGGGCCGGGTTCTCGGTCGGCTGGATGTACTGGTTCCTGCTCGTCGTCGTGCTGGCCGTGGAGGCGACCGGGGCGGCGCGGATCGCGCACGCGTGGGCGCCGGGCGTGCCGCAGTGGGCGTGGGTGCTCCTCTTCATGGTGTTCTTCACCGGCGCCAACCTCGCGGCGGTGAAGAACTTCGGCGAGTTCGAGTTCTGGTTCGCCGCCCTGAAGGTCTTCGCGATCGTCGCGTTCCTGGTGCTCGGGCTCCTCGCGGTCTTCGGGCTCCTTCCGGACACCGACCCGGTCGGGTTCACCCACCTCACCGGCGAGGGCGGCTTCCTGCCGCTCGGCTGGGACGGGGTGGTCTCCGGCGTGGTCGTGGTCCTCTTCGCCTTCGGCGGCCTGGAGATCGTCACGATCGCGGCCGCCGAGTCCGACGACCCGGTGCGCGCCGTGGCCCGCGCGGTGCGCAGCGCCGTGTACCGCATCCTCTTCTTCTACGTCGGCTCGATGCTGGTCATCGTGACGGTGCTGCCGTGGACGGCGCAGCAGGCCGGGTTCAGCCCGTATGTGAAGGTGCTCGACTCCATCGGCGTCCCCGCGGCCGGGACCCTGATGAACATCGTGGTGTTCGTGGCGCTCCTGTCGTCCCTGAACGCCAATCTGTACGGCGCCTCGCGCATGGTCTTCTCGCTCGCCGAGCGCGGCGAGGCGCCCCGGGGCCTGCTGAAGGTGGCGCGGGGCGGGGTGCCGCGGCGCGCGGTGCTCGCCTCGGTGGCCTTCGGCTTCGTCTCGGTGCTGCTCAATCTGAAGTGGCCCGACACCGTCTTCCTCTACATGCTCAACTCGGTCGGCGCGGCCCTCCTCTTCGTCTGGGCGCTGATCGCCGTCTCGCAGCTGCGCCTGCGCCGCCGCATCGAGCGCGAGGCGCCGGAGCGGCTCACCCTGCGGATGTGGTTCTTCCCCTGGCTGACGTGGGCGGCGCTCGCGGGGATGGGCGTGGTGATCGCGCTGATGCTGCGCGACGACGGCGCGCGCCCGCAGCTGCTGTGGTCGGCGGGCGCCACGGCAGTGGTGATCGCGGTGGCGCTCCTGCGGGACTGGGCGACGCGTCGTACACGCCGTACGTAACTCTTCTACGAACGGCGCATGACACCGGTGGGACATCGCGGCCGGAACACCCCGCCGGATCACGTGAGTATGACGAAATCGTGAAGACGTCTTCACCTTGTGTGAGCGTCGTGTCCGTATACCGGTCAACTGTTCCCTGTGAGCGGTGCCAGTGCTCAGACTGTGCCCCACTTCCCCCTGTGGTTCCCGCGCGGTTCCTTCCTTCCGTCTCCCCGCTAGCGAACAGGGACGCCCATGTCTCAGACGTCCGTGAAAGACGCACCACCCCAGGCCGACGCCCCCCTCGGACACGGCCTCAAGCAGCGTCATCTGTCGATGATCGCCCTCGGCGGCGTCATCGGCGCCGGGCTCTTCGTGGGCTCCGGGAAGGCCATCGCCGCCGCGGGGCCCTCGATCATCCTGGCCTACTCGCTGTCCGGCGCCCTGGTCATGCTCGTCATGCGCATGCTGGGCGAGATGGCGGCGGCCAACCCCGCGTCCGGCTCCTTCTCCGTGCACGCCGAGCGGGCCCTCGGCCCCTGGGCCGGGTTCACGGCGGGCTGGTCCTTCTGGTTCCTGCTCTGCGTGGCCGTCGGCCTCGAGGGCATCGGCGCCGCACAGATCGTGCACGGCTGGGTGCCCGGCGTGCCCGAGTGGGCCTGGGTCGCCCTCTTCATGCTGATGTTCTGCGCCACGAACCTCGCGGCCGTGAAGAACTTCGGCGAGTTCGAGTTCTGGTTCGCCGCCCTGAAGATCACCGCGATCGTCCTCTTCCTCGCCATCGGCGTGCTGGCGATCCTCGGCTGGCTCCCCGACACCGACGCGCCGGGCACCGCCAACCTCACCGGGCACGGCGGCTTCATGCCCAACGGCGTGGACGGCCTCATCGTGGGCCTGCTCGCCTCCGTCTTCGCCTACGGCGGCCTGGAGACGGTCACCATCGCGGCCGCCGAGTCCGAGCACCCCGTCCAGGGCGTGGCCAAGGCCGTGCGCACCGCGATGTGGCGGATCGCCATCTTCTACATCGGCTCCATGGCCGTCGTCGTGACGCTGCTCCCCTGGACCTCCGACGAGGTCGCCACCAAGGGCCCGTACGTCGCCACGCTCGACCACCTCGGCATCGACGGCGCGGGCCAGATCATGAACGTCGTCATCCTGGTCGCCCTGCTCTCCGCGATGAACGCCAACATCTACGGCGCCTCCCGCATGGCCAACTCGCTCGTGCAGCGCGGCCAGGGCCCGAAGGCCCTGGGGCGGCTCTTCAACGGCGTGCCGCGGATCGCGGTCCTCACCTCGTCGGTCTTCGGCTTCCTGTGCGTGCTGCTCAGCTACTGGCGGCCCGACGACATCTTCCAGTGGCTGCTCAACACCATCGGCGCGATCATCCTCGTCGTCTGGTTCTTCATCGCCGCCGCCCAGCTGCGGCTGCGCAAGAAGCTGGAGCGCGAGGCCCCCGAGACGCTCGTCGTGAAGATGTGGCTCTTCCCCTGGCTGACGTACGTGGCGCTCGCCGGGATGGCCACGGTGTTCGTCCTGATGGCCCGCGAGGAGGAGACCCGTACGCAGCTGTACTACACGGGCGGCCTGACGCTGCTCCTGATGGTCGTGGGCTTCGTACGGCAGAAGATGGCGGAGGGCCGCGAGACGGCGCCGAGCGCCTGATCCGACGCGCCCCGCCGACGGCCGGAGGCCCGGTCCACATGCGTGGACCGGGCCTCCGGCCGTTCCCGCTCCCGGGCGCGCCGGGGCTCGCGACCTAGGGCCAAGGGCTGATCAACTTCCGGCGCCTCCTGCTGCTAGCCTGCACTTGCACATAGGTCGCAATAAGAGGTGCGCCGCGGCACCGGGCGATACGGCACGGTCCCCCGCGGAGCACGGTCGGAGGGCTCACTGATGGCCATTTACACGCTCCCTGAACTTCCGTACGACTACGCGGCGCTGGAGCCGGTGATCAACCCGCAGATCATCGAGCTGCACCACGACAAGCACCACGCCGCATACGTGAAGGGCGCGAACGACACCCTGGAGCAGCTGGCGGAGGCCCGCGACAAGGACGCGTGGGGCGCCGTCAACGGCCTGGAGAAGAACCTGGCCTTCCACCTCTCCGGGCACATCCTGCACAGCATCTACTGGCACAACATGAACAGCCCCAAGGACGGCGGCGGCGGTGAGCCCACCCACGCCGACGGTGTGGGCGAGCTCGCGGACGCCATCACCGAGTCCTTCGGCTCCTTCGCCAAGTTCAAGGCGCAGCTGACGAAGGCCTCGGCGACGACGCAGGGTTCGGGCTGGGGCGTGCTCGCCTACGAGCCGCTCAGCAACCGCCTGATCGTCGAGCAGATCTACGACCACCAGGGCAACGTCGGCCAGGGCTCGACGCCGATCCTGGTCTTCGACGCCTGGGAGCACGCCTTCTACCTGCAGTACAAGAACCAGAAGGTGGACTTCATCGAGGCGATGTGGCAGGTCGTCAACTGGCAGGACGTGGCCAAGCGCTACGAGGCCGCCAAGCAGCGCGTGAACAGCCTGCTGCTGGCCCCCTGACGCCGCCTCCTCCCGATACGTCCTGCCTCGTGATCGTCTTCTCAACCTTCGCGTCGGCAGGCGGATGGACGAAGGGCCCCCGCGAGGACGTGACTCGCGGGGGCCCTTCGCCTCGGTCCTCGGCACTCAGTCGAAGATGGGGCCCTGCGTCCTCGTGCGCTTGATCTCGTAGAAGCCCGGGGTCGAGGCCACGAGCAGGGTGCCGTCCCAGAGCCTGGCCGCGGCCTCGCCCTTGGGGGCGGGGGTGACGACCGGGCCGAAGAAGGCGATCTGCTCGCCGTCGGCGCCGGGGACGGCGATGACGGGCGTGCCGACCTCCTGGCCGACCTTCTCGATGCCCTCGTTGTGGGAGGCGCGCAGCTCGGCCTCGTACGGGGTCTCGTCCCAGTGGCCGAGGAGGGACTCGGGCAGGCCGACGTCCTTCAGGGCGCCGGCGACGGCCTCCTTGGTGGGGCCCTCGCCCTGGTTGTGGATGCGGGTGCCGAGCGCGGTGTAGAGGTCGCCGAGCACCTGCGCGCCGTGCTCCTGCTGGGCGGCGATGACCACGCGGACCGGGCCCCAGGCCTTGGTCGCCAGCATCTCGCGGTACTCCTCGGGCAGCTCGTCGAGCTTGTTCTCGTTGAGCACGGCGAGGCTCATCACGTGCCAGCTGACCTCGATGTCACGGACCTTCTCGACCTCCAGGACCCAGCGGGAGGTCATCCAGGCCCAGGGGCAGAGCGGGTCGAACCAGAAGTCGACGGGGGTCTTGCCGTTCTCGGTGGTCGCAGAGGACGCGGACATGTCTCTCCCTAGGGAATGTGTGCGAAGCCTGGCCAGGGCAACGTCGGGGGTGTGGCAGGGCATTCCCGGATGTCCGCCGACCGGGGCACGTGCGAGGATCAGAGGCATTCGAACGAGAGTCATGCGAGCCACGAGGGAGTGCCGCCCGTGCCCGGTGAGAATCTGTCCCGCGACGAGGCCCAGGAGCGGGCCGCGCTGTTGTCCGTCGACGGGTACGAGGTCTTCCTCGACCTGCGGTCGGCGGTCGGCGACAGCCAGGAAGGCGACACCACGCCGCGCACCTTCCGCTCCGTCACGACGATCCGCTTCCGCTGCGCCGAGCCGGGCGCGGCGAGCTTCGCGGACCTGGTCGCCCCGAGCGTCACGGCCGTCTCGCTGAACGGCAAGGACCTCGACCCGTCCGAGGTCTTCGACGGCAGCCGCATCGCGCTGGAGGACCTGCGCGAGGAGAACGAGCTGGTGGTGGACGCCCAGTGCGCCTACAGCCGCACCGGCGAGGGCATGCACCGCTTCGTCGACCCGGAGGACGGCGAGGTCTATCTCTACACGCAGTACGAGCCCGCGGACTCCCGCCGCGTGTTCGCGAACTTCGAGCAGCCCGACCTGAAGGCCCCCTTCCGCTTCTCCGCACGGGCCCCCGAGGGGTGGACGGTGTGGAGCAACGGCGCGGGCGAGCAGGTGGACGGGGTCTGGCAGTTCGCCGAGACCAAGCCCATCTCGACGTACATCACGGCGGTCGTCGCGGGCCCGTACCACTACGTGACCGACTCCTACGAGCGCGTCTTCGAGGACGGCACCCGGCTGGAGATCCCCCTCGGCGCGATGTGCCGCAAGGGCCTGGCCAAGCACTTCGACGCGGACGACGTCTTCCTGGTCACCAAGCAGGGCCTGGACTTCTTCCACGACCACTTCGACTTCCCCTACCCCTTCGGGAAGTACGACCAGGCCTTCGTGCCGGAGTACAACCTGGGCGCGATGGAGAACCCGGGCTGTGTGACCTTCCGCGAGGAGTTCATCTTCCGCGGCAAGGTGACCCAGGCGTCGTACGAGCGCCGGGCGAACGTCATCCTGCACGAGATGGCGCACATGTGGTTCGGCGACCTGGTCACCATGCGCTGGTGGGACGACCTGTGGCTGAAGGAGTCCTTCGCCGACTTCATGGGCTCCTTCTCGATGGTCGAGGCGACCCGGTTCACCAACGGCTGGATCACCTTCGCCAACAACCGCAAGGCGTGGGCGTACCGCGCGGACCAGTTGCCCTCCACCCACCCGGTCACGGCCGACATCCGCGACCTGGAGGACGCCAAGCTGAACTTCGACGGGATCACGTACGCCAAGGGCGCCTCCGTCCTCAAGCAGCTCGTGGCGTACGCGGGCCGCGACGCCTTCCTGGAGGGCGCCCGGCGCTACTTCAAGCGGCACGCGTACGGCAACACCCGCCTCGGTGACCTGCTCTCGGTCCTGGAGGAGACCAGCGGGCGCGACCTGGCGGCCTGGTCGCGGGCCTGGCTGGAGACGGCGGGGGTCAACTCCCTCACCCCGCAGGTCACCCTGAGCGCGGAGGGCCGCGTCACGGAGCTCGCCGTCGTCCAGGAGGCGGCCGAGAGCCACCCGACCCTGCGCCCGCACCGCGTGGCCGTGGGCCTGTACCGCCGCTCGGACACGGGCGACCTCGTGCGGTACGCCCGCGCGGAGGTGGACGTCGAGGGCCCGCGCACCGCGGTCGCGGAGCTCGTCGGCGCCGAGGCCCCCGAGCTCGTCCTGGTCAACGACGACGACCTGACGTACTGCAAGATCCGCTTCGACGAGACCTCGCTCGCCACCCTGCGCGAGCGCCTGGGCGACCTCACCGACCCCCTCGCCCGCGCCCTGTGCTGGTCGGCGCTGTGGAACCTCACGCGGGACGGGCTCATGCCCGCGCGGGACTTCGTCGGCCTCGTGCTGCGGTTCGCCGGGCGCGAGACGGACATCGGCGTGCTCCAGATGCTGCACGCCTGGGCGGGCACGGCCCACACGCACTACGCCGCGCCCGGCTGGCGCGAGGAGGGCGGGCGGCTGCTCGCCGAGGGCGCGCTGCGGGAGCTCAGGATCGCCGAGCCGGGCAGCCAGCACCAGCTGACGTGGGCGCGGTTCTTCGCCTCCGTGGCCTCCTCGGACGCCGACCTCCAGCTCCTCCAGGGCCTGTTGGACGGCACCGCGAAGATCGACGGCCTGGAGGTGGACCAGGAGCTGCGCTGGGCGTTCCAGCTGCCGCTCGCGGTGCACGGGGTGGCGGACGAGCGGGCGCTCGCGGCCGAGCTCTCCCGCGACGACACGGCGTCCGGCAAGCGCCACCAGGTCCGCTGCCTGGCCGCGCGGCCGTCGGCGGCGGTCAAGGCGCAGGCCTGGGCCTCCGTGGTGGAGTCGGACGCGCTGTCCAACGCCCTGGTGGAGGCGACGATCTCGGGCTTCGCCCAGCCCTCGCAGCGGGCGCTCGTCGCCGAGTACGCCCCGAAGTACTTCGCCGCCATCGAGCGGGTCTGGGCGGAGCGGTCCATCCAGATCGGCATGGACGTGGTGCGGGGCCTGTTCCCACACCTCCAGGACAGCCCGGAGACGGTGGCCGCGGCCGACGCGTGGCTCTCCGCGCACGAGTCGGCCCCGCCGGCCCTGCGCCGCCTCGTCCTGGAGGCCCGCGACGACCTGGCCCGGGCCCTGCGCGCCCAGGCCTGCGACGGCACTGCCTGACCGCACCCCCGAAGGGCTGGGGCCGCAGCGGTGCGGCCCCAGCCCGGAGGACCGGGAGACCGGGCGTCAGCCGATCTGCGCTCCATAGCGCGAGAGCGCGTCCACGACGGGCGCGAAGTAGGTCCGGCCGCCGCTGGAGCAGTTGCCGCTGCCGCCGGAGGTGAGACCGAGCGCGCTGGTGCCCGCGAACATCGAGCCCCCGCTGTCACCGGGCTCAGCACAGACGTTGGTCTGGATCAGACCGTTGACCGTGCCCTGGGGGTAGGAGACCGACGCGTTGAGCCGCTGCACGCTGCCGCCGTGCACCTGGGTGGTGGAGCCGCTGCGCTGTACCTGCTCGCCGACCACGGCCTGGCGGGCCCCGGTGATCTGCTGGGAGCCGCCGTTGTAGAGGTTGACCTCGCTCGGGTGGGCGACGTTCGCGGTGTACTTCACGATGGCGTCGTCGCGCCCGGGGAAGCCGTAGTCCTCGACCTGGGCGATCACGGGCCCGCCCCGGGTCTCGGACCAGCTGGTGCCCGCGAGGGAGGCGCAGTGGCCCGCGGTGAGGAAGTAGGGCTGGCCGCCCTTGACGACGTTGAAGCCCAGCGAACAGCGGCCGCTGGAGCTCCAGATGGCGTCGCCGCCGCGGATGAGGGGCTGGAACTTCCCCGCGGTGCGCTCCAGGACCGCCTTGCCGTCCTGGGCCGCCACGCGCTGCTTCAGCCGGTCGAGGGCGGCGCCCCTGACCGTGGAGTCGGCCGTGACGACCACCTTGTTGAGGACCGGGTCCGTGGCGCGTGCCGTGCCGGGCACCGCGCGCTCGCCCAGGGCCCGCTGGACGGCGTCCAGTTGGGCCTGGGAGTGGGCGACCGTCCGCGGCTCGGCTCCGGCGGCGCGGACCCGGTCGGCCGCGGCCTCGTCGAGGACGTTGACGACGAGCTTCTTGGCGGGGGCGTCGTAGTAGGCGCCCGCGGTGCCGGTGGGGAAGCCGTCGGTCAGGGAGTCGGCGAGCCTGCCCGCCGCGGTGGCGCCGACGGCCTTCGGAGTGGGGTCCTGGGCCGCCGAGCTGGTGGTCGCCGCGGTGAGGGTGCCCGCGACCAGGGCGGCGACGCCGATGCCGGTGAGGACGAGGCGCCGTGTGGTTGCTCGTGGGGGTGTCACTCAGTACCTCCATGGGGGGATGGAGCCGTCCAAGTCGGATGCGGCTCCGGGGAGTTACCGGTTCCTGGCACGGACCGCCGACGGGTTACGTCGCGTTCATGCCAAGCATCGCGCCGAGTATGACGACGGGGCCGACCGCCCACAAGGGGGTGGCGCGGGAAAGCGGACGCACTCCGTCCCCGCCGCGCGCCCCCCGAACCGCACCTTTTCGGTCCTCGAACTCCCGTACTTTAGGACGGGCTTGTCCGGTTTTGTCGACGGGACTGTAACAGCGGTTAGGGGGCGGACCGGCACCGGGAATGGCCACGGCATGAACCACAACACCCCGCTCTCCCCCCGCCCCCTGCGCCACCTCGCCGACGTCCAGCGCCGCGTCCTGAGCACGGCCCAGCTGCGCGCGCACGGCGTCGGCGCCGCCGAGGTCAGCGCGCACTGCCGCCCCGGCGGCCCCTGGCAGCAGCTCCTGCCGGGGGTCCATCTGCTCCACCCGGGCCCGCCCACCAGCGAGGAACGGCTGCACGGCGTGCTGCTCTACGCCGGGCGGCCCCCGGCCAAGGAGTCCCGGGCGATCCCCGCGCAGCCGCGGCCCGGCGAGCCGCACGCGGGCTACGCCGACGCGATGATCACCGGGCTCGCCGCCCTCACCCTGCACCGCTTCTCCTCCGCGCCGCCGCTGCTCTCCCTGGACCGGATCGACGTCCTGGTCCCGCGCACCCGGCGGCTGCGTTCGACCGGCTGCGCCCGCCTCGTCCGGGCGCACACGCTGCCCACACCGCTGCAGATCACCGGCGTACCGGTGGCGCCGGTGGCGCGGGCGCTCGCCGACGCCGTCGCCCATCTCGCCGAGGCGCGCGCGGTGCGGCGGCTGCTCACCGAGGCGGTGCGCGGCGGGCACTGCGAACCGGCCGCCCTGGTGGCCGAGTTGAACCGGGCGCGGCTGCTGGGCCGTCCGCACGTGGTGGACGCCGTGGACTCGCTGCTCGCCGAGGGCCGCGCGATCGCCGAGGACCGGCTGCACGCCCTCGTCCATGACCACGGGCTCCCCGATCCGCTGTGGAACGTGGATCTGCGCCTTCCGGGCGGGCCGCACCTGGGCGGCGTCGACGCGTACTGGCCCGAGCAGGCCGTGGCCGTGGAGCTGGACACGCGGGCGCCGCGGCACGGCCGCACGGGACGCAAGGAGTGGGAGGACGACGAGCAGTGGTCCGAATACGCCCGCAAGCGCGAGCACTTGGAGCGGCTCGGCGTCACCGTCGTCCACATCACCCCGAAGAAGCTGCGGGACGCCCCCGACCAGCAGGCGGCGGTCGTCCTGACGGCCCTGATGGCCTCCTGCGACCGGGATCCGGCGGCGTACATCGTGGTCCTGCCCAGATAGCCCGGCCGCCCGTGCCCGCGGGGCACGGGGCGGGCCCGCGAGGGGGGTGCGGGGGCGGAGCTCCGGACGGCGGGGCTCCGCCCCCGCACGGGTGCGGCCTACGGGGCTCCGCCCCCGCGCGGGTGCGGACGGCGGCGGTCAGGCGCCGCAGAACTCCGCGGCCAGGATCCGGTCCTGGCCGCCCGCCCGGTCGCCGTTGAAGTTGAACGTCAGGGCGTGCCCGCCGTCGGCCGTGGCCAGGGACAGGGACAGCGAGCCGTGGATGCCGCCGCCGTGGCCCCAGAGGACCGTGCCGCAGGGCAGTTCGAGCCGCAGCAGGCCGAGGCCGTAGCGGCCGCCCGCGCCCTCCTTCCCCCGGGCGAGGACCGTCCTCTTCATCGCGGCGAGCTGCTCGGGCGGCAGCAGCTCGCCGCGGAGCAGGGC
This sequence comes from Streptomyces sp. YIM 121038, assembly GCF_006088715.1. Taxonomy (NCBI): domain Bacteria; kingdom Bacillati; phylum Actinomycetota; class Actinomycetes; order Kitasatosporales; family Streptomycetaceae; genus Streptomyces; species Streptomyces sp. YIM 121038. Next base: position 3,571,700 of record NZ_CP030771.1, read on the forward strand.
CGCGTAGAAGCGGTTCAGGTCCGCCGCGTCCGAGATCAGCTCGCCCGCGGCGCCCGCCACGGACGGGTTCAGCTCGGTCACGTCGTACGTCCTGCTCCCGGCGGCGCCGGAGAGCTTGGAGTACGCGCGCGAGCTGGGCCGGGGCAGGGTGGGCGTCGTGCCGGGCACGGAGGTGGCGCGCAGGCGCAGGGGAGTGATGACGCGGTCGCGGATCTCGTCCGCGTAGGACCGGCCCGTGACCTTCTCGATGACCATTCCGGCGACGACGTAGTTGGTGTTGGAGTACGCCCAGCCCCGGCCGGGGGCGAAGTCCGGCGCGTGGCGCGTCGCGAGCGCGACCAGGGCCGCCGGCCGCCAGGTGCGGTGGCGGTGCGCGAAGAACTCCGGGGTGGTGAGCCGTCGGCGGACGTCCGGGTCCTCGCTGTAGTCGTGGATGCCGCTGGTGTGGTTGAGGAGCTGCCGGACGCTGATCCGGTCGCCGTTGTGGCCGTTGCCCTCGATCACGCCGGGCAGCCACGCGCCCACCGTGTCGTCGAGGTCGAGCCTGCCCTCGGCCTCCAGCTGGAGCAGCACGGTCGCCACGAACGTCTTGGTGACGCTGGCCGCGCGGAACCGGTCGTGCGCGCCGCGCGGGGTGCCCCGCCGCAGGTCGCCGACGCCCGCGGCGCCGCTCCACGGGCCGTGCCGGTCCCGTGCGTGGGCCGTCACGCCGGGGACGCCGCCGCGGACGGCGGCCGCCAGGGCGGCCCGGGTCCCGCGGTGGTCCCGGTCCGTGCCGGGCGTCGCGGCCGCGGGGGCGGTCAGGGCCCCCGCCACCGCCACGACCAGGGCTGCCGCCGCCACGCACCCCTTGCGCACCGGGGTGAGCCGTCTCCGCACCGCCATGGGTCACTGTCCCTTCGCCCGCTTCGCCCGTACGTCCGCCCGTTACGCAGGGCAGAACTCCTCCCCGGCCGGGAAGTCACGGCCGGGGCGGTCGGGCGGGGCGGTCGGGCGGGGCCGGGTCAGCGCTTGCGGAGGACGAGTTCCGTGTTGCGGTCGCCCGGTGCGCCGCCGAGGGCGGGCTTGGCGCCCGGGGCGTTGAAGGCCAGCTCGCGGTAGAGCGCGGCGAGTCCGGTCTGGGAGAGGTCGGCGAAGTCCGTGCGGTGCGGGGCCGCCGACTCGATCAGGGTGGTGAACAGGGACAGCGTGCCGTCGTGGTTGTCGACCAGCTCGATCACGCGCGCGAGCTGCGGGAAGTCCACGTGCGAGGCGGTGGAGACCTCCCAGAGCGAGCCGTGCGGGGTGATGGCGTTCTTGTGGCTGTGGCCGTTCACCCAGGCCAGGACGGAGCGGTGGCGGCGCAGCAGCGCGAGCACCTCGTCGCCGCCGTGCCGGGCCTCGCGCGGGTGGTGCGGATCGGTGACCAGATTGCGCATGGTGCGGCTGGTGTGGTGGCTGAAGACGATGACGTACGAGGCGTCGCCGCTACGCTCGACGGCCTTCAGGGTCCGCTCCAGCCAGCGCAGTTGGGCGGTGCCGAGCGAGCCCTCGTAGTGGCCGCCCGGGTCGGTGGTGTCCAGGCTGATGCCGAGGACGTCGTCGGTGATGCGGAAGGCGTAGTACTGCGTGCGGTGCGCCAGGTTCTCCTGGGTGTAGCCGTGGCCGACGGGTCCGCGGCCCGCGTGCGCCGGGTCGAGGTGGGCGCGGAGGTACTCGGCGGGGGTGAAGGGGGCGCGCGCCGCGTCCGGGGTCACGGACCGCATGCGCCGCTTCTCGGCCCGCAGCACCTCCTTGAAGTGGGCGCCCTTGGGGTCCTGCCCCTTCTTGACGGCCTTCCACAGGGCGGCGCCGCGCGCCGCGTCCAGGGACATCAGCTTCCGGCCGCCGACGGCGAGGTCGGCGAAGTACGAGTCGCCGGGGGCGTAGCACCCACCGGGCAGGGCGTCGTGGTTGCCGACGGTGGAGTACCAGGGAAGGTTCAGGCCCGGGCTGTTGACCTGCCGGATCGCGGCGTCGAGGAAGCCGTCCAGCTGCGGGAAGCCGACGCGCTTGTCGGCGTCGCGCAGCGCGGCGTCGGGGTGCCAGTACAGCTTCAGACCGCTGTTCTGCACGCCTTCGTAGTGGCGCGGGTCGCCGGAGTTGGGGGTGACGCGGCCGCCGCTCATCACCTTGAGGAACCAGTCGAGTTCGGTGCGGGAGTTGTTGTCCGTGTTGTCGCCGGTCGTCATCACGAAGTGCAGGGGCGCGCCGGTGGCGGGCGCGCCGCGCAGCGCGTTGACCCGCTCGACGAGCGAGACCGCGCCCGCCACGGACAGGGCCTCCTGCGGCCGCCAGGCGCTCGCCGTCTGGGCGCGCAGGTACTCGTACCGCAGCGGATGCTGTACGTCGACCAGGTGCAGGTCCGTGAACTGCACGAACGCGGCCAGCGCGGTGCGGCGCGCCTCCCGGCCCCGGTGGGCCGGGGCGAGGTCGGCGCGGACCACGCGCGGCCAGGCCGGTCCTTCGCCCAGGCGCCGGAAGCCGGAGGTCCCCCGGGGCGCGGCCGCCGAGTGGAGGGTGGTGCCCGCGCGGTAGGGGGCGAGCGGGGCGGCGGGTGCGGGGCGGGACACCGCGACCGGGCCGCGCTGGGCGGCGGCCGCCTTCCCGTGGCCTCCCGGCCCCACGGCGTACCCGACGCCCGCGGACAGGGACACCGCGCCCGTCGCGGCGAGGAACGCCCGGCGGTTGACGGCGGCGGTCGTGACGGCGGTGGCGACAGAGCGTATGCGCGACATGGCGCGTCTCCCCGAGTGCGAACGCGTCGGCAGTGGTCGCGGGGAGGTCCGGACCGTGGCCGTCCGGTGCGCTCCCCGCTCGTACTGGATCGTTGGCAGCGGGGGTGGCCTGCGCGTTAACGTCGCCACAACGGGTGACGCCGATCACCGTAAGTGGATCTGAGGGGCACCCTGCGTGTGCATGCGCATCTCTCCGGGCGGAGGCGCGCCGGTCACGCGCCGTTCACTTCCCGGGGTAGGGGGCGCGCCGCGGGGTCAGGGTCAGGGTCAGGGGCGGGTGCGGGCGTAGTGGCGTGAGGCCTTCGCGCGGTTGCCGCAGACGGCCATGCTGCACCAGCGCCGCGTGCCGTTGCGCGAGGTGTCGAAGAAGTGCAGGACGCACGCCTCGTGGGCGCAGCCGCGGATCCGGTCGGGCGCGGCGGACAGCAGGTCGAGGTAGTCGCGCGCGGCGAGCCAGGCGGGCCCCCAGGCCGGGTCGGCGAACTCCGGTTCCTCGGCGGGGCCTTCGGGGGTGAGCCGGGCGCGGATCCGGCCGTGGGCGAGCACCGCGTCGAGGCGGGCGACCGCCGTCGCGTCGCCGCCCGGCTTGCCCGGCAGGTCGACGAGTCCGGCGAGGGCGTCGCGGGCGGCGAGGACGTTCCGCAGCGTCCGCGCGTCGGCGGCGAAACGCGCGTCGAGGCCGTTCGCGGCGAGCCAGACGGCGAGTCCCCCGGGGGCGGCGAGCAGGTCCTCGCGGGCGCCGTCGTGCATCCAGCGGGTGTTGAGCAGGTCCAGGGAGAGGGGCTCGCCGGTGAGCGGGCGGGGGTCGTGGGCGGCGGGCATGGGCTCTCCCTTCAGAGCTAACCAGTCAAGAGTACGTGAGCGGTTGACGCTCTCGATCACTAACCACTAATCTAACTTTCAACGGTTAGCCGATCCGGCGCGGAGGACCGACAACTCCCCCGTGCCGCCGGACGGAAGCACCCACAGGGGAGAGTCATGACCACGATCAGCGCACCGCCCACCGGCCACATCGGCCTGAACGTCACCGACCTGGACCGCTCGCTCGCCTTCTACCGGGACGTCATGGGCTTCGAGGTGACCGGCGAGGGCGCCGACGACGGCCGCCGCTACGCCTTCCTCGGCCGCGAGGGCACCCTCGCGCTCACGCTGTGGCAGCAGGCGAGCGGCGCGTACGACTCCGGGCGCGCGGGCCTGCACCACCTGTCGTTCGAGGTGGAGTCCGTCGACGTCGTCCGCGACTACGAGCGCGATCTGCGGGCCCGCGGCGTGGAGTTCGCGTACGACGGCGTCGTGCCGCACGGCGAGGGCGCGGCGTCCGGCGGGATCTTCTTCCACGACCCGGACGGCACCCGCCTGGAGATCTACACCCGGTCCGGCGCCGACACCGGCGCGGCCCCCTCGGGCTCGGCGCCGACCTGCGGCTTCTTCTAGGAGCCTCGCCCCCGCTCCCCCGCTATCCCGAGCCCCTAAGGAGGGCAGCGCCGTGACCGAGCACGATCCCTACCACCCCGGCTCGCGCGCCGTGCAGGACCGTGTGGGCGTGCGCGCGCTCGCCGACCACGTCGGGCGGTCCATCGGCCCGGGCATCCGCCCGGTCGCCGCCGCGTTCCTCGCGCTCCAGCCGATGCTGGTCGTCGGCGGGCGGGACCCGGACAGCGGGCGGGTGTGGGCGTCGCCGCTCACCGGCGACCCCGGCTTCGTCCGCGCCACCGGGGCGCACCAGGTGTCCGTGGCGGGCGGGGCCGGGGCGGGCGATCCGCTCGCCACCGCGCTCGGCCGCCCCGGCACGCCCGTCGGCACGATCGCCCTCGACCCGCGCACCCGGCGCCGCATGCGGCTCAACGGGCGGGCCCGGCCGACGCCGCGCGGCCTCGCGATCGAGGCGGACCAGGTGTTCTCCAACTGCCCCAAGCACCTCCAGCGGCGGCAGCTGGTCGGCGGGCGGCGCGACGGGGCCCCGCAGGCGACCCGCGTCACCTCCGAACTGACCGCAGGACAGCGGCGGTTCGTCGCCGCCGCCGACACCTTCTTCATCGCCACCGTGCGGGACGGCGGCGCGGACGCCAGCCACCGGGGCGGCAACCCCGGCTTCGTCCGGGTCCTCTCCCCGACCGAGCTGAGCTGGCCCGACTACGCGGGCAACGCCATGTTCCTCACCCTGGGCAACCTCACCGCCGACCCCGGCGCCGGGCTGCTCTTCCTCGACTGGACCAGCGGCACCGCGCTCCAGCTCACCGGCACCGCCACCACCGCGTACGGGCCCGACGGCGAGCGCACCGTCCGCTTCAGCGTCGACGAGGCCGTCGAGACCGCCGGGGCCAGCCCGTGGACCTGGTCCGCGCCGGAGTACTCCCCCGCCAACCCGTGATCGGCAGTTGGGTAACAGACCGTGCCTTGCCGGTGTACGCGGTCTAACGTCAGCGAATGCACAAGGAGCTCCGGGTGGCGGCCTACGCCGTATGCGTACGGGACGGATCGGTGCTGCTCGCCCGCTGGGTCGCGGGGGACGGCAGCAAGCGCTGGACGCTCCCCGGGGGTGGCATGGACCACGGCGAGGACCCCTACGACACGGTGATCCGCGAGGTCGACGAGGAGACGGGGTACGCCGTGGAGCCCGTCGTGCTGCTCGGCGTCGACTCGCTGCGGCGGCGGTATCCGCGGCGGCTCGGGGCGGTCGCCGACTTCCACGGGGTGCGGCTCGTGTACGAGGGGCGGGTGGTCGGGGGGGCGCTGCGCCACGAGACGTCGGGGTCGACGGACCTGGCGGCTTGGCACGCGCTGGACTCCGTCCCGGGGCTGGACCGGGTGAGCCTGGTGGACGTGGGGCTCGGGCTGTGGCGTGGCCGCCCGGCCAGCGGACACCTCGCCTGACCCCTGGGTCCTGAACCGGTCCCCACCGCTACCGCGGCGGGGTTTCCTCCCACCGCCCCCACCCGTTTCCACCCCAGCGCCCCGGCCCGGCCCCGACCTCGCGGCTTTCCCCGCCGTCTTCGGCCGCCCGCCGCTACCGCGGCGGGATTTCCCCCACCCGCCCACCCGTTTCCACCCCAGCCACCCGGCCCGGCCCCGACCTCGCGGCTTTCCCGCCGTGCCCGGTGGACACGTTCAGCCCGTCCGGCGTTTGAGGACGAGGCGCGGAGCGCCGACAGAGCGGGGGCACGGGGGCGGCAGCCCCCGGATCGGGAAGGGGCGGGTCTGGGGCGCGCCGCGTGGAGCCGGTGGGGGCAAGTCCCGTTATGGGGCGTGTTGTTCCGTGTGGCGTATGGCGGAAGTACGCCACCGCGTAACCCCGGGGCAGGCAGGGCTCCCCAAAAAGGCACCCCTTACGTAAAGCTGAGCGGTCATCCGGCCCCGATTTCCGGACCGCTTTGGCCACTTCGAACCTGACCACTTCGAATTCACGTACAGGGATGTAGATGACCCGCGAAGCACAGCACTCCACCGAGGACGCACCGGGCGCGAGACGCACCGCCCGCCTCGCCACCGCGATAGCCGTGGCCGCCGCCCTGACCGCGGCGGCCCCGCTCCCCCTGGCCTTCGCCGACGACACGCCCGCCCCGGCCCCCAAGTCCGCCGCCGCCAAGCTGGGCGCCGCCGACGCGGAGCTGCTCGCGGACGCGAAGGCGGACGGGGACAAGACCGTCACGATGATGGTCGCGACCCAGCCCGGCGCGACCGAGCAGGTCGCCAAGCAGCTGGACGCCGTCGAGGGCGGCTCGGTGGGCCGCACGTACGACAAGCTCGGCTACGTCCGCGCCTCCGTGCCGACCGCGAAGGCCGACGCCGCGATCAAGGCGGCGAGCAAGCTCACCACGGTGCACGGCATCGACCTGCGCCAGGAGATCGAGCTGGACGACCCGAAGCCGCAGAGCGCGAAGGGGGCCGGGCCCGCCGCGGGCGCCGACGCCTACCCCGCGCCCGGCAAGGACACGCCCGCCAAGAACCCGTACAACCCGTCCTTCGAGACGGGCGCCGTGGACTTCGTGAAGAAGAACCCGAAGGCCGACGGACGCGGGATCACCATCGGCGTCCTCGACTCGGGCGTCGACCTCGGGCACCCGGCGCTGCAGAAGACCACCACCGGCGAGCGCAAGATCACCGACTGGGTGACGGCCACCGACCCGATCGTGGACGGCGACGGCACCTGGCGGCGGATGACGAACCCGGTCAGCGGTCCGGCCTTCACGTGGGACGGGGACACGTGGAAGGCGCCTTCGGGGTCCTTCCAGATCAGCCGGTTCCGCGAGGCCGCCACCGCGGGCGGCGACGCCAAGGGCGACCTCAACCGGGACGGCGACACGACCGACACCTGGGGCGTGCTGTACGACCCCGCCGCCGGCACCGTCCGCGTCGACCTGAACGACAACAAGGACTTCACCGACGACAAGCCGATGAAGCCCTACGGCGACAAGCACCAGGTCGCCTACTTCGGCAAGGACGACCCGGCCACCGACGTCGCCGAGCGCGTGCCGTTCGTCGTGGAGATCCGCAAGGACGTCCCGACGGACCCCTACGGCGGTGACTGGGTCGGCAAGAAGGCCGACTTCGTGAACATCGGCCTCATCGAGTCCGAGCACGGCACGCACGTCGCGGGCATCACGGCCGCCAACAAGCTGTTCGGCGGCAAGATGAGCGGCGCCGCGCCCGGCGCCAAGATCGTCTCCTCGCGCGCCTGCACCTGGTCCGGCGGCTGCACCAACGTGGCCCTGACCGAGGGCATGATCGACCTCGTCACCAAGCGCGGCGTCGACATCGTCAACATGTCCATCGGCGGTCTGCCCGCGCTGAACGACGGCAACAACGCCCGTGCCGAGCTGTACAAGCGCCTCATCGACACCTACGGCGTGCAGCTGGTCATCTCGGCGGGCAACGAGGGCCCCGGCGCCAACACCATCGGCGACCCCGGGCTCGCCGACCACGTCATCTCCGTGGGCGCGGCCATCTCCAAGGAGACCTGGGCCGCCAACTACGGCTCCGAGGTGACGAAGAAGTACGGCATGTTCAACTTCTCCTCGCGCGGGCCGCGTGAGGACGGCGGCTTCCAGCCGCTGATCACCGCGCCGGGCTCGGCCATCAACACCACGCAGACCTGGCTGCCCGGCGGCCCGGTCGCCGAGGCGGGCTACAAGCTCCCGGCCGGCTACTCGATGCTGAACGGCACGTCGATGTCGTCGCCGCAGGCGGCGGGCTCCGCCGCGCTGCTGCTCAGCGCCGCCAAGCAGCAGCGGATCGACCTCACCCCGGCGAAGCTGCGCACCGCGCTCACCTCGACCGCCGACCGCATCCCCGGCGTCCAGGCCTATGCGCAGGGCACCGGCCGGATGGACGTCCTGGGTGCCTGGGACGCCATCAAGAGCGGCGCCAAGGCGCACGAGTACACCGTGAAGGCGCCCGTCGACACGGCCCTGGACCAGGAGCTGAAGAAGCCCGGCACCGGTCTGTACGACCGTGAGGGCGGCCTGAAGGCGGGCGAGAAGAAGACCTACAAGGTCACCCTCACCCGGACCACCGGGCCGCGCGGGCCCGTGCGGCACGAGCTGAAGTTCGCGAACAACCACGAGAAGACGTTCCGGCTCGTCGGCCCCTCCGAGATCCTGCTGACCCGCGACAAGCCGGTCACGGTCAAGGTGGAGGCCGCGCCGCGGTCGGCGGGCGTCTCCAGCGCCCGTCTCACCGTGAACGACAAGCGCACGCCCGGCATCGACCACCAGATCATGACGACCGTGGTGGTCTCCAAGGAGCTGGCCAAGCCGAAGTTCACGTACACGGCGAAGGGCTCGGTGCAGCGCAACGGCACCACGTCGCACTTCGTGACGGTCCCCAAGGGCACCAAGACCCTTGAGGTCGCCCTCGGCGGGCTCGCGGACAAGAGCCAGACGCGCTTCATCTCCGTGCACCCCTACGGCCTGCCGTCGGAGGAGACGTCCTCGCTCGTCTGCTACCCGAACTTCCCGAACCCGGACAACACCTGCCGTCCCGACCTGCGGTCGTACAAGAACCCGACGCCGGGCGTCTGGGAGATCGAGGTCGAGTCGCGGCGCACGTCGCCGGTGCTCGACAACCCCTACCGCCTCGACGTGTCCGCGCTCGGCGTGTCCTTCGCCCCGGCGCCGCAGCAGGTCGACGACGCCAAGGTCGGGCGGCCGACCCCGGTCACCTGGAAGGCGACGAACGACTACGCCGCGGTGGACGGCAAGCTGAAGGGCGGCTCGCTGGGCTCGGCCGCCACCGCGCGGCCCACCATCAAGCAGGGCCAGAAGCAGACCACCACGGTCGTCGTGCCCGAGGGCGCCGAGCGCCTGGACGCCGCGATCGGCTCCACCGCGGACGCCCGCGCCGACCTCGACCTCGCGGTCCTCAAGGACGGCCGGGTCGTCGCGCAGTCGGCGGACGGCGACTCGGACGAGTCGGTGAGCATCGCCAAGCCCGCGCCGGGGACGTACACGATCGAGGTCGCGGGCTACTCCATCCCGACCGGCCAGACCGCGTACGACTACCGTGACGTGTTCTTCTCCGCGTCGCTCGGCCAGGTCAAGGTCGACGAGGCCAAGCCGGTGAAGCTCGCCAACGGCGAGTCCGCCACCGTCGCGGCCGAGCTCGTCGCGGGCACGCCCGCCGCCTCGGGCCGGGTGCTGTTCGGCGAGGTCAACCTCCTGAACGCGCGCGGCACCGTCGCGGGCGCCGGCACCGTGACGGTCGCGAAGGTCACCGAGTAACCGGTACTCACCGAGCAACCGGTACGGAGACCGTCCGCGGCACGGCATGCGGAAGGGGCGGGCACCTGGTCCAGGTGCCCGCCCCGTTCTCGTGCGTGCGGCGGTGCCGCGCGGGGGATCAGCGCTTGAGCGAGCCGAGGTCCTGCGCGTAGGTGCCGACCGCGTTCGCGATGACGTCGACGTTCACGTCGAAGACCTTGCGGTCGATGTTCTTCAGGGTGTCGCCCTTGCCGTGGTAGTTCGGGTCGTAGGGCTGGCCGGCCTTGCCGCCCGCCTTCGCCGCCTGCTCCTCGGTCTTGAGGCCCTCGGCGCCGGTGAAGGTGCCGCCCGCGGGGATGCCCTCGGCGATGAAGGGGCCGTAGTCGGAGCGGCCGTCGAAGTCGGTGCCCCAGTGCGGGACCTTCTTCTTGTCGAGGAAGCCGTTGATCAGCTTCTCGATCTGGGCGGAGCCCTTCGGGCCCGGGCCGGAGCCGACGCCGTCGGAGTTGTCGCCGTCGTAGACGAGTTCGGCCGCGTTCGGCGAGCCGATCATGTCGAAGTTCAGGTACAGCTTGATGTTCTTCTTCTGCTTGGCCGTCAGCGACTTGACGTAGTGGTCGGAGCCGAGCAGGCCGAGCTCCTCGGCGGACCACCAGGAGAAGCGGACCTTGTTGTTGAGCTTCGTGCCGCCCTTGGTCGCCTTGGCGAGCTTCTCGGCGACCTCGATCAGACCGGCGGAGCCGGAGCCGTTGTCGTTGATGCCGGGGCCCTCGGGCACGGAGTCCAGGTGGGCGCCGAGGCCGACGACGCGGTCGGCGCGGCCGCCGCGGGTCTCCGCGATGACGTTGCGGGTCTTGTGCGGGACGGCCTTGGTGGCGACGTCCAGGGAGACCTTCACCTCGCCCTGGGCGATCTGCTTGGCGAGCGCCTCGCCCTCGGCCAGGGTGATGCCCGCGGCCGGGATGTGCGCGTTGTCCGGGGTCTCCAGGTTGCCGTGGACGGGCTTGTCGCCGGAGTGGTTGTACAGGATGAGGCCGATGGCGCCCGCCTTGGCCGCGGCGGCCTCCTTCTCGGCGAAGGTGCAGGAGCCGCGCTTCACCAGGGCGATCTTGCCGGTGAAGGTGTCCGAGGCGTAGTCGTCGGCCTCGCAGCCGGGGGTGTCGTCGACGCGGGCGGCCGCGAGCGGCGCCTGGATGCCGCCCTCGGGCGTCGCCTTGCTGAAGTCGAAGGCCACCGCGTTGAGCTTGCGCGCCTCGGGCGACAGGACGGCCGCGCCCTCGCGCAGCGTCTCCGACTCGTAGAACGTGAAGTCCTGGTACGAGACCTTGTACCCGGCCTTCTTCAGGCGGTCGTGCACGTACGTGGTGGACGCCTTGTGGCCCTTGGTGCCCGCGGCGCGGTTGCCGCCGTTCTTGTCCGCTATCTCCTGGAACTTCTCCAGGTGGCGGTAGGCGCCCTTGCCGGAGGACTTCTCGACGAGCTTCTTGGCGAGCTTCTTCGCCTGCCGCTCCTGCGTGGTGGGGTGCGGCTTGTGGTCGGCCTGCGCGCCCGCCTGGGGTGCGGCGGCGAAGAGGACGGGGACGGCGACGGCCGCGGAGACGAGAGCGGCCGTCGCCCGGCTGCGGGGTGCGCGCACGGAGGTCCTTCCATGGGGGGTTCGGTGATCAGTGACGACCACTGCTGATCGCTGGTGATCATCAGTGATCGCGGTGGAAGGAAGTTAGCCCGGAAAAACCGCAGTTCAAAGGGTTTATCGCCGGGCGCAACAGCGCCTTCACCCAACTGTCACCGGAACTCAGCACTCCAGTCCGTGCCCCTCAGCACCCGGTTCCGTGCCCCTCAGCACCCGATTCCGTGCCCCTCAGCACTCCAGTCCGCGCGCCTTCGGCAGGGCGGCGAGGATCCAGCGGCGCTCCTTCGGGATGCCCTTGCCCGTCGTCCAGACGTCCGGCGAGGCCTCCCCCTCGGGGATGCCGATCAGGGCGTGGTCGCCCGCGCGCAGGGGTGGATCCGCGTTCACGTCCATCACGAACGTCACCTCCTCCGGCGCCTCGGCGGGCTTGTAGGCACGGGACACGTCCAGGGTGATCCGGTCCTGGCCGCCGCCCGGCAGCGTCTCCACGCTCTGTACGGTGCCCTCGACGATGAGGCGGGCACAGGCGACGTAACCCGCGGGCGACCCCTTTCCGTCCGCGTCCTGCTGGGGGCCGTCGTCGCCCGGCTCCCGGCGCTCGACCCCGGCGTCGGCGCCCGCGCCCGCCGACTTGTCGGCTCCGTCGTCCCCGGCGCCGAGGTCGGCCCGCGCGCCCAGCCACACCACGCCGCCCAGCAGGCCCGCCGCGGCCGTGGCGGCGAGGGCGAGCAGCGCGCGCCGCCGCACGGGCGCGCCCGGCCGCGGGCCGCGCACCGGCACCGGCCGCGGCGGCGCCTCCCCCGGGCCCCGCGCCAGGGCGTCCCCCACGGCCCGCAGCTGCTCCCGCAGCGCCGCCACGTCCGCGACCGCCGCCGCGTGCTCGGCCAGGAACCGCTCGTCGGCGCGCGCCGCCTCGGGCACGGGCTCGTCCGTGACCGCGAGCATCAGCGCGTCGGGGCCGTCGTAGCGCTCCCCGGGGGGCCCGCCCCGCGCGGCGCGGCCCTCGTGCCCGTCCTGCTCGTCGTACGCGCCGTGCGCCACGGTCACACCACCTCTTCCTTCTGCAGCCGCGTGCGCAGCATCCGTACGGCCGCGTGCAGCCTGCTCTTGACCGTGCCCTCCGGGATGCCGAGCTCGGCGGCGATGTCCCGCACCGGCAGGTCCGCGTAGAAGCGCAGGACGACGACCTGCCGCTGGCCGTCCGGCAGTTCGTCCAGGCCCTGCGCCACGGCCAGCGACAGGACGCGCGACTCGGCGCCGTCGTCCGCGGGCCGCTCCGGGCGCAGCGCGGCGAGCCGTTCGCCGAGCCGCTCCTGGCGGTGCCGGGCCCGGTGCCAGTCCACGGCCCAGTTCGAGGCGACGACCGCGGCCCAGGCGGACACGTTGCGCGGGGCCTGCTCCCCCTTCGCCGCCCGTTCCAGGAGCCGCAGCCTGACCTGCTGCACCCCGTCCTGGAGTTCGCCGTACGGCACCCCGCCGAGCGACAGGACGGCCCGGACGCGGGCCTCCTGGGCCGGGTCGAGCGGGTCCGCCGCCGGTGTGCGGCGGTCGGCCGCGTCGCGCGCCTGACGGCGTGGTTTTCCGCGCAGCAATGCCCCTCCCCCTCCTCCGTTTCCCCTACGACGCGGCAGCGGGGCGAATCGTTCGGCGGCCGGGGAGATGTCTCCGGCGGACCGGGACATCGCCTCCGGCGGGCCGGGGAACTCCCGGGACGGGGCGCGTCACCGCAGGTCAGCGGCGTGTCGGGGTGGTGTATCCGGAACCTCCTCCGCCACTTCTCCTCATCGACTTCACACTGTCTCCACTGACACGATGAGCCCCATGACGCACATCTCCAAGGGGGCCAACACCCCTGTCCCGGTGGCTCCGTTGCGGGTCGCGGTCTGCCGCTCGCAGGTGCCCGGGGCGCCCGTCGTCGACGCCTCCGCACTGCTCCTCGACGCGCGCGGCACGGTCCGGGGCGACGCCGACCTCGTCTTCTACAACCAGCCCGCGCACCCCTCCGGCGCGGTGCGGCACGCGGGCACGGCCGAGGGCGGCGGGCAGCTCGCCGAGTGGCTGGAGGTCGACCTGCCGCGGATCGAGCCGGACGTCCAGCGCGTGCTGATAGCCGGGTCCTGCGACGGCGGCACCTTCGGCGCGGTGCCCGGCCTGTACCTCCAGGCCATGACCGGTGACGGCGGCGTCGTCGCGCACTACGCCGTCACCGACGCGAGCACCGAGACGGCGTTCGTGCTCGGCGAGTTCTACCGGCGCGACGGGGGCTGGAAGTTCCGTGCGGTCGGGCAGGGCTACGCGTCCGGCCTCGCGGGCCTGGCGACGGACTTCGGCATCGCGGTGGAGCAGCCGGGTCCCGCGCCCGCGCCCGCACCGCAGCCGGTACAGCCCCCGCAGCCCCCGCAGCCGGTGCCCGTCCCGCAGCCGTCGTACGCGCCGGCCGTGCCCGCGGCCGGGCCCGCGCCCGCCGCGCCCCTGGGCCCCGAGTTCCACCCCTTCGCCCAGCAGGGCCACGGCAACGGCGTCGTCAGCGTCGACGCGCCGCTGCCGCCCGGCGCCGCGGTGCTCGTCGAGGCGTGGCAGCGCGGCGACGGCTACTTCGGCGTGACCACGCTCAACCGCCGCAACAAGGACGACGACCACCTCTTCAACAGCACCCTGGACGACTTCCGGGGCCGCGTGCTCGTCAAGGTCCCGCAGGGCCGCCCGCTGCGCCTGCGCGTGGAGGCCGACAACGAGTGGGGCGTACGCGTCCTGCCGCTCTCGGCGGCCCGCCCGCTCGGCCCCGGCGCGCTCCAGGGCTACGGCCCCGACGTGCTCGCGTACCACGGCACGGCCGCCGACCTCGACGTGGACTTCGCGGGCGACGAGGACGGCGGCGGCTACATCGGCCTGAAGAGCCACGACGCCACCAGGCTGCGCGACCTCGACGACTACGACCTGCTCGTCAACGACACCGACCGGCTGCGCCAGACCGTGCCGCTCACCGACGGGCCGCTGCTGCTCGCCCTGGAGGCCGACGGCCCCTGGCAGCTCAGCGCGCGCCCGCTGCCGGTCGTCGACCAGGCCGTCGCCCAGGCGACCGGCGCCTACTCCGGACGCGGCCGGGCCACGGTCACGCTGGTCAATCCGGCCCCCGGCCGCCCCGCCCTGCTCGACTACGCGATCGCGGGCGAGGACTCCTTCCTCGGGTACGAGGCGAAGCTGCTCGACGAGTACGACGACGAGGAGCAGTTCCTCAGCGGGCAGAACAACGGCGAGCGCGGCCGGACCCTGATCTTCCGCGACGGCGCCGCGCAGGTGCGCCTCAAGCTGGAGGGCACGGGCGACTGGAGCCTCAGGCTGCTGCCCGTCGAGCAGGCGCCGCCCCTGACCGGTCCCGCCGAGGGCGCGGGCAGCGCGGTGTTCCGCTACGCCGGGCCGCCCGCGCTGCTCGGCCTCGCCCGCACCGGCTCCGGCGACGAGCCCCTGAGTACCCGCACCGTCCAGGCGCACGGCCGCACGGTGATCTCCGCCGACACCTCGGGGCGCCGCCGCCCCGTCACCGGACCGCTGTGGGTCTCACCCGCGGGCCACGCCTACGTCCTGGTCAGCGCGGGCGACCACACCGCCTGGCGGATCGAGCCCGCCCCGGCCGCGAGCGCGCCCGCCCTCGGCAAGGGCGGGCGCGTGGAGGGGCAGGGCTACGGAGTCGTACGTCACACCGGTGCGGAAACCGAGATGATGCTCACCCACGAGGGCCGGGGCCTGATCGACCTCCTGGTCCTCTGGGAGCTCGACGAGCGGCTCGAACCGGTGCGGCGGATCAGCACCGCGGCGGGCCTGCAGCTGCTGCCCGGCGGCTACTTGCAGATCAGGACCAGCGGCCGCTGGGGCATCGAGCACCGGGGCTGAGCGCCCCGCGGGGCCGGGGGCGGCGTCTCACCTGCTGGTCAGCGCCGCCCCACGGCACGATTGAGACCTCAATGAATTGGACAGGCGCCCTGGGGTCCCCCGCATGATGGGAAGGCTGAAAGCCAGCCGAGGCACGTGCCAGAACTTTAGGGAGTAGCCGTGAAGGTCGGAATCGTCGGAGCCACCGGTCAGGTCGGCACGGTCATGCGCAAGATCCTGATCGAGCGGAAGTTCCCGGTCGACGAGCTGCGCCTGTTCGCCTCGGCCCGCTCGGCCGGGACCGTCGTCGACGGCGTGACCGTCGAGGACGCCTCGACCGCCGACTACACCGGCCTCGACATCGTGCTGTTCTCGGCCGGCGGCGCCACGTCCAAGGCCCTCGCCGAGAAGGTCGCCGCACAGGGCGCCGTCGTGATCGACAACTCCTCGGCCTGGCGCCGCCACCCCGAGGTGCCGCTGGTCGTCTCCGAGGTGAACCCGCACGCGATCGCCGACCGCCCCAAGGGCATCATCGCCAACCCGAACTGCACGACCATGGCCGCGATGCCCGTCCTCAAGCCGCTGCACCTGGAGGCCGGGCTCACCTCGCTGGTCGTCGCGACCTACCAGGCCGTCTCCGGCTCCGGTCTCGCTGGTGTCGAGGAGCTGTACGGGCAGATCGAGAAGGTCGGCGCCGACGCCCCGCGGCTGGCCCACGACGGCTCGGCCGTGGACTTCCCCGCGCCCGACAAGTACGTCGCCCCGATCGCGTACAACGTCCTGCCGATGGCGGGATCCGTCGTCGACGACGGCCTGAACGAGACCGACGAGGAGCAGAAGCTCCGCCACGAGTCCCGCAAGATCCTGGAGATCCCCGGCCTCAAGGTCTCCGGCACGTGCGTGCGCGTGCCCGTCTTCACCGGCCACTCCCTCCAGGTCAACGCCCGCTTCGAGCGGCCGATCAGCCCCGAGCGCGCCGTCGAGATCCTCTCCGGCGCGGAGGGCGTCGTCGTCACGGACGTTCCCACCCCGCTGGTCGCCGCGGGCCGCGACGAGGCCTTCGTCGGCCGCGTCCGCCGCGACGAGACCGTCGAGCACGGGCTCGCGTTCTTCATCTCCGACGACAACCTCCGCAAGGGCGCTGCGCTGAACGCCGTGCAGATCGCTGAGCTCGTCGCCCAGGAGTCCTGACCCGTCCCGCCGGTTCCGACCCCGCGCTGACGCGCTCGTCCTCAAACGCCGGACGGGCTGGATGGCCCCGGCCGGGCGCCGTCGCCGACCGCCCGTCTGTTCTCCCCGCCCACCCGCCCCTTCCTCAGGGGTGGGTGGGCGGGGTTCGTCGCGGAGCGGCGAAGCGGACGGACGACGGCGGGCGAGCCGCCAGGTCGGGGCTCGGCCGGGTCGCTGGGGTGGGAACGGGTGGGCGGGTGGGAGGAATCGCCGCGGTAGCGGTGGGGCGAGGTAGGTGTCCGGAAAGCGCCAGCGTGGGCGCGGGGCACAGCGGAGGGTGGGGGACATGAGCACCCTGTACACACCTCAGCCCATCCCGCCGGAGGCGTTGGCGGAGCTGCGCGAGACCGATGACGCGGGCCGCGCCTGCGTGCCGTACACGGACGAGGAGGGCGGCAGCCCCCTGCGCTGCTGTCTGCGCCCGATCGCCCCGGGCGACCGCGTCGCCCTGGTCGCGTACGCCCCGCTCCGCCGCTGGGCGGCACGGACCGGCGCCCGGCCGGGCGCCTACGACGAGCAGGGCCCGGTCTTCATCCACGCGGACCCCTGCGAGGGCCCCGCGCGGGAGGCGGCCACCGGCTACCCGTTCGCGCGCGCCGGGGCGCTGCGCGCCTTCCGCCGCTACGACGACCGGGGCCACATCGTCGGCGGCCGTCTCCTGGAGCTGCCCGAGGACACGACGGCGGGCTACGACGAGGCCTTCGAGGAGGCGTTCGCCGCCCCGGAGGTCACCCAGGTGCACGTGCGGGCCGTGGAGTACGGCTGCCTGCACTTCGTGGTGCACCGCCCCGAAGCCGCGTAGCAGGGCGTCACGCCGCCGCGGCCACGGCGGTCGCCTCGGTCACCGCCCGCGCGAACGCCCGCACCCGCTCCGTCTCCCCGTCCCGGTGCCAGACCATGCCGAGCACCGAGTCCGGCACCCCGTCCACCGGCACGAAGACGACGTCCTCGCGGCCGTGGTACGCGGCCGTGGGGCGGCACAGGAGCATCGCGCCCTGCTCCGCGGCGACCAGGGTGAGGCCTTCCTGGAGGGTCCGGACGGCGGGCGCGGGCAGGGCCGAGGGGGCGTGGGCCTCGCGCCAGTAGGCGGGGGCGGGCGGCGCCGCCGCGATCAGGGGCGTGCCGTGCAGCTCGGCCGCGGCGAGCCGCTCCCGCCCCGCGAAGGGATGCCGTACCGACACGGCGACGGTCTGCTGCTGCCGGGAGAAGAGCGGGCCGAGGACGAGGTCCGGCTCGGCCACCGGCAGGAGCACGATCGCCACGTCCACCTCGCCCTGGCGCACCGCCCCGAAGGGATCCGCGAAGGGCACCTCCGCGATCTGGGTCACACAGCCCGGGTGCCGCCGCTGGAAGGTGGTGATGGCCTCCATGAGCCGGGCGTCGGCCGTGCCCTGGAAGCCGATGCGCAGGCGCCCCTCCACCCCGCGCGCGGCCTCCTTGGCCCGGTCGACGACGGCGGTCAACTCCGTGTAGGCGGGCCGCAGTTCCGCGCGGAACCGCTCGCCGAGCGGGGTCAGCCGCACCCGGCGGCTAGTACGCTCCACGAGCCGGGCCCCGACCCGCTGCTCCAGCGCGGCGAGCAGCTGGCTGACCCGGCTCTGCGAGACGTACAGCCGTTCCCCCGCCCGCCCGAAGTGCAGCTCCTCGGCCAGCACGAGGAAGCACTCCAGCTCCCGTATCTCCACTCCGCCCACAGCCGGCAGCTCCCGCCCACGCTCGATCGTTCCGGGATCGATGAGTCCCGCTCATTCAAGGATGAGATCTTCGGCGTTGTTCCCGGTCGCCGGGCGGGCGTTGTCTGGTGCCCATGGAAACGCCCATGGAAACGCCCACCGAAACCCTGACCCAGACCCCCCACGTGGACACGCGGCAGCGGGCCCTGCCGCTGTCCGTCGTCGCCGTCGCCGCCGCCACCTTCTCCGTCGTGACGACGGAGATGCTGCCCGTCGGCCTGCTCACCTCGCTCTCCTCGGGCCTCGGCGTGTCCGACGGCACCGCGGGCCTGACCGTCACCCTGCCCGGCGTGGTCGCGGCGCTCGCCGCCCTGCTCCTGCCGGTCGCGGTGCGCGGCGCGGACCGCCGGGCCGTCCTGTGCGGCCTGATGCTCCTGCTGGGCGCCGCGAACCTCCTGTCGGCCCTGGCGCCGTCCTTCGAGGTCCTGCTCGTCGCCCGGATCGTGGTCGGCCTCTGCATCGGCGGCGTGTGGGCCGTCGCGGCCTCGCTCGCGGTGCGCCTGGTGCGGGCCGAGTCCGTCGGCCGGGCCACCGCCGTGATCTTCAGCGGCATAGCCGTGGCGTCGGTCCTCGGAGTGCCCGCGGGCACCTTCCTCGGCGAACTCGCCAGCTGGCGCTGGGCGTTCGGCGCGATGGCCGTGCTCGGCCTCGGCGTGGCCGCGCTGCTCGCCGTGGTGCTCCCGGCGCTGCCGCCGAGCGAGCCGGTGCGCCTCGGCGTCTTCCCCGGCCTGCTGCGCCTGCCCCGGCTCCGCGTCGGCCTGATCGCGGTGGCGTTCCTGGTCGTCGGCCACTTCACCGCGTACACGTACGTCCGTCCGGTCCTGGAGCGGGTGCCGGACGTGGGCGCGGGCCTGATCAGCGGCCTCCTTCTGTGCTACGGCGTCGCGGGCGTCGCGGGCAACTTCCTGGGCGGCACCTTCGCGGCCCGCGACCCGCGCCGCACCCTCCTGCTGATCTCCGCGGCCCTGGCGGGCGTGGTGCTGCTCCTGGTCCCCGCGGGCTCGTCGCTGCCCGCGTCCGTCGCCCTGCTCGTCGCCTGGGGCCTGGCCTACGGCGGCGTCTCCGTCTCCTCCCAGAACTGGGTCATGGCCGCCGCCCCCCAGGCCCGCGAGGCCGCGTCCGCGCTCTTCGCCGGGATCTTCAACACGGCGATCGCCCTGGGCGCCCTGCTCGGCGGCCGGGTGGCCGACGGCCTGGGCGCGACGGACGTCCTGTGGCTGGGCGGCGGCCTCGCGGTGCTCGCGCTGGGGGTGGTGGCGACGGCGGGCAGGAGCGCGCGCTAGGCGGCGGCGCCGAGCTCGCACCAGACGTATTTGCCCGCGTCACCCTCCTTCGGCAGCGGGTGCCAGCCCCAGGTGTCGGAGCAGCAGCGGATCAGGTCGAGGCCCCGGCCGTCCTCCAGGTCGAGGGGGGCCGGGCGCGGGGTCGGGGCGGGCGGCGTGGGGTCGGCGTCCCAGGCGCCGATGCGCAGGACTCCGTCGGCCCACAGGAGGCGGAAGGAGACGGGGCCCTTGGTGTGGCGCACGGCGTTGGAGACCAGCTCGGTCGCCAGGAGTTCGGCCACGTCGACGACGCCGCCGAGGCCGTGCACGGAGAGGATCACCCGGAGGGTATGGCGACACACAGTGACCGCGCAGAGCTCGCGCGGGATGTGCAGGGTGTACTCCCAGGGCTCCGCACCGGGGCCGGTTTCGGGTTTACTGCCGTCTTCAGACATGCGTGAACTCCGTTGAGGGTCTGAGGAGTTGGATACACGCTGCGCGCGCAGGGCGGGGGCGCGACCACCCCGTCATGGCATGCGGGGACAGTCGGCCTCCGGTACTCCCGAACGCTTCGCAGCGTTGCGACACATCACGTAGAGTAGGGCGAAAATTTTTCCTCCCGCAACCGATTGCCCTAATCTGACACCCGAACGAGCGGCATCCACAGGCGAGTTGAGACCCGGAGGAGTACATGGCGCCCAGGAATCAGCCCACCGCACGACAGGTGCGCCTGGGCACCGAGCTGCGCAGACTGCGGGAGGCCGCCGGACTGAAGGCCAGGGAGGCGGCAGGGTTACTGAGCTCGACCTCGGCGCAGATGAGCCAGGTCGAGGCGGGCCTCGCGGGCGTCAGCCCGGAGCGGGTGCGACGGCTCGCCGCTCATTACGCCTGCGCCGACGAGGCGCTGGTCGACGCCCTCGCGGCCATGGCGGCCGACCGTACGCAGGGCTGGTGGGATGAGTTCCGGGGCGTGCTGCCACCGGCGTTCCTGGACGTCGCCGAGCTGGAGCACCACGCCACGTTCCTGCGCGAGGTCGTCATCACGCACGTACCCGGGCTGCTGCAGACTCCCGACTACGCCCGGGCGGTCTTCTCGTACGCGGTCCCGGAGCTCCCGCCCAGCGAGCTCGAACCCCGGGTGGAACACCGGATGAGGCGCCGGGCCGCCATCGAGGGCGACGAGGCCGCCACGTACGAGACGGTCGTCCACGAATGCGCGCTGCGGATCCTCGTGGCCGACCGCAGGGTGGCCCGCGATCAACTCCGGGCCATCCTGCACCAGATCGACCGAGGTCACACCGTACGCGTCATCCCCTTCGGGGTAACCGGCTTCGCCGGGGCGAGCAGCGCGATGCTGTACACGGGCGGCCCGATCCCCCAACTGGACACCGTGCTGCGGGACTCGCCGCACGGCACGGCGTTCCTGGACGCGGAATCCCAGCTGGACCGTTTTCGAAAACTTTTCCGTAAAGTGGAGACGGCGGCCTTGCCCCCTGGGCCGTCGAGGGACTTCGTTCACCGCACTCTCAAGGACCTGTGAGGCTCAGTCATGACCCAGGACCTCCACTGGCAGAAGTCCACCTTCTCCGAGGCCGGAGACGGCAACACCTGCGTCGAGGTCGCCTCCACCCACGACTCCGTCCACCTGCGCGAGAGCGACGCCCCGGGCGCCGTGCTGACCACCACCCCCGCCGCGCTCGCCCGGCTCCTGGGCCGGCTCAGGGAAGCCCCCACGACCCCCTCCCGTTGAGCTCCGCGACGTCCGTGCCCGTCGTCCAGCGGTACGCGGCCTCCAGTTCGCCGAGCTCCTCGGGCGTCAGCACGTCCTCCACCCGCTCGAAGCCGTCGGGGGCGCGCTCGGCGACCGCCGCGAGGAAGCGGTCGGCGGGCATCCGGCGGTTGGCGAGGACCAGGGCGGCCGTGGCCTCGCGGCGGATCTCCTCGTAGGCGCGCAGCCCCGCGGCCCGGTCGGGGTCCGTGACGGCCAGGCAGCGGGCCAGGACGCGGGCGTCCAGGATGGCCTGGGAGCCGCCGTTGGAGCCCACGGGGTACATGGGGTGCGCGGCGTCCCCGAGGAGGGTGACGGGCCCCTTGCCCCACCACGGCAGCGGCTCCCGGTCGACCATGGGGTACTCCAGGATGCGGCGGGTCGCGGCGAAGAGGGCGGGCACGTCGAGGTCGCCGATGCGCCAGCCCGCGTAGTGCGGCAGGACGTCGGAGAGGCGGCCGCCCCGGTTCCAGTCGGCGGAGCCCGGCCCGGCGCCCGGCTCCGGCGGGAAGCGGACCTCCGCCACCCAGTTGAGCAGGGCCCGGCCGCGCAGCTCGGCCTCCCGCGAGATGGGGTAGACGACCAGCTTCGCGTGGGCGTTGCTGCCCGCGACGGCGACCGTGCGGCCGCCGAGGACCGGGTGCCACTCCGTGACGCCGCGCCACATCCGGATGCCGTTCCAGCGCGGCGGGCCCTCGCCGGGGTGCAGCCGGGCGCGGACCGTCGAGTAGAGGCCGTCGGCGCCGACGAGGGCCCGCACGCGCACCGCGTGCTCCCGCCCGCGGGCCACGTCCCGCAGCACGACCCGCAGCGCGTTGCCGTCCTCCATGAAGCGGACGAACGCCGTGCCGGTGACCACGGCCCGGTCGCCGAGCCGCTGGCGCACCGCGTCGAGCAGCAGCATCTGGAGGGCGCCCCGGTGGATGGAGTACTGCGGCCAGTGGTAGCCGAGCGCGAGGCCGCGCGGCTCGCCCCAGATGCGGTTGCCGTGCCGGTCGTAGTGGACCATGTCGGCCGTCTGCACGCCGGTCGCGGCGAGCAGGTCGCCGAGGCCGAGTTCGGTCAGCTCCCGCACGGCGTGCGGGAGGAGGTTGATGCCGACGCCGACGGGCCGCAGCACGTCGACCGGTTCGACGACGCGCACGCCGATGCCCGCCGCGTGCAGGCTC
Organism: Streptomyces sp. YIM 121038; assembly: GCF_006088715.1. Lineage (NCBI taxonomy): Bacteria > Bacillati > Actinomycetota > Actinomycetes > Kitasatosporales > Streptomycetaceae > Streptomyces > Streptomyces sp. YIM 121038. The sequence continues at coordinate 3,593,819 of NZ_CP030771.1, forward strand.
AGCGCGGTGGTGAGGCCGCCGATGCCCGCGCCCGCGATCAGTACGTCCACGGTCATGGCCGGCGCACCGCCCGTCCGACCTCGGCCCGGAGCTTCACGAACTCGGGCAGGCCGCGGGTGGCGATCTGGTCCCGCGGTGCGGGCAGGTCGACCCGCAGCTCGCGGTGGACGCGGCCCGGGGCGCCGCTGAGGACGACGACGCGGTCGCCGACGTACACGCTCTCGTCGATGTCGTGGGTGACCAGGAGGATGGTCATGCGCCCCGGTGCCGCGTCCCGGCCGCCCGCCGCGTTCCCGCGGCCCGCCGTGGCCCCGCCGTCCTCCGCGTGTCCGCCGTCCTCCGCGTGTCCGGCCCGTACGGCGAGGAGCAGGTCCTCCAGGTCCTCGCGGGTCTGGGCGTCCACCGAGCCGAAGGGCTCGTCCATGAGCAGCAGCGCGGGCCGGTACGCCAGGGCCCGGGCGATGGCCACGCGCTGCTGCATGCCGCCGGAGAGCTGCCAGGGGTACTTGGCCGCCGCGTCCGCGAGGCCGACCTGGGCGAGCGCGTCCCGGGCGCGGGCGCGGCGCCCGGCGCGGTCGAGGCCCCGGCGGCGCAGCGGAAGGGCCACGTTGTCGCGGACGGTCAGCCAAGGGAAGAGCGAGCGCGTGTAGTCCTGGAAGACGACCGCGAGGCCGTCCGGTACGGCGCCCTCGACGGCCCGGCCGCCGACCGTGATCCGGCCCGCGCTCGGCCGCTGGAGGCCCGCCACGCACCGCAGCAGCGTGGACTTGCCGCACCCCGAGGGGCCGACGATGCTGACCAGTTCGCCCCGGTCCACGAAGAGTTCGACGTCCTCGACCGCCTGATGGCCGTCGTCGTAGCGATGACTGAGCCCCGCGATGTCCAGCATCCCGTGTTCCCCCTGTGCGCTGAAGCCAACTGCCTCGTGGTCTATGTGAATTGAGTGCTCACGTGCTTCGGTCGTTCCCTCCGCTCCGGGTGAACCGGTTGCACGGGAACGGCGGGCGCCCCCACGCCCTAGGTGTTCCCGCGCCTCGCACCCCGGTGCCAGGCGAGTGCCTTCCGCTCGACCAGCAGGAAGAGTCCGTTGAGTACGCAGCCGACGGCGCCGAGCTGGAGGATCACCACCCACATCCGGTCGGGGCGGAACTCCCGCTCGGCCGCGTTCAGCCGGGCGCCGACCCCGTCGCCCGCCCCCATCAGCTCGGCGACGACCATGAGGATCAGCGCGAAGCCGAGCGCGACGCGCAGCCCCGCGAAGACCTTCGGCGCGGCGGCGGGCAGCACCACGTACCGCAGCCGCGCGGCCCGGCCGAGGCCGAAGACCCGGGCCGAGTCCAGCTGCACCGGCTCGACGGAGCGCACCCCGTCGACGGTGTTGAGCAGCACCGGCCACACGACCCCGAACACGACGGTCGCGAGGCGCATGGACGTGCCGAGCCCGAAGACGACCATGAAGAACGGGATGAGCGTGGGCGGCGGCACGGCCCGCGCGAACTGCAGCACCGGTTCGAGCACGTACCGCGCCACCCGCGAGAGCCCGACCCCCACCCCGACGGCGACCCCCACGGCCCCGGCGATCGCCCACCCGAGGAGCAGCTGCCCGAGGCTCTGCCGGAGCGCGTCGAGCCCGGGTTCGCGCACCATGAGCCGCACGATGCGCCCGGGCGGCGGAAAGTAGACGTCCCCGGCCCGCCGGGCGGCCACTTCCCAGGCGAGGACGAGCAGAGCGAGCAGCCACCCCCGCAGCAGCAGAAAGCGCACAACGGTCATCATTCAGCCCGTCCGGCGTTTGAGGACGAGCGCGAAGCGCGATATCCGGGGGTCGAGGGGGCAGAGCCCCTTCGTCTCGGGAAGGGGCGGGCTTGGGGAAAAGCCACCCGCCCCACGGCCACGAGCACCCCGTTCGCCACCACCCCCAGGGCCCCCGCCCACACCGCCCCGGCCACCATCAGGTCCGGTCGCCCGCCCCCGGACTGCGTCTGGAGCAGATACACGCCGAGCCCCGAGTCACCCCCGGCCCGCAGCTCCGCGCTGACCGCCACGACGAGCCCCACGGAGGCGGCGATCCGCACCCCCGTGAGCACGAACGGGCCCGCGCTCGGCAGGGACACCCGCCAGAGGACGGACAGCGGCCCGAAGCCGAAGGACCGCAGGGTCTCCTTGGCGACGGGGTCGACGTCGCGCAGCCCGTACAGGGTGTTGAGGAGGATCGGCCACAGCGCGGCGTAGCACACGAGGGACCGCTCGACCCGGACCGGCTCGGCGAACACGAGGATCGCGAGGGGGATGAGCGCGACGGACGGCACGGGCCGGGCCAGCTCGACCACGGCGAGGCTCGCGGCGCCGAGCCGGGGCAGCGAGCCGAGCAGGAGCCCGGCGGGCACGGCGAGGGCGACGGCGAGCGCGAGCCCCCCGAGCCAGGCGGAGACGGTGGTGCCCAGATGGCCGAGGAAGCCGTCGTCGACGGCCATCCCGGCGGCGCGGGCGAGCACGGAGGTGGCGGGCGGCAGCTCCCCGTCGCCGAAGGCGCCGGTACGGGAGAGGAGTTCGAGGACGAGCACGGCCCCGCCCACGCCGAGCGCGCCGAGCAGGGCCCGCCCCCACCGCCGGGAGACGAGCGCCCCGGCGCGCGGAAGGGCGCCCAGGCGCACGCGGCGACGGGCGCGCGCCCCTGCCTCCGGGCCGGACCCGGAACCGAAGCGCGCCGCCTCCTTCACCGCATCGCCCTCACGGCCCCGTGCGCACGAGCAGCGGTTCGACGTCGAGCGGCCGCCGCAGATAGCCGAACTCCCGCATCAGGTCCACCACCCGGCGCAGCCGCGCCGGGTCCAGGGCCACCGGATAGCCGCCGAGGTGGAGCTGGGCGGCCTGGTCGGGAGTGATCCTGGTGTAGTCGGGGAGCGTGCGCACGACCGTGGTGCGGTTGGCGGCCTGCTTCTGGGCGCGGGCCATGGCCCGCTGGAAGGCCTCGACGGTCTTCTTGTTCTTCTCGGCGAAGCGCGCCGTGGTCGCGTACCCCGCGATCGGGAAGCCCGCGGTCGGCGGCCTGCCGAGGTCGGCGACGACGCGGCCGGTGCCGGACTCCTCGATCGCGCTGACGAACGGCTCCGCGGCCTGCACGGCGTCGACGCTGCCCGTCTTCAGGGCGGTCTCCATGTTCGGCATGTCGACCTCGGCGAAGTCCTCGTCCTCGTCGAACGTCACGCCCTCGGCCTTGGCGGCCTTCTGGACGAGCAGGGAGCTGATGTTCCGCTTCGTGTTGACGGCGATCTTCTTGCCTTCGAGGTCCTTCAGGGTCTTGACCGGCGAGTCCTTGCGCACCAGGACCGCGTGCGTCTTGGGCGCCAGGGCGAAGGCGTCGGCGACGATCCGCACGTCCAGGGCCTTGTTGGCGTGCGCGAGGAAGTACGAGACGTAGTTGCCGAAGGAGATGTCGAGGGCGCCCGCGCGCAGCCTGCCGACGGACTCGGCGCCGCCCTGGAGCGTCGTCGTGCGGACGGTGAGCCCCTCGGCCTTGAAGAAGCCCTTGCTGATCGCGAGCTGGAGCGGGGCGGTGTCCGCCACGGACATCGTGCCGACGGTGATCGTGCTCTTCTCCAGGCCCTTGCCGTCCGCCGTGCCGCCCCCGTCGTCGCCGGAGTCGCCGCAGCCCGCCGTGGCGAGCAGCAGGGCCAGGGCCGCCGCCGGGGCGAGGACCGCGCGCGGACAGGTCCCGCGTAACCGGCCCCGTACTCCCCGTGCCATATACACCTGCTTCCGCGCGTGACCGCCACCGTGGGGCCCGCCCAAGGCCGTGGGGCCTGAGCCGACGCGCGGATGCTAACCGCAGGGCGGGCCGAGAACAATGGGCCGGGGCACCCCGCCGTCCCGCATGGAAGGATGGCCGGAAACATCACAGAAACTTCGCAAGTCGCACTGAGGAGATGACCGCGTGCCCGGCACCAATCTGACCCGCGAAGAGGCGCAGCAGCGGGCGAAGCTGCTCACCGTTGACTCGTACGAGATCGATCTCGACCTCTCCGGAGCGCAGGAGGGCGGCACCTACCGGTCGGTGACCACCGTGCGCTTCGACAGCGCCGAGGCGAACGCCGAGACGTTCATCGACCTGATCGCCCCGGCCGTCCACGAGGTGGTCCTCAACGACCACGCCCTGGACGTCGCCGCGGTCTTCCGCGACTCCCGGATCGCCCTGCGGCACCTGCGCGAGGGGCGCAACGAGCTGCGCGTCGTCGCCGACTGCGAGTACACGAACACCGGCGAGGGCCTGCACCGCTTCGTCGACCCGGTGGACCAGCAGGCCTATCTGTACACGCAGTTCGAGGTGCCGGACGCGCGCCGCGTGTTCGCCTCCTTCGAGCAGCCGGACCTGAAGGCCACGTTCCAGTTCACCGTGAAGGCACCCTCCGGGTGGACGGTGATCTCCAACTCGCCGACGCCCGAGCCGAAGGACGACCTCTGGTCCTTCGAGCCCACGCCGCGCATCTCCACGTACATCACGGCCCTGATCGTCGGCCCGTACCACGCGGTGCACTCGTCGTACGAGAAGGACGGGCAGAGCGTGCCGCTCGGCATCTACTGCCGGCCCTCGCTCGCCGAGTTCCTCGACGCCGACGCGATCTTCGAGGTGACGCGGCAGGGCTTCGACTGGTTCCAGGAGAAGTTCGACTACGCGTACCCCTTCAAGAAGTACGACCAGCTCTTCGTGCCGGAGTTCAACGCGGGCGCGATGGAGAACGCGGGCGCGGTGACGATCCGCGACCAGTACGTGTTCCGCTCCAAGGTGACGGACGCCGCGTACGAGGTGCGCGCCGAGACCATCCTGCACGAGCTGGCCCACATGTGGTTCGGCGACCTCGTGACCATGGAGTGGTGGAACGACCTGTGGCTGAACGAGTCGTTCGCCACCTACACCTCCATCGCCTGCCAGGCGTACGCGCCGGGCTCGCGCTGGCCGCACTCGTGGACGACGTTCGCGAACTCCATGAAGACCTGGGCGTACCGGCAGGACCAGCTGCCGTCCACGCACCCGATCATGGCGGACATCCGCGACCTCGACGACGTGCTCGTCAACTTCGACGGGATCACCTACGCGAAGGGGGCCTCGGTCCTCAAGCAGCTGGTGGCCTACGTCGGCATGGACGAGTTCTTCCAGGGCGTGCAGGCGTACTTCAAGCGCCACGCGTTCGGCAACACCCGCCTCAGCGACCTGCTCGGGGCCCTGGAGGAGACCAGCGGCCGCGATCTGAAGACCTGGTCGCAGAAATGGCTCCGGACCGCGGGCATCAACGTCCTGCGCCCGGTCGTGGACGTCGACTCCGCGGGTGTCATCACCTCCTTCGCGGTCAAGCAGGAGGCCCCGGCGCTCCCCGCGGGCGCCACGGGCGAGCCCACCCTGCGGCCGCACCGCATCGCCATCGGCCTGTACGACCTCGACGACAGCTCGGGCAAGCTCGTGCGCACCGACCGCGTGGAGCTGGACGTCGACGGCGAGCTGACCGCCGTGGAGGCCCTGGTCGGCCGGGCCCGCCCGGCGGTCGTCCTGCTCAACGACGACGACCTGTCGTACGCGAAGGTCCGCCTGGACACCGAGTCCCTCGCCTTCGTCACCGCGCACCTCGGCGACTTCGAGGCCTCGCTGCCGCGCGCCCTGTGCTGGGCGTCCGCCTGGGACATGACGCGTGACGCGGAGCTGCCCACGCGCGACTACCTGGCGCTCGTCCTCTCCGGCATCGCCAAGGAGTCCGACATCGGCGTGGTGCAGTCCCTGCACCGCCAGGTGAAGCTCGCCCTCGACCTGTACGCCGACCCGGCCGGGCGCGACGCGCTGCTCGCCCGGTGGACGGAGGCGACCCTGGAGCACCTGCGCGCGGCCGCGCCCGGCGGCGACCACCAGCTCGCCTGGGCGCGGGCGTTCGCGGCCACCGCCCGCACGGAGTCCGACCTCGCGCTGCTCGAAGAGCTGCTCGACGGCTCCGAGACCATCGAGGGCCTCGCCGTGGACACGGAGCTGCGCTGGGCGTTCGTGGGGCGGCTCGCGGCCATGGGCCGACTCGACGAGGCGGGCATCGCCGCCGAGTCCGAGCGGGACAGGACCGCCGCGGGCGAGCGGCACGCCGCCGCCGCGCGGGCCGCGCGGCCGACCCCCGAGGCCAAGGCGGCCGCGTGGGCGTCCGTCGTGG